>NZ_JAVDUU010000003.1:0-1265907 GCF_031456535.1 Mucilaginibacter pocheonensis
GTGCCCAATATGAGTTTGATGGCCATGCTTACCAGTTGCAAACTATACAAGGTGTGATGGGAAAAACCGGTAATGGCAGCTTATACCGTATCAGGTCAAAAGGGCAACGTATTGTATTAGCACTAACAGATCATTAAAAATAAACCAGCCCGCTGCCGTTACGCTTAAGTCAAGTTGTGCAGGTCAGAGCGCCCAATAACCTGCGCGACTTTTAAGTGATTCAGCCGAACGGGTTTACGTTTACCTATCCCTCTGAATAATGAGAGAGACTATCTTGTGGTCGCCTCCCATAAGCCTGATATTGAAATACATATCAAAAACAAAGACACAAACGCATGGTTAATTAACCGTTCCGCGAAAATATGTCTTTGCCTTAAAAAGCATTTAGCTAGTGTTCACTTTCTTTTTCGATCTAACAACCTATAGAAAATCAATATATTCTTTAACCTGTTTGGCATTTGAGCTATTGCTTAGTTGAATGGCTGTATTTCAGGCTCGAATAAGAAAATTACATCTGAGGGTTTCCTCGTTTGTTTACTGATCTGCCGTGTCGCATCATCCAAATATTATGAGTCAAGACTATATAAACTGCCTATTTATCTATACTCAGTAAAATTTCAGTCAATTCATCAGGGCGATGCTCCATAACATTATGTTCGCAATCAATCACCTCCACTCGCCATTCTGGGGAATTTTTACGTAATTCATATTGTTGCCGGAAAGGAGTATTTTCCCAGCCGCTGAGATAGATAAAAGTAAGATCTCGAATTTGCTTGTAGTTACCAATTAATCGTAGACTTTGCATAAAGGTAGCCAAAGGGTGTGGGCGTCTTCTACTATCAGAACCCGGTCTGCTAACTACATTAAATCCATCCACAGCTGCGCCGGTTGCAAAAAGCTCACGATATTGATCACTAGTTAGCTTCCAACATGAATCCCCGTCTTTTGGAATATAGGCATCTATGTATACAAGCGCGAAAATTCTTTCAGGAATATTATCAGCTACACCTGTAATAACCATTCCAGCATAGCTATGCCCGCATAAGATCACATCGGTCAATTTCTTCTCAACAATAAAATCAATAACAAATTGAATGTGTGTTGTCAAATTAACGATCTTGTCTTGACTAACTTTTTTTTGCTCGAGTCCGGGTAATGTTAAAGAAAAACAATCTTTTTCAACTGATTTCATTCGCGTTGTTATTGGATCAAATGTCCACGCACCATGCCACCCACCTGGTATAAATAAATAAGTTTTTTTAGTTCTGTCAATCATTGGTCGAAAAGCTTTAATGAATATTGAGCTAATTATACGCAAATGTAAAATCAACTTTACGGTTTTGGTCGCCCTTCCCTTTATTTCTGCAAAACATGCGTGCTGCAAATCTATTAAGTTGTTTCCTTTCCGAAACAAAATGGGAAAGCACCGCTATCAATTGCCATTGCCCCACGGATGCGCGAACCGGGAGCGATTTTCTATAGTTTTTGATTTCATGGACTTTTTTGACTTATATACTTAAATTACATTAATCACGGATGCTGAATAAGGACGCTTTTTCAATCTTCCAGTTTGTTCTTTGCAGATTTCCTATGACGGCACCGCCCGGGCACTTTTTTTTGGTTCATCGGAAGAAGTGTGTTTGGGGATCGATAGAGACGTAGGAATTATAATGGCAGAACCAACACCCTGCAATACCCGGAAGCCGATCAACGCAAACGGGCTCCAGGCCAATCCACAGCAGGTAGAAGCTAAGCCAAACAGCAGTAGACTCAAATGGAGGAGCCGTTGGGAACCTAACGGGTCGCTAATGACGCCAGCATCAATACCGCGAAAGCAACGGCATGACCGTCAACGACCCATTGCAGGGTACTCATACCGGCCGAAAAGGATTTACCGATCTGTGGAAGGGCGACGTTGACAATCAAAACATCCAACTGTGAAAGCACAAAAGCCAGGCTTGTTGTAAAGGTAAACAAGATATACGCCCGGGCTGAAGCGTGGCCTCCAAATCGGATGGTTCAGTAACTAATTTTTTTCAGTTTTACTACTGACTTTTTTAAGGAAATTACCCTTAAAAAGCCTTCCTAATGGCAGGGACCGATCACCAAGCTTAACCTGTTCTGCCGTATAGCTCGTCATCTTATCCAAAGCGATAATAAATGACTTATGAATCCTTGTAAATTCTTGTTCAGGAAGTTTTTCCTCCATGTAACCCAACTTTTCCGAAGCGATATAAGCGTGATGTACCGTGTGTACCTGAATGTAATCAGCGAGCCCCTCAATAAAAATAATATCTTTTAAAAATATCTTGACCTGTTCCCTGCCGACTTTAAAAAAATGATAGGCATCCTGGTAGTCCGGGGGCGGTTGCATGTTTTTGTGCATATACCTGAATACCGCCTTCATGAATCTTTCCCTTGTAATAGGTTTGACAAGATAATCCAAAACATCCAGCTCATAGGCATTGGCCGCATATTCTCTGAACGCGGTCGTAAAGATAAATTGGGGGCCGGCCTTCAGTGCCCCGATTAATTCGAGACCTGAAATTTTGGGCATTTGAATATCCAGGAAAACCAAGTCGATGACATTCTTCTGCAAAAAGGTAAATGCATCTAAACCATTGTCTAACGAAGCCACAACTTCAAATCCTTCGAAATCTGAAAGATGAAGCCTGATCAGTTCCCTTGCCGGCTCTTCATCATCAACTATTAAACATTTTACCATCTTTATTTGATTTTGAGTTTTAGAATAACAAGATAAGTAGCCAGCTCGTTTATTACTTTGATCTCATGCGCATCAGGATAGAGCAAATCCAATCTTTTCCTGACATTGGCCAATCCGATGCCACCAGAGTCAGCTTTAGGTTGATCATCCTCTTCTTTGCTGTTCTCTATCTTAATCGAAAGTTGTGCATCCTGCCTGGATACATCAACCCTTACCCAACTCTTACCAATAGACCCGGCAACACCGTGTTTGAAACAGTTTTCAATTAACGGTAGTAGAAGAAGCGGAACAATGGTCAACCCGCCAATTTCATTATAAATATTTAGCGATACGTCTAATTTACCACCATACCTGCTTTTTTGAAGTTCAATATAATTCTTCAAATAATCAATCTCAGTAGTCAATGGTACCTTATCCTGTGATGAATTGTATAAACTGTAATCGAGAAATCCGGAGAGGTGTGAAATTAAAGCGGCAGTGTCGGGACTGGTTTTTAAAGCAGTCGCGTAAATATTATTTAGCATGTTAAAAATAAAATGCGGTTGAACCTGGGCCTTAAGCAGATCCAACTCCGCCATCGTTTTCTGTTGCAATAGTTCTTGAACCCTGTTCCGTTCACGGTACCACGAACGTATAAAGTAATATAAAGCATATAGCCCTGTTATGGTATATAGATTGACAAACTCGGTCAGTATCTTCCCGAATGAAAAAAAGGGCATCCATGTTGCCTGCGGAAAATATTTTGGATAGACAATATAATAATTAATGTAACGTCGAGCCAACAATAGCAAAAACGAACACAAAATCAGACCAGCCAAGGCTACTTTCTTATTTTTGTGATATATCCGTTTAAAAAAGACATGGACGGCCAAGAGTGAAAATAAGAACGATACAGGCAACGCCATGCAGGCATTAATAAAATATTTATCGTAATCTGTGTACAATGACGCCAGCCCAAGCCATTGGTACAAAAAATACAACGTCCAAAAAAGGAGGTTAAAAAGAATTTCGTTATTAATCTTCATCTATTTACAAAATAACGCTTTTTACCTCTTTGGATTCCCGAGTAGCTGTAAACAACGTTTTTTTTTGGTGAACGCCGGATAAAGACCATATCAGTTATGTACAGGTAAAAGTAATTGAGAATGATTGTTGTATTTACATTTGGCTGCAATGAAATACGAATCACAATGCAACAACTAATATATATTGGCAGAACCTTTTATGCCCTTGCACTTATTGTATATGGTTTTCAACAGTTTTATTTTGGAACATTCCGGGATGTGTTTTTTTCTGTTTACCAGGACCATTTGCCTATGCTATCCCTTTTTGCCTATGCTTTTGGAATTTATCTTATAGCCACAGGTATATTGATTTTCATACCCGGCAAAGGCAGACAGGCTTCCTTGTTTTTAGCTGGGGTTTGGCTGGCCTTGTTTTTTGGAACTCATATCACCTACGAACTTTTGTCACAACCTAATAAATTGTATCATTTGGGTTTATGGGCGACTCCTTTAAAAGAGTTGGCTCTCGCTGGTGGAGCTTTCGTAGTGGCTTTTTCTTTCGAAAGTGATCCTTCGGCGGAAAAAGGTTTTTTGGCGAAGCTTATGCCTTACGGTAATCTATTTTTCCTGTACACGATTACAAGCTACGGAATATCTCATGTAATTTATGCCCCCTATATGGTAGATATTGTCCCTGCCGGCATGGCTAATCATCTTTTTTGGGTAAACCTTACCGGGATAGCTATGATATCCGCTGGTGTAACTATTATTCTGGGAATACGAATAAGGATAATAGCCCTGTTTCTTTTCCTGATGATTTTTTTATGGGTTTGGCTCGTACATGTTCCGGGTACGCTTGCACATCCAATTGCTGCTAACCGGGGAAATCTATTGGCGAGCACTTTCGACGCATTAGCTTTTAGCGGCACTGCGTTGCTTATTGCGTTGACTATGAAAAGGCAACAATGGGTGGAAGATATCGAAAACTGGAAGTGACACGGGTATGAAAAGAAATGAAAGTATTGATTTTATGCGGGGCTTGGTTATGATAATTATGGTACTCGACCATGTGCGTGACTTTTTTTACGTTACATCTCTTTCACAATCTCCGACAGACCTTCGAACAACGACATTTATTTTATTTTTTACTAGATGGACTACCCATTTATGCGCGCCAACTTTTGTGTTTTTATCAGGTGTATCGGTCTACTTATCCATTAAAGCCAATCGTGGAGAAGGTGCAAGGGCTTTCCTATTATCAAGAGGTTTGTGGCTTATCTTGTTGGATTTTACACTGATAAATTTCGGTATGTGGTTTGATATCGGTTTTCATTTTTTGATTTTCGAAGTGATTGCCGCTATTGGCGTTAGTTTTATTATTCTTAGCTTATTGTATAAACTGCCGCACCGGCTAACCGGGGTCATTGGAGTCATAATACTCGCTTTACATAATCTCATCGTTTTTGCTCCGGGTGCTGGAACTCCACTTTACCAAAAAATATTAATGCCATTTTTTTCACCCCAAGTGTTCAGTTTGGGTAATGGCAGAATATTTTTTATGGGCTATCCTCCCGTACCATGGTTGGGTATTATGTTGGTTGGTTTTGGTGCCAGTAGCTTTTTTCAACTACCCAAAGAGCGACAAAAACTACTTTTCTTAAAAATCGGCCTAACAGCAATAGCTTTGTTTATCGTTTTAAGAGCGATAAATATTTATGGTGATCCTAGCCCATGGACCGTTCAAAAAGGTCTGCTGTACACATTGCTTTCCTTTGCTAACGTCACCAAATATCCACCGTCGCTCTTATTTTGCTTACTGTTTTTAGGCATTATGTTTTTAATACTTTCCTGGGTTCAACTCATAAAAAATAAGTGGACGGATATCGTACGCGTATATGGTAGGGTACCGTTGTTCTATTTCCTTGTTCACTGGTATATTATCCATCCTTTTGTATTGATCATGGTTCTTTTAGAAGGCTATAAAACCTCTGATATGGTGTTCGGCTCGAATTTCGGAAGGCCAAAATCAGGAAGCGGGCTGCAATTGTGGGCGGTGTACTTGGTCTGGATGAGCATGGTAGTTTTAATGTACCCAATATGCAAATGGTATGGTAAATACAAAACAAAACACCGGGAGAAAAAATGGCTCCGGTATATCTAATTTATCTTAGCCTTCAAATCACCAGAAAAAATGGAAAAACGTCGCAAAACCACCTTTATCGTTCCATTATTATTTTGCTGTTCATTTACCATTGCTACTATGACGGCCTTGACCGGTATTCTCGTAGTATTTATGCAGAGCGCTCTGTGCTTTTAATATCATCGCCAACATGTAATATCGGCTACAACACAGGAGGTAACCTGCTGGCGTTAAAGCGCGACTCCGCTACGATTGAAGGCGGCACCCGGATAGAATTTGATAATCTGGCCTATACTTAAGATCCGGCCAATCGGCTGAAAACGGCAAGTGATGGAGCAGGTACTAATTATACAGGTTATGGCTTTTGAAATTTTTCGGGGATGACAGCAGGAACTTACGCTTATGATGCCAATGGCAGTCTATCGGTGGATTCTTATAAAGCATTGGTCATAGCTCATAACACCGTTAATCGAACGGATAAGATCACGATACCTCCGCCGCGGGCTGTAACCCTCCCTTAGTTCGGACTGGTGTGTAATAGACTAAATTATCTGTTATTTACGTTTTTTCCTTATTAAATATATTATCAAAATAACTACAGCAATCACTGCAAGTATATGCCACCATGTGAATATAGCTTTGAAGTAGAAGCCACCTGATACAGGGCTGACCTGCAGAATTGGATAAATGTTAATTTTCATTGTGATACTGTTGTTGGTTTATGTTTTTCATCCTCTTAAAAAGGTCTGGAGTAATACCTCCTAATGCTTCATGCGGTCTGCTATAATTGTAATCATCCTGCCATCACGATCAGCCCTGTAGGGAAGCTCAGTCACCGGAACCTTTTCTGCAGTTTGCCTGACGGTAAGCAACCGGTCGCCAAGTGGACTCCCGTCAAGCGCTTCAATCACTCGGTCCGCCCCGGCCTGATCGGTCATTTCGAGAAAAGCATAGCCTTTGCATCGTTTAGTCTTTTTATCCCGGACAATCTTGATGGTGCCTACGGTTGCATGTACATTAAACAATTTGACGATGTCCATTTCTGTCATGTCCAGGGGAAAACCACAGACAAATAATTTCATAGATAAATACTGATATAATATGCAAACGTAAGTACCATTTTAATAGGTTACCCCATCTTATTCCTTTTGATTCATCTGGCAGAATGCGAAGTGCAGGTAACGGTACCGGTATTGCAGCTATCTTGGAATAAAACCGATAGTGTTTTCTGTCAGCAATGCTCTTGAGAAAAACAAACGCCAAACAATTACTTTCCGGTAAAGCTGTCGAGCAGTTCTGCTTTAACTTTATTCATGTCCTTTTCCAGCATGTTATAAATGTCGTCGTATTGCATGCACAAATCAAATATCGTTATATTATACTGGCCGTAAAGCGCTTCTTTATCCGCCTCCGCCGCCTTGGTTATTTTGTCTGAAATATCCAGGTATTTGAGGAACAGGATATGAGATCGCGTATTGGCTTCCATAATTTCATTAAAAGACAGGGATATATTAAAATATAGACCCATCAGGTTATGTTTCCAGTTTTTCTCGTTGAGCTTTTTCAGGTGGGCATCCAGCTTTTTTATTTCACTACTGAGAAATTTCAAACTGCTTTCGCTTCTGGAGTCATTACGGTTTTTGTGAATGTTGACACTTTTCTTCAAAATGGACATTGTTTCACCTGTCATAAAATAAAAGTTCTCCGCGATTTCTATTTTCTTGTCCCGGTACTGTTTGTGCAGTTCCAGGCGGGATTTTCGTTTGTCACTGTAATAGGTAAACAAGCCCGTCAGTGTTTGTGTAAGCAGCGCGCCGGCCAGTCCGGAGAAGGCGCTCACCGCGATCAGGGTGTTATTGTCTGGCATGATCTGTTATTTGTTCAAAATTACTAAATTTATTAGTAAATTAAAATAAGCAGGGCAACAAAGGCTAAATTGTGCGGTTATTTGGTCGTTTGTTTGTGCGGTCTCCGGCCTATTTGGTTAGAGGAGGCAGCAGCGCTATTCTTTTCGTAAATATTCGATCTCTGTGTATTTAAGAACGGTGCTGTCTGTTTCCGTTTTTGTCTCTTCATAATAAAGTACCAGTTGACTTGCTGTGAGCGATTTTATGGTGAATTGATAGGAGGCAGCGTCCATATCAGCTTGTTTCGGGTAGTTTACCGTCAGTGCATTTCCGGTTAAACTGTAATTGAAATGGAGGATGCTGGATTCCGTGGGGCCATTGGGACCAGCGGAGATGCCCTGAGCATTTTTATCAAATTGTTCGTAAAAAAGCACCGTCAAAACTACGGCCACCTGTATTACTGGTAAAGTTTAACTGTCCGTTTTTATAATCCCTGATGGTGTCCTGGGTATAGATCCATTTTCCCACCAGTAATGATGCATTGGTCGTACCAGGGTTACCGGAATGGTCTTTTTTGCAGGAAAACAGGGCAATGCTAAAGAAGAGTAAAAGTATTAGTTTTTTCATTTTGACTGGATAAGGTTAAGCGGGCCGCTAATATGTGAAATTTGCGTGATCCGTTTTATGGCAAATCTTTGTAATCGGACAGCCTGCTGATATACTTCAGTCTGTTATTACTGCAATGATAGGAGACTGTTTTTATATATAGCTCTTTTTGTCCCGGTTAACATTTCATTGGATGCACTAATAATGTATGGTCATTGCATACACAGAGATCTATCTTACCGGACTGTTTTGTTAGGGTTCCCGGTTTTGATCAACAGATTGATTATGTACGATGAGTATATTTATTAAATGAGGCTGATGTCAGACCTGCTTCACAAAAACAGCTCGAATTCTTTAGCCTGCGCTTACTCAAATAAAAGCAGGGTTTTGGAACGAGACTTTGTTGATCAGCTCTTTAGTAATGAGACAACGGACGTCATTTTATAAGTATAGGCGCTCTTATTATCTGTTGTTAAAACCTGGTGTGCCACCATTCACTTATATAGGTTTACATATTTACAATAAAAAATCAGCCTTATAAAAATATTTGCTTACTAATTTCGATCGCACGCCAAGGATTAATTTGGGTTGGCATTTCGATAATAGCATAAAGACAAACGAAGTCTTTGCAGCTTGTAATGCCAGGTTTCGCTTCACGCAAAAGCATGGATATTTCCAACTTTAATTACCTAAATTTGTATTTGGGTGTACTTTCCCCTGACGCGATGGCGGTTGACCAATTAAAGGATCTGAATGAAACTGAATTATTGCACAGGTTGCAACTTGGCGACATACAAGCTTTTGATTATATTTTCGGGAAATTTTATAGCGCGCTTTGTTTTTTTGCCACCAGGCTAACGTCTGAGAGGTTTGTCGCGGAGGAAATTGTTCAGGACACTTTTTATAAGCTATGGAATAAACATGCGGATTTTGTCAGCCTGAACTCGATAAAAGCTTTTCTATACATAAGCACCCGTAATGCCTCGATTAATTTTTTAAACAAAGAGCAACGAAAAATAAAGCATGGTGTCGAGCTTGGGTTACTGGAAGATGAATTTCAGGAACCGATAATTAATCAGATTATTTACGCAGAAGTATTACGCGAGATTGCAATTGAAGTAGATGCCCTCCCTGAACAATGTGCGAAAATTATCAAAATGATCTTTGAAGACGGATTACAACCTAAGGAGATTGCTGGCAAACTTAATATAACAGTAAGTACTGTTTATAATCAAAAAATGCGCGGACTTTCGATTTTAAAGAAACGTCTTTCGGGAAGAGGATTTAGCACCCTGACTGCCGTGATACTGTCCGTGTATTTCAGATAAGAAATTCTGCCGAGATCAATATTTTATGGTTGCATCGCTTTTTTAGCCATTGCTTCAGCTAGGTTGCTTTTTAAATTTAAAAGTCATTGATTGTAAGTTTGTTACCCAATTTTCCCTGGGTCGTTACAATGATTTGCCAGAAAGATTTTAAGAATGCAACTATTTTTTTTCAATTCCTTTAGAGGAAAGACCATTGTGTATTGTTTCTATTATATTAAAGCCAATTAATAAGCCATGTCGGACAAAAAGTTGTATGATTCATTTCATATAAGCGCGCTTTTAGCAGGAAAGCTTAGTAATTCCCTTACTGCCGCGGAAGAGGCTGAGCTGGCGGTGTGGTTAGATAAGAGCGTTAGCAACAGGGAAATCCTTGAAAAACTGTCGAATAAAAGTGTCCGTAACGAAGACATCGAGCACCTGCTTGAATTTGATGCAGAAACGGCATTGAAGGATGTGAAAGCCCGGATCGGCTATGACCAGAATACCGGGTTGAGACCCCATAGATTAAGAAGCTATGTCATAAGAATTGCCGTAGCTGCAACAGTTCTTGTAACGCTCGCTATAGGCTTTTTGTTATATAAGAACAAACCGCGGACAGAGCAGCTATCGCTTCATGTTAAAAAGACAGAGATAACGCCGGGTGTCAACAAAGCAATATTGGTTTTATCCAATGGGAATAAAATAGATCTTCAAGCTGCAAGAAGCGGCAGCATTGCTTACCAGGCCGGAACAACTGTGAGCAAGCATACAGACGGCAGAATAGATTATCAGAGCGCTGGTTCTGCAACCGCTCAACCAGGCACCGGGAATCAGTTAAACACTTTGTATGTACCTAAAGGGGGACAATATCAACTAACCCTTCCGGATGGTACCCAAGTCTGGCTTAATGCAGCTTCATCATTAAGCTATCCTGTTGCATTCAAGGGAAAAGAACGTCTGGTTAAATTAACCGGGGAGGCCTATTTCGAAGTCGCTAAGAATCCGGGTAAGCCATTTCACGTCAATGTAGATGGTAAGCAAACAGTGGAGGTGTTAGGGACACATTTTGATATCAAGGCTTATAAAGACGATTCCGATATCAGAACGACTTTACTGGAAGGCTCGGTAAAAGTAAGCGGTAAAAACAACCATGTAATTATAAAACCAGGCCAGATGGCCATTAATAATCTGAAAGAGCCTTTAACCATCAGGAATGCAGACCTAGATGAGGTTATGGGCTGGAAAAACGGGTTGTTTGTTTTTAATGATGAACGGATCGAGGAGGTGTTAAAAATAGCTGCGAGGTGGTATGATGTGGATGTGGAATACCACACCAGTGCGGGCCAAAAGAAGCTAAGGGGCATTATATCTAAATACAAAAACATTACAGAACTGCTTGATAATATAACAATAATATCCGGGATTCACTATAAAATAGAAGGAAGGAGGGTAATCTTGACGAATTAATCTTACTAAAAAGAGATTACCAAAAAATCACCAGGGGCGTTGCAACCACCCCTGGTGAGAATACAGCCTTGGGAGCTGCATAAGTAGGTAATCATTATGATCGCTGTTAACAACCAATTATTTAATTAACCTAAGATTCAAATGTATAAAATTTATACTGTATTTGAACGCGGGCGTACATTCCGCTTTCATCCTAAATTATGGAGAGTAATGAAACTTTCTTTTTTTATCTGTCTTATCACTTTTGTGCAGGTGAGCGCTTCCTCTCTTGCTCAAAAGATTAACCTTAATAAAAGGAATGCCCCATTGTGGGAAACTTTGAATGACATTCGCCGGCAAAGCGGTTACAGTATTCTTTGCGATCCTGATATTTTAATCAGAGCAAAGTCTGTTACTATGAGAATAAAAGATGGTTCATTAGAAGATGCCTTAAAAACATGTTTTCTCAATCAGCCATTTAATTATGTGATAAATCAAAAAACCATATTAATTACGCCAAAATTGCCTATCCCTATCATCAATAAATCTGTAGCCGCTATCAGGATAATTGGAAAAGTGACGGATGAACAAGGAAATCTACCCGGAGTAAGTATTAAATTAAAAGATTCTAATTTAGGAACGATATCAGATTCCAAAGGCAATTATTTCCTTAATATCCCTGATAGCAAGGGAACTCTTGTTTTTACTTGTGTTGGTTATTTAACCCAGGAAATTCCTATTGAAGGACGCACTACAATTAATGTTCAATTAAAAGTGGAATCAAAAGGATTGAACCAAATCGTGGTGATCGGTTACGGCACTGTCCGGAAAAAAGATCTCACTGGTTCGGTTTCCTCAATAGGATCCAATGAAATCAAGGCACAGCCCATTAACTCGTTTAACCAGGCACTGGAAGGGAAAGTATCCGGCGTGCAGATTACTCAGGCATCCAATGCGCCCGGCGGCGGGATAACGATCCGGGTGCGTGGCGGCAATTCTATTTCTGCCAGCAATGATCCTTTATATGTAGTTGACGGTTTTCCCATTTCAGTCCTTACCGCGGCAAACGGTGCGAGCGGTAGTGGGGCCAGCTATGCTAACCCACTTTCTACCATTAACCCAAGTGATATTGAATCAATAGAAGTATTAAAGGATGCTTCTGCAACTGCGATATATGGTTCGAGGGGAGCTAATGGCGTTGTCCTGGTAACCACCAAGCGTGGGAAACTCGGACAACCCAGTATTGAGTTTGAAAGCTATGCAGGCGAGCAGCAAGCTGTAAAGCAACTAAAGCTGGGTAATGCTATGGATCATCTCAATTTAAAAAATGAGCAGCTTGCAAATCTCGGCTTTGCTTTACGGTTTGGAAATCCCAGTGGAGCTTATCCAAAACCAGTTGCTTCTTACGGTGAGGGTACGGACTGGCAAAAAGAAATTTTCAGGACTGCGCCTATGCAAAGCTATCAATTATCGATTAGCGGGGGCACCGATAAGATACGGTACCTGATAAGCGGAAACTACCTGAATCAGGATGGAATTATCATCAATAATAACTTTAAGCGCTATGCTTCAAGAGTTAATTTGGATGCAACCCTGAGTGATCATGTCAAAATTGGATCCAACCTTACAGTGTCACGCACAGTTAATAACGGTGTATCGGAAGATCTGGTTGCCGGTCCTGTATATGAAGCATTGACCATATCACCAGCCAGCCCCGTTTATGCAGCGGACGGCAGTTACCAATTGCTTAATTTGGGGCCCGGCACCGGTTTTGCAAGTACTCCCAATCCGGTTGCTGTCCAAAACACTTCAACGAATTTGCTTACAACCGATAGAATGCTGGGTAATGTATTTGGTGATTTTAGCATCATCGATGGTTTGAAAGCACATGTAAGTTTCGGTGCAGATATTCAAAATTCATTTAGGAACGTATTCTTTACGCCGCAAACGCTTGCTGGCAGTGGTCGTAATGGCTATGGAAGCAATGGTACTTCCGAAAATATTAATACTTTAAATGAAAATACACTTACCTATACCAAAAAAATAAACGAGAATAACGCTTTT
Source organism: Mucilaginibacter pocheonensis (assembly GCF_031456535.1). Taxonomy (NCBI): domain Bacteria; kingdom Pseudomonadati; phylum Bacteroidota; class Sphingobacteriia; order Sphingobacteriales; family Sphingobacteriaceae; genus Mucilaginibacter; species Mucilaginibacter pocheonensis. Next base: position 13,140 of record NZ_JAVDUU010000003.1, read on the forward strand.
GATGTTCTCGCAGGTGTAACTTTCCAAAGCAATAGAATGCAACGGACCTACCAGGAGGCTGAGAATTTTCCCAACTACGTATTGGGCGCTAATAATTTGTCAGCAGCCGGTACGCTTGATATCACGAGCAGCGGTTTGGAAAAATGGGGTCTGAATTCCTATTTGGCCAGGGTAAATTACCGCTTCAAAGGCCGCTACTTGTTCACTGTTAGTGCACGAGAAGACGGCTCGTCTCGTTTTGGGGCCAATAATAAGTATGGCTTTTTTCCTTCCGGCGCGTTCGCCTGGCGCGTATCTGACGAAAAATTCTTGAAAAACAGCCAGGTCATTAATGATCTAAAACTGAGAGCCAGTTATGGCATAACCGGCAATGACGGAATTGGCTTGTATAATTCCCTCTCGCAATACACTATCGGTAAAACGGTTTTTAACGATGTCGAAGTACTTACCAATCAAGTTTCACGCATTGAAAATCCCGATCTGAAATGGGAAAAAACAGCGCAATTGGATATTGGATTAGATGCAGGTTTTTTGAATAATCGAATCACCGTTGTTGGCGATTATTACCTGAAAAAAACCAGCGGTTTATTGGTATTTGTGGATTTACCTGCAACTACAGGCGCCACCAGTGTACTGCGCAATATTGGCAGCGTGCAAAATAAGGGCTTTGAACTTGCTATTACCTCAGTAAACATTGACAAGGGAGCAAAAGGGTTCAAATGGACAACGGCTGGCAACATCTCTTATAACGAAAACAAAGTCGTATCGCTTGCTAATGGCGTGGATCATTATTTTTCTGGGTTAACCATAGTACAGGTTGGCAAACCATTGGGTTCGTTTTACGGTAATGTCTTTGATGGCGTATGGCAAACTATGCAACAGATTGCAGCTGCTGGCCCATTGGCACAAGCTGGTAGCCTGCCAGGCGCATATCGCTGGAAAGATGCAAACGGTGATGGCGTTTACAATGAGTCAACTGATCGCCAGGTGCTGGGGAACGGCCTTCCGAAATTTATTTTCGGCCTGACAAACAATTTCTCGTACAAAGCATTCGACTTTTCATTTTTCTTACAAGGGGTACAAGGCAACAAAATTTATAACACTTTTACCACGCTGATAGATGCTCAGTATAACCACCTGAAATCATACTATCTGAATCATTGGACAGCCACTAATCCGAGTAACACCGTTGGGGGTATACGTCAATGGGTTTTGCCGGCAGTTTCGAACTTTGCGATAGAAGACGGCTCGTTCCTGCGCTTAAAAAATGTTACTTTCGGTTACCAGTTGCCAACCTTTACCAAGGTAATTAAGAAAGCCCGCATCTACGTTAGCGCACAAAACCTGCTTACTTTCACCAAGTATACCGGCTATGATCCTGAAGTCAACGGAGATTTCAATAGTAACACCACTTATGGAAGAGATAATTTCAATTATCCGCCATCAAGGATCTACATGCTGGGTTTGTCTACTGCATTTTAAATAAATCTGATAAACATGAAACCACAATATAAGTTATTGAATAAAATGCTGCTTTTACAGGTGCGCACCCTTTTGTGCGGTTCCCTGACTATAGTGTTAATTCTTGGAGGTAGTTGTAAAAATAATCTCGACGAGAAGCCTTATTCGTTTTTGGGAGAGGAAAACTCTTTCAAAACCGCAAGTGACGCCACCGTTGCCCTTGACGCAGTGTATGATAGATTGCGCACTATATACAGTATGACGATGATCAACCTGGCGGATGTCAATTCAGAAGAATTGAACGTTGAGTCGACCATCGGCGCGACTATATTAGATCTTAAAACTAATAATTATTCGCCATCCAATCCTACTTTTGATACCTTTTATACGAACTGTTACTTATTGATTGACAGAGCTAACCGGGTAATCAAAAACGTTCCTGGGATCACCATGGATGCCACTGTCAAAGCTCAGGTAATAGGGGAGGCTAAATTTCTGCGGGCATTAACTTACTTTGATTTAGTGCAGGCATTTGATGATGTGCCATTAGTTACCACACCAACTTCAGATGTTGTAAATGTTAGTATAAAACGTACTCCATCTGATCAGGTTTATACTCAAATTATCAGCGATTTAAAAGATGCTGATACTGCAAACCTCCCGGCAAAATATACTGCCGCCGGGACAATCGGGCGGGCAACAAGCGGCGCGGTAAAATCAATTTTAGCAAAAGTTTACCTTACCCATAAAGATTATACAAATGCGGCCGCTTACGCCAAACAGGTAATCGATTCAAAAGTGTATAGTCTTTTTCCGGATTATAAAAACATTTTCCCACCCGAAAATAAGAATGGTCAGGAGCATATTTTTTCAGCACAATACAGTTGCGTAAAAACCACTTATGGTAGTTCGATGGCTGAATTTTTTTCAATTTATTTTTCATATCCTATTAATCAGGGTGGTGGATCGTACAATGTCGAACCCTCATATGTTAGTTCTTACCTGGCAGGTGACTATCGCAAACAAGTTACTATTATCACTCAAAAGGTGAACCCGGCAAACAACCAATTGGTCTTTGCGCGTAACGGACCTTGTGTTGATAAATATTGGGATCCTTCACCCTGCGCCGAATTTGACGCACGGAACAATTTCATGATCATACGATATGCTGATGTGCTTCTTATTTATGCCGAAGCAATTAATGAAATCAATGGACCAACCTCTGATGCCTATGATGCAATAAATCAGGTGCGGACTCGTGCGAGAAATGGTAACCCGTCTGCCAATCCTCAGAATCTGGCAGGCTTATCTCAGGCTCAGTTTAGGGATGCGGTTTTACAGGAACGGGGATGGGAACTTTGCTTTGAAGGCCACCGCCGCTGGGATTTGTTAAGGACTGGCAAATATATCAGCACCCTTCAAGCTGCAGGGATACCGGTTTCACAAAAGAATCTGCTTTATCCTATTCCGCAACATCAGATGGATGTAAACTCCGCACTTACTCAAAATCCAGGCTTTTGATACCGTTTAACAAATAAAGCGCACCAGCGCGCTTTATTTGTTGTTTTAAAATGCGATGTATGCTAACAACGAAGGATATGAGTTCTTGTCATTCGCTCTGAAAGTGAACTACTGTGATGCAAAAACTGCTTATTGTCCGGCAAACCTAAATTTGCTGCCTGGACGTTGCAGTGTAACTTATTGATAGAGAAATCAGTAACATAATTAAAAAAATGAAAAAAATACATATAGTAACTGCGCTTCTTATACTGTACGCTTTTAAGCTAAATGCTGCCGACCAACCCACTGTCGTGGTGTATGGTGGTACACCCGGGGGCATATCAGCTGCGATAGCGGCGGCCAGACAGGGTGCTAAAGTAATTTTAGTTGAACAGACCCGTCATGTAGGCGGTATGAATACAAGCGGAATCGGAACTGCGGAAACAGAACATATGATTGAGGAAACCATCTCTGGAATTCCGTTGGAAATCTATACACGCATAGGTAAAGCTTATGGAATGAATAAACCTGCTTTTTACTTTGAATCGCATGTTGCAGAAAAAATATTTGTGGATATGCTGACCGAACAGCACGTCTCTGTGATCTACGAGGCTTTCGTTAACAAAGTAATCAAAAGAGATGACGTTATCAAAAGCATAATATTGACAAATGGAAAAACTGTGAGCGGTGATACTTTTATCGACGCAACTTATGAAGGCGATCTGATGGCAAGAGCGGGTGTATCGTATACTTATGGCCGGGAAAGTAAAGCTCAATATGATGAATCGCTTGCCGGTGTTCGTTTGCTGGATAAACCTATCGATGTTTCGCCATATGATGACAATGGAAATTTGCTTCCGGGGTTTGTTGAAGCAAAAAATTTAACTAACGGGGAAGCCAGTAAAAGGATCATCAATTATAATTTTCGGTTGATAATGTCCACCAACTCCGATAGAGTGCCATTTCCTTTGCCATCGCATTACGATGCAAACCGCTTCATTACGCTTAAGCACCTGCTGGCCGAACATCCTAATACCAAACTGTCAGATATCATTGATTTGTATTCCTGGAATTACCCGCCGGGAAAGTTTGAAGCCAATAATAAACAAAATTCGGTTATATCGCTTGGCTTTTTTGGTGGTAATACCGACTACCCTGATGCAGATTATAAAAAGCGGAAACGGATATTTCAGGATCATAAGGACTGGACACTTGGCTTGCTTTATTTTTTAGAACATGATCAGTCCGTGCCGAAGCCGTTACACGATGAGATTAACAGATATGGGTTGGCTCCCGATGAATTTATGGACAACTATAACTTTCCATATTATTTATATATCCGGGAAGCGCGCCGAATGGTAGGAAGCTATGTACAAACGCAGAAGGACATTTTTGAAGAACCTAAAAAAACGGATGCTATTGCATTAGGTTCCCACTTTGTGGATTGTCATCATGTGCAAAAAGTGGCTATATCCAAAACACAATACATAAACGAAGGCCGTATATGGGTTAAAGTTGACCAACCATATGAACTTTCATATGGCATCATCACTCCAAGAAAAAGTGAATGTACAAATTTGTTGGTGCCCGTTTGCGTTTCAGCCTCCCATGTCGGTTTTTGCTCAATCAGGGTTGAAGTTACCTGGATGCAACTTGGTGAGGCCGCAGGCGTTGCCGCAATAATTGCTGCAAAGAATAATAAGCCAGTGCAGGACATTGACCTAAAACAATTGCAGCGAGTACTGAAAAAAGATGGTGTTATACTGAACCGGGACGAGAAGCATTGGATTAATAATGATAAATCCTGACAGTGCATGCTATGAAATTAGCACGCTGTGATAGCCCCCCGAAGCCGCTATCCAGATATACTTCTGAAAGTTTCGTTGTTGTTCCATCTTAATGAGCCTTCGAAATCAGAGCGTCTGGAGATATGGGTAATCTTATTTATAAATCATTGATTCATAGTTTTGTACAGATGTTTCTTGCATAATATAGAATATAGAGTTCTTTTTAAAAGAGAAAGAAATGTTTGGATAATATAGCTAAATAGTATTGGGTTCCAGTTATTTTGATTTTTATCATATAGTTTGAAATTCCTTCCTTGCCAATCGAAACTCCGCTGGCTGTTGATGATTAAGATACGTTAAATATGACTGAAGTCTGTCATTGGCTAAAACAATCGGCTTGACAGCCGGTTATTATCAAATCATCAACGGCTAAGCGCCATGATAAGGCATCAGATTCCCCAAAAGAAAATTAACATGATGCGCAGGCAGTTCATCCGCGGCGATGAAACTACTTATAGGATCGCTAAAAAGCTGGGCATTTCCACAGTTACCTCCTGGAGGTATATAAACGAGTTTAAACGTATCAAAGCAACCTACCCGGAGCGATTGAAAGATATGAACTTCTTTATGCCGGAAGAACCCAAGAGCCACAGATTGACGCCACTTTATGTTAATTTTATCAAAGTTTTGCCACGGCTGCTCGCTGCCGAAAAGCCAGGTGTGAAAGCTAAGCCGGTATGGAGAAAATATAGAGCGATGTATCCTAACGGTTATGCCTACCTGCCATTTACTGCATTGTTTTATGAGTGGATAAAGGTAAATGATGTGCCCGAAATACCAAAACTTCTCGCGTCTATGCCGGAATACGATGTAAAAGCCTTGAAAAAATGGAGGCATTCATCTGACCATCGGAAATGGCAGATTGCAACTACGCTGCTCATGGCGCTTCAAACCTCCGGTTATAAGACCATAACTGATAAGGCTGAGACGACTAACGAAACAATTAAGAACTGGATCAGTACTTACCTCAGCAAGGGGCTGGTTGCTTTTAAACCACCAATACATAAAATATTTCCTACCGTAATAAAGCGAATGAAGCAACGAGCAGAAAACCTCATTAAGCTACTCCATGAACCGCCGACAACGCATGGACTAAATCGCACCAGTTGGACAATCACTGCGCTGACGATATGTATGAAAAGATTTACGCTGAAAAAATTTCTTGGATGCAAGCATCTTATACCCTTAGAAAGAATGGATACCGTTTCAAAAAGTCGAGAGACATGCTTACGTGCAAAGACCCTAAGTACCGTGAAAAGATCGATAAATTACAACGTATCCTGCAACGTTTGCGGAAAGACGAGAAGTTCTTTTCGATTGACGAGTACGGACCTGTAGGCGTTAAAATCAAAGGAGGAAGGATGCTTAAAAAAGATAATGAACCGTATTATGTACCGGACAAGCAAAAACATAAAGGGGTTGTGATATGTACTGCGGCTTTGGAACTGTCTACCAATCAGGCAACCCATTTTTTTTCGACAAGAAAAAACACCTTCGAGACCATAAAACTTGTTGAGACACTGGCATCCCTGTATGCCGATCAAAGACGTATATACCTCTGTTGGGATAATGTAAGCTGGCACCGCTCTAAAATTCTGATCAATTTTATCGAAGATCATAACAAAGTGCATAAACCATTGATCGTTCGCGTGCCATTACCGTCATGTACTCAGTTCCTGAACGTCATTGAATCGGTTTTCGGCGGTCTGGCAAAAGCGGTTATACACAACAGCAATTACGGCAATATCGAAGAGTGCCAGGCTGCCATTAACAAGTATTTTCTGGAGCGGAACGAACATTTTAGGAATAACCCGAAACGAGCGGGCAACAAAATATGGAGAAAAGAGCCTGTCCCTGCGCATTTTTGCGAGACGCAGAACAGTCGTAACCGCAGGGCAATGCGCGGGGCAACCCAATAAAATACTGTGGTAAGGTTTGTGATCATCCTGATGTTCATCAATAAGTATTTTATAGACCTCGGCCTTTCACTTAAATCTAAAAAAGTTTTTCGTCCCTTTTTTATCTGGATTCGCATGGTGTCTTTTTTAAAAGAAAAGAACTTTGGATTCGTCGCCGGGACCGCCGATTTAGGCAGTCCGAAACTATAAATTCCTGGGTCGTCATTGGCGTTTAACTTTGCTCGGGACGAGGTAGCTTCCTGTCATGTCCAAAAAATCCGGATGCCGGTTTTTGGATGAAATAAAAATGCGTTCCGTATCTCACCCCGGAACGCACCACAAAAGTGTATCAACTAAATCTCAGATCGCATGTTTGCTATCTAAGCTCTTTTGGCAAATGCACCGGTCATTCTGAGCGTAAGCTACGGGCACGGTTTGAAAGCGCGGCCTTAATGGCCTGGAAACTGATGATGAACAGGGTGATAATGAGGGCTGCGAGTGCCGAAGCGATAAAAATCCGAGTTTTTGGTGATAACAAACGGCTGAAATCAGTGATGTGATCAGCAATAGAACATGCGGTTTTTTCTACAGTATCTGCTGTTGTGTAGCAGCCATGATTAGTTCAGCAACATTTTTCACCCCAAATTTCTGGATCAGGTTTTTACGATGGGTATCAATAGTAAGCGGACTTAAAAATAGTTCCTGGCCGATCACCTGGCTGGTCTTGCCTGTGGCGATCATAGACAGTATTTCTTTCTCCCTCCGGGTAAGACGCGGTGCCCCTTGCAATTCATTTTTTGATGGCCGGCTAATTATTTCCATCACCGCTTTGCTATAACAGATGTTTCCTTTTACCGCTTCCGCAATACAATATCTAAGCTCTTCAACAGCGCTATTTTTAAGCAAGTAGCCACTGGCACCGTTTTGAATGGTTTGCATGATAATGCTTCTCTCGGTATGATTGCTTAAAATAAGTATAGTGGCCATTACTGATTCCTTTTTGATCATGTGGCATAGTTCCATTCCGTTAATATCAGGAAGCGTAATGTCCAACAAAATGAGATCTACGGGATTAGTCCTGATATATGAAAGAATATCCGCGCCGCTGCAAAAGCCGCCAACAAGGTGTATGTTCTCCTCATGTTGTAGCAATGTCTTTAAGCCCTCGATCACAATAGGGTGATCGTCAACTATCGCGGTTAGTAATTTTGGCGTCTTCATTGATATTGAGTTCGATATTAATGGTTGTTCCTTCATTGATAACTGACTGTAACTCAAATTTGCCATTTAAGAAAGTGATCCGGTTTTTAAGGTTATCTAAACCCATACCCTTCTTATTTTCCAGCATAGCCGTATCGAATCCGCAGCCATCATCTTCAAAGGTTATAAAAAAAATGTGATCGTTCTGACTGCATTGTAACATGATATTTGAAGCGTTCGCGTGTTTGATAGCATTGGAAAAAAGCTCCTGTACCATGCGATATATGCTAAGCTGTACGCTCAGCGTAATGCTTTTTTGGATATGAAAAGTCTGAAAATCAATGTGTAACTCATCGCGCATATAAAACTCACACAAGTCTTTCAATGCCACTTCCAGTCCAAACTTCAGAAGCGTTTCCGGTAACAAATTACGGGCGATACGCCTCAGCTCCGAAACCGAAGAGTCCAGTTGGCCAATAATGTGGTTCAGGTCTTTGTCCCCGGATAGGTCCGAGTTATTATTTGACCAACCCGATAAACCTATTTTTACACCCGCCAGCATTCCGCCCAGTCCGTCATGCAGGTCGCGGGCAACGCGTTCCCGTTCATGCTCTTCGCCATCCAGCATGGCCTTGGTTACTTTAAGCTGCTGCTTTTGCTCCAATTCATGGAGTTGCTGCTGATAGTTGATCTCCTTTTGAGCCGCAAGTTTCCGGTTGTTTTTCGCATTCAGGATCACCAGTCCAAGCGTAATGAGCAGCGATAAACAACCGATGACCAGCAGCCAGTTGTATAAATGCTCATTCCTGGCTTTCAGGGCTGCTTGTTTGTTTTGCGCCTGTAAAGCAGCAATTTTCTGATGGTTTTCCGCAGTGCGGTATTTGGTCTCCAGTTCATTGATCTTCAGCGCGGTCTGGTCCTTGTGGATACTATCTGTTAGTACCTGATACTTATTCATCCAGAAGTAAGCGGCTTTGTAGTCTTTCAGGTTTTTGCTGGTTTTTGACAATTCTGCGTAAATCGTCGCCTTATCATTAGCGGTTGCCATAAGCGTGCCATCCTTTGCAATATCCAGTAAAATTTGTCTGGCTTTGGCATACGCTTTCTGCTGTCCGTAGACTTCATATTTTCTGAACAGGAACTGCTGATGCAATTGTTTCTGATTGTATTTTTTTGCAAGAACAATTCCCTTATCAGCGCTTACCAGCGACTGTTCAAAAGATTTAACAGTAAAATAGTATAAAGCTTCGTTATAATAATACAGCGGATAGTTTACGGATTCGGGATAGGCACTTATTATCGCTTTAGCTTTTGCTAACAAAGGCTTTGCCTTTGCTGATTTGCCGTCATAGCAATAGATGCTTACACCGCTCAGATAAGCAAACAAAAGATTGGTTGAGCGCGGGCTTTCGGTTTGCAACAGCTCAATTGCCTTTTGATTATAGGTCGCCGCCTTGGCGAACTGGTAATTGTTCATCAATACGGTAGAGAGCTGCGTGTAGAAATGCGCCAGCATTACTTTTTCACCAGCTTTTTCCGCTTCCGGCAGAACTTTTTCAAGTATAATGCGGGTAATAAACTCGTATCCTTTGGTATCCCTGTTCATTATAGCGTAGTTGAACCATGCAGCTGCACGCCTGCCGTGTGCTTTCGGGGTGTTAAACGCCGAAAAGGCCTCTTCCGCTTTTTTAAAGGCAGCAGCAGCTTTAGCCGCGTTCCAGTTAAAATAATACTGCCCTTCATAAAAATGCGCCAATGCTCTAAAATAGGGGTATTTCGCTGCAAGTTGTTTGCCGCGCATTAAATACGTTTTACTTTTCACGGTATCCTTGAATTTCCAGTATTCAACCAATTGGAAATTAGCATTGGCCTTTGCACTATCCGGTCCATTTGACCGCAGGACGTTTTCCAAACTGTCGACGTGCTGTTTTTCATTTAGAGGGATCTGTTGCTGCGCTAAAGCGTAGACGGTTATCAGCAGGCAGACTGGGATCAGATAAATCTTCTTCATTTCAATCACCGGCAGGTCAACAGATATGGCCTACCGGTTTTAAATATGCAGCTAAAAATTCAGAACCTGCTAAAAGTTACGGCCGCTGATGATAAAATACCTAAAAATCAGGAGAAAAAAAACCACCAATAAGGGGATTTTAAGTGCTAAGGCCAACGAATAGCTTTGCGGTCTATCTATTATCTTAATCAAATAACTATGAAAAAATCCATTTTTAAAAATTTAATTGCCTTTACTATTTGTGCCGTTTTGTTTGCAAGTTTCTCATCATGCAGCAAAAAAAGCAGCGGCGATCCCACACCCTCAAACGGGCGTAATGCCAAGTTTACGGTTACCGTGACCGGTGCACCGTCATCCGCTTTTATCTCCTTTGTAATGGTAGGTTTAACCAACGACCCGAAAGAAGGTACTGTTTGGAAAGTAAACGGTGTGGTACAAAACAGCGAGAATTCAGTTAGCCTCGGTAAAAATAATTTTAACGGAACCACTAAAACTTATGTAATTGAATCTATTAAGCCATTAAGTGCGATCAGTGTAGGAGTGCAGTGTTTAAACGTGGAAAACTCGCCCTACAAAATTAGTTACAAAGCAGAAATAAACGGTGAGGTTAAAAACGATGAAAAAGATTTTACGGTTACCAAAAGCACAGATTTTACCCACGATTATACCTATTAAAAAAGGTGAATACCATGCAATGGTTTAATAGCTAACATCTATACTAAAATTAATAACTATGAAAAAGATCATGATCATTTGTTCGGCGCTGATGTTATTCAGCCTCACAACAACCAGGGCACAAGCACTTTTGGACAAAATCGACAGGGCAAACGACAAAGCCGACCGTGCGGGTCATACCGCAGACAAAACAAAAAGTACCGGCGACAAAATCCTGGGTTTTTTTGGAAAAAAGAAGAACGGCTCTTCATCAGAAACAAAAACTACAGTGAAAATTAGCGGCGTTGACTTTGCAACCTTACGAAACATTAATGATAAACTGCAGGCAGCGAAAGGGATTGAAAGCACCAAGATGAAATATGGCGCATCGGGGTCTTCGATTACTCTTCAGCATTGGGGATCTACATCAGACATTCTTAAAACCCTCCAAAAAGCTTCTCCGGAAGTGTTTGCGGAAAAAAATATTGAGGGCATGGATGACGGTGAAATATCCATTAAACTGAAATAACCATCACCGGACCAAGGATTATACCGGACTTGCTGTTTGCTGAACCTGATCATCTTCATCGAACAGCTTATTAAATCAAATCGACACCATATGGAAAATATAATAAGGAAGGCTCAACTTGCCTGCCTCATGGCGCTGGCCATAATGGGTCTGTCTGCCTGCAAAAAGAACGGTGGTACAGTAGCGGGAGATGTCGAAAAATATCTTACCTGTAAGATCAACGGCAAGTTGCACGAGTTTAATTACAGCGTGAATGCCAATGATAAACCTGCTACGGACACCGTACATTTTGTAGTAATTGGCGGATGGGAAAAGCATGACATGGTTACCGGATTTGGCATAGACATGCACCTGAAGGAAGGGGCGAAGGAGACTACCTACACTGCCAACGATGCAAGCGACCTGTTACTTGCCGGTAAATACTCCATCCAGAATATGAAGGATGGTAAAATCGTGGGTACTACTATCTATAATGGCGGGGACCTTGATGGAAGCAGCTTAACCATAACCAGTTTAACGAAATGGGGTGTTAAAGCAACCTTTTCAGGAAAGCTAAAACTGCTCGGTGGCGAAGAATATCTTACGGTTACAGAAGGCAAATTCTCAGCACCCTATAATTGATTTTTTACTTTAAACTTTATGTCTTTCAATATGAAAAGATACTTTTTGGTCACCGGGCTGCTTATAGTCTTTAGCAGCCTTTCTGTATTTCAGGCGGCAGCTCAGAATATGGATTTTAACGAAGATTTCTCCAAATACGAAATAGGTGCAACCCCTCGCAGTATTAAAACAAACGGCGCTGCTACGATTGCCCGTCCCGTCGGCCAGCCGGGTAAATGGCTGTCAATACAAGATAACATCACCTATAAATTGAACAGGCCTGCTACCCTTCCCGGGAGCTTTACATTTGAATTTGATATACTGGCGCAGGCAGAACAGATCAAAGACATCTCGCCTATTTCTTTTGGTTTTGTAAAGGACAATGCTGCCAGGGAATATATCAGCAACGGCGGGACCTTTGTGCAACTGCATTATTATGATGCGGACGCTGTTAACATCGGAAATTATGATTTGAAAAAGGAGGCCAACACCAAGTTTGATCTTTCTGCAACGGCGAACCGACCGGTTCATATTAAGTTGGTCGTACGCGGCAATCAAATGGCCGTTTACGTGGATGATACCAAGCTGGCAGATACTGTGCTCTTTCAACCCGGGACGGCCAGGTATTTTTATATAAGTGGCCCTAATAAATCTGAAAACGGTGCCAGGTTATTTATCAGCAATATCAGCATACGTTCCTAAGATCATTGGCTATACAATCACAGATTCTGATACAACTAAGCCTATTCTTTAGGAATAGGCTTAGTTGTAATGAACCATTGGGTACCCATTATCAGCAGCTTTCGACTGGCTATTGACCACCGGCAATGGCGCTTCTACGACTACCCTGGTCTTATAAGCTTCGTCTTTGATATCGTCGCTCCATGCCTAATCCAAGTTCATGATGCGAACCTCGCGTTTCGCAATACTGTTAATTCAGTTGTTGTAGTTTCTCCTTAGCTTTTTAAATATGCTTTCAAGTCCTATATTTATTCAATTACTTTTTACAGCCTCTTAATAGCGCGAAAACTTGCAAGTTACAGCAAAGTATTAAAAATTTGTTGTAACAAAACCGCACAGGCAGGCGTACGATTTTATTACAAGTAATTATTTGTTAGATTTCAATTGCTTATCTGCCAATAACTTATAAATTGGACCGGCCTTTGAATTAAGTATAGGACTTGAACACATATACATTTCATTTTGATATATATGGCCTGGCTTTTCTTGGGGTGAGCTTGATAGGGCTTTGTTATGCCCTGCAAGTGGGATTCACAAAAAAGGAGGGCAGGGGCGCTAATCGTTTTTTAAGCCTGGCCCTGGGTTTGACCATGCTCGGGCTTGTGTGGGACCTTTACAGAGATATCAGTCTCGGATCAGATTTCCCTCGTTGGAGCTGGCTGTCATTGAACTTTTCACTAGTGACCGGCTCCCTCATCTTTTTCTACGTCTTAAAAACAACTAGCCCGCAATACCCCTTTCGCTGGAAGGACCTGCTGCATTTCAGCCCCTTATTACTGGAGATGGGCGCCCTAATATTACAGATCAATGAAAGCAGAAAAACCGGTAAACCGACCTGCGATACGCTCATCTTTCAACAATGGAATCCAATACATCAAATACTGGTATTTCTTTCAGTTGCCATTTACTTGTTGCTATGCCGTAAATTAATAGGCAGCTATTATCAGCGAATGAACTTCATAGCCGGTGATCGTTATCGGCACGAATTCCAATGGCTGAATCGTATGTTGAGGAATTTTGCCTTTTTATGGCTGCTTTGGATACCATTTACTGTGGCGGATCATTTCTATTACCATCATTCAATTGGTGGACGCTCCGGTTATCCTTTATATTTGTTTTTCGCGGTAGTGTTTATCCGGAACGTGATTGTCATCTGTTTGCGGCCTGGAGTCAGCAGGCCGGTTGAAAAGGCGCCGTCTCAGTATGTGTTGATCCCGAAAGAACTGAAGCAGCGAAGCGCCTGGTTGAAAAGCGCGATGAAAGTGAACCGCTACTACGAAGATCCGGACCTCAGTTTAAATTCCTTAGCCTGCAAAATCAAACTGCATCCCCATGAACTTTCGCGCATCATCAATACGGCGCTGAAAAAAAACTTCAATGACTTCGTAAACGAATACCGCGTTCAGGCGGCCGCGCGAAGAATGCAGGACCCGACTTATGATCATTTGACGCTGCTCGGTATAGCGTATGAATCCGGATTTAATTCGCAAAGCACTTTTAACCGGATTTTTAAGCAGCTCACCGGAAAAAGTCCTGTTGAATACAAAAACGCCATAAAAATAGAGTTCCCAACTTATGATTTGGGCAGTCGCCGTCCACCAGCGCCGTTAATTTTGAATCAGGAAACTACCCCGCGGTGGTCTCCTGCTGACAAAATAAAGCGCAATCCCATGTTTAAAAATCATTTCAAAACTTCCTGGCGGAATCTAAAAAAGAATAAGGCCTACAGCATCCTGAATATTGCCGGCCTGGCAGTAGGCACCGTTTGCGCGGCGCTGATATTTCTGTGGGTAGAGGATGAACTCACCTTTAACCACAATTTTGCAAAGCGGGATTACCTGTACCACGTGATGCAAAATGAAAAAAGTGATGCTGGCATTAACACCAATGGGTCTACACCCGGCCCGTTGGCGGCCGCGTTAAAAGCGGACGTTCCCGGCATCGTCAACAGTGGCCGCCTGAGCTGGGCCATGGATGAGCTGGTGGTATCCGGTGAGAAGTTAATCAAAGAAAACGGCATGTATGCAGATCCTTCTATACTTGCCATGTATGATTTGCCTTTCATCTATGGTGACCGCGCGACAGCGTTAAGCCATCCTAAAGATGTCGTGATCAGCGAAACGATGTCCCGAAAGTTTTTTGGCGATCGCAATCCAGTTGGCAAGATGATAAAGATGAATGCACAGGGCGCATACAGCGTTGACGGGCTCTACACGGTAAGCGGCGTGTTTAAAGATCTGCCTGCAAATTGTTATTATCATTTTCAATGGCTGTCACCGTATACCACCTGGGAGGACGCAAATACCTGGCTGAAACCATGGGGTAACAATCTGACAGAAACGATCGTTCAGCTTTCTCCAAGTACCCATCCGGCCGAGGTCAATAAGGTCCTGAAGAGCTATTTGAGCACCAAGGTGGACAAAGCGGTTAACCAATGCTTTTTATTCAGCATGAACGACTGGCATCTGCGCAGCAATTTTGTAAATGGCGTGCAGGACGGTGGGGCGATCAAATATGTCAAGCTTTTTTCCATGATAGCCGTTATTATTCTATTGATCGCCTGCATCAATTTTATGAACCTTTCCACGGCGCGCTCAGAACAGCGTATGAAAGAAGTAGGGGTACTTAAAGTGATGGGAGCGAATAAAATAAGCCTGATTGGAAAATTCATCAGCGAATCCGTACTGCTTTCATTTATCTCGATGTTATGCGCGGTGGTATTGCTATACTTATTGATCCCCTTTTACAATGACCTTGTACAAAAGGAATTAGCTGTAAACCTTTTTGATCCGTTACATTTTGGCGGGTTGCTGGCCATTGGCCTGGTTGCAGGCCTGATTGCGGGTAGTTATCCGGCCTTTTACCTGTCATCCTTTAATCCGGTAAGCGTGCTGAAAGGGATGAAGATCAAGAACTCCATAAATGTCGTCTTCATTCGCAAAGGACTTGTCGTTACCCAGTTTGCCGCTTCTGTTATGCTGATCGTAGCCACCATTGTCGTGTATAAACAGGTTCAGCATATCAGGGACAGGAATATCGGTTATAGCAAGAACAACCTGATCTACATGGATATCCAGGGAAATATGAAAGCGCATTTCAGCACGATCAAAAACAGCCTGATGGCGACAGGCTATGTTGAAAATGCGGCGACCAGTCTACACGACGCCTTGCACGTTTACAGCGCAGGTGACGGATTTACGTGGCAGGGCAAAAACCCGAATGCCAAGTTGCCTATTCATTCCAACGTTGTCAGCGCTGAATATTTAAAAACGATGCAGATGAAATTAGTGAGCGGAAGAGACTTTTATGCGGGAACGACAGATAGCAGCAGCGTTATCATTAATGAAAGTATGGCCGGCACAATGGGGAAGGAAGGAAAGGTAGGCAGTATCATTCACGCCGGCAGACACGTGTTGACCGTCGTTGGTATCATTAAGGACTTTGTTTACAACGATATCTATGGCGGCAGTGCGCCGCTTATTTTATTAAACAGCAATAATGGTCCTACGGTAATGGCAGTACGTTTTAAACCCAACGCCGACTTATCACAGGCGTTAGCAAAAACAGCTGACGTAATGAATAAGGAAAATGCAGGATTTTCCTTTGAATACCGGTTTGCTGATGAAGACTTTGACAAACTTTTTTCCAATGAAACGCTTATCGGCAAACTTGCCGGTTTATTTGCGATGCTCGCCATATTCATTTCCTGCCTTGGCCTGTTCGGGCTGGCTGCCTATACTGCTGAACGCCGGGCAAAAGAGATCGGGATACGCAAAGTACTGGGCGCCTCTGTCACGGGGTTAATGGCCTTATTGGCGAAAGAATTTCTTCAACTGGTTACACTTTCCTGCGTTATCGCTTTTCCGGTTGCATGGTTGTTCATGCATAACTGGCTACAAAACTATGCCTATCGTACTGCTATAGAATGGTGGATGTTCGCCTTGCCTGCGTTCAGCGCTTTACTGGTTGCCTTGATAACAGTAAGCTTTCAGGCAATCAATGCAGCTGTTGCCAATCCTATAAAAAGTCTGAGGAGCGAATAAATAGCTCTTGTCGTTTTTCGCTGGTATAATAATTCGGTTAGGACGTCATGCAGCAAAAGAACTTAGGTCCACTTAAATGTGATCTGAGGTTTAGTTGACACACGCTATGTGGTGCGCTCCGGGGTGAGATACGGGGCGCATTTTTTTATAATAACGCCTTTGATATCTGCGTGGTAGATGTAATGATGTGTTTTGGCGGTTTGCATTTGTTAAAGAGCGCCGCAAATAGATCCCCTGATTCCGGTTCTATTCCTGACCACCCTCTCAGGACAAAGACGTGGTAGGAGGCCACGCTAGTGGAGTCTTGCATTAAGCAGCAGCCTGCTTAATGCAAGGCAGCATAGCTCAAAGCCTGATCAAGTGCACGGATATCCGGCTCGGCCAGCAGGTGACCGCCCATATATACCGGGTCAAATAGATATAACCCGAGCTTACCACCCCAACTTTAGCTTAACAGCATTTTTAAAAGTATCGCCAATCGGCAAATGCTGCCCGGCAACAACTATTTTTGATTTTTCCAGATAATCGATTTTGGTGATATTGTGGATAATCCACACTTGGTTGACCCCTCTTGCCAAAATTGGATTGACCACTTTGGGTTCTGATTATCAATTATAAATAAATGATTTCAAATTGGCGGCAAGGGGTCAGTGAGGCTGGTATTATCCAATACATAAACAATCTCTCTGAATTTGTATTCGATGGTATTAGAACCAACTTGATCGACTATCCGCCTTATGTGGGTTTTTTCGATTTGACTTTTTCTAGCAGTTTCAAAAATTACATTTCGACTATTCTAGTTAGAGGTTTCATTATCAATAAAAATGAGATCATCGTTCCCAATGAGGTTACTGGTATGTACAATCCAACGTGGTACCCTTTTGAGGAATATGGATTTAAGTGCAAATCCGTTAGCACTGAGCATTTTGGCTTATTTCTATCCTACAAAATAGAACGCCCGGCAAGTTTATCAGGAGATGACGTTCGTTTTTCGCTAAATGCAATATCAACAACAATAGTTAAACTTTCAGATTTTAAAATAATCATTGATGAATCAAAGTTTAATTACCTTTTAAAAAACAAAAACCACAGCTTAGGTAGAGCCGGTTTGTCGGAGATGTCGGTATATGAACTCGAAAATGAAATACGATTGAAAATTAACTCTAACTATATTTTTAATTTACGGCTTTCGCCAAACACCATTCAATTTAATATAATGATTGAGGCTATACGAAATGATTCCGGAAAGAAAACAAAACTGCTAATTGCTTTAGAATACGCTGCAGAAAAGAAAACTTTACGGTTGATTACAATGGTTTAGCAAGTAATTTACTTAGAATACCGTTGCTACCTGAGGGCACGCTAATGAATTACTAAATCGACCCAGTGGGCACCCGCGTCATACTTTCTTAGTACAAGAAATCACACACAGCCTCCACGAAATACCAGCAACCCTCGTGCTCACTTTATCTCAAGTCGATGAAAAAGCCGCACTGTTGACCCTCATGACTTAATGCCCCCTAGTCCGCACCAAGTAACCCGAACACTTTGGACAAGGACAAGAATTTCAGGTAAATATTCTAACTTTAGCAGTAGAATAGCATTACTTTAATTTCCTAACCTCATTCATGAATAACGAAGGCCTAAAACTGATCGCGATCAAACCATTGTTTTTTTGCTCTCCAAAGTTGTTAAAAGTTTTAAACCCTGGAGAAGTTTATTATTTAGCAAACAGGTACAAAATATTACCCTATGGCAGAGAGCAAGAAGAGATTATAGAACCCCAGGTATCAGTACCGTCAGTGTATGACATTGGACACATCCACGTAAACGTGAGTGCAATAGTTGGAAAGAACGGCGCAGGGAAAAGTAGCTTGGCTGAGCTTTTATATGCTGTACTCTACAATATCAGTCACAAATTAAATCTTATCGAAAAATACGATGATGATATAGAAGATAATGACTCGTCACTTGAAGAACAGCCTTTGATTCAATATTTAAAGGAACAAGATGTAAATGTTGATATTTACTACAAAATAGATAAAAATTATTATCGTTTGCGCTCAAACGGTAACAATCTACGACTGACTCAATTCAATGATTCAAAAAAGGGTTTTCTAAGCGGGCGGGCCATCAATGATATAAAATATCTTAAGCAACTATTTTATAGCGTTGTGATCAATTATTCATCTTACTCATTGAATACAATGGATACGGGCCATTGGATCAAAGCGATATTTCATAAAAATGATTCCTATCAAACGCCAATAGTCCTTAATCCTTATCGCCGTAGGGGAATTATAGATATAAATGTCGAAAATTACCTGGTCAGATCTAGGCTCCTAGCCAACATTTTGGACGGTTCCGGATATGCACTGTGGTCAGGAAACGATGGAAAGACGCCCGAACGACTTGTGTTTAAGATCGATGAGAACAAGATCAAATATAAACCCGAAGAGAAATTAAGAGCAGAGCTCGTAATAAACTATAACAATTATTGGATAATTGCCGACAGCATTATCCGAGCAGTATTTTTTAGTGGTAGAATATTCAAAGTTGGGTCAGAAGATAGTGAGGAATTTGCAAAAAAATATATTCTAGTTAAACTTGAAAGCATATCCAGAAAATATAAACGTTATCTTAAATACCGCGATTTCTTAAACAGTCCAGAATTGTTGGAAAGGTTCTTCAAATCTTTAAAAGCAGATGAAAGCCATGTTGCCTATAAGATCAAACAAGCGATCAATTTCCTTTACCTGACCACCGTACCAAAAAAGCGAACCGTGTTTGCCAGATCTGTCAACGGTCTAACAACAAGATTACAGAAGATTAGAGGTGAGCAATCGGGAGTGCCACTAATCACACTCGTACCACCATCTTTTTTTTCTGTAGACATAGAGTTTCACAACAAACAGGATAAATTTAATTTATTAAGCTCGGGTGAAAAACAAAGATTGTATGCGCTGTCTTCGCTTATATACCATTTGAAAAACATCAACTCCGTTAAGGAAACGTTGAATACTAATGCATTGGACGGTCAGCTTATAAAATATGAACACATTAACATCATCTTTGACGAGGTCGAACTATATTACCATCCAGAATTGCAGCGTCGGTTCCTCAAAGACCTGTTTGATAATATACGTGCAGCAAATCTTGAGGATATCTCATCTATCAATTTTTTATTCGTAACGCATTCACCATTTATCTTGTCTGATATTCCCAATAGTAATATTTTGTATCTAAGACCGAAGCAATATAAGACAGAGCAGGTCGCACAGGTAAACGAAACTTTTGGGGGCAATATTCATGATCTGCTTGCCAATAGTTTCTTTTTGGAAGAAAATGGATTTATAGGAGAATATGCACGGCAGGTTATCAGTTCTGCATTTTACTATCTTTTGCCTGATGACAATAAACCTAAAGAAAAGCCTGAACTACGTATACTATGGGATCAGTCCATGCTGCGCTCTATGATCGACATGGTCGGTGAGCCGCTAATTAAACGCAGTTTAAACGAGCTATATTCCGACAGATATTTACAAATGCCAGACGAGATCGACCGGGAGATCCGTCGTTTGCAAGAATTGAAGGCATCAAAAATTTAACAAGTCAATGAGATCAATAGCAATAGCCGCAGTAAGGCAGGTGATAGCCGAGTTTCCCAACGATATCTTAAAGCAAAAAACCTACTTAGAACAAAACCTTGAAGCACTGATAGACAACGATCTGACAGATCCTTTAGAGATCCTCTACGCGCAAACTATTCATGAGCTTTCTGGCGAGATAATCACAGCGATCCCTTCGATATTGGCGACCTTAAAGAAAAATTTCGACGAGATCGTTGATGCATCAGTCATGGAATCGGCACCGTTTGAATCCTTTCGAAAAAAGATCATTTTGGCTTTAGGATACAAGCATTGGCGTGAAGTGTTCTATCCAAAATACTTTGCCAAACTCGGAATAAAAACTTGCGTTTATTGCAATGCGCAAGCTACTTTGTCGATCAAGCGAAAACAGGTACCCGGAACAACTGATTGGGTACGTCGTGCTAAGTTCCAAGTTGACCATTTTCTGGCAAAAAACAGTTACCCTTGCTTTAGCATTTCGCTATTCAATCTGAATCCCGTTTGCGCAAGCTGCAATAATGTAAAAAGCACAAAGAAGATCTTATTTGAATTGTACGAAGACCAGCCAGGTGCTTCACCATTTCATTTTTATCTGGAAAAAGAAAGTAAAGGGCGTTTCCTCAATAGCCGTAAGCTTGATGATATCGTTATCAAAGTAAAATCCGACCACAAAGCAACAAGGGGATTTGCTGACCATATTGGACTTTTTGAGATCGAAGGAATTTATTCCGAATACCGGGATGTCGCTGAAGAGCTGCTTTTAAAAGCCGAAGTTTATACACCTGATTATAAGAAAACGTTACGAAATACTTTTAAAGATTATATCACATCAGAAAACATCAATAGATTGTTAACTGGCAATTATGTTGCTGAAGACGAACTACACAAAAGACCGCTATCCAAGTTCGTAAGAGATGTTAGCCTAGACTTAGGCTTAATCGAACCCGCTAATCAAGCCAACCATTAATAACTTACATTTGAACTTAAGTTCAAAATACATGAGCATATGCCGAACCAATTAGTTTAGGAAAACAGCTTAAATCAACACGATTTAACTAACATATTCAGAGTAGTTCTTAAAAGCTGGACAAAGATGCCAACACGTTTATATTGATTTAGCTCGGTCTGGAGCAACCAAAAAAAAAGGAATGTTATTATGTTGAATTACGAAAAAGAACTTAAGCAACTCCGAAACAAACTTGTGCGCGATCAAATGAGTGTTTTGGTAGGTGCTGGTTTTAGCATGAATGTTCATCCGGATTTTTTGAGCTGGTCGGGTTTGCTTTATGATCTAATTAAAGAAGTTTACAATGATGACATAGAACGGGCCTGGCAATTAAATAACAGAGAACTGAGCCTTTCGGAAATGCCTGAAACGTTTGTAAAAGAACAGTGCCTAAAAATTACAAATCGCGTAGGCTATTTAGAGGTTGTCGAGGAATATATCCGCCAAAAAGGTTATCCGGAAGCGATCGTCACCTATATAGAAAAGCGTACCCCTGTAATACAAAAAAACGGCGGCCGCTTCTTATTACATACAAATGGAGATATTGTCGAACTCCCTGCAGAAAAACTGTCTTTGCACCAAAAACTCATCAGGCTTCCCTGGAATAACATCTACACCACTAATTATGACGAACTATTGGATTGCTTTGTCGGAGAAGACCAAGTTGCACAGTTAAGACAGGAAATTTCTGAGCTTGAAAAGGAGAATTACCATAATTACGAAGAAAAGTCCAAGGTGACAACTGAACTTTCCGAGATGCCCGACGATCCTCAACCTGTTGAACAGATGACAGATGGACGGCCTGTAGGGCAAAAAGCTGACATTTCAGAAGCCGAAGATTTATCGGAGATCGAGGAACGCCGTAAGTCTTTGGAAGAGAGGATCAAATTGCTTGAGGACGCAATCACTGAAAACGAGCAAGCTCTTCGAGATAAAGAAACGTTATTGTTAAGGCGGTACGATGTTGTTCGAAGTGCCGCAGATCTGAGGCTAAAAAGAACTAAGAACATTATCAAACTCCACGGATCGTTACGTTCTTTTGAACAGCGGAAGATGTTTGAATTTGGATTTGATAGCGACCCGCACAAACAGTACGTCATCTCACGCAGCCATTTCGATAATTATCCAGAGCAGCACCAAGCTTTTACACAGTTGATGCGGATAGCGCTCCTTCAGGAATCTTTCTGTCTGATCGGTTTTTCCGGACAAGACCCCAATTTTAAAGCGTGGTTAAATTGGGTAAAAGATATATTACACAAAGAGGCAGTCAAAAACAATCGTCATAATTATAAGATTTATCTTATAGACGTTGCTGCGGATGAAATATCAGAAGAGCTTCGTCTGTTCTACGAAAATCACAGTATTGTGCGAATCCCTCTTCAGCATAACGATGTCGTGAAGTTTTTAAACCAACATACCGAAGGGGCAATTACTATATGCGATGATCGGTCGGCACTGCTCGCCTTCATCCTGTTTCTCGAAAACGCTGATCACAATAACTTTGACATTCCGCAAATTCAATTGCCTTTGGAGGAAACCCGAAAAAGATATTGGGCTAACCTGGGAATAGTTGAATTAACAAAATTGCCGGATGTTGATAAAGCGAAAGCGACACTACAGGAGTTAAAAAAGATTGATAACCAAGTCTGGTTTCCCAATTTCGACTACAGCCATACAATGGTTCCTGACCGACTAATCCGGCATGCTAAGTTAGATAAGCATTTGGTTCATTGGCGTGAAATCGACCAAGACCACAATTTAAAAACGCTGCTTTTAAAAGCAGTTTCAGACTTGTTCATTCCTGTGGAGGATGGGATTAATGAGGAACTCCGGCTTATTATTGCGCAAAGCATTCTGGCCCCGACGTTAGATCGTTTAATGATGCGGAACCAATCTCTAAGGGGAATTTACACAGCCCAGCAGACTGTTCATGATAAGACACTGGCGGCAGCCTATTCATTTGACTTTGCCGGGTTATTCCAAACTTTAAATAATTGGAAAACTGTTGGCCGCGAGCAAATCTCAAGGTCAGGATTTTTAAGTCTATTTGACCTGACTGGGGTAATAAACGATTTATGGAAATTGTTAGAAGAGGGCAGTGGCTTAAATGAGGAGGAAGCTCTTTACGGTTACGAACTGTTGAATTTTATTAAAATTTCAAGAAGTTGGAACCGTGACAAAAAAATTGCCAGGATATTAAGAAGTTACGAAAAAGCGGGCTATCAAACGCTTGACAGCAGATTTAAAACTTTGCGAGATGACCTTAAAAAGCGAGAATCAAAACCGGAACCGTTGGGATATGGCAGATATGATACCGGCCGCTCCACTCGCGTGAGCAAACGTTACATAGCCGATAGCGCTCTTCAATATTTAATGATACTTGGCGAGTCGGGATTTCAACTTTGCTTGCCAAGAGTATACCGCATAGATGTAAATGAATGGTGGGAAATCCAACTGGCCGGTTTCGAGCATTACCCCTCGGCATTCTTGTTTTACAGTTTACAATATAGCGATAACAAATTTTTAAATCGTGTAGGCCAGGAGTACGCATATAGTGACGTAGTTCAACCCCAGTTAGCTCATATTACCCAACAACTATTAACTGGATATGAAGCTGCACCGGGCACTTATAAGCAAAGTATTTTGCAGTTTCTTTCAACTGCGATTATAGCAGTTGATCCTGACAGTTGGGAACCTGGATTCACTCAGCTTTGGCAATATTTTAAGGAAAACAAAGAGATATTTGACACCCACCGTCGAAAAGAAAGCTTCCTCAAATTCTTTGAGAATGGAATAAAATATATTACCAAGACGGCGACTGTACAAATGGTTATTGCAGATTCCTTGAAACAAATCCAAGCTGGAGTGAGCGAACAGGCGATTACCTATCTTTACCTTCTTAATCAAAATGAATTCCATCGCCGTCAAAAAATAGATTTATCGATAGAGATTGACTCCGTAATTGATGATCTGATATCTAAATTGAAAAATAATAAAGAGGACGTAATTTATGCCTTAGGAAATATTCATACGATGTTGAGGCCGGAACAACTTGAATTACTACATGTCACGTTGAATAATTTTGATTTTTCAAAAATTGAAAATAGTAATTCATGGTCCATTTTCCTTTATTTTATTGGAGATGACGAACATCTGCGTAGCAAACTAAAGCAAGGTATTATTGATAGTGGGTTTGCGTTTTATACCGGTGTTAAAGATGAAACCGCAAGCTTTGGTGGAATTAACTATTTGGTACCACTTCGGCGCATTTCAGCAACTAGCCTGAAAGAGAACGGGCTTGAATGGCTACCTGAAGAGGTTAAGTCTTTATACTATCTTTTAAGAGAAAGGATTGTGCCCCTTAAGCGCTTCCTGGGTCGTGCTGATGAAATATTCTCCTTTACTGAAGTACTAGAAGAGATGTACTGGTTCCTTGAAAAATTTAGTGATATTTTGAAAGATGAACCTGGTTTCAAAGAACAGTTCGAGGAGATAAAGGTATATTATTACAGGGATCGGAATTACGAAGAACTGGAAAGCGGACTTATCAGTGAAGTACACGGTACAGTGGTTTGGGCGCTCTCCGAACTAAGCACTGCTGTTTATGTCGGGACCGCTACTGCAAAGCAGGTAAGCTTAGTTGTCTATCGGGTTTTGCTTCAAAATGAACCGGCACTTGAGGCCAGTATCAGTTATATTGCAGCGTGGATGGAAAAGTTGACAAGTAAGGAAGAATTCGCTCATTTAGTTCCTTTGCTGTCTGATATTTTAAAAAAATACCGCGACACATCGCTCGATTCATCAGACCAGGCTTTTGTTAAAGAGAAGTTAGTTCGCATCGCCGCAGACTTACATCGCAGCAAACATCCGGATGAACACACAAAATGGTGGCTTGAATGGGCCAGAACTTCGTGCTTTAATAATGTGAAACAATATGTTGCACGGTTACCTCAGGCAGGTAGTATTTAAAAATGAGCTCGACGTACATGGATGCCTGAAAAACTTTTAATTACTAACTTAGCTTATGCCTGAAGCCATTTTCACCGACGAATTTTTGCAACCCTACCTGGAGACCTTTCGCCTTTCTGCTATTCCGGACATTCAGCACAAAAAAGCGATTTTGCAGAACTGGCATGATTCCTTATTGTCCGGAAAGTTTCAAAAGGAGGAAGAAGTTAAATCTCATTTTGTGATGGAAATATTGGGGGACGTGCTTGGGTTTAATTATAAGAACTCCCGTAAGTGGCAAATCAAGGAAGAACACAAGTCTGTGGTTGGAGCGACCAAACCGGACGCCGCTATGGGTCAATTCAAGGTTATACAGAACGGTATAGAAAGCGAGGTACATATTGTTGTCGAAGTCAAAGGGCCGAAGATAGACCTGGATAAAGTGCAGAAACGCGAAGCCTTATCCATATCCCCCGTTGACCAAGGCTTTCTTTATGCCAGTCGGGCGGGAGGTAATTGTAAATGGGTTATCGTGACAAATTTTTTGGAAATTCGCTTTTACCATTATTCAGGACAGCAAGCTTATCAAAGTTTTACCATTGAAGGCTTGCAGGATGAGGCTCCCCTGAAGCAATTTCTCTTTCTTTTTCACAAAGATCGCCTTACGAACCAAGTTAAAGCTTCTACAGAAAAACTTTTTGAATTAAGGGAAACCAAGTCGCCTAAAAATCAGCCCGACCTGCATATTCTTGATGATATTTATTTCACTCTTAAAGATTTTGAAGGGTTTGGCTTTATTGATCCTAATTTTCTGTGCAACATTAAACCATTCAATGTGCGCGAGGATAGGGTCTTTCATTTCCATAAGGGAGGATTCCTTACGCTAAATAGGCAAATCGCCGACTTGATGCAAAACTTCACAATTGAAAATGAAAGGCCAGTCTTTTCTGCAAACTACGTTAAGCAACTCACAAAAGCCAAGGTCCATGAGTCTGTTGAGAAACTAATTTTCATCCTGGAACGCCTTTCTTCCTGCGCTATTACTGATATTTATTTTTTCAAAGATGCGAAAGAACAGCTGAAAGCAAACGCCGGTTCGGGACTTCAGGACCTACAATACATTGATCGCAATAAACTAAGCTCAGTAAACCCCAGACTGAAGGCATCAGAAGTTTGCCAATGTCTGAACTGTATTTACCGTTCGCTGGATTTTAAAGCGTTGATTAAAAAGGTCAAAGATGCCGAACATGAGCATTCATTGGAACCGTTGGAAGAGGCATATGGTCATTATCTGCTGACCACCGACAATTTTAAGAAATCCTATTTTTTATACAAAAAGTCGGAACTGGTTCTCAACTCAAATAGCAATAAGGTGGGCTATTTCATTGCTAAGATCAACCAGCTCAAATTGCCCCAACTGATTCGTTCTTATAGCTACAACGAACTTGATCAGGCAATAAAGGATGACATTAAAAGTATCGATCTGGACCGCACCTTATATCAGGAGCTTGATTTTTATGTAGCCGATGATGTGCGGAAATATCTTATAGAGGTCAAAGAAAATCGCTTATTCAACCTTGCTAAAGAATCAATTCATGAAATCGCCCAAAAGGTAGATAAAAATACGCACGATCATCGGGATTTGAATGCGCTACTTTGGCATTACAATCTCTTGCATTTTTACTTTCACAAGAACTTTTTTGTTTTTGATATTTTTTCTGACTATCGGGATCTTGTGGCGGCGATTTTCCGCTCCTATGTCAAGTCGTACATCTTACCTGAACAAAAACTGACTGCCCTCCCGGAGTTCTTTTTGACAGAAGCGATCTTGTACGTAGACCAAACCGAGTTCAAAAAAATTCTATCATTGGCTGGTGATATAAAGGTCCATGATGATAAACATTGGGAAATTGTCAGCAAAGCAATGCATTTATTAAGTTCTCAGAGCAAATCGGGTATATGGAACCATTATTTAAAAGAGGATGACTTGTCCGCACAATTGATCAACAACCATTTTTGCGACAGTTATACAAGAATCTTTGCCAATATTTTCACCTTACTTGCCAAGATAGAATTCAAGCCCGAACAACTGCCAGGAGGACTAGCAGGACCGATCCTTGGAGTCGTCCAAACTGAAGATTTTTTGGCGCACTTCGATCTCGCCGAGTTGGGTAAGTTCATTGAAAGACATGGCGCGATCTTTAAAGCACATGAGCTGCTGGATATGTTAAAACATGCTATCCAAAATAACCCTTATGGTACTCATAAATATAATTCCTTGATCTGTTCCTTAGCGGTCGCGCATCAAAAGTTTTACCCTGAAGTAAAAATTCGCGAGATCGGGCTACTTAAGACGGCAATCGCCAATACAACCAATCATAACGGCGAGTGCCACCCAGCCGAACTTGTGCCTCTTTACCAAGTCCTGGATGATGATGGAAAATTAATCTTGCTTGCAGAACTTGAAATGTCGCTAAGGAGGCGTTTCGATCAGTTCATGTATATCAAGATGCTGTCGGCTGGTATCGTTTCCTGGGATCAAGGGGACCTTTTTGATCTTTATGTAAAGGATGTGTATTTACATCGTGGTAGAGGAATGGTTATGAAAAATGGTGAACCGCATTATGATATTGTTCATATGATCAATTTCATCAATCAGCTATATTATTTAAATATTCCATTTGATACCCCGGCCATACAAACGTTCGTTGATCTGCCGCAGTTTGAAACATGGGCTGTTAATCCTGAGAAATACGATTATGCAAATTTCGAACCCGAGTGGTTATTGGCACTTGATCACGATAATGTGTTGCGAAGATTAGCTAAGATCGGCAAGGTTGGCGAGTTATTATACGATTATCTTAAACATACTTACCAACCCAGATTATCAGAGATTTATTTTAAATATTTCTTATAATAGGACTCTACGGTAACGCTATTATCTAAAGGGTTATTAACATGATTAAATATGATTGAACTTTTTGTATTACTCTTTAATATTGGTCTATCTGATTCCATAAATATTCTCAGACCGGCAATTAACACTTATTCTTGTGGTTTATGTCTTTCGTTTTGAATTTGTAAATTAGCATTGGCTAACGCTATGTCAAACGACCAATCCTCATTAAAAATACAAATTCCCAACCAAGGGTGGAGACAGTTTCTAACCGGAAGAGACGACATG
The DNA here is from genome assembly GCF_031456535.1 of Mucilaginibacter pocheonensis. Taxonomy (NCBI): domain Bacteria; kingdom Pseudomonadati; phylum Bacteroidota; class Sphingobacteriia; order Sphingobacteriales; family Sphingobacteriaceae; genus Mucilaginibacter; species Mucilaginibacter pocheonensis. The sequence continues at coordinate 41,391 of NZ_JAVDUU010000003.1, forward strand.
CTTGCCGCATATGATAGGGCTCGAGTGCATAGCAGTAAAAGAACGGTGCAGACTGGACACGGAAACGTAGCTGAAGCCGAATTCCGAAAATGGCTTAGCGATTTCTTACCAAAAAGGTATGGTGTTACATCTGGATTTATTATTTCCCAAGGTGTGCCAAATTCAGAAGACTTTGTCCACTACGATGTGATCATCTACGACAAGCTGGAATCACCTGTGCTTTGGGTCGAAGGAGCCCATGATGCATTCCCCTCTGGAAGATCAATGGCAATACCTGTAGAATATGTTTGCGGCGTGATCGAGGTGAAGGCGGTTTTCAATAAAAAAAGTGTGAAGCAGGCGGTTGAGCAGTTGCGAAAATTAAGGCCCTTGATGGGCATCAGCAAACCTTCTATCCATGACTACCGGTTTTACCTGCCAAAGAATTTCTTCTGTGCAGCGGTTTTCTTCGAATTACATAAATCGAACGAGAAGGATTTTGGAGCGCTGGACGCCTTTCTGGAAGGTTCCGATTTAAGGAATTTTTATGGTGGTTACGTACTTCGTCCCGAATCCCACGAAATATATTCAAGCGGTATAATTAAGTTCGAATATTTGCGCGATGACGAAAAGCCCAACAACAATTCCTTACTTTTTTGGGCATACTCAAAATGCAAGAAGTTGGGTGATCTCCATTTAAGGGCAAGACTGAACCATTCGGAAGCGTACTTTTCAGAATTTGCCTTTGACATTATTGCGCTACTCAGAGGTAGTTATAAGCCTTATGCACTATCCAGCATGTACGGTTTTGGTACTACGGACTGGGAAAAGGGTAGCGCCGTCAGTGTAACGTACGCTAATCCTGATGATGTTAAAAAATACAATGAGGAAACCGAAAAGTTTCTGCGAAACAATATTAAAAACAAATAATTAACCCCAAATTTTGACTACTTGGTTAGTACAAACCTGTCTTTTTTACGATATTAACTTTTGAAAGAAAACAAAATGGCAATATCGTTATTATTAGGAGCTGGCTTTTCGGTCAATAAAGGTTACCCAAGTGCCAGAAAGCTTAATGGCATTATTGCAGGGCTTAAAGTAACCGACTTCTGCGTTTCGACTGGTGGGGCTGTTTGTGACTTTCCTTCGGGCACGCAACAGGACCCATTCTGGTATAGCAGCTATTTTCAACTCAAACTTTTTCTACTGGAGCTGATACAGTTTTACTGTAGCACAAGGGCTTTTGATTACGAAGCGTTCTATGACTACTTGTCCAATGCTTTGAATGATGAAAAGGAATCTGAAAACCTAAAGGCTTTTTGCGAGGGTTTTCGGAAAAAGCACAAAAGTGAAACTGACGACGTTAACTTAATGTATGGTACGATCAACATTTATAATCAGTTGATAGCAAAATATCTTGTGGATGGCGAAGGCATAAAGTTTTACGAGCCGGCACATATTGGCGGAGTTATTTATCCAGGTTATACCGGATTTTTACATTGTTTAACCCAATGGGGTGATATTGGCAAGGTATATATCCACACGCTAAATCATGATCTGTTTTTCGAAACGTTCAAAAGTTCTGACTGGCTGAAAGGAGAATTAGCGGACGGTTTTGAAGAGATGGGTTCCCCTTATTTCGGCGAACTTCGGGATCAATATAAAGTCAGGCTTTCTTTCTTCGCGGAAAAGTACGACCAGCGGTACAATCTGTACAAATTACATGGCAGTATTGACCAGTACCCTTTCCACATTCAGAATTATGGCATAGACAATTTTATAAAAATCAAGAAAGGGATCGCCGCAGGCGACCTGTTAAAAGAAGTGGTGAGCGAGGATGGCGACAAAATTTACATTAGGGACTGGATCAACTATCATTCTGACTTTCTTTCAGGAACCACTTCGAAAATCCTGAGATATAATGAACCCATTTATTATAAAGTCGTATTCGATCACTTTAGAAAGAATTTGGAAACATCGGACCGCTTAATCATTATCGGATACGGTTGCCGTGACACGGAGATCAATCAACTTATCATTGAACATGCAGGCGGCCGGCCGATTTTTTTGGTCGATCCCTATCCACACAACGACACCTACGCGTTCTGTGAACGCGCCGGCGGAAAGCTAATTGTCAAAAACCTGGAAAATTTAACTGTTACACATTTTAATTTGTGACAATACAGTCCCGGAGTTTCTGTCTTCAGTAAGGAGAAGCAAACCTTTCGCCAAACATTGATCAAAGCTGCTATCTTTGGTAAAGCCTAAGCAATGGATATCGATAAATTTTTATTAAAAGATCAACTGGAGCAGATTAAGAGATCTTTTATTCACAGAGGATGGATCACCGTCTACAAAGGCGGGACAACCGATCCAGGCGATAGCACACTGATATATGCCTGCCTGATCCATCGCAGCCATTCGAAGAAATCATTGGAAAGCAGGAGCTGGGATATGCAGCCTGGTAGTGAGGGGAAGCCAGCTGTCATCAGTCAGATGAGAGATGGTGAATGGCGCTCGGAATACCACGCCTTTTCCGACGAAGGCATTGAGCCGCTGCTTTTCGATAAATTCTTTTCTCACAATAAACAGCGTTATTTTGACATCTCCGAAGACTTTGTGAATTATTACAAACTTTACGAGGAGTTAAAAAGCAAACAGGAGCGGCAGTACTTTTTTATCGACGAGATGGGAGAAATGGAGGAAGTCATTAAAATAGAGGCCAAAGAGTGGATATTCCGGCATGCTTGACCATCTTGTTCCGTGCTTATTAAAACCATGGGTTGTGTTAATGAATTTAAAATTTAGCTATCTAATTCAAGAAGATAGCATGGTCAAAGTGTAACGGAACGCTCTGAACTCTTTTTCGGAATGCTATGGTCAACGGCTCCGAAATATCCATATATTGCAGGTTTATTAGCAAAAACTTATCATTTACTCCAGGCCGGCGATGGTGTTTCGGCACTAACCATGGCCCAAGATGAAACGCCTGATTTTATTATAATTAACATTATGATGTCTGAAATGAATGGCATTGAATTATTAGATGAACTTCGGAAACAACCGGCCACCAGTCACATCCCACTTATTTTCTTAACCGCTAAAACAGATCCGGATACGGAAATGACAGCCTATGAACATGGTGCTGATGGTTTTATTACGAAGCCGTTTAATACTCAAATGCTTCGATCAAGGGTTAGAACCATCTTAGAACAAAGGAAGCGCTTATATGGAAGCCTTCATCAACAGGTAGAAAACGCCAATGAAAAGATACCTGCTCAGCCAAATAATCATTTTATTGATGCTAATAAGCGGTTTTTATCAGCGGTAAAAAAAGAAATTGAAAAAAACATAAGTGACAATGAATTTAATGTAGATGCCCTCATTTCGACAATGTCTATGAGTCGCAGTGTATTTGTCAAAAAGATAAAAAGCTTAACAGGGCAAAGCCCTATAGAGTTTATGAGGCAGGTAAAAATCAGGTATGCTGCAATGCTTATTGATACACAACCACTTTCCATAAAGGAGGTTTCTTATATGATAGGAATTAATGACACTAAATACTTTTCGCATCGATTTAAGGAAATTATAGGCATGCTACCGAGTGAATATAAAAACAAAAATGCGCCAGTGTTAAAAGAAAATGACACGGATAAACCTTGACTTCACTTGGGAAAACTCGGCTCAAAAAACAATTACCGTTTATGATCAACTTTTAATGAACGGAGTTAGTGTTTCATAATTGCAGCGTAGGTTAATGATGGCGGGATGGACATCATGTAGTTTGTTGTCTTCAGTCTTCAGCCGGCTTTCCTTGTGACGCTGCGGCAATCACTAAGCCAATAAACGCTTTTCATAAGTTATCAATTTGATATACATATTTTACACATATTTATATACATATTTTATATGTATGCTTTTAATAAAATATTTGCGCTTAATTTTAAGCGAGATTTGTTCAGCCACTCTCAATAAATCAGCCCCTGGTACAGTTGACCGTTAATTAATTACTAATCTATATTTCTTTTTGACTTATGAAATGCAAAATATGTTATTTATTTATTTGCGGGATGGTATTCCTGCAAATGCTTGCAGGCTGCAAAAAGGACAGCTTGCAAACCCCTCCCTCTGCAATTGATATTCAAAAAAACAGCATGGAAAACCGTTCTGTTGCTCTGGCAGATAGCAGTGGATATACGGTTAGCACGATAGTCAGTAACGGGCCCGGTTTAAGGGCTATTTGCACGGCAGACGACGGAACGATTTATTCTGCGGCAACCGACGATAATAAAATTTATAAAATCAGCTCGCAGGGAGTACTGACGCTGATCGCCAGTTTTCCGCCCAAAATATATCCACTTGGTTTAAAACTGGCGGCAAACGGATATTTATATAGCATACTGGATAGTAGCAAGTTCTACCGTATTTTAAAAATGACCACAACTGGGGTGATCGTTGCCAAAATGGCCATACATAACGTCAAAGTACATACACCGAGTGACCTGGCAGTAGGAGATGATGGGACGATCTATATCGCCGATGCGGGCGACCAGCGGATCGTAGCCATTACGCCAGACGGAAAGTCGGGGTCCGTGCTGGCGGGCAGGGCCGGATTCCACCAGGTGGTTGATGGTAAAGGCGATAAAGCCGGTTTAGATGGTTTAGTATCTATAAAATTTTTAAAAGATGGTTACCTGGTAGCGAGCGAACAATTCGCTTCCTACACCGGTTTACGGAAGATAACAAGGGACGGAAATGTAACGACCATTTTTAGTCTGTCTGGCGATGCCCAGAGACAAAGTTATATCAGCGATTTTTCGGCCTCACATCGGGATAAAAATATGAAGGTAACAGCCAAAGAAAACTTTTTTCTGCAAATGACCACATTCACACCCGGTGAGATTAGAAATAACATCGTGCACCTGAGTGATAAAAATGTAATGACCAATATCACTGGCGAAAACGCAGAAGGAATCACAAACGGCCCCGGTGAGAATGCACGATTTGCAAATTTCTTTGGAATGGCTATTTATGGAACCACGCTTTATATAAGCTGCGGTTCAGTCGACAATCTTCGTAAAATAATCAAAAATTAATTTGTACAGGCGATCGTTTGCTGATTCACTACTAGCAGCAGGTGTTTTCTAAAAACGACACTTGGTTCCAAAGCATGATCTGCTCCTAGAATTGGAACATAATCCCGCTATTCAGGGTGGATAAATTCGTGACAAATTAGCAAAAAATAAATAATAAAGTCACAACGCAGCGAACCTTTAAAACAGCTAACTCCGCAATATTGATATGCAAAACCAACCATGCCCAAGAAAACCGGGAAGCCTATGCGGTAATTGGGCTAAACAACCTTGGCCTGAGAATGTATAACGGCAGAGCAGGCAGGTGGTCATCTGTTGACCCAAAAGGAGTAGGCCTTAGCCCGTACATTGGGATGGGCAATAATCCGGTAAGCCTGAACGATCCCGATGGCGGTGACCTTTGGGACCCCTATTGTACAAATCTCGAACTATTTCCTGTCTGATCTGCGCTTATTTGCTGATTTAAACTTATAACCGCTGGGATATTTAAGTTAAAAAATGGTCGTGTTATATTTATTTTAATAACGATTAAGCTATACATTACTTTATCTGCGATGACGAAGAACGCAATTAAATTAAAGGAAAAAAATCAAGAACGGAAGGACGGGATTTTAATCGTTAACCGGAAGCGGAAAGCAAATTTCATTAACCAGGAAACCGGCTATGTACGGGGAGCATCAATTGAGTCCCGACTAATTGATAATGCCATAGATGCCGCGACCCTAAAGATCAGGCAGCTGTACGATCAGTTATGTATCAATGAAGATTACGTTTCAACCAACATGGTTAAGCAGGCTTACCAGGGAAAACGCGAAAGAGAAAAGACCTTAATGGAAGTTATTGATTTTGTCATTGACCGTGTTAAATTAAAAGTCGCAGGTGATAAGCGTTCCCCAGCCACACTGACTAAATGGAATACAGCTAAAGACAAAGTAGTTGCATTTCTCCAATCTGAATATAAAGCCAAAGATATTCCACTGAGCAAAGTAAAGATGTCTTTTGCAGAGGACTTTGTAGATTACCTCACGCTTAAAGAACACATCAGCAACAATACCACTATGTGTTACCTAAAGAAAGTCCGCTCGGTACTCAAAACTGCTGTAGAAAGGGAATGGTTGAACAGAAATACCCTAAGTTCTTATCAATGTTCTTATATAGAGCCTGAAAAAGACATTCTGGATGAAAAGGAACTATTTACCCTTTATAAAAAGAAAATGGCCGTAGAGCATCAAATTCAATTCTCAGAATTGATTGAACGTTCAAGAAGCCCTTTCCCAGCCATCCGAAGAGGTCGCATCTCAGTTTTGCATTAGTAGACTTGAAAACTAAAGTTTGAATGGATTTAAATTTATTAATTAGCTTTCGGATCTATATCCGATTTTGTAAATTATTCAGTCTAAAATTTAATTAGTTGCAAATTAAATCTTTTCTCTTGATTTGCATGTAAATTAAATTTATCTTCGAATATACCAACACCTAAACTTATGAACACATTAACGGCATCACCAATTCTCAGTATTTTTCTGACCGTAAATAAAAACGACATTAGTTAACTAACTAGGTATACACCTTCCTTTTCTTGAAAAAATGCAAGTTATGATGCAACGAGCCTCAACTACTATGCTATTCCTTTTATTGGGGTTGGCAATTTGCTTGTTTTCTGTAAACAACGCCAAGGCGCAGATAGTGCAAGATCAAACAGAGGACTTTAATTTTTACAATTATTCACTCTCAGACCTTTTGAAAATCAAACAGAATTTTGATGGAGAATACAATCCCCTCGTAGACACGCTCTTGAAAAAAAAGGGTCTTAAGTGCTTACTTTCCAATACACTGATATCTTATATTGATACCGCACATGATATTAGTTTATCATATGGTAGCCAAAAGAGTCTAAAGTTGGAATCGCCTTTCTTTGGATGTGCCATTGATCAAGATGTTCTTGTCCTTTCTACAAATTCAAAGACTGTAAATGTTCTGTTGAGGGAATTTGCGAGGGAGCAAAAATGGAATGAGAATCTATACTATGATTATTTATTTGATTCCACTTCCGAGGTTACAAAATTTTATGATCTCCAAAACAAGTTGAAATTATTCGTTTACATCAGTGACAAGTCAAGTTTCTTAATAATTAATTAAATGACGAGTATGTGTGTTTTATTTTTATTGCTTTCAATATTTTTCAAATGGGATTGTGACGAGAGAGCCTTAGCATTTCCTGGTGCAGAAGGATATGGTAAATATGCTACTGGTGGGCGAGGTGGAAGGGTGGTTTTTGTTACGAATCTACAAGACGATGGTCAAGGTAGTTTCCGACAGGCGTTTCAACAATATCCTGGTGAACCGATTACAATAATATTTACGGTATCAGGATTAATCACTTTAAAAAGTGACATTAAAGTTAACCGTTCTGATATCTCCATTGCAGGTCAGACAGCTCCCGGAGACGGCATTTGTCTTAACGGTTACTCACTTAAGATTAACGGCGCAGCTTCTGGCTCTGCTGGCAACCATGGCAATATTATTATTAGGTATTTACGTGCACGACCCGGAAGAAGAGACCCTTTCGGACAATATGGGATCGATATCGAAAATTGTCATGATGTAATCGTAGACCATTGTTCGTTTAGCTGGGCAAACGAGGAATGTGCCGCAATTTATGACACTAAAAATATCACGATTCAATGGTGCATTATTAGTGAGGGACTTTACAATGCTGGCCATAAAAAGGGAAATAGATCGTATTGCGGGGTATGGGGAGGACAATACTCTTCCTTTCATCACAATCTCATTGCAAACAACAGAAGTAGAACAGTAAGATTCAATGGATCACGATCTCATGACACCATTGCAGTGATTGACTTCCAGAATAATCTAATATTCAACTGGGGAACAGAAAACGCATGTTATGGTGGAGAAGTAAACATATCGAATGGCAGGTCTGTCATTAACTTAGTTAATAATTTATATATACCTGGCCCTGCTACGCCGTCGATTCATAAATTTCTTAAAGTGAATTATACTGAAGGAAAATCGTTTGGAAATAATCAAATATTCATATTCGGTAATGTAATGGAAGGTGAATCTATGCTCGATAGTAATAATCAGAAGGGAGTAGATCTTACCGAACTACCCGAAACCTTAAAATTATCCGTTTTTCTAAATGGTACTTATCCAATAGCAGTTCCTGTCCCTATTCAACCTATTACTTTAGCTTATAAAGACATCCTTAAACATGCTGGTGCAAATACACCTAAAAGAGATGCTGTAGATAAAAGAGTGACAGAAGAGGTAATTTCTCGCACCTGTACCGCATCCGGCACCTTCTCGAAACCTGGCATTATTGATGACCCCGTCCAGGTGGGCGGATGGCCGAATTATCATAATGGCAAAACATTACAGGATTCTGACCAAGACGGAATACCCGATAAGTGGGAGCTTGAGCATTTTTTAAACCCTCATGACCCAAATGAAAGTAACCAACACAATAAACAGGGATACACCTGGCTAGAAGTATATCTTAACTCATTTATATAAAATCAAAACTGAGCACACAATGTGTCATATGTCCCCGAAAAGGTCGATCTACTTGTTTTTTATGACAGTTACATTCTGCTTACAATTGTCGTGTAATTATGAGCCAATTGAAGTGACAACCACACTCTCGTTGTCAGGTGATAACCGTTCTGAAATAGAAAAGGTAATTAAATATTTCAAGGGTGAAGGAAATGCGACAAAGTTAAAGGCGGCTTATTATTTGATTGCTAAAATGAAAGACCAATACCATCCGTCGGGTACCGGTGTCAAAAATTACGACGCGTTATTTCGGAAACTTGTTCATACAAAGGAAGAGGATAAAAAAAACTATGTAAAAATCTGGGACAGCTTAAAAACTAATAATTTTCCTAGAGGCAACATTGGACGAATAGAATATTCGCTCGATGTAAAGACAACAAAGGCTCGCTTTTTGATCAACCACATAAATGCTGCTTTTATTGCCTGGCAACAACCTTGGACAAAGGATTTAACTTTTGACGAGTTTTGCGAGTGGATATTGCCATATAAACTGGCTGATGAACGGCCAAACGACTGGATGGACCAAATTCAACACTCACATCATTGGTTGATCGACTCAATGAAAGGCAACAGTGATGCTTATAAAGCTTGCCTTTTATTAAATGAGGAGTTGAAACAAAATTTTAAGATAAGATCTTTTCCATTTCCCTTCGATCCGAATTTTGCGGAGCTCGATTCTGTGCGATCGGCAAAATGTGTCCATGCGACCCAATATACTGCTTATTTAATGAGAGCAATGGGAGTTCCCATAGTAATGGACTTTACACAGTATTGGGGAAACCTAAATGGCGGACATCAATGGAATGCTTTGATCTATCATCATAAACCAATACCATTCGTCGGGTCGGAATCAGATCCCGGCAAAACAAAAATTGAATTGGCTTTTCAAAGAAGACGTGCAAAAGTTTTCAGACGCACGTTTACCGCTCAATCAAGCAGTTTACCCGTGATTAACTACGGTGATGAGGATGTTCCGGTTAACTTGAATAGTTCACATATAGCCGACGTGACTGACGATTATGTTCCTGTCTCTGATGTCACTATTCGAAAGTCTAAACAATTAAAAGATGCTAACATTTACTACCTATTTGTTTTTAATAAGCATGTTTGGCGTCCTATTTTTTGGGGGGTTGCACCGACTAATTCAAATTCAATTGTCTTTCGAAAAATGGGTCGAAACATACTTTACTTGCCAGGACGTTTCAACAAAGGTAAAACAATTCCTATTTCAGCTCCATTTATTTTAGACACAGATGGAAAAATATGTTTTTTAAATACGACTCCTAAGTCAAATACTAAATTGCAAATCGACAAAAAAAGCCCACTTGGACCTTCCATCACTAAAGGTAAGTCTTATGAATTGTTTTTATGGAATAACAAATGGACATCATTAGCAAAGGTTACGGCAACAGGCAACCATTTAAATTTTGATGCGGTAGCGAAGAATGGATTGTATTGGATACATAGTAGTGACAAAGCTACTAACGAGCGGATCTTCACAATAAAAAACGGTAAACAGGTATGGTGGTGAAAACAAAAATATTGCTATGCGGAATAATATTTCTGCACGTAAGTTGCTCATCAAGACAAGGAATTCGACGACTTTTGGAGGATGATCGTAATGGTAATAACCATCTCATAAAAAAACAGTACGTCAATGATGAGCCTGTGGCCGAAATCATCAATCTACCTGCTTATACAGACAAAGATACGACATTCAGATTGATCAAACCAACCAAACTTCAATTGTATGCAGTCTCTGAACTCAATCCTGACTTGGCAACGGTACCGAGAAGATATTTTTTTAAAAATGATGATGTAGAAATAAACTTTGGATGTAATAGCTGTAACAAAATGTCTGTAAAAAGGTCGTTTGTTTATCCTTGGATTGATAGTACTACTAGTAAAGATACAAGCCAATACAAAAAAGAGGGTACCAACTACTTCTGCTTTTATAATAAAAGCAATCACTGCTATTATGCTTTTATTACCATTCCCTGGAAAGCGCTAAATTTCCAAAAAGTACAGCAAGGAAGTACACTAAACTTTGACATCGCCGTCGGCGACAACGATGACAACATGAAGCAAAAGGCAAAAATTGCATGGTATTCAAATGAGGATCCTCTTTACTCGCCTAAACTTAAAGGAGGTATTTCATTTGATAACACAAAAAGTACACAAAATAACAGTTCAGCAATAAGATCGATGTACAGTAATCGACCTTTATTAACAGATACTGCGCAATGGAAAAAACGGAAATCCACGGGTATTAATCATGTGGTTTTAGGGGGCACAAACTTTGATCGTGCGGATTTATCCGCATCATTCCAAACAGCATGGAACGATGAAGGAATTTATTTTCTGGTCAAAGTGGCGGATTCTAAAAAAGGTCAAGTTTTCTCAAGAAACCTATTACGTTCATCAACGTTTGCTGATCAATGTCAAATTGTAAATACAAAGGGCGATATGTTGTGGGAAATTAATGCTTTTTATTCCCATTATGTCGGAGGCGCACTCAAAAATCAAGCTGTCGATACTACATTACTCTTGCCAGCCGGAACTTATCATTTGAAGTACAAAACTGATGAGTCTCATAACTGGGCTAATTGGGACGATCGGCCTCCAAATACGATATTTTATGGCGTAGTGCTATATAAAGCTAAATAGTTAACCGATTACATAATTAAATTCACCTGCTATGGCCCGAGATCCACCTTTCTAATCAAGAAATCCATATGTTATAGATAACCATGGGTTTTACATGATGACGAATAGTTCATCCTAATGATCTGGTTTAGGCGTTAAACCGGGTCACTATGTTCAACTTGTATTAACAGTTACGATTTAATTCGGAAGTTAAACAATCTTTTACTCATACTTTATTCAAATGAAAGTCTTAAAAAAATATCTACCACTGATTTATTTAGTTCTACTAATAATAACGACAGTTGTCGCCTGTCGCAAAGAAAATAACACAGTACCAACCGATGCGATGGCAAAAGAGAAGATTGATCGGATGATTGCGCAAACGCCAGCGTCCGTATCAATCGATAAGGACGGCGTAATTAACATGATAATGAAGGATGGCAGCAAAGTAAGGCGTCATTTGCCCAAAAGCTATTCGACATTAAACAAGCATGTCACTGATAGTAATGGTATGCAAAGTTTCGTTATTCCGCTGGTACTAAGCAGCAAGCAAGCTTTAGCGTATAGCAACGTATCTGATTCAGAAGGCGATGGTTGCTATGGCTGTGGTGGTAACCCCGGTGACCCCTCTAGCAGCAATCCACCTGCCAGTGACGATGTAAGTCCTGGTATAGGACCTACCTCTGGTTTTAGTTTCACAGTAACTTTATATATTGATGTAATAAATGGTGTTGTACAATCTTATAACGTGGTACTCAACGACCCTATACAAATCATTAATGACGTTAAATGCCAAGCTACCGTTGTGTCCAAATATGCTACATCAAACGGCATTACGGCAACTTGGAGTTATACGGTTAATTATCAGTATATTCATGTAGGCGAAACTACATCCTTCTATTCAAGTCAATCTTCTTACAGTACAACAAGAGCCCTATAAAAGCCTTCAACCAAAACAGGCAAGAAATGCATATTGATTTTTGCAGCACTCCGCTCAAGAGCATTTCCTGCGACAAGAAGTGTACATTTAATCGACATCAAAAGTATTATTCCTTGCGCTGATTCGATGCGCTTATCAATACTAATAAATCATGCGCTTGCCTTTTTATGTCTGACACCTCTCCCGAAGGAACTTTAGGAGAGGTGTTAATTATTATTTGCCCCATTTGGGTAGCTAAGTCGAATCGTTCGGTTTCGATGTATATCTTCATCAGGCAAATTTTAGGAGAATACAGGAATGGTTGGTAATTATCTATCCAAAGATAGCAGTTTATCGCTTTTGTATAATCTTTCTTTTTCCAATAAGCATAGGCAAGCGTTTCCATTAAGTTTTTCGACATGAATTTCGCTCTCGCTTGACTCAAAATTTTAATCCCCTTATCAATCTCGTTGGTGTTTTCGATTATAAATTGGCCATAATCAGTTAAAAATTTACCATCATCATTCAAATTTGTGTAAAGTTCAAGGTACTTATCTCGCTCTTTAGTAATAGAAAGATAATGATTATTCATTTGTTGCCACTCTCGTACTGCGTAACATTTTAACCACAAACCTTTCGTAATAATAAAAATTCCAGCCATAAGTGTGATAAAAATAATGGTGGTAATTGATCTGTAAAACTTAAAACTCGGCATCTGAAATGCTAAAATGAGATCATTTGTCCAGGAAGATTTTATCGACAATGCCAGAATCAAAGTCAGAAAATATAGGATGAGGTTTATGTGAAACGGATATGAAAATGCAGCACTTAAAAGAATGGCAGCAAGAGAAACTTTCAAAAAAAACAACAGAGACTTTTGCCTCTTTGCTTTTGTCAGAAAGATGAAAACTATAAAAGCAACACATATAGTAAACCTCAAAAAACCGATAGTCTCAAATAATTGCACCCAATCGTTAAAAATGATAGATGAGTCAGTAGCGAGATTAGCAGCACTTGCATTTGTACCTCTGATAGACTTGAAAAACTCGGATTGCCAAGATGGGTAGAACCATGTAAAACGTCCTACTCCGGTACCAAACCAAAAATGATCTTTAATGTGTGACAACGCAATATGCGACATAATATATCTTCCAAAAAACGAATTCTTTTTATTTGTCAATAGAAAAAGGAATTGAACTAATATTACACTCGCACTAATCCAACCCAATAAGTTTATCCATTTCTTATAATTAACTAAAAATGGGGTCTGGGTTAGAATTGACTTAAAATTAAAGGCAAATATTAACCCATACATGCCTAATAATAACAAAGCAGTTCGGGAGTGAGAGTAGAATATCAAGAAAATATCTGCAACAATTACGCATAATGTAATTTTTGAAGACAGTAGAGTAATCATAGGACGGCTTTTGCGATTTGATTGTCTTTTGCACAGATGAAAGAATAAGGGTAATTGTAGAGCTAAAAAAATTGCGACAACACCAGAGTTATTAAGAGTCCCTGTAATAGCTCTATGAAATGCTATCTGCCTCAGGCAGACACATGTCTCAACTATTCCGATAATCATAAATAATTCTACGAATTTATGCAAGACAGTAGCTGAAAAACGCACCATCAAAAAAAAGGTGAAAGCAAAAACTGTAACAATTGTTAAATATTCATTCTCACTGTGCTTATAAGCGTACAAAAACAGCAAAAACATAATCATATAACACGTAAGAGATGCCAATGTTATTTTTTTTCTGAATAACGATGCGATTATATCCAGGAAAAAAAATGTAGTGGAGAGTAATAGAAGCGTATAGTTCTGATTAAATAAGATTTTGTAGTTAAAGGAGAATTGATAATCAAAGGTGTAATATAAAATTGTAATCACGCAATAAAGAATCGCTGGAATTGAACAGAAAATCTCCTTGATTCGAATAAAAGATCTTGAATCCTGTTGGGTATTTTTCACTCGCTTGCAAAGACTAACAATCTATGAATTCTTAAGTTAAGGTTCCCGAATATCTTCTCGAATAACTTCGCTAATTATTTCATGATAATTATTTATGAAATATTTCATCACCATAAAATGTTCTGTCTCCTCATAGTCTATTTTTCTAATACCCTCATTGCCAAATTGGTAAATAACCGCATTGGGGTAAGCGAGCAGAATTGGCGAGTGAGTAGCAATTATAAATTGCGAGTCCTTTTTGACCAAGCTGTCAATTAAATGCACAGCGGCCAATTGCCTTGATGGTGACAACGCCGCCTCGGGTTCGTCGAAAATATAGAGGCCACGTCCTTTAAGCTTATTTGCTAATACTGCCATAAATGCTTCCCCATGTGAACTGCGAATTAAATCTATGCCGTAATTCTTTAATAATACGTCTTTTTTTTGAGCGTACAATTCTTCAAGAGTGGTCGAGACGTTATGAAATGTTTCAGCTCGAAGAAAGAAAAAGTCTTTTGGCTGCTTAAAACTTTTTATCCCATTTAAATATCTGAATAGTGGAGGAAGATTTTGCCCTTCTTCATATTGAAAATTCTTTGAGCCTCCCTGTAATGAAAATCCAAGCAAAAGTGCAATAGCCTCAATAAGTGTTGACTTCCCCGAACCGTTTTCGCCAACAATAAACGTGACGTTTGAATCAAATGATAAACTTTTTAGATTTCTTATGGAAGGGATGTCAAATGGATACTCATCAAAAGACGTGACGCCGCTTAAATCTAAGCAGATTTCTTGTAGATAAGGAAGGGCTTTTATCATTAGAATAAACTCATTCTGTTACGGACCTTAATGAGATTTCATGAAAAAGGGAGAGGGACTTCAATTATTGAACCGAATATTTAAATTCTGCCCTTGCTTGGCCATTAACATTTGAATATTTCTACCCTCTTCTGTTAGTTCTTCGAATCTCGGCAAACTTTTAAGTATTTGATAACTATTTTTTAAACCTTCAAAATGGGGCCCTTCAAAGCGATGATATTCTAAACCAATTATCGACGCATAAGATAAGCTATTTTGAGTTATAAAAGCTATCATAGCATCGGTAGACGCTTCTATCACTGCAGCTATTTCCTCGAGATCCTTCTCCTCCGTTTCAAGATTAATTTCGAGTTCGAGACGGCTCCGATAAAAAATTAACATGACATTGCTTTCTTTAACATTAGCCGAGAAATTAATATGATAAGATAAAATATGAGTACCAGAAGCAGTGTTACGCCATTGATAACTCCTTGTAGATTGATGCGAGGCTTCAATGTTCGTTTCTTCCAGATCAACATTAACTCTATACTCGAGTATAGTTTCGTTTTTTTTTAAAATTTTCATGATTACTTAGTGATTTTAACAAGCCTTAGGTAAAGTTAATAGTTTGTCACATTGGCTTTCGCCAAAACTAGGATACTAATATCGCATTTTTTCTAATAAATAGTAAGTTTTCATAACAGTTTTATATTCTTATTTATTCTAAAATACGAATTAAATATTCCCCACGCGGCACCGCCGGGCTGACGCATTAAGAATCTGATTTAGCGATTAATGATAGGAGAAATTTATGATTCCAACCGGCCATTTTTCTTTTGGCTTTCAGGCTGGCCTTACTGGTTTTGTCAGCTTTCAGGATATTTAGGGTTATCTTTCTGACCACGGCCAGGTTTTGTGCCGCCTGTTTGTTGCGTGTTGTATTATGGTCTTCGCCAAAACCGACATCCAATTGCCAGTGCAGCTGGTTCTCGACTCCCCAATGAGCCCGGACAGCCTGGTTAAAATAAGCCGCATCGGCCTGAAGGCTGGAAATATAATAGCGGTCTTGCAGGGTTGGCTGTCGCCTATTATTCTTTCAGAAGTTATTTTGATAATGCTCTTCATCCCACTCCAGTTCTCCCTTTCGTCGATCCAGTTGAGTTGATGAATGACTTTGCAAGTCCTGATCTCCGCCCTGCCATGCCCTTTGTCCAGATGCTGGCTGTAACTGTCTTCTTTGAAATGGAACTGGTTGATCACCTGATCGTAAAGTGTTTCCTGGTTTTGTTTCAACGCCAGGATATAATCGCCCTTACTTTCAATGATCTGTTCAGCGATTGCTTTCTGGTCTATTGAATGCGTTTTAGACAGAAACCGGGCCTGTTCATGCTGGGTAGCTTCCATACCAGCCCTTTGACGGAGCAGGTGGTCTCGTAAAGCTAATAGTGGCTGTAGTTGCATCATCTCCCGTGAGGGCATTTTGGTAAGAGCCAGTTTCTCACGGTACAGGCAAGCATATTCAGCAATACGTTTCGCATCAACCTTGTCATTTTTTCCTCTGACCAGCCCTAAGGACCGTTTGATCTGTAAGGCATTGATCATGGAGAAAGGGATCTGTCTATCTTCAAGATAGATGGCCAAAGGCAGTAAATAAAGCCAGGTGTGTTCAAAGCTTAACATCTCCACAGTTACAATAACAATAATTATATTTTTGAATTAAATAAGTCTATAAAATACCAGTCCGAACTAAGGGAGGGTTACAATTGTACTCCGACGGTTTATTCAACCATACGGTATCGGTACGGAGGTTCTCGATAGTGTAATCTGTAGGATATTTATATTTATAAAGCTTTGATGGCAGATTTGCATTTTTTAGTTGCATAGCCGCTTCGATCCTGAGATCTTTTGGGTCAACGCAATTCAGAAACCTGGTGTAGTCAGTCAGCCAGTCCATAAGGTAAGGTTAATAGGTGATGGCCTTGTACACAAATCCAAGTGTTGCATACTTCTTCGAATACATAAATGGCCATTATTGAAGAACCTTAAAAGTTATCGTTTATTTCTTTTTCAATAACTCGGTATTTCTCTTTTACATCCTCTCCCTGATAATAATTTAATAAGTCAGATTTTGTTAATGTTCCATCGTTTAGAAATTTCTTCAAATAGTGTTGATTAAACTCCATTAACAAGATGCTCTTTTCTAGTTGTTTGAGAATTAATTTATTATTCTCAATATTTGATTCTACTAAAGACCTGATTGTGAGGATTTCATTAAGATCCTTAATGATCCTATTTACAATAATCGCTAGCAGGTCTTTGTCAAAATCTATTTTTTTTGCATTGATAGCAATGTCCCTGGCTAACATATAGGCGATGGCCAAATTGGAATAATCACCTTTTTGTGAATCAATTATAGTAATAAAACCGACACCCGGGATAAAGCCAACGTTTTCAATTTTATTTAAAATAGAATGATCAACTAATGAAATATCAAAAACAATTAATCCCGTCTGCGCTTCCCTATTAACTTGTGATTCAATCAATTGACTCCATGCTGTGTCGGTTTTCTTTGTGAAAATATCCTGTTTGCTGATATCGCCCAAGCGAATGCTTTTGTCAAATTTACATTCGATAACGATTCTTTCGTTGTCTTTGCCATCTAGCTCGCAAATTATATCACCCGTTTTATTGCCTTTCAGCAAGCCCGCTGTATTGCGTATTAAGATCGCTTTATCTTTCAGATGTTTTTCGTCAAAGTACTTATTTAGAAAGTCAGCTATCTCTTCCTCAGCCAGCACGCCTTTTACCGCAGACTTATAGAAAATTTCCTTCTTCATTTCGAAGATCATTTTCAAACTTTCGAGCTCTGTACCCAATTCATTGGAAGTCTTTGATAGAAAGGCGGACAAGCGATCTTCCATTAGCGCTAATACACCAATGTAAATAGCACGTAAGAGCTTTTCTTCACGATCTACGGCAGGAAGCCGGTCGAAATAGTTAAAAACTACTGCATTTTCTATTTCAAAAGACTGGATTTCGAGACGTTTAAGTTGCTGATTTAATTTAATCATTCCCTAAATTAACCAATTTTATTTTGCGTATACGCCTTATAGATATTTTTACTGGCATAGCTGCCCGCAGATTCAGCAGACATTAAACCATCATATTCATATTGGGGAACATCATAATATTCGTATACATTTCCCTTAGTAAATTCAAGTACAAGTGTTGCGGTATCGGCATCATAACCAACCTTTGAGATAGCCGAAGAGTTAACTGAGATCATGTCCATATTGTTATTTTTTAGGTTTGGATTCTACTTTTTGTTCTCTTATTGATAATACTACTGATTTGTAATCATTTTCGTCAGCGACGAAAGCTTTGTTCCAAGCTTTAGATAAATCCGGGTCATTGCTTGATGGGCGTGGCTCAACTAAGTTAATTTTAACTCTGGATGGGATATTGATTGCTTCGCCGACAACGATTGCTTCACCTATTCGTAATGAGGGCAGTAATTCGATCAGGCTATTCATATTATTAGGTGCTGATGATTGTACAGTGTTTTTATCCCCGCTGTTAGTTAACCTAAGCGCTATAAAAGTTCCAACTTGTGCTAATATCGTTTCTGAAATTTCCGATGGCCTTTGTGTTACAACCATAGCCCCTATGCCAAATTTTCTACCTTCCTTGAATATTTTCTCCACTGCTTTTCGCGCATAACCATATACATTCAATGTTCGTTCAGATTTCGGCAAGTATGAATGAGCTTCTTCATACACCATAAGCAACGGTCGACTTCTTCCAGTGTAGTCATCAAATCGTCCCCAATACATAGAGTCATATAGAAAGCGACTGATCAATCCAACTGATATATCGATCAATTCGAATGGTACACCACTTAGATCAAGAATCGTCAGCCTTTCCGAATTGCCTATCCAGTTGCGAAGTAAATCATCTAGGTCATTCGCACTATCAGCATCTGCATAGTTAGAAGGGTTAAACATAAAACTATACCTCGTATCTTTTATACGGGAATAAATCTTACCGACATACGGATACATTGTTTGTCTTTTTGACTTATAAGGTACAGCGTTAAGGGTAGTGTAAGGCGTAAAGCTGGCAGGTTTAAACGTTTTAGGATCACCCTCTTCTATAAGACATTCATTTGCGGGAATCTGATCGCTGCCACTGTTGTATGTTGCGTTTAACTCCCTGTCGAAGTCATACCAAAGTTGTTTAATATCGAACGGAATTGGCGAATCAGCAGTGACATAATCCGGATTAACTGAACCAGCCTTTAGCTTTGAACAATTAACTTTCTTTAGTTCTATGATTTTTTCGCGTAATTGTTTGTCTTCGGGCTTTTCTTGTCCTTCCGTTCGGCCAACAAGGAAAAAAGATAACTCGTCAAATGACATCATCCAAAAAGGCACAAAAAGGGGATTTTTCTTTTCATTGATCCGAAAGACCTTTGCTTTACCCTCAAAAGCAGACGCATATTCGCCGTGCGTATCTACTAATACTATTCGCGAACCCTGATTATCCTCAAGAATTCTTTTGATGACATTGGCAGTTGTATTTGACTTGCCGCTACCGGTTGACCCTAATATAGCAGAATGCCGCAAAACAAGGTTATGTAAATTAATATACACCGGCAAATTTTCAGATGACGCATGTTTACCTATTTCAATAAAGCCGTTCGATTTGACACCATAAATCCTACTGAGGTCATCCTCAGTAACTAAATGGACTTCATCGTTGATTGTCGGGAAAGTTCCGATACCCTTTTCGAAGGGATCATTACCCAACTTTTCCCCAATTAATTGTACTTGTAAAAACCGCGAACCATAATTGGGTTCATATTCTATGTTTTCTATGGAGGCTGGCGTATTGCTGACAGACGAAACTAAGCCGAATAAGGTTAAATTTCCCACCGGGAATTTTACAAAAGTTCCAATCTGCCCGATTTTATAAAGTCTCCCGTTAATGATTGGTGCTGCAGAGGGGATTTCTTTCGAAATTTCAACCTCTACACTGCCACTGTTTACATTGATCACGCGGCCTAAATAGGTAATATCAGTGTTCATTTGACGTGAGTATCTATTTTATCCTTGAGGCCAGATGATAGTATCAGAAAGTTGACCAGCTCTTTAAAATCTCCAAGCTTTAGCTTACTATTGGTTTTATCCCAAAATGGGTCTACAAGTTCACCATCCTTCGCTAACGTCCACTTTCCATACATACCGGAAATGGACGCTTTTGTCGGACCAATTAGTGTAAAATTAGGTACATTTTTAGTGTGCTTAACTAAATTGTCTAATGGTTCGTCTGCATAAAAAAAGGCAATAATATGTAAACGATTGTTCTGATTTAATCCGTTAAATATAACCTCATTAACGTGTTCGTCAGAAAATGAATAACCGCTGATAATAAATATTCCTTCTCCAGATATTAATGATTCTTTAAGTCGGTCAAAATAACTGGTAAACGGTTGTTTTCTTGATGATTCATATTTATCTCTCGATGGATATATAACTAATTCCGAATCTGGATACTTGTCTTTTGCGCCGGAACTCAACCTGATCACGCGATAAGTTTTTTTATCTTCATTTAGTTTCCAAAACCAACCAAGAGATCCGTGAAGCTTCCAAATTCTTATCCATGAAACCGGCGGTTTATCAAATCGTGATTTGCTGTCCAATGTTTCATGTGCAAAAAATGGCTCGAAAGACCCAACAAAACCATCGTAAAAAGGGATCAGCAAATTCTCGAACGATTTTTCGAGAATCATATCGTAATTGGTTGTAAATATCTCTTTTACAAAATCCCTTGACATCCAATTGAGCCAACTAATAAACTTTCGTGCAATGCTAACATTTGCCCCTTCTTCCTCGGTAGATATAATCTTATAAATGCTATCGCAAATAGTTTTGTCCAGTTTTTTTGCGTCTTCTCCTGTAATGCCCTCATAAACTTTGGCCTTTTTATCGCTGGTAATTTGCCGAATTAGTCTGATTTGATTTAAAATGGCCTCAATATGTTGCTGATCCGCATCCAGGCTGGCTTTTACCGTTGAAAAAAAAGCTTTATTAGTAGCATCAAGACTCTCTTCAATTTTCTTTGTTAAGGCATTAATGTCTGAAATACCCATCGCTTTAGAAGTACCAGCACCAAATAGAAAGCCCAGTCGTTTTGTATAAGAAAGTTGATTTCTTATTTCAGTAAGTTCTCGGAGTGGATCATGTACATAATCGGCCATATTGTGATATTGTTTAGTATGTATAAAGCTATGTATTTTTAAATCAAAACCATCCCCGTTTTTTAACGGTAATTGTAATTACCAATTTCTGTTTTTCACTCTCCGACATCTCATTACGTCGGACATTCTCCACTATTCATCCCCCCAACTTTGCCTCATCAAAAACAAAAACTCGGCGGGTACACCCAACTATTCGGTGAACAACTCGTCATAGTCAAAGACCTCCACGAATTCAAAACCGAACTGCTTTTAGAAGTCAAAAAAAGCGTGAAAGAAAACGCAGGACAGCCCACCAAAAAATGGCTCAAAACCCATGAGGTCCGCAAGCTCTTAGGCGTATCGATCACCAACCTGCTCACCCTCCGCATCAACGGCATACTTCCCTACTCCAAATCGGCTGCTGCCTTTACTTCGATTACGAAGACATTCTTAAGGTCATGGAAAATCACAAATGTCGTCATGGCTATTAAAAAACGTTCTTCTATCAAAACAGGTTTGGGCGTCGAAGTGCCGCCCGCCAGGGAACACGTACGTATCTTTTTTGACCAAGCAGGTTTTACAGAAACTGAGGCCGAGAAGTTTTTTCAGCACTACGAAAGCGCGGGTTGGGAAGGCCGAAAAGGATTTCCAATACGTAACTGGAAAACCAAAGCCCAGGAATGGCTTTGGGAAATCAAAGCAAAAAATCCACACCTGCGACTAAAATAAACCAGGCTACCGTACGTGGATAAAATGGACACTATTAAAAGACCAGTCACAATACACCAGGATAAGCAATTGACCAGGACGCAGGAGCAAAATGCCGCGTTAGCGCATTTAGCAAGATGTATTTTTGATTACATCAAAAAGGTTTTAATCCTACATCCCGTCGGTCTTTCGGCTGTTCATCAAGGCTCCAAAGTCGCCTTCGATAGGGAGTAGTAAATGTTTCTTATGACGCCGCCGCAAGACAGTATCACAATTTAACCAGGAAAGTTTAGTGGATTCTATTGTTTTTCAAAGCCTCAACCTTTTCTTTTTCGCTTTGTAAAAGGCGCTCGAGCAAAGCTATTTTCTCATCATATAACTGCACTATTTTTTCGATGGGACTGAAATTGAATTGGTGTCCAACGTTTGATCCATGGTTGTTTGAACCTTCGTAATTATTTTGGATGTTGTAGATAACAGCCTCATCGCTATAATTCTTTATTGCTTCAACGGACACCCCTAAAACTTTAGCAATTTTCTCCAAAGCGGCGTCTTCGACATCCGCACTTTGCTCGATCTTGGAAACGGCCTGTTGGCTGATACCAAGTTCAGCGGCCAGGCTTTCCTGCTTCATGCCGCGAAGTTCCCGGATACGACTAATTTTTCTACCGATATGTAATGCAGCGTCTCCCATAGGTTAAAAGTATGAATATACTGTAAAAGTACGAAACAACCGCTTTATTGTAAAATACAAAACACAATGGTTCGGTACGGCTAAGTTTAGCTGTTTTTTTGTTATACCGGTTCATGCAGGCCGGGATAAATGTAATGACTATGTATTGCAGTAAGTATGCACCATGGGAACATTATCCTAAAACATTAAGGCATTCCGAAATCCAGGATCCTTTGTCCGTAATAGCCGACTTCTTTAACACCGGGAGTGTGAAGAGTCATAGCCAGGACTTGAAAAAATGGCGTGATTGCGTCATCAGTGACCGGTACTTTAATGATAAGCGGCATGGCCCCGGCACGCTTTTATTTAGCTATGATCTTAATTTAAGGCTGTTGGAGGCAGCTTACCTGTTGCTTTTGGCCTATCAGGAGAACTCATGGAAATATAAAAAACTGGAAAAGAGTCAGCTGGCTGAAGAAAGAGCTACATGGGTCTATTTCCCCAATGGCTTATCAACGGAGGAATTACTGAATCCTTATACCGTATTCCGGAAGATATTTAAAAAGATCAAGCCGCAAATGTACAGGGATTATCTGCAGCAATGGTTACATGCTGCGCTTTATACAAGCCCGATAGATGAAACCATGATGCCAGGCGAGGTTATTGCCGTTTATGAAAACATGCTCAAACTTTATGCGGCGTCCTGGCTGATTTGTCAAAGGGAAAACGAACCGATGGTAAAGACGAGAAAAAACGGAAACAGGGAAGTATCATCGGAGGCAGTAGGTGATGAGGCTGGACTGACACCGCAGATAGCCATCAAACCTTTAGGGCCGAAACTCACGCCAGGCGAAAGGCTGGGACTGAACGAATTGGTAAAGCTGATTGTAAAAGAAGTACCTGCCGTACAGATGATCGTTTACCTCGGTATTTACGCAGAACCACTCACTTATTGTTTACTGATCCTTACCACCGGCCAGGATAAGCTCACTGAACATGAGCTGACCAATAAGATCGAGGACAAATGCAGGCCGCTGGCATCGGTTTTAGCTTTCGTGCACAAAACCAGGAGCGCCGTTCATGGTTTAACAAACGGCAGCAGGTTCTGGAACGATGCCATGGCTAAAGGTATTACCGCTTACAAAACGCCCGACCTTGAACTTCTGATGCCATCAAATTTACCCAACGAAGTGCTGCACACCCGGAGGACTGACAATTGGCAAAGATGGGGAAGACAGGGGCAGGAGTTTTTGAAGGGGGCCCGGTTCTATATGAACAATAACAACGATCAACTTGCCGTATTCATATTGCATCAGGCGGTTGAAAGCTCACTGATTGGCATCATTAAAGTTCTGTGCGGTTATAAACCGTCGGTCCATAACTTTTAATTTATTTTTTGAGCTTTAATATCAGGTCGACTATGGGCGTTGGGTTTGGCAAGCTATGGGGGTGGTGGTGAGCATTGGGTTTATGTATTACAATAATATTGCCGCCAAGCGCTTTTACTTTTTGTTCAAAGGGTAAGGTGTTTTCGTCCATCGGCACTGTTTCATCGGCGTCCCCACAAACATGCAGCATGGGATATTTGCCTTTCACTATTTTTTTAATTTTATCCATGGGGCTATTGGCAAAGGACGAACTATTTTCCTCTGAAGTGATTTGGTAATCCTTTTTAAGCGTTTCCCAGTTGGCCGGGCTTCCAGGGCCTTTGCCCTTGCCACCCGGCCAGCTTTTTAGGTCAAGTACCGGATTATCTGCATAAACAAAAGCTACTTTGCGCGGGTTTTCGGCTGCCCAATTATAAACATATACCCCGCCGCGGCTCATACCCTCCAATACCGCTTTTTTTGATAAGCCCGCTTTTCTCAATAATGAATAATAATTATTCCAAAGGCCAATAGCTTTTGCATTGCCAAACAATTCGGCCACGTCACAATACACAACATGATAACCGCGTTCCAATAATGCAATTTCAACCTGCGGCTCAGTCCCCCAAAACCTCGCGCGCCAGATCCAGGAGTGTTTTTTATCTGACCACTTAGGATTAACTATTTTGCAGTTACGGCCGTTGTACTGGAAGTCAGCGCATTGATAGCCATAAAATGATGTGATTTTTTTTGCACTGTCTATTTTACTAAAAATATCATATACCGTATCCCGCTTCTGTTTAACCAACTCGGCTAACCTGTTAGCAATAACAGACAGGCCGGTTTTATCCGGATGTACCTGATCAGGAATAAATTGTGGTTTATCAATGAGCAACGAATGGAGATCAATAACTTCAATATTCATGTCATAAGCAACCTGTTGAATAGCAGGTATGATTTTCCTGACAATAACCTGGTCCCATATTTGGGCAGTATCTTTTTTAAACGAAGGCACGGGAAGCAGCAATATAACCCTTGGCTTTGAGGAAAGGCGGGTAAATGAGCAGACAAAATCTTTATATTCATCCACAAAATCATTTAAGTGAGCCCGGTTGATCAGCTTACTATCATTCGTGCCGAGTTTAATGAATACAATATCCGGCTGGCTATTTAAGGCATTTTGGTATTGTTGTGTTTGCCAGTAAGGAGCATTGCCTTTACGCAGCAGGGTAGTGCCGCTCACGCCATAGTTCATCACAGTGTAGTTGTTACCCAATAAAGCCTGTAGTTGCGCGGGGTAAGCGTCCGTTTCACGGTTTGCAACACCACGGCCATAAGTGATGCTATTGCCAATACAGGCTATTTTAATTTTTGATTGCGCAAAGCCCGGACTAAGCCATATGCAAGCCTGTATAAATACAACTATCGATAATGTTTTTTTCATTAGTGTAAGCGTTTGATATTTTGACGTTATATCGGCCGGTTTTACTTTTTTGTTTTGTTTAACAACCCGCGCGGTATTATTGTCGTTTTTTTGTTTTTCGTAACTTATCTTGCCTGCTTTGAAATTTTCTCCTGCGAGTTTTATTCAATCATAGGTGTTTTTGAAGCCCTTGCCGGAAACAAAATGCTAAAGAAATATCCGGCCGGTACGCATATCAATATTGCTATAACCGGGTATAAAAAAAAGTTCACAACATTCGCCATCTGTATCAAATAAAGCGAGATAGCACTAACTGCAAAACCCATTAGTATTCCGTTGCCATTGATTTTAGGAAAAAATATCCCTGCAACAAACATGCCTGCTAAACAGCCGCCGAACAAGCCGATTATTTTAAGGTATTGATCAAAAATGGAAGAATCCTGCCGGGTGACCAGGTAAATGGCGATCATGCAGCCTAATAAGCCTAACACTAACGTAACCCATCGGGCAAACGCGAAACATTCTTTATCAGTACTGTTTGGTTTAAAAGGTTTATAAAAATCTGTAGTAATTACCGTAGCGATGGAATTCATACTTGAGCCGATGGTTGACATAGTGGCTGCAAATAACCCCGCAATTACCAGCCCTGATAAACCGGCAGGAAGTTGATGAGAAATAAACCAGGGAAATACATCATCAGTTCGGCCATGGGGGTTTAGCATAGATGGGTTATGCCGGTAATAAACCCAAAGCGCGGTGCCAACGCTAAAAAAGATCAAAGATGCAGGAATAACCAATACCGCGTTTGTATAAATTGACCGTTTGGCCTCCTTTTCGGTTGCGGTTGTCAAATATCGCTGCACTACTACCTGATCGGAAGAATAAGTGACCAACTGGGTAAGAAATCCCCCGATAAAAACCACCCATAAAACCGGTTCAAGCCGTCTCCAGCCCAGTATGGCTACCCGAAGCTTGTCATGATTTAAGGCCTCTTTAACAATTTGCCCAAATCCGCCATCAATGGAATGTGCTATAAAGCCCAGGGTTAATATGGCCCCACCTAATAATACACCAACCTGCATAACCTCGGTCCAGATGACCGCTTCAATGCCTCCGGATATGCTATACGCCGTGGTGATTATACTTGTCCCGATAATACATAACCATATATCAACGCCGGTAACAGTACTTAATACCAGTGCCGGTAAATATATAACAATACCAAGACGGCTGATCTGGAAGATGACGAAATTTAAGCTTCCCAGGAATCGGGCTTTTGCATTAAACCGGATAGCAAGATATTCATATACACTGGTTATTTTTAGTTTTCTGAAGTGAGGTAAATAAAAATAAATGATAACAGGTGCTACAACCACGATCATTAAGTTACTCAACAGATAAACCCAATCGGTAGCATAAGCCTTGGCGGGAATAGCGATAAAGGTTAAAGCACTCAATTTTGAGCCAAAGATACTCAGGCCCGCTGCCCACCAGGGAATCTTTTTCCCTCCAAGGAAAAACTCACTTGTGGTATTCTTCATGTTTCGGGATACTACAACACTTATTCCTATTACTAATAAAAAATAGATCCCAACTATCGTCCAGTCTAACAACTGAAACGCGCCGGGGGGCTGTGCGGGAGACACCATCAATACATTAGAAGTACGCGTTGCCGGACGAACCTCCCCACCGGGAAATACCGTACTTCCCTTCCAGGCAACCGCTGCAGTTGTTACCGGCGACCAAAGGTTAGTATGACCATTCCCCTTAGGAAACGAGGGTATTTTGCCAAGTGCCGACCATGTATCTGTAACTACATTATAATCCCATATTTTAACGGAGAAACCGGGGTGTTTGTCTTTTAATTCGGCCATTTTAGGGGCCAGGATACCATCATCACCACCAAAAACCAGTAAATGCATTTGACCGGACGATGTAGCCGGTGAAGGTGCCGCAGCAACAGGTTCAGGCAGCGGGGCAATCTTTTTCCACCCTTTAATAGCCGAATAACAATACGCGTCTGACAAATATTTCCTTTTGCCATCAATTAACTCTACTCCGCTAAAAAGATAAAAATTGCCCTCCTGCGTCCCAGCAACGCTCAACATCCTTGACGGCCCCGGCCATGCAGGAAGCGTTTTCCATTTATTTGTTGCTGGGTTTGATGAGAGATCAAAAGACCAAAAAATATTTTCCGTGGTTTTTGAATCCGGACCTTTAATCCCTCCGGCTATGTATATAACATCTCCAATAAGAGTTCCGGAGGCGTTGACGAGCGTACCCGGCATTGGCGGTAGTTTATCAAATTGAATTTGACCGTTTATATACTTTATTATAAATACATCAGCGTAACTGCCCTGGCTATTACTGCCGCCCAAACAAATCAAATTCCCGTTCCATGAAACCGATACACCATACCCTAACGGCCTTGGCAATTTGCCGGCTTCTTTCCATTTGCCGTCGGGTTTATCTAAAACAAATATCCTGTCGCTGTAAACTTTGGACGCTCCTGTCCAGGGTTTGCCTCCATCTGGAAAGTTTGATCCTCCTGCTACCAATAAAGCGCCATTGGATATTCCGGCGAAAGATCCTGCAAAACCAACTGAATCAGGTATGGAGGGCAATTTCTCCCACTTAAAAAAAGATTGACCGAACACATTTGCAGTAAAATGGGCCATGATTAGTCCGATGGATAATTTTAAGAAGTATTTCTTCATTTAAGCTTCTTCATTATATTTTATCAAATGTTCTTAGCCTGTTGTGGCATTTGAGCGCTGAAAAATGTCACTCATCATTTAAGGGACAGGTTGATCATCGTTATTGTGATTTTAGTTTTTGTCTCCAGGGATTTTGCATAGATTCTTTGCGCTGAATATCAGTTCCATTTTTATCTGAAGAATAGGAAATGTTTAAAAGCAAATACCCGTGACGATCAAAGGTCATTTCAGAAATTGGCCGTAAAACGGTTTGAGATAATGACGGATAGCCGCCATGCTGGTAATTGATGTTAAGATAGGTATCGGTAAGAAATGATATGTTTTCAAAATTATGATGCATATCGTTTTTAATTGGCGTTACCGATTTAAGGTATAAAATGTTGTTGTTTGGTTCTGCGGTAAAATCCGGATCAGCCTTATCGTCTACACCTAAAATATAGGGCCCATACTGTAAAACACCTTTTACAGTACCCTTAATTTCGGCAAGCGGTATATGCTCTCCGGAAGCAACCGTTATTGTTTTTTTTAATAAAAAGCCGATGCTGATCTCATCTTTTGCCTTGATCTCCTTTTGAAATGAAATATATCCGTTTACAATGCTGTGGGTTTCTTTTTTGTTATTAATATAGCATACTACGTTTGACGCCCAGGCAGGCATTCTAAATAACAACTGTTTGTTAATATGCTGTATTTTAAAGTGATAAAATAAGGTGTCGCCAATGTTTTTGAACCTTTTTATGGAAATATCTAAATCCCTGGTTTTATAAGCATGGTCTATATACAGATCCACTTTAAATTGCGGTGACCGGGTATTGATAATATAATTTCCCCGAACATCATACAATGCCCTTAAACCATGCATGGTGCAACACCACCAGGCCGCATGCAGGTAATGAGGGTCAGAACCATCACTGGTAATAATATGATGCCCAAAATCCCCTGTATAATATTGATTGAAAAACAGGGCATTAAACAATGCGAGTTCACCTTTTTCCAGGTATCGTGAGTCTCCGGTCGTCTTATAAAGATCAAATGACAAGCGGACAAAGTCAGCGGTAGAACAACCTTCGTCGCGTTCAATGGCATCTTTGCCAAAATATTCCCTTACGCTGCCAAATTTGGTATAATCGCCAGATAGTATAAGATTGTCGTAAGCATTCTTTACATAAGCCAGGTCGGCAGCATTTTTATCAAAATCATATAACATTAACACACCTCTTAATGTGGTTAAATAGCCATGGCTATGCTGCTTGCCTCGATCAGGAAGCAGTTTATAAGTAATTGCCGCTTGTTTGGCATATTTATGATCTCCGGTTAACTGAGATAAGGTTACCAGGCCCTCAACAAATTGAGTTACACAAATAATTCCGTTGGCGCCAAAGCCGTCAAGTCTTTTAACAATTTCAGGAGTACCACATACACTGTAAGCTTTTATAAAAAAATCGCCCAATTTTACTGCCGATGCTAAAACCTCCTTATCATGATAGCGGTTATAATACGCTAATAATCCTACAAGCAAGCGGCCGTTCCCCCATAGTAAAGCCATGTGTTGTTTCCCTATCTCTTCTTTTGAAAACACAAGTTGCGCACTGCCAAACCTGCCATCGGCCTTTTGACATTTAATGGCATTTTTTACTAATTGATGAAGATTTACTTTGGCGTCACTTGCGTCCATCAACGACATCACTTCGATATATCGCCCGGAAAGATCTCCGCTGAAATTGTAAAATCTCCTGGCATTATCCGGATCGATGTTAACGTCGGCTAAAATAAACTTTTCGGTAAATGCCGGGTTATAAACACTGTCCGTTAACCTTCGGTAAGCCATATCCATGCGATATGCAAGTTCACCTGAGCTATACGCCGTAGTTTGGCCAAGGGTAGGGGCTATGTTGTTAATAACCAGAAGTGTAAAAACAAATGAGCCTTTTTTTAACAGCTTTTTTAAATTGCTTTTTAACAGGTAATTCATGAGGTTAATTATTTTACTGTAAATGTTTTTATATCTGCCTGTATCGTTATTTGAGGATGAACCACAACTGCCCGATATTCATATGGTGTATTTTTCTTTAAACCTTTTAATGAAATTGTGTAGTCGCCCTCGCTGTTTCTTTCTGCATACTTCGTGGTGTTCCATGCGGTACTATTCAGGTTTTCAGCAAATCCGGCATAAGGACGATATTCAAACCCGACACGAACGATAGGTGCGTCCCCCTTTTTTACCAAACTTCCTTTTAATACGGCTTCACCGTTCTGCGTAATGGCGTTACCCGTGATAATAACAGGCGGGTCAAGCGCGGGTTCAATATTTTCAAGTTTTATTGTTACGGGATTTGGCCATTTATTGTTGTCGTATACCCTTTGAGCTCTGACCACAGAAATATGCAGCCCGTCATTCTTTTGTTCAAAACGAGAAGAGGCATCTTTTGCGTTTTGATACTCAACAACTTCACTGTTTTGGCCCAATACGGAAATTTTGGTAGATGGTGTAGACTTTACAGATTTAAGTATGATCTCCTTCCGCTGGCCTAACGGCCAGTCCGGTTGCCTGGTAATTATGGCGTAAACTGTCTTTTTATCTTTTGATGCCGTAAACCAAATGTTATGCTCGTGTACAATTATCCATGGTCTCACACCTTGTATGGCCTCCTCATTTATAAAGTTCCAGGCGGCCATTTCTCTTAAATTAACCTCTTGTTCATATGGAATATAGCCGTCTGGATGGGGGCCAACATTTAAAAGAAAATTCCCTCCCTTTGCCCGTGCTTCAATAAGCAACTCAATTAACCTTCCGCCTGTTTTTATATGATCATTGGTTGGCTTGTAATTCCATTGCGTGCCCATTGTGATACATGACTCCCAAAATTGGTCCTGTGCAGCGCCCGGTAAGGTTTGTTCGGGGGTGTTAATTGCCCCACGTGTTATGACCACATTGGGCTGAAGCGACCAGGCCACTTTTTTGCAGGGGTCTTTAGGCTCTCCGTCTATAAATAAAACATCTATTTGGCCGTAATTGGTAAAAAGCTCTGTTGTTTGCTGTTTTACCAGATCATCATAAGCCTTGTGCTCGTTATCCTTCAACTTAATATCGCCTCTTTTGATCGGGATTTTATGATCATATAAAAATTTAAAGTCTTCCGGAGAATAGTATAAGCCAACGGCCAAACCTGCTTTACGAACACCTTCGACATATTCTTTCAACAGGTCTTTTTTATATGGTGTATGCATAATATTCAAATCGGTTGTTCTGGTGTCCCAAAAACAAAATCCGGAATGATGCTTTGCTGTAAAAACAATATATTTCATTCCGGCTAACTTGGCCAGTTTTGCAATTTCGTAAGCGTTAAATTTATAAGGATCAAAGGTTTGAGGTAAAGTTTCATAGTACTTTTTACAATATGCTTCAGAAGCTCCTACAAGCGAGTGACTGATCGTTATTCCTAATTGGACATCGATATTTAAATGAATAAACATACCGAAACCCCGGTCCCTGAGCCATGCCTGCCGTTCGGGGTTATTCTTATTGCCGGAAAATCTGTTATCATCTGTTTCCGTTTGGGCATAGCCTTTTACGATGCAGCATAACAGGAAGAAAGCGCCAATGTAAAATTTGATCTTTTTCATAGCTTTTGGTGATTCAAATGAACACGTTTTCGTTGCAAACAATTAATACCCTGGGTTTTGTTGTATGTTTTGAGGGTTGGTATCAATTTGTTGCTGCGGAATTGGAAATATCCTGTTGTGAGCATCTATATGCACAGGTACGCCATTGTTTGTGATATTATATTTAGTGAAGTAGGCATTCATTACGGTTTCAAGGCTATTGGTTCTTACAAGGTCAAAAAAGCGCAGGCCCTCAAATGCAAATTCAATTCTTCTTTCGTTTGCGATCGCTGTTCTTAGGTCTGACTGGTTAATGGTTAACGGTTTAGCGGGTAAATTGGTTCTTGGCGTAGTTCTAACCATATTTAAATAAACAACGCCGCTTGCGGGGTTACCCGTTTCGTTTAAACATTCTGCATACATAAGCAATATATCAGCATACCGTAATACCGGGAAATCAACACTGGTATCATTAGCCTGCGTCTCAGCGGGGTCAAGGTATTTTCTGACATGTGGAAATGACGATGTCACATTGCTTTTTGTAATGGTTTGAGATTCGGTGGCGCTTTTGCGCGCATCATTTGGTTCAAATGCCAGATCAATATCCTGGGTAGGCAAATTGTACCCTTGCCCGCCAATTGGCTGCAATTGTGTCCCCAGGGGTATAAAGTTGGCATGTGGAGCCCTGCCCTGACTTGGCAGGAAACCACGGGCATATTGAATGGAAAAAATGATCTCTTTATTGTTGCCATTATCATATCTGAATACATCCGCATAATTGGGCAAAAAGCCATATATACCGGCTGTGTTGTCAATAATATCTTTTAAAAGGGGCAGGGCATCAGCAAATTTGCCCTGAAACAGCAATACCCGGCTTAACAGACCTTCTGCTGCCCATTTTGTGGCCCTGCCAATATCGAGAGTTGTATAGGAAGACGGCAACAGGGCATAGGCATCGGCGAAATCCTGTTGAATCAATTTATAAATATTTGCCAGCTCCTCTCGTTTATAGATATAAGTTTCTTCGGGTGAGCTCAGTTCTTTTTGAATTAATGGTACACTGCCAAAAGTTCTCACGAGCGAAAAATAAAAGTAAGCCCTTAAAAATTTCGCTTCCCCGATTATCCTGTTTTTTAAAGCCGGATCGCTGAATTTTACTCCATCTATTCTATTCAAAACGATGTTTGCCCGGCTGACACCTTTATATAAGGATGTCCAGCGGGTATTAAGAACGCCTGACGAAACAGTTACAGACGGCTCCAGGTCGAAAAAATCAAAGTCGCAGATCCCCGTCGCGCAAGTTCCCGCACCCGGTGTCGAGTCGTCTGTAGGGATATCGCCAACCATATAATCTGATGCGTTTGTTGTTTGCAATACAGAATACATCGCGTTATCGGCATTGATCATGTCTTGCTGTGTATTGTAAAATTCATCTGTTGTTCCAACTGTAATTGGTTGCATATCTAAAAAGTCCTTTTTGCATTGAGTAAACAACAGCACGCATATAACTACTATAAATTTCTTTTTCATGATCATTGATTTTAAAATGAGAGATTTATTCCGAATACAACAGAGCGGCTTAGCGGGTAAGATCCATAATCGAGCCCTATACTGCTTACAGCCTCTCCGTATTGGTTAACCTCGGGGTTATACCCTATATATTTGGTAAAAGTGTATAGGTTTTGGCCTGTTACATAAAGCCTTAGCGCGCTAACGCCAATTTTTTTAAGCTTGCCCGGCGGCAGGGTATAACCTAATGAAACGTTGCGGATCCTCAGGTAACTTCCGTCATACAGATAACGCTGAACATTGGAGGGGGCCAGGCCTACAGAACCAATTCTGGGATAGTTGCCATTTCCGGGCTCTGATTCAGATTTCCACCTGTTTAAAACTGATACGGCAAGCTGATTGAATGTAAGCTGGTTTGCCCCAACAAAACGAGATCCCAAATAATAAATATCCCCGCCCTGCACGCCCTGGATTTGTATGCTCAAATCAAAATTTTGATAGAAAAAGCTGTTTGTAACTCCATAAGAGAAATTGGGTGTAGGATTACCCAGAATTGTCCGGTCGGCTTCTGAAATAACACCATCTTTGTTAGTGTCTACAAACTTTGTATCGCCGGGACCCGAAGCAGCTGAAAATTTCATCTGTGGGTTGGCAGCTACGTCTGCCTGGTCTTTAAATATGCCCGCCGTAGGGTAACCATAAAATACAGCAAAAGGCTGACCTACCTGAATGAGTTGAGTAACCGTATTTTCGGTAGTCGCTAAAATAGGTTCGTTATTCTCGCCCAGCTTTATAACTTTATTTCTGTTCAGGGAAAAATTGATACTACTATTCCAGGTAAATTTTCGACTGACGATATTAGTCGTTCTCAGATCCAATTCGATGCCCTTATTTTCCACACTGCCAATATTGCCCAAATATTGATTAAATCCGGAATTTCCAGGTATAGGCCTGTTGTACAATAAATTAGATGTAACCCTGCGATAAATATCTGCAGCTAAATAGATACGGTTACGCAATAACCCGATATCAAAACCGCCGCCCAATTGTTTATTTGTTTCCCACGTCAGATTAGGGCTTTTAAAGTTATTTGGGGCGTAACCGTTAACCAATTTTCCGTCACCTGAACCAAAATTATAATTGGAGCTGATCAACGTGCTGCGCCAGGCATAGTTCCCGATTGAAAAGTTGCCGGTAACGCCATAACTCGCTCTTACCTTCAATTCGCTTATTGCGGTTATTTGTTTAAAAAAGTCTTCCTCCGAAATACGCCATCCCGCTGAAACTGATGGGAATGTTCCCCATTGATGATCCGGGGCAAAACGGCTGGTTCCATCCCTTCTTACAGAGGCAGTTAATAAATATTTACTTTTGTAATCATAGGTAGCCCTGCCCAAATAGCTCATTAAACTCCAGGCCTGACTGCTTGACGTGCCATTAATTATACTGGCACCCTGAACATTTTGAATGAGGTCATTGGCAAACGATCCGCTTTGTCCGGTAAGCGTTGTTAAGTCTGAATTGCTTTTTTGTATAGAAAATACCGCTGTTGCATTTAAACGGTGCACTTTGGCAAAGGTTTTATTGTAGGTAACCTGGTTGTTCCAGGTATAATTGCTTGCGGTTATTTGACTACTATTACTTGCAATATTGGCAACGTTGCTTTGAACGCCTGGGATATTTACCCCTGCAGAAGCAGTACTTACGGTTGATGGCCGGTAAAAAAGTGACGAAGCATTTTTGTAATCCCCGCCAAAATCCATCCTATAAACTAATTCTTTTATCGGATTAACCTCAATATAAGTCATTCCCTGTAACCGGTAAGTATTGCTTCTATTTATATAATTAGGATCTTCCAGTTTTTGCAATGGCGAAGTAATTGCAACATTTCCGGTGAATATTTTACTGCCCAGGGTTTGCCCATAGGTACCGTCGGGAAACCTGGCGGGAATAGTAGGCGGCATCATTAAGGCAGATATTAAGGTTGCACCATCGTTAAATGCACCATTAAAATGCCCGTCAGTAGGTCGCAAATTTTCAACGCCATAGGTAGGTGTAATATTAAATCCCATTTTCAGATATTTATTTAAAGTGGCGTTTACATTGGCCCTAAATGAGTAACGCGATAAATTGGTAGCTTTAACAATACCTTCCTGGTTAAGGTAATTACCAGATACATAGTAGTTAAATTTATCACTTCCGCCCTGCAACCCAACCTGATAATTTGAAACAATTGCAGTTCTGAAAATTTCGTCCTGCCAGTTGGTGTTGGCTATTGTATCAGGATTATCATACATTGGCAAATACCGGTAGCCATTTGGCCGCTGGGCGTTGGGTATTGATGGATCTCCGCCGCTTTGTACCCATGTATATTGAAACCCTTCCTTTTGATACTGAATATATTGGTCTCTGTTTAATACCTGCATTTTTTTTGAAACTTCACTTGCGCCTGTATAAAAAGAAAAATCAAATTTGGTACGCCTTGCAGACCCCATTTTTGTAGTAATGATGATTACGCCGTTTCCGCCCCGGGAACCATAAATAGCGGCCGACGCGGCATCCTTTAAAACATCAATGGTGGCTATATCATTTGGATTTATTGAATTGATATCACTTGCATCTTCCAGAGGCAAACCATCAACCACATATAAAGGGGCGTTACTGGCGTTGATGGAGCCGGTGCCCCTGATTCTAACCGTTGGGTTTTCTCCGGGCCTTCCCGAACCTTGTCTAACTTCTACACCGGGCATTTGGCCTTCCATAGCAGTTAATATATTACCCGTAACTTGCTTCTCGATCTGTGCTGAAGTCATGGAAGAGATGGAATTACTCACCGTCAGTTTTTGTTGTGTGCCATATCCAATGATGACAACCTCATTCAATGATTTACTGTCAGCAATTAGTACTACATCATATTTTAAGGAGTTGTTAATAGTTACTTCCTTACTGACATACCCCATGGCCGAAAAAACCAGGATACCATCCAATGATTTTAGTGTTAACCTGAACGCGCCGTTTTGATTGGTAGCGGTTGCAATGTTTGTACCTTTTATTTTAACCATAATCCCGGGCAAAGGCAAGCCGTCCTGACCGGTAACAACGCCGCTAACTGAAATATCAAAGTAACCAGGAATGGGTTTAGGTATCCTTTTAGATAAGGCGCCATCTGCATTTATGGCAAAAGCACATAGCATCAATAAAATGAAAAGATTTCTCATATGACTTAAGGTTTGTTGGTTTCATAAAGGTTGGGGTAGTTGTAGTTTAACGCAGGAATATGTAGTACATGTAGACAAATTAACACTAAATGGAGTGTTACGGACTATAACAAAGGAGGGTTTTCATAATTTTGATTTTTATTGGTTTAAGGTTATAGGGCGATTCGAGGGGGCGGCGCCAGGTTTATTCACTAAGCATTCAATAAACAGAAATTAATAATTGGTTTAAAATGTATTTATGTCATACATATATACAAATATGTGAGTTGTAAATTTTATTTGCAAATTTTATTCACGATTTTTATTATTCAATTTTTAATATGGAGTTCTGGGAGGCAATATGCTGTATAAGTGATTAAAAATCAGGCCCACGCGCATTGTAGGTATGAAGCAACTACGGCATGGTCTTTTATTAATAAGCCCCCTCAGATTTTTTAAGAAAGTATTTTGTGATTGATGAAGCTGGTGGAAAAGGGTGGGCCAGATGGTAAGATTAATACCACAGGGACAAATTGATGCGGTGACCAATAAGGATATGTTTAAGCAAAAATCCGGGATATAATTAAAATGTTACCAAAAGAGGGATGGTTTAATCACTGTCCGCTTTAAATTTGTGAGCGCTGCTGTTAAAACACCGTAAGTGAAAACATAGCCGTTGATCATGAAATTCAAATTATGACCCGTTGTAGTAATCGTATTAAATTTAAGAGCTTATTATTTGCCTGTGTTTTAGTAAACGCGGTGTTTCTGATGTCCTTTTTACTTATTCCGGGCCATTGCACCATTTATCTGGCAGGCGATTCAACCATGGCGATCAAAAAGCCTAAGGCTTTTCCCGAAACAGGCTGGGGGATGCCTTTCGCTACATTTTTTGATAATACGATAACTGTTGACGACCGTGCGCAGAATGGCCGGAGTACAAAAACTTTCATTAATGAAGGTTTGTGGGATTCCATTGTTGGTAGTTTGCACGAAGGCGACTACGTATTTATACAATTTGGCCACAATGATGAAGTGCCCACCAAAAAGAGTTATATTAATGAACAGGGATACAAGGATAATTTAGAAAAATTCATCCGTGAAACCCGGGAGAAAAAAGCAAAGCCTGTATTACTTACCCCGGTTGCTCGAAGAAAGTTCGATACAACAGGCGTGGTAGTGGGAACACATGATGTTTATTCGGCGATCGTACGTAAAGTTGCCTCGGAACAAAAAGTTCCGCTTATAGATCTGGATAAGGAGAGTCAGGCTTTATTACAAAAGCTCGGGCCCGAGGAATCAAAAAAACTATTTAATTACCTGGCCCCGGGAGAAAGCATCAACTATCCGGAGGGCCGGGCAGACGATACTCACTTTAATGAATTGGGCGCCCGTAAAGTGGCTGAGATAGTGCTGGACGGCGTCCGGTCATTAAAGCTTGAAATTGTGCGACATATTGCTCTCAAGCCTTAAATCGGGTATCGGTTTTTCACCGTCCAAAATAAAATTTATGAGAAGTGTTGGTCAATAGCTAACAACTTAGGTATAAAAGCGCCTGCTTTAGATCCCTTCCATTTTACTCCGAAATAAAGTATATGCCGCTGCCGGACGTGCATTAAATACCGCAATCTGATTAAATATTCTTTTTTTTTATTTTAAATAATTTCATTTTGTTTAATTTGGGCCTTGGTGAGTTTCATTTCCATTCATCAAGATCAATTAAACCAAAATAATAAATCTAAAATCAACAGAAAATCATGGAATCAAATACATTAAGAATAGGCCTATTCGGTATTGGGCTGGATGCTTATTGGGGTCAGTTTGCAGGATTGCAAACGAGACTGAAAAGGTATATGGGAGTAGTAGAAGGAAAGCTTAAAGCGATCCATCCGGAGGTTGTAAACCTGGGCCTGATCGATACGGCCGAAAAAGCCTTTGAGGCCGGGAGTAAGTTTAGGCGGGAGGATGTTGACCTTATCTTTTTGTATGTAACCACTTATGCACTATCATCTACGGTGCTGCCTGTAGTGCAAAGAGCCAAGGTGCCGGTCATCATCCTGAATCTTGCGCCGGAGGCGGCTATTGATTATGAGGTTTTTAACCGGATGGAAGATCGTACCGCAATGACGGGCGAATGGCTGGCGTATTGTTCGGCCTGCCCCGTGCCCGAAATTGCCAATGTATTTAAACGGACCGGAATCAGGTTTCACCAGATCACCGGTATGCTGCATAACGACCCCGAATGCTGGGATGAAGTGACGGAATGGGTAGAAGCGGCTAAAGTGGCTCATGCCATGGCCTACAATAGGTTGGGCTGTATGGGGCATTACTACAGCGGTATGCTGGATATATACAGTGACCTAACCTTGCAATATGCCAGTTTTGGCGGCCACATAGAATTGCTGGAAGTGGATGAACTGGCCGGGCTCAGAAAATTAGTCACTGCAGAACACATAGCTGAAAGGGTAGCGCTTTTCCGGGCACAGTTTGAAGTGCAGGACGACTGCCCGATAGAAGAATTAGAAAGAGCGGCCAGAACCTCGATAGCGCTGGATGAATTG
Source organism: Mucilaginibacter pocheonensis (assembly GCF_031456535.1). NCBI lineage: Bacteria > Pseudomonadati > Bacteroidota > Sphingobacteriia > Sphingobacteriales > Sphingobacteriaceae > Mucilaginibacter > Mucilaginibacter pocheonensis. Next base: position 80,349 of record NZ_JAVDUU010000003.1, read on the forward strand.
GTTGACCGACATAAGCTTGGCTCTATGGCCTATTACTATAAAGGCACGGGTAATGCGGATAATGAAGATACGATCAGCTCGATCATTTTAGGGAACTCGCTGCTGACTGCCAGAAACATACCTGTGGCGGGAGAATATGAGATAAAAAACGCCCAGGCGATGAAAATCATGGACAGCTTTGGGGCGGGCGGCTCATTCACCGAATATTATGCGATGGATTTTAAGGATGACGTGGTGCTAATGGGGCATGACGGCCCCGGGCATATTAAAATAGCCGAAGGGAAGACCAAGGTGCGCCCGTTAAAAGTATATCACGGTAAGGTGGGTAGGGGATTATCCGTAGAGATGTCGGTAAAACACGGCCCGGTAACCTTATTGTCGGTTGTAGAACAAGGAGGTAAACTAATGCTGCTGGTAGCCGAGGGAATGTCTGTAGCTGGCCCGGTGCTGGAGATAGGCAATACCAACAGCCGGTATCAATTCAGTATTGGAGCGCGCAATTTTGTGAATAACTGGAATAGCTATGGGCCGGCGCATCACTGCGCGGTAGGTGTGGGGCATATCAGTTCAAAGCTGCATAAACTGGGGCAATTGCTTAATATAGATATGGTGCAGGTATGTTAAAAACTTGGAGTTTTTGTGCATTAATAACATTCTTTGGGTTTAATACTATTTAAAATTGTTTCAACTCCTTTCTTTTTATAATAACATTAAAGTAAGTTTATCTTAACATGGTAGCTTTATTATTGCATTTGATTTAACAAATCGATTAAAAGTATTTAAAATTATTAAAATTTATGTTTTTTGAAGTTTTATTTTGTTTTATTTATTTTATTTTTATTTATTTGAATAGAATTAGTGAAGCTAACCAATTAACCATTAATAATTTATTTCCTGTTAATCAGTTCCTGACCCATTTAATGGGCTTTAGAATTCATTTATTAAAAAATTAAACCATTATGCAAAAAAAACTCTACTATGCTATTATTAAAAAAAAGCATTTTTATTTATTCCTGTTTGCCTTGCTTTTCGGCAACATGGCATTTGGCCAGCAGGCGGGCAGGATTAGGGGAAAGGTGACTGATGAAAGGGATGAACCGCTTCCGGGAGTGGCTGTATTAGTTAAAGGCACGCAAAATGGTGTTTCAACAAATAACAGCGGCGAGTATTCGATTAATGCAACACCATCCTCGGTTCTGGTTTTCAAGATGATCGGTTTTGAAACAGTAGAAACGGTGGTTGGCAACCGTGGGGAAATTAACATCAAACTGAAAATGGCCGCCAGGGGCCTTGACGAGGTTACTGTAAGTTACGGTAAGCAACGCAGCAGGGAGGTTACCGGGTCTATAGCGCAGATCAGCGCGACTCCGCTGCAGGATATGCCGGTAGGGCAATTTGCACAGCAATTGCAGGGAAAAGTTGCCGGTGTTGATATTTCACAAACCAGTGGTCAGCCCGGGCGCGGCATGGCGTTCCGTATCCGTGGCGCGGCATCGCTTACTTTAGATTATCAGCCCCTGTTTGTTATCGACGGTTTGCCTGTTACCGGTAGCATCAACAATATTAATCCCGATGAGATTGAAACATTTACGATATTAAAAGACGCGTCATCTACCGCTTTATATGGTTCGCGTGCAGCAAATGGTGTTATCCTGATAACCACCAAGCATGCTAAGGCAGGTGATTCAAAAATACAATTCAGTAGCAATTATGGTGTGCAAAAGATCCCAATGAATAGGGTGCCCGATATGATGAACGCCAATCAGTTTGCCACCTTTATGAATGAAAGGTATCAGGATCAGGTAAAATATGAGCCGGGAACAAATCCCAAGCTTGATCCTGCTTATGCAGACCCAAGCCAGTATGGCGAAGGAACCGACTGGTTTAAACTGCTTACCCGCACAGCTCCAATACAAAGTTATGATCTTACTGTGCAAACTGCACGTGAAAAATCTACATCAACAGTAATGGCGGGTTACCAGTCGCAACAGGGTGTAATTATAAATACCGGTACCAGGCTTTTTTCCCTGCGCATAAATCAGGACTTAACTTTAAGCAATAACAAATTAAAAATAGGGTTTAACCTTGCGCCAAGTTATCGCTTAGATCATAATAACAGGCTGAATACGGATGGCGTTGGCGGCTTGTTTGAAAGGGTTTTTGAATCAAGTCCATTGATATCCCCATATAATCCGGATGGCACTTACACCAAAAATGTGAACTCGCCGGGTATGGTTTCCTACATCAACCCGCTTGCCCAGTTCATGCTGAATAAAGACGATTATATTACCACGCGCATATTGGGTAATGCTTATTTAAATTATGAGTTTTTGCCAGGGCTGAGCATAAAGGTAAACGCAGGTGCAGACAAAGGCGCAGAAACACGTAACCAGTTTACTCCTGCCAGCATCACAGCCAACTCCATAGCTACGGGTTTAAGCAGTTCGGTTGACAATTACTCCTGGACCGCTGAAACAAACGTTCAGTACAATAAAACAATTGCCAATGACCATAATATAGAGGCTTTAGTAGGTTATTCGGCGCAAAAATTTAGCCAGGTAAGCAATTCAGTATCAGGCACAGGATATCCAAATGATGATATACCTTACTTAAGTGCTGCTACATCTATAACCGCGGGCTCAAGTAATATTACAGAGTACTCCCTGTTATCAGCCATTGGTCGTTTAAATTATAACTACAAAGGTAAGTACCTGTTACAGGGCGCTGTACGCCGCGACGGGTCATCAAGGTTTGGAACCAACCGTAAGTATGGATATTTTCCGTCTGTATCAGCAGGCTGGATAGTGAGTGATGAAACATTTATGGAAAACATCAAGATAATTGATTTCCTTAAAATACGATCAAGCTATGGAATAACCGGCAATAACACAATCGGAAATTACACCGCCTTGTCTGCACTGGGGAAATACAACTATGTATTAAACGGGGTTTCTGTTGCGGGGCAAACCATTGGTACATTAGGAAACCCTGAGCTGGCCTGGGAGCGTAACAAACAGTTTGATGTTGGTTTAGACCTGTCGATCCTCAAAAGCCGCATTAGTATTACCTATGATTATTACCACAAACTGTCAGACGGTTTGATCCAGTCACGGCCCATCCCAAGAGCGTCGGGTTTTTCGAGCATCAATTTTAACATCGGGCAGTTTGCTTTCTGGGGACATGAAATAGGTGTAAATACCGTGAACTTAACAGGTAAGCTAAAATGGAATAGCAGTTTCAATGTTTCATTTGAAAGAAACATTATCAAATCGCTGGTATCTCCGGGATTTATCCGCCGGAACAATACTGTTTCTTCTGATTATTACCGCAACCAGGTTGGTCACCATTTAGGAGAATTTTATGGTTTTGTTTATGAGGGATTATACAAAGATGCTACTGATCTGGCCAATTCAGCTAAGTACGGCAGCTCTTCTGATGTTGGTACAATTAAGGTGAAGGACATTAACGGTGATGGAGTGATTGATGACGTGAACGACCGTACATTCATTGGCGACCCAACCCCCGATTTTAATTTCGGTATCACAAACACCTTTACTTATAAAAACTTCGACCTGAACATTTCAATGGCCGGAGCTGTTGGCGGGCAAATTTTAAATGCCGCCAAATGGGCTTATCAAACCAATATGGATGGTTCAAGAATGTTGCTTGCCGCCGCGCTTGACCACTGGAGATCACCCGAAGATCCTGGTTCTGGTATTTACCCGAGAACAAAAACCGGTACTACTGCTATGGGCCGACAGGTAAACTCACAATGGCTTGAAAGCGGATCTTATCTTACCGCAAAAAATATTTCGCTGGGATATAATTTCAAATTAAAGAACGGCGGCATGCTGAAAAACTTACGGGTATACGGATCTGTTCAGCAAGCTTTCATTATAACAGGATATACCGGCATGAACCCCGAGATCAGCTTTTCGGGCCTGGATGCCACTCAGGGGATCGGTGTGGACGAAAACGCTTATCCTGTGCCAAGAACGTTCTCATTTGGCATCCAAACTACATTTAAATAAGATCATTTCAATATTTAACAAGACATGAAAAAGATATATATCTTAATTACCATACTTGCATTTACAGCAGCATCCTGTAAAAAGAGTTTTATTGACCTGTCCCCTAATGACTCAGTTTCACCCGGTACTTTCTATAAAACCGAGAGCGACTTCAGGCAGGCTATCGCTGCTGCTTACGCTCCGCTGCAGGATTTATCAGTTAATGACTACTTTACTTCCGAAATGAGGTCTGATAATGCCCATTATCAACCCTATCCAAGTAACCGTGGTACTGCCTATGTTCAAAGAGAGGCCATATCTGATTGGGTCGACGATCCAACCAACGCTTATACCAACGCGGTGTACTTTCATTGCTATAACGGTATCTCCAGATCAAATATCGTTATTGGGCGACTGGCCGCGGTAAACCTTGATGTCAACGTAAAAAATGATATTGATGGCCAGGCAAAGTTTTTAAGGGCCTGGAACTATTTTAAGCTGGTACGTCTTTTTGGCGCTGTTCCTTTATATTTAAAAGAAGTAACCAACGCCCAGGAAGCTTTTCTGCCGCGTTCAACCGTCGACCAGGTTTACACCCAGATCATCGCGGATGCTAATGATGCGATTAAAGAACTGGCCCCGCCGGCAAAATTTCCGCAAAGCGGGCAGGCAACCAAAGGATCGGCAACCATGTTACTGGCCGATGTGTATATGACCCAAAAGAAATATGCCGAAGCCGAAACATTGCTCAGCACATTACCTGCAATGGGGTACGGACTTAATGCCGAATATGCCGACGCGTTTTCTACAACAAACAAAAACAGTAAAGAGTCTATTTTTGAAATACAGTTTTTGCAGGGTACAGATAAAGGCACCCAGCCAAGTAACTTTATCTATCAGTTTTTACCAAGAACCAAAAATACCGGTATAATTACCACATTTGGCACAACTGTAGTTGCTACGGATAATTCGGGCACGGGTGGATGGAATACGCCTACACAGGACCTGATAGACTCTTATGAATCGGGCGACAAACGCCTTGACGCTTCTATCGGTATTGCCGAAGGTACTTATAATACCAGCGATTTGTTTACCATTACGGCCAATAAAAGTATTGTAAATTATACGCCGGCAGATGGTAAAGTAGGTGTGCCTTATATTAAAAAGTATCTTCATACACACATAACAGCCAACAATACAAATGATAACTGGCCTGTATACCGCTATTCAGGAGCGCTTTTGCTGTTGGCCGAAGCACAGAACGAGCAGGGAAAATCAGGGCAGGCATTAACTAATTTAAATACCGTGCGTGCACGTGCCGGCTTACCTGCAAGTACAGCAACAGACCAGGCAAACCTGCGGGCTGTTATTATGCACGAAAGAAGGGTAGAGCTCGCGTTTGAAAACCAGCGCTGGCATGACCTGGTGCGCACAGGCACAGCAATACCGGTGATGACCGCCTACGGCGCTAAGGCAAAAACAATATATAAATTCCTTCCTGGCAACGCGTTTGGCATTAACAACAACAGGTTATTATTCCCTATACCACAGTCAGAAAGAGAGCTAAATCCTGATTTAACACAAAACCCTGGTTATTTTTAGTCATTGATTTTATTCGGCGCCTGAATTTTTTAATCATTTTTTATAACTAAGTAAATAACAGATATGGCAAATAAAACTCATTTAAGCATTGGCCTCATGATTATGAGTGCTATGGTATGTTTATCGGCACCAAAGCTTTATGCACAAAATAGAGCGGTGACTGTAAACTGGGACAAAACAGTTTCGGTTTCAAAAACAACGCCAACCTTGCAGGTAGTATACAACCCAATGCTGCGTAAAAATTCGCCTATTCACAAAGGTACTTTTGATGCATTAAAAAATTTAGGTGCCGATTATGTGCGCTATGTGCCGTGGTTCCCGTACCCCAAAGCCGCGGTTGTGGAGCTGAGTGCACCTACAAAAGAGCAAACATTCTGGGATTTTACTTATGCAGATCCCGTTATGCAGGATCTGATGGAGGCTACAAAAGGGCATTCAGTAGTAATAAACTTTAGTACCATACCCGTATGGATGTTTAAAACCGATAAACCGGTTGTAGTTGATGCCAATCCTGACGAGGTTAATTGGGTGTATAATCAGGGCAGGGAGCTTCGCGACCCTTCGATGAAAGAGGTGGCGGGTTATTTTGCAAGGCTTTTAAGCTGGTATACCAAAGGTGGCTTTACCGACGAGTTGGGTAAGTTCCATAAGTCGGGCCATTACTATAACATACCTTATTGGGAAGTGCTTAATGAGCCTGATCTGGAACACCGGATATCGCCGCAGCTGTATACCAAAATATATGATGCCGTTGTAACCGAATTAAAAAAGGTATCGCCAAAAACAAAATTTGTGGGTATATCAGTGGCTCATGAAACCAACCCCGAATGGTTTGAGTATTTCTTAAACCCGGCAAACCATAAGCCCGGTGTGCCTTTAGAAGGAATTTCCTATCATTTTTATGGGCGGCCTGCCTCTGATGATCAAACCATTGATAGCTATCAGTATTCGTTTTTTGATCAGGCTAATGGTTTTCTTGACCGCGTAAGGTATATCGAAAACATACGCAAACGACTTGCCCCGCATGTATTTACACAGATAAATGAAATTGGTAATATATTACAAGACCACGATTATAAGGGTGTTATCCCCGATGCCTACTGGAATTTATCAGGCGCCATGTACGCCTACATCTACCTTGAACTTACCAAAATAGGTATTGATGTTGCCGGCGAGTCGCAGCTGGTAGGTTACCCTACACAATTTCCGGATGTAAGTATGATGAACTGGAAAAACAGCAAGCCCAATGCCCGTTACTGGGTGCTGAAGTTGCTCAAAGATAATTTTGGTCCGGGCGATAAGCTGCAAACTACCGCCATCCCAAGCCAGGATGTTACCGGCCAGGCATTTATAACCGCTAAAGGTAAAAAGCTGCTGCTGATAAACAGGCGTAATAAAGAAGTACAGCTTGAGTTACCTGCCGATGCTAAGAACGCCCGGGTTGATTATGTGGATGTTACCACGGGTGAAAACCCGGTTGCGCAATTGCAGCTGGAGAGTAGCACCATAACGCTTAAGCCGTTTGCCGTAGCGGTTTTAACCTTTCAATAATAACACAAATAATACTGTCCGTTCTTTGAAGCCGCTTAAAAAAACGCAATGACATAAAGCGGGGGCTGTCATCCTGAGCTTGTCGATGGATAGGGGGAAAGGCCTCTGCACGCGCCCTTCGACGGGCTCGGGGTGAAAGGCCGTCCGCCTATGGTAGCCGGCGTTAAGCCTGGCGAAGAAGATCCTTCGCTATCGTTCAGGATGACAACATTCCCCGCGCGTCATTGCGAGGTACGAAGCAATCGCGAACTATACAGGGCTACCCTGTGATGCCGCGCTTGCCGCGCTATCGCTCGCAATGACACAAAAAAGGACTGTCATCCTGAGCTTGTCGAAGGATAGCGGGGAAAGGCCTCTGCGCGCGCCCATCGACGGGCTGAGGGTGACAGGCCCGTTCACCTATGGGTAGCCAGCGTTTTGCAGGGCGAAGAAGATCCTTCGCTATCGCTCAGGATGACAACATTCCCCGCGCGTCATTGCGAGGTACGAAGCAATCGCGAACTATACAGGGCTACCCTGTGATGCCGGGATTGCCGCGCGATCGCTCGCAATGACACAAAAAAAGGCTGTCATCCTGAGCCTGTCGAAGGATAGCGGGGAAAGGCCTCTGCAAGCGCCCTTCGACAAGCAGATGACACTCCACTACAATAACATAACCCAATAAATGATCAATAAACTACCTAAACCAACAAACCAATTATCATGAAGCCAATTTTAAAGCTGAAACATTCCCCCAATGTTATTAAGAAAAAGAATAACAAGGTTTTTGTAAAGAGGTACACCTCACTGCACAGGTTTTTCGCACTGGTTTTAATCCCATATATTGTTCTTGCGGGGTGTAAAAAGCCATCATTGGTGCAGCAGGGCTCAAATGAAGCCAATGCTTCCGTTCAGTCAAAACTAACCACTAATTCGGCGTCAGGGCCTGATTTTATGATCGTGGTTATCCCTGATACCCAAACCTATACCGGCCAAAGTACCACATATAATTCCGTTATCGGCATGTTTTATGCCCAAACCAACTGGATAGTAAATCACCGGATAGACTCCAATATTGTTTACGTTATTCACCTGGGCGATATTTCTGAAAATGGCGATGACCCAACCCGCAGCCCGGTACAATGGCGGCGCGCGGATACTGCCATGGCCAAGCTTGATGTCGCAGGTATCCCTTACGGTATGGCCGTAGGTAACCATGACCAGGGCAACCATGACCCGGTTGGCGGCGGAACCAATACTAATGACCGCGGAAGCTGTTTTAGTACCACCACTTATTATAACCAATATTTTGGTTTTGCTACGCCGCGCTTTAGCGGAATGTCTTTTTATGGCGGGCACTACGGCAACAATAATGACAGTCATTATGACCTGTTCAGCGCTGGCGGAATAGATTTTATTGCCATTTATATTGAATATGATGACCGTACCGATGCCGCATCGGTAACCGAAAGGGATAACATGAATAACTGGGCAAAAGGGCTTTTAACAGGTGCCTATGCCGACCGCAAGGCCATTATTGTTACCCACTATGCCGGTAGCCCTGCAACTCCGTCAACCTATTCGGCACAAACCCAGGAAATTTATAATAAGGTAAAATCATGCCCTAATGTATTTATGTTTTTAGGCGGGCATGTAAACGGCGAAGGCTACAGGCAGGACACCTACGGTGGTAAAACTATAAAGACTTTTGTTTCTGATTACCAGTTCAGGACGCTGGGTGGTAATGGTTATATGCGTTTAATGAAATTTTCTCCCGCTAAAGATCTCATTAGTGTAAAAACTTTCTCCCCGTATATTTCGCAGTTTGAAACCGACAGCGACAGCCAGTTTACAAGGCCTTTGTTTCATGAAGAAACGGCTGCCCGTTCCTGTGATTTTGACCGTGACGGATTATCGGACCTGTCTTTCTTTAATCTGGGTGTATGGAAGGTTCAGGGTATGGCAAACGTAACTTATGGCAGTGCTACCCAGGGCGATTTGCCGGTTTCCAGGGATTATGACGGCGATGGCAAAACAGATTTGGCGGTATGGCGGCCGGCTAACTTAACCTGGTATATTAAACTGGCTACAGAAACCACGGCGGTTTATGGTGAAACCGGTGATATACCCGTGCCCGCGGATTATAACGGCGACGGAAAAGCGGATATTGCCATGTTCAGGCCATCAAGCCCATATCATTGGTATATAAAAGGCCAAACAGGTTATGATTATGGTGAAGCCGGCGTTATACCGGTACCCGGTGATTATGACGGCGACGGTAAGGTAGATGCGGCATACTATAAAATTTCGACAGGTATGTGGAACGTAAGAGGCCAGATTACCAACAAGCATTATGGCGACGCCGGATATATACCCGTACCGGGCGATTACAATGGCGACGGCAAAACAGATGTAGCCATTTTTGATCCTGCTACCGGCATATGGCATCTGGACAGCGCGAATACAGGCGTTAACAATGTAACGGTTTTAACACCGGTTGCCGGGGATATACCTGCACCGGGCGACTATTTTGGCGACGGAAAAACGCATCCGGCCATTTACCGTCCTTCAAATCAAACATTATACATGTATAATAATGGCGCCGTTACAACCACGGTTTATGGCGGCAGCGGCGATAAGTTGCTAAACCTGCCATACCATATCCGTAAATTCTTTTTCCCGTGATGGGATATTTAAAATACTACTACCATAAAACCGGGCAAAGTTTATCGCCCGGTTTTGTTACCAGAGCTTATGAACATCAACAGAAGAAAATTTTTAGAGGTTAGTTCCATAGCGGCAGCGGGCGCCGCTCTTTTTAAGTCCAACGCTATGGGCGCCGTTATTAATGGCGTTAATGTGATCGGTATAAATGAGTTGCGAAGGAATTTTATTCATCCTCCCAATGCTGCAAGATCTTCCTGCTACTGGTGGTGGTTCAACGGTTTGGTTGACCGCGAAGGCATAACGCGCGATCTGGAAGAATTCAGGGCTAAAGGCATGGGCGAGGTATTGCTGGTAAACTCGGCCGGCGGTTTAGGTGGCGTACCGTTTCCGCTGGGCGTAAAGTTTTTGTCAGACGAGTGGAAAGCTCTTTACCGCCATGCCATGAAAGAGGCTAAACGGTTAAATATAGCTGTCGGCGTCAATTTATCTTCGGGCTGGTGTATGGGCGGCCCCTGGATAAAACCAGAAAACTCCGGCCGCTGGTACCTGCAGGCCGAGTTGGCGGTTACCGGTCCGCGAAAGTTCTCTGACAAATTACCGTTGCCGGGTAACAGGGCAGGGTATGATAATGTGTTTAACCCGCCCGGGTATAAGGAGTATATAGATCTGCCGCTTGAGCAGCTTGATTATCAGGATACAGCCATAGTTGCCATACCTGATAACAGCAGCAGCAATAACCGCATCAGCGGTGAACGCGCTAAAGTGCTGGCGGCCAAAACCAATCATAAAGACGCCAGCAACTTTACTTTGGCAACGGCTGTTATGGGGCCGGTTTTAACCCAATGGCATAATAAACCCTCAGATACTCCGGTTGCTCCCGCTCAGGTTATTGATCTTACAAACAAGGTTAATAAAGATGGGCACCTGGACTGGGATGTGCCCGCCGGTAACTGGAAAATAATCCGTACCGGGCACCGGATGACAGGGTCCAGGCTTATGATAGCCCAGCCCGAAGCCGATGGCCTGTCGATCGACTGGTTTGACCGTAAGGGGGTAGAGCTGCAATTTGAAAACATAGGTAAGGTATTATTGGAAGAGGCAGCCAAAGTTGGCAACAAGCCTAAATATTTTTGCGATGACAGTTTTGAGGACGGATTTCCGAACTGGACAGCCAACATACTGCAGCAATTTGAACATTATCGCGGTTATGATGCCAAACCTTATCTGCCTGTGCTCTCCGGCTATATTATTGGCAGCGCGGAAATATCCGACCGTTTTTTAAACGATTACCGCAAAACCCTGGCTGATTGTATGGCCGATGAGCATTATAAGCGTTTTGCCGATTTGTGCCATAATGCCGGTATAAAAGTGCAAAATGAAGCTGCCGGGCCAAGCCGCTCTGGCACTATATGTATGGATGGGCTCAAAAACCTTGGTCGCAGCGATTTCCCCATGGGCGAATTTTGGCTTGGGCCAAATCACGAAGATCAAAGCACGCTAACCGATGATAAGCCCTATGGCGTATCCCGACTGGATAAGGGGCAAAATAAGGTTACAAAAATGGTGGCTTCGGCTTCGCATATTTATGGAAAGCAAACGGTATCTGCAGAGGCATTTACCACCATGAGGCATTGGCTTGATTATCCTGGGTCGCTCAAGCAAGCGTTGGACCGGGCTTACTGCGAAGGCGTGAACCGTATTGCTATACATACTTCAACCGCCGCCCGGCCAAAAGATGGCAAGCCCGGTTATGAATATGGCGCCGGCACTCATTTTAACCCCAATGTAACCTGGTGGGAAAAATCAGGCGCTTTTTTTGACTATGTGGCCCGTTGCCAGTATTTGCTGCGATTGGGAATGTTTGTAGCCGATGTTTTATTTTACAATGGCGATACTGCCCCCAACCTTGTAGCGCAAAAACATACAGATCCGTCTTTGGGTAAAGGATATGATTATGATGTGTGCAATGAAGAGGTTTTGCTAACCCGTCTTTCTGTTAAAAACAGAAGACTGGTTTTGCCCGACGGCATGAGCTATAAAGTTCTCGTACTGCCCGATCATGACCGGATGCCGCTGGCGGTGTTGAATAAGATTGCCGATCTGGTAAAAGCGGGGGCTACCGTTATTGGTCCAAAACCTCTGCAGGATTCTGGTCTTAAAAACTATCCGCACTGCGATGAAGCCCTAAAAAACAAAGCGGATGAAATTTGGGGTAAAATTGACGGAAAAAGTGTTAAAATGAATGGTTATGGTGAAGGATTTATTGTTTTTGGTGATGATATCAGGCAAGTTTTGCTACGAAATTCGGTTCTGCCCGACTTTGAATACACTACAGACGGGGATGGTTGGATTGACTTTATCCATCGGTCAACACCCGAAGCAGAGATCTATTTTGTTACCAACCGACATGCTAAAACAGTGCAGTCAACCTGCACGTTCCGGGTAAAGAACCGTACCCCCGAAATATGGGACGCGGTTAGCGGAAAGATCAATAATAAGACTGATTTTAGTCGGGTAGATGGCCGTATTCAGGTTCCTTTAAAGTTTGAGGCTTTTCAATCCTGGTTTGTAATATTTCCTGTAAATAATTCATTATCAGTAATAAAAAAGAAAAATAATTACCCCGAACTCAAGCCTGTAAAAGAGCTTATCGGAGCATGGCACGTGGAATTTGATATCAAATGGGGCGGCCCCAAATCGATAGAATTTGAAACCCTGCAAGATTGGAGCAAACACCCGGACGAACGCGTCAGATACTACTCAGGGAGAGCTATTTATACCAAAAAGTTCGATTTTATAGCTGATACTAAGCAACCTGAGGTTTATATAGACCTGGGTGTAGTAAAAAATATTGCCGACGTAAGCCTCAATGGCAAGCATTTGGGCATTGTATGGACTTCGCCCTGGCGCATAGCTGTTTCATCTGCCTTAAAATCAGGCGAAAACGTCTTAAAGATAGAAGTAATTAACCTGTGGCCAAACCGCCTGATCGGCGACGCCGCTTTGCCCGTCGAAAAACGATTGACCAATACTAATATCGTGTTTAAACAGGATGATCCGTTACTGCCTTCGGGTTTGCTGGGCCCGGTAACCATACAGGTTGAAAATAACTAATTAGATACTATAAATACTTGTAAAATCTTAATTATGAGCATAAACAGAAGGCGATTTTTAAAATTAGGTTCGGTAACAATTGCGGGATTGCCATTAGCTCGCGTTACCCAAAATACGGCGTGGTATAATTTTAACAATGACAAGGCTTTGCCAGAGAGCAACCTATATAAAGCTTTTAAAGATCCGGTAAATACAGCGAAGCCTTTTGTGCGCTGGTGGTGGAATGGCAACCGGATTGTAAAGGAAGAGCTTTTGCGTGAGCTGGATATGCTGAAAGGATTAGGTATCGGCGGTGTAGAAATTAACTCCATCAGGTTCCCTGAAACTGCCGATCCACTACATTACAAGGAACACGAATGGTTAAGCGATGAATGGCTTGAATTGCTTGATTTTGCTTTAAAAGCAGCTAATGAGCGTGGAATGATCTGTGATATTATTGTAGGATCGGGCTGGCCGTTTGGAGGTGAGTTTTTAACAAAAGACGAGCAGACCCAAATTATGGCCCTGGGCACCAAAGACATTAGTGGGCCGCAAACACTTAAAATATCCCGTGAGGAATTACTAAAAATTGTTGATCCGCCTATATCCTCAAAGAACTTAAAAAGTTTTAAAGAGCTCTGTGTACTCAGGTTAGCTCCGGCTAATTTAGAAAGCATAGATCAGGTGGTTAACCTGGATAGCCAAACAGATAAAGATCTGATAACCATTGATGTGCCCGATGGAAACCACGTACTCTATTTCCTTGTCAAAATTACGGGCTTTATGGCGGTAATGTTTGGCGCCCCCGGTGCCAGCGGACCGGTTCTGAATCATTATAATAAAGAGGCGGTTCAAAAATACCTCAACAAAATGTCTGATGCTATTACTCCAAAAATAGGATTAATGGGTAATAAATTCAGATCAGTGTTTACTGACAGTTTGGAACTTGAAGGCGCCAACTGGTGCGATGATATGCTGGAACAGTTTGAAAAACGCAGAAAATATTCGCTCAATGCATATTTGCCTTTTATTTTATTTAAGACCGGGCGTTTAGGCCGGGCACTGGATGAAAAATATGGTTCGGTACCGGGCGAGCAGTTAAAAGATACCTTAGACCGGGTGCGCTATGATTTTGAAATAACCAAAATGGAATTATTTCAGGAACGCTTTTTAGATACGTTTTTAAACTGGTGCAAAACCAACGGTGTTAAATCAAGGGTGCAGGCCTATGGCCGGGAATACCACCCTTCAGACTCAAGCATGCAGATCGATGTGCCGGAATGTGAAACCTGGATCCGTACCCACATTGGGCAGGAACTGAAGGATTTTGATTATAAACAAGGCAGGGCATACTCAGAAGTAAATAAATTTGTATCGTCAGGAGCGAGACTGGCTGGTAAAAAACTCATCAGTTGTGAAGAAATTACCAATACCGAGCTCGTTTTTAACGCTACTCTGGAAAGGATAAAACAAACCGGCGATCAAAGTAACCTTTCGGGAGTTACACATTCTATATTGCATGGGTTCAATTATAGTCCTGCCGATGCACGGTTCCCAGGCTGGATACGGTATGGAACCTTCTTTAATGAGCGTAATCCATGGTGGCCTTATTTAAAGCAATGGGTGGGTTATAAAGGAAGACTGTCTGCGGTTTTTCAAAACGGTACACTGGTATCGGATGTTGCTGTTATGCACCCGCTGCCCGATCTGTGGAGTAAATATGCAGCCCAATGGGATCCATTTCCAGAGAGGGCGCTGCCTTCGTATGTGCATAATATATGGGAAGCCATACATCAAAATGGTAGTGGCTGCGACTATGTAAGCGAAAGCGTTTTACAAAAAGCCACTTTTTTAAACGGAAAGCTTGTATATGGGCCACGGCAATACAAAGCCTTGTTGATTGTGGAGGCGGAAACCATACACCCGAATACAGCCAAAGCCATTAAGCGCTTTGCCGATGCAGGTGGTCGAATCATATTCATTGATAAATACCCGTATAAAGCGCCGGGATATAATGACCATTTAACCTTGGACAAACAAGTAAACGACATCATTAAAGGAATAAAAAACAAAAACGTAGTAATGTATCCGGCACCAACACTCAATGGTAAAATAATTGATTGGTATAAAAATATACAAGAACGGTTTGGCATTACGCCTTATATGAAAATAGATGATCCTCAGGCTTCTGTTAGCCAGGTTTATTACAAATTTGACAGCGCCGACGCCTTTTTTATCTCTAATTACAGCAATAGCAAAAGATTTGAATTTAATGCCGACTTTAACGTAACACCTGATAAAACAGCCTGGTTATGGGATGCCGAAACAGGTGAAAGATATTTGTATCCAACCGCAGGGAAAAAGAATCGTCTGAAAGTAACACTGGGGCCGGCAGAAACCAAACTGATTGTTTTTGACCTTAGGCGGCATGGTGAAAAATATAACGCGATTGATTTTTCAAAAAAAGCGATACTTACCGTTACATCGCCCTGGAATCTAACGCTTAACCATGTAGATGGCAGTAAGCAAACCCAAAAGTTGGATAAACTAATTGATTTTAAGGATGATCACAATCTTGCCGCTTTTGCCGGGGATGCTGTATATGAAAATTCTTTTATAGTGAATAACCCGGCTGATATAAGTTATTTGAATTTGGGGAAAGTAGAAGGTGTTAGTAAAGTTATACTAAACGGAAAAGACCTGGGTAACCGATGGTATGGCGATCATGTATATGCGGTAAAGGGTGTTGTAAAAAAAGGCAGTAATTTGCTAATTATTCAGCTTGCTACAACGCTGGGTAATTACATGTATTCTTTAAAAGACAATAAAGACTCTTTGAAATGGATCAGAGGTAAAAAGCAGCCGCTTTATACCATGGGGGTTTTAGGCCCGGTTGAATTGGGATAGATATGATAATCAGGCAAAAGGTGGCGCTGTAACCATCTTTTGCCTGATGTGAAGCTGTTAAACAATAATAACTTTAACGTCTTTTTCTTCTATCGCTTTTACAGTGTTCTTTGAAACTTTCGCATCGGTAATAATATAATGAACTTGTTCCAGGCTGCATATGCGGCCAAGTCCGCGTCTGTCAAACTTGGTGCTATCTGCCAAAACTACAACTGTTTGCGCTGTTTCTATCATCTTTTGATTAAGCGTAGCTTCTGATAAATTTGAAATGGTTATACCAAAATCTATATCTATGCCGTCAACTCCCAGAAATAATATACTGCAGGAAATATCATCCAGAACACTCATAGCATGCGCTCCCGCAACGGACGATGAGTTTTGCCTGATTAAACCGCCCAGTTGTAATACTTCAACATTAGGCCGGTTACTAAGTTCCAGCCCTACCTTTAATGCAGGGGTGATAACAGTTAAATGTTTAGCTGGATGAAGCATACGGGCCAGTTCAAAAACGGTGGTGCCGGAGCCTATCATAATAGAATCTGTTTGTCCAATAAGTTCAATAGCAGCTTTGGCTATCTTTTTCTTTTCATCGGAGTTAATAAATTCCTTTTCATAAATAGGGCGGTCAACTGCGTAGGGGTTATTTAAAGATCCGCCGCCGTGTGTCCTGAACAGCAAGTTCTTATCTTCTAACGATTTTAAATCCTTTCTGATGGTTACTCCGGATACGCCCATTTCTTCCACCAGGTCAATAATGTTAACTTTTCCTTCCTTCTTTAATTTTTCCAGGATAAACTGGTGTCTGTCAGTTATATTTTTCATTTACTCAGAAATATGATCTAAAAATAGAAAAAATAATGTTAATAAACCTTTTAATTTATACGGATTTTATATTTCAAAATATTTATTTTAATTTAATTTTGTTTTATTAAGTTTTAAATACTTTATTTGTTTAAGATTAAATCAATATATTAAAGTTTTTTTTAATTAAAATAAACCTAACAAGATAGTAACACCAAATGCTGTCTTTTAACCTTTGAATCAACTAATAATAAATTAAATAAAGAAGCTAATGACTCAATCGGGCAAATCTGTACTTGATAAAGCAGGTATTCCAAAACATCTGGCCTGGGGCTATCTGGGGATCCTTATTTTTATGATGGGTGATGGTGTTGAGCAAGGTTGGTTAAGTCCGTATTTGTTGGGCAGGGGATTAAATATTCAGCAATCAGCATCGCTGTTTACGGTGTATGGGGTAACCATAGCCATATCATCGTGGTTTTCTGGTGTTTTAGCCGAAGGATATGGCCCTAAAAAGACCATGATGGCCGGTATTCTGCTATATATATTGGGTACAATTGGTTTTGTCGGGTACGGAATGCCCGAACTGCATTTTCCGGTTATGCTGATCACTTACGCCATAAGGGGGTTCGGTTATCCGCTTTTTGCTTATTCTTTTTTAGTTTGGATAACCTACCGGAGCCCCCAGCAAAAACTGGGTACAGCAGTTGGGTGGTTTTGGTTTGTTTTTACTGGAGGTTTAAACGTTTTTGGAGCCTATTATTCAAGCTGGGCAATTGAACACCTCGGTTATCTCAATACATTATGGAGTTCTATATTTTGGGTTGTACTGGGAGCCTTTTTCGCGCTTGTATTAAATACAGACAAATTTAAAGCCGGCGAGGGAACCGTAAGTAAATCAGAAGAACTGGCCAAAGGACTCACCATCATGAAAGAAGAGCCAAAGGTTTTGCTTGGCGGTATTGTCCGCATCATAAATACAACTGCTCAATTTGCCTTTCCGGTGTTTTTGCCCACTTATATGGCTGCCCACGGATTTTCTACTACCGCATGGCTGCAGATCTGGGGAACCATCTTTACAGCTAACATCGCTTTCAATTTAATTTTTGGCTTTGTTGGCGACAATTTCGGATGGAAAAATACAGTAATGTGGTTTGGCGGAGTTGGTTGCGCTTTAACAACCTTGCTCTTTTACTATTCCCCGGTTTTATTTGGAGGTAGTTTTTGGCTGGTAATGCTTAGCGGCGTATTGTGGGGCGCCTTGCTGGCCGGCTATGTTCCACTGTCGGCACTTGTGCCTTCGCTGGTTAAAAAAGACAAAGGCGCTGCTATGGCAGTTTTAAACCTGGGCGCTGGTTTGGCAGTGTTTGTTGGCCCTGCCATTGTTGGAGTTTTTATAGGAAGTGTAGGTAATGAAGGCGTGGTTTGGATATTAGCCGGTCTGTATTTTATCAGCGCCCTGTTAACCAGGTATATTTCGCTTCCTGATAATGCCAAAACAGCGCATTCGTTAAAAGATTCGGCTAAAATTACACTCAAAATAGAGTAAAATCCCCTTGAGAAATTTACTAACAAATACATAAAAACAATATGAGGATACTGATAACAGCTCCGTATAATCAAAAAGGACAGGACATACTTTCCGGTAAATTCGGCGAAGTTATTTATAAGCCCTGGAAGGATAATGGCAGGGCATTTAATGAAACTGAACTTAATAAGCTGATTGATGAAACGCGTGCTGATGCTTTAATTACGGAACATGATAATGTAACAGCTAATGTGATAAATCTACATCCTCATTTGCAATTTATAGGCGTTTGCAGGGGCACTCCATCAAATGTTGATCTTGAGGCTGCTAAAGCGAAAGGGATACAAGTGTTTTATACACCGGCACGTAATGCCCAGGCTGTTGCTGAACTGTTTATAGCCAACGTAATCAGCCTGATGCGTAATACTATTCCGGGTTGGCAATGGCTAACCGGCAAAAATTGGGAAGAAGGCGCCCACACTTCGTACCTGCAGTTTAAGGGTAATGAACTGGCTGGGAAAACAATTGGTATGGTAGGTTTTGGAGCGGTTGGTCAAAGAATTGCCGACATGGTTAGGAATTTTCCTTGCCATATAAAATTTTATGACCCTTATATCGAAAGCAGCAACCCCGACTATCACAAAACATCCCTGGAAGATGTTTTTGAAAGTAGCGATATTGTTTCAATTCATTTGCCGGTTAATGATCAAACAATTGGTATGATTGATAAAAAATTGATCTCCATGATGAAACCGGAAGCCATATTTGTAAATACAGCCAGGGCCAGTGTAGTAAAGCGCGACGATTTACTTAACGCTATTGAAAACAATAAGATCAGGGGCGCCGTATTGGATGTATTTGATTTTGAACCACCTGACCAAAAAGATTATCAGTTAATTAATCATCCGCATGTTTTGGCAACGCCGCACACTGCAGGTGCCACCCACGAAGTTGAAGACCATCATGTTGAAATTTTAAATGAAAGGATCCTGAACTGGGCTTTATCAAATGAGAACAATACAAAGAAAAAAATAGCCTGACCGGAATGACATCTAAGGAAGCATATATTGTAATTGATATAGGTACTGGTAATGTGCGTGTTGCAGTGGCGACAGTTACAGGTGACATACTTGGTATCGACCGTGAAAATATCGTGTATCATAAAGATAATAATTATCCTGAAGCACTGTATTTTGACCCGCAGCAGCTTTGGGAGCAAGTTTCAGGCCTCACAAAAAAGGCCTTGGCCCAGGCAGGTGATGTACATATTCTCGCGCTTACAGCAACCAGTCAGCGTGAAGGAATTGTGCTGCTTGACAAAAATGGCAAATCGCAGATAGGTTTGCCCAATATTGATCACCGGGGCAGGGAGTGGGAGAATATGATTGGTGACAAAAGCTACGTTTATCGCCTAACCGGGCGTTATCCCACATCGCTTTTTTCTGCTATGAAAATTGCAGGAATCCGTGAAAGAAGGAAAGATATATGGAATGACTTTTCTACTTTCCTAAGTATCAGCGATTGGATAGAATACATGTTGAGTGGAGTTGTTCATTATGAACATTCCCAGGCATCGGAAACTCTATTGTATGATGTAGAAAAGAAACGCTGGTCTGCAGATCTTTGCGATGTTTTTGATATAGACGTGTTAATATTACCTCCTCTTATTCATTCAGGAACAATCCTGGGAACCATCACCAATGAGCAGGCGGTAAATTTGGGTATACCTGCCGATGCCAGGATAATAGTTGGTGGCAGTGATACCCAACTGGCTATTATGAGTACCTGTCCCGAAACTAATGACGTAGTAATTGTATCAGGAACAACAACACCTATTATAAAACTTACCAGTCAATACGTTATTGATGAAAAAGAACGTACATGGACAGGCAGGCACACTGATGCGGATAGCTTCATGTTTGAGGCCAATGCTGGTGTAACAGGTTTAAACTATCAGCGGTTAAAAGAAATTTTTTATCCCAATGAAGACTACGCGGTTATTGAACAGGAATTGTCAGAAGTAAACAGTTTTCAATGTATAGCATCACTTGGGTCTTTGCTGGCCGATGAAAAAGCTCCGTTAACAAAGGGCGGGTTTATTTTTGATGCTCCTGTATCACATCAGTTAACACGCGCCAGTTTTGTTTGGGCTACGCTTTGGGACATAGCCTGTAGTATATGCGAAAATTATAAAACATTAAATAATGTAAGCGCTCATGAGCAGGATTATATATGGGCATGTGGGGGTGGGGTTCAGAGCCACACTTTACGGCAGTTTATAGCAGCGCTTTTAAATAAAAAAGTAATGATCCGTAACAGTTACCGCCAGTCTTCGGTGGTGGGAGGTGTTTTAATATGTAACAAAGCGCTTGAAAAGAAACAGCCGCCTGCGGTAACCCTTGAAGTTGTGGAACCGGCGGAAAGAGCTCATTACAAGTTATTGTATAGTGAATGGAAAAAGACCCGTTCATCATTTAAAGAAATATTGAGTTGATGGCATCATATTTTATAGGGATAGATATTGGAACGCAAGGAGCAAGAGTTGTTTTGGCTGACGCAAAAGGAACGATCGTTTCGTCGGCAGAGCAAATATTTCCGTTGAATGATCAGTCAAGAGAAGAACAATCGCCAGAAGAATGGTGGAGTGCTTGTTACCACTCATTGTCTGCTTTACTGCAGAGCGCGGGGGGGAAAACTATTGCTCATAACATAAAAGCTATTACGGTAACTTCTACATCCGGCACGGTTATTCCTTTAGATGGAAATAACCAGCCTTTGCACAATGCCATTATGTACAGTGATAAACGATCTGTTCATCAGGCAGAAAAATGCACAGCCGCCGCGGTGAAATTTCATAACAGGGGTTATACCGCTTTTAACTTTTCGAGTGGGTTGCCTAAAATGGTATGGTTTCAGGAAACGTATCCCGAGAAAGCGGCTAAAATTGCTAAATGGATACACGCGGCCGATTTTGTTACCGGTATGTTGAGTAACGTTTGGGGTATTACCGATTACACAAATGCTTTTAAATCAGGTTATGACGTTAGTAAGTATGAATGGCCTGAATATTTACATACCCAACTATCGTTAAAAAAAGAGTGGCTTCCCAACGTTGTGCCGTCAGGAACAGTGATTGGTACTATCGCAAAAAATATAGCAGAGAAGCTTGGTCTGCCCGAAACAGTTAAAATTACGGTGGGTATAACGGATGGTTGCGCTTCGCAAATAGCGTCAGGAGCTATAAACCCTGGCGAGTGGAATACAACTATTGGCACCACTATGGTAATAAAAGGAGTAACTTTAAATGAAGTACCTGACCCATACGGCCGTTTATATAGTCACAGGCACCCCGAAGGTTATTGGATGCCCGGTGGCGCCAGCAACACCGGGGCAGATTGGGTTACCAATGAATTTGGTGACGATCTGGTTAATTTAAACGAGCGGGCACGCGGCCTTATTCCAACGCATCATATAGCTTACCCGCTGCGGCAGGAGGGTGAACGTTTTCCGTTTTCGGCGCCACAGGCAAGGGGTTTTGAACCCGAAGGGCTAACAAAAGCAGAGCGGTTTGCTGCAAATATGGAAGGTGTTGCCTACCTGGAAAGGTATGCCTATGAAATGATAGAGGAATTATCGGGCGAAGAAGTAAATGCTATTTATACAGCAGGAGGAGCAAGCAACAGCGATACCTGGCTCAAAATCAGAAGCAATGTGCTCAATAAGCCGGTTTATAAAATGAAACACGTATCTGGAGCGGTAGGTGCCGCTATTTTGGCCACTTCAAAAACATACTACGGCTCGTTAACGGAGGCTGTTAAACATATGGCTTTAATTGAAAAAGAGATCCATCCTGAAAAGGCGCTGGCAGAACAATATGACACCGACTACCACAGATTTATTGAGGTTTTAAAGCAAAAAAATTATATTAAAGAAGAGGCTGATGCTTAAAGTTTACCTATTAAGGCACGGTGAAACCACCTATAATGCCGATGGCAACCGCTACTGTGGCCGAACAGACGCCGAACTGACCAATAAAGGAATAGAACAAGCTAAAAACGTATTTCGTCAACTAAGAAATGAAAAATTTGATGCAGTTTATTCATCTCCTTTAAGCAGGGCCAGTATTACGGCGGGGATAGCTACCGGAAGCAAACAAGTACAAACAGATCAGCGCATTATTGAAGTTGATTTTGGTACCTGGGAAGGTAAAACAAAGGAAGAGTTTATAGCCGAAGATCCACACTTGTGGGCGGCATGGATGAATGATCCGGCAAGTGCGAAAGCTGGCGGCACAGGCGAAACCGGAGCTCAGGTTATTGAAAGGGTGGATGCTTTTTTTAATGAAATGTTGCAGAAACATGCGAACCGTACCATCGTGGTGGTGGCACACAACGGGATAAACCGTTTGTACATGGCCTATAAATTGAGTATGGAATTAAAAAACTATAGAAGGGTATTTCAGGAGAATTCTGCGATCACTTTTTTTGAGCTGGACGAAACCGGTGAAATCACCTTAAAAAAATTAAACGCCTAAACTATTTTACTACCATGAACGGGTTATCATTATCTAAAGTAATTCTATCCTTCCTGCTATTAACCGCTACAGCAAAAATTTCGAAAGCGCAAAGGGAAATAAACGCACTTCAATTTAAAAATACTCAGGAGTTTCAACAATACTTTAAACATACCGGTAATGATATGCCGGTCATCAGTGGTCACCGCGGAGGAACAACTATCGGATATCCGGAAAACTGCATTGCCACTTTTGAAAATACACTTAAATATACGCCAGCTTTTTTTGAGATAGATCCGAGGTTAACTAAAGATAGCGTGATCGTTTTAATGCACGACGAAACGCTTGATCGTACAACAACCGGCAAAGGCAAGGTTTCTGATTACACTTTTCAGGAGTTACAGCAATTCAGGTTAAAAGATCCTCAGGGAAATGTTACGAACTATAAAATACCAACCCTTAAGGATGTAATATTGTGGAGTAAGGGCAAAACCGTTTTAAATCTTGACCATAAGGACGTGCCGCTTGAAATGACTGCAATGTTATTAAAAGAATGCAAAAATGATGAAGTTATGCTGACTGTCCACAACGCGCAGCAGGCCCGGTTCTATTATGATAATAATCCTAAAAATATGATGTCGGCCTTTGTGTTAACAAAGGCAGCTTTTTATACGTACGAAAAGGCCGGGGTCCCCTGGAAAAACATGATAGCTTATATCGGCCCGACCAATAAGCCTGAAAATAAAGAATTGCTTGACCTTTTGCACTCGAAAGGAGTAATGTGTATGATTTCTGCAGCTCCATCCTATGACAAGCTAAAAGACCCTGCTGAACGTGCCGCCCATTACCGTGAAACATTTACTATGGGTGCTGATATTCTTGAATCTGACCTGCCTATTGAGGTGGCGACGGCCATAAAATCAATTATGCCAAAATCGGGTTTACAAAAAAGGTTTTGGGGAAAGGTCAGGCTATAATTGTTAGGTAAATTATTTTGCCCTTGTTTGCTAAAGTTAATTTGATCATCTTCAATACTTGTGCCCGGCTATAACCAAAAAACATGAATTGATGATTAGCCACCAATAGTTTGGCTTTTCCATTTAAGGATAATACTTTGCGGATTTTTGGAATATTACTATAAATTTATGTAATGTTGCTTGCCAATGCTATGTTTATCAGGTACCTTCTTAAATTGCCTGAGCATCCCTAAATCGAATAGTAATGAAATGGTATTTAAAAATATGCTGAAAACGGAAAGGACAAACTATGATGAAATGAAGTCATTGGTGCAGCAAATAGCCAATTCCATAAAAAAAGATATCGATAAAGGGATCTACCGTAAAAACGATAGACTTTTATCAATAAACGCTTACAGCAAGCAATATAAAGTTGCCCGTGATACCATAGAAAAAGCATATATCCAACTAAAACAGGACGGTTATATTCATTCTGTTTCGGGTAAGGGATATTTTGTAATTGGCAAAACCGACGTAAGGATTCGGGTATTACTGATTTTTAATAAACTAAGTTCATATAAAAAAGTTGTTTATGATGCAATTGTTCATACCCTTGGTGACAAGGCAAAGGTTGACCTGCACATTCATCATTATAATCCTGCACTCCTTGAAGAAAGTATAGAAGCCAATATAGGAGCATATCATTATTATGTGGTAATGCCTCATTTTTTTGATTATGCTAATGAACAGGACTATTTAAATATCTTAAAAAAAATTCCAACAAATCAATTGATATTGCTGGATAGGGACATTCCGAAACTGGATAAATGGTCGTCTGTATACCAGGATTTCAAAAGTGATATTTATGATGCGCTGAATGTGGTTGCCGATCGCATAGCGAAGTATAAGAAAGTGATAGTTGTTTACCCTGCTGACCGTAATCATCCACCAGAAATTAAAGATGGTGTACAGCAATTTTGTCTCGAGAATAACAGAGTATTTGAAATTATCACTACGGTTAATGTCAATGAACTTACAAAGGGGGCCGTTTATATTGTTCTTACCGAACATGATTTGGCAGATCTGATCAAAGGTGTTAGAATTACCGGGAATAAATTGGGACGGGACATCGGCATCATTTCCTTCAATGAAACAGTTTTCAAAGAGCTGTTGGATATTACAGTGATTTCAACTGACTTTGAGGGCATGGGACGTAAAACGGCGGAGTTGATACTGCAAACCAAGCCGGCAATTATAAAAAATGAGTTTAAGATTATTATCAGAAAATCGTTGTAAATGCTACAGGGAAGCGCGCAGGGTTAAATAAAAAGGTACTTCATAGCGGGCCGGAGTTCCGTTCTTGATAATCTGGGCTGTCAACTGGCCCATTTTCTCAAAATCTGTTGATATAGTTGTTAATCCATTCAAAATTATTTTTTTTAACGGCGTTTCATTATACGATATAACACCAATATCTTTACCAATTTGCAATTTGGTGGCTAATATCCGCTCAATTAAAACAACCAGGTCGTTCTCCATCAGGTTAATAAAAACCTCTCCTTCATTTATTGGCTCCTGCTGTATATCATGAACTACTTTATAAGTGAAGGCATACTGTATACAAAAGCTAAAAAAACCTTTTAGTATTTCGCCCGGGAAATACGTGTATTCGGGAAATATAATTTTTAATGTGTGGTATTTCATAAGTTGGGGAAGGGCTTCTTCCAGGGCCTTTGAAATATCCTTTTCAAAATTCTCATACACCGCTGCAAAATCCCCCTTTACACCCGGAACAAGTTTGTCGAGTATGATAAGTTTCTCTTTAGGTAATGTATTAATAATGTCGTGCACATTTTCGCCGCCATCCATAAAATGGGGTAAAATTACAAAATGCGTATAATCGTTATTGCTCCGGTTTTGAAGCAGCTTTTTAAAAAATTCAAAATCGTTGTTATATATGTAAAAATCTATTGCTGCTTCATGGCCAAGGCCGTCAACAATGGCATCATACACAAGTTTTTTATGGGTGCTAAGCTTGTTAAATATTAAAAAAACCTTAAACTGCTGGTCGGCTGCAGTGTGTTTAATGTAGTATCCCTTGCCCGGCACAGATCCTAACAAACCAATAGACTTAAGGTGTTTATACGCTTTTTCGGCTGTATCCCGTGATATCTCAAAATTAAGATTCAGTTCATTGATCGAGGGGAGTGTTTCGTTGATCAGTAACTTACCCTCGCGCACGCTTTTAATAATTGAATTAGCTAACTGAATATATTTGGGTGTAGCCGAATAATAGTCAATATATATGTATTCAAAAAAACGGGAGGATTTCATGCGTATTTATTAAAATAAGTATGTCTGTTAAATTTAAGGTAAACTTAACAAGGCTAATGTAACTTTTACAAGGTAATCATGATACTACAGGATGGTTATTTCATAAAGCAAGCTTACTTTGGCAAAAGTGCAGGGCTTTAATTAAAAAGTCACTTGTAGCTAATAACCAATTTTAACCTCTTTTATTGTTTTTATGGAAAGGATAGCGTTCAAAATGAAGCTTTTTCCCGGCTTTGAGCAGGAGTACAAAAAACGGCATGACGAAATATGGCCCGAGCTTGTTGCGCTGCTGAAAAACGCAGAAATAAGCGATTATTCAATATTTTTAGATGAAGAAACCAATAGCCTGTTTGGTGTTTTAACAATAAACGATAGGTTGCTGCTCGATTCGCTACCACAGCAAGCCCTCATACAACAGTGGTGGGCCTATATGGCGGATATAATGGAAACCAATTCAGATCATTCGCCAGCAAGTGCACCGCTGAAAGAGCTCTTTTATTTACCATAGTAACCCTGCAATATGGCTGGCTTTACCAATATATCAACGCCTGAAGTTTTAATTTCAAGCCGTTATTTCAAGGCCATTAGCAAATTTTTCTGGTTTATCTTTTTTGTTGGCGGACTGTTACTACTATTTGATTTCAACGCGTACGCACAACCCGCTTCGCAATCATGGCATAATAAAAGCAGGAGCATACGCTATCATCCTGATGGGAATGATTTTGTTATAATAAATGGCAAACACCGCTTTAACAGGGCACTTTATGGCACCCATACTGCTTTTAGGGTAGAGGCCGGCGATTTGCCGGAGTTCGCCCTTTATTTGCCGGGCATGGGAGGCAATCTAAAATTTGGCCTCATAAAGGGGAGTGAAAGTAAATGGCTTATCAATGCCCGGTTTATTGAAGCCCGGTATAGGCCGGGCGCTATGATCTATACTATTAAGGACGATTTGCTGGGGAAAACAGCCCTGCTTCATATTGAAGTGCTGGCCGGTGCTTCGGCCGAAAATATTTTGGTGAAAGCCCGACTTTTAAATGACAACAAACAGCTTAAGTTATTTTGGGCATTTGGAGGCGCTACAGGTAAAAAGTTTTCAAGGGACGGTGATATAGGCGCTGATCCTGAATCAGTTTTTTATATGCAGCCCGATTATTGTAAAGGGAACGATTTTCGGTTCACGGATGGCAACTTTACCCTCAATTTCCGCGGAAAAAGTATGAACGAAGCCGTACGCTATGAAAATGACCAGGTAAAATCAAATGAAAAGAATACAGAAGTATGCGGAAAAAATGTGCTGTATGGTATTTTTCCTCCATCCTCAAACATTCATTTAGCTGATGCGCGTGAACAAGCTACGCCGTTTGTAATGCTTAACTCAAAAGCTGTGGCTAATCCGGCTATAGCCGGATTAGCGGTAAATCATGGCGGTAAAAACATGTATTGGGTCATCCAAAATGGGCGATCTATTGCGGGATCCAGTCCCGAAAAATTATTTAATGAAGCTGAAGACGCCCAAAAAAAAATAGCTTCCAGGGTTATCATTCATACACCTGACCATTACATAAATACAGTTGGCGGTGCGCTGAGCATAGCCGCCGATGGCGTTTGGCAAAGCCCGTCATATATGCACGGTGCAGTAGCCTGGCGCATGCGCCTGCCGGCCTGGCGGGGTCCGTACGTGGCCGACCCTCTGGGCTGGCATGACCGGGCATGGTCGCATTTTAGCAGTTATGCTTTATCGCAAGTTACTGAACCGGCAAACGGTCCTGTTGTAGCCGATACGGCCTTGCATCTGGCCCGTCAACAGGAAAAGCTGGGCACAGCTATGTTTAGCAGTGGTTATATCAGCCGAAATCCCGGTGGTGATATCCGCCCGCATCATTATGATATGAATTTAGCCTATATAGATGAATTGCTTAATCATTTTAAATGGACAGGAAGTTTGGATGAGGTGAAAAAAATGTGGCCGGTTATCGAAAGACACCTGGCCTGGGAAAAGCGGAACTTTGATACTGATGGAGATGGTTTATATGATGCGTACTGTGCTATATGGGCAAGCGATGCTCTTCAGTATAGTGGAGGTGGCGTAACCCATTCATCCGCTTATAATTATAAAGCCAATAAAATGGCAGCATATTTGGCGGCGTTGATAGGTAAAGATCCGCAACCATACCAACAGGAAGCTGATAAAATATTAACAGCAATAAATAAAACATTGTGGATGCCGGGCACTGGGAGTTATGCCGAATATCAGGATTTGCTGGGTTTACATTTATTACACCCGTCGGCCGGGTTGTGGACCGTTTACCATGCCATTGACTCCGATATACCCAATGCCTTGCAAGCTTACCAGACGTTAAGATATATAGATACCCAAATACCGCATATTCCGATTATTGCAAAGGGATTATCAGGAAATAATTACCTGCTATCAACCACCAACTGGCTGCCGTATGATTGGTCGTTGAACAATGTGGCAATGGCCGAAAACCTGCATACAGCATTGGCCTATTGGCAAGGTAACAGGTCGCAGGATGCTTTTAAGCTGTGGAAAAGTACCATTCTGGAGAGTATGTACCTGGGAAGCAGCCCTGGCAATTTTCAGCAGATCTCATTTTATGATACGCATAGGGGAGAGTTGTACCGGGATTTTGCCGATCCTATAGGAATGGCCGCCCGTTCATTGGTGGAAGGGTTGTTTGGCATCCGCCCTAATCTGCTTACGGACACATTAACCATAAAGCCGGGTTTACCAGAGTTATGGAATCATGCTTCACTATTGGTACCTGACGTTAAGTTTTATTTTAGGCGACAGGGGCAAGTGGATAACTATACAATAAAGCCATCTTTCAACAAATTGTATAATTTGAAATTGCAGGTTACAGCAAGGTCTGTTTCTATAACTTCGGTTACTTTAAATAACAAGCCGGTTAAATGGACCGCTGTTAAAAATGTTGTTGGGGAGCCTTTATTGCAAATCGTGGCCGGAGCACAGAAAGTTTATCAATTCAAAATAACCTGGGGTACACAAAAGCCCGAGCCAGTAGAACCTGTAAACAGGGTTGTGGTTAAAAGTGTATTTAAAAAAACTTATAATAAGGCCAGGGTTATTGAGGTTAACGATCCGCAGCATGTATTATATGGTTCTTTTATCTCAAACAACCATATAAAGGCTACAATGGCAAATACATATGGTAACCATACCTTTTTTTTAAAGCTAAAGCAAGGAAGCTTTACCTGGTGGCATCCCGTTAATTTAAATATTGTAGCTCCAATAACTATAACGGCTGATACACAGCGGGCCGGTAATTTATCTCAATTTAAAGTGACCAGTAATAACGGCGCAAAAGCTATATCGGTGGTTATTAACCCTGAGTTGCGAACGGCCTATCGAAAAAGTCTTGTGATCAGGCATAAAGGGCAGCCTGCAATTTTTACTGTTCCAGGTAATTATCTTATTCCAGGTAGCAATCACGTCCTTATGTCCGATGGCAAATATATTGTTGACACCGCGTTAATAAGCTGGAATTCAAACGGCTTAATTCAGGGTAAATCAGATCATGTTGATCTGAAAGTGTATTTTAATGACAGGCTTACCCAAATCTTTAAAAATAAATATCTTTCGCCCAGGCCAAAATCACCTACATTACAATTGCCATGGCAGGGCATAGGCAACTGGGCATACCCGCTTGTTACAGCGAACATTGATGACAGCGGTTTGAAACGCCTGGCTGGCAAAGGTAATGGGCTTTTTAAACTGCCCAACCAAATAACTTTTGCTACACCTGTTGATGATAGCCAAAATATTCTCTTCACCTCGCGGTGGGATAACTACCCAGGCGAAACAACAATTCCACTATCAGGTAGGGCAATACATGCTTATTTGCTTATGGCGGGCTCAACTAACCCTATGCAAACCCGTATTACCAATGCAAAAGTGATTGTTACTTACCAGGATGGAACACAAACTACCTTAAATATCAAAAATCCCGAAAACTGGTGGCCTATTGAGCAAGATGATGATTATGATGATTTTGCTTTTAAAACCGGTGCCGTTAAACCATTGCGGGTGTACTTTAAAACCGGTGAGGTGACTACCGACTATAAAACATATACAACTATTAAGGGATTTAGTAACAAAGCCATTGATGGCGGGGCGGGCATTGTGCTGGATATGCCGCTTGACAGTAAGAAGCCGCTTAAGAGCCTTCAGTTAAAAACACTGGCTAATGATGTAGTAATTGGACTGATGGCGGTCACCTTGATACGTGAGTAGATAATTAGCGTGATGAATTTGTTACAATACTTTACCTCCTGATCAGGACGGTGCAGGATGCGCCTTGCTTAAACAAGCTATAACTTTAATTTATTGTAAACCTGGCCTCGTTTGGCCAACCAACCCAATAATACTGTCTGCTATGATCAAATTACCTTTCGGAATTTTGTTGTCTTTTTTTGCATTTGTTTGATGCCAGCCCTGCCGCTAACATTGCTCGCATAAGGTAAAATGCGGGTTTATGGAGTGTTAAGCCAGCTAATGAGTTTCAGAAAGGGTCATTTACTAATGATAGTCATGCGCAAACCGAGTAAATACAATAACAATGAGTTTTAGAAAACACCTTACTTTGATGACAATTGCCTTTTTACAGGCAAACCTCAGCGCCATTATGGCCCAGAATGTAATGGAAACAGGTGGCACCAAGCCAATGCCTGCCCAATGGATAGATAAAGTCACCGGCCATAAGGTAGTTCGCCTGGTAAACCGTGAAGGCGACAACGCGAGTTTTTACTTTAACAACACTCCATTTGTTTCGCAACAAAAGAGCGAAGGTGACCTGATGGTATTTTATGGAAAAACGGAAAAAGGCATGCAGCTTTTTACAGTTAATTTGAAAACGCAAAAGACAGAACAGTTGACCAACCGCCAAAAAGTATCAGGTGAAATGGTTTGCGCTAAAACCCATGAAGCTTTTTATCAAAGCGGCGACAGTATTTTTGCTGTAAATGTGAACACCCATAAAACGAGGTTTATTTATGCGTTCGCTCCGGATTTTAAAGGTAGGGTAGGTACCATAAATGCAGACGGCACTTTTATGGCCTGTGTAAAAGCAACCGGAGATGAGGAACGCGAAATACTGGCTAAGTACCCCGAAAAACATGACTTCTTTAACCGGATATATGACGCTCATATACAACATACGCTTTATGTGCTTGATGTTAAATACAAAACATTAAAACAAATACGCCAGGAAAATGAATGGACAAACCATTTGCTTTTTTCACCAACAGACCCGTATAATCTGTCTTATTGCCACGAAGGTCCCTGGGAAAAAGTCGACCGCATATGGAATATCAATATAAAAACCGGGGAAAATAAACTGTTGCATAAACGAACCATGGTAAACGAAATTGCCGGGCATGAATTTTTTTCGCCGCTTGGAAATACAGAGTGGTTTGATTTGCAGAAACCGAAAGGGCAGACCTTTTTCCTGGCCGGAATTAATATGAAAACAGGAAAAGAGGACCGGGTTTATCAAATGGATCGTAACGAATGGTCAATCCATTTTAACGTTACTAAGGATGAACAAACCTTTGCCGGCGACGGCGGAAATGCCGGGCAGGTAGCTAAGGCACCTGATGGTATGTGGATTTATCTGTTTAAACCAGATGGTGATCACTTCAAGTCGGAAAAATTGGTCAATATGAAAAATCACAATTATCATCTTGAACCCAATGTCCATTTCTCGCCGGATGAAAAATGGGTTATATTCAGAGCCAATTTTGAAGGCAGAGAAGGGATTTACGCTGTAGAAGTAGCCAAACACCAATAAACAATTCGGAATGTCATTAAACAAAAATAATTTAAGAATAGCAGCGGTATTTGTCCTTTTCCTTTTAATTGGTTCGCAAACCGTTTCAGCGCAAGTTGGCTGGCCCGCAACTACTAAGCAAACCAAACCCTGGGCCCGGTGGTGGTGGGAGGGCAGTGCAGTAAATAAAAAAGACCTTACCTGGAATATGGAAAGCTACCACAAGGCCGGTTTAGGTGGTATGGAAATAACACCTATTTATGGTGTTAAAGGGCGCGAAAACGAGTTTATACAGTATTTATCGCCCCAATGGGTTGACATGCTTAAATATACTCTTCAGGAAGCGAAGCGTTTAAATATGGGTATTGACCTGGCCAATGCAACCGGCTGGCCGTTTGGCGGGCCATGGGTAAGCAACGAGGATGCAAGTAAGGAATTGTTCTGGAAAAATTACGAGCTAAAAGGTGGGGATAAACTAACCGAACCTGTTGTTTTTATACAACAACCATTAGTGAGGGCCGATGGGGTAGCGCCAAAGATCACCGATTTGGTTGAACCCATCAGCAGTAATAAAAACCTCCAGCTGATGGCACTTGATCAGGTACGATTTGAAAAGCGTATTCCCCTGATAACTTTAATGGCTTATGATGATAAAGGAAAAACGCTTAACCTAACTGACAAAGTGGATGCTGACGGCAAACTGAATTGGACAGCGCCTGCAGGTAACTGGAAACTGTACGCGCTTTTCCAGGGATGGCATGGCAAAATGGTTGAACGTGCCGCACCCGGCGGCGAAGGATATGTTATTGATCATTTTTCAAAACCAGCCCTTGAACATTATCTGAACCGGTTTGATGAAGCTTTCAAAGATCAGAATGTGAGCACGATAAGGGCCTATTTTAATGATTCTTATGAGGTAGATGATGCGCGGGGTCAATCGAATTTAACCCCTGGTTTTTTTGAGGAATTTTTTAAGCGCCGTGGTTATGATCTTCGCGAGCATTTACCTGCCTTGTTTGGAAATGATGATAAAGAGATCAATGCCAGGATACTGTGTGATTACCGGCAAACCATATCTGATCTGCTATTAGATAATTTCACCAAGCCATGGCATGAATGGGCCAAAGCAAAAGGCGCTTTAATCCGCAATCAATCACACGGGTCGCCATCAAATATATTAGATCTTTATGCAGCTATTGACATCCCCGAAACAGAAGGGGATGATATTTTGAGATTTAAATTCGCCACCTCCGCAGCACACGTTATGAATAAACCACTGGCCTCGTCAGAGTCTGCAACCTGGCTTAATGATCATTTTTTATCATCATTGGGAGATGTTAAACAGGCTATCGACAAATACTTTATAGGCGGTGTTAATCATATTTTTTACCATGGCATCAGCTATTCACCCAAAGATGCAAAATGGCCTGGCTGGTTGTTTTATGCTGCAGTACATTTTAATCAGACCAATCCGTTCTGGAATGATTTTTCAACACTTAATCAATACATAACCAACTGCCAATCGTTCCTTCAGCAGGGTAGGCCAAATAACGATGTCTTAGTTTATTATCCACTGTTTGATAGCTTTTCAGAATCAGGTAAGAATGGGTTGCTCAAGCATTATGACGCTATGAAACCCGATTTTAAAGGTACAGGCTTTGAACTTTCTACAGAAGAAATGCTGAAAAAGGGATACACGTTTGATTTTATATCTGACAAACAAATATGGGCACTGCAATCTAACGGTAATGTTATAACCACAGGTGGCAATAATTATAAAACCATATTGCTGCCTGATTGCGAGTACATTCCGATTGAAACTTTTAATAAGTTAATGGATATGGCACGCTTGGGTGCAACAGCCATTGTCTATAAAAATATGCCAAATGATGTACCTGGATACGCACGTTTAAACGAACGGCGAAAGAAACTAAAGGATTTACTGGCCACACTTAGCTTTACAAAGGGTAGCAACGGCGTACAAACTGCTGTAACCGGCAAAGGACGAGTTTTAATTGCCGAAAATATGAGTGCTTTGCTGAATGCGGCGGGTGTTAGGAGAGAAAGCATGACAGATGCCGGCCTGCAATTTGTGCGCAGAACCTACAAAACCGGTAACAGTTACTTTGTTGCTAACCAAAGCGAAAAGTCAGTTGATGGTTGGGTAAATCTATCAGTTGATGCCGCCTCAGTAGTGATCTTTAATCCCATGACCAAAAAATATGGACTGGCTAAAAGTCACAAACAGACAGATGGACAAACCCTTGTGTTCCTGCAATTGCATCCTGGTGAAAGTTGTATTTTACAAACTTCTCCGTTAAAAATAAATGCTGCTAATTACACCTATTACCAGCTCACAGGCAAACCCGTAGAAATAAAAGGAAATTGGGCGGTTCAGTTTACCGAAGGAGGCCCAACGTTGCCTAAAACACTTTACTTAAATGAGCTTAAATCATGGACAGATTTAGCCGGAGAAGAACTTAAAGCTTTTTCGGGTACCGGTAGTTATACCATCAGGTTTAAAAAGCCTAAGCAGGCTGCAATGGCCTGGCAACTTGATCTGGGTAAGGTATATGAAAATGCCGAAGTGTATCTTAATGGTAATAAGCTTGCAACACTTATCGGGCCGCAATATACAGTTACCATACTATCGGGACAGTTAAGGACAGTGAATGAATTGCAGGTGAAAGTGGCTAATTTAATGGTGAACCGTATTATAGATATGGATAAAAAAAATATTCCTTACCGGATATTTTACAATACCAATTTTCAATCTCATAGTGCGGGTTCAAAGGGCCCCGACGGCCTTTTTACCGCTATAAACTGGGTTCCAAAGCTATCTGGCTTAGTTGGGCCGGTAACCCTGAGCGCAATTAAATATTTGAAAGTAAAATAATATGTACCCAGGGAAAAACGATCCACACGGTCGTTTTCCCTGGGCAATAAGCGCTATCAGGCAGGACGCTACAGGATGGTCTTGTTGAAATT
This sequence comes from Mucilaginibacter pocheonensis, assembly GCF_031456535.1. Classification (NCBI taxonomy): domain Bacteria; kingdom Pseudomonadati; phylum Bacteroidota; class Sphingobacteriia; order Sphingobacteriales; family Sphingobacteriaceae; genus Mucilaginibacter; species Mucilaginibacter pocheonensis. The sequence continues at coordinate 115,091 of NZ_JAVDUU010000003.1, forward strand.
AACTTTTAAGTTCGTTTATTCAATTATTACCAAACTGCACCAAACAGTTAAAACCCAAAATTAATTTTATGAAAAGAACTTTTATCCATTCTTGCAAAATGCTATTGCTGTTGCTTTTTTTTGGGGCAATAGGCATATCCAGCACTTTTGCACAGCAGCTAACTATCTCGGGCACTATTACTGACAGTAAACACCTTCCGGTTGCTGCAGCTTCTGTGCAATTAAAGGATACCAAATCGGGCACCACCGCCGATGTGGGTGGCAAATACAGCATTAAGGCCGCAGCAGGCCAGGTGTTGGTATTTAAATCAATTGGATTCACTGCTAAAGAGGTTACCGTTGGCACAAGCAATGTGATTAACGTAAGCCTCACAGAAACAGAATCGCAGCTTAATGAAGTAGTAGTTATTGGTTACGGTGCTCAAAAAAGAGCAAATGTTACCGGCGCGGTAGCTACTTTTAAAGCAGATAACCTTGACGAGCGTGCCATAACGCGTGTTGACCAGGCTCTTGTAGGCCAAATGGCTGGCGTAACCGTTAAGCAAACTACCGGAGTTCCGGGAAAGGCATTCAGCGTTAATGTTCGTGGTACCGGCTCTATAAGCGCTGGTAATGAACCTTTGTATGTAATTGATGGATTTCCCTTGTCCGTATCCGCTATAGGGAGCGGCGGTAGTTTTGGATCAGGTAACCCACTCGATAACATCAATCCAAATGATATTGAAGATATTCAGGTTTTAAAGGATGCTGCCGCTGCTGCCATTTACGGTTCAAGAGCATCAAACGGTGTTGTACTGATTACAACTAAAAAAGGCAAAAGCGGGAAAGCCAAAATTACCTATAACGCTTATTACGGATATAATGAGGCCAGCAAATATCTGCCTATGCTTAACGGCGATCAATGGATTGACCGTGCTACGGAAATGATCAACGCCGCCTATGTGTTCAAATTTGGAGCACAGGGAGCCACTGCGAATGACGATGTAGCCAAGCGTCAGGCGCTTAATGGGGGTGCTTTTAGTTCGGCTTATATGCTTGACCCGAGATGGGCAATGCCAGGTCATCCCGGTCTGCAATATGTTGACTGGCAGAAAGCTGTAGAACAAAAAGGCGCTATGCAAAATCAAGCTCTGAGTGCAAGTGGTGGTAATGAGTATGTTAATTATTTTATATCTGGAAATTACGCAAACCAGGATGGTTTTGTAAAAGGGTTGGGCTATAAAGCATACTCTGCAAGGGCCAATGTAGAAGTACACGCGGCTAAGAATTTAAAGTTGGGTTTAAATATAGCACCTACTTACTCCATTACCCAGGATCCGGGTGTGGAGGGAAAGGACAATATTTTTCACCAGGCCATTAGTTACAGTCCTATACAGGAAGATACGGTAGGCTTGTACCCTAATGCTTTTAAAAATGGACAATACACCTGGGGTAATTCTGCCAACAGTCCAATTGCCAAATTGGAAAATAAAGTGGGGCAAACAAAAAAATACCGTACGCTGGGCAGCATTTTTGCAGAATATGAGATCATTAAAGGTTTAACCTTACGAAGTTCACTGAATCTTGATAATGTGGATAATGCATCCAATAGCTATACACCATATACCATATCAGGTACATTGGCTTCCAGAACATTTAACCCGGTATCAAATGCTAACCTTGCTGCAAATACCTCTGGATCATTCAACACTTTTAAAAGGCAAACGTTTGTTAATGAGAACACCCTTACTTACAATACCACATTTCACGCGGTACACAGCCTGAATGTATTGGTTGGGCAATCATATAACACCGATCGTTTAGATCAGTCAACATTATCGTCATTGGGCGGATATGTGAACAATACCGTACAAACGTTAAACGCAGCTGCTAACGTAACAGGTAATACAACCAGTACCAAAAATGTTCTGGTATCTTATTTTAGCCGTGTGCAATACGGGTACAAAGATAAATATCTGTTATCGGCAAGTTTGCGTGAAGACGGTTCTTCCCGCTTTGGAGCAAATACTAAATATGGCATATTCCCATCTGCATCTTTAGGGTGGCGAATTGTACAGGAGAATTTTATGAAAAAGCTTCCTGTAATAAGTGATTTAAAGCTGCGTGCAAGTTATGGTGTTAACGGCAATAATGCTATTCCCGACTATGGAGGTATTGAACAGTTAGGCTCATACGGGTACGTACTGGGAACTACACAGCCATTGGCCATTGGTCAGGCTCCAAGCAATCTGGTCAATCGGGATATCCAATGGGAAAAATCCCAAACCTTTGATGTCGGTCTTGATTTTGGGTTTCTTAGTAACCGTTTAACGGGTTCATTTGATTATTTTAATAAGTTAAATACAAATTTATTGTTATATGTACCCATTCTTCAATCAACGGGTTTCAGCTCACAACTGCGTAATGCGGGCTCAGTACGTAACATTGGCCAGGAGCTGGAATTAACCAGCCGCAACTTAATTGGTAAAGTTCAATGGAGCACATCAGTTAACATTAGTCATTATGCCAATAAAATTGTAAGTCTGTATGGTAACCAAAAACAGATCATTATTCCCAATTCATTTGATGTTTCTGATGCCATTTTACGAGTAGGCCAGCCTTTAAACAGTATTTATGTTGTAAGGCAGATAGGTTTCCTTACGCAAGCTGATATAGACAATCACGCGGCAACCTATGGCACAGGCCAAACCGTTGGCGACCCTAAATATCAGGATCTGAACGGCGACGGTGTAATAACCGAAGCTGATAAACAAATAGTTGGTCATCCAAACCCTACATATACCTGGGGCATCACCAATACCGTACGCTGGAAAAGTTTTGATCTGAGTGTTTTAGTACAAGGTCAAAACGGAGGGTCGATTTATTCTCTGTTGGGCAGGGCCATCACCCGTACCGGTCAGGGATTTACTGACAATGCTCCGGCATTTTATGCTAACCGTTGGAGATCGCCAGATAATCAGGGTGATGGACGGGTAAGCAAAGCTTACTCAACATTTGGTTTTGTAGCTAATACCGATTGGTTGTATTCGTCAGATTATGTGCGGGTTAGGAATATTACCTTAGGTTATGATCTAAAGAGTGTTTTTAAAACAAAGGTATTAGGCGCCGCACGTATTTACGTTACTGCCGAAAATTTCTTTGGACATGATAAATATTATGGCGGTTTCAACCCGGAAGCTCAAAACACAGCCATCAGCTCTGACACTAATTATCCTGAAGCTGGTGACTATGGAGGTTTACCGCTGGCTAAATCACTCATCTTCGGGTTAAATGTTACTTTTTAATCATTTCAACATTATCAACATGAAAAAGATATTTTTTCTATCAACCATATCGGCCGTTATCCTGATGACTTCCTGCAACAAGCAGTTAAATCAGGTGCCCATCTCTACTCCTACAACGGCAACTTTTTATAAAACACCAAGTGATTTTCTGCAGGCTTCTAATGCAATTTATGGAGATCTGCACAACTATCCGGTAAGATTGGCCAACCTGTCTGAGATACGATCTGACAATATTTACGGCGTTTCAGTTACCGTTCGGGATTGGGATCCGGTAAATGATTTTTCACCATCATTAGCTGCAAATGCTTACGTTACAGAAGCCTGGGGCACAGATTTTAATGGGATTTTCAGGGCCAATACCTTGCTTGAGCAGATCGCTAAAAACGGTAGTAACATAGGCTCGGCCACTTTAGCTGCAAGATTGCAAGCCGAAGCAAAGTTTTTGCGCGCGTTTTATTATTTTGATCTGGTTAGATATTTTGGCCAACTGCCTATTATTGATCATGTTGTAAGTGGTCAGGAGGCAAATACCATTGGTCGCAGTCCGGTGGCTGATGTTTATAAACTGATCATCGCTGATCTGCAATCAGCTGTAGCCAATTTACCAACCGTTTATTCAGCAGGCGATGTTGGGCGAGCGACTAAATATGCTGCCGAGGCTTTATTGGCCCAGGTTTATATGGCCAGATCAGGTCCTGATTATGGTATAAAGGGGCCTGGATTGGGGGCAAATGAATGGAACCTTGCATTGCCATTGTTACAAGATATTATCAATAGCAATCAGTTTACTTTTAATTCCAGCTATAGTAACATATTCTCTTATAATAATCAAAACCCCGCTGTCAATAAGGAAGCTGTTTTTGATGTAATGTATACCAGCGGCATAAGTGGTACAAGTGATCTTTATGGCGCTTCGTTCCCATGGACGCTTGCTCCCAGTGGTTATTTTTTATCTATTGGTGGTAAAACATCAAACGGCAGTTTAGAGATCATTCCTGTGTCAAATGATCTGGCTAATAGTTACGAAACCGGTGACGTACGTAAAGATTTTAGCTTATATACGGCTGGATATACAAATGCCGGAAGTACCGAAAATCGTCCATTTTTTAAAAAGTGGCTTGATGTTACCAAAACTCCCGTTGCCAGCCGTTTCGATTGGGGAATTAATTTTATAGCTATCAGATATACAGATATTTTAATGCTTAAGGCCGAGTGCATATTGCATGGCGCAACCGGTTCGCAAAGTGATGTTGACGCTATTGTCAACCAGGTTCGTACCAGGGCTGGCTTAGCGCCGGTTTCGGGAGTGACACTGCCCCAGTTGTTCAGCGAACGCCGCAGAGAATTTGCCAACGAGGGTTCGCGCTGGTTTGATTTGCAAAGAAGCGGTGACCTGATAAACGTCATGAATTCCTGGATTGCTAAGGAAGATGCGCAAAAGAGTATCAAGCCGGTTGTCGCCAATTATGTGATCTATCCGGTTCCACAATCGCAGCTGGATACAACGCCAGGGTTGTATTCACAAAATCCCGGATATTAAATCGGAAATATGAAATAAGAGTCGAATGTCATAAGTAAACATAGTGGTTTTACTCCCTGCTGGAAGCGGGGGTAAAACCACTATCAAACGTAATCCCGTATGGCTAACCACTGGTGGTTTAGCAATAATATCAATGAAAACAAACCTATGAAATTACTGCACAGTTCTTTTTTCTTATTATTTATAGCTGTAACCGTAGTGAAAGCACAAATGAAACTGGATTGGACAAATAAAGTTGGGGCCAAACAGTATCCATCAAAAACAACAGTATGGTATGTAAATGATAACGGGGCGACTAACGACGGCAGCACGCTGAATACAAATGCCATACAACAAACTATTGACAAATGTTCGGCAAAAGGTGGCGGCATTGTTTCATTTAAATCCGGCAAATATTTAACAGGCTCAATTTTTCTAAAAGAAAATGTGTGCCTGAATATTGGTGAAGGAGTGGAGCTGATGGGTAGCCAAAATATAAAAGATTACCCGGAAATTAATACCCGTGTAGCCGGTATTGAGATGAAATGGCCTGCTGCTTTAATCAATATCATTGGGCAAACAAACGCTGCCGTCGCAGGTAAAGGGCTGGTGAATGCTCAGGGCAAACCATTTTGGGATATTTATCGCAAAATGCGTGCTGAATATGATCCCAAGGGGCTGCGCTGGATTGTAGATTACGATGCTAAACGCCCTCGTACATTACTCGTTTCCAATTCTACTGATATCATCATTAAAAACATTACGCTGCAACAAGCTGGTTTCTGGACTGTGCAATTGCTTTATTCCAGGCAAGTTACTGTTGATGGCATTACTATCCGCAACAATGTTGATGGCCACGGGCCATCAACGGACGGTATAGATATAGATTCATCCAGCTGGATATTAGTTCAAAATTGTGATATTGACTGTAATGATGATGACTTTTGCCTTAAGGCAGGTCGTGACTGGGATGGACTTAGGGTGAACAGGCCAACCGAATATGTGGTAATACGCAAATGTATATCAAGGGCAGGGGCAGGATTACTTACCTGTGGCAGCGAAACATCCGGAGGTATAAGACACGTACTGGCGACTGACCTTATTAGTAATGGAACCAACAATGGTTTAAATTTGAAATCGGCCATAACCCGGGGCGGTACCGTTGAGGATATTCACTTTACTAACATCACCATGACTGGCGTAGGCACGGCATTTCAGTTTACCTTAAACTGGAACCCAAGTTACAGTTATTCTAAACTGCCCGAGGGGTATGATATGAATACTTTGCCTGAACATTGGAAAAAGATGCTACACCGGGTAGAACCGGCAGAAAAGGGAATTCCGCATTTTAAAGACATTTTTATTTCAAACGTTAAGGTAACCGGAGCAAAAAAAGCTATAAATGCCATAGGGCTAAAAGAATCAGCCATGCAAAATTTTCATTTTGAAAATGTTGATATAAGTGCTGCTACGGCGGGCAATGTGAAATTTGCACAAGGTTGGGAGTGGAAAAATTCAGCGATAAAGGCTTTGGACAATACCCAAATAGATTTTAATGGCGATGCATCCGGTCAAAGATAAGTGGAGCATAAAAAGATCCATGGTTTGCTATGGTGCTATCCTGGCGCTATTTTTCTGCGCATGGTCGGTGCCTCGCACATCAGGCAATGCAATTTCACTTTCTGGCGAGTGGCAATTTCAAACTGATCCGGCCGATCAGGGAATTAAAGAGAAATGGTTTCTAAAAACATTAGCTGATACCATACACTTACCAGGTTCAATGGCCCAACATCTGAAAGGAGATGATATTACGCTGAAAACGAGGTGGACGGGCAGTATCTATGACAGTTCATGGTTCTATAATCCGCACATGGCTAAATACCGCCGCCCCGGTAATTTAAAAATACCTTTCTGGCTTACACCTGCAAAGCATTATACGGGGGCAGCCTGGTATAAAAAGGAGATAATTATACCTGCTGATTGGAATAATAAGCGCATCGTGCTTTTTTTGGAAAGAGTGCATACAGAAAGCCACGTTTGGCTGGATAGTACGGAGGTTGGCTTACAAAATAGCCTGGTCGCGCCTCACCAGTTCGATCTGGGCGATAAAATATCAGCAGGAAAGCATACCATAACACTTTGTATTGATAACCGGGTAAAGGATATCAATGTGGGGCCCGACTCCCATAGCATTACAGATCACACACAAGGTAACTGGAATGGTGTGATCGGTAAAATGGAGCTTCGGGCAGGCCCTGTAGCATGGTTGGATGATGTACAGATATATCCAGACTTGAGGCACAAGTTAGCGCGCGTTTATGTGATGGTAAAAAATGAAAAAGGTGAACTGACTGGGAAGCTCACTTTGCATGCCACAGCATTCAATACAAAAAAAACTCAGTCAACAGTCCTCATAAGCAAGACTGTTGTTGTAAAGAACGGTCTTTCAGAAGTAACTATGGTATTGCCTTTGGGAGAGAAAATGCAAACTTGGGATGAATTTTCTCCTGCATTATATAAGCTTACTGCCACGCTTACAGTGAATGGCGTATCTGACATTAGACAGGTTAACTTTGGTATGCATGAGTTTAAAGCTGATGGCAAGCAATTTACAATAAACGGAAAGCCGGTTTTTTTACGAGGCACGGTAAATAACTGCGAATTTCCTTTAACAGGATATCCCCCCGCTACAGAAGCGGCGTGGGACCGTATTTTTAAAATATGCAGGGCTCATGGATTAAACCACATGCGCTTTCACTCGTGGTGCCCGCCTGAGGCTGCTTTTGATGCAGCCGATAAAGCTGGCTTTTACTTGCATGTGGAAGGTCCTTCATGGGCAAATCATGGTATTGGCCTGGGTTTGGGAAAACCAATTGACCAATACATTTACGACGAAACAAACCGCATGGCTAAATGGTACGGTAACCATCCTTCTTTTTGTATGATGGCATACGGCAACGAGCCCAGTGGTAAGCAGGTGGAGTATCTTACCAAATTTGTAGATTACTGGAAAACTAAGGACAGCCGAAGGTTGTATACAGGCGCCGCGGTGGGTGGCAGCTGGCCCGTAATACCTAACAACCAATATATGGCCCGTGCTGGTGCAAGAGGGCTTGCCTGGGGAAAGCGCCCGGAAACCAACACTGATTACAGCAGTCAGATAGCTAAGTTTAATGTACCTTTTGTTGCTCATGAAATGGGGCAGTATTGCGCATTCCCCGATTTTAAAGAGATCAGTAAATACACCGGTGTTTACCGGGCACGGAACTTTGAACTGTTTCAGGAAGACCTGAAGGATCATGGTATGGCAGATGAGGCCGAAAAGTTTCTAACCTCATCCGGAAAATTGCAGGCTTTGTGTTATAAACATGAAATTGAAAAAGCCATGCGCACCCCCGGTTATTCGGGGTTTCAGCTATTATCATTAAATGATTATCCGGGGCAGGGTACAGCCCTGGTAGGCGTGCTTAACGCTTTTTGGGATAGCAAGGGATACATTACCTCCAAAGCGTTTTCGCGTTTTTGTAACGCTACTGTACCGCTTATACGCACTGATAAATTTGTATACCAGAACAAAGAGGCCTTGAAAGCCGAGGTTGAACTGTTTAATTACAGCAGGCCAATGACAGCCGCCTTAACCTGGAAAATAACCAATCAACAACATAAGATCATCAGGCAGGGTGTTTTAGCAAAAAAAAGGTATGTGATGGGCAATTGTCAGCAGTCCAGAGAAATCGGGATATCGTTGTTGCAGGTAAGATCTCCTCAAAAACTTAACCTGGAAATATCAGTTCCGAACACGCCTTATGTAAATGACTGGGATTTTTGGGTTTATCCGGATACCTTACCCAAAATTAAGAACGATGTATATTATACTACGTTGCTGGACGATAAAGCAAAACAAGTATTAGCTGATGGCGGTAAAGTATTTTTAAATGCTTCGGGCAAGGTGATCAAGGGAAAGGAAATTATTCAGTCGTTTACTCCCGTATTCTGGAACACTTCCTGGTTTAAAATGCGCCCTCCGCATACGCTTGGTTTTGTTTGCGATCCCCGGCACCCCATATTCAACGCTTTCCCTACCTCAGCCTACAGCGAGCTTCAATGGTGGGATATTTTATTTAACGCCCAGGTAATGCATTTAGAGGACTTTCCGCTCACGTTTCGCCCCATTGTACAGCCCATCGACACCTGGTTCATGAACCGCCGTCTGGCTTTGCTATTTGAAGCAAAAGTTGGCAGGGGAAGCATTGTTGTTAGCAGTGCCGATCTTTCACCTGAAACGGATAACAACAGGCCGGCTGCAAAACAATTGTATTACAGTATTATAAAATATATGGCGTCGCCGGGTTTTAAGCCGGCTGCGGAGATTAGTTTGAATACAATTGAAGATATTTTCAAAACCGGCTCAAAGGAGGTATTTGTATCTTATACAAATGGTACACCAGATGAACTGAAGCCCAAAAACAATAAAAAACAGTAATGAAGACAGTAAAAATAGGCATATTATCAATCATGGTCATCTTTGCAGTCCTGGCGTTTGTTTATCAGCAAAAGCCGACGCTGTACCTTATAGGCGATTCCACAACGCACAACGCTGATAAAGAGACCTGGGGTTGGGGAAGCATTGTTCCTGATTATTTTGATCTGTCAATGATCAGTGTAAAAAATCATGCTATGGCCGGCCGAAGCACACGCACATTTTTAAAGGAAGGCCGTTGGCAAAAGGTTGATTCGTTGCTGAAACCAGGTGATTATGTAATGATGGTATTTGGCCATAATGAAGGGAGTAAACCCGATACCACTAAAAGCGGTTACCGTGGTGTTCTTAAGGGAACCGGCCAGGAAAATGTTGAGATCGCTTGGCCAAACGGGTTAAAAGAAACAGTGCATACCTACGGCTGGTATTTTCGGAAATTTATAAGGGATACCAAAGCTAAAGGAGCAACCCCAATTGTGCTGTCGATGATCCCGCGTAACGAATTTCGGGATGGCAAAGTGATCAGGGCCAATCATGATTACGGTCAGTGGGCACGTGAGGTAGCGCAGCAGGAAGGCGTTTTGTTTATTGATATGAACAGCATAACAGCTGATAAATACGATCAATGGGGACCTGATTCTGTAAAGAAATTTTTCCCGGGTGATCATACCCATACTAATAAGCAAGGGGCTGCCATCAATGCCGAATCTGTTGTTGCCGGTATCCGTGCCGACCCTAAAAACCCTTTAAACAAATATTTAAAACATTAATTGTCATGAAACATTATATACGAAAAAATGGAGCGTTTAGCTTGATGTTATTGTCAGCGCTGTTGCTTTCATCTTTTTTGATGGAAAGACCAGCGGAAAAACCGGTTTTATATCTTATTGGCGACTCCACTGTAAAAAACGGCAAAGGAAAGGGTGATGGCGGCTTGTGGGGATGGGGTAATTTTATTGCTCCTTATTTTGATACCACACGCATAGTTGTTGAAAATGACGCTTTGGGTGGTACAAGCAGCCGCACTTTTCAAACCATGGGTTTATGGGATAAGGTATATGTCAGGGTTAAACCAGGCGATTTTGTGATCATGCAATTTGGACATAACGACAGTGGGGCACTTGACGATACAGCCCGGGCCCGGGGCACTATTAAAGGCATTGGAAACGAACAGCAGGAAATTTATAACCCCATCAGGAAGGTTAAGGAAGTGGTACATACCTATGGATGGTATATGCGCAAGTTCGTTAATGATATCAAAGCCAGAGGCGCCACGGCAATTATCTGCTCGCCTATTCCCCGTAATATTTGGAAAGATAGTAAATCAGCCGGGCGTAATAATATCGACAGCTATGGACAATGGGCTAAAGACGTAAGCGAACAGACGGGAGCATACTTTATAGATTTGAATAAACTCATTGCCGACGATTATGACACTGAGGGCGAAGCAAAGGTAAAATCAACTTATTTCGGCACAGATGCCACGCATACCCTTGAAACCGGAGCACAGTTAAATGCTGGGTTTGTAATACAGGGGATAAAAAATCACAGGCAATTGGCATTGAATAAGTATTTGAAATAGGATGGGAAAAGGCATTGAAAATAAGCTATGAAAAGACGGGAATTTGTTGAACAGTTGGGTTTGTCGTCGGCTATGATGTTATTGCCGGGTTTGGTTTTGGGTAGTTCTGATGACCATATTTCCGCTTTTGCAAAAAAACTAAAGCCGGTGGGACGTACGCTTGAAATGGAAGGATATTATGTTTGGTGTAACAGCCCTATAGAAGGTCCTGATGGTCGGATCCACCTGTTTTTTTCAAGATGGATTGCCTCAAAAAAAATGGGGGGCTGGATTAATGGCTCGGAGATATGCCATGCCATTGCCGATACCCCGGAAAGTGAATTTAAATTTCAGAGTATTGTGCTTTCGCCCCGTGGGCCGGGATATTGGGACGCTACTACTTGCCACAATCCTTCTATCAAAAAAGTTGATGGTAAATATTGCCTGTTTTTCATGGGCAATTCCAACGGAAAAACCAATACCAAGCGTATCGGGCTGGCAACAGCTGATAGCCTCGAGGGGCCATGGCAACGGCCAGATCAGCCTTTATTGTTGCCCGGCCCTCAGGGTGCATGGGATGATCATTGCACCACTAATCCGGCATTTATAAAACATCCAAATGGTCAATACTGGCTGTTTTATAAATCATGGAATACTAAAGAATACGAAACCTCAACTGACCCACTGGTAAAAGGGAACCGTAAGTATGGTTTGGCCATTGCTGATGAGTTGGAGGGGCCATATATTAAATACAGCGGTAATCCGGTCATTGATTTTTCGGGCCGGGGCAATAATACCCAGTTGGAAGATGCCTTTGTTTGGTTGGATAAAGGACGTTTTAAAATGCTTGCGCGCGATATGGGGGTATTTAACCATCAATACGGTTTATATATGGAATCAAAAAATGGTAAACATTGGCGGGAGCCCGAAATAGGATATTTTAATGCAGATTATTATCATATAAACCAACCTCCGCCACCTAAATACTTAAACAAGTACGGACGCTTTGAAAGGCCGCAGTTGTTGTTTCAAAATGGTAAACCAACGTACCTGTTCACTACCTCGCAAGGAGGAAGATACATGACGGCTTCGCCTTTTATATTTAAAATACAATCATAGTATGAGTAAGCTGCAACAGATATATATCCTGTTTTTTGTTTTTGTTTTCCCTTTATTTACAAATGCACAAACAAAAATTGATCGCAGGGAATTGGTACAACGGCATAACGTTATCAATACAAGTACAGATTCGCTGTCCGCTTTATCAGTAGGTAACGGGCGTTTTGCCTTTACTGTTGATGCCACGGGCCTTCAAACATTTCCTGAACATTATGACAAAGGCATTCCGCTGGGTACACAATCTGAATGGGGCTGGCATAGTTTTAAAGATACCACGGGTTATAAGTTTGCCGAAACATTAAAAACGTACACATTTAACGGTCGTAAAGCCGCTTACGCCGTACAATGGAATCAACCGGGCCGCAACAAAGATGCCGCAAATTGGTTCAGGGGAAATGTTCACAGGCTGCAATTGGGCAACCTGGGTTTTATATTGCTGCATAAAGATGGGACTGCGGCCAGTGTGCAGGATATTCAAAATATTCGCCAAAAACTGGATTTGTGGACGGGTATCATTATCAGCTCTTTTACATTTGATGGTGAACCAGTACACGTACAAACTTGTGTTCACCAGGGCCAGGATCTTATAGGCGTTAAAGTAAAATCAAAACTAATTATCGAAGGCAGGCTCAAAGTTCTGCTGCGTTTCCCATATCCTACCAACCAGTTTGCTGATTATGGTGACAATTGGAAATATCCCGAAAAACATAGCTCATCAATTATTAGCTCCGGGAAACAACAGGCTACTATTGTTCATCAACTTGATACCAACAAATATTTTGTAAGTTTTGCCTGGCAAGGTGCAGCATCTGTAAAAAATATTGCTGCCCATCAGTTTGTGCTATTTGCACATGATAAAACGGATTCATTGATGTTTACCTGTCTGTTTACACCTCGTAAACCAGCAATGGCCGTACCAGGCTTTACGCAAACGCTGGCAAATAGCATACAGCAGTGGAAAGCTTTTTGGCAAAGCGGCGGGGCTGTTGATTTTAAAGGAAGTACAGACCCGCGGGCCAGTGAACTGGAACGGCGCGTTGTGTTATCACAATACCTTACCAAAATACAATGTGCTGGAAATTATCCACCGCAGGAAACGGGGCTTACCTACAATAGCTGGTATGGCAAACCTCACCTGGAAATGCACTGGTGGCATGGCACTCACTTCGCATTGTGGGGGCGCGAAAAATTACTTGAGAACAGTATGGCCTGGTATCACCATGCAAAGGCCAATGCGCGGGCCATAGCCCAGAGGCAGGGTTATGATGGTGTGCGCTGGCAAAAAATGACTGACCCTGATGGCAATGAAAGTCCCTCGTCGGTAGGAGCGTTCCTGATATGGCAGCAACCACATTTTATTTACTTTGCCGAGCTGGATTATCGGGCACATCCCAATAAAAAAACGTTAGAGAAGTATAAAGATCTGGTGTTTGCCGATGCAGATTTTATGGCATCGTTCCCCACTTATGACCGCGAACATGACCGTTATATATTAGGCAAGGGCATTATCCTGGCCCAGGAACGTTACAATCCCGAAGAAACATTTAATCCCACCTATGAGCTCCAATATTGGCGGTGGGCACTTAGCACGGCTCAATTATGGCGTAAGCGTTTAAGAATGCAGCCGAATGAAAAGTATGCCCTTATCCTCAGAAAACTATCCAATCTTCCTCAAAAGGACGGTGTTTACCTGGCAGCGGAAAGTTCCCCGGATGCTTATACTAATCCTAAGTTAAAAACAGATCATCCCGCTGTACTCGCTGCTTACGGTATGTTGCCGTATGACAATAAGCTGAACATAAATGTGATGAAAAAAACCTTTAACCTGGTATGGGATGTATGGGATTGGAAAGATACCTGGGGATGGGATTTTCCAATGACCGCTATGACCGCCACCCGGTTAAATATGCCGGAAAAAGCCATCGAAGCTTTATTCATGCCCATAAAAACCAATACTTATTTACTTAACGGGCATAATTATCAGGACGGTCGTTTACGCTTATACCTACCGGGTAATGGAGGATTGCTGACAGCTGTTGCCATGATGTGTGCCGGCTGGGACGGATCAACAACCGCGAATCCGGGCTTTCCCAAAAACGGCAAATGGAAAGTTCGGTGGGAGGGACTTAAAAAAATGCCTTAGCATCTGAAAACAAAACACTGAATTGAACATAATCTTTTTTTAATATATCATATGAATAACCTATTTGTAAGCATAAGAAAAGCGACATTAAGCGTCGGTATAATCTTTATAACGGGAGGCGTAGCACTGGCACAACAACCCCTGAAAAGCAAGGTGCTGGCAGATATGACTTTAGCCAATAGCTATTTTATGCAAAAATGGCCAGACCCCGGTGCCGACGTAATTGTAAAAGGTATTACGCGTACGAGTAATTTATGGACAAGAGCGGTTTATTACGAAGGGCTGATGGCTTTGTATGAAATTGATCCTCAAAAAACATACTACGGATACGCGGTTGATTGGGCGCAAAAACACCAATGGAGTCCGCGAGGCGCAGTAAACACCCGTAATGCTGATAATCAATGCTGTGGACAAACTTATATTGACTTATATCTGATTGATAAAAAGCCGGAGCGGATAGAAAAAATAAAGCAAAGTATTGACTTAATGGTAAATAGCGAAAAAAAAGACGACTGGAACTGGATTGACGCTTTACAAATGGCTATGCCGGTATATGCAAAACTGGGCGAAGTTTATAAAGATAATAAGTACTATGAAAAGATGTACGATATTTATAATTACACCAAAACAGTACACGGCGGTACCGGCCTTTATAATACTACAGAGCATCTCTGGTGGCGTGATAAAGATTTTGTGCCGCCTTATAAAGAGCCTAACGGTGCAAACTGCTATTGGTCACGCGGTAATGGATGGGTGGTTGCCGCCATGTTGCGTGTGTTGAATGTAATGCCAAAAAATGCGCCGCATCGTGATGAATACCTGAGTGTTTATAAAGAAATGATTGAAGCATTGGTGCCTTTGCAACGTGCGGATGGATATTGGAATGTAAGTTTAAAGGATTCCACCAATTTTGGCGGTAAGGAATTATCTGGCACCGCGCTGTTTACCTACGGCATGGCCTGGGGTATTAACCACGGCATCCTGAAAAAGAAAACGTACTTACCAATGGTTATTAAAGCGTGGAATGCAATGTCAAAAGATTGCCTGCATGCCGATGGGATGCTTGGTTTTGTTCAGGGTACCGGTAAAGAACCCAAAGATGGGCAACCGGTGGGTTATAATAATTTGCCAGATTTTGAAGACTATGGGTTAGGCTGTTTCTTGCTGGCCGGCAGCGAGGTGTATAAACTGAGTAAATCATGAAGAAAATATTTATGTTAGTCGGGTTTGTTTTGCTGATGGCTATCAATGCGCGCGCTCAAACAGGTATTGGCGTCAACAAATTGGGGTACAAAAAACAGGGCAATACATTAACTTTTAGCAATTCCAACGGCGATGTCAGGCTTGAATTTTGCTCTCCTTCCATGTTCAGGATAAGAGCCAGTTGGAGCCGCAAGTTCCAGGCAGACGAACACCTAATGCAGGAAAATTATACATGGCCTGCAGTTGCTTATAAAATAACCGATGCCAAATCGGCTATTGTTGTTCAAACATCAGCATTGATTATCACCGTTATCAAATCGCCGTTTAAGATCAACGTATCCGACAGGAAAGGTATTATGCTTTCATCGGAATATGAACAACTAGGAGGTTTAAGCCATAACATGGATACTGTAAGCTGCACTAAGGACCTTATGGCAGATGAACATTTTTTTGGCTTTGGCGAGCGCATGGATTTCACTGATCAGCGCAACAAGTTGTTAAAATTAAATGTTGGTCGGGGTAAGAGTAAAAATAATTTGTTGGGTGCTTATAATGTTAATGAGGCTAATTATTGCCCCGTACCGTTTTTTATGAGTACGCGCGGATATGGTATTTATCTGCACAATTCATCCGCGACAGAGTGGGATATGGGCAGTAAAAGCAATAAACAATATAGTTTTAAGGCTTATGACGGTGAGCTTGATTATTATTTCATTTATGGGCCGGCATTTCCTTCTATACTAAATAGTTATTTAACCATTACAGGTAAATCACCTTTATTGCCCCGCTTTGCGTTTGGTTTGCACATGGGTACATACAGTGGCGGTACCTGGGGGCATGAGGAGCTTACGTATGATCAATATGTGATAGCCCTGGCCCGTAAAATGCGCGAAATGGGCATCCCGGTCGACTTGTTGTTTCTGGATTCAACCTGGCGCCTGTTTGGTAAAAATGGTGGCAAAGGCGCTACCACATTTGAATGGCGGGAAACCTTTAAAGATCCTAAAGCTATGTTTGATAGCCTGTACGCAATGCATTTTAAAATGGTAGGGTTACATATCAGACCCCGGTTTGATAACGCCAAAAATCTGAACCTGCTTGATGAAGCACGTGCCAAAGGCTTTACTTATCCCGAAAATGGCAAGCCTGGCGAGTTTGTGAACTTTTTTGACCAACAGGCAACCAATTGGTGGTGGAATAATGGTGTAATGAAGGTGGCTTCTATAGGGGCCAAATTTCTCAAAACAGATGAGGGCAGCGCATTTGGTTCTTTAGCTAATGAGAGCGAGAAAGTAGGACCTACCGGCAGAGAGATCGCTCAGCTTCATAATGTATTTCCTATTGCGTACGCTAAGGCGCCGTATTTGAATTTTCAGAAATATAACGGTATGCGCGGGTTAAACCAAACGCGTGAAGGTTATTCGGGTATACAACGTTATCCTTATATTTTTGCAGGAGACTGGCCAAGCGAATGGCAGTACTTTGCACCTGTTATAAAAGCTGGACTAAATATTGGACTATCTGGAGTGGGCTATTGGGCGCATTGTATGGGAGGGTTTGAACATGCAGCCGATCCGGAATTATATATGCGCTGGGTGCAGTTTGGTATGTTTAGTCCGGTTGCCATGGTATTCGGAATGGATCATCCCGGATATAAGGAACCGTGGAACTACGGCGCGGAAGCCCTGGCTAATTTTAAAAAATATGACGACCTGCGTTACCGCTTAACCCCATATATATACAGCAGTGCCAATATTCAATACCAAACAGGTATGCCGTTAATGCGGGCTCTGGTGTTGCCATATCAGGATGATGCCAATACTTATGACATAGCAGACCAATATTTGTTAGGTGACAACTTGATGGTTTGTCCGGTGACAACAAAAGGAGCCCAAACTCGTACCATTTATTTACCTGAAGGCACCTGGTTTGATTATTGGACCGGTAAAAGATACAATGGGAAACAATATGTCCAAGTACTAACCCCTATGGATTGCCTGCCGCTTTTTGTAAAAGCAGGTGGTATCATACCCATGCAGCCCGCCATGAAATATATGGACGAAAAGCCGGTAGATGTGATTACCCTTGATGTATTTCCTGGCGCGGCATCGGAATTTAAATTGTATGAAGATGATGGGCTCAGCCTGAAATACCAAAAAGGAGAAAACGCTATTTCTGCAATAACCCTGGCTAACCAGCAAAGTGGCTTGAAATTGTCTATCAAAAAACCGGTTGGCAATTACAAATCTTCACAACATAGTTACCTGGCAAAAATCCATTGGATAGGTGATAACCCACCCGTTTCGGTTTCTGAAAACAGTTCGGTGTTAACTGCCTTTGACAACGTTAATGCCTTGGAAAAAAAACCGGGCTGGTACTTTGACAAGTCAGCTGGTTTGTTGTGGATAAAGCCAGCGCATAATAATAGTGAAGATATTGCCCTTGATATAAAATAATAAACACCCTGTCAATTATCCTATGAAAAAAGTATTAAGCGTTCTAATCCTCGCTGCTCTTATAAACAATTCTTTATCAGCTCAGAACAGGGGAACTTCCAATCGCCCTAATATCATTGTAATTTTAGCCGATGACATGGGTTATTCCGATATAGGCTGTTTTGGCTCCGAAACACAAACGCCCAATCTGGACGCGCTGGCAAAAGGCGGGTTGCGTATGACACAGTTTTACAATGCCTCACGCTGTTGTCCAACCCGCGCATCGTTATTGACTGGGCTATATCAGCACCAGGCTGGTGTGGGAGATATGGTAAACCACAGGAATATACCGGCTTATCAGGGATACCTGAACCAAAACTGCGTAACCATAGCCGAAGCATTAAAAGCAGGTGGATATAACACACTAATGGCTGGTAAATGGCATGTGGGTACCAATCCTGCACATTGGCCTGTTAAACGCGGATTTGATCGTTATTTTGGTTTGATAGATGGAGCAAGCAGTTATTTTAATCCCACAAGGCCATACCGCCCCAATCAAAAATTAACCATCGCTTTGGATGATAAGGAGTTTAACCCAGGGCCAAACTGGTATTCAACTAACGCTTATGCGGATTATGCGATCAGGTTTATTGATGAGAATAAAAATACAAACAAGCCATTTTTTCTTTACATGGCATTTACAAGTCCGCATTGGCCCATACAAGCTTTGCCAGACGATATTACCAAATATAAGGGCAAATACTTGAAAGGTTGGGATGTGCTGAGACAAGAACGATTTGAACGCCAAAAACAACTGGGCATCATTAGGAAAGATGAAAAACTATCAGCAAGAGATAAAAGTGTACCCGAGTGGGATAGTTTAACAGCTGAAGAAAAAGATCGCTTTGACACCAAAATGGCAGTTTATGCTGCAATGATTGACCGAATGGATCAAAACATAGGCCGGATCAGGAAAAAATTGCAGGAACTAGGTGAGGACAAAAATACCATCATCATGTTTTTGTCAGATAACGGAGCCAGTAACGAAAGTATAAAAGGTCCTGGTTTTACACCAGAAATTTTAGCGGCAAATGATAAGCCGGCAACTGATCCTTCTTCTTTTACATCCTATGGTCCCCTGGGTGCTAATGTCAGTAATACACCCTTTCGTTTATTTAAGCACTGGGAATATGAAGGGGGGACTGCCACACCATTTATAGCTTATTACCCCGGGATTATAAAAGCCGGTTCTGTTGTTAATAAGCCTGCTCATATCATTGACCTGATGGCCACTTGTCTTGACCTGGCAAAAGTTCCCTATCCAAAAGTTTATCATGGTAATTCTATTACACCAACCGAGGGCGTAAGCCTGGTGCCTGTATTTAAGGGGCAAAAATGGGCAGGGCACAACGGGCTTTTCTTTGAGCATGAAGGTAACCGGGCGGTAAGGCAGGGCAACTGGAAACTGGTATCCCAACGCCCGGAAAATAAATGGGAACTTTATAATATCAGTACAGACCGCGCAGAGCTGAACGACCTGAGTGATAAATACCCTAAAAAAGTAGCTGAATTAACCGCAATGTACCATGCATGGGTTGCAAGAGCCGGTGTTATAGCTTTTGATGAATTGCCTAAGTCACAAGGCGAATAGGCGTTTTAGCCTATCGCCATTAACGCCCACGCGGTAATTTTACATGAAAGACAGGGATTTAGTTATTTTATTTTGGTTTTATCAGGTTTACGATTGATCACTAAGTTCGATCCAAACGGGACAATGATCGCTCGTTTTTTCCCAGCCCCGCACATGACGGTCAACAGCTGCGGTCAGAAGATGTTTATCCAGTTCCGGACTTAATAAAAAATGGTCGATACGTAAGCCAGCGTCCCGGCCGTAGGCATTGCGGAAATAATCATAGAACGTGTAGATTTTTTCGTTAGGATAAAGTTTGCGGATCGCATCGGTCCAGCCTTGCTCTACCAATGTTTTAAACGCCAGTCTGGTTTCCGGCCGGAAAAGCGCGTCATCAAGCCATCGCTCGGGTTTGTACACATCAAGCTCGGTAGGCATAACATTATAATCACCGGTTAAAACTACTGGCAGGCCATGGGCGAGTAATCCCGAGGCGTGCGATTTTAACCGTTCAAACCAGGCCAGCTTGTAATCGAATTTGGGCCCGGGGGCGGGGTTGCCATTGGGCAGGTACAAGCAACCCACCACAATTCCATTAACCATTGCCTCTATATAGCGGCTATGGCTATCGTCGGGGTCTCCTGGCAGCCCGCGCCGGAGTTCCTTGATGTCTGTCTTCGCCAAGATCGCTACTCCGTTCCAGCTTTTTTGCCCGTGCCAAATGGCGTTATAACCGGCATCCCTGATGGCCTGTTCCGGGAATTTCTCATCAGGCGCCTTCAGTTCCTGTAGGCAAGCAATATCCGGTGCGGTTTCTTTTAGCCAGCGGAGCAGCACCGGCAAACGCCCATTGATGCCATTGACATTGTAGGTAGCTATTTTCATATGATTGAGGAACTAATTGCTTTTCATAAATCCGATGGATGATGGCTCCTGGTGCTTCACAGCAATACCCTGTATAAACAACTGACCATCCTCTATCTTATAATTCAATGAGTGCTCATCTACTTTAAAATTATCTTGCTTGAAGAACTTCCGGATCTTTTCAAGGAGCTCTTTCTTATCAAAAACCGGGCTCACCCTGCAGTGTTCATTTAATGGCTCAAGCGTAATGCCTTCGGCTTTATAAGAAAATATTTTTGATTCCATATTAGTTACTTTTTCAATCCGTATTTATTTGTTACCGTTACCACAATTACGGCCCGGATAATCGATCACCCTACCTGCAAATGTAATGATTTTACTGAGGCGGTGCTACCAGCCTATCCGCTGCCTCTTAGAGCATAACTAAATCAGGAACTACAAGACTTTAAATGAAACGGTTGAAAATTCATCCAATCACTTACTGATATTTCCAGATTTGAACAGGCCCGCGGAAATGTCACGCCCTGCAGAACCAGGAGACAAATGCAGATAGTTTTTGGGGATGGTATCAGTAGCTACCACGTTCAGCTCCACTTTCCCTTCCCTTTGAATATTTTTTGTTGTCGGCACGGTCTGATTGTCATTTTCTATAACACCGTTGTTATTGAGGCCCATGAACATATTATTACCGGTGATCACAGAATTGCTGAATGTGTAGTGCGAGGTATAATCTTTCATGCTTATCCAAAAGCAACGGTTGTTGGCGATTATATTGTCGGTAAAGACAAAGTCTGAATATTTTCCAAACCAGATCGCGCCTTCGTAAGAGCCATATATAATTGAATTGGTTAGAGAGAAACCAGTCACCGACATAAACAGCAAAAGAGCATTCTTGCATTCGTAAAATATAGAATGATCTACTTTAATACCGCTGCCCTGTGCAAATAAGGCCCCTTGTATTGGCGCTGAGTTCCTGCTCCCTGCAAAAATGCACTGGGAGACTTCCATGTCCTTTAATTCGGCAAAGTGGCGTTCAATGGCGTAATAATAAACCACAGTAGGGTTGGTATTGCCGACAAACTTAAGTCCCCGGAAACGGACATTATTCCTTTCTACCTGAAAGCCGGCGCAATGGTCAAATTTACCCCAGTTTTTATTGTTTGGAGAAACAGATTGGATCACCGGCATCATGGATGGCAACCAGCGGGTATCATCTGGCATTACCAATGCCTCAATGGTATAACTGGCTGTGCTTTGTGTTGCTTTAAAAGGTTTAAGTACCAACTGGTCGGTGAGCAGGTATAAGCCCGGAGCAAGTTTTATTGTAACCGGTTGTGTTCCTTTAAACTCATTGGCCAGGGCAACCGCTTTGCCAAGGCTTGCCAGTGGTGCATCTATTGCGCCCGTTGAACAATCTTTGCCCTTCACCGGGTTTACAAACAGGGTTTGCGCTACTGATTTTACTGAAACCACCGCCCATAATAAACTAAAAATGATAATGTGCCTGTACATATGATTATTTAAAGTTATTTATTACTTTTTATAAACTAATCGTGTCTGCTACGTCAGGATGAAGGAATTATAGATGCACAATTTAATATTTTATACTTTAAAAATAAAGCCGCCGTGCTGCATGAATACTCATGCAGACAATGGAGTAGTTTGCTCAATGGTTTTTATAAGGTGCGCCGGCAAAAGTTCTTTGAGCTGCTCAACGGATTACTTGAAAAAATAGATGCTTCCTGAAAATTTATCGCACCTTAACCCGCGTATAGATTAAGGTGCCATTAAGTCGCAAACAACCCATTAATTTGTCGTATGTGGCCACGGTCATAATCAAATTTTCTGACCACATTTGTAATGTTGAAGCCGATAAGTAAAACGATCAACTCAAAAATGGAGCAGCGACCATTGTAAAAACGGGCGAAACCGAAAAGCCAGATGAGTAGGAAACAAAAAAAATATTTTTATGTCAACTAACAATGTTTCATTGCACAGAGTTCTTAAAGCATCACCGGAAAAGGTATACCGGGCGTTCACCGAAGCCGTGGCAATGGCTTCCTGGCTGCCCCCATATGGCTTTCTTTGTATCGTTCATGAAATGACCGCAAAGGTAGGTGGCACTTATAAAATGTCGTTTCAAAATTTCACCACCGGTAAAAGCCATTCGTTTGGTGGAGAATACCTGGAGATCAAACCCAATGAGTCTCTGAAATACACTGATAAATTTGACGACCCTAACTTGCCGGGTGAAATGATTACCACTGTCTGGCTGCAGAAAACTTTAGTGGGTACAGAGATCAAGATCACGCAGGAAGGGATTCCGTCTATGATACCTGTAGAAATGTGCTATTTAGGCTGGCAGGAATCGCTGGAAAAGCTCGCTAAGCTGGTGGAACCTGTGATACCAGATGCCTGATTGAACAAAAATACCGCAGATCAGGTCTAAAAACTTGATTTGCGGTTAAAGGTTTACAAAACAGGGAATAATCGGTATAGAACGGGCCACAAGTCTTGACCGGTGCCAACAAATCTTCGGTAAGCATTATCGTTAGATCGTCTTAAATAAAAATAATCATTTCATTTTCAATGTCTTATAAGTAGCTTTGGTTATGTAAGCCTTTTTACAGTTTAAACCTGACTACAACGATGAAAAGAAAAAAATTTATTGCTACAGCCATAGCAACAGCAGCACTTCCTTTAATTGGTAAATCTTTTGGTATTCTGAATCAAACGGGGGTAGGTAAAGGGTTTAAAACCAATAAGGGTGAAGGAAGACTGCATGGTCATATTAAATTGAAAGGTGTAAATTTAAATGTCCTGGATGTTAAAGTATCCGGAACCGACAATAATGGAAATATGGCCATTTTTGAACAAACAAGCCTTTCGCAAGGCAAAGGAACACCGTTACATATACATCATACACAGGATGAAGTATTTTATGTATTAGAAGGTGAATATTTTTTTAAAGTGGGCGATGATAAATATCATCTTTCGGCTGGAGACAGCATTTACTTGCCGATGAAGGTTCCACATGCATGGACGCAAGTGTCAGAAAAAGGAAAAATGACAGTCATTTTTCAGCCAGCAGGCAAAATGGAAAACTTTTTTGTTACCCTGGCAGGATTAGATCATGAACCTGATCATGATGAGCTTGTTAAGCTTTTCGCAGATAACGGAATGCAGATTGCCGGGCCGCCATTAAAGATAGAATAGTCTTCCTGTCTGTTTATTAATGGATTGTAAGAAAATTCTGGTGCCGTACATGGCTGGAAGTTAGCTATAGAACGTTTTATTAAAAGTATAGTAATATTGAGTACTACTGTGCTTTGTGACCCCGAAAGTACGGATGTCGAACTCTTTTATTGAGGATTGTAGGAAAATTGTAGCTTTAAAGAAGTAAATGAATTACGAGGCAATAAATAACTGAAATTAAAATTCGTAAAGAAGCGCATCAAAACCTTATCTCAGACCCTCTGTTAACTAACTGATCACAGTTTGAAAATACGAGCAAAAAATAAATTTTAGAAAATCGCAAAACTTCTTCAGCATGATCTTATTACTTTTTCACTTTGAGAAACGCTGAATTGAAACCATAAATTAATTCTATGAAAAGCCAACGATTGGACGCAAATAGATCTTCCGAATTCAATATACAACAGGATCGCGAAAATGTGATCCGGCATTCAGGCAAGCGACCAGGCCGGTATTGGAATGCCATTGTAGCCCATATTTATGTCAATGGCGCAGCGGAGGCGATCGAGTTCTACAAGAAGGCATTCGGCGCGGAAGAACTGTTCCGTGTGGCTGGCAAGAACGGAAAGATCGTGCATGCGGAGATTGCGATTTGCAGCTCAGTAATTATGATCGGGGATCCGGGGGAGGATAGTGTGTATGGTGGGCCGCGCGAACTGGGAGGCTGCACGGCCGGGCTTCATATCATGGTCGATGACAACGCGGCGCTGTTACGTCGCGCTATGACTGCAGGCACAGAGCAGATCCAGCCAATAACGGATATGTTTTACGGTGCCAGTTCCTGTTCAGTGCGCGACCCGTTCGGACATGTATGGGTGATGTTGTCGTGGAAAAAGGATTTTGATACAGCTGAGATTGAGCGACGCGGCAACATTGCTTTAAGCGAACGTCCAACTGGAAATAACCAGTGACACCAAAAGCACATACGATGTTTTTATTGTGTTCGCTTATTGAAGAAATCAATGAACAAAAAAGCACAGTAACATTGAGTATTACTGTGCTTTTTTCAGTGACGGTTCGACTACAGTTTTCGAACTTTTTTATGGAAGATTTGAGGAAAATAGCCTCCATAAATATTCAACTATAATTTAAATTAAATGATGGAATAGTTTTGTTCTCGCCGGATAAGAGGAGGGGTTCTAATGTTAATAATATCAGGAAGCTATTTATAGAAGGCAGGGTGAACAGGATGGTAATTAATTTGTTTTGCTTTAACCGGTGTAGCAAAGGACTTACCTGTCATCCATTTTTTCAGATCATCATATAATATACAATAGATGGAACAACGGACGTTGACTATGTTCATTTTCAAACAATAAATCCAACTCGCAAAATTATTGATGCGATGGATCTATCCATAACCTTAAATAAAACGGGGTTGAGCAATGCTTCGCAAGAATACATTACAGCCACAATAATACATGAAGCACTTCACGCATATTTGAGAACCAGCCAAACTATTGTGAACCAACATATGGATATGGCGCGAAATTATATCACGGTTATGGCAGACCAATTGGTGAAACTATATCCCAACTTAACTGCAAATGATGCCCAAAATTTAGCTTGGGGTGGATTAGAAGAAGATGCTGGAACTTTATATACAGGACTTTCACAGGTAGAAAAAACGGATATAGAGCTAACAAACACTAAATTTAAATCAGGAAATTCAGGAACGCCATGCAAACATTAAGAAGATGTATCGTTTTATCCCTATTTTTTTATTCTTTCATTTTAGTAGGAAAATCGCAAACAAAAGAAATCAATGACTTTACAAAATTCGTAGGCAAAGCCTATAAAGTGCCTGATAGTTTAAAACAGAATTGTGAATGGATATATGCGTTTGTAAAACTAAAAACAGACGCACGTAATAAAGTAGTTAAAATCGGTTTTATAAATAAGGTTCCCCAGGCTATAAAGGCAGGCTTTGGGTTTTTGATAGGGTATCAATTTTCGAAAGCGATGAAAACTAATGGACACCCTATAGTTTTTTATTTTTCGATTGACAATTCAGAAATATGCAAACCTAAACCTGGTGATTTTATCTATTATTACCCTAATCAGGTTGTTGAAATCATAACCAGCACTTTATTGCAAATTAAGAAAGAAGACCCTAAGACAATTTTCATTCCGGAATTAATTGTAAAGAAATTCTACGAGACTCAACATTAGACTGAATAAACTGCACCTGATCGACCCCGTTAGACCAATAATGACCGCTTTATTGCCAAGTTCAATAGTGTCTGGATTGTATTGCATAGTAAGTTTTTGGAAAGAGCCTACCTGATTGGTAAGCTCTCTTTAGTTTCAAAAAATAGCAAGCGTATTTTCTGAACTTGGAATGTAACCCCCTCCCGAAAACCGTTTCCAATCCATAGATGAGATTAAATTATACGTAAAAAATGCAAAAGGATACATCGACATCTACCAGGGTTTTTACCGGTTCGCTGATATATTAAAAAGAAATTTTCCAAGAAATGACGTTGGGTTCGTCTATGCTGACGAAATTAAAGAAATTGACCAACTATATCAAACCTTAAGATCAGAAGAATCTAATTTTGACAGCCCCTATGGTGGGTTAGCAATCACGGAGATAGTGAATTTAAGCTTACTCAAAAGGGAAAAGGGATATGGAAGTTTAACGTAATGAGTTGCAGAGGGATCGCTATTCTAAAATGTCCCCAGACTGGGTATGAACCAATTATTCTATAGCCGATAAAATCTTAATTCCATCCCTCAAGCGGTTCGAGTTTAGTCCTGTTCGGGCTAATTAATAAGTGGATTTAGTAATTGCATCGCGTATTTGTTGGTTAGCATTTAGTATGGTCTATGCTGTAGCTTTTGGTCTGCGAAATCCGTGAAGTTGTCGATATTCCGAGACGTCATGTAGATTGTTACGGTTGGCCATTGGTTAACGTTAATAATCCATAGATGTGACAATGGCGTGCTATTATTTTCATTTTGGTTGATTCCCAACATTATCAATTTCTGCAAAATTATTCATCAAAGTCGTCCCATTAAAATACAGGCGGCATTCATGTTCGCTAATATTTACTAGCTTCTTAAGCTTTCCACAGGATTACCTAACGCTGCTTTTACCGATTGAAAACTCACCGTTATCAAAGCGATCAAAACCGCGGAGACACCGGACAGCGCAAAGATCCACCATTGAATAGTGATCCGATAAGCAAAGCCATTGAGCCAGTAATGCATCGCCGTCCAGGCAATAGGCGAGGCAACAACAAATGAGACGCTCACAAGTACCAAAAATTCCCTGGAAAGCATCGTAGTAATATCGGTGATGCTTGCACCCAGCACCTTGCGAATACCTATCTCTTTGGTTCGCTGAATAGTGATCAGTGAGATCAGCCCCAGTAAACCCATCGAACTAATGATGATCGCAACGACTGCTGCACTTAAGATTAACTTCTGCTGGAGGTTTTGGGTTTTGTATAATCTCGCTATTTCCTCGTCTATAAACTTATAGCTGAATACCTGATCGGGTAAGATGCGAGCGTAGGATGATCTTAAATTACTCAAAGTATTTTCGGTATGCGCGCCCGAAAGCTTGATGGCTACATTAGTTTGAATTTCTTTTTGTTCCAAAATCACGGAAGGCTCAATAGGTTCGATCAATGAGCGCACGTTAAAGTCTTTAACAATACCCACGATCACGCCTTTCACATCACCGGGGAGTAGGGTTTTGCCCAGGATGTCATTCACACTTTTAACGTGCAACATCTTCGCCATACCTTCGTTGATCAAGTACTCAGGCATAGCATTGTTGGTACGCGCGTTCCTACCGGCAACCAGTTGCAAACCAAATGTCCGGGCATAAGCTGAATCGCCAATGGCAAAACGCACCGGCCATTTTTCCCACTCGCGGTCGCTGAATTTAACGGTTGATCCTCGTTGACTATCACTTGATGGCGGATTATTACAAAAGCTAAACGACTGCACGCCCGGCATCGTCCTGAGCGTGTTGCGTAACTGCTCCTTTTGGGAGGCGGTAATGTTGCCGACAGGCACTATGATAACGGCTTTACGGTCAAAGCCCTTGTCTGTATTCTTCAGAAAATCAACCTGCATCACAATAATGATGGTGCAGGTGATCAGTGTTTGCGCCATCACGTTTTGGATAACTACCAACACTTTTCGGCTAACGCCGGCCTTGGTGTTCCACAAATTATTTTTCAATGCGTTAAAAACTTTTACCCGGCTCAGCACCATCGCGGGATAAACACCGGTACCTGTGGTAATGATTAACAGCATTATCAGCAAAAACAAGAAAAGCTCTTTGAACGATAGGATGTGCACCGGCTCGGCATCAAACAATAAGTTGTTGATGGCAGGCATAAATAACAAAACAACACCGCCGGCAATGATCACTGCAATCAAACCGATCAATAATGACTCCGTAATGAACTGCATGAATAGTTGCCAGGTCGATCCACCCAGCACCTTTCGTGTGCCAATCTCTACACTACGGCGCGCCTGGCCGGCAATCATGATATTGATATAATTAATGCTGGCGATTGCCAATATTAGCAACCCGATGATACCAAGTGCGAGCAATAACGACTTTTGGATCTTTCCACCATAACGTGCATCAAAATGTGCGTTTTTTAAAGGAAGTAATTTGAATGAATAATACTTAGCCCCATCGCCAAGGTGCTGCTTTGTCAAACGCGCTAGCTCAAGCTCAACTGTTTGCTTTTGCGCAGGTTTAACAAGTGATACGAAAGTGCTGTTGGTGCTGTTTAAATATCCCCAGTCCTTAAAGAAGCCGGGTTCAACCTTAGGTAATAAAGTTTTAAGGGACGGTAAGGATAGGTATAGGTCAGATTTTAGATCAGTATTGTAGGGGCTATCCGCTATCACACCTACAACTGCAAGATGCTGCCCATTAATGGCAATTGTTCGTCCAACAGCATCTGCAGTGCCGAAATATTTATCCGCCTGTTTTTGCGTTACGGCCACGGTATTAGGTTCATTCAGCTGCGATGGACCGCCGCTTAACCAATGATAAGAGAATAGGTTAAACCATTCGGTGTTGGTAAATGCAACATTCTTTTCTTCTTTAAAACGCTTGTCGAGGCTACCGTCGACGTTCACAAGAAAGCTTTGATTATTTATTGAAAATGCGACCTGTTTGATCTTCAAATTATTTGTCCGCAGCGCATCATATAAAGCAAATGAGCTACCCTTATCATATTCGGTTTTTTCCAGATGCAGTTCATATACCACCCGGAAGATGTTGTTTGCGTTTTTGTGATATGTATCAAAGCTCAGCTGGTAATTATTGTACAGGTAGATCAGTGTACAGCAGACAATAGCAAGCGCCAGGCCAAAAATATTTAGTACATTGTAGAAGGTTCTTTTGGTGATGCTTCGCCAGGCAATTTTAAGGTAGATGTTCATCATATGATATGCTCCAATTGATTGAAATTAATATCCGAAAATGAAAATACGAACTTCTTGAGCAACTTAATCGTTAAATTCTGTTAAGTTTTTAAACTATTTCCGTTGGATTATAATCCTTGCCTATATTACATAGTTCAAAGATGAACGTGGCGCCTTATAGTAGCAGAATCCAGAGAGCGCCGGACGATAGCCGGTTCAAGCCGGCAGGGGAATCGAACGCGATTCTCAATAAGTTGACTTTCAATATTTTAAATTAGATTCACTACACACCGAATTGCCAACCGATTTTTTTGATGCAGATCAATTACAAATCTTGCGAAAAAATAAAGGTATAAAAACTGTTGGACTAAATCAGGTCTTATAAGTCACAATTTAACCGTCCTTTAGCGGGTAAAACGATAGGTGCACCTGATTGGTATTCTGATCGATGATGTTATAGATAACATGGGCTTTATGATATTCGAGTACCCGCTTAACAATACTCAATCCAATCCCGCTTCCGGCAATGTTTCCAATGTTGCTGCCCCGGTAAAAGGCGGTGAAAAGAGTGGCTGTATCATCTATTTTCGGAACCGCTCCTGTATTGGTGATCAGCAGGTCAATTCCTTGGTCGCCTTGCCTGATCAGGCACTCCAGTGCGTGATTATCAGAATAGATGTAGGCATTTTTAAACAGATTCAACAGGGCGATTTTTAACAGGGTTTCGTCGCCGGCAATTTCAGGTTCTGCTGTAATTCCGGTATTGTTCTCAATTTCAAATTTTAATTTAAAGTCCGGAAAAACTTTTGATAGACCGGCCACGACGTTGAATACCAGTTCATCCAGTCTGATCCTGGTAAAAGAGAACTGATGTTCACTGCTGTTGATGTCAGCTAATGCCACCAGTGAACTGATAATTTCGGAAAGCTGGAATGTGTCTTCGAAAATGCTGATCAGATTTGTCCTTATAACGTAGTCCAGGTCAGGTCGCCGAATTAGATTCTCTATTTGTGCTGCCACACGGGCAACAGGTGTCCGTAATTCGTGAGAAGCATTGCCCGTAAATTCCTTTTGCCTGTTATAGGCGTTGTCGATCCGGTCCATCATCTGATTAAAGGAATGGGCCAGCGCGTTGATTTCGTCTTCCCGCTTGGCTTCTGAGAGCCTGACCTTCAAATTGCTGTCCGTTATTTTCTGTATCCTTTTACGGAAGTTATCCAATGGTTGCAACGCCTTTTTACTCAAACTGAAGGATAAGAGCCAGACAACGGCGGTGCCTATGATAAAAGCGCCGAACAGGAGATATTTTAAATAATTAAGTTTATTGTTGTCGTAAGTGTCTTCGGCCGAAACTACTACGTAATAATGCTTGCAGTCATAGGTATAATACAGTCCGAGAATATCATACTGTTCGTCCTTTTTAAAGATCCGGTGCTCTTTTTTTATTTGGTCAAGATCGGTATGGGTTAAATCTACGGTTTGCGTATCATTGCTGTTATAGATCAGTTTGTAGTCTTCGTTATAAATCTGCGTGTTTTCTTTATAGAGTTTATTGATGCTGTTGCTGTCAATGATCTTCTGCATTTTATAGTCAATTTCTTTCACTTCAATAAGGAGTTTTGCCGTTGTTTGGGCTTTTTCGGCCATTAACGCGGAAAACTCATCTTGTCTGAAATGGGCAAATAGCAGGTATACGGTTAAGGTAACAGTAGCTAAAAGCACTGAAAAGAGAGAGCTGAAAATAAACGAAAAGCGCTGTTTTAAATTCATTTGAGATAATAACCAAATCCTGCACGGGTATGAACCAGTGGCCTGTTAAAGCCTTTATCGATCTTATTTCTTAAATAATTAATATATACCTCTATAGTATTTGTTCCGGTTTCAAAGTTGATATCCCATACCCTGGTCGCAATCGTTTGCTTGGAAACCGGTTTGCCTTCTGCTATCGCGAGTAATTCGACAAGTTTGTATTCCTTAGGAGTCAGGGCGATTTCTTTCCCGGCCCTGGTTACCTTCATTTCACCGGTGTATATAATAAGATCGTCAACAACCAGGATTTGTCTGTTGGCCTCATCTATGTGATAGCTCCTTCGCAGGAGGGCGTTAATACGCGCGAATAATTCTTCCAGGTGAAACGGCTTCACGAGATAGTCATCTGCACCGGATTCAAATGCTATGATTTTGTTTTCCACATCACTGTAGGCCGTTAATATCAGGATTGGCTTAATTTTATCTGTTGCCCGGATTTTCTTACACACTTCGATGCCGTTAAGAGAAGGTACATTGACATCCAAAATATATAGTCCATAGTTTTCAATCAGGAGATGTTTGAAAAACAACTTACCATCGTACACGACATCGCAAAACAATCCCCGGCTGTCCAGGAAAATCTTGATCTCGTTGGACATTTTATAATCGTCTTCTAATAGCAGAATTTTATAAATCATGTATAATGAAGAGATAAGCGTAAAATAAACATAACGGACGATGCCCCAATATACAGATAAAGCTCCGGTTGATTAGTCCGAAGCTTTAAGTGGTTTCCATTATTTCCCTAAAATAAAAGACCCAAAACAAGATATATAGTAAAATATAACTTATCCTAATTCAAGTTCCAGCTTGCCTTCTGCTGTCGAAGGGGCTTGCTCTGTTTCACCTGCATGTTCAAATTTCATATTGACGCTGATGATCAGGAAGTAAGCCATGCTGAATATTAATGATAGTAAAACGCTGACTAATATGGCAACTTTAGCGATATCCTGAAAAGCTTCCGCTTTAAAAGCCAGCATAGTGGTAAATATTGACATCGTGAAACCGATACCTGCAAGTGTCCCCATTCCGAAAACCTGCTTCCACTCCACATTACGGGGTAAACTGGCAACTTTACAGGCCACCAGTATCCGGCTGAACAGGAAAATGCCGATGGGTTTGCCAATCACCAGGCCGAATATAATACCCAGACCAACAGTAGTACCTAACGATCCTATTATATGTTCCGGTAATAATATCGCTGTGTTTGCTAAGGCAAACAATGGGATGATCAGGAAATTCACCCATCGGTGTATGGCCTTTTCAATTTTCGGCAGTTCTGCAACCGGTGTAGCGAAGGCGACCAAAACACCGACAATGCTTGATTCTATTCCGGAGTTAAAAAAAGCATACCAAAGTGCCAGGGAAAGCACAATTTGCATCGGGCCGAATTTGATCTTTGCATAATTGACTGCGAACAATGCCGCGTAAAGCAATCCGCCGATACCCAAAAATAACCAGTTGATATGTCCGCCATAAAATAGGGCGATAACAACGATGGCCCCCAGATCATCAATAATGGCCAACGCCATCAGTAGTATTTTCAAACCTACAGGTATTCGCTTACCCAGCAGGGAGGCTATGCCAACCGAGAAAGCGATGTCGGTAGCTGTGGGTATTCCCCAACCATGTAAATAACTGGTATGCAGGTTAAAGGCGACGAATATCAATGCAGGCACGGTCATGCCGCCAAGGGCCGCTCCAAAAGGAAGTACTGCCTTTTTAAAAGAAGAAAGCTCACCGCTGACCAATTCCCGTTTGATTTCCATGCCAGCCATCAAAAAGAAAAAAGCCATCAGGAAATTGTTGATCCAGCTTAAAAAGTTTTCGGGCAGGGGTATAGATGAAAGGGTTACCAGATCGCCATGCCAAAACTTTTTGTAGGCAGTCGCGAATCCCGAATTGGCCAGACACATGGAAAGTACGGTGCAGGCAATTAACATCAGGCCAGTAAAACGGCTGTCGTTAATTAATATCCTTAATGGATTGATGGCTTTTAATAATATCCTTTTCATGTAACATTCCCTTTCCTTTTAATAAAATTACCTGCCTCTCGCAGGCAGGTAATTTTCAACTTTCAAACTTAATTAATCAACGTAGCCCAAAACACCCATTTCTGGTATGTCCAATCCGGCAACTTCGTCTTCCGCTTTTACCCTTATTGGGGTAATTTTATTTGATACCTTGAAGAAGATATACATCACTATGAATACAAATACGCCGCAGGTAAGCGTACCTACGCATTGCGCGCCAAATTGACTGGCATCACCATAAAACAAACCTTTTACCGGGCCTGCGACACCATTCCAGCCATCACCGTAAGAACCATCGGCAAATAAGCCTAATGACAGTACACCCCAGGCTCCATTTACACCATGGACTGCAAAAGCACCTACAGGATCATCGATCCTGAATTTATTATCCATTAAATGAATGGTTAAAACTACCAGGCAACCTGCTATTGCGCCGATAATAACCGATGATATCGAGTTTACAAAAGCGCAAGGAGCTGTAATCGCCACTAAGCCAGCCAGCATGCCGTTGGCCAGCATGCCAGGATCGGGTTTCTTTTTCTGTATATAAAGAAGTGCCAATACGGCAAGCGTTCCGGCGGTGCCGGCCATCATGGTATTCACTGCAACAATGCTGATACGGAAATCCCCACCGGCTAATGTTGAACCAGGGTTGAAACCAAACCAACCCAAAGCCAGGATGAAGGTGCCCAGTAAAGCCATCGGTATATTGTGACCGGGAATAGTATTAGCAGTACCGTGTGCATTGAATTTACCAATACGCGGCCCAATAATGATAGCACCGGCAAGTGCAGCAACACCACCTACCATGTGTACAACTGATGAGCCAGCAAAATCAACCATGCCATGACCTAAATGGAAGTTAGCTCCTAACTGAGACAACCAGCCGCCGCCCCATACCCAGTTGCCATATAGAGGGTATACGAACATGGAGATGAATAGACCGAAGATGAGGAATGATTTAAATGACCATCTTTCAGCCATTGAGCCTGTAGGGATGGTGGCGGTAGTATCCATGAACACCATTTGAAACAGGAACAGTGTAAATACACCCACATCATACACTTTGCTGTTCAGGAAAAAGCCTACAGAACCGGCAATTCCAAAATCATGACCAAACATATGTATAATGACCTCATGGCTGACTACACCAGGTGCACCACCTAAAGTTGCCGCGTTTAAAGCACCGCCGAACATAAAGGCGAAGCCGCAGATCCAGAAACCAAACATACCCAATGCATAAACTAAAAAGTTCATCCCCATGGTGTGAGCTACGTTTTTCTTTTGCGTAAAACCAGTTTCAACCAAAGCGAAACCGGCTTGCATGAACATCACCAGGAAACCAGCAATAAGTGTCCACATAATGTTGATGGCGATTTTGTTGTGACCAACGGCGTCCCCAAGTTCAGCGGCAGTAGGTGCACCGGGTTTGGCCGCGGTGACATCAGTGATGGTACCGGTTTTTCCACCGGTAGCATCCTGGGCAAACGAGCGAACCGGCTCTATTAAAACAAAAGCAACGAGTAGGATCATACCTAAGACCAGGTATGCCGGGATTTTTTTTTGTAGAATTTTAATTTTCATGTGTTAAAAGGGTTAGTTTGATTGACTTATATGTAAATTTTAAGCTTTTTTTAATTTTAAATCGAAATAAAAGCATTCTAGTGCCGTTCTTTAACGCTTTATAAATGACTTATGCTAAAAATACATATTAATGAATCATTAGAACCTTAGAAAAACCTTAGAATTTAAATTCGACATGATTTTAGCGGCCGTTTATAAATAGATTTATATTAATAAAGCAGAATTTTAGTTATTTTTTTTATGTTTTTCCATTTTTAAATAATAAAAAACTAACAATTAATAAAAAAACCAATCCATTAGATAATGTTTTTCTGAAAAAGCTTTAAAGATTCACTAATATGGCCTTGACAATTATAAAAATCATACTGTTCCTTTGTTTTGTTTCTTTACCGCTTCTTCCGTTGAAAAAACGCAAACGTGAAGGAAACGCCGGCAAGCAGTCAGTTGAATTCTATTCTAAATACAGTGTCAGCGAGGATGGTTATATTGTTTCGAACGAAGAAGAGAAAAAAGAAATTTAGTAGTGATGTGCTGAGCATTGACAAGGGGTTACAGCAAGTCGCTTGGTTGAAGGATCAGCTAACCCCGTAAATTATAGGAGATCGCAATAACTTATGGTTATTAGCATCCAGGACGATTTTTCGATCAGAGAACCGCACAAATAAAATCGACTGAGGCTCTGCGTTACAATTACAAAGTCAATGTAAAGATAAAATCTTGGTATTGCTCCCCAATAGGTACTTCTCGAACCATTTTACGGATGATATAAAGCGACTCGCAAATTTAATTTAGATGTTAAATGTTCCATGTTCATTGTTGGTTCAAGTCTTGTTCGGGCTGCAAATAGTCCTTGGCATGACCAACAATTTTTTGTTGATCAAACTCCCGGCTTCGTCGTTTGAAGTTAAAGCTGGTATCATAACAAAGCTCCGTCAGCGAGTGATCCGGGCTTTATTATTTCAGCTATTTCAGTTGTGTTTAGATATGACAAGGATGATGAGTGGTCCGCAAAATTTTTGCAAACCTGGCAAATAATAATACATATATTTGCCTCAAGGCATTGGTGTTCAAAAAATTAAATTCGGTTGCCATGAAACACTACGCCCTTTATCTGCTATTTTTTTCTCTCTATTTGCAGATCAAAAAATATCCGCGCAAATCAAAGAAATAAAATCCTCCGCTGACTTACCCGTGGCAAGTTTCAGTGTAACAAATTTGGCGGCAAGTGATTCGGCTTCCGTAGGGCCTCAACCAGGACTATTACCGGGAACTTGGTTACAAATATATGTGCCAGAAAAAGTACCTTTTATAAAACCTTAATATGATGAATAAACAACTTTGTGGATTAGAATTTAAGATTGAGAATGTAGATCAGATTCTTAATATGGGCGGTCCATGGATCTGCTCTTTATATCTGGGAGATACTTTAATTTCAGACAATTGTATTGTTGATAGCTTTTTAGAAGATGACGCTTGTCAAAAAATTTATTTCATTAAATATCATCGCATTTCAAAGTGGAAAGCAGATAATTTCTTTACTTTAAATTACATCTCGATTAATGATAAGGCGATTTATCAATCAAAACGAACGTTTGAAATGCTTTATCTAAAACGATTCTTGGATCAGGAAAACATCGAAGTATTCTATGCATTTCATGACAAAAACAAAGAAACGAGAGATGTTTTCACTATTTCTGAACAACAATTTGTTTGCGTATGAAAACACTGGATGAACTTAATTTCCTAAAAGTTGCAGTGAACTATAAAAGGCAAAAAAATAAATTTATCAACCCAAGTGTGCAGTATGGCTCTCCATTTGTTTGATATCGCGAATCAAGTATTAGCTCAATTCAACTAACCATATCATGAAAAAGAAGACATTTACACTCGCTTTATTCTTATGCGCTTTTGCCATTTTTATCGTAGCGCATGCTGATCTTTCTGGAAAATGGGCGGGCAAGCTAATTGCTGCCGATGGTACCAAATACCCATTGCTATACAATCTTTCACTTGTTGGTGATTCGATCATCGGTACCGTCAAAAGTCCGCATGGCGAGTTTCCGATAGAAGATGGGAAGCTTGATATAGCAGGGTTTCACTTTAAGCTAACTGTTAATGGCTTAGACATTCCGCATAGTGGCAAGTTTTATGGAGATTCGGTTGGGATGGACATTAGTCTTACTGGTTCTGGAGTGCGTACGACGCTCGTTAGTGCCGCGCTAATATAAAACAAACAAACTATTAGTATTGCGGAAACCATTCCGAAGACTGAAGACGCAATACCTAGCAGTTGTTACAGGCGAAGCAATCCAGTTAGGTATACCAGGAGGTGACATTGGAAAAGCTGGTGATGTTGCTAAAATGGGTGAAGCTGCAAAACTTGGAGAGGTTGCGAAAGTTGCCGAAGGAGTATCGACAGAGAGTAAAGTATTCCGAGTATTTGGTGGGATGCAAGAGCAGACGGCTTTTCTTGGACCCAAAGCAATCCCAGTAGCGTAGATAACTTTAGAGAGGCTGCGGGTCTTCCATCTGGAGGTGCAAGTGGCGCAACGAGTACAGGCCAATTTGTGATAGAAGGACTTGTGGATCCTAGTAAGATTATCGAAAAAAGGCTAGCTCAACCATTAGATGGCCATAAAGGAGGGGGTATCCCAGAATACATTATCAATCCAAAGGACGTAAAGAAAACAAGAGTATCAGGTGCAAATCCCGCATTTTAATTATGGAAAAGAAATATTTAGGAATGACAGTGAATGAACGCTTATATGTAAGTGGTTTGATCGACGCTTTTTATGAAGCAATTGAAAGAAAAGATGTAAACAAAGTTATATCTATCCTTAAAGAAGTTGAACTCAATGATGCATCGATTGACCCTATTTTAGAATTTAATGGATTAAAGAGGAAGTAGTAATCGTATTACTAAGAGCTCGAAGTAATACGATTACACAAAGCGTTAAGCTTCATTGAGTTAAAAAGTACAGCCACAGCGTTGGGCTTTACTTTTTACAAGCTATCCTTTGCATGATGTACAGGAAGTGACCCAAGAATACCTGAAACATCCCGAGCCTTACATTAAGAATAAATAAAAGTATTAATAACCATGCCCCTTAACCGGGGCTTTGTTGTTTAATGGGCATAAGCTTTTTTAGCTTAAAATCACGGATGAGGGCATTCACAACCATAAAGACTTGTTTTCTGTCTTCATCAGGCAGGGCGGTCACTTCCCGGATGCGATTAAGGGTAGAACTGTCCAGTTCCATATCCGTTTTGCCAACAAGGTAATCCAATGAAACATCCCGAGCATCCGCCATACGGATAACCACCTCGATAGAGGGCCTAACCCACTGTCCGTAGAGTTTCAGCGCTGTCCGAATGCCTCCGACTTCGGACTGTTATGCTTAACAAAGTAGTAATAACCAAGCCCCGCCAATACAAAGCTGGGCTTGGTTATTTGTAGGTTTCTGTTGAATACAGTCATTTCTTGACTATATCAAATAATCTTTACTTTCCGAGACAATTACTGAATGGATATTCCTACCAATGCGGAATATATAAATTAGGCCTGACTCAATCTTCAATATGAAAACAGCATGATCGCTTTTATCCGGACAGAGGAAGGCCGGGCATTGCCGAACGGCCCGGCGGCGTGCGTTAACGGAACATTGGGGAACAGCGGATAAGCTTGACAGTTTCGGGACCACCGGGACACCTAACCTTTAGCGCTTTATTTCAAGTTTTTAGGAAACGAAAGCAAATTGGCGAAGAGGAGGCAAGTACTATTGTTTATCCACGCTGAGCAGTATTCTGAAGCACGCTTGTCAACGCCTCGGGAATATCCAATTATCATTAACGTTCAATTAATATTTTATCTTAGCGGGAACTTCGATAACAAAATTAGTTCTTGTATAAACTGGTTCGAACCAACTACGTCAAGGAGTACTGTTCTAAATTTAGCTAATTAAGGTATTAACCGTACTTCGAAATGTTCGAAGTACGGTTTTTTTATGTCAAATCGGCTTTCTAAGTCATATCAGCTATATTCAAAGTATTCCTGCTAAAGGCTTTTACAATTTTTGGGGGGATTAGCAGATTATGTTTGAACAGTCTTGTAAAATGCTGCTGATATTTAAATCCTAATTCGCCAGCAATCTGATTAGTTTTGCCCGGATCAAAAATCTTTTCTTTTCTGCATCAATCAGTTAAATTGGAGATACTGGATTTATATTTTGGCATCCAAGATATTTTCCAGCCCCCAAGTTGCAATATCGATTAATATTGGTTTTAAGCTTCGCCCCAGGTCTGTTAAGGAATACTCTACACGCGGAGGGATTTCGTTGAATTTCTTTCGGTTGATCAGACCATCAGCTTCTAATTCCTCAACTGTTCGGTCAGCACTTTTCTGGAAAAGGATGGCATCCTTGCAGCTATTTCGCCAAATCTTTTGGTATGGTCTAAAAGCATATAAATGATGATCGATTTCCATCGTCCCCCAATCAACGCGATCGTTGTGGTGAAAGGACAGAGGCTATCTTCTATTTTGTTGTTCAAATCTCATTTCAGATTAATTTTACAGAGCAAATGTCCTGTAAGTTGGTCAAATTGACAAGGGCATTGGCGCAAAACACGCGATTATGCAGAATAATTATTATCTCACCCTCTATTACAATTCGGAAAAATCCTAAAATTCTTACTTTATAGAGGTCGGCAAAAACTGAATTAACAGCACTTACTAACGTCCCTTTGTAAAATGGTTAAGGATGTAATCAGAAATCCTATAACTACATTTACATTATGAAAATAGACGCAATTAGAATCAAAACATTGGCAAACGGCGAGCGTATTGGAAAACTGATCTCAACCGAATATGAAAGTAGCCTGATGTCTGAGATTACAGATTCTGAAAGACACTTTGAAGATAGTGTCATTTATGCCGTATTGAGCAAAGATGTTGAATTGGTAGAAGTTGATATTCTTGATGGTGCAGATTACCAATTAAGCTTGTTCCAACAAGTTTACGTCGCAGCATCATTTGTATCGGAAGGACAGGCAACACCTACGGTTAGCAGTAAAGCGTGCTACAGATACATTAACACTTTAATTTAATTCAGGGAAATAGAAATTCTGTTGTTTATACAGATAGTATAAATCCCGAATTGATAAACTCAAATGTCCTTATAGCGAATTTTATTTCCCATATACAGCAGGATTAATTAAGTCCATGTGTGTAATTAGTCCCTTGCTTATCAGCATATTTCATATATGGTATGCAACAAGTGTAAGTCATCAGGAAAACGATAAAACGCAGCAATAATAACAGAAGGAATTATGTAGATTACGTATTAGCAATTTATATTATTTTCGTTTGAAACAAAGAATATCTGTAGCTATAGTTATTCTGCCCCCGGATGCCTATTTAATATTGAATACCTTTTTCAGATTCGATTTCTTGAATTGTTTAAAGAAAGAGTCAACCTTTAACTGGCAATATATCATAAAGGATGTTCGAACCACGCGAAAATTCTTTGATTCGGCATGTGAAAATAATTTCTCCATGAGATTTTCTTTATAAATATCAGCCTCAACAGGTGTAAAATACGACTTAGATACATTTTTTATTGTAAACAGATTGATACAATCAGTGGCAGGTATTTGTTGATCAGGAGCAGCCTCACCAAGCCACGCTTCATAATAATATCTAAAATCAGAGATTTCGGGTGCTGTACAACTTGCTAAATAGTTGCCTTTGGCATACCAGAAATTATACCATATCCACCCACGTTCAGATGAAAATAAACCCATCTTATTTTTTCCTTCCTTATTAAGCAACTGTATGTTTTTACGCCAATTTTCAAATGTTTTGGTAAATAGCATCATTTCCTGAAGAGATCGTGAATGCAAATTATGTGTCATTCCCTTACTATGAAAGTAAATGAAATTATTATTTGGATATTGTATTGCTAAGTCATGCAATAATTTAATTGCAGGATACTCAAATTGATTAATGGATGAGGTGCTGATTATGGCGGCGGGGACTATGTTGGTAATGAGGGTTTTTATTTCTTCCGTATAATTATTCCTGTCAGTAACATGAACATACAAATCGGCCTCTGATAATATGCCATAGCTTTTCAATTGGTATAATTGCCCTGAAACTATGCCACGCCAATTCGAATTTGGACTTGTATATATATAATAAACAATCTTTATGCTATTAACTTTCTTTAGCAAATCGAGTTTGATATTCTCAATATATTCGTCTTCTGCTATATTAAACACCTGATCATTGACAGATATCTGCAAGTAGTTTCTTTCGTTGTTGCCAACCGTGCCAAACAGCGTATCAAAATTAGTGTCTTTTGGAATTTCAATTGTATTACCCTTCAGGAACTCGTCAATTTTTCCTGTAACATTGATAGTCTCAATCGGCAACATATCAATATTAAATCTTCCATATATGGCGGTCATCTCCTTAAAAATAGCTTACTATATATTATAAATTACTGCAATATTAGCAAAAACATTATATATTCTTGTAGAATTTGACCTCATTCCTAATTTCTGTTTCGTTAATAAATAAGATGTCATATCTTCAAGAACTCAATGTCCGAAATTATTAAAACGATAAGTATAAGTGAGCAGAAAATATCGTTTTATGGGTTGATACTGTGTATCGTTTATGGTATTTTCTGAAGCGAAATGTATCGAATTTATGCTTTGGTTTAGCAAATCGTAGCAGGTAATCCTCAATTCACCCTTATCTTTTTTCTGTATATGTCTTGCAACGGAAAGACTTACTAAATTTGAATATCGTCGGAAACCCGATGCCACCAACGGATTAAAGGAATAAGCATCATTTATACCCCAGGTATATTTTTGCGGCAAAAAAACGTTTAAAGATAATAACGCTCTTTGCATTGTATATCCTGAATTTTTTAAATTCACCAATTGATATCTAGTTATTGAATAATTTACATTGTATCCGGACCTTATTTCTAACATATCATTCCAATTTACCTTAAGTTCTTCTGTAGCACTAATTGCTGTCGTGTTTTGATAACCATCATTCCCATTTACATTAAATAAATTGTGTCCAGCTACCACATTGGCACCGGTAGTTGCATTTATTTGCCATTTGTTTATCTTTTTAAAGTTTTTGCCAACAAAAAAGTTAAAATTAATGCTAAACCTACCATTACGGTTTACCGGTGTACTCACTTCTAAACCTTCAGCACTAACCATTCGCTTTTTTATAATAGTGTTCGACTCAACAGTAATATTTGATGACATATTCAAAGATATCTGACTTTGTGAGTTGTAATCATAATAATTAACACCCCAATGGTGAACGCTGGTGGGTTTAAGATTCGGATTGCCGACAAAAGTGTACAGCGGACTATAAACAATGGATATTGGCCGCAAATCGTCAATAGCGGCTTGCATTATTTCTTTTCCATAGTTAAAGGCAATCCTATTTAAACGGAGTTCCACAGAAGGTAAGAGATAAAAAAGGTATTGGTTTAAATCGGCCATATAACTGCTAAAATGATTATTTATTTGTTGCCATTGGGCCGACAAACCGACTTTTAGAGAATTTTTCGGGGAAAACAGCCAGGTAAAGTCAGCGCTTATAAATTGTTGCCAGTTATCCCTGAAAAGGTTACTGCTTTGATCCTGTAGAAAAATGGTATACAATCCCGTTTTGAAATTTTGGTCATAAGTAAGTAAATCACCGGCATTACGCTCGTGCGTGCCTGAAATTGCAATATTAGTTGATAGTTCTTTATTAATCGGATAATATAATCCAACGGTAAGGGCTTCGCTATTATTGATATTGGTTGTCTTAGCTAACCGGTGCAAAGTATCGGACTGGAGCGTCGCAACGTAGGATATCAAATCATTCGTAGTAAAATTATGCCCGTTTTGCGGATGAATATTGATCACATTGGAAATGCTGACCGAGGCATATTTTTTACGCAGTTTATGGTAATAGCTTAAATCATGATGGAATTGAACATCGCTGCCGCTTCCATAATCAGTGCTGCTATTATTGTTAAGTAATAAAAGAAAGTTATTTGTACTTACGCCGGCAGCGCTATTATTGTGGGTTGTGTAATTATACGCAAATATTGGCTCGTATTTAATTATGGAAGTGGAATCGGGATCCCATTCTACCCTTAATGCAAGACTCTGGGAATTTTGCGCCTGGTGTTGCACATTCACAGATTTAGTATTCAAAGTGGCATCCCCGATAAACTGCTGCAAATATCCTGTCGAATTGTTATCAGTTACTTGTTTCAAATACTGGTAGTCGCCGTTGATCTTAAGGGTTTTGCCAAAGCTGTTATCAAAATGAAATGTGCCAGTTGTTGATTTTACTTTACTTGACTGCCCGCCGTAAATGTTACTTGTTTGATTATCGTCGCTAAATATGCCAGTACCGCTTAAATTATTGCTGTTGGCATTAACAGCGATCTGCAGCTTTTTCTCAAATAAGCCGTAAAAAACGTTTGCATCGTACCGTTCCTGGCTACCACCAGCCGCTATAAATTTACTTAATGAACCTTTGGCAAAGGCCTTTTTAAATTTAAGATTAATTATTTTTTTTGTCTCATAATCGGAAACCAGACGGTCGGGATCTTTTTCGTGATCATCGTAAACCTGTATTTTGGCTATCATATCTGCCTCGAGGTTTCTTGTAGCTATTTTAGGATCTATTGCAAAAAAATCTTTACCGTCAACCTTTATTTTAGAAATTTCTTTACCATTTATGGTTATACGCCCGTCATGGTACACCTGCACCCCAGGTAATTTTTTAAGCAAGTCTTCAACTACCGCATTGGGACGCGTTTTAAAAGCTTCTGCATCAAACTCAATTGTGTCTTTTTTTATAATCACTGGGATACCTTCACCCCTTACAATTACTTCTTGCAGTATTCTTTCATTGAGGTATAGTTGGCCAAGGTCTATAACTTCATTTTTTTTTAAATCAATGTTCACATGCAAACTGCGGTATCCTACGTGTGATATGAGTAGAACTAAGGGTTCCTCTTTTAAATTACGTAGTGTGAAGACTCCGTTTATATCGGTGGTGGTATAGGAAACCAACGTTGTATCTTTTAAACGCAGAATAGATACTGTTGCAAGCGGTATTGGCTGTCTATTTAAAGAATCAACTACAACTGCTTTTATAGTTGCATGGTTTTGGGCATAAACATTTGTTACTGTTATACACCAAACACAAAACACAAAAATAAAACGCATTAAATCATATGAGGTTAAAATACTAATGCAAAAAATTCAATCGGGACAGCTTAAAGCCGGATCAATAATTAAGATTCGCTGG
Source organism: Mucilaginibacter pocheonensis (assembly GCF_031456535.1). NCBI lineage: Bacteria > Pseudomonadati > Bacteroidota > Sphingobacteriia > Sphingobacteriales > Sphingobacteriaceae > Mucilaginibacter > Mucilaginibacter pocheonensis. The sequence continues at coordinate 158,756 of NZ_JAVDUU010000003.1, forward strand.
CCAAAAATATTCCTCTAACAAGCAATAGTTCATTTCAAACCCGGAAGTTTACTTTTTAAAATACGGTCTTTTTGCAGTATGCCACTACAAGCCGTTTTTATTTGTAATATTTTAAGCCTTTCTAATTAGATTTATTAACACCAAAAGCAGTCTGAGGTTAGACTGCTTTTTAGTGTTAATTAAAATAAGCTAATTTAATATTACCAATGAGTAACCGTCAGTAGTAATATTTAAATATATTAATAAAGTATGGGACTTCCAATGGTATACCCTGAAAGGCTCGTTACATTCTCAGCGATATTAAGATTAAAGTTATATTGATGTGCAATATCTATGGAAGATATCCATCGGAGTAATGTCCCTTCTCTAAGGTAGACTCTTTGATTCGGTGTATATCTAACAAATCCACTGACTTGAGAAACGGGAGTCTCCCTTGTATACGTGGATAGTACCCGGGGAAGGACATCCTTAATATAGTCATGCGCATTGACAAACAGCCCATTAAGCGTCTCAATTGTTTGTATATACCGTAATTTTCCTTCAAAGACTATAAAAATTTCACCAGTGTCTTGATTTCTTAAAAAGACCCCGTCGTATCTATACGGAAAATTTGGATCATATTGATATAGATAAGTTTGACTGAAGCCTGCTACAGAAATAAAAAGGAAGGAAAGTAAAAAAAGGGTTTTTTTCATTTTTTTAAGGTTTAAGTTTTATTTTTAATTACTGTTGCAAGTATAAGGAAATATCTTTTATCGCTTATTAAATATTTGTGAAATATTTAATAAAAAAAGAAGTCGTGAAGTAGATCGTCCAAGACAGCTATGACAATATATCGATAATTGAGATAGCAAGATACTGCAATGTAAAATCACTAAGCGGTTGCTTGCATATATTGAGCCTATCAAGGGCTAATTGAAAGCCTTTGACAGGTCGCCAAGAGGGAAATGAACAATATTTATTAGGTAATGTGAAAGGATTGTCCATTGACAAATCGTTCGAATACAGTAGTAGCTGGTTCTTTATCTCAGTTAACAGTAAGTTTAATTCGAGTGAATTCTCGAACAGACGAACTGCTGACAGGCAGCACTAAAGGCAAGGTGGAGATTGAGAAAATGTGGAGGGTCACGAAGAATGAGGGATACCCCTTTTCGATATACTACCTTGAAACAAAGTGGCTATATGCTGACAGATCAGCTAACTTTGTGATGAGAATGAATATTTTCTTGTAATTAATCTATAAGGTTAGTATGTTAGCACAACCTAATCTAAACCTTATGCAGACCCTTACATTTATTCTTCTTCAATCTACCGGTGCACCTGAAATCATCACCATACTAATTGTATTTGGCATAGCCATTGTCATATTTCTTGTCATTAGAAGCCTCATGCTATGGTATTGGAAAGTTGATGTAGTTTTAAACAATCAAGAGGCGCAAACCTCTTTATTACAAAAACAAAATAATCTCATTCAAGAACAGAATGAATTGCTGAAGCTTTTTATTGCTAATCGATTAGCTAAAGAAACTGCTGGAAGTAATGATGAGGCGTTACCAACATAATGAAGCTCCTTAGACTAATTTGCATCGCAATTTGGATTGTCTGTAGAGATCTCGGCAAAGCACAGAGCAGAGTCCTTGATACCTTGTTCTATTTCATCGATTGGAATCCGAACTTTTAAATCAGTATCAATCCTATATGCCTCTAAACCTGCTTTAATAATTGCTGGTTTGAACGTATCTGTAAATCGTTTATCGTACTTGCCGTCGTCAAACGGTTGTATTACAAAGCATTTCTCCATGTTATGATTGGGATAATGATGATTCGCTTCATTCTTCGAATCTATGATTTCTATGTTAGGTTAGATTGCTATTAGATTTCTTTGACAACGTTGTCAATAAACTGTCTACCAAACATAGTCAACTGTATCAAACCTTTGTTGTATTTTAATGTGTTTCCCGATTGGATAATTTCTTTTTTTATATCATCTAATAAACTATCTTCGGTTAATTGATCATAAATATTGGGCGTCGCAACCCATGAGTCTAAAAGTTTCTCTAATATGCCAAGCCTGCACAAGTTATCTATGTATGATGGAACCAGATCAATTCTAATTGACATATTTCTTTGAAAACTTGTGAAACTGTAGTACTTACCAAAAAAATGAGCCATTTGGGTATTGAGAATGTAGGTCAATACAAGGATATATTTTCGTTGTAACAAAATTTTTAAGTAAGATAGCTTCATCAGTTGATATATTTTTCAAAATTTCCACATAGCCAGGATGGGCTTTATGTAACGTTTCTTTGTTCATTGATGTGGCAAGAAGATTAGCGTACAGCTCGCGTATTTCGTTATCTTCTCCCGTGTACCGTAAAGCCTCGATAGTAGGACCTGCGATTTGCAAGGGAGGGGTGATTATGTTTTCTTGTGGTACATTTTCAAGTTTTTGAACTACTCGCATATTTATCCATTCTTCAATTTTTTCATAACCCCATACAAGCCCTTTCAAGGGCACTAAAGCTATATTGACAACTTTTGCAACCGGTTTCAAGGGATTTACCTACTTGTTTCGCAGCAGGCTGTAATGCATCTTCATAAACCGGAACAGCTTTGACAAGACCTGTTACAGCTTCAATGGTTGATTTAACATTGCTTTCTTGAAATTGATCTCCGCTCATTTTAGTTTTCGTTTTATCCGTTTATTCAGTTCACTTCTAATTCAATACAACATATCGCCATTTATAACTGCTGTATATAAAAACGCCTTTGCCTTTACGGGAAGTTACTTTAGCCTTAATAAGAAATTTAGTACCTACCTCATAATCCTCTGAAAGCTCTTTAGAACATTCAACAAACATGCTAGGAAGAAAAGGATCTTGCCCTGCAACTGGTCTTATATGAACCTTGCCATGTAGACCCGCGGTACTGGTGGGTAGGAAGCTCTCCACAACAATTTCAGTATAGTCTTTACCCATTTTTACTTCATTTGTGGTTTACCGGAATCCATGAGCTTTGTATTTAAAGCTGCTTTACGAGCTTTGGCCTTTTCAGGTCGTACATAATAGAAGTCAAATAGGGATTCTAATACTTCTAAGTTCCATTCGGCTTCGTGGGGTTCTACCTCAAGTATCTCACCTGTACTTTTACTCTTGTTAGGATGAGCCGCAAAGTTTCCGATGTTTCGTATCGCATCGATGTCTTCTTCAAGGTGGGAGGGAAGCTTTTGACTATCAAGAACTGTTTGTATTTGAATAGCTAAGTCGCCCTTTTTAACTCCGGCTTTTTCTAAGAGCAGGTTTTGCAGGCATCTTCTGCTTAAAGCAGCGCTTGCTTTTGGGCTATCACTAATGACCAAACAAGCCTCTATGTAATCATCGGCAACCTGCTTAGTTACTTCGATTGGAACTGGCGGTCGATTACTTCCGTTAGGATAAATTAGTCTGGTGGAAACAATTTGACCGAGTGTATAGCCACCATAACCATTATAAGTGCAATCACCATTTACGAGATATAGCACACCCTTAAGACACTTTGGATTTGGACAGATGCAACTTTGAATGTATCAAGAACCATTCTTATCATCACTTAGTTGATTAATTTTAAACTCGGAGTGAAACTCAACTATACAATGGGGACATTTCATATGCTATCGTAATAAGGTTAATGCTAATCTACAATTTAACTTATACATTTCAAACCTGTAGAAATATTGCGAGCCGCCTGCGAATAGAGCAACCCGTCTGTGAAGGAATGGGTCAAATGATCATATATTTAAAGTGCTACTCTTCCTTATTCTCCTTTAACCACTTTCTGTTAGCCCATTTGCACATTTAAGAATTTACTTGACAGACTTTTGTTTAGGTCTTTATAGTTAGGACAGGAACTGTTTATAATTGAGGTTTGAGCGTTCCAATGCTCTTTCTTTATGGCAATACCGGCTGAGTAATTGCTTGTGTTTCGGTTAAAGGTAATCCTAAACATGATAGGATATTTACCGTCAGCTTTGGCTCTTCTTTCATCAAGAACCATTTTATATGTTATCATAAAACCATCTGTTGTGGTCATTCAGATGCGCAAACTTGTGCAAACAATGTGCAAACATTTTAAATACCAGTCAATCCCAATCATTGAGCCTAAATAAAAAAACCTCCTTAGTTTGTGCTAAGAAGGCTTTCTTAAGTGACCTGGGAGAGGCTCGAACTCTCGACCCACTGATTAAGAGTCAGTTGCTCTACCAACTGAGCTACCAAGTCATTTTTAATTTGTTGGGCTGCAAATAAACGAAATTATTTTCGAATTATATATGATTTTGGATCATTCGAAAACCTTTAATTTTTATGCTAAAGCATACAGATCCTCACGTTGTTTTTGTACAACATCGCTATTAATATATTCATCGTAGGTCATAAGTTTATCAATATAACCGCCTGGGGTAAGTTCAATAATACGATTGGCTACTGTTTCAACCAGTTCATGATCTCGTGAGGTGAAAAGGATAGTACCCCTAAAATCTTTCATGCCATTATTAAGCGCCGTGATGGATTCAAGGTCAAGGTGATTGGTAGGCTCATCAAACATCAAAACATTTGCTTGTTGCAGCATCATACGGCTAAACATGCAGCGCATTTTTTCGCCGCCGGAAAGTACATTGCTTTTTTTCAAAACTTCTTCGCCCGAGAACAGCATTCTGCCCAAAAAGCCGCGGATAAACTGATCATCTTTTTCACCGGGAGAGTACTCACGAAGCCAGTCGATCAGGTTTTCGTCTTTTCCTTTAAAATAATCCGAGTTATCAATAGGAATGTCCGCCGCATTGATAGTAATGCCCCACTTAAAACTGCCTTTAAAATCAGTATCTCTTCCGGTTAAAATATTGTATAGAGCTGTTGTTGCCAAACTGTTTTGAGACAGTATTGCAATTTTATCGCCTTTGTTTACCGTAAAGCTAATGTTGTTGAATAAAAACTCGCCATTTAATGTCTTGCTTAAATTTTCAACCTGCAGTATCTGGTCGCCGGCTTCGCGACCTTGATTGTTGAATATAATGCCGGGATATTTGCGGTTTGACGGCTGTATTTCGTCGAGATTAATTTTATCGAGGGCCTTTTTGCGGCTGGTTGCCTGTTTTGATTTGGATGCATTGGCGCTAAAGCGGCGTATAAACTCCTGCAATTCCTTAACCCTGTCTTCGGCCTTTTTATTCTGATCGGCACGCTGTTTTAAAGCCAGCTGGCTCGACTCGTACCAAAAGGTATAGTTACCGGTATAAATGGTCATTTTTGCAAAGTCAATATCCACAACGTGGGTACAAACGGTGTCAAGGAAGTGCCTGTCGTGTGATACTACCAATACAATGGCTTCATATGAGGCCAAAAAATCTTCCAGCCAGCTCACGGTATGTATATCCAGGTCATTGGTTGGCTCATCCAGTAACAGGATATCTGGTTTACCAAAAAGCGCCTGTGCTAATAACACGCGTACTTTCTGCGTATTGTCAAGCTCTTTTACCAATTTATAATGAAACTCTTCTTTTATGCCCAGGTTACTTAACAGGGTAGCAGCGTTGTTTTCGGCGTTCCAGCCATCCATTTCTGCAAAAAGGTTTTCCAGCTCACCCGCGCGTTCACCATCGGCATCACTAAAATCTTCTTTAAGGTATATGGCGTCCTTTTCTTTCATTACGGCATACATTTCCTTGTATCCCATCATTACGGTTTCAATAACCGAGAACTCATCAAACGCATAGTGGTTCTGACTTAAAACAGCCATGCGCTCGCCTGGTGTAAAGCTTACCGAACCACTTGTAGGGTCAATATCGCCGGAAAGGATCTTTAAAAATGTTGATTTGCCCGCTCCATTGGCACCAATAATACCATAGCAATTGCCTTGTGAAAACTTAAGGTTAACGTCTTCAAATAAAGTCCGCTTCCCGTAACGTAAAGATAAATTAGAAACCGTAATCATACTACACCTGTAATTTGCCGCAAAAATACGGTAAATACTTTACTTCCGGAGTATTTGGAATGATATTGTGTGGAATCAACTGGGGATTTTGGTATTAAAATAACCGCATTAATTGACACTGCCGTGTATATAATTGCCCAATCTATGGTTAACTTTAATAACAAACATTCATTTTGAGTGTTATATTACTGAAATAAACTATTTTGAAAAAATGGAACAGCCTTTGACTAAACATCTTTATAAACTATTAAATAATACCAGTCATGGGAGCATTAATTATCGCTTTGGTTATTATCAATGTTGTAATAGCCATCAACAATACACAGAAAAGGAAGGTTTATTAAAACCTGCAATAACCGGCCTTTTAACTTAGTATCGCAGTTAATTGCTGCGTTTCATAATCTGCTAATTTCTGCAGTGGACCTGAAGCGAGCATTTTCATCATCATATTAAGATCGGCATTGATCGTATAAAGGACATCAGTATGGTCGTTATCAAAAGATAACGACCATTTTAGTTCCAGGTTAAAAGGTGGCTTTGATGCCGGTGTTATCGTTATTTCCTGATCGGATATGCGGCTATCTATCTTTAAGGATAACTTACCCATATTTTGTATGTTAAAGCTGGCCTCATCAACGGTTGAAACCCACTCTTGTATATTTTCAGGCATCAGCTTTTGATGATTGTTAAAATCGGCCAAAAACCCGTAAACCTCATTTATTGGTTTATTAATGCTGGTATTGCTTGTGAAAATGGTCATTTTTTAATGGTAGGTTTCTGAATTGTAAGTTTTAAGTGCCTGTTTAAAGGAATTGAAGGCTATTTGCCCCAGTCCGCCGGATTTTCACGCCACTGTTTTAAAACAGCAACATCTTTATCAATAATGTATTGATGCTCCTCGGCATATTTAATTAATGCGCTGTAATTTGAAAGGGTTACAAAAGGGCAGTTTGCCTGTTTGAAATTTTGGGTTGCCACATCAAATCCGTAGCTGAATATGGCAGCAAGGCCTGCTACCTCATAACCAGCTGACCTCAGGGCGTCAACCGCCTGCAGGCTGCTTTTTCCGGTTGATATAAGATCCTCAATAACAACTACCCGTTTACCCGTAGTTGTTGTTATATCGCCTTCAATTAAACTCCCGGTTCCGTGGTCTTTGGGTTTTGACCGTACATAAATAAAAGGTAAGCCAAGATCCTGGGCTACCAGGGCCCCCTGGGGTATGCCTGCGGTGGCTACCCCGGCTATACAGCCAACGCTGCCAAATTTTTCATGGATAGCAGCCGCTAATTGTTGTCTGATATAGGTGCGGATAGATGGATGAGAAAGTGTTACGCGGTTGTCACAATAAATTGGTGATTTCCATCCCGACGCCCATGTAAAAGGATTGTTAGGTTGTAATTTAATTGCTTTAATTTGCAGCAGGAATTCAGCTACTTGCTGCTCGATCTCATTATTATTAAACATGGCTCAAAAATACAGAATTTATATTAACGAAAAGGTTATCCTGATAACGGAATTAGAACCTGCAAAAGTAAAAAGTTATGAAAGGCTTGATGCTGAGACCTTTGATTTGAGAATAATTTACACCTGGATATTGGCAAATCCTAAAAAGTTATTTTACATACAATGCAGTAATGCTAAAGCATTTTTAAAATCTGTTAAAAAAAACATAACACTTATTGAAGCCGCCGGCGGCTTGGTTATGAATGCGGCAGGCGATTATTTGTTTATTTACCGTAATAACAAATGGGACCTACCCAAAGGAAAGATAGAGAAAGACGAAACAATAAGGAATGCTGCAGTGCGCGAGGTTGAAGAGGAGTGCGGTATTAAAGTGAATAAATTAAAAAATAAAATTTGCAAAACATACCATGTTTATATTAACAGGGGCGAGGTGGTGCTTAAAAAAACGCATTGGTTCAATATGACCAGCAAAGGCCAGGAAAAATTAAAACCGCAAAAAGAAGAAGGTATTACAGATGTACGCTGGTTTAAAAAAGAGCATATTGAACCCATTATTGCTAATACATTCCCGTCAATAATGGATGTGCTGCATAAAGAAAAGCTGGTTACAAGTAAGCTAATGCATCTGTCGGAATAAACTGGGCAACATCGCCATGATGCCGCATAATTTCGCGCACTATGGTTGAACTTATAGATGAGTAACCGGGTTTACTTACAATAAAAATGCTCTCAATGTCGGGCATAAGGGCATGGTTCATCTGGGCTATCGCCTTTTCATACTCAAAATCTGATACCGTACGTATCCCCCTGATCATGTAGGTTGCGCCAATGCTTTTGCAAAAATTTACGGTAAGCCCTTCATACGCTACTATATGAATGCGTTCATCATGTTTAAAAACAGCCCTAAGCATTTGTTCGCGGGTTTCAATACTTAATAACCCTTGTTTACCGCTATTGGCACCTATGCCTATGTAAACCTTATCAAACAGGTCAACAGACCGTTTTACAATATCTACATGGGCTTTGGTAACCGGATCAAACGAGCCCGGGAAAAGAGCAATTTTCATAGTGAGTTGATGTTATGCTTTTCCCAAAAGTAACAATGATTTCTAATGTTTAGGCGTACGGAACGAAATAATTGGTCGCTTTTTAATGTTTAGCATTATGCTATGGATATTTGAATTGCCGGTCATGATATTAAGCTATTAATTTGAGCATATTGTAAAAGAATGATAGTTTTGGCATCCTTTATTTCGCCGGTATTAATCATCTGCAAAGATTCTGTAAACGGTAATTCTAACACTTCTATATTTTCGTGCTCTTCATCAAGACCGCCGCCATTGCTCACTTTCATGTCCTTTGTATATTCTGCTATAAAAAAATATAGTATCTCTGTTACTGATCCGGGCGACATGTAAGCTTCAAACACCTTTTTTACATTGGTAATCTGGTAGCCCGTTTCTTCTTCGGTTTCTCTCCTGATACAGTCTTCCGCATTATTCTTATCCAATAAACCGGCACAACACTCAATAAGCAGTCCGCTTGGGTTACCGTTAATATAAGTTGGCATCCTGAACTGCCTGGTTAGTATCACGGTTTTGCTATTGGTGTTGTATAAAAGTACGGTAGCGCCATTACCACGGTCATACGCTTCACGGCTAAGTTCCAGAACGGAGCCATCGCCCTGCGTAGTTTGGTAAGTGATCTTATTCAGCGTATACCAATTGTCAGACAGAATTTCCTTTTTTAAAATTTTAATATTGTTCATTTGATTGAAATTGATTGTTTATGATTACTTTTGATCAAAGTAACGGGATTGACATGAACTTTCAAAGAAGAAAACAAAAAATACTGGATAAATTAAATAATGCGGGTGAAGTTGACGTTAAGTTGCTTGCCACAGAATTAGACATTTCAGAGATCACTATCCGCCGTGATCTTAACCAGTTGGCAAGCGATGGGTTGCTTTATCGTACCCATGGGGGTGCCATGAAGATTAACCCTTTGGCCAGGCCGCATGATTTTGTAAATAAAGCTGCCCAAAACTCCATGGTAAAAGATAACATCTGCCGGGAGGCAGCAGCACATATTAACGATGGGGATATTATTTTTATGGATTGTGGCAGCACAGTTTTTCGTTTGTGCCAGTTTCTGAAAAATAAAAAGATAAAGGTTATAACTAATTCTATTCCTGTTGTTTATGAATTGCAAAATTGCGCTGTGTCATTAAACATCATTGGCGGAGAATTTGATAGCGACCGGCAGGCGGTACATGGTAAAATGGCAAATGAACACATAGCCCGATACCGTGCAGGAAAGGCCTTTTTAGGCGTAGATGGCATTTCAGCAAATGGCCTGTTTGCCAATAGCGAGCTGGAAGCTGGCATTACATCAGCCTATATTGATCAAAGTGCATATACTTTCGTATTATGTGATGACAGTAAAATAGGAAAAGAAACCTATTTGAAATTTGCTAACCTTGATAAGGTAAATGCCATTATCACCAACGCTGATGATGCTAAACTTGATTGTTTTAAAAATTCAGCCCTTACTATTTTAAAAGTGTAACGCTTAAAGCTGTTGGTCAGAAGCGTTTCTGAAAAAGGAGAACGACGAATGTCCATATTTACGTTGTTCTACAAATGCCGGGTGAGTATTCAGGTTTTGCATAGATTGATGTTCTACTATCAACAATCCACCGGGCATTAGGATATCCCGTTCAAAAACAATTTTTGAAATTTCCGGAATCTTATTCAGGTCATAAGGCGGATCGGCAAAAATGAGGTCGTATTGTTCAGTCTCCATTTGCAGATATTTAAAAACATCCTCCTTGTAAGCTTTTATTTGCTCTAATTTATGCTGGCGCGATGTATCCTTTAAGTAATTTACACAATGGATGCTCCGGTCGACAGATATTACCTGGGCGGCACCCCTCGATGCAAACTCCATAGATATGTTGCCTGTACCGCTAAACAGGTCGAGCACCTTTATATCTTCAAACTCAATTTGATTTTGCAGAATATTGAACAATGCCTCCTTGGCCAGATCAGTGGTAGGACGCACGGGAAGATTTTTGGGTGGGTTAAGCCTTAGGCCTTTTAAACTGCCTCCGATGATGCGCATAAGGATAAAGCAGCAAGTGATAATATTTTGTGTGATGCTATTTCGCCGGGTAATTCTACTATCTGCTGGCCGTTTATTTCTACCCTGCCAAAAAACTCGGCCAGGTAACCGGCGCTTTGATCTGCAGCCTCTATGTCGCCGCTTAAATAGATGTAGGTATCAACAGGCTGCAGGTTTAGTTCATTAATTGCCAAAGCGGCAAAATAAGCCAGTTCTTCGTTGTTTTGAAATTCAAATTTATTGTAAAAGCGTAACCTGCCGGTATTAAAAGCGGCAATCTCTACCTCATTTCTGTTGATGTTAAGATACAGGTTCTTATCAGCCGGATTATCGTTTGCAATGGCAGTTATCCAGCCTTTTGATGAAAATACAGTGTTTTGCAAACCAAAGTCCTCGGCCGCATTTATAATAGCTTTATCAGTTTTATAAATAATGGTATTGTCATTATCCAATGGCTGTGCAGATATTTTTTCGTTGGGTTTTACATCGAGAAAACGGGCAATATCTGTAACGTGCCCTTGATTGAACAAGCTCTGCGGAACAAGCGTAAAGCTGTTGGCTGGTAAACCGATAACCACCTGTTTGTACTTGGCCGACAAAAGATCAAGCAGTTCCTGTGGGTCACTTAATTCGTCCAATGAATGATTTTCAGCCCAGGCAATTAATTTATTTTGATCAGTAACGGCGTATGAAAATGATGTCCTATCAATCTGTATTAATAAATTATAACCGTTGGCCTCTTTAAGGCTAAAGTTATCATCATGGTAGTTATAATTGTGTTCGCTCATGCCTGTTTAAACAAAAGTAATGTTTTTTAATAGATACTATAAGTACAACTGATAAAAATGCCCAAGCAGTTAAAAACCTGTTCGGCCCAACACAAGAGATAAAAGAATATAAATTATCAAAGGGCGCAAAACAGATTTTGGATAATAATCATCGTCAGGAAAGTATTTCTTAAAGAAATACCTGGTTAGGATAATCCCGGCTATGATATTAAACCCTAAGGTTAAAGCAGTAATTTCAAGAAAGGGCATTATCTGGCTCAATGATGTTATTGGAGTTCCGGATGAAAATTTTCTTAGCGCCTCCATATCCAGTTTGATATTTAGCGACCTGATCACAAAGAATACCAGTAAATAATACATGAATAAAAAAGCCAACACCTGACTTATTACCTTTTTGTATCCGGCTACCCACAAATTAATTATAAACAATACGCCTGCATACAGGGGGCTAAACACCGAGAACCAAAATATAGCTCTTTTTGAATATATATCTACGTAATCCTCGTCTGGGTATTGGTTTTCAGCTTCCCTGTCTTTATTTTCATCAAATTCCATTGTCAAATGTAAAACTAATCTTATTTAATTAAATTACTTATCAGCATTTTTGCAGAGTGACAGACCATGATCATATTCGCAAAGCTTTTCCGCATCAGCCAACAGGGCAGCAATTGGAATTATTTAACCGGTTGCATGATTTTTTGTTGAGTGATGAAGGGGATGAGTGTTTTATTCTGAAAGGTTATGCGGGTACTGGTAAAACCACTGTATTGGGCGCTTTAGTAAAAGCATTGCGGCAATATAAATATAAAGCTGTTTTGCTGGCGCCTACAGGGCGTGCGGCTAAAGTTATAACCAACTACTCCGGGCGCAAAGCGTTTACCATACATAAGCGCATATACCGCAAAAAATCGGCTTTAAATTTAGATGACGGTTTCGCCATTACAGATAATTTGGCCAGTAATACGCTTTTTATTGTAGATGAAGCCTCTATGATATCTGACGAGCCAAATGGCTTTAACCGCTCATCGCTGTTGTACGACCTTTTAAAGTACGTATATAACACCAAAAACTGCAAGCTGGTATTAGTGGGTGATACGGCGCAGCTGCCTCCTGTAGGCTCTGAAAATAGCCCTGCGCTCAATGAACAGATCATGAAAGATAAGTTTGGGGTAACCGTTTTTAGCTATGAGCTTACTGATGTGCTGCGACAGGGAAAGGATTCTGGTATATTATTTAATGCAACCCGGATACGCGACATTATCCGCCATTCGGAAATTACCACCCCGAAGATAATTACCAAAGGTTATAAAGACGTTTTCCGGATGACAGGTGAGCGACTGGAAGAAGGGCTTAATTATGCTTACAATAAATATGGTCATGATCGTACACTCATCATCTGCCGCTCAAATAAGAATGCCAATTTATACAATGGGCAAATCAGGAACAGGATATTATACCGCGAAGAGGAACTCACGGGCGGCGACCAGATCATGGTGGTTAAGAATAATTATTTCTGGCTGCAGGATCAGGACGAAAGCAGCACCAACTTTATAGCTAACGGCGATATTGCGCGGATAAGAAAAGTACGCAGAATTGAAGATATGTATGGTTTCCGTTTTGCCGATGTACAGATAGAATTTATTGATTATGCCGAAGACCCGACTTTGGACTGCAAAATATTGCTGGATACACTTTATGCCGATTCGCCGGCCCTGTCGCAAGCCGATCAAAAACGGTTTTATGAGGAGGTAATGAAGGATTATGAGCATATGGCCAACAAAAAGGCAATGCATAATGAGTTAAAGCAAAATCCATACTATAACGCCCTGCAAATAAAGTTTGCATATGCTATCACTTGTCATAAAGCCCAGGGCGGACAATGGGATGCTGTATTTGTTGATCAGGGCTATGTTACTGAAGAAATGATCAATATGGATTTTTTACGATGGTTCTACACAGCCTTCACCCGTGCTACCACTGAACTTTTCCTGGTGAATTTTGATAACCGGTTCTATTCGGCGCCGTTAGAGGACTAAAAATCTTTCAACCTTTATCATAAATAAGCTATCTTTAAACCATAATTACGTTTACAACATATCAAAAAAGGATTGCCAAAAATCCGGCCTGATAATCAGGTTATTAAAATGCTGAGTTTTTAGCATTAGTGTTTCGCACATACTAATTTTTACATCATTTATTTTTCAGAACGGTAATGAAAATTACAAATCTATTGGCTTGGGGCATTTGCTGCATATATATATGCGTATGCCCGGCCGTTAAAGCAAATACTATTATGGATACTATATCAAATAAACAAAGAGTACTGTCATTTTATAAATTGATTGTTGGCCAGCGCAAGGCCGAGCTGATACCGGAATTTGTGCGCGAAGATTATATTCAACATAACCGTACTGCAAAACAGGGTAGGGCTGGTATTACAGCTATGATTAATTATTTAAAAACGCTGCCACCTCCATCTGTCGAAGCAAAATCGCCCATCGTCAGGGCTATACAAGAAGGCGACTTTGTAGTTACGCATCTGGATATCCAGTTTATGGGCAAGCGGATGGCTGTTATTGATTTTTTTAAACTAAAAGATGGCATGCTGGCCGAGCACTGGGATGCAATACAGGAAATGCCCGATCAAACGGGTCTCGCTGTTACAGCCATTAACGGCAATAGCGAAATTGATAAGCATGCATCGGCTGAAAATAGCAAGCATATTGTTGAAGAGTTTTATAAAGCAGTTATCAGTAAACAAGCACCTGTACTTATAAGTCAATTTATAAAGCCTGATTATATTGAGCATGACCCCGAAATAATTGGGAGTGGCAAAAGCCTGATCAATTACCTGTGTGATGGTATAGGAGGTGAAATTAAACTGCACCGGCTTATTGGCGAAGGCGGTTACGTTGCAACGCAATCAGAATTTAAAAGCGAGGGTAAGCTATTTGCGCTTTACGAGATATTCAGGGTAGAGGACAATAAAATTGCCGAGCGCTGGAGTGTGAAGCAGTCCATTCCCGAAGGGGACAGTATGTTTTAAAACAAATTCAAGCTAAACAAAAGCGGCCCAATTTAGGGCCGCTTTTGTTTTATTTCGTAATGAATTTTATACGGAGAAGCTTTCGCCGCAGCCACAAGTGCGGCTGGCGTTGGGATTATTAAAATTGAAGCCCTTACCATTAAGACCATCAGAAAAATCAAGCTCTGTGCCGGCAAGATATAGGAACGATTTCATATCAAGCGCGAAACGGATACCTTTGTCTTCAAAAAACTGATCGCCTTTTTTCTCTTCGTTATCAAAATCAAGATTATATGATAAGCCTGAGCAGCCTCCTCCCTGAACAGATACACGCAGAAAATAAGAAGCATCAAGCCCTGAATCCTGCATGAGGTGTTCTATTTTACTTTTCGCTTTATCAGTTACAGTTACCATTGTTAGTAAATTTGAGATATGAGTTTGAGACATGAGATAAACTCAATCACAAAGCATCAAATCAATTATACATATAAATCAGATGTAAGTCTCACATCTGATATCTCGCATCTAATTAATGATGTACTTTTTCGCTTTCAATTGGCGCTAAGCCGTTTTTTACGCGAAAATCATTAATTGCTGCTTTTATAGCATCCTCTGCCAAAACTGAGCAGTGTATTTTTACCGGCGGCAGGGCAAGTTCTTCAACAATGTCCATATTGTCTATCTTCATGGCATCATCAATGCTTTTACCTTTTAACCACTCTGTAGCTAATGATGATGATGCGATAGCTGAACCGCAGCCGAAAGTTTTGAATTTTGCATCGGTGATAACATTGTTATCATCAACCTGAATCTGGAGGCGCATAACGTCACCGCACTCAGGCGCACCTACTAAACCCGTACCAACTTTGTGACTGCTCTTATCTAAAGTGCCCACATTGCGGGGATTAGTATAGTGATCGATTACTTTATCTGAATATGCCATTTTTATATTTTGTTGTATGCGTTACTTTTATGTAATGCGCTGTTTTTTATTTGTTTCTTTCTCAATAAAGTATTACGTAAAACGTAACACACAATAATTTATTTAGTGCTCTGCCCACTCAATAGAGTTAAGGTCAATTCCCTCTTTAAACATTTCCCAAAGTGGTGATAGCTCGCGCAAGTGGGTAACTGCCTCTTTGGTTACTTTTATCGCGTAATCAACTTCTTCTTCGGTAGTGAACCGGCCTAATCCAAAACGGATAGACGAATGTGCCAGATCATCTGACAAGCCTAAGCTTTTCAGAACATATGATGGCTCTAACGAAGCTGATGTACAGGCCGAACCAGATGACACAGCCAAATCTTTCATAGCCATCATAAGGCCTTCACCTTCAACATATTTAAATGATATGTTGGCTACGTGCGGTAGGCGGTGTTCAACATTTCCGTTTATATAGCTTTCTTCTAACACGGTTAGTTCTGCTTGCAATTTATCCCGTAAAGCCGAAAGTCGTTTTGCTTCGCTTTCCATTTCTAAACCGCAAAGTTCGCAGGCTTTACCCAGACCAACAATGCCTGGAACGTTTAAGGTGCCTGAACGCATACCGCGTTCATGGCCGCCACCGTCCATTTGGGCAGTAACTTTAACACGGGGGCCTTTACGGCGAACGTATAACGCGCCAACGCCTTTAGGGCCATATATTTTATGTGCTGATAATGCCAAAAGGTCAATACCGTCAGCATTAACATCAACCGGGATCTTACCAACTGCCTGGGTAGCATCAGTCATGAACAAAGCGCCATGTTTATGTGCTATAGCAGCAATTTCTTTAATGGGTTGTATCACACCAATTTCGTTATTACCATACATGATCGATACCAGGATGGTTTCGGGGTTCATATTCTTTTCCAACTCGGCAAGATCTATTAATCCGTCTTCCTTCACTGGTAAGTAGGTAACTTTTGCTCCCAATTTTTCCACGTGTTTACAGGCATCAAGTACTGCCTTATGCTCAGTAACAGCGGTAATAATATGGTTACCTTTATCTTTATACATTTCAAATACACCCTTAATAGCAAGGTTATCTGATTCGGTAGCACCTGATGTAAAAATGATCTCCTTATCAGATGCGCCAATTAATTTGGCTACCTGCTCACGTGCATAATCAACACCTTCCTCGGCCACCCATCCAAACGAATGGTTACGGCTTGCCGCATTGCCAAATTTTTCGTTAAAATAGGGTAACATAGCCTCAAGGACTCTGGGATCCATTGGGGTTGTTGCATTATTATCTAAATAAATGGGGATATTCATATCTTAAAAATGTATTAACAAAACAAAGATACGCAAGTTTTTATTTAAAATCATTTAAAACAAAGCGCAAAATGTTAAACCTGACCATTAATTTACAATATTTGGACATGAATAAAGTAGAGCATATTGGTATTGCTGTAAGCGATATAAGGATTGCCGGCGGTGTATATGAGAAACTATTAAATACCACTATTTATAAAACAGAACTGGTTGAACAGGAAGGTGTTGAAACCGCCTTTTTAAAAACCGGCCCCAATAAAGTTGAGTTATTACAGGCAATTGATGATAACAGCTCGATTGCCAAATTTATAGCAAAAAGGGGAGAAGGCATACACCACATCGCTTTTGATGTTGATGATATAGTGGCCGAAATGGAGCGTTTAAAGCAAGAGGGGTTTGTATTGCTAAGCGATAAACCAAAGCCCGGTGCTGATAATAAACTGGTTTGTTTTGTGCACCCGAAAAGTGCTAATGGGGTATTGATAGAGTTGTGTCAAAGTATCGTTGGTTAACGCCATGATGTGAAGTATCTCCTGTTGCTATTTGCCGCAACAAGCCGTGTCGGAAATTAAAGAAAAGTCAATTGTTTCAACAATGCAAAACTTTTTACTTTTGATTTTTTACTTTTCAATTTTTTAATTACATTTGCGCCTCTTTTAAAAAGTACAGAAGGTAAGTTTTATATATATATAATGAAAAAAGATCTGCATCCATCAAACTATAGATTAGTTGTTTTTAAAGATATGTCAAACGACTATTCTTTCTTGACCAAATCTTGCATCGATACCCGTGAAACCGTAAAATGGGAAGACGGTAACGAATATCCTTTAGTGAAATTAGAAATTTCGCATACATCACACCCTTTTTATACCGGTAAAATGAAACTGGTTGATACTGCAGGTCGTATCGATAAATTCCGTACACGTTACAACAAGAAATAATTGCTTGTTTAATTAAATATTTACAAGTCCCGGCTTTGCAGCCGGGACTTTTTTTATTTTTGCGTCATGGCTATTATCCTTTTTGACGATAACGCACACCTAACACTATTACCGCTTACCTATACCAGGCCTGTTGCGCATTTACGCATAGGTATACTTACAATAGCCGAAAAGTGGTCTGAATATTTAAAAAAAGAATATTCTTTTTATACCGTTGATTATTTGCAGGTTAAATTCCCCGCAAAATATGAGGCTGATAATTTATTTATAAATGGCGCCGTATGCCCGGACGAAGGACTGCTGGAAGCTATTGATAAGCTGCAAACCGGCGAAGCCCTTAAATACAATGAACAATTATTGGCTGTAAGGTTAAACCAAACCGATGCAGGGATCTTTAACCCGGGTGCCGAATTTAGCAGTATCGTCAATTATCCGCATTTGTTTGTGTCTATCCGCTATCCGGAGGATATTTTCAGGAAAAATGACATTGAACTTCGTAAAGATTTTCAATTGCTTACCAAAAACCGTACAAGCGCTGCTATAAGCGAAACCAATACCATTATTGGCGAAGATTTTTTTGCAGAGCCGGGGGCCGTTGCAGATTGCTCAACATTCAATACCACCAACGGACCCATCTATTTGGCAAATAATACCGAGATTTGGGAAGGTACCCATATACGCGGCGCTTTTGCCATTTGCGAGCACTCGCAGGTTAAGATGGGGGCAAAAATATATGGAGCCACTACTATCGGTCCTTATTCTCGCGTTGGAGGCGAAATAAACAACTCAATTATCTGGGGGTATTCATCCAAAGGGCACGAGGGTTACCTGGGTAACTCCGTATTAGGTGAGTGGTGCAATATCGGTGCCGACTCTAATAATTCCAATCTTAAAAATAATTATGCTGATGTTAAATTATGGGATTATAGCAGTCAGCGTTTCCGCAATACGGGTTTACAATTTTGCGGCCTTATCATGGCCGACCACGCCAAATGCGGCATCAATACCATGTTTAATACCGGTACAGTAGTGGGCGTAAGCGCCAATATTTTTGGATCGGGCTTTCCGCGTAATTTTGTGCCTGATTTTGCATGGGGGGGAGCACAGGGATTTGAGGTATATGCTATTAAGAAAATGTTTGAAACCGCTCAAAAAGTATTTGACCGGCGTGAACATCGGGTGTTTGACGAAACCGAACAGGAACTGTTAAAAAAAGTATTTGAATTAACCGAGGAATACAGGAGATTTTGAAGCAAAGAGTGGTTATGAGGATGGTGTTCAATCAGTCCAACTTCAACCGCATTGCTATTTTGAATTATTCACTCAAACATAAATTAACTTAATCAAACTAAAAATAATATCATGAGAAAAAAAATTGTTGCCGGAAACTGGAAAATGAACCTTGACTATAACGAAGGTTTAGGGCTATTTTCTGAGATCATCAATATGATAAAAGATGAGGTGACCGGAACACAGGAAGCAATTATCTGCAGTCCATTTATACATACCCACAGCCTGGCTCAGATGGCAAAAGGTTATACCAAAGTTTCATTGGGCGCGCAAAATGCCCATCAGGCCGAAGCCGGTGCGTACACAGGTGAAATATCTGCCAAAATGATCAAATCGGTAGGTGCAGCTTATGTGATCCTGGGTCATTCTGAGCGTCGTCAGTATTTTGGCGAAAACAATGAACTACTGGCCAAAAAAACAGATACTGTATTGAAGAATGATCTGCACCCAATATTTTGCATTGGCGAAACCCTGCAGGAGCGCGAAGCCAACAAACATTTTGATGTGATCAGGACGCAACTTGTTGAAGGTATATTTCACTTAGATGCAGCGCAGTTTTCAAAACTGGTTTTAGCTTACGAGCCGGTATGGGCTATAGGTACGGGAGTAACCGCAACATCAGACCAGGCACAGGAGATACATGAATTTATCCGTAAGGAAATAGCCGCAAAATACAACCAGGAAGTTGCTGATGCTACCACCATTTTGTACGGCGGCAGCTGCAATCCTAAAAATGCTCCCGAATTATTTGCACAGCCAGATATTGACGGCGGGTTGATAGGCGGTGCTTCTCTAAAATCGCGCGATTTTGTTGATATTTTAAAAGTGTTCAATTGATAGATTTGAGATGTCAGATATGAGATTTGAGACAAGTATTTTATATCATTCTTTGTATTTCAAACAGAATATGCTTTATGATGTTTAATTTGAGTTGGAGAGAATATCTCAAATCTCAGATCTAACATTCAGATCTAATTATGAGGAAGCTATTAAAGGTTCTGTTGCCGGTTTTAATTGATTTTGGCATTTTTTGGTTGGTAGTTTGGTATAATATGCCTGCTCACCCCATGAAACTGATTGAGATAGGGAATGGTAATATGTACAGTTTGATGGCTTACTTTCATCTTTTTTGGCCCTTATTGTTCTTGGTTGGTATCCTTACGCAGTACCTCATTATAGTACCTTTATGGGATAAAAAAGCCGTTAAAAGTTTTAAGGCCCGTTTAATAATCGGGATTTGCATCGCATTAATCTGTATTGCATTTGCCGGCTCCATCAGCTATATCATATGGGACCCGGCTGAGGGCAACCAGCCGTTGCTTAGTTTTTGGTGGTATCTTTCTGAAATACAGTTTGTTTATTGGGTGGTTACCTTTGTAATATTGTTTTTGATTGACGGTAAACGGATGCGCAAAACGGAAACGCCCGAGGAATTGGAAAATGCTGCCTGATAAAATTTAAGCGTCACGCTGAATGCCAAAGTCATATCTCACATATAAAGTGGGAAAGGATATGCAGATTGCATGTCCTGCGAGATCCCGAAACAAGTCGGGATGGCTTAATAGTTATCTGTTTTTATATGAATTATTACGAATTACTTTTTACCACAATTACCACCGAAGATTACCAACAGGATCTGTTGATCAATGCTTTGGGAGAGATTGGTTTTGATACTTTTGAGGAACTCGAGTTTGGCTTTAAGGCATATATACCAATCGCTGATTTTAACGAGGAAAAGCTGATTGAACATTTGATGCCCTATAAGGATATGTTTACTTTTAGTTATGAAGTTACGCTCATTCCGCAAAAAAATTGGAACGAAGTATGGGAAAGTAACTTTGAACCTATAGAAATAGGCGATAAAATATATGTTCGGGCAACTTTCCATCCGGCTAAACCGCAATTTCCGTATGAAATAGTAATTGATCCTAAAATGGCCTTTGGTACAGGGCATCATCAAACAACCTCCATGATGCTGCAGCTGATACTGGAGAATAATTTTGCAGGCAAAAAGGTACTGGATATGGGTTGCGGTACGGGAATATTAGCTGTCATGGCTGCCAAACTGAATGCAACCGAAATTACAGCTATTGACTATGACCCGGTGTGTTATGAAAGCACTATTGAAAATTCGGCTCTAAACCATATTGAAAACATAACACCTTTATGCGGCTCTAAAGAAGCAATACCTGACGAGCAGTATGATATTATCCTGGCAAATATTAATCGAAACATTCTGATTGATCAAATGGAACGTTATGCAGCGGTGCTGAAACCGGAAGGGGAGATGTATTTAAGCGGATTTTATGAATTGCCCGATTTGGAGATCATCACTGACGAGGCCCGTAAATATGGGTTAAAATTTATCAGTCACAAAAAAGCAAACGACTGGGTGGCTGCTAAATTTATAAAATAGGTTATCTGAACCTGGATTAAACAGATTAACGGTTATTTGATGAAAATATCATATCGCGGTAATCTGTTTAATCCTCCGTCCAGACAAAGAATATTAGTATCCTAAGGTAAATCGTCTTTTTATAAACTGATTGTTTTCCAGTTCGTTAATGACAGCTACGGCCAGGTCTTCAATAAGAATAAAATTTTCACCCTTTTCGTTAAATACCGGTTGATCAGTACCTAAGCGAAATTTCCGTGTGGGTTCTCCATGCGAATCTGGGTGCATGTTAATGGCCGGGCTTAAGAATGTCCAGTCAAGATCTTCCTCCGTACGGATAATGTTCAGATAATCGCGGGCTGCCGAAGCGCCGGGTTTATATGCTGCGGGAAAGCTTGGTGAATCAACCAGTTGAACACCAGGGGCTATTTCTAAACTTCCGGCACCGCCAATGACCAGTAAACGTTTCACTCCAGATTGTTTTACCGCTTGCTGAATAGCTTTTGAACCGGCAATAAAATCGTCATAAATATTAGGGTTTGCCCATCCGGAGTTGTATGAACTTATTACAGCGTCATGGTCGGCAAGGATAGCTGCTAAACTGTCAATATCAAAAATATCCGCTGCTTTAAGGGTAAGCCTATCGTTTGTTATGTTCAACTTTTCGGGGTTGCGGGCAATGGCGGTTACTTCATGACCGCGTTGCAAAGCTTCTTTTAAAATGGTTGCGCCTACATTTCCGGTTGCGCCTATCAGTACTAATTTCATAATGTTTGTTGTTTATTGTAATTAAATTTGTTACAGTTTTTTGTAAATTTTTTTATTTGAATTGCTGACTAAAATCTGCCAGGGTAATCGTACTTAACTTGTTAAATATGGAATTGTCCACCTCATTGGCCAGTGTATTTAAATGTTGGGTAATTTGCCTGCCAACCGTGCATTTTGGGTTAGGCAAATTTTTTGCCTGCCCTAACGCAGGCTGATGCTTAACTGCTTTATATACATCACTTAAGATAATTTGCGGAGCCGGCAAATCCAGGCTATAACCACCTGCTTTGCCTTCTTTACTGGCAATTAAGCCATATTTACGCAAATTACGTATCTCTTTACGTACCAATGCCGGATTAATATTAATGCTGCCCGCAATGTATTCAGATGATAGAAGTTCACCATCTGCATGATCAAGAAGCGTAAGTATATGCATGGCTATCTGAAATTGTCCGTTCATCTGTAATTAAAAAAGTTACAGTACAAATGTACAACAGATATTTTAAGTTTTATAAGTTTTTTTTTGACAGGGCATTAAATTGCGATAGGATGATAAAAGCTTAAATTAATTATGAGTTAATAAGCTGGTACACCGTTGTTTAAACTGTGTATTTCGCGCCCTAAAACTGCTTTGAATTAAAATTGTTTTAGTAAACCTCACTTTTAAATAAAAAATTGTGCAAATTAGTTGATAATTAGCGCAATAATAAATAATATTGCAAAGTAATTAACTTTCACGAAACCTAAATACTATTATTAAAGTCACATGAAAACACTTGGGAAAAAAATTAGATTATTACGTCATCAAAAGGGTTGGAGCCAGGAGGATGTTGCAAAACGTTTAGATATATCTATTCCTGCTTTTTCAAAAATCGAAACAGGAATAACAGACATCAATTTATCAAGACTTGAGCAAATAGCTACTTTGTTTGAAATGTCAGTAGTTCAGCTACTTACATTTAATGATGCCGAGCAGGATCAAAAATTTGTAAATGAACTTGAAACAGTTAACAAACGGTTAATGGATCGTGAAACAGAAGTTATTGATCTGCAAAAAAAGGTTATTGAACTGTTTGAAGAGCTCAGGCACTCCAAAGCAACCGCATAAATACACTTATGCCCGGTGGAATGCCGGGCCTATTTGAAAATGTAACGCATTGTTAAATGCTTTTTGCCAAAGGTGGCTCCCACAGCGCTATGAATGGCAATCATTTTTTCATTGAAATCTCCCACCCACGATAATTCAAGCTCGTCATATTGTTTTAATGGTAAAACATACTCTTTAAGCTTAATAAACATGGCCGATTCAAGCCCATGTTTCTGGAATTTTTGCTTGGTGCCCATTACAATGGCACGCATTCTTGATACACCTTTCCACCGGTAATATAAAAATTTAAGCTTGCCTATCAGGTCAAGTTTTCCGTTAAGCGGCTTGAGCATTTGATTTGCATCGGGCAAAATGATAATGAATGATGCTGGTTCATTGTCAATGTAGGCAAACCATATCAACTTTTCATCCATTAAAGGCTTCATTTTTTCAAAGCTTTCAGCTATAGTGGCCTGGGTTATGGGTACAAAGTTTTCAAAATCGCGCCAGGCATCGTTATAGATCTCTATGAAATCTGCTGCAAATTTCTCCATTTCCTTTATCTTGAAATGTCTGAAATCATATCCGGGCTTTTGAATTACCCAGTTTGCAATTTTTGTAAACCGTTCAGAAAAAGGTTTATGCACATCGAGATGATTAGTGATCTGTTCGTAAAGCGTTTTAAATCCATAATCCTCAAAAAAAGCCCTGTAATAAGGAGGGTTATAATTCATTCCATAGGATGGATGGGTAAAACCCTCAACCAGCAACCCCCAAAAGTTATCATTTTCGCCAAAATTAATGGGACCATCCATTGCGTGCATGCCATTATCCTGCAGCCATTTTTTGGCTGTATCGAACAACATAAAAGCAGCCTCTTTACTATCAATGCATTCAAAAAAGCCCATGCCGCCTGTTGGCTGCTCATAATGGTACGCCTTTTTATTATTGATAAATGCAGCAACCCGGCCAATCAGCTGATTATTGTTATCGGTAAGTACCCAGCGGACGCACTTCCCATCCTGGTGAAAGTTGTTTTTTGAAGGATCGAATACTGCTTCCACATCGTTGTCAAGCGGGCAAACCCAAGTTTTATCGTTCTTATAAATAATACGGGCTACGTTTAAAAAGGCTTTTTTGGATGCTTTATCTTTTACTTCAGTAATGGTCATAGGTGCTGTGAGAGCGCTAAATATAAAAAAAAGCATTCAGTGGCATATACTGAATGCTTTTTAAATTAGCTATATATCTTAAAAATCAATAATCGTCGTCGTCGTCATCGTCAAATGATTCATAACCTCGGCCCAGATCATCATCCAAAGGCAGATCATAATCATCCTCATCTTCGTCAACTACTTTTTTCTTTGTTTTGGGGTCAAGTAATTGATCGTCGTCATCATCATTGTCATCTTCCGAGTTGTCGATCTTTTTAGTTATCGGTTTTTTTGGCGTTCCCATTGCAACGGATTTTATTTGTAAAACTTTATCAATATAAATTTAAATCAGTTTAAAAGTATTAAATTTTTAGCTACTTCCTTTATCTAATTCAGTAGTAAAAATAATTAAAATCATTTTTATTAAAAATATCTTTTTAAATTATTCTGTTTGCTCGCCAATGGCAATTGCATTTGTTGTAAAATCCTTAATCTGAGGTAATTCCTCTATGCTGTTTATTCCAAAATAGTCCATAAACATGCTGCTGGTACCATATAAAATAGGTTTCCCAATGCTTTCCGACTTCCCAATTATGGCTATTAGCTCTTTTTCGAGCAGCTTTTGTATCGAATAATCACAATTTACGCCACGTATTTGTTCAACATCCGTTTTGGTTACCGGTTGTTTATAGGCAATGATAGCCAGTGTTTCTAAAGCGGCCTGGCTTAGCCTTTTTTTGGAACGTTGCAGCTGTAATAAATTAATAACAGGATGGTATTTTTTTTTGGTGAAAAACTCGTATCCGTTATTCACTTTTACCAGTTCAATGGCCAGGTTATCGTCATTATACTTCTGTTGTATGGCAGTTAAGCTTTCAACAACCTCCTCGGTGGTAAAGTCGCGCTCAAAGGCCGCTTGCAAGCAATACATGATCTCCTCTATACGGATGCCCTGTTCCGACGCAAAAATTAATGCCTCTATATAATGTTCCATGTTTGGCAGTGCTGAGCAGTGAATGGTGTGTAGAAAATGTATAATTTTTGCTTGTTAATTCAATCAATTATTTAGCACTTTACTATCATCACTCATTTTAATAGTTAATAACCTGTTCCTCAATTTCGGCAGGAATATCGCGCCAGTCATATTTCTGTGTACGTAATTGTGGCTCAAAACCAGCTTCAATAATTGATTCCTGTATGCCTTTGGCGGTAAACCTGTGCGGGGCGCCGGCTGCCGATACTACATTTTCTTCGATCATGATAGAGCCGAAATCATTGGCACCGGCATGTAAACATAGCTGGGCCACTTGTTTACCCACAGTTAACCATGATGCCTGTATGTTTTTGATATTTGGCAGCATGATGCGGCTAAGGGCTATCATGCGGATGTATTCGTCGCCGGTTACATTGTTGGTAATGCCCCTTACTTTACGCAGCAAAGTGCCATCATCCTGAAAAGGCCAGGGTATAAAGGCTACAAAGCCATAGGCGCCTTTGGGTTTTTCGGCCTGTACCTCGCGGATCCAAACCAGGTGCTCAAAACGCTCCTCAATAGTTTCAATATGGCCAAACATCATGGTGGCTGATGTGGGCAAATTAAGCTGATGTGCGGCACGCATTACGTCGAGCCACTCTTTACCGCCGCATTTACCCTTTGATATCAGGCGGCGTACGCGGTCATTCAGTATTTCGGCACCTGCGCCGGGTAACGAATCGAGACCTGCTTCTTTCATGGCCCGCAGGACATCAATATGCGACATACCCTCCAGTTTGGCTACGTGAGCAATCTCCGGCGGACCTAAAGAGTGTAATTTTAGCTTGGGATACAGTTGTTTTAATTCCCTGAACAGGTCGGTATAAAACTGAAGCCCCAAGTCGGGGTGATGGCCGCCCTGTAGCAGCAACTGATCGCCGCCGTAACGGAAAGTTTCCTCTATTTTCTTTTTATAGGTTTCAATATCAGTTATATAGCTATCCTCGTGGCCGGGCCTGCGGAAAAAGTTACAGAACTTGCAATTGGCAATACATACATTGGTAGTGTTCACATTGCGGTCAATTTGCCAGGTAACCTTGCCATGCGGAACCTGCTTTTTACGCAGTTCATTGGCTGTATACATCAGATCGGCAGTTGAGGCATTATTATATAGATAAACCCCCTCATCCTGGGTCAAAAAATCAAACCGTAAAGCACGTTGCAACAGATCGGCTGTGTTCATTTAACAAAGATAAAGCTTTAGGTTATTAATAGTTTAATATGGATGGCAAGATTGACAAATTAATGAGGGTAGTGTTTTTGCCGGTATTTTTGCAATTACCAGCAAAAGACTTTTTAAAGCGTTATTTTAACATAAATGCCCCCGAATAACAGTAAATACAAGCCCAAATTTGTTCAAAAACATTTGAATAGTATTCATTTTAACACTTTTTTTATTCGTTTTTGATGATTTTAAAAAATTTAAATTCAACCTGTTCAAATCATAAAAATCGTCAACTGGAAAAAGGTCATACGCCTGGCTTATCGCCTGCATTGAATATTTACCTCCGCTCAAGATGACGATTTTTTTTACTTCATTTTTTCAATCACTCACTACTTGCCATTCACCACTCACTACTTCACCTTCAACTTATTATTCTTCCTGTTTAAATCGGGCAGGGCGTTGTCAGGGTCAAGGGTTACACTTTCTGCTTCCTGTGTGGCCGGCAGGGTAAGGGTGATCTGTTTACGCTGAAGCCAGGTTTCAACCGGCAGGTAAGTGCGTTTTTTGCTGCCATCTTTATATTTTACTTCAATAGTAAAAGGCATGGGCAGTTTTTCTTTGTTTACCACGGTAATGCTTATGCCTTTTCCGCTTTTGTTATCTACTTGTTTGGCGTCAATCAGGGCAAGGTCAAGCGTCCAGTTGTTATAGAACCAGCCTTTCCAAAACCAGCTCAGGTCTTCGCCGGCGCCGTTCTCAATCGACCTGAAAAAATCATCGGGCTGCGGGTGTTTGTAGGCCCACTGGTGTATATAGTTGCGAAAAGCGTAATCAAACTTATCTTTTCCTAATATCTGTTCGCGCAGCAAAACCAACCCGAAGGCGGGTTTAAAATAGGTGAGGGGATGGCGGTATTTTTCGGGTATGGCATCAGGCGCTGTCATGATGCTTGGCGACCCCGAGTCCGTTATAAACGGAATGATCTCATCGGCAGGGTTACCGCCATGTTCGGCATACTCGCCGTCGCGCTTGGGGGCATATTCACCTTTGTTGAAAGCGTCAGAAGCATACACATCAATAAAGGTATTTAACCCTTCATCCATCCAGGCAAAACGGCGTTCGTTTGACCCTACGATCATCGGGAACCAGTTGTGGCCAATTTCATGCGCCGTTACCCAGTACAATACACTGCCCTTATCGGTAATGCCGTCAAACACTATGCCGGGGTATTCCATCCCGCCGGCAATACCGGCCTCATTTATAGCAACAGGATACGGATATGGAAACCATTTTTCTGAAAAATACTCGATTGATTTTTTCAGGTACTCCGTAGCTCGTCCCCAGGCATCGTTACCGTAACTCTCGGCAGGGTAAACGCTCATAGCCAGTGATTTTTTGCCATCGGGCAGGTTTACACGGGCGGCATCCCAAATAAAAGCTTTTGATGCGCCGAAGGCAACATCGCGGGTATTAAGCATTTTAAAATGCCAGGTAAGCGTGCCTTTTTGCACTGGGCGGCTCAAAGGATCATTTACTTCGGCCAAATCACGTATCATCAGCGTTTTGTCGCTGCTGCGGGCGGCCTCCAGGCGGGCTATTTGTTTGGCGGTCAACACCTCTTTGGGGTTCATTAACTCACCCGAGCCAGCTACGATCATGTCCCAGGGCACATTTACGCTGTAGTCAATATCGCCATAATCTAAATAAAACTCGCCACTGCCCAAAAATGGCAGGGTGTCCCAGCCGCGACTGTCGTCATAAACACACATGCGTGGAAACCACTGAGCAACTTCATAGATCTTGCCATTTTTGGTATCGGTATAATCGGTGCGGCCGCCAAATGTGCCCGGAATGGTATAATGATACCTGATCTTTAAGCGTACCTGGCCCTTGTTGGGTAGCACTGCTTTGGTTAAACGCACCTGCATGCGCGTATCGGTTATTACAAATTTTACCGGCTTAACCACTCCGCCTTCTTCTACGCTAACCGACTCTATCTGGTAGCCGTCGGTATGCTGATTGGGCGCTGGTGTAAAACCCGTTACAAAATTTGACCGTGCATCTTTTTTATAGGTGTTTTGATCCATTTGCAGCCACAGGTATTGCAGTTCATCCGGACTGTTGTTGATATAGTCGATAGTTTCGGTGCCGCTTATGGTTTTGCTAACAGTATCCAGTTTTACGTTTAAAGTATAGTTGGCCCGGTTTTGCCAGTATTTAAGGCCGGGATTGCCATTGGCCGCATGAAATTCATTGCCTTTTTCGCTATAGAACTGCGGCGAAAACGCGGCAGCGGGATTGTAATTTGAGGTGGTATCGTTAGGATTGATCTTTGTTTGCTGTGCTTGTACGTTCAGGGTTAAAACGGCAAGTAGTCCAAGGCTGGTAAATTTTAATTTCATGAAGCGCATTTGAGCTCCCAATATACAAAGGATGGCTGTAACTTTAAAATGAGCACGGGTTAGACTCACCCGATCTACGCTACGCTGGATCACCCTCTCTCCGGCTGCGCCGCAAAGAGGGTTGGGGACAAAACCAGGTAAAAGATAAATTGAATAAAGGAGCAAAGAAAAATTATCTTCTCAACCCCCTTTGCGGCGCAGCCGGAGAGAGGGTCGGCGAGCGCAGCGATGCCGGGGTGAGTCTTCCGCAAATGCTAAGGCTTTAAAGAGTTTTTTATTATTTCCAAAATTCGTTCATTGTTCACAATCCACATCCCTAATCGCTCTTCTGTAATACCCTCTTTGAGTTTATAAGTGTTTAACGGGTTTGTATCCTCAAAAACAGTTTCCATATATCTGAAATTAATATTTTCAATGGATGATAATTCATGTGCAACTTCAACAATATGCGTAGAAACTACAAAGAAACAGGTTTTTACTTCTGCAAAGGCAGTGATTATGGCAAGAGAGGCATCATAGGCATCTTTAACATTAGTACCTCTAAACAGTTCGTCAAAAATTACGAAAATACCTTTTGATTGATTGATTTTTTCAGCCACTTGTTTAACCCGTAATACTTCTTTATAAAAATGGCTATGTCCCTGTTCCACATCGTCCGCTAAGTTTATGGTTGTAATCAGACCTTTAAATGCCGAAGTCACCATACTTTTCGCAGGTACTGGAAACCCTATTTGAGATAAATAGATAGCAATTCCAATTGCTTTAAGCAGAGATGATTTTCCCGCCATATTAGTACCGGTAATAAAACAAACATTTTTGTCGGTATTAAATTCAATGTCATTACTTTTAGGATCGGCAATAAAAGGATGAAATAAACCTTTAATAGCTAATCCCGTTACATTATGTTCATTAACTACAGGAACGGTGAACCCCAGGGCCTTACAGCTTACACTAACGGACTGATAAACATCTAACTGATAAGCAACATTTAACAAAACCTTCATTCGCTCGTAAGCGAGTTGCCTGAAAAAGTGGTCCGCTTTAGCTATGTCCGTAGCGCTGCGATTGGGTTTCTTTATAAGTTGCTTTAGCCATACCAATTCTTTCGGTAGGAAAGTGTTCAAAATAATTGAACGGAATTCCTGTATTTTTTTAGGCAGGTCGCCCTGCAGTGCATCGGCGTAATTTATTAAGTTGTCAAGTATTGACAGCGTGCTTTCTACACCGGTTTTAATTATATAATAATCATTATTATTAAACTTAAACGCATATATGGTTTTTTCCAGGAACCTGCTTATAATTGAAAATGGTTTAGCGTGATAATGTTTTTTTAAATAAAATTCTACAAAATCATAATCATTTCTATTTAAGCTGATCTTTATGTTGTGTTTCTCGATATATAAAAACACTGCCAGTCTTTCCTTTATCTCAATAGGATCAATAAGCGGCTTATTGAACATATCATGTAAGGTTTCAGTGCCTCCAATTGTATCAGTGTGGTTAAAAAGACTATATATAGATTGGCGCGAACTGTTATTTTGAAATATTGCCAAATCATTTAGTGTTTGCCTATCTATATCGAAATTCATAAATACTTGTAAGGGTTGCTTAAAGCTAAACTTTCTGTTAGATTATCTGATAATAATTAAACGTCATTAACAAACTTTTTAGTTCTTAATACTCTGCACTCCCCACTTAACAATAGTAAGAAACAAACAGGTTGCTTTCATCAGGAAAAAAGCTATTTTAGGTGATCAATCCTGTATAACTTGCATTTTCCCGTAAATATCCCAGTTGGTAAATCACAGATCCCTGTGCATTTTATATGCGAAACACTCGCCTATTTTTTAGGCTACCGGTATTATGTGTATTTACGCCGGCACAACACCGACCAGATAAGCGACGGTAACCGCCTGCTTATCTTTATTGGCGCTGCATTTGGGGCGTTTGTGGGGTCGCATATAGTGGGGGTACTGGAAAACCCTGCTTTATTGCCACGTTTTGGATTGATCTACTTTATGGGTAACAAAACCATTGTTGGCGGTATGCTGGGTGGCCTAATAGGGGTAGAGCTTACCAAAAAGCAAATAGGTGTAACCGTATCATCGGGCGATATGATGGTTTATCCGCTTATACTGGCCATGATCATCGGGCGTACAGGCTGTCTCCTGGCCGGTTTGGAAGACGGCACCTATGGCATTGCCTCAAATCTGCCCTGGGCCATTGATTTTGGCGATGGCATACGCAGGCACCCCACCAATTTATATGAAATTTTATTTTGGCTGATGCTTTGGCTGGTGTTGAAGGTGTGGGAGAAACGTTATCAATTTGCCAATGGTGCGCGGTTTAAACTATTTATGGTAAGCTACCTGTTATTCAGGTTTTGGGTTGAAATTATTAAGCCCGATTATTTTTTTGGCTTCGGCCTGTCAGTAATTCAGTTGGTTTGTATCGTGGGTATTTTGTATTATTATAAAGTATTTCTATATCCTTCAAAACTTATCAAAGCCTATGCCTGAACGCCCATATATATATTATGATTTTACCCTGAGCATTTGCTCAACCTGTTTGCGCCGGGTTGACGCCAAAATAGTTTTTGAGGACGATAAAGTTTACATGCTCAAGAATTGCAGGCAGCATGGTTTTGAAAAGGTGTTGATAGCTACTGATATTGAATATTACAAAAACTGCCGCAACTATGCCAAGCGCAGCGAAATGCCGCTTAAATTTAATGCCAAAACGCATTACGGTTGTCCGTACGACTGTGGCCTGTGCCAGGATCACGAACAGCACTCTTGCCTTACCGTGGTTGAGGTTACCGATAGGTGTAATTTAAGCTGTCCAACCTGCTATGCCATGTCATCGCCAACCTATGGCCGGCACCGTACCCTGGCCGAAATTGAGCAAATGCTTGATGTTATTGTGCAGAATGAGGGAAACCCGGATGTGGTACAGATAAGCGGGGGCGAACCTACAGTGCACCCGCAGTTTTTTGAGATACTTGACATTGCCAAAACAAAGCCCATCAAACATCTCATGGTAAATACCAACGGCATCAGGATAGCTAAAGACGAGCAATTTGTAAAGCGGCTGGCTGCATATATGCCCGATTTTGAAATTTACCTGCAGTTTGATTCCTTTAAAAAGGAAGCCCTGGAACAGTTGCGTGGCGAGGATTTGCGTGAGGTAAGGGCAAAAGCACTTGAAAACCTGAATAAATACAATCTGTCGACCACGTTGGTGGTTACCCTGCAAAAAGGACTAAATACAGACGAAATTGGCGAGATAATTGAATATGCGCTGCAGCAGCCCTGTGTGCGTGGAGTAACTTTTCAGCCTACGCAGCAAGCCGGACGGTTACAGAATTTTAATGAACAAACCGATCGTTATACGCTGACAGAAGTACGCTCCGCCATTCTTGAACAAACCAAGGTATTTAATCATAACGACCTGATCCCGGTACCCTGCAACCCCGATGCGCTGGTGATGGGCTATGCGCTTAAACTTGGCGGCGAGGTAATACCGCTCACCCGCATGATAAACCCTGATGACCTCCTTGATAACTCTAAAAACACCATTGTGTATGAGCAGGACGAACGCCTGAAAGGGCATTTGCTCAATATGTTCAGCACCGGCAATTCGGTTGATAAGGCGAAGGAGCATTTACACTCGCTGCTGTGCTGCCTGCCCGAGATAGACGCACCCAGCCTGAGTTATGATAACCTGTTCAGGGTGATTATAATGCAGTTTATTGATGCTCAGAATTTTGATGTGCGCGCTATCAAAAAATCATGTGTGCATATTGTAAACAAGGATATGCAGATCATCCCATTTGAGACCATGAACATTTTTTACCGGGACGATAAAAGGGAATACCTGGAACAATTACGTAATGAAATAGCTGTATAATGGAAGATAATATAAACGAGAGCCACCCACCCAGCGGGGAAAATAAGCCGGAGGGAACAACACCTGATGCTGCGCCGCAAAAGAAAAGTGCCGTAGGGATGAAAGTTGTGGGTATTAATATACTTATACTGGCAATTTATACTGTATTATGTTCACTTGATACCAGCGGTGGCGGCTTTATATTCGACGCGCTTTTAATACTAATACACGTAGTTGTTTGTATCATTATGGCTTTAGCAAAGCGCAGCTGGTTGTGGCTCCTGAGCGCGGCACTGGTTTTGGCTATAGGCTTTTCAACCTGCGTATCGTTCGGCAGTTTGGGATCAATGCATTAAAATAATCTGAAAGAAAATTTGAGCATAGCCCCGCCCATAGTCATGCCGAACTTGTTTCAGCATCCCAAATACAAGGCTTGCAGCGTTACGAGTTATCAAATCAACAGGATGTTAAAATAACTCGGCACAACATCTCAGGTTATTAATCAAGCATTCCGGCTAAAACGCCTTCTTTGAGCGAGTTGGTACACATCAGCACTTTACTGATCGCCAGCTTGTGCATAATATACCGGGTAATAAGGGAAGCTACCACGATCATGTCAACCCTTACCGGAATAATGCTTTTATTGCCCACCCTTTGCTGATGGGTTGATTGTATCAGCTTACTGGTTTGAACAAGCAGTTCCTCATGATCAAAACTGTAGTTTTTAGTGGTTTTCAGATTAAACGAATGGCCTTTTTCTGTTTCTATCAATTCAGCAAAAGTTTCAAATGCGCCCGATGAACCTATTAAAGTATCTACTTCATGGCCTTTAACCGCGGTAAACAAAGCAGCCAGCTTATCATCCAGAAAAACATCCAGTGCTTCAATAGATGCCGGGGGGATAGGGTCTGTACGGTGGAAAAGGTCCATAAGGCGGGCCGCGCCAATTTCAAAGCTCTGTTTCCAGATGATGTTACCGGCGTTGCCCAAAATAAATTCTACGCTGCCGCCGCCAATATCCATAATGAGCGAGTTTTTGGCCGATAAACAACCGCTTATTTTTACGCCGTTATATATAAAATCTGCTTCCTGCTCGCCGTCGATGATCTCTATGCCAATGCCTGTCCGGGCCTTTACCTCATTTATAAAATCTTTACCGTTTGATGCATTGCGCAGGGCCGAGGTAGCTATAGCACGTACTTGCTGCACCTGGTTTGCGTCAATTTGCTGCTGAAATTGCTGCATGGTATTTAAGCCGCGTTCAAAGGCATCGGGTAAAATGTAGCCTTTGTTAATACCGCCTTCACCAAGCTTTACGGCTTCGTGGTAATGTACAATTTCGTGATAGTTGTTTACAGTGCCTTCGGCAATCAATAAATGGAAGGTATTGGTACCAAGGTCCATTACAGCAACGCGTTTAGTCATGCATCTAAAATAAATAATCCCCGAAATTGTTTAGCCATTCCGGGGATTTTATTATATATATTGAAGGCTGCGCTTGTTTACTCCTTATAAAAGAACCATTTGCCCAATTCTTTAAAGCTTGCTTTTTTTCCATACATCAATATACCAACCCTGTAAATACGGGCGGCTACATAGGTGGTAAATAAAAAGCCAACCACCATCATAAACATGGATAGGGCCAGCTGCCACTCCGGCGGATCAAAAGGTAAACGTACCATCATGGCAACGGGCGCGGTAAATGGTATTATAGAAAGCCAAACCGCAAGCGGACTATCGGGCGCCCTGAACAAAACCGATACTGACAGGAGGTAGGTAAACAACAAAGGCATAGTAATAGGGAACATAAACTGCTGGGTTTCAGTTTCACTGTCAACCGCCGAGCCTACAGCTGCAAAAAGGGCGCTGTACAACAGGTAACCGGTTAAAAAGTAAAATAAAAAGCAGCTTAATATATAGCCAAAAGGGATAGTTTGCAAGGTTTGCAATATCCCGCTCATGGGGCTTGCCGGCGAATTAAAGGCCTCGCCTGCTATTTTGGATGAAATAACCGACAGGATGATCCAGGCGCAAAACTGGGTTAAGCCTACTAAGCCAACCCCAATTATTTTGCCCAGCATAAGCTGAAATGGCTTAACAGACGATATTACCACTTCAATGATGCGGCTGGTTTTTTCTTCAATTACCCCGCGCATTACCTGCCCGCCATAAATTAAAAGCGAGAGATAAATAAATATAGAACAAGCTATGCTGATGGCAATGTTAGGGCCAATGTTGGCGTCTTTATCGCCGGTACTGGTAATTTCGACTGCTTTTACGCTGATATTGCTGTTTTTGATAGCTTTAACCACATCCGGATCTATGTGATGTTGCAACATGCTGTTATTGATAGCGATGTCATTCATCTGTTTTTCAATCTCCTCGGTTAGTTGAAAAGCAGGTTTCTTTTTAGAGAATATTTGTACCGCCCCCTTTTTAGAATAATCGGCAGGGATAAACAGTGTGGAAATATTTTCATCGTTTTTTGATGTAGTCTTGGCTTTATTCAGATCCTGATCGCCTTTTACAAATTTGATATTTGATACATCGTGAAATTTCTTTTCGAAAATTTTACTGTTATCAACCACGTTAACTATTTGCAAAGTTGAAAGCTGGTTACTGCTTTTAGCAACCATTGCAATTACAGCACCCATGATCAGTATTAACAGGGGTACAACAAATATCATGATGATAAAAGATTTCTTCCGTACGCGGGTAATGTATTCGCGCTGTATAATGAGTAATACTTTATTCATGATTTAGGCAATGTGGTTTACTTTTTCAATAAATATTTCGTGCATGCTGGGTATTACTTCCTGCAGCATATTGATGTGGGTTTTGGGAATAAGGTATTGCAGCACATCATTTGAGGAGTGTTTGTCAGTTAACTTGATGCGAATGGTATGGCTGTCGTCGTCGGAGATGGTTTCGCCTATAATGCCAAAGGGCTGGGAACCATCAAAGTTTAATAGCGCACCTGTATATTCAACAAGATAGGTGTCATTACGGTACGAGTTGCGGATATTTTTTACCGTGCCATCCAATATCTTTTCGGATTTATGGATCAGGGCTATCGAGTCGCACAGTTCCTCAACTGATTCCATGCGGTGAGTTGAGAACAGGATGGTGGCACCCTTGCGGTTAAGTTCCAGTATTTCATCTTTGATCACTTCGGCGTTTACCGGGTCAAAACCGCTGAAAGGTTCATCAAGGATGATAAGGTCGGGTTCATGCAGTACTGTTGCCACAAACTGGGCCTTTTGCTGCATCCCTTTTGATAGTTCCTCTATCTTTTTTTTCCACCAGGTTTCAATGCCCAGCTTTTCAAACCAGTATTTAAGGCGCTTATTGGCTTCATCGCGGCCCAGGCCTTTGAGGCGGGCAAGGTATATCATTTGCTCGCCTATCTCCATTTTCTTGTAAAGGCCGCGTTCTTCGGGTAAATATCCCATGCGGCCAATATGCGATTGATCAAGCTTTTCGCCGTTAAAATATATCTCGCCTGAGTCTGGCGCGGTAATTTGGTTCACAATGCGGATAAGCGAAGTTTTACCTGCACCATTCGGGCCTAAGAGCCCAAATATCTGCCCGCTTTCAACTTCAAGGCTTACATCATTCAATGCCCGGTGACCGGCGTATTGTTTAACAATATTGCGTATGCTTAGCATATATGCGTTTAATTATTAATAGTATGGTTTAGATACAGGGGTTTTTAAAATGTTACATGAACAGGAGTTAACAATACCTGGTTATACCAGCAATAAATATAAACTATAAAAACCACAAAGCCCGGGATCAATTATGGTCCCGGGCTTTGTATATACCTTTCGGTTTTTGCCTTTATTCTTTCACCTCAAGGGTTATTCAAAATATTCCTTCATCCGCTCGAAAAAGCTTTTTTCGTTTTTGCCGGGATTGGGTTTAAAGTTAGGCGAGTTTTGTAGTTTTTCAAGCAGCTCACGTTCCTCGCGGCTAAGGGCCTTTGGTGTCCATATGTTAATGTGTACCAGTTGGTCGCCACGATGATAGGAGTTTACTTCGGGTACGCCTTTACTTTTCAGGCGCAATATTTTGCCGCCCTGGGTACCGGGATCAATTTTTATTTTGGCTTTACCATCAATGGTAGGCACTTCAACAGTTGTGCCCAATGTGGCATCAATAAAGTTTACATGCAGGTCATATATGATGTTGTTGCCGTCGCGTTTTAGCGTTTCGTGTGGAATTTCCTCTATCAGTATGATCAGATCGCCGGGTACACCGCCACGTGGGGCCGCGTTGCCTTTGCCGCTCATGCTCAGCTGCATACCTTCGCTTACACCGGCAGGTACGTTTATGGTGATCAGTTCTTCGCCGCGTACCACGCCATCGCCGTGGCAAACATTACATTTTGAAAGTATGGTAGTACCTTCGCCATTACAGGTAGGGCAGGTGCTGGTAGTTTGCATCTGGCCCAGTATAGTATTGGTTACCCTGCGTACCGCTCCTGAGCCACCGCAGGTTTTACAAGTTTGGAACGATGATTTATCTTTAGCGCCGCTGCCGTCGCAGGTTTTACAAACAATTTGTTTGTTAACCTTGATTTTCTTTTCGGCGCCGTTGGCAATTTCTTCCAGTGTTAAACGTACCTTAATACGCAGGTTGCTGCCACGGGCAACGCGCCTGCCGCCACCGCCGCTTTGACGGCCGCCACCAAAGAAACCTTCAAACGGACTGCCGCCACCAAATATATCACCAAACTGGCTAAATATATCGTCCATGTTCATGCTGCCGCCATAACCGCCGCCATTTGGCGACGAAGCATTGGCCGCATGACCAAACTGATCATACCGCTGGCGTTTTTCAGGACTGCTTAAAACTTCGTAAGCTTCGGCTGCCTCCTTGAATTTTTCTTCCGCCTCTTTATCCCCCTGGTTTTTATCAGGGTGATATTTAATAGCCATTTTACGATAAGCCTTTTTTATATCATCGGCATTTGCCCCTTTAGCAACTCCCAGGATATCGTAATAATCTCTTTTAGCCATATATTTTATAATGTTGAATTATTGAGTTATTGAATTATTGATTTAAAAGGAATACATAACCCGTAATTCAATTTTAATATTTATGAACCGTCTTAGTTTTTGATTAGCAGGAAAGACAATTTAACATTTCAGTCCTTCAATAATCAAATAATTAATTTAAGCTCCTACAACCACTTTTGCAAAGCGGATAACGCGGTCTTTCAGGTAATAACCTTTTTCCATTTCGTCAATCACCTTACCTTTTAAATCGTTGGTAGGGGCAGGTATGTTGGTAATGGCTTCATGCAGGTCGGCATCAAACGGTGCGCCTATTGATTCCATTTCCTTCAGGCCTTTTTGCCCCAGTATATTTTTTAATTTGTTTTGAATTAAAGTAACACCCTCTTTAACAGGTGCAACATCAACTGCTTTTTCCATTGAACGTTGCGCGCGTTCAAAATCATCTAAAACTGGCAGCAGGGCAACAAGTAACTCTTTGCCTTCGGTTTCACGGGCTTCCGCGCGCTCTTTTATGGTACGTCTTCTGAAGTTGTCAAACTCGGCATATAAGCGCAGGTATTTGTCATTTGCCTGGGCCAGTTCTTCCTGCAATTTTTCCTCGGCAGATGGTGCTGCTGCAGGTGCGGTGAGTTCTGGTTGCTCCTCATGACCCAATTGTTCGTCAATTATGTTCTCCTTATCTGTCACATTTATATTTTCAGGAGTATCCGTATTTTCTTTCTTCTTTTTTTTTAACATATCATTAAAATTCATAGCTGATAGTGCCAATCAAGTATCCTGCCATTGCCCTAAAGCCGACAAGCTGTCAGTACCATGTTTTTACATCAGGCAGGACTGGCACTTTTTGTGCAGGAGTGACAGGTTGACCGCTGATTTATTTGATGACGCGGATTTTTACGTAAAGGCACATCGCAGCTGTTTTGTCGCGCTAAATATCATGTGCTGCCCGAGGCACAGGTGATGCGCCCTGCAGCGGAAAATAAATCAACAAAATCACAAAATAAAACCAGTCGGTGGTTATATCTCCGCGTCTTCTAATACCTTACCATTTTCACATTTGATAATGCGCGACGGAAAGGCGCGTATGATATGATAATCATGAGTGGCAACCAATACCGCGGTGCCCGACTGGCTGATCTGTTTCAGCAACAGTACGATCTCTTCAGATGTTTCAGGGTCAAGGTTGCCGGTTGGTTCATCGGCCAGTATGATCTCGGGGTCGTTAAGCAGCGCCCGGGCAATTACCACACGTTGCTGCTCGCCACCCGAAAGTTCATGCGGCATTTTCTTTAATTTTGAACGCAGGCCTACTTTCTCTAAAACATCAAGCGCACGGTCGGCCATTAGCTTTTTATCTTTCCAGCCGGTGGCGCGCATCACAAACAGCAGGTTTTGTTCAATAGTGCGGTCGGTAAGTAATTGAAAATCCTGAAAAACAATGCCAAGCTTGCGCCTTAAGTACGGAACATCGCGGCCTGGCAGTTTACTTAACTCATAACCACAAGCATGGCCGGTACCGTTTTTAATGCCCAGGTCGCCATAAATTACTTTAAGCAGGCTGCTCTTGCCTGATCCCGTTTGGCCAATAAGCCACACAAAATCACCCTTATCAACATGCAGGTCCACATTTGATAGTACCAGGTGCGCCTGCTGAAAAATATCAACATTGTTTAGCTTTATAATAGAATTTCCGATCATCTTTTTTATAGCTCTAATTTCAGGATCTGTCCAAAAGGCAGATCTTTTATAATGTTCATAATATATTCGGCCTTATCGGCCAGTCCTGCCTTGTCCAGTGATTTATCGGGCCTGTCAACCCTAAAATAAGCCAGCAACGTAAATTTATCATCACGCAACTGTACATAATCGGGTATTTTGGCAACGCCTTTAACTTTTATAATATACATTTTTTTAAGTTTAAAGCTAAAAGGATAAAGGTAAAAGATTGTGTTTGCCGGTAACAACTATTACCATACCCTTTACGCCTTTTACCCCCGCGCCAAAGGTATTGTTATTTTAAAGATTTGACAAGAAATCCATTGTATCAATACCATCGGCATAATCCCATAAAGCAGGCTGCTGGCTTTGGCCAAAACCTACCACCTGGCTGGGTACATTAACCGGGGCTGTAGTAACAATACACTGCAGGTTTTCGCTCTGATCTGTAAGCATTTGCTGTGCCGCGGCCATATTGGCATAAAAGCTGTAATAAACCACGGATAAGGGAGAGGCTATCCTGTCATCTTCCTTTAGCATTAAAAAACCATTGTCAAAATGTTTGTCGCCGTTTACCAGGTATATTGATTTATTATAATCATAATTGTTGCTGTATTTATGGTGATGGATTATGGTTTTAAACTCCTCTATAGATTCAAAGAAGAAGTTAAAATTATAACCTTCGGGTACCAGCAACTTTGATACATTACGGCACCCAAGCCCGTAATAATCAAATATATCATGTCCCAGCTCAAATAACTCTTCGGCGATTTCGGTACCGGTAAGCAAGGCTATGCTATTGCGGTTTTTGCGGATAATGTTAGGTACCTTGCCAAAATAATAATCAAAATAACGTGAGCTGTTATTGCTGCCCGTCGCTATTACAGCATCAAAGTTGGTGAGGCGTTCAACAAAGCTATATTGATCTGCAAAACCGGCATTAATATCAACCAATAGTTTTAGGATGTGCTTTATTAGATGAGCATCCTGCGATGATGTTTTAATGAGCGCGAAATTGCCTGATGCCAATACACACAAAACATCATGAAAGCCTACAAGCGGAATATTACCCGCTAAAATAAGCCCCACTTTTTTGGGCCGACCGGTATTATCCAGGTTGTATTTTGACAGCCAGGTTTGCAGGTCGGCTTCATTAAGCATTTTGCCGATGGCTGTTACAGCCCTCAAAACACTTTCGGGCGTAAACCAGGCATTGTGGTATTGTTCATCATTGATGATGGCCAGGAGCCGGGCATCGGGCTCGATTAACTGCTTTCCTAAGCTCGAAAATGAATTTATTGCGTTTTTTATATTAATTTTTGACATATATATGGTAAGGATTTAAACCCTTAAACCCTTTTTTTGTTATATTTGTACGCTTGTTAATTGCAGGCAAAGTTAATTGAGAATATTAGATATTTAGAAATATGGCGATTAAAATCACCGATGAATGTATAAACTGCGGAGCTTGCGAACCTGAATGCCCTAATAATGCTATATATGATGCAGGCGCGGCATGGCGTTTTAGCGATGGTA
The DNA here is from genome assembly GCF_031456535.1 of Mucilaginibacter pocheonensis. Classification (NCBI taxonomy): domain Bacteria; kingdom Pseudomonadati; phylum Bacteroidota; class Sphingobacteriia; order Sphingobacteriales; family Sphingobacteriaceae; genus Mucilaginibacter; species Mucilaginibacter pocheonensis. Next base: position 199,779 of record NZ_JAVDUU010000003.1, read on the forward strand.
CGGGGCTTAAAGGTGTTATTGATTTTGGCGATGGGAATACATTGAACGCCGAAGAAACCCAGGCTGCTTTATCTGACGATATATATTATATTGTTCCTGATAAATGTACTGAGTGTGTTGGTTTTCATGATGAACCACAATGTGCCGCAGTATGCCCTGTAGATTGTTGTGTGGATGATGAAGATATCCGCGAAAGCCAGGAAGAACTTTTAGCCAAGAAAGATTGGCTGCATATGAACGAATAACATCAATTTTTAATGATATTAAAAAGGGAACGGCTTGCCGTTCCCTTTTTTTTAAAATGTCTCATATCTCATATCTCAAATCTATATTAAAGGTTAAGCTCCATGTGTACGTCTGCACGAGCATAGGGCGATGCGCCTGCATTAAATTCTTTAAACCCATATTTTTTGTATAATGACAGCGCGGGGATAAGCCTTCTGTTTGAGCCCAGCCAAATCCGCGTTCCGCCCAGCTCTCTGGCTTTGGCTATCGCGGCTTCCATAAGCAGGTTGCCAATTTTGCGGCCCTGGTAGCGGGGGCTTACACCCATTTTGGCCAGTTCATATTCTGCCGGCCCGGTTTTAATAAGGGCGCAGGTACCTGCAATATCATTATTGATCTGTGCAAAAAATATTTCGCCGCCATCGGCCAAAATATGCTCTTCGGGGTGGTTAAGCTGCTCCAGGTCATGTTCTTCAACAGTAAAATAAGTATTGATCCATTCAATGTTCAGGTTTTTAAAATAACGCGCGTATTGCGGATCATAGGTTATTACATTAACCGTACTTTGTCCTTTCGGGTTAAACATTTCCTGAAACCGCTGGTAATATGATTTTTCATTCAACTGCGCTTCGGTTTCCATAATGGCGCTTAGCAGGTTGTTTTGTTGATTGTTAAAGAGCTCTTTATTAAGCGTTAGTATTTTTGCCCAAAGGCGCTCAAACTTTGGTAAGGATTCTTTTCCCTTTTCTGATAGCCGAAGTATACGCCTGCGGCTGTCGGTTGTTGATTTTACTGATTCAATAAAGCCCAGTTCTTCCAGTTCGCGGGCCAGGTGTATTACCCCCGGATGGGTAAGGCCCAGCTCGTCTGCAATTTCGGTAACCCCGGCTTCGCCTTGTTTGCTTATCAGGTAATAAAGGGTAAAATATTTCGGCTCAAAATTAAGTTGTTCGTCTTTATATATTAAAACAACGTCTTTGGCAAAATACTCATATAAGCGTTTGAGCCTTGCTCCAATCGCTAATTCTTCCAGTTGATCAATTATGCTCATAGTAATTACGTAAGTGCTTACAAATATATTTATTATTTTTATTTATTTTTGCATATATCAATTATAAATGGAATACGGTATTTGTAATCTTGCAGTTATACCGCTGCGTGCAGAACCCAATGACCGCAGTGAACAGGTATCGCAGGTGTTATTTGGCGAAATATTTGAAGTTACGGAATGGAACGAACGGTGGGTGAAAATCATTACCGAAAGTGACAACTATACCGGGTGGATAGGCAGGCTGCAATTTGCCGCCCTTGGTCATATAGCATATGCAAGTTTCAAACAGGAGCCTTGGCCTTTAACCTACAGGCCAATAACGCAGGCCTGGAAAATTGCTGATAATAGCGTTATTTACCTTCCTGCAGGTAGCTCGCTGGCTTTTTTAAAAGGTACAACCTGCGCCGTTGGTGCCGATCGTTTTGAGGTGATAGGTGAGATTGGTGAGCGCGAGGGTATAACTGCCACAGCTAAATCATTTTTAAATACGCCCTATTTGTGGGGTGGCCGTACTCATTTTGGTATTGATTGTTCGGGCTTTACGCAAATGGTATTTAAGCTTAACAACATCAAAATAAAACGCGACGCCAGCGATCAGGTACAGGAAGGTGTTTTGGTAGAAAGTTTGAATAAGGCCCGCTTAGGCGACCTTGCCTTTTTTAACAATGAGGCAGGCCGTGTAACGCATGTGGGCATCCTGCTTAACAGTGCACAAATCATTCATGCCTCGGGCAAGGTAAAAATTGATTCAATTGATAATGACGGTATTTACTCAGAGGATCAAAAACGGCACACCCATAAATTGCACAACATAAAGCGGTTTATGTAATATATAACTGGTGTGAGGCCGAACTTGTTTAATTGTTTGATCTTCAATCGAACTTAATGTCCCAAACAATTACGTTTTTGTCATCACTTGCAGATATTAGCTGATCGCCATTCCAGGCCAGTTTATTAACTGAAAGTGCGTGGCTGGGGTGGCCTTTTTCGCGACTGATGTTCTTGTACAATTTAAAGTCGTCAGATCCCCATATCTTAATGCTTTTATCCATACTGGCGGTGGCAAAATAGGGCAGGGAGGGATGAAACAGGATGTGGTTAACCGCGAACAAATGCGCGGGGATATTTTTAACCGGCTGATAGGTGTTGCTATCCCAGATCTTTACCTGGGCATCGCGACCGCCGGAGGCGAGATAGGTACCATCGGTACTGTAGGCTACAGCAAAAACCGACATGGTATGGCCGTGCAGGGTTTTTAACAAGGCATAGTCTTCCAGGTCGTAAATTTTTATGGTGTTATCGCGGCAGCCAAAAGCCACCTGTTTTTCATCGGGTGATATGGCTATACAGCGAATAGTATCGGCAGATACCTTGATGCTGTGCACCATCTCTAAACTGGCAAGGCTCCATACAGATACGGTTCCATCCTCAGAGGCTATCAGCAATTCATTCTTTTTACCGGTTGATTTAATGTCAAAAATGGGTTTCAGGTGATGCCTGAGCGATTTAATGAGTTTTTGCCGTATGAAATCAAATACCAGTACCTCGCCACTGCGTAGGCCGGCGAATAATACCGGGTAACCTTCGGGCCCGTGAATAGCATAAATAGAAGCATTTACCGGGAACATCACCTTAATAAAAGAAAAATCCTTCAGGCTCCATTCTACCAAACCTTTGTCATTGCCACCGGTAAATAATATACCTGGTTTTTGTGATAGCTCCAGCGTAAAAATGGGATTAACGTGTCCGTTTAATTCAGCTATTTTCTCTACTAACATTTTTTACATTAAGGGGTACGTTGAACGTGGTGCAACTTACTTATGCCTTCCTTCTAAATTTTTAGCTATGGTTTTCAGGTCCAGGCCTTTTTCGCGCAGCAGTACCAGCAGGTGAAAAACCAGGTCAGACGATTCGTTGATCAGGTCTGTTTCTGTTTCGGCCAGGGCCGCTATAACGGTTTCAACACCTTCTTCGCCAACCTTTTGGGCTATTTTATTAAGGCCCTTGCCGCGTAGCTTGTTAATATACGACCCTTCAACCGGGTTATCATACCTATCGGCAATGATGTTTTCCAGTTCCAGTATAAAGTTCTGATTGAATTCGGTTTTAAAGCAACTGCGCGAACCGGTATGGCACGTAGGGCCATCGGCTTTAACCTTGATAAGCAGGGTATCGTTATCACAATCAATACTGATGTTTTTTACATGCAGAAAGTTGCTGCTGGTTTCGCCCTTTGTCCACAAGCGGTTTTTGGAGCGCGAAAAAAAGGTCACAATATTTTCCCGCACGGTTTTATCATAAGCTTCCTGGTTCATGTAGCCCAGCATCAGCACCTCTAAAGTTTGCTCATCCTGTATAATAACCGGAACCAGTCCGTCGGTTTTGTTGAAATCTATATTCATTTTTATCGGTTGCGGGTTGCGGGTTATGGAGTTCGGGTATGCAGTTATCTTGAACAAAGATAACCCCGAAGCGCGTAACCCCAACCTCATTAAATCCTTACTTCTATATTATTTTGTTGCAATACGGTTTTTAAATCCGGTATCAATATTTCGCCGTAATGAAATACTGATGCCGCCAGTGCCGCGTCAACATTTGTTTTTTCAAATACATCTACAAAATGCTGTACTGCACCCGCACCTCCTGATGCAATAACAGGAATATGTACGGCATCGTTAACTGTTTTTAACAAACCGTTATCAAAACCATTCTTGGTACCGTCATGATCCATTGATGTAAGCAGGATTTCGCCTGCTCCGCGGCTTTCGGCTTCCAGTATCCACTCCAGGGTTTCGCGCTCTGTGGGTAAGCGCCCGCCATTAAGATGCACAATATTTTTATCATGGATGCGGCGGGTATCCACAGCGATCACCACAAATTGAACGCCGAATGCTTTGGCCAGCTCATCAATTAATTCTGGGTTACGCACCGCGGCCGAGTTAATGGAAATTTTATCGGCGCCTGCATTCAGCAACGCATCGGCATCGGCAATTTCGTTGATGCCGCCGCCAATAGTAAAGGGTATGTTGATTTGCCTGGCAACCGCCTTTACCAGCTCCACCATGGTTTTGCGCCGCTCAACGGTGGCGGTTATATCCAGAAAAACAAGTTCGTCGGCACCCTGGCGCGAGTAATTCCAGGCCAGTTCAACCGGATCGCCCGCATCGCGCAGGTCAACAAAGTTCACGCCTTTCACCGTGCGGCCATCTTTAACATCAAGACAGGGAATAATTCTTTTACTTAGCATGGGTTTTATTAGAGCGTCATTGCGGGGAACGAAGCAATCTCTATACTATACAGAGTTGCTCTGTAAACGGAAAGTGCTTCGTACCTCGCAATGACGTGTTGTATTAATGGCGATGAGGTATCTGGCTTATATTGAAATCAGCGATTCCAGGTTCCAGTTCTTAACATCCTCAATAGATATGTGGCCTTCGTAAATGGCTTTGCCTACTACGCATGATTCAACTTTAAGACGGCTAAGCTGTTCAATATCCTTCATGGAGCTTACACCGCCAGAGGCTATGAGCTTAATGAAAGGTGAATGGTCAAGCAGTTTTTCGTACAGGTCAACACCCGCGCCACCCAGTTTTCCGTCTTTGTTTATATCGGTACATAAAAATCGGAAAAATCCTAATGAAAGGCATTTATCAATGTAATCCTTTAGTTTAATGGGTGAGCTCTCCATCCATCCCGAATATTTGATCACCTCATCAAGTACGTCAATCGCTATAACCACCTGGTCTGAACATTTATCGCGACCGCAAATGGCCGAACCCAGTTCTGGTAAAAAGTTAGGGTTGGTCAAGGCCTGAGTACCAACAATTACACGGTGAATGCCTGCATCAATTAGTTCTTTAACTTTATCAATGCTGCGTATGCCGCCGCCGTACTGCACTTTCATGTCGGTTTTACGGATCACATCAAACAGGTATTGCTGATTGCTGAAATCGTTTTTGGCACCGTTCAGGTCTATGATATGTATAAAGTTGGTACCATTGCTTTGGTAGCGCTCAATCATTTCTTCAAGGGTAACATCATATTCTGTTACCTGACCATAATCGCCTTCACGCAAACGCACCACCTTTTTATTCAATATGTCAATAGCAGGGATAATATACATGTCTTTATAATTTTGAAAAGTTTGTTAACAATGTTTCGCCATACACACCTGACTTTTCAGGGTGAAATTGTACTCCGTAAAAATTATCATGCCAAATTGATGCCGAAAATTCATTGTTATAAGTGGCCGACAATAAAGTGTATGCCTTATCATATTCAATAAAGTATGAATGTACAAAGTAAAAGTGTGATCCGGACGGTATATTTTTAAATAATGGATTTTGTTTTTCTGGAAACACCTGGTTCCAGCCGGTATGAGGTACCTTATAGGTACTGCTGTCTTTAAATCTTAACGTTTTTATGGGGAAAATATTAAGCAAACTGCTATTGCCTTCCTCTGAATAGGAGGTAAGCAATTGCATACCCACACAAATGCCCAGGGTAGGTTTGGTAAGCGCCTTAATGGTTGGTACCAGCCCGGTTTGTACTAATTTGTTCATGGCAGCACCGGCATGACCTACGCCCGGAATAATATAACGGTCAAATTTATCAAAATCGGCCACCGTATTGATCATGCCATAGGGAATACCCAGCCTGTCTAATGCGGCTGTTAGCGAAAAGATATTGCCTGCCCCATATCGAATGATGCCCACGCCGCCCCCTGAAGGAGACGCGTTGGAAATATCTGTTGTATTTTGTTCGGTTGTTTCCATTGTTTTATTTACTTCCCTTTTAAGGGCAGCGGGCTTACAATACTCCTTTGGTACTTGGTAAAACCATCTTATCTACATCACGCTTAACTGCCATTTTTATTGCCTTTGCAAAGGCTTTAAATATGGCCTCAATTTTGTGATGTTCGTTTTGTCCTTCAGCTTTTATATTTAAGTTACACCTGGCCGCGTCAGAGAACGATTTAAAGAAATGATAAAACATTTCCGTTGGCATTTCGCCTATTTTTTCCCGGTTAAATTCGGCGTCCCATACAATCCAGTTACGGCCGCCAAAGTCAATGGCTGCCTGTGCTAAACAGTCATCCATCGGCAGGCAAAAACCATAGCGTTCAATGCCTTTTTTGTTGCCTAAAGCTTCTGCAAAAACCTCGCCTAATGCAATGCCCGTATCTTCAATAGTGTGATGCTCGTCAATATGCAGGTCGCCTTTTGCAGTGATCTCCAGGTCAATGCTGCCATGGCGTGCTATCTGGTCAAGCATGTGGTCAAAAAAATGCAAACCAGTTGAAACACTGGCTTCGCCGGTGCCGTCCAGGTTTATTTTAATATAAATGTCGGTTTCTTTAGTGGTTCGGCGGTGCTCAACCACACGCTGGCCAAGTTTCAGAAACTCATAGATCTTTTGCCAGTTGGTAGTTTCCAGGGCTATGGTATCGCCAAGATGATCGGCTTCCGTAAATTCAGCTCCTCCCAATCCCGAATTGTTATTTAGCCAAACAGCTTTTGCCCCTAAATTGCGGGCCAGCAAAACATCATTTTTACGATCGCCAATGGTAAATGAACCTTGCAGGTCATACTTTTCGGCATCAAGATATTGTGTAAGCAGCGCGGTGCCCGGTTTGCGGGTAGGCGCCATTTCGGCCGGAAAAGTGCGGTCAATCACAATATTCGAAAATTTTACGCCCTCGGCCTCAAAAGTTTTCAGTATAAAATTATGTACCGGCCAAAATGTGTCCTCGGGGTATGAGGCCGTACCTAAACCGTCCTGATTGGTAACCATTACCAGCTCAAAATCAAGCTCTTTGGCTATTTTAGGCAGATAAGTTAACGCGCCAGGGTAAAATTCCAGCTTTTCAAAGGAATCTATCTGCTCATCAGCTGGTTCTTTGATCAGTGTGCCGTCGCGGTCAACAAACAATATTTTCTGTAAGCTCATTTGAAATTTTGTAGGGTTTGAAGTAGTATGGTGTTTTCATCGGGTGTGCCTACTGTAATACGTAAGCAACCTTCGCATAGTTCAACTTTGGAACGATTGCGTATGATAATGCCTTTATTAACCAGGAAGTTATAAATGCCGTTGGCATCAGTGGTTTTCACGAGTATAAAGTTAGCATCAGACGGATAAATATCCAGTACAAATTCCAGGTTTTTGAGCTCAAGCACCAGTCTGTCACGCTGTAACAGAGTCTCTCTTATCCAGCCGTTCACCTGGTCAATATTGTTCAACGCCTCTAAAGCCAGCTGTTGCGATGCCTCATTAACATTATATGGAGGTTTAACCTTATTCATTACCTCAATGATCTCTTCACTGGCAAAGGCCATGCCTACACGTAAGCCAGCCAGTCCCCAGGCCTTTGAAAGCGTTTGCAATACCACCAGGTTGGCATATTCAGTAAGTTCCTGTATAAAAGTTTTTTGCCGGCTAAAATTAATATAAGCCTCATCAACAATTACCAGTCCGTTAAAGTTAGCCAGCAGGGTTTCTACATCCTCGCGGTTTATGGAATTACCTGTCGGGTTGTTTGGCGAACAAATGAAAATGAGTTTGGTATGCTCATCAATAGCTTCGGCAATACCTTCCAGGTTTAACTGGTAATCTTCGGTAAGCAGTACTTTGCGGGCTTCCACATCATTAATATTGGCCGATACCTGGTACATACCATAAGTAGGGGGCACAATGATCACATTATCAACACCCGGGTTACAAAAACTGCGGAAAAGGATATCGATAGCTTCGTCGCTGCCGTTACCTAAAAATATATTACGGGGAGGTACCCCTTTTATTTCGGTTAAGCGCTTTTTTACCTCATACTGCAAAGGATCGGGATAGCGGTTAAATTGCTGGTTTAAAGGCGACCCGAAGGCATTTTCATTAGCATCCAGGAAAACACTGGCCTCGCCCTGGTACTCATCACGGGCAGAGGAGTAGGGTACAAGGCGTTTTATATTTTCTCTAAGTATATTATTGATGTTAAACATTCTAATTATAAAGCTTAAGATCTTTTGTGAATTTTTTTAGTTTGTTATTTTCACCATCAAAATAAATGGTGTCGTTTTTTATGTACGGCGCTGCAAAATGATCCGCGTTATCTGTTTCTATATAATCATTAACTAAATAATGATTCATCGTTTCTTTAGTGACAGGGTCATATTGTGCAGCTGAAATACTGTTGTTTCCTGTTGTGTCGATTTTTTTTATTTGCCAGTAATAAATTTTGCCATTTATAACTGATGGTGATGAAAAATAATCATTGAAATCAGGAATTAATTTTGACAGATTTTGCTTTTTGCCATTTAGTGTGAGTATGTAATTGCCAAGGGATCCGCTGATATTATTTTTATATCCTGCTTTTCCCGATGTGGGGTCTTCAAGCGGCCCGGTATCCATTATAGTGCGATATAAATAGCTGTGATCATTAACTTTTTGAACTCCGTAACCCTTTTCAATGGTATCAACAAGTTTGCCGTTTTTTGTTATTACAGCATAGGTTGCTCCCATAACAGTAGCATCTACATATCCGGTATCAGTTACCATATAATCCGCAATTAGTTTATATGGCTTAATTAAGCTGTCCTGATCAGCCTTTTTTGGAGCGACTGTTTTTGCGGTTATATCTTGTTTTAGTGTATCGGCCCCCAGTTCTGGTTTCTTATTACTATGACAGGCAGCAAGTACAAACAAAGTCAATAAATAGCTAATTTTTTTCATTTTTATTTATTACTCCTGATAGATACCGCGTTCCTGTGCGCATGTAAACCTTCCAGCTCGGCCAGTATTTCAACTGATGGGCCAATGTTCCTGATCCCCTCGCGGGTGATGTGCTGAAAAGTGATTTTTTTAACAAAGGAATCAACCGATACGCCCGAATAAGCCCTGGCGTAGCTGCTGGTCGGAAGGGTATGGTTAGTACCTGAGGCATAATCGCCGGCAGCTTCGGGGGTCAGGTTACCCAGGAAAACTGAGCCTGCGTTAACAATGCTTCCGGTTATCTGCTGCCAGTTTTCGGTTGCCAATATCAAATGCTCAGGGGCATACTGATTGCTCAGCCGCATGGCTTCGTTCAAATTGGAGGTAACTACTATGTAAGAGTTATCAATAGCCATTTTAGCTATTTCGGCACGGGGCAATGTGGGCAGTTGTTTCTCAATCTCGGCAAGCGTATCTGCGGCAATTTTGGCCGATGTACAAACCAATACCGACTGGCTGTCAATACCATGTTCTGCCTGTGCCAGCAAATCAGCGGCTATATAAGCCGGGTCAGCGGTTTCATCAGCGATAACCAATACTTCCGAAGGCCCCGCTGGCATATCAATAGCCGTAGTGGTGGTTGATTGTATGATGGTTTTGGCTTTGGTTACAAACTGGTTGCCCGGGCCAAATATCTTATCAACTTTTGTAACGCTCTCTGTACCTAAAGCCATGGCCGCTATAGCCTGCGAACCTCCGGCAAGGTATATTTTATCAATACCCAGCAGCAGGGCAACGTAAGCGATAAAGGTATTAACCTTTCCGTTTTTTTGCGGTGGCGAACATACTACAATTTCATGGCAGCCGGCTATCCGGGCGGGTATACCCAGCATTAAGAATGTGCTTGGTAAAACAGCCGTTCCGCCGGGAATGTATAAACCAACTTTTTCAATCGGCCTTAACTCGCGCCAGCAGGTTACGCCCGGCATGGTTTCTACCTTGTCCTCGGTTTTTAGCTGGGTTTGATGAAATTTATAGATATTGTTATAGGCGGTTTTGAGCGCGGCCTTTTGTTCGGCCGATACCGATTCGGCCAGTTCTTCCAGTTCGGTTTTGTCAAGGTACAGTTTGCTCAATTCAACCCTGTCAAATTTGCTGGCGTAATCATACAGTGCACGGTCGCCATGCTGTTGTACGTTGTTAATTACTTCCTCAACAATAGTGCGGATCTCGTTAGCCGGATCAACATTGCGTTGAACCAGTTTTTGAATATCTGCTGTGCTTAAATCTGAAAAATTATATGTCTTCATAAGCCCCCTAACCCCCTTGCAGGGAGAATTTAAAAGGTTAATATTTACATTATAGCCATATTTTCACCCCCGTTAGGGGCTTAGGGGCTAAAGTATTATTTTCTCAATTGGCATAACAACAATGCCTTGTGCGCCTGCCTGTTTCAACTGGCTTATCCTGTTCCAAAAGTCGCGCTCGGGTATAACAGTATGTACGGCAACCCAATCGGCCTCGGCCAGTCCAACTACCGAAGGGCTTTTTACGCCCGGCAGTAAGGCAGTTACCGCTGCAAGATTATCTTTATGAACGTTAAGTACCACATACTTAGTCTCTTTTGCGCGTAAAACAGATTGTATGCGCTGTATCAGTTCCTGAACAAGATCCGCGTTCTCTGAACCCTTACCACCTATCAGCACTGCTTCTGACGACATTACATCGGCAAATGGCTTTAAGCCGTTGCTTTTTAAGGTGCCGCCGGTTGAAACCAGGTCGCAAATGGCATCGCTTAAGCCCAGGCCCGGTGAAATTTCAACAGAACCTGAAATGGTGCGGATATCGGCCTGTATGCCTTGTTTATTTAAAAATTTACCCAATATAGCCGGGTATGTGGTTGCTATGGCTTTTCCATTAAGATCGGCAAGGTTCTGGATCGAATTATTGTTGGGAACGGCTATTTTTAAGGAGCATTTGCCAAAGCCCAAACGTTGCAGGTAGCTTACCTCTACTTCGGTTTCCTGTATCACGTTTTCGCCAACAATACCCAGATCGGCAATGCCATCCTGTACATATTCAGGAATGTCATCATCGCGCAGAAAAAGGATCTCTAAAGGGAAGTTTGATACCGGGGAGATAAGCGAGCTTTTATAATTTTCAAAATTTAAGCCGCAATTTTTTAATAATTCAACAGATTTTTCGTTGAGCCGACCAGATTTCTGGATCGCTATTTTAAGTGTTTTCAAAAGATTGAATTTAAGGAACTATAATAAAAAAGGATATAAACGGAGGTTGTTATTTCGCGTAGAAACATACATAATTAGCTGATCACCACATGGTGGTGATGCAGATGAAGATGATGTAGTGCGATACCGTTCATTTTTATATAGTAAAACTATAGATTAGCTGTCGCAAATATAGGCAGATGTTTTTTAAATCAAAATTTCTTGACCAAAAACGGAATAATTTTAAAATTATCAAAATTAGAAGGTGTAAACTTTGTAGATTTTACAATTATGTAAATTGTACGTAGCTTATTATTCCATTCTGATATTTTTTTACTTTTCCCCGCATTCGTAAATCGCACCCTCATCGCCAAAGTCTTTTATCATTTTTAGCGATTTTACTTTTTCAATGTCTTTTAAATGGATAAGCTCGGGGTTTTCAAGGTTCTTAAACCAGATTAGGTAAAAATGTTTCTTTTTATGAAACTTGGCGATATCTTTTTGAAAGAACTTATGAGGCACCAGGTACGATGACATACCCGAAAAAAAGTAAACCGCCTCATGCGCATCAGTATAAATAGTAACTTTTGGCTTAAACATACTTTTATCAATATGTTTAAGATATGCTGCAAACGGCGATTCGAGCCAATCATCTGATGTATAGCCGGGTACGCCATAGTCGTCGGCAACCTGCTCCATATACCGTTGTTTATCAATAAAAAATTCTTTGGTCACAAAGCCCAGCATCAGTGCGATAAACACAATTGCTACAACCCGGCGTGTATTTATGTTGCTGATCTTTTTTAGCAGCAGCAGGGCCCAGCTGGTATAACCCCAAAGCGCAGGTATATAAATAGGAGCCAATAAACGGTGATTGATACGCTCGTAACGGGAAAATGTTGATGATAAAATAATGAACAACCCGTATACCAACGCAAAAGTAATAGCCAGGTTCTCATAACTGTCAAGCCGGCGGCGATAGTAATTAAAGGCCAGTGCCGCTATAAAACCTACCAGTATAATAATGGCAAGCGGCGTAGCCAGGAAATATTGATCAGGTGTAAGACCCATCCAATCGCACATTACCGTGCCAAAATAATACAGGTTTTTGTCAAACGGCGTAATTGATGGCTCGCGCGGACCGGTTGCAGTGCCCGACATAAAGGCGTTGAATAACAGGTTACATACCAGTAAGGATATACAAACAAAACCGTATATGATGATGTGAACAATTTTCTTTTTAAGCGGCAAAACCCGGTCAAGCAACAATAATAAGCCCCCGGTGCCCACTATAGTAACTGCCGCGTAACGGGTAACACAGCTGATAGCCGCAATGATGGCAGCTATGAGCAGTGTTTTGACGGTATGTTTTAAAAGATATTCCCTGAAAGCCACCAGGAAAAGCAGCGTTTCGAGGATAAACAAGGTTTCCGACCATAAGTAGGAATATATCTGCAATAGCGCCGGGCTCAATATAATGGCTAACAGCATTAACCATTTATACGGCCGGGATGCCGGCACAAAGCGGTGCATGATCCATCCGCTGGTATATATTAAGGCGCCAAACATGAGCCCATTCAGCGCGACCCCAAAAATAGTAGGATCAATACGGGTAATAAACATGACAATACCCAGGAAAATAGGGTAGAATACCGGAAAATCAACTATAGGTACATGATTAAAGGTGTGCAGTGTACCGTTGGTATTTAAACTCCGGGCGGCACTGATGTACATAATAGAGTCGGGCGATATGCCTATGCCACTATAACTGCAAAATAAATATATAGCAATAAAACCAATTACGGCAGCGATGAAAGTATCGGAGTTTTTTAAGTAACGGCTTAATTGCATGCAGTTTTATTTAATAATAGAGGTAAAAGTAGTACGAGCGTAAAATGTTTTAGGTTTTATAAAAAAATCATCTCAGCTTGTTGTTGTCTCACCTTACCCTTTCCAAAGAAAAAGGCCTTAATATTTAGAGAGTACTTAATCTATCAGGTCAAGTACGGTGCTTATCGGCTGGTCGCTATCTATCAGGATGCCTTTAACACCTGCAGCGGTTGCAGCTTCCACGTCGCGCTCACGGTCGCCTATAAAGTAGGATAGAGAAGGGTCGATGTTGTATTTGCTTATACCCTGCAATAAAAGGCCCGGTTTGGGCTTGCGGCAGTCGCAATCGCCGGTAAACAGCGGGTGATGCGGGCAATAAAAAAAATCCACTATATCAACACCACGTTCCATATAAACCTGTTTAAGGTGGCTGTGCATTTTTGCCAGTTCATCTTCCGTGTACCAGCCTTTGGCCAAACCGCCCTGATTGGTAGCCACCAGCAGCATATAACCCTTGTCCTGTAGTGTTTTAAGGGCTTCAAAATTGTCTAATACATGGAAATCCTCAAAACGGCGAACATAATCACCCATTTCCTGGTTAAGTACACCATCCCGGTCTAAAAAAACGGCTTTATTTTTTGCAGGCATCTGTTTAAATTTTTTGGCGAAGTTAATAATTCTTAAATTTACGTGAGCGTTGCCGATCTCAGATGTAAATAGCGCATTAATTCTACCTTTCAGGTGGGCAAATCAAACAAAATTAAATTCTGTAATTGCAAAAATTACCGATTGTATAAATGAATATCGGTTTGTTTGTGCAACTTTATACTGATTCTAAATAACGAAATGCGGTTTTAAATTTTTGTTATCATAATAATTAGTCTTTTGTGTTACCATTTTGTTAAATAAACATTGCTTTAGTAATGGATTTTTTAGAAATTTTAAAAAATAAACGATGATTTTATAATTTATGTAGTATTTTGTAATTTCGTAATTACACCCTTTTTATAAAACTGGTTTAAATTTACGATGAATCAAACTGAGAGCCACCAGGGCCTTTACCGGCCAGAATTTGAACACGATTCCTGCGGAACTGGATTTATAACCAATATTAATGGTCATAAAAGTTACCAGATAATTGATGATGCGCTTACCATGTTAGAGAACATGGAACACCGCGGTGCCTGCGGATGCGACCCCGAAACCGGCGATGGCGCCGGTATTATGATACAACTACCACATGAGTTTTTGATGGAAGAATGCTCAAACCTGGAGATCAGCCTGCCTGAGCCCGGTGAGTATGGTGTTGGGATGATATTTTTTCCAAAGGATTCTGCACAAAAGAAAGCCTGCCGCAATGTAATTACTAATGCTATTGAAAAATTAGGTCTTATAAAATTGGGTTACCGCAAATTAGTTGTGGATTCAATGGCGGTTGGCGAAACTGCTCGCCAGGCCGAACCTGATGTAGAGCAAATATTTATTGCAAGGCCAACCAGCATTGTCAATGCCGACGATTTTGAGCGCAAGCTGTTTATATTAAGAAGGTATATTAATAAAACTATAAACGAAACCATTCCGGGAGCTGGTGAATATTTTTACTTTACTTCACTGTCATGTAAAACAATTGTTTACAAAGGCCAGGTAACAACCTATCAGCTGCGCAAATATTATTCTGATTTGAATGATCCGCGCATCGCGTCGGGCTTTGCCATGATCCACTCACGGTTTTCAACAAATACTTTCCCGTCATGGAAACTGGCGCAGCCTTTTCGCCTGATAGCCCATAACGGCGAGATAAATACCCTTACCGGTAACCTCAACTGGTTTTATTCAGGGTTAAAATCATACGTTTCTTCGTACTTCACAGCCGAGGAAATGGAAATGATCATGCCCGTAATTGACAATAACCAGTCTGACTCTGCCTGCCTTGATAATATTATTGAGATATTATTGCATTCTGGCCGTTCATTACCACATGTAATGATGATGCTGATACCTGAGGCATGGGATGGCAATGAGCAGATGGACCCGGTTAAAAAAGCATTTTACGAATATCATGCAACTTTGATGGAGCCCTGGGACGGCCCCGCCGCTATCACCTTTACCGATGGTAAACTGGTTGGCGCCCTGCTTGACCGTAACGGCTTGCGCCCGCTGCGTTATGTGATCACTAATGATGGCCGGGTAATTGCCGCTTCAGAAGCTGGTACCTTAGCCATTGACGAAAGCACTGTATTACGCAAGGGCCGCTTACAGCCCGGCAAAATGCTGTTGATTGATACAGAACAAGCCCGCATCATCACTGATGACGAAATAAAAGCGAAGATAACCTCACAGCAGCCTTATGGCCGCTGGTTAGAGAACTATAAAATTAACCTGAGCGAATTGGCTGAGCCCCGTTTGGCTTTCGCTAGTCTTTCAGAGCCGGCTGTGTTCCGTTACCAGCAGGTATTTGGCTACAGCCGCGAAGATATTGATACCATAATTAAGCCAATGGCTGTTGATGGTAAAGAACCTGTAGGCTCAATGGGTACCGATGTGCCGCTGGCTATATTATCTGATAAGCCGCAGCATTTATCAAGTTACTTTAAACAATTTTTTGCGCAGGTTACCAACCCGCCGATAGATCCTATACGTGAGCGTTTGGTAATGAGCCTGGCTACTTTTATAGGTAACAACGGTAACCTGCTCGATGAGGATAAAATGCACTGCCATTGTGTGGTATTAAAGCACCCTATATTAAAGAACCATCAGCTTGAAAAACTGAGAAGTATTGATACAGGCCTGTTCCACGCTAAAACGCTGCAAACTTATTTTAATGCAGATGGCATGCCGGGTTCGTTAGAAAAAGGTATTGCAAGACTTTGCCGTTATGCCGAAGATGCAGTTGATGATGGTTTTGAGGTATTGATCCTTTCAGACCGTGCTATTGATTCTGAGCACGCGCCTATACCATCATTGCTGGCTGTATCTGCGGTACACCACCACCTGATCAAAAAAGGTCGTCGTGGTGCCGTAGGCCTGGTTGTTGAAACCGGCGATGCCTGGGAAGTACATCATTTTGCCTGCTTACTTGCATTTGGTGCTACTGCCATCAATCCATATCTGGCCCTGTCAACCATTGAAACGGTTAAAAACAACGGCAGCCTGGAAACCAGTTTGGATATCAAAACATTGCATAAAAATTATGTAAAATCTGTGAACGATGGTTTGCTAAAGATATTCTCAAAAATGGGGATATCAACATTGCAATCATACCACGGTTCGCAGGTGTTTGAAATATTAGGCTTAAATAAAGCGGTTGTTGATCGTTATTTCTCAGGTGCTGTTACCCGCATAGGCGGTTTAGGCCTTGATGAAATTGCCCGCGAAGCGCTTTGCAAGCACCGAATAGGTTTTGGAGCAAAAGCCGCTGATAATTTACTGCCAGAGGGTGGTATATACCAGTGGAAACGCAGGGGTGAGGTGCATTTGTTTAACCCAACCACTGTACACTTATTGCAACATGCTACCCGCACTAATGATTACGCGGTATATAAAAATTATGCTAAAGTGATCAATGAGCAAACCGAAAAGCATTTTACTATACGTGGCTTGCTTGACTTTGCCCATCACCGTGAGGCCATCAGTCTTGATGAGGTTGAACCAGCCGAAAACATCATGAAACGCTTTGCTACCGGCGCTATGTCATTCGGCTCCATATCACATGAGGCGCATAGCACCATGGCCATAGCTATGAACCGCATTGGCGGTAAAAGCAATACCGGCGAAGGTGGTGAGGATGAAATACGTTACGAAAAACTGCCAAATGGCGATTCTATGCGTTCTGCTATTAAGCAGGTAGCTTCGGCTCGCTTTGGGGTAACTTCAAATTACCTCACCAATGCCGATGAATTGCAGATAAAAATGGCGCAAGGTGCAAAACCAGGCGAGGGTGGACAATTGCCGGGTCATAAAGTTGACGATTGGATAGCCCGTACACGTCACTCCACACCAGGAGTAGGTTTAATATCACCGCCGCCTCACCATGATATTTATTCAATTGAGGATCTGGCTCAATTGATATTCGATCTTAAAAATGCTAACCGTGCTGCGCGTATCAATGTTAAACTGGTTTCAAAAGCAGGTGTTGGTACTATAGCTGCCGGTGTTGCCAAAGCACACGCCGATGTGATACTGATAGCTGGTTATGATGGCGGTACAGGCGCATCGCCAATAAGCTCAGTAAAACATGCCGGTTTACCATGGGAACTTGGTTTAACCGAAGCCCACCAAACGCTGGTACGTAACAAACTACGCAGCCGTGTGGTATTACAAACAGATGGTCAGTTAAAAACTGGTCGTGATTTGGCTATTGCCGCCCTGATGGGTGCCGAAGAATGGGGTGTTGCTACTGCTGCCCTTGTTGCCGGCGGCTGTATCATGATGCGCAAATGCCATTTAAATACCTGCCCTGTAGGTGTTGCCACGCAAGATCCTGAATTAAGGAAATTGTTTTCAGGCAAACCTGAACATGTAGTTAACCTGTTCCGCTTTATGGCCGAAGAACTTCGCGAGATCATGGCCGAACTTGGTTTCCGTACCATTCATGAAATGGTTGGCCGTGTTCAGTTCCTTAAAGTGAAAGACCACCTGGATAACTGGAAAGCTAAAAAGATAGATCTCTCGGGTATACTACACCCGGTTACCAATACCAAAGGAATGACCCTGTACAATAGCGAAAAACAGGATCATGGTATGGATGATATATTGGATTGGCAATTGTTAGAGAAAGCTAAAACTGCAATTGAAGATAAAACACCTGTATTTGCATCATTTGATGTGATCAACGTGAACCGTACCATAGGCACATTGTTATCAAACGAGATATCAAAAAAATATGGATCGGCAGGGTTACCTGATAATACTATCAATTATAAATTCAAAGGTTCGGCCGGGCAAAGCTTTGGTGCTTTTGCTACCAAGGGTTTATCTTTTGAGCTGGAAGGCGAGGCTAATGATTACGTAGGTAAAGGTTTATCAGGCGCTCAATTGGCCATCTATCCATCGCCAAAAGCAACATTTACACCAGAAGAAAACATCATCATCGGTAACGTTGCTTTGTACGGAGCTACATCTGGCGAGGTATTTATAGGCGGTATGGCTGGTGAACGTTTTGCAGTACGAAACTCAGGCGCTACTACAGTAGTTGAAGGCATAGGCGATCATGGTTGTGAATATATGACCGGTGGCCGCGCGCTTATACTGGGTAAAACAGGCAGAAATTTTGCTGCCGGCATGAGTGGCGGTTTAGCCTGGGTATACAATCCTGATGGTTCTTTTGCAGAAAACTGCAATACCGAGATGGTTGATCTTGACCCTTTGACCGTACAGGACGAAGAGCAGATACTGGCATTATTGCGTAAACACATCAGCCTTACAGGCAGTAAACTTGCCCAGCAATTGCTAAAAGATTGGAATACCGTATCAACTCAGTTTGTTAAGGTGTATCCAAAAGAGTATAAAAAAGTATTAGAGAAATTACAATATCAAACAATAGGCTAAATTTCATGGGAAAACCAACAGGATTTCAGGAGTTTAACAGGGAACTTCCATCAAAAGTGCCAGCTGCTGAACGCGTAAAGAACTATAAAGAGTTTGTTAATTTATATACCGACGAGAAGCTGAATCAGCAATCGGCAAGGTGTATGAATTGTGGTATCCCTTTTTGTCATTCGGGATGCCCGCTGGGAAATATCATCCCCGAGTTTAACGATGCCGTGTATCGTAAAAACTGGGAAGAGGCTTACCATATTTTGTCGTCAACTAATAATTTCCCTGAGTTTACAGGGCGTATTTGTCCCGCGCCGTGCGAATCAGCATGTGTTTTGGGTATCAATAAACCGCCGGTTGCCATTGAGGAAATTGAAAAGCATATTATAGAAATAGCTTATCAGAAAAATTTGGTTAAACCTGCAGCTCCGTTGGTTAAAACCGGCAAAAAGGTTGCTGTGGTTGGTTCTGGCCCGGCAGGGCTTGCTGCCGCCGCTCAGTTGATCAAAGCTGGTCATGCGGTTACTGTTTATGAACGTGACGACAAACCAGGAGGCTTGTTGCGCTATGGCATTCCCGACTTTAAGTTGGAAAAATGGGTTGTTGAGCGCCGTATTGCAGTGATGGAAAAAGATGGTGTTGTGTTTAAATGCAACAGTGAGGTAGGGGTTAATGTATCGGCCGAGGAACTTGTACGCGGTAATGATGCCGTTGTGCTTGCCGGTGGTTCAACCATTCCGCGTAACCTAAGCATTCCGGGTCGCGAACTAAAAGGTATCCATTTTGCCATGGACTTTTTGAAACAGCAAAACAAGCGTGTAAGCAGCATAGACGTTGATGCCGAAGATATTTTAGCTACAGGTAAAGATGTAGTGGTAATAGGCGGTGGCGATACCGGATCTGATTGCGTAGGTACATCAAACCGCCAGGGTGCAAAATCAATTAAACAATTCGAGGTAATGTTTCAACCGCCCGAACAGCGTACAAAGCATATGCCATGGCCTACTTACCCCATGATACTGAAAACAACCAGCTCGCATGAAGAAGGTGTTGAGCGTTTTTGGGGTATTGATACCAAAGAATTTTTGGGCGATGAAAACGGTAACCTGCGTGCTTTAAAAGTTGTTGATGTAACCTGGGAGCAGGATGTAATGGGCCGGCCGATAAAACTCAATGTTGTTGAGGGCTCTGAACGCGAGATTCCATGTCAGCGGGTATTCCTGGCCATGGGCTTTGTGCATCCGCAGCATGTAGGCATGATAAAACAATTGGGAGTTGAGCTTGACGAACGTAAAAACGTTAAAGCGAAAGAAGGTGTTTACCGTACCAATGTTAGCAAAGTGTTTACAGCGGGTGATATGCGCAGGGGACAATCGCTGGTGGTTTGGGCTATATCTGAAGGTCGCGAAACCGCCCGCAAGGTTGATGAGTTTTTAATGGGGCACTCCGTGCTGGAAAGTAAAGACTCTGTTAACCAGTTTGAACAAGTGTTTTAATTAAATTATAAATCCAAATCCAAAAGCCGGGTTCTTGTAAGAGACCCGGCTTTTTTTGTGTTGAATTATCTTGTCACTCTCCATTTTATACTATCCGGGAGATGTTGCAAAATACAGCAGAGTAAACGCTTATAAACTGGGCTGCATACCTGTTGCTATGCCAATCCTGTTCCATGCACTGATATTTATGATAGCCATAATTACCTGTGCCAGATAACGCTCATCTAAAATGGCCGCGGCAGCCTGGTAGGTTTCATCAGATACATGGTTTTGTATCAAGGTAACTTCTTCAGTTAAAGCCAGTATCGCTCTTTCTTCGTCAGTAAAAAAAGGAGTTTCGCGCCAGGCGTTCAGGGCATAAATACGCTGCTCGGTTTCGCCGTGTTTACGGGCATCTTTGGTGTGCATATCAATACAATACGCGCAGCCGTTTGTTTGTGAAGCACGTATTTTTATCAGGTCGTTATGTGTTTTTGTTAAGCCGCTGTGCTCAACATAGTTGTTTAAAACTGCTAATACTTTGTATGCTTCTGGTTCAACTTTGGGGATTACAATTCTTGTTTTCATTTTCTTATCATTTTTGTTAAACCCAAAGTTGGGGACAAAACAGCCTTCAAAAAATGAATCAAGATTAAGAAATTCGGAAAGTTTTAAATTTTTTTGGCCCTTATTTTACTCATAAATTGAGGCGTAAACCCAAGATAGGATGCCAGCATATATTGTGGTATACGCTGTATAAAACCAGGGAAAAGGCTCCTGAAGTGGCGATAACGTTCTTCATCGGTAAAGCTGTAAATGTATTCAATACGCTTTTGCGCCGCGCTGAAAGCCCTTTGCTGCACTATTCTGAAATAGCGCTCAAGGCGGGGAACTTTTTCAAAAAGATCATCAAGCTTATTTTTATTGATGCAAACAACCTCTGAATTTTCAACCGCCTGTATATAGTAATTGGAAGGCACATTATTTTCAAGGCTGTGGTAATCAGTTATCCACCAATTTTCAATGGCAAACTGTGTTATTTGCTCATTTAATTTTTTGTTGATAAAATACAGGCGCAGGCAGCCTTTACTTACAAAATAAATTTCATGGCAAATGTGATCAGGCTGTAGCAGGAAAGTCTTTTTTTTGATTGACTTTACTACCACAGCCGAATTGATCAACCCGATATCGGCATCAGTAAGCTCAATAAATTTATTGATGTGGTCTATCAGGCTTGATTGCATAAAGCAATATTAACTTTTTTCTACATATTCTTTCAGCATACGGCCTACAATTTCTGTCCAGCCCATAGTAAAGCTTTCTCTTGCAAAATCTTTTAACGGCGGGAAGGTTTCGAGGCCGGTATGAGTAAGTACCACTTTTGTTTTGTCGCCCTGCGGGAACAGTTCCCATGTCACTTCCGATTCTCCTTCATAACCTTCATATTTCCAGGTGTGCGACAATTTGCGGCCCTCAATAACCTCCGTTACGCGACACAGGTGAACATAGGTTTTATCTTCGCTGCCGCCGGTAAATGTAAATTCAAAGCCAACCACGGGTTTAAACTCAGGAATGTCAAAATACCATTCCTTCATTTTGCTGTTATCAGTGATCGCCTGCCAAACCCTGTCGGCCGGCGCGTTATAAATCCTGTCAATTACAAAAGGTTGTGCGCTCATAGCTTTTTGTTTTTATGTTTAATATTGGTTGATTCTTCCTGGTCTTTGTTAAGAAAATCGCCTAAGGCATCCAGTTTTTGGCTCCAGAACCTGCGGTATTGCTCGGCCCAGTCGGTTACTTCTTTTAGCTGTTGAAGGTCGGCTTGGCAAAATCGTTCCCTGCCTTGTTGTTTAATAACCAGCAGGCCACATTCAGTAAGTATTTTTATATGTTTTGATACCGCTGGGCGGCTCATGTCAAAATTATCGGCCACGGCATTCAAATTCATGCTTTTATGGGCAATCAGGTTAATAATCTCGCGCCGGGTTGGATCTGCAATCGCTTTAAAAACGTCTCTGTGCATTATTTTATGGTTATATGAAACCTTATGGTTACAAATATAATGAAACCTTTTGGTTACGCAATAAAAAATTAAAAAAATATAATGAACGGATAACGCAAGTGAAATATTAAAAGATGGGTAAACCAGAATGTATGATTTTTGTTAGATTATAACAGGAAGGAATAAATTGATATGAGGCAAATAAGGGGTTTGATACTGGGTTTTGTGGTTTTGATGCTGGTTCAGTCGTGCCAAAGTAACAAACGTGCCAATAATTATAATAATAAACCCCTTGTTGACAATGATGGCCTGTTGTTTTTTACCAACGCAACAGAAACCGCCCTTACAACAGTTAAAGTTTCGGGCCTTGCTATATCAAATTCTAAAAACCAGCAGGTTATTCAGTTCGCTAAAAAAATGATAGATGATCATACCAGGCTGGCTGTCGATCTGAAAAAATTGCAGACTGATAATTTTGTAACCTCCGAAGATTCCATTAATTTATTGCATCAGCAAATGATAGCCGGCCTTGAAAAAAAACGTGCTGCCGTATTTGATAAAGCCTATATACAGGAAATGGTTAGTGAGCACGAGCAGCAGGTGAACTTGTTTAATGCCGCCAGCCGGGGCAAAAATGTCAATATATCAGATTTTGCACTAAAAGAACTTCCGGTTTTAAAAGCCCGGCTTGATTCGGCCAGGACTATCAACTTAAATTTAAAATAATTTCAATTGTTGTTGTACCGGTGGCTTGGCCTTTCCAAAAACGGTACGGCCGCCGTATTTCCATGAATCTTCGCGTTCACGGGCTATCACCTGGTCAAAGTTAGCGTTAGGAGTAAAATCTCTTTCGGCATTTTCCGCAATTTTCGACAGGCGCTTGATGGCTTCGCTTTTTTCAGACTCACCGATTTTTGCTTTATAAACCGCATTTTGGAGCGTACTGATAGTTTCATCATAAACCTTGATGGGGACAGGGAAGGGGTGACCGTCTTTACCGCCATGTGCAAAGGAAAACCTTGCGGGGTCTTTAAACCGGGACGGCGTACCGTGGATCACCTCGCTCACCAACGCGAGCGATTGTAAGGTTCGCGGACCTAATCCCTGCAGCAAAAGCAATTCCTCAAAATCCGAAGGTTGTTTCTCATGCGCCAGCCATAACATGGCGCCAAGCCGTTTCAGGTCTACATCTTTGGCGGTAACATGATGGTGGCCTGGCATAACCAGTTTATTGATCTCCCGTATCATATGCTCCGGATTTTCGGCGGCTATTTGCATTACCCCGTTTCTGGAACTGTCGGCCTGTTTATCGGTCATGTTCAGAATCATACCCTGATTTTGCCCATAAATAGAGGTATGCGGATCATTAACAAATGAATTAAGCTGCTCTGAATGCCAGTGATAACGGCGCGCGGTTTTGTTTATAGCATTCATCCCTTGCTGTATTACAGCCCATTTGCCGGTATCGCTTAAAATAAAATTATGCGTATATAGCTGAAAGCCATCCTGAATGGCTGTATTGTCAACCTTAGCGCTCAGCTTGCTGCATTTAACCAGATGGTTACCATCAAGACCGGTTCGTTCGCTGATTTTTAATAACTCGGTTGGTGTTTGTTTGGAATATTTACCCTTGCCTCCACAAATATAAATACCCAGTTCGCGGCTGTGCGGATTAACAGCGCCTTTAAGAGCACCCATAACAGAGGTAGTTATGCCCGACGAATGCCAGTCCATACCCATTACCGCGCCCAGGCTCTGAAACCAGAAAGGATCGCTCAAGCGGTTAAGTACCTCTTCCTTGCCATACTCAATCACAATATTTTGTATTACGGCAAGCCCAAGCTTAGCCATACGTTCGGCAAGCCATTTAGGCACATAACCATAATGTAAAGGCAGATCGGCGCTTCCGGATCGTTTCATGCTAACAAAGTTAGTATTTTAATTTTAAACGAAAAGCGACTCAGTTACGTTTCTCTAGGTAAAGGTAATATGTGATTTTAGGCTGCCGCAAGCCGAAGGTTCGCAGTAGTATGTGAGATAAACATAAAAGCATGTCATCGAACGATAGTGAGAAATCTTCGGCATTTATATACAAAGCTAACCTATAGTTCTAATAGTAGTTCTTCATATAATTATAAGTAGGTGGTTATTAAGTAAGGAAGACTTGAGTGATAATGTAGATATAGAAGCTATAGGAGCTGGTACTTTAATTAATATATTTAATTAATGATGTTAATCAAGAATATGTTATATTTGAAGTAGAAAGAAGAACAGGAGGCGGGGGACTTAGTTAGAGACCTTACCCCCGCTATCAATGCCCTAAAGCAAGTTTACCCATTCTTAAATTAAAGCTACTGTTAGAGCAGTGGCTTTTTTTATATATCAATTATCTGATATTTAAGGCAATATACCTCAAAAGAATGGATTTCAAAAATGTTTTAGGATCATTATTTTCCCGGTAAGTTTAATGAATTGATATTGATAGTATTAATTTTTTTACCGGAAACGATTACAACTAAAAAAGTTCCCAATTATTCCGACGTATTTCTTTTGTGGGAATTAAAATCGAAATTCTGTTAAATCAGCGTAATAAGTGCAATCCCAGAAAATCAACGGTCATCAATCCGCTTCGGTTTCCTGCAGGTACATTTCGTCAATATCCGCAGCGTACTTTTTTTCAATCACCTTACGCTTAGCTTTCATGGTAGGTGTAATTTCGCCTTCGTCCATGCTGAATGGGTTGCGTTTAACTTTGAATGCTTTGATGCGCTCAAACTTAGCCAGCTCATTACTTAGTTTACGCAGGTCCAGGCCAATCCAGTCAACCAATTCCTTGTCTTCAATAAATATTTCGGGCTGGTCAAAAAAAGCGTCTTTAAGGCCAAAGGTTTCCTGCATGTTCTCACGCGAAGGAACAACGATGGCTGTGAGGTATTCCCGCTTGTCGCCCACTAAAAATATCTGTTCAATTTTATGGCTTTTTAGATAGGTGTTCTCTACCGGGGTAGGGTAAATGTTTTTGCCATACGCATTTACCAGCATGTTTTTAAGGCGGTCAGTTATTTGCAGGTTGCCCCGGTAAAAACGACCAATATCGCCGGTATGGAACCAGCCATGAGGGTCAATTACCGAAGCTGTTTCTTCCGGTTTGTTCCAGTATCCTTTCATTACACAGTGCCCGCGTACAATGATCTCTCCTTCCTCTGATATCAGGTCCTCCTTAAAATTATCATGCGTTTGTATGGTGTAAATATGCTGTGTGTCAACATTTTGAATAGCTACTTCAATACCCGGTATAATGCGGCCTACTGTACCGTATATAACCCGGTGATGCTCCGTAACGGCCATAACGGGTGATGTTTCGGTAAGGCCAAAACCTTCCAGTATTATGATGCCCAGGTCGCCAAAAAACTCACCTATATTTTTTGGCAATGCACCACCGCCTGATACCATAAACTTTAAGCGTCCGCCGGTTTTTTCCTTTATTTTACTGAATACCAGTTTTTCGGCAAGTTTATGCTGGCTGTTTAATATTAAATTGGGCGTTTTTCCGGCTTCTTTAACCAGCCGGTATTTTTTGCCGATTTCAAGCGCCCATAAAAATATTTTTGATTTTACTCCGCCAGCCGAAGTTCCGTTCTTAATGGCTTTGTCATGTATGCGTTCCAATAGGCGCGGTACGCAGTTTAATACGGTTGGTTTAACCTCAGCCATGTTTTTGGCCAGCAATTCCAGGCTTTGGGCAAATGCTATTTTGCAGCCTTTATACAGGCAAATATGGTAGGTAGCAGTACGTTCAAATACATGCGATAACGGCAGAAATGACAAGAACAGATCTGTTTTTTCGATAAAAGGGATCTGTATGAGGCTGTTAATAACGTTTTGAGTAAGGTTATGATGCGTAAGCATTACTCCTTTGGGTATTCCCGTTGTACCCGATGTGTAGATCAGACAGGAAATATCTGATGATAAGATAGCTTCACGGGCAGCGTTAACGGCTTGTGCGTATTGTTCAATAATAGCTAACCCCTCCTGTATCAGTTGGTTAAAGCCAATAACGCCGGCGTTAAGGGTAAGTTTATCACTGTATTTTTCAAAATCATCAAAAGTGGGGATAATGCGAATAAGTGCCTCACAGTTATTAGCCACCTTAAGCACCTTGCGAAAAAGGAACGGGTTGCCCACAATGATGGTTTTAGCGCCCGAGTCGTTCAGGATATATTCAATTTCGCTTTCGGTAAGGGTAGGGTAAATGGAGGTATTTATTGCACCAATTTGCTGCAGGGCCTGGTCGTAATAAACATAATCGGGGCCATTCTCGATCAGTAATGCAAGACGGTCGCCTTTTTTGACACCTGTATGCAGGAACCAGGCCGATATGGCATCTATTTTTTCCAGTGCCTGTTTATAGGTTATTTCAACCCATGTGTCCTTTACTTTATGTATTAAAAAAGTTTGGCTGTCGGGATGGATATTGGCTACAACGTTACGAATAAAGCCTGGAACTGTTGATGGTTCTGTTACCTGGTTCATTAAATTTAAAAGGGTTTACAAACATCAAACTTATGTTTTTTAATGCTAAAACTAAAATGAAAAGACAATATAAAAAAGCCTGTTTAGCGCTTCATTTTGTCGCAAAAAGTGCTTGGTTTTGATCCAATAGTTACAATTTTAACACTTTTTTTGTCGTTTTTGATATGATCCTATTCAGCTGGCGTTGCCAATGCTGTTCCCGTCTTTACAGGGGTGCCAAAGTTTGGCGAGCCATCGTTTTTCCAGCCGAATTTTTGTGCACGGGGTGAACGGTCATGACCACATCCCTGACCGGGCTTTGAGTTGGCATGGTAAAGTATCCAGTCTTCCCGGCCATTTGGCGATTTGAAGAACGAATTATGTCCGGGCGCGTAAACTTCATTTTCGGGCGATTGCTTAAAAACCGGTTGGGGCGATTTTTTCCATGAAGCAGGATCCAGCAGATTGCTGCTTGCCGTGGCAGTAAGCATCCCCAGGGCATAGTAGTCGGTCCAGCAGCCGCTTGCCGAGTAAATGAGGAATAGCTTATTGTTGTGCTTCAATATTTCGGGTCCTTCGTTAACATTTACATGTGCAGGGTTATTGTCATCGTGCAGGTCGCCGTATTTTTCCCATTGATATTCCGGGCTTGATATTTTAACCCGTTCGCTGCTGATAGTGAAAGGATCTTTCATTTTCGCGATATATATGTTCTGCTGACCGTTCACATCACCTTCCCAGCCGGCCCATATCATATACAATTGGCCTTTGTTTTCAAAAACAGAACCATCAATAGCCCATTTATTGGTGCTGTCGCCTATTTGCCCTTTAAACATCCATTCGCCCTGCAGCGGATCGGCCGACGCGTTCTCAATTACGTATAAACGGTGATTGTTATTGTTGCCATCATCGGCAGCAAAGTACATATACCATTTACCTTTTAAAAAGTGCAGTTCGGGGGCCCAAAGCTCTTTTGAATGATTGGTACCGGCAGGTGGCGTCCAAACAACCTTCTTCTCGGCTTGGTTAAGTTCGGTAATACGTTTTGTTTTCCAGATCACCAGGTTATTACCGGTGGAATTGGTGTAATAATAAAAACCATTTTTATAAATAACCCAGGGATCGGCCCCCGAGGGCAATAAAGGGTTGGTAAATGTAGCCGACTTTTTTTGCTGAGCAATACAAACAACAGTTGATAATATTATAAAACAGCAGATGGTTAGTATCTTTTTCATCCGGTATAATTTTTTAATGTGGCAGAGCCGTCATGAGCAATTGTTCGCCGCTTTAGTTGACCGACCGTGTTTTAAGGTTTTTTTTATTTTGCTGATATTCGGTAGGGGTGGTGCCAAATTGTTTTAAAAAGTTACGGCCCAGGTGCGATTGTGAACTATAACCAACCATATTTGCCACTTCGTATATTTTATAATCTCCTGCTTCCAACAGTTTGGCTGCGGCTTTTAACCGGGTAATATTAATAAGCTCGTTAATGGTGAGGTTTGATATTGCCTTTACCTTGCGGTACAAGGTAGGTTTGCTCATGTTCATTAAACCTGCTATATGCTCCACGTCAAGATCGGGGTTCTGGATGTTTTTGTTGATCGCCGCGTTCAACCTGTCTAAAAAGCTTTCATCAGGTTTTGAGTAAGCCATGGTATTGATATTGGCCAGCGGCGAACTTGCAAAATGTTCCCTTATTTTATTACGGTTAATAAGCAGGTTGGCTATTTGCACCTGCAAATGCTCGGGCGAAAAGGGCTTTTCTATATAAGCATCGGCTCCAACTTCCAACCCCTCTATTTTGCTTTGGAGGGTGTTTTTTGCGGTAAGCAGTATAATAGGTATGTGGCTGTAATCAAAATTGGTCTTTATTTTCTTACATAATTCAAAACCATCCATTACGGGCATCATTACATCGCTTATAATGAGCTGAATGTTCTCAATCTCAATCATATCAAGGGCTTCCTGGCCATTGAGCGCTTTAATAACTGAATATTTATCGCTCAGATCGTCCGAAATAAAATCAAGTATCTCGGGGTTATCATCTACTAAAAGTATAATCGGTTTCATAAAGTCAAAATCCTCCTCTTTATTTATGTCAGTTGATTCATATTCATCGGGAATGTTATACAGGTCAAATTCTTTTTCCTGATGTACCGGAAGGGTAAGCATAAAAATATTAAGCTCATTGATTGATCTGTTCAATACCAGCAAGCCCTTATGTAATTCGGCCAGTGAGCGCGATAGTGACAGGCCAATACCCGTGCCTATTTGTTTTTCAGATTCCTTGAGGCGAAAGAAAGGCTGAAATATTTTCTCGCGCATTTCATAAGGAACTATGTAACCATTATTCCTGATCTCTATAGAAAAAGTGCTGTCGCCATCAGCATATTCCAGCAGCTCAACCTCCACAACAGATTTACCGTATTTGATAGCGTTATTGATAAGGTTGCTGATAATTTTTGTGAAAGCCTCAATATCAACATAAGCATATACATTTTTACGCGGATGGCTCAGTTCGTAACGCATGTTCTTTTCCTCGGCCATAGGCTTAAACCTTAAAAAAGTGTCGGCGAGCATTTCGGTTATATCAGTTTTTACAAAACTGAGGCTAAAGCCATTGGTTTCGGTCTTCCTGAAATCGAGCAGCTGATTGGTTAAATCCAGCAGCCGCTCGGTATTCTTTTCCATTATTTTTAAGTTGTTCTGGATATCGGGCACATCTCCGGCTTTTTTGATCACCTTTTCCATGGGCCCTTTAATAAGGGTAAGCGGTGTCCTGATCTCATGGGCCACATTGGTGAAAAACTCAATTTTGGCGTTGTATATCTGTTTTTCCTTATCATTTTCCAGTATTTCTATCAGCCGTTTGTTTTTATCGCGGGTTTTGATGTGATACTGCCTTAGTAAATAGTATATGGTAAGCAGCAGCAATGCCGCATAAATAATATAGGCCCAAACACTTTCCCAAAAGGGCGGGGTAATTATAATTTCGAGCCGGGTTTCTTTGGAGGTCCAGCTGCCGCTGTTGTTTGCCGCCTTAACAATAAAAGTATAATGCCCCGGTAACAGCTGGGTAAAATATACCTTCCTGTTTGTTTTTAAAGATATCCAGCCCTTATCAAGCCCCTTCATCATGTATTTATACTGGGTCATCTCTGGCGATGGGTAGCTCAATGCCGCGAAATCAATACTGAATGAAGACTGGTTGTGGTTAAGGTTAATTTGCTTAGTGCAAATAATTGATTTGTGAAGTAACGAGTCGCTGCTGTTAACAGAAATTTCCTGGTTGTGTACCTGGAAACCCGTAATGTATACAGGGGCTACAAAATTATTCTTTTTAAATTGTGAGGGATTAAAGCTCACCATCCCCTTAACACAGCCAAAATACATGGTGCCATCCGTATCCTTAAATGCTGAGTTATAATTAAACTGGTCACTTAACAACCCGCTGGCTTTAGTATAGATCTTGATATTCCTGTTAGTGATGTTTAAGCATACGAGCCCGCGGGTAGTGCTTATCCACAGGTTTTTACGATCGTCTTCCAGTATCCTGAAAATATAGTTACTGGGAAAGCCGTTTGCCAGGTCATAAAATTTAAAGGTCTTCTGCACCGGGTCATAATTCCACAAACCAAGCCCTTCTGTCGCAAACCATAATTGATGGTCGCTATCCTCAAATACGCCGTTAACCGAGCTGCTGTTGAGTACATCGGTTGTACCCTTGTCATCATTTAATTTACTGCCCCAATCCTTAACCGGATCATAGCAATAAATACCATCATGCACCGTGCCCACCCATATTTTCCCGTTATGGTCCTCTGTTATCGCGTAAATAAAATCATATGCGGGTACACCGTTTATAAGGGTGAAGTCTTTTGTTTTGATGTTATATTTATAAAGCCCGCGCGTAGCGCCAACCAGGATTGTGCCTGTACGGGTTTTGCAAAAAGTAATAATGAAATTGCTTTTTAACATATTTTTAGCCTTGCCCGCCAGGTAATATCTGATCACTTTGCCGGTGGGTATATCCATAATATCAAGGCCGCGTTCAAACGTGCCGATAAACAGTTCATTGCCGTTGGCCAGCAAACCATGTATGTTGGTGTTTGATATGCCATTTTTTACACCGGGATAGTAATGTGTCCAGGTGCGTTTATCCGGACTTAGCTTGTTTAATCCATTGTCTTCGGTCCCCATCCAGATATTGCCGTACATATCTTTGCAAATTTCGCGCACTACGTTGCCCTGCAGGCCATTTTTGTCTGAAGCCGGATAAAATTTATTAAAGGTGGAGTATTGTTTTGGATAATAATTTACCCCTCCAAAAAAGGTGCCCGCCCAAATGCCCCCCTCGGCATCTTTATACAAAGAGTAAACGGCATTGTCTGAAATAGAGTAGGGGTCATTAAAATGCTTTTTCAGATTGATGAAAGTGCCCTTTTTTACATTATAAATAAATACCCCTGATTCTGTAGCTATCCAAAATTCATTGTCCGAATACTTTACAAAGTCCCGCACATATATTTCGGTCTTATCGGGGTTATAGGTTAACAGATCGCGGTAATTGCCTGTTGCGCAGTCAAACTCTTTAAAACCCTGGTTGGTAGTGCCAACAAATATTTTGTTATTGCCTGCCGGGTATATTTTCTCAATAAAGTTTGATGCTGTCCACCTGGAGTTTTTAAACATGCTGTAGCTGGTGAACGAACGGTTAACCGTATCTAATTTCTCCAGGGTTCCTGATGTGGATGATACCCATACCGCTCCGTCATTATTAATGGCTATTGATGTTGCCTCAAAATGCTGAAATGCTTTGAATTCGGTTATCGCGCCCGTTCGGCCATCATGTTTCATCAGCAGCGGACCGGCAATAAACCAGCAATTGTTGTTTTTGTCGTTCACAATGCACCGCACCGCATCGGTATTTGACGCGTTGATGTGCGTAAATGTTTCGGTTTTAAAATCATACCTGTCAAGCCCCTGATCGTTACCTACCCATAAATTGCCGTTTTGGTCAAGGCACAGGGCGTGTATCATATTGCTCGAAACGCTGTTCTTATCCCTGGGGTTGTGCCTGAAAGTTTTAAACGTGTAACCATCAAAGCGGTTTAATCCATCCTTGGTGGCAAGCCATAAAAAACCGTGTTTATCCTGCAGTGTGCAGTAAACCGTATTATTTGAAAGCCCCTGTTCTACCTGGTAATGCCTAAAGTAATATGACTGTGCATTGCAGATGTTAAAGGGCAGTAATAATAATAAATAAGCTAAATATGCAGGTTTCAAAATCGTTCGCTAAACAAATATAACTATTCTCTTTCTGGGTTTTCGTTCAAGTAAAAAATGATACGTTTCGACTAATAATTGATATGATTTGGTTAATTACCAGCTGGTAAATCCTTTTACTTTACAGGATGATTTAAATATGTCAATCGTACATTTTTAAACTGAAACTTAACCAATTAATATATCATTTATGAGAAAATTTTTACTACTCAGGCAAGTAGAATATTTCCGCTTGCAGTGGCCACCCAGTAAATGGTGCCCAAAAGTAACATTAATTATTTTTTCCTGTCTGGCTTGCGCGCTCATTTCGCCCGCGGCACATGCCCAAAACAAGATACAGGTTAGTGGCACCGTGGCCGATACAACAGGCGAGGCGCTTACCGGCGTAGCTATCAGGGTAAAAGGCACCCAGGCGGGTACAACAACAGATGCCAAAGGGCATTTCAGCCTTGCGGTTTCTGATGCTAACGGAACGCTGGTTGTAACCTACATAGGCTTTACAACCCAGGAAGTGCCTATTAACGGCCGCACAATTATCCCTATCCGCTTAAAAGCAAGCAGCTCATCTCTTCAGGAAATCGTGGTAACCGGTTATGGTACGCAAAAAAGGGAATCAATAACGGGTGCCATATCCAGCGTTACCAGTAAAGACCTGGAGCGGGTACATGCCGGTTCAACCGTAAGTACGGGTTTGGCCGGTAAAATTCCGGGTGTAACGTTCAGGCAGTCTGAAGGCCGCCCGGGGGCAAGCGCCAGTATCCAGATCCGTAACATGGGGTCGCCGCTGTATGTAATTGACGGTATACAGCAGGACGAGGGCCAGTTTAACAACCTTTCGCCAAATGATGTGGAAAGCATTACCGTGTTAAAGGATGGTTCGGCAGCTATATACGGTGTGCGTGCGGCCAACGGCGTTGTGGTGGTAACTACAAAAAAAGGAGCGGGCGAGAGCCGCATTAATATTGATGCCTATACAGGCTATCAAAACTGGACACGGTTCCCTAATGTACTAACCAGCTCTTATGATTACATGCGCTATAAAGCCGAAGCTGAGGTAAACAAAGATGGTTCAACCAGCATAACCCCGGCCGAGCTTGAGAAATATAAAGCAGGTACCGACCCAGGTTACCGCAGCTTTAACTGGCGCGATTATGTTTTGAAGAGCAATAACAACGCGCCGCAAAATTCGGTTAATGCCAATTTTACAGGCGGTACCGATAAAGTGAATTATTATGTATCGGCAACCAACCTGTTTCAAAACTCACAGTTGGGTAAAGAGTATAAATTTAACCGCTCCAATATCCAGTCGAACGTTTCTCTTAAGGTTGCCAATGGTTTAAAGGTGAGCCTGGACATTAACGGCCGTATTGAAACCCGTGAGAACCCGGGTGTACCAGGAGGAGATGATTACTTTTTAGCCAAATTTGCGGTATTGCGTAACACCCCGTTAGAGCGGCCTTACGCTAATGACAACCCGGCTTATTTAAATGACATTGGGCACACCGAATCAAATTACGCCTTCCTGAATAAAGACCTGTCGGGTTTATATCACAGCGACTGGCGCGTGCTGCAAACCAACTTCAATGCCGAATACCAGATACCCGGCGTTAAAGGATTAGCTATTAAAGGTTTATATTCCTACTATATTGCCGACTATTTGCTTAATAACCAGGAGTATACCTATGAGGCTTATACCTACCGGCCCGAAACAAACACCTATGACGTAACCGGCGGCAGTACCAACCCATGGCGCGAGCGCGAACAAAGGAAAGAGTTTGCAAAAACCATGCAGGCCCAGTTAAACTATAACAATACGTTTGGCAAAAACACCATAGGCGCAACCTTTGTTGCAGAACGTATTGAGTTGAATCATTTGAGGAACTGGATACATGCCTCGCCAATTTCAAATAACTTACCGCTTATTTATTTCCCTACTACTGACCAGTATCAGGATCGTGATGATAAAGAGGCGCGTATTGGTTATATCGGCCGTGTAAATTATAACTACGACAATAAATATTACCTGGAAGCTTCGGCCAGGAGGGATGCATCTTACCTGTTTGCCCCTGATAAACGGGTAGGTTACTTCCCGGGCGTATCTGCCGGCTGGCGTATAACGCAGGAAGGCTTTGCGAAAAAAATATTGGGCGAAAACAGTGTGCTTAATGATTTAAAATTCAGGGCATCTTACGGTGTATTGGGTGATGACCGCGATCCCAATAACTCAGCTAATCCTATTGTAGCGGCCTATGCATATTTGCCGGGCTATAACTACAACCAGGGTACCGCCATATTAGATGGTAACGCCGTAACCGTGTCAAGGGATAAAGGCATCCCGGTTACCCGTATCTCGTGGTTAAAAAGCAAGATTACCGATGTTGGTATGGATTTTAGCTTGCTGAACAATAAGTTAACCGGTTCGTTTGATTACTTCTACCGTAAACGTACCGGTCTGCTGGGTACTAAAAACGATGTTATAGTTCCTATTGAAATAGGTTACTCCCTGCCGCAGGAAAACGCCAACAGCGACGCGCAGTATGGCGAAGAAATTGCATTGAACTACGCCAGTAAAATTGGCAACGTAAGCTTTAACGTGGGCGGCAACTTTTCATTTTCCCGCTCTAAGGACCTGATGCAATACAACCCGCTGTTTGAAAACTCCTGGGATCAATACCGTAACTCTATACAAAACAGGTATTCACATATCGACTGGGGGTATGAAGTGGTTGGCCAGTTCACATCGCAGGAGCAGATCAACAACTACACCATTAATAATGATGGCAAAGGCAACCGCTCACTGCTGCCCGGCGACCTGATGTACAAGGATCAGAATGGTGACGGTAAAATTGATAAGTATGATGAACGTCCCATTGGCTTTGGTTATGGTAAACAGCCCAATATCAACTTTGGCTTTACCATTGGCGCGGCATACAAAGGTTTTGATTTTCATGCCGATTTCTCCGGAGGTGCAGGGTATACCTGGTTCCAGAATTATGAAACACGGTGGGCGTTCCAGAACAATGGCAACCTGAACACCATATTTGAAGACAGGTGGCACCGCACCGATCCATTTAATGTGAACAGCCAATGGGTGCCCGGCAAATATCCTGCAAACAGGGTTAACCCCGGTTTTGACTACAGCAGTTACTCAC
Organism: Mucilaginibacter pocheonensis; assembly: GCF_031456535.1. NCBI lineage: Bacteria > Pseudomonadati > Bacteroidota > Sphingobacteriia > Sphingobacteriales > Sphingobacteriaceae > Mucilaginibacter > Mucilaginibacter pocheonensis. The sequence goes on from NZ_JAVDUU010000003.1 coordinate 234,776, forward strand.
TCAACGGGCAAAACAATTCATCATTCTGGCTGCACAGCGTAAAATACCTGCGTGCAAGGACAATTGAACTGGGCTATTCGCTGCCATCACAATGGTTAACCAGGGTAAAGATCAAACGGGCCAGATTTTATGTTAACGCGTACAACCTGTTCTCATTTGATAACCTTAAATCATACTCGGTTGATCCGGAGGTTACTGACGATAACGGGCTTCAGTTCCCGCAAAGTAAGGTGCTCAACTTTGGTGTTAATTTAACTTTTTAATTGATCCCCTAAGTTTAAATTTCAAATGAAAAAAATATCATTAATCACAATAATTGCAAGCCTGTTAATTACAGGATCATGCAAAAAAGATAGTTCGTTTTTAGATGTCCCGCCTAAGCAGGTGTTACCTACTGAGCTGGCCTTTTCAGATCCGGCCCTGGTTTTATCCATTCTGGGTGATCTGTATAACCGTCAACGGGATTTTTCGAGCCTGGATGGGTATCCATCACGGGAATACCCTGCAACTCCTAACGGCGATACCGAACCCGGATGGCGCACTTTTGCTGATTTCAGCGAGGCTTTTCCATCAGAGAACGGCAGCAGTTTTATAGTACAAAGAACCGGCTGGGACTATGGTGAATGGAAAATATGGGATTATGGTTACATCCGTGACCTTAACCTGTTCATTCAACGGGCAACGGCAGCAACCAAACTTACCGATGCCGATAAAACCCGTTTTTTAGCCGAGGCCAGGTTTTTACGCGCTAACTATTATTTTGAAATGGTTAAACGGATGGGTGGCGTTCCGCTGATCACAGATCCGCTGGCCTATGATTACTCAGGTAATGTTACCCCGCTGCAAAAGGCGCGCGCGAAAGAATCAGAACTATATGATTTTATTATCAGCGAAGCAGAGGCCATAAAAGACCAGTTGCCGGCCGATGTTAACGAAAAATCAAGGGCTACCAAAGCCGCCGCGCTGGCAATGGAAGCAAGGGCCGCTTTATATGCAGGCTCTATTGCTAAATATGGCACTAAAACACCGCAGGTATCACTGCCGGGCGGCGAAGTAGGCATACCCGCAAGCATGGCTGCCGGATACTATACCAAAGCGCTGACAGCGGCACAGGCTATTATTAACGGCAGTGCAGGCGCATACCAGCTATATAAGGTTTTGCCTGATCTGGCTGATAACTTTGCAGCCATTTTTCTTGATAAAAGTAGTGTGAACCAGGAAGCCATATTTGTGGAAGATTTTAAGGTGAATAGTGGCAAAGTGCATGGTTTCACCACAAATAACCAGCCTTTTTCCATATCAGACGAAGGTTTGGACGCGGGCCGTTTAAACCCTTCATTAAACGTGGCCGAAGCATTTGAAAAGCTGGATAATACCTATGCGCCGCTTGCAACAACAGACGGCTCGGGCAACCCGGTGTATTATGCCAATCAGCTTGATATTTTTGCTGGCCGCGATGCCCGCCTTGCCGGTACTTTACTTTTACCAGGCGGTTCATTTAAAGGCAAAAAAACTGATGTTTGGGCAGGCTACCAATTAGCCGATGGCAGCGTACTTACCAGTGATGATGCCGGTCACTTAAAACCATTGCCAGGTACATCAACACCTGTACAGGTGGTGGGTAAGGATGGTGTGGTAAATGGCCAGGAGTTCAGGTCACAAACCGGTTTTTATATCCGTAAGTACCTTGATCCTGCAGTAGGGTCGGGCCGCCGCGGCCGTGGCAGTGATGTAGCCTTTATACGCTACCGTTACGCCGAGGTATTGTTAAACGCTGCCGAGGCTGCATTTGAGCTTGGCCAAACATCGGTAGCTGCCGGTTATATGAACCAGGTAAGGGCACGGGCAGGCCTGACTACTCCGCTAACCCCAGCCGAAATTACATTTGACAGAATAGTTCACGAGCGCCGTGTTGAACTTGTATTTGAAGGTCATACCTTATATGATATGAAACGCTGGCGACTGGCTACTTCCGTTTGGGATGGTACCCCAATGACTGTTACCGACCTGGTTAGTAACATAGGCAAGGCCACCAAACGCAACACGCAGCCTTATGGTTTATGGCCGTATAAGTATTACAATCCGGGTAATGCCAATAACGGTAAATGGTTATTTAAGGAAGTAAGGCCGGCTTCTGTAACCGGGGCCAACAGGTTTCAGCTGGGCAATTATTACTCTCAGATTGGTACCGATGTGTTATCGGCCAACCCAAAAATTGTTAAACAACCAAATCAATAAGTATTTACTTATCAAACAAGATCATGAAAATAAAATTTCATTATATCATACTGGCGCTCCTGGCAGCAACTACTGGTTGTAAAAAGGATAATTATGACGCGCCTTCTTTAAAGCTAACAGGCAAGCTGGTATACAAAGGCGAGGCTATCGGCGTTGAATATAACCAGGTACCTTATGAGCTTTACCAGCCCGGCTTTGGCAAAGTGGGCCCCATAAGCCAATCCTTTGCGCAGGATGGCACTTATTCGTCCTTATTGTTTAAGGGTAACTATAAATTTACCATACCGCCCAATCAGGGACCTTTCCTGTGGAAAGAACTGGCTTCGGGTAAACGCGATACCGTAGCGGTGTCGCTTACCGGCAACCAAACCATGGATGTGGAAGTAACCCCGTTCTATATGATCAGGAATGCTAAGTTAACCGCGGGCGGCGGCAAGGTAACCGCAAATTTCAACATCGAAAAGGTAGTCACCGATGCCAATGCAAAGGATATTGAGCGGGTTAGCCTGTATATCAACAAAACACAGTTTGTGTCAGGGGTGGATAATATAGCAGTTACGGATCTTGCCGGGCCGGATATAACCAGCTTGAACAACATTACCATGAATGCTGCTATACCAGGTATCTCACCAACGCAAAATTATGTGTTTGCCCGTGTAGGTATCAAGATAGCGGGGGTAGAGGATATGATATTTTCTCCGTTAGCCAAGCTGTCATTTTAATACAAATTATTGGGGCTGTACTTTTGGTATAGCCCCTTATCTTTATAGAATAAATCCCTACATTAATACCTAATGAAGAAACTCAACTTTTGCTTATCTCTTTTAATTTCAGGTTCTCTTTCGGCCAGTGCACAACAGGGCGAATGGCATCTTATTAAAGACAAAATTACCACACCCTGGGCCGAAAAGGTTGACCCTAAAGCACCACTGCCCGAGTATCCGCGCCCGCAAATGGTTAGGTCCAACTGGCAAAACCTCAACGGTATCTGGACCTACGCCATTGTTCCTAAGGCGGTTACCGGCCCGGCAAAGTATACCGGTCAAATACTGGTGCCTTTCGCGGTTGAATCGGCGCTTTCAGGTGTTGGTAAAACAGTTGGCAAGGATAGCATGCTCTGGTATAAAACCACCATCAGCCTTAACAAAACCTTAAAAGGTAAGGATGTGCTGCTGCATTTTGGCGCGGTTGACTGGCGTACCGAAGTTTTTGTGAATGGCAAAAGCGCGGGTATACATGAGGGCGGATTTGATCCCTTTACATTCAATATAACCCCTTATTTAAAAGGTGGTTCAAAACAGGAAATAAAAGTAAGCGTTTGGGATCCCACAGACGATGGCCCGCAGCCGCGTGGTAAACAAGTTAAAAAGCCCGAAGGCATTTGGTATACGCCGGTAACGGGCATATGGCAAACTGTTTGGCTGGAAGGCGTAGCCAAAACACATATCGACGCAACCAAACAAACTCCAAATATTGATAATCATAACCTGTCGGTTTCGGCAGAGGTTGCAAATAGCCAGCCCGGCGATAAATTAAAGATCACCGCCTGGGACGGCAAAACGCAGATTGATGAAAAAATTGTGGATGCAGGCGCGATAGCTGTTCTTGACATAAAAGATCAGAAACTATGGTCAACAACCAGCCCTTTTCTTTATGACCTAAGTGTTGCCGTTATCAGGAATAATAAAACCATCGACGAAATAAAAAGCTATTTCGCCATGCGTAAAATATCCCTGGGTGCTGATGCTAATGGGGTGCAGCGCATGTTGCTGAACAACAAGTTTGTATTTGAATATGGTCCGCTTGATCAGGGTTGGTGGCCTGATGGGCTTTACACCCCACCAACTAACGAGGCCATGACCTTTGATATCGACAAGTTAAAAGCGATGGGCTTTAACATGATCCGCAAGCACATTAAAGTAGAGCCAGCCCGTTATTATGCCTATTGCGATAAAACCGGTATGCTGCTTTGGCAGGATATGCCCAGCGGCGATCTGGGCAATCACTGGGAAAACCGCCCCGGGGTATTGGATAGGGCTACAGATCAGCAGCGTACACCTGAATCTGAAGGCTATTACCGTAAGGAATGGAACGCCATCATGAATGCACTTTATAACTATCCGTGCATCGTTGTTTGGACACCATTTAATGAAGCCTGGGGCCAGTTTAAAACCGTGGAAATAACCGAGTGGACAATGAAAAAAGACCCGTCGCGCCTGGTGAACAGTGCCAGCGGAGGTAATTTTTATGCTACCGGTAACATAGTCGATCTGCATAATTATCCGCAACCGGCTATGCCGCGCCCCGAAATATTTGGCAAAACGCAAGCCGTTGTATTGGGCGAATTTGGCGGCTTAGGCTGGCCGGTTGACGGCCATACCTGGCAGGCTAATAAAAACTGGGGCTACCAGAACTTTAAAAATGCAGACGACCTGTTTAAAAAATACGCTTCTTTTACCGATAGGCTTCAGGAGTTAATTAAATTAGGCTTGTCTGCGGCGGTATACACCCAAACAACCGATGTGGAAGGCGAGGTTAACGGTTTCATGACCTATGACCGCAAGGTGATTAAAATGCCCGTTGAATCATTACAAAAGGTCAACCTAAAGTTGTATGACCCATCTTTAGTTAAATAATATAAGCAGTTAATTTATGCGCTTTAAAAACAAAATAAACCATATTAAAAAAGGCATTTGCTTCGCTTCGGCTATTGCATGTTGTGGCGTATATACTGCCACGGCTCAAACCGGTATTAAGGCAAGTACTGTAACAAAAGTTGATAATCAGCAACTTAACGCCTTTTATGTAAATAACCGGGCTCCGCTGCAAAAACAGTATTTTACCCGGTTGCCCGTGGGGAGTATTAAAGCTGGTGGCTGGCTAAAAAAAGCACTTGAACTGCAACGGGATGGCCTTACAGGCAACCTTGGCGAAATCAGTATCTGGTTATCCAAAACAAATAACGCCTGGCTGAATAAAGAAGGTAAAGGCGAATACGGATGGGAGGAGTTGCCCTATTGGTTAAAGGGTTACGCTAATATTGGTTACATGCTTGGCGATAAAAAAATGATAGCCGAGGCAAAATTCTGGATCGATGCGGTACTGAATAATCAGCGCGAAGACGGCGATTTTGGTCCGGCAAGGATGAACAAGGGCAACCGCGATCTGTGGACAAATATGCCGATGCTGTGGTGCCTGCAATCGTATTATGAATACACCAAAGATCCGCGGGTAATCCCTTTCATGACCAAATATTTCAAATATGAACTATCTGTACCTGATGATAAATTTTTAGAAGATTATTGGGAAAACAGTCGCGGTGGTGATAACATGACCAGTGTTTACTGGCTTTATAATCGCACGGGAGATAAATTTTTACTTGATCTTGCCGCCAAGCTTGACAGGAATACGGCCAACTGGCGCCAGGCTCATGACCTGCCCAACTGGCATAACGTAAATGTGGCCCAATGCTTCAGAGAGCCGGCAACGTTTTATCTGCAAAGCCATGATCCTAAAGACCTCGACGCCACCTACAACGATTTTAAATTGATCCGCGCCATATATGGGCAGGTGCCGGGCGGTATGTTTGGTGCCGATGAAAATGCCCGTAAAGGTTATGACGACCCGCGCCAGGCGGTTGAAACCTGCGGTATGGTAGAACAAATGACATCAGACCAAATGCTGCTGGGTAATACCGGCGACCGTTTTTGGGCCGAAAACTGCGAGGATGTAGCGTTTAACACCTTTTCGGCAGCTTTTATGCCCGATTACCGGTCATTACGCTATTTAACCGCGCCAAATATGATTGTAAGCGATAGTAAAAATCACAACCCTGGCATAGCCAATGAAGGTCCGTTTTTAATGATGAACCCGTTTAGCAGCCGCTGTTGTCAGCATAATCATGCTGCAGGCTGGGTTTATTATGCCGAAAACAGCTGGATGGCCACGCCAGATAATGGGATAGCTGCAACGCTTTATACACAAGGCCAGGTTACCGCCAAAGTAGGTAATGGCACAACAGTAAGCCTTAATGAAACCACCAGGTACCCGTTTGAGGATCAGGTTTATTTTACGGTAAATACAGCCAGGGCGGTAAATTTCCCGCTTTACCTGCGTATACCTGAATGGTGTAAAGGGGCCAGCGTAAAAGTAAATGGCGTTGCCGTAAACGTAAACACAGCAACAGGCGACTATATCAGGCTGGCCAAAACCTGGAAAAATGGCGACAAGATAACCCTGCATTTACCTATGCAATTAAAAGTACGCCAATGGAGCACCAATAAGAATAGTGTGAGCATAAATTATGGCCCGCTTACCTATTCCCTTAAAATTGATGAGCAATACACCAAAGAAGACAGCAGGACATCAACCCAGGGCGATTCGCATTGGCAGGCTACCGCCGACCCTCAGAAATGGCCCTCATATGAAATTCATCCTGCCTCGGCCTGGAATTATGGTTTAGTGATTGATGCGCAACATCCGGAAAAATCTATTGAGATCATCCGTCGTAGCTGGCCAAAGGATGATAATCCCTTTACCAACGCCAATGCGCCAATTGAACTTAAAGCTAAAGGTAAGAAGATCCCGGGTTGGACAATTGACCAGTATGGCCTTTGCGGATTACTGCCCCAAAGCCCTGTTAAAACAGACCAGCCCCTGTCAGAATTAACACTGGTACCTATGGGAGGGGCAAGGTTAAGGATCGCATCGTTCCCTGTAGCCGAATGAACAGCTTTTGAACTTAAAATCAAACGAAATGGAAAGGCATCATCAAATGTTTAGCGCTGTTATACTTGGTAACCTACAGCGATAAACCTTTTGGCTTGATGATGTAAAAGATGATATAATTGATATATAATATTGATAATGAGGTTATTTTATGTTTTGTTAATTTTTGCCTTTGCCCCGTATTTGGTACAAGGGCAGCAGAAAGCTGCTGCAAGCATTGTTTGGGACCAGGCATCTCTAAAACAGGTGGCACCACTAAACGGAAACAGCAACGCAAACTATGCCCGTATGATACAATTGGGCAATGGCAGTTTATTGTGCGTTTATGAAAGTGGCGGCGGTGTGGAGTGTACTACAAGTAATGATGAGGGTAAAACCTGGCTTGCACCTACGGTAATTGCCCAGCCGTTACCGGGTATTGCTATGGCCGTACCTGATATTCTTGAACTGAATGACCACTCCCTGCTGGCATCATACAATCCGCGGCCACATAAAATAAACGGCAGTTGGGATACCACCAAACATTTTGCCATCTGTACCAAAAAAAGCTACGACGGCGGGAAAACCTGGCGCGACGAGCGGCTTATATACCAGGCCGGCAGCCAGTTTGAAAATGGCTGCTGGGAACCTTCGCAAATACAACTGCCATCGGGCGAGGTGCAGTTATATTTCTCTGATGAGGGCGTTTATACCCACTCGAACGAGCAAAATATATCATTGTTCAGATCACCGGATAACGGATTAACCTGGACAAAACAGCCCGAGATAGCTTCTTTCAGTGCCGGACATCGCGACGGCATGCCCGTGCCCATCATTCTTAAGGGGAAAAAAGAGATCTTGTTTTCTATTGAGGACAATACCGGCGGCCAGTTTAAACCGTCAATTATCCGCAATACGTTCGGTCAAAACTGGAAAAAAACGGTAGGCACCCATGATGCCGAACGCTCCTATGCGTTAACCCCCAAATTAGCTGATACTGTTTATGCCGGGGCACCATATTTGCGCCAGCTGCACAGCGGGCAAACCATTTTATCATACCAGAGCACGCAAAACCGGGGCAGCAACTGGGAGCTGGCTTGTATGCAGGTGGCCGTGGGCGACAGCCGCGGTGAAAATTTTGTACAAACAGCAACGCCCTTTAATGTTCCGCTAAATAAACACGGCTTATGGAACTCATTGTGTGTGCTTAAGGATGACACAATAATCGCTTTAACATCAACAGATGCCTACAGTGGGCATACATCCATTTGGATGATAAAAGGGCATCTGGTAAATGACAAGGCTAACTAATGCCTCACCTAAATCCTCTCCAAAGGAGAGGACTTCATTGGCATATGGTTCGTCAGAACCCTCTCCTTTGGAGAGGGCAGGGTGAGGCCCGCTCAGTTTAATAATTGACATATTAAAACACTTACATAAATGCAAAACAAACTAAAATTACAGGCCCTGGCATTAATTATGCTGTTCAGCATTCAATTATCGGCCCAGCAAAAAGGCCCGGCCGGGGTATGGCCTGCGCAAAAAGCAAAAGCATGGTACGCGCAGCACCAGTGGCTGGTAGGCAGCGATTTTATACCCAGCACAGCCATAAACCAATTGGAGATGTGGCAGTCCGACACTTTTGACCCGGCAACCATTGATAAGGAGCTGGGCTACGCCCAGGGCATAGGCATGAATGTGATGCGCGTGTTTCTGCACCACCTGGCCTGGCAGCAGGATCCCGAAGGTTTTAAAAAGCGGATGGACCAGTATCTGGCCATATCAAGTAAACATGGCATACAAACCATGTTTGTGTTTTTTGATGATTGCTGGAACAAAGTGCCCAAAACAGGTAAACAGCCCGAACCAAAACCAGGCATACACAACTCTGGCTGGATGCAGGATCCCGGACAGCCGGCTTCTGAGAACGCCGCGAATTTTCCAGCGCTTGAAAAATATGTAAAAGACGTATTAAAACGCTTTGCTGCCGACAAGCGCATATTGCTTTGGGACCTGTATAATGAACCGGGCAACTCCGGTAAAGGCGACAAATCACTGCCCTTGCTAAAAAATGTTTTTAAATGGGCAAGGGAAGTAAACCCAGGCCAGCCTATTAGCGCCGGTGTTTGGAGCTGGGGATTAGAAAACTTAAACGCCTTTCAGGTAGCCAATTCTGATGTGATCACTTATCATGATTACTCACCCGAGCCCGACCATTTAAAAACCGTACAGTTCCTGAAAATGCTTGGCCGCCCGCTTATTTGTACCGAATATATGGCCCGCCCGCGCAATAGTTTGTTCAGTACCGTATTGCCAATGCTCAAAAAGGAGAATGTAGGGGCAATAAACTGGGGTTTTGTATCAGGCAAAACCAATACCATTTACGCCTGGGATACCCCGATACCGGACGGCAGCGAGCCTAAATTATGGTTTCATGATATTTTCCGCAAGGATGGCACTCCTTACAAACCAGAAGAAACCGAACTGATAAAAAGTTTGACTGGCAGGGGCAAATAGATTTGGGATATGTGGTTTTTAGATGTGCAGATAGTTATGAAAGTAAAGCTTAAATATTTATTACTGCTGATAGCCGGCGGTCTGGTTATGTTTTTATTTAATATGAACAGGGCTAATGGGCAGGCTATCAATCTTAAAAACTTTAATCCTAAATCAGGAGTAAGCTTAAAATCAGATCATGACCATGTCACAGTTACCTGGCCTGCAGGCGGTAACAGTAATGGGCGCCTGGTGTTTAATTTGAGTAAAGATGCTCCATTGTTTCAAAGCGTTCAGCTAAGTACCAATGGAATATATAAGCAGATAATTAATAACGTTGATCCGCAATTTATACTTACCGTAGGTAAGCGCGACCTGGTATCGCAAAACGGCTGGAATATATTTTTTGATAAGGTTCCCTCCAAGCCCCATCGTTCTTATAAAGTTGATTTTAATAAAAATGATGTCAGTGTAACCACATCCGGTTCACGCACTACCATGACCATAACCGGTGTAGAAGCGCCAAACTTTAAGGGCGATCTGGAGATTACCCTTTATAATGGTCAGCCGCTTTTTAACGTGGCCGCGGTAATAGCTACACAAATAGATTCCACCGCCATAGTATATGATGCCGGGCTTGTTGCCAAACAGCCGCCGGTTAAAAAAGTATCCTGGAGCGATGTTTACGAACATCTGCAAACAGATAACCTTAATACGCCTGATACAGCTAAAAACCTTGCTGTAAAATACAGAAGCGTTATTGGATCCAACACCGGCGGAAGTATAGCGGTATTCCCGGCCCCACATCAATATTTTTATCCGCTCGATGAAGCCTTTAACCTCAAATTTGTTTGGTACGGGAACAATTATCGCAATATGCTTAAAGGTTATGGCCTCGGCATAAGGCAGGAGCTTTATGGCGATAAACGTTATGTACCCTGGTTTAACGCGCCGCCGGGTACAAAGCAGCGGCTTAATTTTTTCTGCCTGTTAAGCACCGGCAATGCAGCAGGATCATTGGCTAATGTTAAGCGATATACGCATAATGACAGTTATAAACCCCTGCCGGGTTATAAAACCATGACGAGCCATTTTCATAACGAATTTATTATGAGTTTGGTACTGGCGGGCAAGCCGGTTCCAGACAGTCCTTCATTCGTTAATGTTTTTAAAAGACTGGGTGTAAATATTGTTCACCTGGCCGAGTTTCACTACACTGCCCACCCCAAAGGTCCGGACGGGCAGCGGCTGCTGGAATTAAAATCGTTGTTTGATCAGTGCCGGCGCCTGTCGTCTGCTAATTTTTTGTTATTGCCCGGCGAAGAGCCAAACGAATTTTTTGGCGGCCACTGGCTGGAGTTTTTCCCGAAACCTGTTTACTGGATCATGTCGCGCAAGCCGGGAACACCATTGGTAACCACTGATGCCGAACATGGCAAAATATACCATATAGGAGATAAAAATGATATGCTGGCCCTGCTAAAAGCTGAAAACGGACTGGCCTGGACAGCGCATGCCCGTACCAAAGGCTCAACCGGTTTTCCGGACGCTTATAAGGATGAAGCATTTTTTACCTCAAACCGGTTTTTAGGTGCGGCCTGGAAAGCCTTGCCTGCTGATCTTTCCCAACCCCGCCTGGGCAAGCGGGCGCTCGACCTGCTTGATGATATGAATAACTGGGGGCTGCAGAAAAAAGTGCTCGCGGAAGCCGATTTGTTTAGCATTGAGCCGGAGAATGAAATGTATGCGCACCTCAACGTAAACTACCTGCAGTTAAACAAACAACCTCAATTTAAGGATGGCTGGCAACCGGTGTTGGATGTGCTGCAAAAAGGGCGCTTTTTTTCAACCACAGGCGAGGTGCTGATAGCTGATTTTAAAGTAAATGGTCATGAGTCGGGCGAAACCATTAAACTTCCTGCTGATGGCAAGTGCAATATCAAATTCAAAGCCGACTGGACGTTCCCGCTAAATTTTGCAGAGATAATTTCTGGTGATGGTAAAAAGGTTTACCGCAAATATATTAACCTGAATTATACTAAAGCCTTTGGCGTACAAGCTTTTAATATCCCTGTTAACCTGAAAGGCAGAACCTGGGCACGTTTAGAAATCTGGGACGCAGCCGCTAACGGCGCCTTTACCCAAACCGTTTGGTTTAAATAGATTAGCGTTGTTTCAACATATGGCTATAATACCGTTATTACCGGTACAAAATATGTGAAAATAATGTATATCAGTTGTTTTTAAGCCATTTCTGTCAATAATACAGCTATTAAAATTACGCAAAAAATTCCCGGCCAAATGTAATGGTAACCCCTTGATTAGTAGTATTAAATGGCTTAGTGTATTTAATACAACTGATTGATTATCAGCGAATATGTATTTTGAAATACATTTTTGTAATCTTAGTTTTGTCTTAACCAATTATAAAATTTAACGTGATATGGGACAAGTCACTAACAAGGGAACAACGTTGCAGTTGGGCGTTCCTGAACTCGGTCAGGGTCAGGAAATTCACTATCAATTATCGCCACAGGATTTAATAAAAATGGCTCTGGAACGCGGAGAGGGCCATTTAACAGATTGTAACGTACTGACTATCGATACAGGCGAATTTACAGGCCGGTCGCCAAAGGACCGCTATATTTTGTCTGACGCGCTCACAAAAGATACCATTTGGTGGGGCGATATTAACATTCCAATTGGCACAGTGGTGTTTAATGCTCTGTACACTAAGGTAATAGCTTACCTTAATAACAAAACTATTTTTGTGCGCGATGCCATGGTTTGCGCTGAAAAAAGCAGCCGTTTAACCTTGCGGGTGATCACCGAAACGGCCACCCAGAACTTATTTGCTTATAACTTATTTTTACGCCCTGATGAGATCGCTGATCCGGAATGGACCATTATATCGGCCCCCGGGTTTAAAGCCGACCCTGCGGTTGATGGCACCCGGCAGCATAATTTTGTGATGATCAACTTTACCAGCAAGGTGATATTGATAGGGGGTACGGGTTATACCGGCGAAATAAAGAAAGCGGTATTTACCGTGTTAAATTTTTTGTTACCCCAGCACCATATCCTGCCTATGCACTGCGCTGCCAATAAAGGGGCAGGTGGCGATACCGCTATCTTTTTTGGCCTATCTGGTACGGGCAAAACAACCCTCTCGGCCGATCCGGACCGGCAACTGATAGGTGATGATGAGCACGGATGGAGCGAAAATTCTGTTTTTAACTTTGAGGGGGGCTGTTATGCCAAAATAGCCGGTTTAACCGCCGAAAAAGAACCGCAGATATACCATGCTATGCAGCCTGGCGCGCTTTTGGAGAACGTTTGCTTTCACCCGCTTTCAAAAACTGTTGATTTTGATAACCTGTCAAAAACCGAAAACATCCGCTTGTCATATCCCCTGCACTATATTAGCAATGCGGTATGCCCTGCTATAGGCGATGTTCCGCGGAATATATTTTTCCTGACAGCTGATGCATTTGGTGTGTTGCCGCCTATTTCCAAATTGAACAGGCAACAGGCCATGTATTACTTTTTATCGGGCTATACAGCTAAAATAGCAGGTACGGAATGTGGCATCAATGAACCCGAAGCTACGTTTTCGGCTTGTTTCGGGCGGGCGTTTTTGCCTCTGCACCCCACTAAATATGCAGAAATGCTGGGCGAAAAGCTGGATAAATACTCATTGAACGTATGGCTGGTAAACACCGGCTGGACAGGTGGTTCATACGGTACCGGCCAAAGAATAAAATTGAGCTATACCCGCGCCATGATCAAAGCGGCGCTTAATGGTCAGTTGGATAGTGTTCCGCGCCAAAAGCTCCCTATTTTTGATCTGATGATACCTGCATGGTGCCCGGGTGTGCCATCAAACCTGCTAAACCCCATAAATACCTGGGCCGACCCATATAGTTACGAAGAAACGGCCAATCACCTGGCACAGCTTTTTCGTAAAAATTGCAGCCAGTATAAAGGTTTTTCTGATGGAATGCTATGTTCGGTAGGACCGGCAGCGGTTACGCTTGGGTAGGTTACCAAAACAGTTTGTCCTGAGCGGTAGCGAAGAATCTTCTTCGCCCTACCAGGTGCCAACTTTTCTATTGAAGGTGCTTCACTCCGTTCAGCATGACAAAGTGGGGATAGATATAAAAAGCCTTGTCATTCTGAGCAATAGCGAAGAATCTTCTTCGCCCTACCAGGTGCCGGTTTTTCTATTGAAGAAGATGTTTCACCCCGTTCAGCATGACAAAATGGGGAGTAAATATAAAAACTCTTGTCATTCCGAGTGACAGCGAAGAATCTTCTTCGTCATGCCAAGAGTCAGCTTTTCTATAGAAGAAGATGCTTCACTCCGTTCAGCATGACAAAGTGTAAGTTTTTGGCATCCCAAAAAAGTCTTGTCATTCTGAGCGATAGCGAAGAATCTTCTTCGTCTTAAACTTCGACATCTCTATGGAAAAGATGCTTTACTTTTTTTATGATGCAATACTTACTTGCTCTTGTTCATCCGCGTCAGCCATAAATTCTTCGGCCTTTAATACCATTTGTTCCGATCCGATGAAGATAGGGGTGCGCTGGTGTAACGATCTTACATCCAGCTCCAGGATACGTTTTTTACCATTGGTGGCCCGTCCGCCTGCCTGTTCAATAATGAACGACATCGGGTTGCATTCATAAACCAAACGCAGTTTGCCGTCAGGCGCCGCCGCCGTTACAGGATAAATAAATATACCGCCTTTGATCATGTTACGGTGCAGGTCGGCAATCATCGAACCAACATAGCGTGAACTGTACGGGCGATGGGTGCTGTCATCCTCTACCTGGCAATATTTGATATATGACTTTACGCCCTGCGGAAAATGGACGTAATAACCCTCGTTAATAGAATAAATGATCCCGGTTTTAGGTATCTGCATATTGGGGTGCGACAGGCAAAACTCGCCGATAGAGGGATCAAGGGTAAAGCCGTTAACACCCTTGCCGGTGGTATAAACAAGCATGGTTGATGTTCCGTATATCACGTATCCTGCAGCTACCTGGTTTACGCCTTTTTGCAGCACATCATCCAGGGTTGCCCGCCCGCTTGTACTTTGCCGGCGGTAAATAGAAAATATGGTACCTACTGATACGTTTACATCAATATTTGAGGAGCCATCGAGCGGGTCAATAGCTACAATGTATTTAGCATGCAATGACACATCGGTGTCAAGCATTACAATTTCCTCGTTTTCTTCAGATGCTACGATACAGCATTCGCCTCCGCTTTTCAGGGCGGCTATAAATTGTTCATTGGCATAAATATCCAGCTTTTGCTGATTTTCGCCTTGTATGTTTGTGCTGCCTGCCTGGCCCAGCATGTCAACCAATCCGGCCTTATTTACCTCCCGGTTTACAATCTTGGCTGCTATCCCAATATCGCGCAGCAAACGTGAAAGCTCCCCCTTTGCATAAGGGTGGTCGGCTTGATTTTCAATGATGAATTGCCCTAAAGTTTTGATTTGTGCCATAGGCTTAGTGTATATTTTACGTAATTATTGTTGCTTTTTCTTAGGCAATATAACTATAAAAAAGCCTACAATGCAACAATTTAGCCACATTAATCACCGGTAACGTTTGCGTAATAGTGTAAATGTGTAGTAAAATGGTAATAATATGTGGTCTTAATCACCAGCATAAGCCCAGGCACTTTCATAGGCATTCAAACGCTCGGCATAATCAACAAAAGCGGCATAAAATGGCAAACGTGTAAGGGTTGAACTATCGCCTATGACCACCAGTTTCTTTTTGGCCCGGGTTAATGCCACATTCATCCTGCGGATATCTGATAGAAAGCCGATCTCGCCCTGGTTATTGCTGCGCGTCATGCTGATATAAACCACATCCCGTTCCTGTCCCTGAAAACTGTCGACCGTGTTAACAGCAATATGGTTCATGTATTTAAGCAGCTCGGGGTGCGCGGCCAGTTGCTCATTCAATATCCTGATCTGTTCTTTATAGGGGGCAATAATGGCAATGGTTGGAAAAGTATCAGACTCTTTTAAACCGGCGGCTAATTTGCTCAGGTGTTTTAGCAAAAACGCGGCCTCTTCGGGGTTGGCTAAACTGGTGCCTTCCTGCTGTTCATCAAACCCGCAACCGGCAGTATCTACAAAAGACACGGGCATATCACCGGTAAACAGCACTTGGTGAGCTACTGAAGCATGCGCCTTAAGTTTATGCTGATAAAACACGCCCGACGAAAAGCCCATAATAGCTTCGTTCATGCGATATTGTTCGTCCAGTAATACAACAGCTTCGGGATGCAGGGTGGCGCATTTTTCGAGCAGGGTAGTGCTTAACCCTTTTTGCGCGGCCTCTGCCGACTTTACTGTTGGCGGCAGCTGGCAATGATCGCCGGCAAGTATTACTCTTTGTGCTTTTAATATAGGAACCCAGCAGGCCGGTTCCAGCGCCTGGCCTGCCTCATCAATGATTACGGTATCAAACTGAGTATCGCGTATGGTATAATGATTTGCGCCTATCAGTGTAGCGGTGATTACCTGGGCTGTGGCTACCAGATCATCAATAATATGCTGTTCAGTAGCGGCCACATCTTTCATGATCTTGTGTGCTTCCTGAAAAAGTGCCTTACGTTGGTCGCGTTCGGCTTTGCCAAAGCTGCGTTTGTATTTGTGGGCCATGTCTTTATAAGCGCTGGCTTGCTTTTTTAATTTTTTTACTTCTTTGTTATCACGGTGCCCGGCCATTTTACTGTCGAGCGTTAGGGAGAAGAGCTTTTCAGATACCCGCGCCGGATTACCTATGCGCAAAACATTAAGCCCTTCATCAGTCAGTTTTTCGCTTAACAGGTCGACGGCGGTATTACTGGGGGCAACAACAAGTATTTGTTTTTTATGCTGACTGATGAGCACTTTAATAGCCTGTACCAGCGTGGTTGTTTTGCCGGTGCCCGGCGGCCCGTGAACAATGGCCAGATCCTGTGCCGAAACTATTTTTTGAACCGCCGCCATCTGCGAAGTGTTCAAACGCGGAACAACTACCGGTGGCAGTGTATCAAAAGCCGGCGATCCCTGGCCGGTGAGTATATTGATCAAACGGCCTTCCTTTGGCCTTGCAGCCAGTGCTGCGGCCTGTTTAAGGGCCTGCAGCATTTCGTCATAACTATTGTTGTCAAAAAGCAGGTCGATGCCCAGTTTGCCATCACGGGTCCAGTCGGGCAGTTCATCGGTATATAAAGTGATCTTGAGGCGGTCGGTATTTTGGTACGTAATGATGCCTTCCACACGGTTGTTCTTTGGATCATGGTTGGAGAACAAAGCAGCCGGCACCCCAAAGCGGAACTGATGGGCCAGGTCCTTATGCGTGGTGCGTTCCACCTCGGTATTGATATAATCGCCGCGGCCGGGTTCGGTACCTCTTATAGCAATGGGATACCAGGTAAGGCCCTGTGCCCTCCGGCTGGCAGCCGACGTGTTTTCTGTTAATTTAAGATAAGCGTTGCGGTCCTCGTCCTTTTCTTTGTTCAGCAGGTTGAGCAGATTTTTGAAATAATCCATTTGCTGCAAAGGTAGCAGGACTTGGGGACTTTTGGACTATGGGGTTTTTGGACTATATGACTATTAGATTATAGGACTTTTAGATTTTGAACTCTATAGTAAAGATCAAAGGGTAAAGTAAGCCGAGTATCCTTGGTTCTCAGATCTTGGTCCCAAAGTCCAATAGTCCCTTAGTCCCAAAAGTCTCCAATCCCGTCATCCTCAAAAAGTAACAATTTACTTACAAAGATTTAAAGGATGTAATATTAGTGTATTAGATACACAATAAATATTAATATTGTAATAACCAATTAGTTAGCCGGTAGTATTTTACCACTTTATTGTACTTTTTTGCCAATCATATAGAAAAGGCTGCTGTAAATGTGCGGTTTACGGTGATGTACTATTACTGATTGATAATTGGAACATCAACTAAATTATCTCATATCATGTCATTAAAATTAAAATTTACCTGTGTTTTATTGATCGGACTTAGCTTCTTGCTGTATTCATTTAAAAAACCGGCTCCTGAACCACGGGTTCTTGTTTTTTCAAAAACACTGGGCTGGCACCATTCCTGTATTCCGTTTGGTATAGCAGCTATTCAAAAACTGGGTAAGGAGAACGGCTTTGAAGTGGATACTACCACCAATGCCGATGATTTTAATGATCAAAATTTAAAAAAATACCAGGCTGTTGTATTTAACTGTACAACCGGCAATGTACTTAACGCTGTGCAGCAGGCCGCCTTTGAACGCTATATACAAGCCGGGGGCGGTTATGCCGGTGTACACTCCGCCGCTGATACCGAGTACGACTGGCCATGGTACGGTAAGCTTGTGGGGGCATATTTTTCAAGTCATCCCAATAATTCAAATATCCGCAAGGCAACTATTGATGTTACCGACAGGAGTAACCCTATAACTGCCAACCTGCCCGCCCGTTGGGAACGAACAGACGAGTGGTACAACTATAAATCTATTTACAGCGGCATACATGTGTTAGCCAGCCTTGACGAAAATACATATGACGGCGGTACAAACGGAGCCGAGCATCCTATTACCTGGTATCATGAATTTGACGGCGGCCGGTCGTTTTATACTGGTTGCGGCCATACTGACGAAAGTTACAGCGATCCACTGTTCCTGGGGCAACTGCTGGGCGGTATTAAATATGCTATGGGCAACGGCAAGCCGCTTGATTACAGCAAAGCCTACTCCAGGGTGGCGCCAGATCAAAGCCGTTTTGTTAAAACGGTGCTGGTAAGCAATATCGCGTCGCCTATGGAACTGGCCGTGGCCGGGGATGGCCGGGTGTTTTTTACGCAGCTAATGGGCAATTTTTCCGTTTATAATACACGCACCAAACAATTTAAGGTTATTCATAAGTTTCCTATAACCTATGAGGGTGGCACCGGTGTAATTGGTTTAACCATCGATCCTAAATTTGAAAGCAATCAGTTTGTATATATTTATTACATGCCCGCCGGGCAAAAGGACGAGCCGCTTAATTTTCAGCTGTCAAGGTTTAAGTTAAGTTCGCAAAATGTGCTCGACCTTAAATCAGAAAAGATATTGCTTAAAGTGCCGGTTCAAAAAGTGAGCGGGGCGCACCACGGCGGTTCACTGGCCTGGGATAAGAACGGCAACCTGTACCTGTCAACCGGTGATAGCTCAAGCCCTTTTCCTGCAGATGGATATGCCCCTTTGGACGAACGCCCCGGCCAGGAACATTACAGCCTTGATGCCCAGCGCAGTGCGGGCAATACCAATGATTTTAAAGGGAAAATTTTACGGATCCATCCCGAGGCCGATGGTACTTATACTATTCCCGAAGGAAACCTCTTCCCGAAAGGGACACCTAAAACCAGGCCCGAAATTTATGTAATGGGTTGCCGTAACCCATACCGCATAGCTGTAAACCCTAAAACATCTGTATTATACTGGGGCGAGGTAGGGCCCGATGCCGGTAAGGATTCGCCAAGAGGTCCGCGTGGTTATGATGAATTTAACCAGGCCAAAAAACCAGGTAATTTTGGCTGGCCCTATTTTGTAGGGAATAATTTTGCCTACTCGCACTGGGATTTTGTAACCAACACACCCGGCCCTAAATTTGATCCAAAAGCACCGGTAAATAACTCGCCCAATAATACCGGTTTAAATGTATTGCCACCGGCTACACCGGCCATGATCTGGTATCCTTATGCCTCGTCAGACGAGTTTCCTGAACTTGGTATGGGCGGCAGGTGCGCCATTGGCGGCGACTTTTATGAATACAATGCCTCGGTTAAAAACCCCAATAAATTCCCGGAGTACTATGACGGTGCTTTGTTTGTAGCCGACTGGATGCGCAATTGGGTTATTGACCTGCGGTTTGATGAAAACGAAAATTACGTTAGGAATGAAGCCTTTATGCCTTCCAATGGCGATTTCAGACGGCCAATTGATATGGAGTTTGGGCCCGACGGTACATTTTATATGCTGGAATATGGCTCGGTTTACGGAGCACAGAATGAGGATGCCCGCCTGGTGAAAATTGAATACAACACCGGCAACCGTGCCCCAATTGCAAAAGCTGGCATAACTGATACGGCTATGATGCACCTGTATCAGCACACCAAATACCTTACTGCTGAACTAAAAAATATGCCGGTTAAAAAAGAAATAGCCGGCCAGGCACCGCTTACGGTCAGCGTTAACGGCCAGGGCAGCAAGGATCTGGACGATGATGATAAAATTACCTACCAGTGGTTGTTTGACGGGAAAATCGTTGGCGCTTCCACATCATCAGCTACACACACCTATACTAAACCAGGTACTTACAAAACCATACTTAAAGTAACTGATAAAGCCGGTTTGGTTAGCCGCGATACCATCATAGTAAGGGTTGGCAATACCGCTCCGTCTGTAACTATCGCCAGTGTTGATAACGAATCATTTATATGGAAGGGAAAACCCTTTAAATATCATGTAATAGTAAAGGATAAAGAGGATAAGGTGATTGATCCAAAGCGTGTAAAGCTGTTTTATATATATAACCCCCAGCCATCGGCAGATAATAAAACAGTGCGTAACCTGGCCGCGCTGTCAGCTGCTGAGGTAAGCTATCCCGGCAAGGCGCTAATGGCCTCGAGCGATTGTAAATCATGCCATACCATTAATAAAGTAGCGGTAGGGCCAAGTTTTATATCTATCGCCAACCGTTACAAAAGCCAAAAAGGATCGGTTGATAAATTATCAAAAAAGATCATCAACGGCGGTGCGGGTAGTTGGGGTACCGAGCATGTAATGAGCGCGCATCCGCAATTGTCCAGCGCTGACACCAAAGAAATTGTAAGGTATATTTTTTCGCTGACCGATAAAAAGAATAAGGCGCTGCCTTTACCGCTGCATGGCAGCCTTAACCTTAAATTTAATGACGCCGAGCCGCGTGGCGAGTACACCTTGCTTGCCTCTTATACCGACAAGGGTGGCAGGGGAGTTGGGCCGCTTACCGGTACCGATGTGATTACACTGCGCAATGCCAATGTGAAGGCGGTTTTTGCCGACGAGTTAAAAGGGTTTAACCGCTTTAAGGATGATCTTTCGGCTGGCAGTCATAAATCCTATGTCATGTTCAGGGACGTTGATCTGTCGAACGTTAAAAAGTTTGCTTATCAGTACGCGTCAAAAGATGCCGCCGGCGAAATTGAGGTGCGTATTGATTCGCAGGCCGGGCCGGTTATCAGCTCAACGGCATACAGTGAAACCGGCGACTGGAAAAAAACCGCATGGTTAACAGGCGATGTACAAAAGCCGGTAAAAGGTAAGCATGATATTTACTTTTTTGCCATAAAACGCACTAAACCAAGCGATGGCATCATCAGCTTAAAGGATATTCAGTTTCAATAATGGACAGTTTGGTAATAATAAATAATGTTTAAATTTTTTTCCTGTTAACCTCATACATGATCCTGTTTTTATGAAAAGATATTTAATTTTTTTGAGTACCGGCTTATCCCTGTTTTTGGGGCACAGCCTCGCGTTTGCCCAAACAGGCAAACCACTTTTTACCAATGCAATAGGTGTGCAGGCCTACACTTTTCGCAGCAGTATGCCCAAAGCTACAGTGGCCGTTTTAGATACCATTAAAGCCCTGGGCATAACCGAACTGGAGGGCGAAGGGCCAAAAGATATGGACAAGGGCGAGTTTAAAAAACTTTGCGACGAGCGGGGAATAAAAATACCGTCGGTAGGGGCCGGGTACGATGATATTGTAAAGGACCCCGCCGCTGTAGTAAAGCTGGCCAAAACACTGGGCGCGAGCTATGTTATGGTAGCCTGGATACCTCATAAAAAAGAGTTTACCCTTGAGGATGCCAAAAAAGCCGTTGCCGATTTTAACCGTGTTGGCAAAATATTGAAAGATAACGGCCTTACTTTTTGTTACCATAACCACGGTTATGAGTTTGGTAAATATGAAGATGGTACCCTATTTGACTATATCGCCAAAAACACCGATCCTAAATATGTGTCGTTCGAGATCGATATATTGTGGTCGTTCCATGGCGGGCAGGACCCAGCGCAGCTTATCAATAAATACCCCGGGCGTATGAAGCTCATGCACCTGAAAGATATACGCAAGGGTGTGGCCAATGATCTTACAGGCGGTACCGATACTAAAAATGATGTGGCTTTGGGCACAGGGCAAATTAATATACCCGAAGTGTTGAAGGCAGCGAAAAAGGCAGGCATTAAACATTATTTTATTGAGGATGAAAGCCCATCGTACAGCACTCAACTGCCCGTAACCATTGCTTATATCAAAAGTTTAACTTATTGATATAATATGCTGATGGATAACTTATTAAGTAGGAGACAGGTGATAAAAACCATAGGACTGGCAGCGGGTGCCGCGGTTGTAAAAGATTCCGCTGCAGCGCCGGTTATCAGCACTGGCAAGCATGATCATGGTTTTGTGTATTCATTAAACATGAGCACCATACGTGGTCATAATTTAGGCTTTGTGAAAGAGCTTGAAGTGGCCGCCAAAGCTGGGTATACATCCGTTGAAATATGGATTGATACCCTGCAGGCGTATCTTAAGACTGGCGGCTCGGTAACTGAGGCCAAAAAGATCATTACTGATCTGGGTATCACCATTGAGAATGCGATTGGCTTTGCCCAGTGGATAGTAGACGATGAAGCTACCCGTAAACAGGGAGTTGCCCAGTTGCGCGCAGAAATGGAAACGCTTGGCCTTATAGGTTGTAAAAGAATAGCCGCGCCACCGGCAGGAGCCACTAAATCGGCCCTGATAGATCTGGATGTCATTGCCGAGCGGTATAATACTATTTTACAAATAGGAAGCGAAACCGGAGTGATACCGCAACTGGAAATGTGGGGCGGTTCGGTAAACCTGAAACATATAAGCCAGGTACTATATGTGGCGGCCCAGTGCGGTCACCCGCAAGCGCGGCTCCTGCTTGATGTATTTCATATTTACAAGGGGCAGTCGGCAGTTGAGAGTTTGCAGTTTGTTGGTAAACCATTGCTTGATATATTCCACGTAAATGATTATCTTTCAGATATCAGTCCTGATAAAATATCTGAACCAGACCGGGTGTATGTTGGCGACGGCGTTGCGCCCCTGAAACGCATACTGCAACTGGTTAAAAACCCCGAAAAGCCTCTTATTATATCCTGCGAGGTATTTAATAAAAGTTATTATCAGCAAGACGCGCTGGTAGTAGCTAAAACAGCCCTCCAAAAAATGAAGGCTGTAACTGCAGCAGTTTAATCCCTCCCAAAAACTGATTAGATATTGACGAACTCGGCATGACAAGCTTATCCTTTTAAAAAAAGCTGTAACTATTAACAGCTTTTAACTGTCAAACCAAAAAATTTTTCCGTATTTAGTGGCAGGCGCCCCTATGCCTGATGTTTTCACGATTAGTTATCTATGATGTCCTTCAAAAAATCCTGCAAAAACAATAACATCATCAACCTTAAAAAGGCAACAGCATTTTTCGCTGCTGTTTTGTCGGCGGCTATTTTGGGCTCCTGCGGCAATAACAATCAATCAGCGGCAAAGGGCCCTGCCGAAGAGGTATTGGATTACAAAGTGCTTACCTTACAGCCACGCTCTGCCACTTTAAACGTTGATTACCCGGCAAGTATACAAGGGCAGCAAAATATTGAGATAAGACCTAAAGTTGATGGTTATGTTGAAAAAATATACGTTGATGAAGGCTCTATTGTAAAAAAGGGGCAATTGCTTTTTAAAATAAATGCGCCGCAATATGAACAGGAGGTGCGTACGGCGCTGGCCGGTATTAAAACAGCAGAGGCCGACCTGAGCCTGGCCAAAATGCAGGTGAGCAAGGTAAAGCCACTGGTTGAAAAGGACATTATCAGCCGTTATGAGCTGGAATCGGCCGAATATACCCAACAGTCGAAGGCTGCGGCCCTGGCACAGGCCAAAGCAAGCTTGGTAAATGCCAAAGTTAACCTGGGGTATACAACCATTACCAGTCCTGTAAACGGGGTTATAGGATCATTGCCCTATAAGCTGGGTAGCCTGGTTACCAGCACCACGACAGATCCGTTAACAACGGTTTACAATACCGCTAATATTTATGCCTACTTTGCTATGAACGAAAAGCAATTGCTTGACTTTAGCAAGGATAGTACAGGTAGTACTACATTTAAAGCCAAATTGAGCAAGCTGCCTAATGTGTCGCTCATATTGCCTGACGGAACCACCTATGAGCATACCGGCCGTGTTGAAACCGTGAACGGTTTAATTAATACTGCCACCGGGGCGGCCAATGTAAGGGCAGGGTTCATTAATCCAAGGGGGCTTATCCGCAGTGGTAGCAGCGCAACGGTGAGGATACCCAATACCATAAAATCAGCCTTGCTGGTGCCCCAAAGCGCTACTTATGAATTACAGGATAAACGCTTTGTGTATGTAGTTGATAATCAAAACAAGATAAAAAACGTAGCCATTAAGGTGATGGACAATACTGCCGGGCAATTTTATGTAGTAACTGAAGGCCTGCGCGCGGGCGATAAAATAGTACTGGAAAGCTCCAATAATTTAAGAGACGGTACTGCCATAAAACCTACAGCGGTTAGCGCGGCATCTGTTTACGGCAACCTTAAATAGTCTACTTTAATTTGTTATTCTGCAAAAAGCAAAATTATGCTTAAGAAATTTATAGAACGTCCCGTATTATCAACGGTTATTTCAGTTTTGCTGCTGATACTGGGCATATTGGGACTTATAAGCGTACCTATATCACAATACCCTGATATTGCGCCCCCGACGGTGCAGGTGCAGGCCTTTTATAGCGGCGCCAATGCCGATGTGGTGCTTAAAAGTGTTATTATTCCATTAGAGGAGCAGATCAACGGGGTGGAGAACATGACCTACATGACCTCTTCTGCCAGTAATGATGGTTCGGCATCCATAACTGTTTACTTTAAGGTTGGTACTAATCCTGATCTGGCTGCCGTGAACGTACAGAACAGGGTTTCAAGGGCAACCAGCTTATTGCCGCTGGTGGTTACGCAATCGGGTGTTTCGGTGGCCAAAAGCCAGAGCAGTAACCTGATCATCTTTTCGCTATACAGCGAAAACAAAACGTACGATGAAACCTTTTTGCAAAACTACGCTAAGATAAACCTGGTGCCTCAAATACAGCGTGTTACCGGCGTGGGCAATGCCGAGGTTTTTGGCTCAAGGGATTACTCCATGCGCATATGGCTCAAGCCCGATGTAATGTCGCGCTATGGCCTGGTTCCTGATGATATTACCGATGTGCTGAATGAACAGAACATTGAGGCCGCCCCGGGTAAATTTGGCGAAAACAGTAACCAGTCGTTTCAATATGTGATCAGGTACAAGGGGAGGCTGCAAACAGCGGCCGAGTTTGGCAACATGATCATCAAATCGGTAGGTAACGGGCAGTTACTGCGTTTAAATGATGTGGCCCGTGTGGAATTAGGGTCGCTTGATTATTCCTTTCACATCATAACCAACGGGTTGCCATCAGTTGGTGTGGCTATCAGTCAAACGGCTGGCTCCAATGCGAGGGAAGTTATCAACCAATCAAAAAAGATCCTGGATGCCGCTTCAGAAACCTTTCCCAAAGGAATGAAGATCACGTATCTGGTTGATGCCAATGAGCTTTTAGATGCCTCAATTGAAAAGGTGATCAGCACCCTTATTGAGGCCTTTATACTGGTATTTATTGTAGTGTTTGTTTTCCTGCAGGATTTCAGGTCAACACTTATCCCGGCAATTGCTGTTCCGGTAGCTATTGTGGGCACCTTCTTTTTCCTGAACCTGTTTGGTTTTACTATAAACCTGCTTACCCTTTTCGCACTGGTGCTGGCCATAGGTATTGTGGTTGATGATGCCATTGTAGTGGTTGAAGCCGTGCATGCCAAGCTTGACCAGGGCTACAAATCGGCCCGCAAAGCATCAGTAGATGCCATGAACGAGATATCTGGAGCTATAGTTTCCATTACCCTGGTTATGTCGGCAGTATTTTTACCGGTAACCTTTATATCGGGGTCAACAGGGGTTTTTTACAAACAGTTTGGTATTACACTGGCGGTGGCTATTTTATTGTCGGCGGTAAACGCTTTAACGCTTAGTCCGGCATTGTGCGCGCTGTTTTTAAAACCCCACAAAAAAGGGACGCCCAAGCATGGTTTTATCAATCATTTTTATGTGATATTCAACACCGCTTTTGAGGCGGTAAGCGGTAAATACAAAAAGTCGGTAAATTTCCTGGCGCATAAAAAGTGGATAGCACTTGCAGCTGTTGCTGTATTTGGCGCGGCGCTCGTCTATCTGGTAAAAACAACCCCTTCGAGCTTTGTACCTAATGAAGACCAGGGCGTAGTATTTGCCGCCATTAGCCTGCCACCGGCATCATCAATGGAGCGTACCGACGCGGTTGCCAACAAGATAGATAGTATAGGCCATACTTTCCCGGCTGTTGAAAATACGCTTAAACTGGTGGGGTTTAACTTTATAGCAGGTTCGGGAAGCGCTTACGCCATGGTGATCATGAAGTTGAAAACATGGGAGCACCGTAAAGATAAAAAAGACAGTCAGGAGAGCATTATCGGGCAACTTTACGGTAAAACCAGCGGCCTGAGGGAAGCAACAGTATTTTATTTTTCGCCGCCTACATTGCAGGGCTTTGGCAATAGCGATGGTTTTGAGTTTCAATTACAGGATAAAGGCGGTCATACCATCAATGAACTGTTTAAAGTAAGCAACGATTTTATAGCCGCGCTTGGCAAACGGCCCGAAATTCAAAGTCTTAATTCTTCATTTAACCCCAACTTTCCGCAGTTCCAGGTTGATATTAACGTGGCTAAATGTAAAGAAGCGGGTGTAACCGTAAATTCGGTTCTGAATACGCTGCAGGGATACTACGGCGGATTGTATGCCTCAAACTTTAACCAGTTTGGCAAGCAATACCGCGTAATGATACAGGCCGATTATGATTACCGTGCCAATGAAACAGGTTTAAGCAAAATATTCGTGCGCAACAGTTCGGGCACTATGGCGCCCATCACCTCATTCATTACGCTGAAAAAAGTGTTTGGCCCCGAGTCTATTTCAAGGTTTAACCTGTTTACGGCTATTTCGGTTTCGGGGCAGCCCAAGCCGGGCTATAGCACCGGCGATGCCATAAACGCCATTAAACAAGTGGCGCTTGAAAGTTTACCGGCAGGGTATGGGTATGAATTTTCGGGCTTAACGCGTGAGGAATTAACCACCGGTACACAGTCAGCTTATATATTTTTACTTTGCCTGGTGTTTGTTTACTTTTTGCTGAGCGCCCAATATGAAAGCTATATCCTGCCGTTCGCGGTACTGCTTTCTTTACCGGTAGGTTTGGCAGGTACTTACATCTTCGCGACAATTTTTGGCGTCGGCAGTAATATTTACCTGCAAATTTCACTCATTATGCTTATCGGTTTGCTGGCTAAAAACGCTATCCTGATTGTTGAGTTCGCGTTGGAAAGGCGGCGGGCAGGCATGGACCTGATACCGGCAGCCATTGCCGGGGCCGAAGCGCGTTTGCGCCCCATCCTGATGACCTCCTTTGCTTTTATATTTGGTATTATGCCGTTAATGGTTTCAAGCGGGGCCGGGGCCAATGGCAACCGTTCCATAGGTACAGGCGCAGTTGGGGGTATGTTTGTGGGTACCGTTTTCGGCGTATTTGTGATCCCCATATTGTTCATTATTTTTCAGTATTTACAGGAAAAAATAAGCGGCCCAAAGAAACACGGGGATGAAGACGATGAAGATGACACGATAGAAGCAGAACCAGCTCATTGACCCATCAATTAAAAAGACACAATGAACAGAAACTGTTTAAAATATATATATTTCACCGCCATGCTTTTGGGCGTGCTGGCTTCATGCAAAATAACCAAAACCTATAAGCGGCCTGATGTAGCTACCGATGGCTTGTACCGCGATGGGCATTCAACAGATACCGCTACCCTGGCATCCATGCCCTGGCAAAGCCTGTTTGCAGATACGGTATTAAAATCATTGATACAGGAGGGCCTTAATAATAACCTGGACCTTAAAACCGCTGTGCAAAAGATACTGGAGGCGCAGGCATCGCTGCAACAAAGTAAAGCAGCTTATTTTCCAAGTTTAAGCGGCAATGTAAGTGCCCAGCGCTCAAAGCAGTCGCAGGCCGGCCTTAATTTTCCTCCGGGCATTAATATCAATACATTAACCACTACTTACCAGGCTGGTTTAAGCACATCATGGGAAGCTGATGTTTGGGGTAAATTAAGCAGCACCAAACGGGCCGCCCTGGCCACCTTTTTACAAAGCGACGCCGCCAAAAGAGCAGTGCAAACCCAGCTGATAGCAGATATAGCTAACAATTATTTTAGCTTGCTGGCTTTAGATAAACAACTGGAAATTACGCAGCAAACCCTCAAAAACAGGATAAAGGATATAGAAACGATGAAGGACCTTAAGCAGGGTGCTGTTGTAAACGGGGCCGCGGTGGTGCAAAGCGAGGCAAACCGCTATGCTGCCGAAGTATCTATCCCTGATATTAAACGCAGCATCCGCGAAACAGAGAACGCGTTGGACATACTACTTTCAAGGCCTCCCGGTCCGGTTAACCGCGGCACGCTTGATAGCCAAAAACTTGTAAGTGAATTGCAAACCGGCATCCCGGCGCAACTGCTCACCAACCGGCCTGATGTACAGCAAAGTGAATATACTTTCAGGGCCGCTTTTGAAAACACTAACCTTGCCCGCTCTTATTTTTATCCCTCATTTACCATAACTGCTTCAGGCGGATTATCTACCTTAAGCCTGAAAGATTTTTTTAATAAGTCGATATTTTACAACGCCGCGGTTGGTTTAACACAGCCAATTTTTAACCAGGGGATAAATAAAGCCCGTTTGCGCACCGCGCAGGCACAACAGCAGGAGGCACTGAACAGTTTCCAGCAAACCCTGCTGGTAGCGGGGCAGGAGGTTTCAAATGCGTTATACGCGCACCAAACAGCTGTTGAAAAACAGGATGCCCGCAGCAAACAGATCCAGGCGCTGCAAAAGTCGGTAGATTACACCCAGGAATTGTTAAGATATAGTTCGGCAACAAATTATACCGATGTGCTAACCTCTGAACAGAACCTGTTGGCCGCCCAGCTAAGCGGTGTGAGCGACAGATTACAGGAGCTACAGGCCATTGTAAACCTGTATCGTGCCTTAGGTGGCGGGTGGCGGTAAGCGCACAAGTTACTGTAGCAGTTTCAAAAGCGACTTTGCAAGTGAGATACCGAAATATTATCTGTGATTTGCTGTAAAAATACAGGTGTCATGTTGAACGGAGTGAAGCATCTTCTTCGATAGAAAAGTCGACGCCCGGCAGGGCGGGGAAGATCTTTCGCTATGCTAACAACGACGTATCTATTAATTAGACCGTCATTGCTGTACGAAAGCCCGCTCTAATCGCACTCTCAGGCGGGTTGGGTGGGCTTTCGTAACTTACAGCAATGAAGCGGGAATAAAAACTACCTCATTTTATCATCAACGTTTTAAACAAATTTCAGAACTCAGCTTATGGCCTGCCAGGTGTGGAAATCAACATTGTCCACAAAACCATGTCCCGCCACTGTTATAGTTATTCAGAAACAAATTTGATCCCGATAATGGAGATGATCAAAGTGCTCATAAAAAACAGCCGCCAAAAGTTGGCCGGGTCTTTAAACACCAAAATACCAACCAATACTGTGCCTACAGCGCCTATCCCTGTCCAAACTGCATAAGCTGTTCCAATAGGTAAAGTTTGCGCGGCTTTAAGAAGCAGTACCATGCTTAGGGTCATGGTTACCAAAAATCCGCCATACCAAAGATACATCTCGGTACCTGTGGTTTCTTTTGCTTTGCCCAAACAGGAGGCAAATGCTACCTCGCAGAAACCTGCGATGATTAATATTATCCAATTCATAGTAATTTATTTTACTGTAAAGTTGGGGAGTATAAACAGCCTAAAAATTAACATAGGATAAATAATGCAGCTATCTGATCTCGGCTCTTATGCGGCTCAGGCTAACCTGCGTAATACCAAGGTAGGACGCAATATGAAACAATTGTACCCTTTGAATTAGGTCGGGACTGTTGGTAAGCAAAGCCTTATACCTGTCTGCAGCCATGCTGAATTGCCTGGAGATGAGCCTTTCTTCTGTTTTAATTAACTCGGTCTCGGCAAATCTGCGGCCCCAGTTGGCAATGTGTATGTCTTCGGTAAACAGCTTTTGCAGGTCGCGGTTTTTGATGCGGTAGAGTACGCAGTCCTCTAAAAGTTCAATGTTTTCGTATCCTGGCTTATTTTCTACATAGTTTTTCATGGAGATAATGGTATCGCCCTCACGGCCAAACCAAAAAGTTACCTCGGTATCGTGCTGAAACAAATAAGCACGTACAATACCCTTTTTTAAAAAATAAACGCTTCGGCCTATTTTATCAGCTTCAAATAAAATATGCCCTTTGGGTAAACTGATCTCCTCAGTTACCCGGCGTAATTTTAACCCTGATGTTTCAGGAATGGTATGGATCTGGTTGATGATCTGTTCGATTTCCACCTTAAAATTGGTTGTTTTAAAAGCACTCCTGTTCGTAAACAGAAAATATCTGTTTCCGCAATTGTACCCATTGTATCAGTATTAACAAAACAGTTTTATATCATAAAAGTATTGATTACAATATTTATACATTGAAAATAATATTAGGGAGTCAATCCATCATGTATCTTTGTGATAATTGATGTAATTTCCTGCTCACTCATCAAATACAAATCAGACCTGCTATATAGTTTGTAAATTTTTTTAAAAAGATATTGTAACAAATTAAATAAGTTGCAAATTTTAAATGATTTTATGCGGATATTAACGCAGGCAGAATTATAAACCTTTAATATTAGCCAATGAAGCGTAACTACTACATTGTAGCATTGATCATGCTGATCTTTTTTGTGATATCCTTTTTAACCAACGTAATAGGACCTCTGATACCGGATATTATCAAGGTATTTAAGCTGAGTTATACGCTGGCCGGGGTGCTGCCCCTGGCATTCTTTATCGCTTATGGGGTAATGTCTGTCCCGTCGGCTATTATGCTGGAAACATTTAAGGAAAAAAAGATCATGGTAGCAGCCTTTATAGTTGCTTTCCTGGGGTCGCTGCTGCTGGCTATGGTGCCAAACTATTTAAGCGCCATAGTGTCGTTATTTTTAATAGGCTGCGGAATGGCAATGCTGCAGGTAGTGATAAACCCTTTATTAAGAACATCAGGCGGCGAAGAGAATTACGCCTTTACTTCGGTGCTTGCCCAACTCATCTTTGGGTTGGCTTCTTTTCTTAGTCCGCTGGTTTATTCTTATATGGTTAAGGCCTTAAAAGAGGGCAATGGGGGCGGTATGATGGAGTTGCTACATTCCCTGGTGCCTAAAGATTTGCCCTGGATATCCCTATACTGGCTCTTTGCTGTAATTTGCCTGGCCATGGTTATTTTACTGGCTTTTACCAAATTCCCTAAGGTAGAACTGAAGGAAGATGAACAGGTTGGCTCATTACAAACCCATTTCGCGCTGTTTAAACAACCGGTTGTGATCCTGTTTTTGGTAGCCATGTTTTGTTATGTAGGTACGGAGCAGGGTATTGCCAACTGGATATCGCAATTTTTAAGCACTTATCATGGCCTTAACCCGCAAACAAAGGGTGCTGATACCGTTGCCTATTTTTGGGGCTTAATGACTGCCGGCGGCATCCTGGGGCTGTTTTTATTAAAAGTAATGGATAGCCGCAAAGTGCTTATTGGCTTTACTGTACTGGCTTTGGTTTGCTTAACGGCTGCATTGTTTGGGCCGGTAAACATCGCTTTAGCTGCTTTCCCTTTGGTTGGCTTCTTTGCTTCGGTCATGTATCCTATTATTTTTTCGCTCGCGCTTAATTCTGTCAATAAAGACCATGGCTCTTTTGCGGGCCTGCTGGTTACAGCCATTATAGGCGGCGCTATAATACCCCCGGTTATAGGCTTGCTGGGCGATGCCTTTGGCCTGCGGGCCGGGATGTTCTTTTTATATATCACCCTGGGTTACATCCTTAGTGTGGGCTTTTGGGCAAAGCCGTTGATCACCAATAAAACCATCGACATAAAAAAGAAAACCAACAATGAATAATACCAAAGTTATAGGGCTTGATCTGGGTGCTACAAACATACGCGGGGCTATTGTAGACGGCAGCTCTCTGGCCGATATCATATCACAAAAAATAAAAAGTGATGGTTCGGTTGAGGACGTGCTGAACGATATTTATCAAGTGGCCGATGCATTATTACAGCGGGATAAAGCGTTGGCTATTGGCATTGGCGTGCCCAGCGTAGTTGATGTAGCCGAGGGGATAGTATATGATGTGCAATACATTCCATCGTGGAAAGAGGTACACTTGAAGCAATTGATGGAAGAGCGTTACCAGATACCGGTTTATGTAAATAACGACGCGAATTGCTTTGCCATAGGCGAATATTATTTTGGCAAGGGAAATAATTCTGATTCGATGATAGGGCTAACGCTTGGAACCGGTTTGGGGGCCGGCGTAATGATAAACAAACGCTTATATGCGGGATTTAACTGCGGCGCCGGTGAATTTGGATTGTTTCCGTACCTGGATAACGTACTGGAATATTACTGCAGCGGGTCTTTTTTTGACAACGTTTACGGGCTTGATGGGGTACAGGTATTTGAAGACGCGAAAAATGGTGAAGCAAAGGCGTTAACGTTATACCGCGAACTGGGCAAACATATAGGCCATGCTATTAAGCAGGTGATGTATGCTTACGACCCGCAGTTGATAGTACTGGGCGGATCTGTTCGGCATGCCTATGAATTTTTTGAGCAAACCATGTGGCAGGAAATAAAAACCTTTGCTTATACAAAAACCGCTGAAAGGATAAGGATAGAGGTATCTGAATTGCAGAACAGCGGCATTATTGGTGCCGCGGCATTGTATTATGATAGTCAATTATAAGTTTCAATACCATGAAAAAACTCATATTAACGCTGATACTGCCTTTGTGCTTTTATGGGGCATTTGGCCAGGCAAGACAGGAAAACTTTCAGTTGATCTTGAAGGACGATTGGAAAATGCAATCGGCCGTAACTGACGCGGGCCCGGCAGATAAAATTTCAAAAGAGAATTATGATACACATGGCTGGTACAAGGTAAGTGTGCCTACAACGCTGATCGCTGGCTTGTTGGCTAATAAGGTGTATGATTTTGACCCTTTTATGGGAAAAAACCTGGTAAAGTTAAAAGATGCCAAGCTGGATAAACCCTGGTGGTTTAGACGGGAGTTTACCCTGCCCGCTTCCGAGAACGGAAAAAATGTGATACTGCGCCTGCATGGCATCAATTACAAAGCAAACGTATGGCTTAACGGGGTCAAAATTGCCGATTCGACAAAGGTAAAAGGGCCCTTCAGGATCATTCAACTGGACGTTACCGGCCATATCAATTATACAGGTAACAACGTGCTTGCGCTGGAAATAGTGAGGCCGTTTACACCCAACAAATCAAGAGGCGACCTTGCCATTGATTATGCAGACTGGATCCCGTATCCGCCTGATTATAACGGCGGTATAGTAAATAATGTTGAAATAAAAACGTATGACAAGGTAGGTGTGCAATATCCGCTGGTTACTACCCGGTTTGATCTGCCATCACTAAGCATAGCTCATTTAACGGTTAACGCTCAGGTTACCAATTATACCAATACTGCGCAGGATGCCATAATAAAAGGCCATATCAATAATGATGTAGCTTTTGAACAAAAGGTACACCTGCTGCCAAAAGAATCAAAAAATGTGACTTTTAGTCCGCTGGATTTTAAACAGCTGAATATACAGAACCCGCGTGTATGGTGGCCCTGGCAATATGGCAAGCCCGAGCTAAACCGCATTGAGCTATCGGCAGTAACAGGCGATAAAGTGAGCAATACGCTGTCAGAAAACTTTGGCATCCGCCAGATGGATTCCAAACTTTTAAATAACGAATCGCGGGAGTTTATAGTTAATGGCAAGCCTATCATGCTCCGGGGAGCGGCCTGGTCGCCTGATATTTTTCAGCGGCGTTCGGCCGAACGGCAGGAGCAGGAGGTAAAGCTGGTGAGGGATATGAATATGAACATCATTCGCTCGGAAGGCAAAATGGAGGATGATAATTTTTACGACCTGTGTGATAAGTATGGCATGCTGGTAATGACCGGCTGGATGTGCTGCGGGGTATGGCAACACCCCGAACACTGGGACGCGGCGGAGCGCAAAGTGGCCATGGCATCAGACAGCAGCGTTATGTACTGGCTGCGCAATAAAGCCAGTTTGCTGGTGTGGCTCAATGGCAGCGATATGCCGCCAACCGATACTTCAGTTGAAAGTGATTATCTGAAAATTGAGAAAGCCCTGAAATGGCCCAACCCGGTAATTGCTACTGCCAATGAAACTAAATCAAAAGTATCGGGCTACAGCGGTGTGAAAATGGCAGGCCCTTATGAATGGGTGCCGCCAATTTACTGGGAAACAGATAGTACCCATAAATTTGGTGGTGCCTGGAGTTTTGCAACCGAGATATCGCCCGGGCCATCTATACCTCCCTATGAAAGCCTGGTAAAATTTATTCCCGGGGATTCGCTGTTTACAACCTCGCCGGCATGGCTGTACCACTGCGGTACAGGCTCGTTTGGTACAACAAAGGTTTTTGATAAGGCGTTAACTGAACGTTACGGGCCATCGGCAACTATTAAAAACTATGTGGCAAAGGCACAGGCCCAAAACTACGAAGCGCACCGGGCCATGATGGAAGCCTATGGTTTAAAAAAATACAACACAGCTACAGGAGTAGTACAATGGATGCTAAGCAACCCCTGGCCGGGTATTATATGGCATACTTATGATTACTACCTGTATCCGGCCGGTACTTACTTCGGCATGAAAAAATCAATGGAGCCATTGCACATCATGTATTCTTATAAATCAAACGCGGTAGGTATCATTAACTCGTATCTGAAAAACTTTACCGGCTTACAAATTAAAGCTACCGTTTACAACATAGATGGTACTGTAAAATATACTAAACTGGCCCAAACCGCTATTAATGCCGATGCCTCAAAAATAGTATTCGCTTTGCCGCCAATTACCGGTTTATCACCAGCTTATTTTTTAAGGCTGCAGCTTAATGATCATAGCGGTAAAGTGCAAAGTATTAACTGGTACTGGTTATCACAAAAAGCAGAAACGCTTAACTGGAAAAAATCAAGCTGGTTCACAACGCCAGAGTCCGCCTATGCCGATTATTTAGCATTGCAGCAAATACCCAAAACGGCGTTAAAGCTCAGCCATCAGCAGGAAACCACGGGCAATGATAGTACAACGCATACGGTCTCTATTACCAATACCGGCAAATCGGTAGCGTTTTTTGTGCATTTGCGCGCATTAAAAGGCAAAAATGGCGATGACATACTGCCGGTAATATTCAGTGATAACTACATATCGCTGGCCCCGGGCGAAACAAGGGTTTTAACATGCACTTACGGCAACAAGAATGGGATGGATACCGCTCCATATTTCGTCACTTCGGCGTGGAACCTGGATACCGCTAAAAGTAACGGCGACGAACAGGCGGCATTTGAAGAGGGCCTGCCTGTTAATTGACAGGAATAAGCCGCCCTGTAAAGGATGAATAAACTTACGAAGTTTTTAAAAACTTCGTAAGTTATTGAGGTGAGCCTTATAACCCGCTGTCGTCTAAAGCAAAAGTAGGTTTGCCGGTTTCCCATTTTCCTTTTGTAAAATCGGGGAACGACAGTGTTTTATTGCCTTCTTTGAGTGATTGTGTTGACAGGGGAGCGATAACACTCATGGTTACCGAATCATAAACGTCAATAGGCGTTTGTTTCTTCTGTTTTACGGCCTCAATAAAGCCATTGAATACAAACCAGTCCATCCCGCCGTGCCCGGCGCCTGCGGCTTCCGCGTCGTGCTTTTTCCATAGCGGGTGATCGTATTTGGCAAACCACTCTTTTGCCGGGTCCCAGGCATCATCTTCCTTGGCCTTGTGCTCAATATAAACCGATTGGTTTACATCCATCCAGATACCTTTGGTGCCCTGTACCCTAAAACCAAGTGAATACGGACGGGGTAAATGGGTATCATGCGATAAAAGCACAGTTTCGCCATTGGCACAGTTGATCATGGTGGTGGTAACATCACCATTTTTGTAGTTTATCTTGGTGTTGGGACTTCCGGGAGCAAGCTCTTCAATATAATTTGCAAGGCCGCGCGCTTTTGAGCTGAATGAAACCAGGCTTGTAAACCTGTTGCCATGATTAATATCTATATAATTCATTACTGGCCCGGCGCCGTGGGTAGGGTAAAGGTCGCCGTCACGGTCAATATTAAACTGTGTACGCCATTGTGCCTCGCTTAATGCCTTTGGTCCGTACTCAACACCTTTGCCGCCATACTTGCCTTTTCCATCATTAAAAAGAACATCGCGCAGGTTGTGCTGGTACCCGCCTTCCAGGTGTATCAGTTCGCCAAACAGGCCCTGCCTTACCATGTTCAGCGCGGCCATTACATCGCGGCGGTAGCACACGTTTTCAAGGGTCATATAAGGAATGCCGGTTTTTTCTGATGTTTTAACAATATCCCAGTGCTCATCAACCGTAAGGCCGGCTATTACTTCGCAGCCAACATATTTGCCGGCTTTCATGGCATCTATAGCTTGTTCATGATGAAACTGCCAGGGTGTGGCAATGATCACGGCATCGATATCTTTTCTTTCCAGCAGTTTTTTGTAGGCATCAGTACCGCCTGTATATTCTTTTGCGGCAGGCTTTCCTTTTTTAGCTAAGTATTCACGGCAAATAGCCAGGGAGTGTTCCTGCGTATCGCAAATAGCCACAATTTCAACATCATCGCGCAGGGCACCTTCCGAAATATGGCTCATGCCCCTGGCGCCAACGCCTATGTATCCGAGCCGTACTTTACCGGTATCTTTTGCAAATAAACTGCCCGACGGCAGTATAGTAAACCCGGCGGCGGCAATAGCGCCGCTTTTTACAAATGTTCTTCTGTTCATGTATATTAACTGTTTTATTGTGAATTATGTATATGTGATTCTGTATAATAATCAGGCTTTGAAAAATGAAATTATTGATCGTTTTTATAAAAATGCGGTTTTAAATTCTAAAATTTTCACGCAAACGTTTGTTCTAAATTCATATCGCCTTACTTCCCCCGAAAGTTGATGATCCGGATGCGGCTTAACGGAATTGAACGGTACCAAAAAACGGGTGTGCCAATAAAAATTAAAAAGTGTTGCCGGTTTAAAAAACTTTTACTTAGGTTTACGGCAACTTTAGGGGTGTCCTTTAATGGACTGAGATAATACCCTTTGAACCTGATGCAGTTAGTACTGCCGAAGGGAAAAGTGAAAGCAGCCTGCGTGTTGTTTTTTCCTTCCTTAAACGGGGCCATTCCTATAGTTATTTATTTAATAATAAACTGAATGGAAGTCACCGTAAATCAACAGCTTTATACTATTTACCCGGAATGCACAGTGCAAACGCTGCTGTCTGATGTCCTGAACAGGGCCTCGAACGGGCTCGCTATCGCTATTAATCAAACCATTATTTCAAAAGCAGACTGGGGTACCGCGCGGCTTAAGCACGGCGACCAGGTCATTATCATTACAGCAACCCAGGGCGGATAAAATTTACCTCAAATATGAAAGCAGAAAAAATACCCACCAGCCAAATAATTACCACCGGGCCGTTTCCGGCGTCGAAAAAAGTTTACGTGAAAGGCCAGCTTCATGATATTAGCGTGGCGATGCGCGAGATCAGCCTGAGCGATACCAAACTGCACGGCCGCTTTGGCGAAACCGAACCTAATGCACCCGTAACTGTATATGATACCAGCGGCCCTTATACCGATACCGAAGCCGTTATAGATGTTAAAAAAGGGTTGTCGCGCTTGCGCGAGCAGTGGATACAGAACAGGGGCGATGTAGAACAACTGGAACAAATAACCTCACAATACGGGCAGGAGCGTTTAAATGACACGGGTTTGGATCACCTGCGTTTTGTAAATACAACCAGGCCCTTTCGCGCCAAACCGGGCAGCAATGTATCGCAAATGCACTATGCCAAAAAAGGCATCATTACGCCCGAGATGGAATACATAGCCATCCGCGAAAACCAGCGCATTGACCTGCTAAAGGAGCAGTTAAACGGGCAATATGAGGTAATGAGCCACCAGCACCCGGGCCATAGCTTTGGGGCCAATACTCCCAAAGGGCATATAACGCCAGAATTTGTACGGCAGGAGGTAGCCGCTGGCAGGGCGGTTATCCCGGCAAATATCAATCACCCCGAGGCCGAGCCTATGATCATCGGCCGGAATTTCCTGGTCAAGATCAATGCTAATATTGGCAATTCGGCGGTAACCTCAAGTATTGAGGAGGAGGTTGAAAAAGCGGTATGGGCTTGCCGCTGGGGCGCTGACACCATTATGGACCTGTCGACAGGTAAAAATATCCATGAAACCCGCGAATGGATCATTCGTAACTCTCCGGTGCCCATCGGTACTGTACCTATATACCAGGCTCTTGAAAAAGTTAACGGAAAGGCCGAAGACCTGACCTGGGAACTATTCAGGGATACTCTGATAGAACAGGCGGAGCAGGGGGTAGATTATTTTACCATTCATGCAGGGGTGCTGTTACGTTATGTGCCGTTGACGGCTAAACGTATTACCGGTATTGTATCGCGCGGTGGTTCCATTATGGCAAAATGGTGTTTAGCGCATCATAAAGAAAATTTCCTGTACACGCACTTTGAAGAGATCTGCGAGATCATGAAGGCTTATGACGTGTCCTTTTCGTTAGGCGACGGCCTGCGGCCCGGCTGTATTGCCGATGCCAACGACGCCGCCCAGTTTGGCGAGCTGGAAACCCTGGGCGAGCTTACCAAAATTGCCTGGAAACATAATGTGCAAACCATTATTGAAGGTCCGGGCCACATACCTATGCACATGATAAAGGCTAACATGGACAAACAGCTGGCTCATTGCGGCGAAGCGCCTTTTTATACCCTGGGGCCGCTTACTACTGATATTGCACCGGGCTATGACCACATCACATCGGCAATTGGCGCCGCCATGATCGGTTGGTTTGGCACGGCTATGCTTTGCTACGTTACACCTAAAGAACATTTAGGCCTGCCCAATAAAAAAGACGTAAAGGACGGAGTGATCACCTATAAAATTGCTGCACACGCCGCGGATCTGGCCAAGGGGCACCCGGGCGCGCAGTACCGCGATAACGCGCTAAGCAAGGCCCGGTTTGAGTTTAGGTGGGACGACCAGTTCAACCTGTCGCTTGACCCGGATACGGCCAGGGAGTTTCATGACGAAACCCTGCCTGCCGAGGGGGCTAAAATTGCCCATTTCTGTTCAATGTGCGGCCCTAATTTTTGCTCAATGAAAATTACGCAGGATGTGCGGGAATACGCTAAAGAAAATGGCGTACAGGAAGAGGACGTATTGCAAAAAGGGATGGAACAAAAATCAAAAGAGTTCACCGAAAAAGGGAGTGAGATATACCTGTAAGTGAAAGTTTAAAAAAAATGGATTAAAATAGGTCATTGCGAGGGATAGCGCGGCAATCTCATGCTATACAGAGGCCTGCGTAGTTTGCGATTGCTTCGTTGTTCCTCCCGGCGATGACATAAGGAGATATTATTGATGCCCAACTAAAAATGGCTATGCAGCTGATAGTTATATCAAATCCTGAAGCTATACCCAACGAAGCGGATATCATTAACCGCCTGTTTGAAGCTGGGTTAAATAGGTTTCATTTGCGCAAGCCCAACTATAGCGGGCAACAGGCAGCGGCTTTAATAAGGCAAATAGATGAGCGATATCACCAATGTGTTGCCTTACATCAACACCATGAAATAGCAATGGATTTTGGCATGAAGCGCTTGCATTTTACGGAAAAACACCGCAAGGCTACAGATATTGATAAGTTGACTTTGTTGCAACAACAGGGAAGTATATTAAGCACATCGGTGCATGAAACAGCTACGTTACAAACATTAAGCGGGTTTGATAATGCCTTTTTTGGGCCGGTGTTCAACAGCATCTCTAAACCCGGTCATCAATCAAAACTAAGCAGTAGTTTTACTTTAAGTAAGGTATATAATAATTTGAATATAATTGCTTTAGGTGGTATAAATGAAGCTAACCTGAACCAAATAGCAGCCATGAACTTTGACGGCGCTGCTGTTTTAGGAGCGGTTTGGAACAACCCTGACGGGGCTGTACCTGCTTTTAAAAGCTTAAAACAAGCGGCTGCCAACTTAATTGAAAATCACTATGATAGATAAATTACATTACATATCGCAACAATCCGAAAACGGCACACACTTAACGGCTATACAAACAGCACTTGATGCCGGTTGTAAATGGATCCAGTTACGGGTTAAAGATCAACCCGTAGCCAAAATATTGGATTGCGCTTTACAAATCAATGAATTGTGCGCCACTTATAAAGCGAAGCTTATAGTGAATGATCATCCTGAAATTGCCCTTAAAGCCGGGACTTACGGGCTTCACCTGGGTTTGCAGGATATGCCAATAACCGAAGCCAGAAAAATTGTGGGGCCAAAAATGATCATCGGCGGTACCGCCAATACCTTTCAGCACATACAGCAAAGGGTAGCCGAAGGCGCCGATTACATCGGGCTGGGTCCATTCAGGTTTACCAAAACAAAACAAAAGCTAAGCCCAATACTGGGGATAACCGGGTATGAAAGCGTTATCAGCGAGGTTCGTGCCGCAGGTATCAATATTCCCATCATAGCCATTGGCGGTATTTTACCGGAGGATATCGTGCCCATTATGCAAACCGGCCTGTATGGTGTAGCCGTATCGGGCGCTATAACTTATGCCCAAAACCCGGCATACACGGTTAAAGCAATGTATGAATATTTAAACATGACACTTTTAAATGAAGTGTGAAAATCAAAACAATGATGTTAACAATAGCCGGAAAAACTTTTAATTCACGCTTATTTACCGGTACAGGTAAATTCAGCTCGTCCGTTTTAATGGAGGATGCCTTGTTGGCTTCAGGATCAGAACTGGTAACGGTTGCGCTAAAGCGTGTTGATGTAAAAAATAATCAGAAGGACGATATACTGATCCGTTTAAAATATCCTCACATTAACCTGTTGCCCAATACATCGGGCGTAAGGACAGCCAAAGAGGCCGTATTTGCCGCGCAGCTTGCCCGTGAAGCATTAGAAACCAACTGGATAAAGCTGGAAATACATCCTGACCCTAAATACCTGATGCCCGACCCCATAGAAACGCTGAAGGCTACCGAAGAACTGGCCAAAATGGGTTTTGTTGTGCTGCCGTATATTCACGCCGACCCGGTTTTATGTAAGCGCCTGGAGGATGCCGGCACCGCGGCGGTAATGCCGCTTGGTTCGCCCATTGGCAGCAACAAAGGGCTAAAAACGATTGATTTTTTAGAGATCATCATTAGCCAGAGCAATGTTCCGGTTATTGTTGACGCCGGGATAGGCGCACCCTCAGATGCGGCCAAAGCAATGGAAATTGGCGCCGATGCCGTGCTGGTGAATACGGCTATTGCAGTATCGGGCAGCCCGGTACAAATGGCCGCGGCCTTTAAAATGGCGGTGGAAGCAGGCCGTATGGCATTTGAAGCAAAACTTGCATTGCCGGCTGTACATGCGGTGGCCAGCAGTCCTTTAACTTCTTTTTTGAATGAGTAGTTTTAACGATATTTTTGATACCTATAACTGGGATGATACCCGGGCCGGCATCTATGCCAAAACCGCCGGTGATGTGGAAAGCGCATTGGCTTCGCCAAAACGTACGCTCGAAGATTTTAAGGCCCTGGTGTCGCCGGCTGCCGCTCCTTATCTGGAACAAATGGCAGCTATAAGCCAGCAGCTCACGCAGAAGCGCTTTGGGAAGGTGATACAGATGTATGTTCCGTTGTACCTTTCCAATGAGTGCAATAACATTTGCACCTACTGCGGTTTTAGTTTTGATAACAAGGTGCGGCGCAAAACGCTGTCGCCCATGGAGATCATTCAGGAAGTGGTAGCTATAAAAGACATGGGCTATGATCATGTATTACTGGTTACCGGCGAAGCCAACCAAACGGTACATGTAGATTATTTTAAAAGAACACTTGACCTGATACGGCCCCATTTTTCGCACATATCTATGGAAGTGCAGCCGCTTGACCTGGAAGATTATCAGCAGTTAACACCTTACGGATTAAATACGGTGCTGGTTTACCAGGAAACTTACCACGAGGAGGATTATAAGAAACATCACCCTAAAGGAAAAAAATCAAATTTTCAATACAGGCTGGAAACTCCCGACAGGCTTGGTCAGGCGGGCATCCACAAAATGGGCCTTGGCGTACTTATTGGTCTGGAAGATTGGCGAACCGATTGTTTTTTTACCGCACTGCATTTAAATTATCTCGAAAAAAAATACTGGCAAAGCAAATACAGTCTTTCCTTCCCGCGTTTGCGCCCGTTTAGCGGCGGCCTGGAACCAAAAGTGGAAATGAGCGACCGCGAACTGGTGCAGCTTATTTGCGCTTACCGTTTGTTTAATGAGGAAGTTGAATTAGCTATTTCAACCCGCGAATCGCCCGGTTTCAGGAATAATATTGTTAAACTGGGGATAACGGCTATCAGCGCGGGTTCAAAAACAAATCCCGGCGGATATACCGTTGAGCCCGAATCACTGGAGCAATTTGAAATTTCAGATGAGCGCAGTCCGCAGCAGATTGCCAAAATGATCAAAGCACAGGGTTACGAACCGGTATGGAAGGACTGGGATAACTGCCTGGCAAATAATTTTTAACTCATGTTAAAGCGCGACGAACAGCAGCGGTATAGCCGCCAGATGATACTGCCGGAATTTGGACTTGCCGGCCAGGAAAGCCTGAAAGCAGCCAAAGTGCTTATGGTAGGTGCCGGCGGACTGGGTTGCCCGGTTTTGCAATATTTAACGGCCGCGGGAGTGGGTATCATAGGCGTTGTTGACCATGATGTGGTTGATATAAGCAACCTGCACAGGCAAATATTATACAATTCATCAGATGTGGGCAGGTTTAAAGCTGTAGTTGCTAAACAAAAACTTGAATTGTTGAACCCGCATATCACAATAAACGCTTATCCCGAAAAACTGACGCCCGAAAACGCCGGGAGCTTAATGAGCAACTATGACTTGGTTGTTGACGGCTCTGACGATTTTACCACCCGGTACCTGGTTAATGATGTTTGCGTGGAACTGGGTAAGCCACTGGTATTTGGCTCTGTGTTTAAGTTTGAAGGGCATGTAGCTGTATTTAATTATCATAACGGCCCGGGCTACCGGGATATATTTGCCGAAGCGCCGCCGGAAAACGAAGTGCCTAATTGCGCCGAAACAGGCGTAATAGGTGTGCTGCCCGGCATGGTGGGTACCTACATGGCCAATGAGGCCATCAAGATCATTTGCGGGATGGGTGAGGTGCTGTCGGGTAAGTTTTTAACCATCAACTCACTTGATAACAGCGTTAACGTTTTTAATGTGACGAAGCAAACAGCGGCATCCCCGGGCAGCAGTCTGAAAAAGGAAACATCGCCGGGTAACTATGAAATAAGTATGGATGAGGCAAACCAATGGCTGGCTCAAAATTCCAACGAAGTTTATCTTGTTGATGTGCGCGAAACTTATGAATATGACGACTACAACATTGGCGGGGTCAATATTCCGTTATATGAGTTAACAGAACAGGCAGGCACGCTTCCTGTACATAAAAAAGTGATCTTCTGCTGCCAGACAGGTCAACGCAGTAAAATGGCTGTGCAGCTGTTAAAACCGGTTTTTACAGGCGAAATGTACAGCATAAAGAACGGGATCTTTTAAAGTTAAAGCATGGAGAAATACAAATATCCGGTAGTGCTGAGTATAGCCGGGTCTGACAGCGGCGGAGGCGCCGGCATTCAGGCCGATCTTAAAACTTTTAGCGCATTGGGCTGCTACGGCACAACGGCTGTTACTGCCGTCACGGTACAAAACACTTTAGGATTAAGCGCCGTTCATCCCGTTCCACATGAAATTGTTGGTCAGCAAATTAAGGCCGTTATAGCTGATATGGAGCCGGTGGTCATTAAGATAGGCATGATACCCGGAGCCGAAACAGCAATGATCATAGCCGGTATTTTACAGGAATATCATCATATCCCGGTTATACTTGACCCGGTGATGGTTTCAAGCAGTGGTTATCAGCTGGCAGCAGATAAAACGATAACTGTATTAAAAGACCGGCTTTTTCCTTTGGCCGCCCTGGTTACACCCAATTTGGATGAGGCCATGTTAATAGCAGACAGGAGCATTGCGGATGTTGCGGATATGGAAAATGCTGCTGCCCGTTTTATTGAACTGGGCTGTAACGC
This sequence comes from Mucilaginibacter pocheonensis, assembly GCF_031456535.1. Taxonomy (NCBI): domain Bacteria; kingdom Pseudomonadati; phylum Bacteroidota; class Sphingobacteriia; order Sphingobacteriales; family Sphingobacteriaceae; genus Mucilaginibacter; species Mucilaginibacter pocheonensis. The sequence goes on from NZ_JAVDUU010000003.1 coordinate 278,869, forward strand.
GGTGCTGATAAAAGGAGGGCACTTAAAAGGTAAAACACTTTGTGACGTGTATATTGACCAAAATGGCCTGAAACACCTGTTTGAATCCAACTTTATTGATAGCAACAATACTCATGGAACCGGTTGTACGCTTTCATCGGCAATTGCGGCTTTTATGGCTTTGGGCTGTGATATGATCACCGCAATCGGGAAAGCAAAAAATTATGTACACAGCGCCATTGAACAGGGGGCAGACGTTAAAACAGGGAACGGCAGCGGGCCGCTAAATCATTTCTTTGATCCGCAAAAGATGATTAAGTGTAAAATTTAGGTTTGTAAAAAGTCATATCACGCGGCAACGCTCTGTGTTCAGTTACTTAAAATTTAAATTTGGATATTCATGGTGTGGCTTTTGAGACCTTACCCGCATGAAAAACAAATTTAACAATGGACATTAAACGATCAAACAAGACATTATATTCGGTTTTAGACCTGGCAACGGTGATAGAAGGGCAAACGCCCGCAGACAGTTTCGCCAATAGCCTGCAACTGGCAAAACACGTTGAAAAATTAGGCTACACCCGTTACTGGTTTGCCGAACACCATAATATGATCAATGTAGCCAGCTCGGCTACCGCCGTACTAATAGGCTATATTGCCGGCGGAACATCCACTATCCGCGTTGGATCGGGCGGTATCATGCTGCCTAATCATTCCCCGTTAATTGTCGCCGAGCAGTTTGGAACGCTTGAGTCATTATATCCCGGCCGTATTGACCTGGGCCTGGGTCGCGCGCCGGGTACCGACCAGGTGACATCAATGGCTATAAGAGGGGCAAACTTTAACGCTCCCCATAATTTCCCTAAGGACGTAAAAAAGCTGCAAAGCCTGTTTTCGGATGATAACTGGGACAGCAAGGTACGGGCCGTACCCGGCGAGGGACTTGATATTCCTATATGGATACTGGGTTCAAGCACCGACAGTGCTCACCTGGCTGCGGCAATGGGCTTGCCCTATGCTTTTGCCAGCCATTTTGCGCCCACCTATTTCAGGGAAGCCATTAGTTTGTACCGCGAAAACTTTCAACCATCAGAATACCTGGACGAGCCATATGTTATGGCCTGCGTAAATGTGGTGGCTGGTGATACCGCGGCAGAAGCTGCCAGGCTTGCAACCTCGGTTCAGCAATTTTTTATGGGGGTAGTTACCGGCAGGCGAAAGTTGTTGCCGCCCCCCGTTGAAAGTATGGACAACCTTTGGAACATTTATGAGAAGGAAGCTGTAAATCAAATGCTGGCTTATTCGTTTATTGGCGATCAGGAAACTATAAAAGCCCAAATGCAGGATTTTTTACAGCAAACCCAGGTCAACGAGGTAATGGCTACTTCGCATATATATGATCAGCAAGCCAGGATGCGCTCTTACGAGATATTTGCCCAGGCCCTGGAGGCGATAGAACCCATCGCTTCAAAAACAACTTAATACATTTGTTAAGTGCTGGCATCTTCATCAAAAAAGGCCGTTCATAAATCAATTGTGTAACGGCCTTTTTTGATGACCTTAAAATATTTATAACCTAATTTTTTTTGATGTTAAACGTTATCCGGCTATTGAATTTAATCCGGGCTTAAATAGTAAAAAAAACGCTCAAAAATGTCGGTTTATTTGTTAAAATTCACTTATTTGAACAATATTTTAAACAAAAACCCCTTAGAATATGCGTCTAAAGGTTCATAATAGCGGATGATAAATTATGACTGCTTCAATGGGCCGGTTCGCCGGCTGACAGCATGATACCATAGTGCGCGTTTTCAACCCCGTTGGCAAAACCATTATTATTGATAAACATTTTTTCGTTCTCGATTAAAAAATGCGCGTCATCAACCATAAAATTACCTTTAATAGTGAGTACCGCGTCGGGGTGCTGTACCCCAATCTCGTTGGTAATATGACTTGATAACCCGGCATATTCATGCGTATCTAACTGATACACATCTAAAACCGGCTCATGGTGCCCTGATTGATATACCCAAACACGGTTAGCATCGGCTTCTACATGAATGGTTGAGGGACCCTCTTCAAGCCGGTTACCGCTAACCCTGATCAACTCTCCTGAAGTAGAAAGGATGTTGGCATCAATACTAAGCACACGGTCAGGCATGCCTTTTTGATAGTGATAAAAGGACAGGATCTTTAAAAATTCGGTGCTTTTATCGCCGTTAACATAGGTTAGGGTATTTTGACTGCTCAAAAAAATGCTTGTCCCAAAAATGAATGCGTGTTTCATAATGTTGTGAATTATTGGTTTAAATAGCTAAGTATAAAAGGGTTCTAAAGGAAAAATGTTTTTAATTGGGTAATTAAAATAAAATAGGTAAAATGTACCCTGAAAAACAAAACGTATTTTATTCGTGATTTTTTAGTGTTACATTGTAATAACCTAAGAAAATTATGAAAAGAAAAACATTTATACAATTAAGCACTACCTTAATGGCTACTCCGTTATTGTCATCATTTAAAGTATTGGATCAACCTGAAAGGTTAAAAAACTGGGCCGGGAATCTTACTTACAGCACAGATCATGTATTTTACCCAAAATCGGTAGATGAGGTACAACAATTAATAAAAAAACATAGCAAAATTAAACCCCTGGGTACGAAACATTGTTTTAATGCCATTGCTGATAGTAAAGATAACTTATTGTCAACCAGGTATTTGAATAAGGTTATAAGCCTTGATAAAAAGGCAAAAACTGTGACGGTAGAGGGAGGGATTAAGTATGGTGAACTTGCGCCATATTTGCATAAACAAGGGTTTGCCTTGCCCAATCTGGCTTCGCTGCCTCATATTTCTGTTGCAGGTTCATGTACAACAGCCACACATGGATCAGGTGTTAAAAACGGTAATCTGGCCAGCGCGGTTACAGCTATGGAAATAGTTATAGCTGATGGTAGCATAGTACATCTGTCAAAAGCCGCAAATGCCGAAAAATTAAATGCCGCTGTGGTTAGTCTTGGCGCCATTGGCGTTATTACCAAAGTTACTCTTCAAGTAGAACCAACCTATATGATGCGTCAGCGTGTTTTTACCGATATGCCTATGGCACAGGTGAAACAGCACTTTGAAAAAATAGTTTCGGCTGGTTACAGCGTCAGTTTATTTACTGACTGGCAAAAAGACAGTATCAATGAAGTTTGGATAAAAAGCCGCATTGGTACCGATAAAGACGAAAATGGCCCTGAGTTTTATGGGGCAAAGGCGGCAAAAAAAAATCTGCATCCCATAATAGCACTCTCTGCCGAAAATTGTACGGAGCAAATGGGAGTGCCAGGTCCGTGGTATGAAAGACTGCCACATTTTAAGATGGGTTTTACACCGAGCAGCGGTAAGGAGCTTCAATCAGAATATTTTGTTCCTATGCGTCATGCTGTTGAAGCCATTGAGGCTGTTGCCAGTTTAGGAAAACAAATAGGTCCGCATCTTTTTATAACCGAGATACGTACCATTGCTGCTGACAGCTTATGGATGAGCCCATGTCACAATCAAGCCTCGGTCACCATCCATTTTACCTGGAAACAGGAAACCGAAGCTGTATTAAAGCTGCTACCTGTTATCGAAAAAGAGCTTTCCCCTTTTAATGCAAGGCCACACTGGGGCAAAATATTTACCATGGCTCCAAAAGTATTGGAATCACGATATGAAAAGCTTGATGATTTCAAAAAAACAATAGCTGAATATGATCCGCATGGAAAATTCAGAAACGGGTTTTTAAACCGCGAAATTTATAATGTGTAAAAAGAAAATTCGAAGTTTATAAATTCAGGGATCCTCTTTTTAAACCCGAATAATTATACGTTGAAGTGTAATAAACTGTATTTTATGATAAATCTGTTAAGATCCGTACGAATTTTAATACTGGTTTTATTTGCCCAAACTTGTTTTGGACAGTCGAATGATAATAAATTACCCTCGTGGGCTTTTGGAGGCTTTGCCCGGCCGGTAGATGTAAATCCCATTATTTCGCCAGATACGAGTTCTAAATTTACAGACCCGGTAAGCCAGAAGGTAGTAGCCTGGGAGGCAAATGACACTTTTAATCCGGCGGCAGCTATTAAGAATAATAAAATAGTTGTGTTATACCGGGCCGAAGACCAATATGGTATTGGCATCGGGTATCGCACATCACGTTTGGGTTATGCTGAAAGCAATGATGGCATCCATTTTAAAAGACTAAAGACACCGGTACTTTATCCGGCAAATGATTTGGCCAAAAAATATGAATGGCCGGGCGGATGCGAGGACCCCCGGGTGGCAGTTACACCAAATGGGACTTATGTGGTATTTTATACCGAATGGAACCGTGATGTACCGCGTTTAGGCGCAGCGACTTCAACCGATTTGATCCATTGGACTAAACACGGGCCAATTTTTCAAACAGCCTATAACGGAAAGTTTTTTAACATAGCCAGCAAATCGGCCTCTATACTTACCCGGGTGGTGAATGGTAAACAAGTGATCATAAAAATTAAAGGCAAATACTGGCTATATTGGGGAGAGCACCATGTATATGCAGCTACCTCAACCAACCTGGTTGACTGGGCGGCTGTAACTAACAAGAACGGAGAATTAAAAGAGCTGATATCGCCACGCAAAGGGTATTTTGATAGCGACCTTACCGAATGTGGTCCGCCCGCTTTAATGACCAATAAAGGGATCATCTTATTTTATAACGGCAAAAATAAGGCGGCCGAGGGCCGGGATAAGAGATTTAATGCCAATTCATATTGCGCCGGGCAAGCTTTATTTGATCGGAAGAATCCATCTAAACCATTAAGCAGACTCGACTTGCCTTTTTTGAGACCAATGGAACCGTTTGAAAAAAGCGGGCAGTACGTAAATGGAACTGTTTTTATAGAAGGAATGGTATATTTTAAAAAGAAATGGTTTTTATATTACGGTTGCGCTGATTCGAGGGTTGGTGTTGCCATATATGACCCTGCAAAACCTGCGCCTGCCGATCCGGTAACAGATCAATGACAGCATCAAAAAGCACAAGGTTATTCTTCGCGATGATCAAAGTGCTGGCGTATTTTTTCTTCTTCCAAATCGAGCAGATCCAGTTGTTGTTTAATAATATCGTCATTGATATTTTCTTTTTTGTTCAGTGTCCTCAATAGGTCGCGCTGTTGTGTCATTAATTCATTAATAACCGTTCGGTAGTCGCGGTAAAAATCATCAGCCCGATGACTGTTATCGCCTTTTTCCCAATCGTTTAACAGTTCCATATCAGCATCAAGTTTCATTTTGAGCGATTTTACCATGTCATTATCTTTAAGTTGGGATGCGTATTTATTTTCAAGGATATCTAAAGATAATTTGGAGAGTTTTTTTCTGACCATCTGCTTTTGCTGCTCAAATGGGATGGTATAATCAGGATCAGGCATGTTTACCCATTTAATGAGAGCAGGAAGCGTTAAACCCTGCAATACCAGTGTAACCAAAATCACGGTAAAAGTTATAAATAAAATAAGGCTGCGATGCGGAAAAGCCGCACCTGAATGAAGAGTTGCGGGGATACTGAGCGCGGCAGCCAATGATACTACACCGCGCATACCTGCCCAACCCAACAGCAGGGGCCCCTTCAAGCCCGGGTTACTATCGGCTGTTTTGATATACTTGCTGATGAATATGGTAAAAAGCAAAGCACCATAAGTACTGGCCAAACGCGTGATGATCAATACCCCTGTAATGATCAAGCTATATTTAATAGCCGGATTTATCCCGGCCGGCCCCAGGTCTTTGATAATAACCGGAAATTCAAGCCCAATGAGTATAAAAACAAAACCGTTGAGTACAAAGGCTACCGCCTCCCATACATTTACTCCCTGCAGCCGGCTGCGATGGGTTAAAAAAGATTGCCGCCTTGCCGACAGGAACAGTCCGCCGCTTACCACGGCGAGCACCCCCGAAACATGAAATTCCTCGGCCACTATATACATGGCATAAGGGGTTAAAAATGTAAGTATGATATCAATATTGGTAGTGGTAGGCAGCCAGCGGTGAACAGCATAAAATATCAACGCTACAACAAGGCCGGTAACTATGCCCATAACAATTACTATCACAAAGCTGACGGCCGCATGGCTAAAAACAAAAGTGCCGGTTGTTACAGCTATCAGTGCAAACCTGAAAACAACCAAACTGGATGCATCGTTCAACAAACTTTCGCCTTCCAGTATGGTGATGAGCCTTTTTGGTACTTTTACATCCTTTAGTACAGCAGTGGCCGAAACTGCATCAGGAGGTGAAATAATGCCACCCAATAAAAAGCCAAGCGCAAGTGTAAAACCCGGAATAATATTACTTGAAACTATAGCGATAACAAAAGCGGTAACAATAACAATCAGAAACGCGAAACTGGTAATAACCCGACGCCATTTCCAGAAATCCTTCCAGGAGGTGTTCCAGGCGGCTTCATATAGCAAGGGGGGCAAAAATATCACAAATATCATGTCGGGCTCAATTTCAATTCCGCTTAAACCGGGAACAAACCCCAGTACCAATCCGGTAAGCACAAGTAAAATTGGGTAAGCTATTTTGATTTTTTGTCCCGCCATGACTACTAACAGGATAATGGCGAGAAGACTGGCGTATTGAATGATCAGGTGATGCATTTGCAGATTAAAAAAGGTATTAGTCACTAAAAATACAATAATTAATCAAAATCCATCTGTCGCAAATGCGACGAAAAATGCTCAAACTAATAATTTAAGAGCTTTTGAATTGATGATGAGGGCTACTGGTCTGCTATTAACCGGTATAAACGTTTTCAGAAGGTGGCAAAAGGTACAGTGGCTATTGTAAATATGAAAATTGTTTTATATATTGCTGATTATCAATTAATATAGTTGATTGACTGCCTATTTTGCAACACTTGTTTAATGTAGCTGTTCTTTAAAAAGTAGCGCAATAAGAAGAAGCACAACCAAACCTCTGCACCAATTACTTAAACCTAAACCGCCATGCAAGAAAGCGGGACCAGAGAATTTAATTTCCCACCGAACAACTATGGAACGCCTTTAATAGAGATCAACTCTGATGGCAAGGCGATATTTGTGATCAGTGACCTGCATTTGGCCGCAGGAATAAATACGAACAACAATTACGAGGGAACAGAAAACTTTTTTGCCGATCAGTCATTTGTACGATTCATTGATCATCTGGAAAAAAAGAGTGACCCGGCCAAAGCGTTACTAATAATAAATGGCGATTTTATTGACTTTTTACGCATCTGTAATTTTCCTGTAGTTGATAAGGATTTTTCGGATTGGGGAGAAATGTTGCATATAGTTGGGGTTATTAAAACGCAGCAAGAACTCCGCGATTCCATTATCAAAAAAGAGAAAACGTTTGGAATGCGCACCAATGATTATAAATCCGTGTGGAAACTTCATGTGTGCATGTCTGGTCATAAGGCATTGTTTGAGCGGCTCGCGTTATGGATATATCACGGCAATGAATTAATTATTACCAAAGGCAATCATGACCTGGAGTGGTATTGGAAACCTGTTCAAAACTATTTGCAATATTACCTTGCAAAGTTACTTTCTCAAAAGCTTCAACTATCAACAGCCGGTTTATTGCCTGCAATTATCAGCCACACCACGTTTGCTGATCATTCCGTTATCATCGATAAAAAGATTTATGTAGAACATGGCCATTGCTATGAAAACACAACAGCCGTAAAGGGGAATGTGCTTAGCGATAATAAGCAAGAGTTGAATCTGCCATTTGGCTCATTTTTTAACCGGTATTTGATCAATAAGATAGAGCTCGTTTATCCTTTTATTGATAACGTAAGGCCCCGGGAAAATATTCTGCTCGTGTTGTTCCGCGAACGGTTTCCACTGGCCCTGAAAATGGTTTTTTGCTATGTGCCTTTCACTATTTTGCTCATCCCCAAGAAGATGTGGTGGGAGGTTTTTAAGTATGCTATCACTTTTTTCCTCATCATTGTTTTACCGCTTGCCATTACCGGATATGCTGTTTACCGGAGCCTGCCGAAAGGGCCCGTAATAAATGATTCTTCATGGATTTTACAGCAAATACTGAACTTGGGTAAAAACCTCGGCTTCCTGTTTCTTTCTTATTTACTTGGCAGGCTCATGACGCTGGTAAAATTAAGCCCACCGGCGAGTTTTGTTACCTATGCCGAAGGCGTTTTAAATGGCAATGCCGAATTGGAGGTGGTAACGTTTGGCCATACACACAATCCTGAACAAAGAAATATAAATGGTAAATGGTATTTGAACACTGGTACCTGGATGCCTGTGTTTGAGGCATCATCTGCAGATATACGTATTGATAAAACCTATACATTTCTTCATTTTGATTATAACAGTGCCAAACAGCTACAGATTTATCCTTTACAACGCTGGAACGATGAAGCTCTGCGCGACGATGACTTGCCGCTAATTGAAAAAAACTGAGCCATGAAAAAAATATTTTATCTGATATGTTTTTGCGGTTTCTTATCCGGCTGCAGCGCATTTAAAAATGCAGGCAGCAGCCTGGGCCAGGGCTTTAACAGCCAGACAAGATCCATAGGAAAGAACCTGATTATTGGAATTGATTCCGGACTTGTTGAGTCAGCTATTCGGGCCGATCTGTATAAAACACTTGATTCTGCAATTATAATAGCCGGCAGCAGTACCAATAAAAACCTGAAAAAAGTATTGGATTCTTTACTTACTAAACGCTGGTCGGTATTTGTAAAGCAACTGGTAGAGGATGCTTCCGGACAGCAAACCCGCAAGAATATAGAAAACCTGCGTGAAGCGCTGATCGGCGCAAAGTCAAAAGCAGAAGTACAGGCGCTCATTGCCGCTGTTTTAAATGACGAGACCAACGGCAAACTGGTGACCTTAAAAAATAAATTACTTGGCGACGAAACGAGGAAACAGGTGAGTGATATAATTGATACGGGGATGCAGCATTTTACAACCCGTTTTCAAGCGGGCATTACCGATTCAACTTTGCTCAAGCTGTCTCATTTTTTGAACAATGATTTAAATAAAAGTCTTGATTCAAATCTTTCGATAATTCAAAAATACGCCACCTGGTTTTTAGTGGGCATTGGCGTTGTGGCAGCGTTTATAATTACGCTGGTATGGATAAACCGGCAAAAATACCTTAAGCTAAGTACACTCATGGCTTCGCAGGTGAATGCCATACCTGACCAGCAAATGTATGACCAGCTTACAGCACGCATTAAACAGAGCGCCGTAACAGCAGGGGTTGAACCAACTTTACGAAACATATTGGATAAAAATAATTTGCTGGGAAATGAAACCTGGAAACCGGTTGTCTGATGTGATGAGTAATGATTGAAACCCGACTTGAAATGTTTAATCCGATTTAAAAACATAAAGCTATGTCAAAGAAATGGACCTACGAAACCCTTGCCCAATGCGACAAGGCCACATTAGAAAAGATTTTGCTGGAAGGAACACCTCCGGATATAGAAAAATTAAACGGACTTATATACTGTGGGTGGAATCACGAACCCATTGGTAAAATATCAGGCGAAAAGTTTAAAAAGGGTTTCTATAAAAGGGATGGCGCTAATTATGGTTACAACGAAACCGTGATACAGGATCATCAGAAATACCTTGGACAATGGGAGGTTGGCTTGCATAAGGTGAGGCCTAACCAGTTGGGATATTTCAGAACATCATACGTAAAAGATGAACCCTATCACAAGCTATATCAGCCGTATTTACACCTGGCTCATTTTAATTACGATATCCCGTTTCACAAGTTTACCCTTAGCTTTTTTAGGGTGATACGTGATTTTGTGGTATTACCAAACGAGGGCGATCATGACCTGATGCTTTGCAAAGCTTACCTGTCGCTTGGTGAAAACCTGAATATATTTTACTGTTATTTTTTGCTTGGGCATCCGCAGGAAATAAGGTACCTGCCCTGGTAATGCCTAAAAAGATGCAGTAACAAAAATGACATTTATATAAAATTTGATATTATGAACCGTGAATTGGTACAAGCAGAAAAATACCTGAAGTCTTTTTTGAAATTACTTCTTGTTTTGTCAGTAATTACGCTTTTCTTTCATTTTTTTCCTAAGCTAACACCTGCATTTTTGCGAACCGCAGCCGGAAATACATATGCCACAATATCAGGGAATTCTGTATTACAGGTATTTTTAATTATTCTGTTATTGGCTTTGGCAATAGGCGATGTGCGTCGTTTTAGTCCGCTGATACGCTTGTTTAAATGGGTATTGGCATTGGCCATAATATGGACAGCGATGCAATGGATCCGTGGGAGGGAGGCCACCGCGGGCACCACGCACCTCTGGCAACTGATCACCTATACTGTTGTTTTTGTTGTGCTTTGGATATTGTTCAGGGCAGCAGGCATAGCACGTTACAACCTTAAATATTTGTCAATACAGCAATTTCAAACATTACAGGCTTTGGCTGAGGTTTGCATATCCGGCGATACTGACAGATTTAAACTGCAGATAGAGCCTGTAAAAGTGGCAATAAATGTAGATACCTATCTCATCAAATTCAAGGCTCAAAGCAAATGGGTTATGAAAATGGTGCTTACCGCCATGGAGGTGTATCCGCTATTGTCGCTCAACCCCCTGCTAAGCTTGATGCAGCCTGCCGCGCGCCTGGCGTTTCTTAAAAAAAGGTTTATCACCGATCTTGAATTTCAAAATACGCCGCGCTGGTACGGTGAATTGGTGCAAGCTGCTATACGAATGAGCAAACAACTTTGCTTTATGGGTTATTACAGCGACCCCGCGGTATATGAAAGCATTGGTTATGTGCCGTTTTCTAAAAGGAAAGATATTGATGACAGAAAAAGGCAGTTTCCGGGCACCCATTCTCAGGCAGCTTTATTGAAGGTGCTGGAGGAAACAGACATAAAAACAAGTGAAATAACCGCGGATGTGGTTATTGTAGGTTCCGGTGCGGCGGCCTCTATTTTAGCCAATCAGTTAGTGCAGGCAGGCAGAAAGGTGTTGCTTGTAGAATTCGGCGGCCTTGAGCAGACGCTTACATTTTCAGAAGATGAAGTGGATATGGTGAGCAGATTGTATGCTGATGGTGCTTTGCAGCTTTCCCGCGATTTTCGATTCCAAGTATTTCAGGGCAGGTGTGTTGGCGGTTCTACTGTAGTGAATAATGCGGTTTGCTTTGAAACACCTGCTCATATCCTGGATAAGTGGACAAATGAAATGGGCATAGATATTGACCGGGAAAGGTACGCAAGCTCAATGGAGGCAGTTTATAAGCTCATGAAAATATCCCACACCCCCACCATGACTGACGACCGGTTTTTAAACCCCGGAGGGCGGCTTTTTGCCGATGCCTGTAAAAAAATGGGCTATGATAAGCCTGAGTTAGATTCCGTTATGGCCAACATAAACGGTTGCCTGGGTTCGGGCTATTGCAATATTGGCTGCATGTATGGTAAAAAACTTTCCATGCTCGATACCATTTTGCCCCAAACTCAGCTGGCAAACCCCGATGCATTGCAAATAATAGCCAATTGTGAAGCAATAAGCTTTAACCGGAATGGGAGCAAGATAGTTTCGCTTACAGGTAAGTTCAAAAACGGACGGCAGATTACTATTAAAGGCAATACTTTTGTGTCGTCTGCAGGAGCTGTATCATCAAGCATCCTGTTAATGAAATCAAAACTGGGTATTGCAAATGCAGGCAAAAAATTGGCATTTAATTTTGGCACGCAGATAACGGCGGCTTTTACGCAACCTGTAAATTCTTACGACGGATTACAGATATCTCATTTTTTGAAAACGAACGACCGCAGATATGTGATGGAAACATGGTTTAACCCACCTATGTTTCAATCAACAGCTATGCCAGGCTGGTTTGATCAGCATTTTTACAACATGCAGCAATACAGCCATATGGCTTGCACTGGTATATTGGTTGGCACAGCATCAAATGCCGAAGTAAAAATTGCCGGCTTATTTGGACGTGACATTAATTATGTACCTACCGAAGATGATTTTGACAGCCTGATGGACGGTTTGGAAAAAGCTGCAGAAATATATTTAAATGGCGGTGCAGAACGGGTGATGCCAAATACGTTTAACTATTATGAATACAAAACAGTAAAAGAGCTAAAGGAGAACCTGCGCAAAAATGTGAAAGCCTCGCCTGATATTTCAACAGGTTCCGGACACCCGCAAGGAGGTAATGTGATGAGTAATGATCCTAAAACCGGTGTGGTAGATGCAGGTTTTAAAGTGTTTGGATTTGACAACTTGTTTGTTTGCGACGCCAGCGTATTCCCAACCAGCCTGGGGGTAAATCCGCAGGTTACCGTAATGACATTGGCACACTATGCAGCGCCAATTATTGCAAGGAATTAATGCAATAAAATAAAAAGTATAGGCATAGACCCGTTAATCATTTTTCCTGAGCTTGTTTTTAACACTTACCGGAAACGCCATCTTCCCGCGTTGTTCTGACGAACAGATGGTAGTCGCTACCTGTACATTTGCAGAGAAGGTTTTTATACCGTTTATATACCCATTATAATTTTAATCAAACGACAAATGAATGAATGTGTATATTGTGCTTGATCATGTAACTGCCGTTTACAGGTAGTAGATTGATAGCGGAAATACCAGAAAGTATTTATGAAACCCGAGAAACGTGATTATGATGCAGTGATAGTAGGCTCGGGGCCAAATGGCCTTGCGGCAGCTATATTGTTACAACAAAACGGGCTTTCAGTTTTATTGCTGGAAGGCAAAAGTACAATCGGCGGTGGTTTACGTACCGAAGAACTTACGCTGCCCGGTTTTAAGCATGACGTATGCTCTGCCGTCCATCCACTGGCTGCGGGTTCGCCGTTTTTTGAAACGCTGCCCTTGCACGCGCATGGTCTGGAATATATTTACCCGGAAGTGGCAGCGGCACATCCATTTGATACAGGGACAGCGGCGGTGCTCAAAAAATCCGTCATTGAAACTGCTGAGCTTTTGGGAGAGGATAGAGATGCTTATTTAAAGCTGATGGCACATCTGGCAAAATCCTGGCCTGGTTTGGCCCCTGATTTATTAGGTCCGTTAACCTACCCAAAGCATCCGCTTGATTTGGCTGTTTTTGGATTGGATGCTTTAACACCGGCAACCTTCTTAGCCAAGCGGTTTAAAACTGAGAAAGCCAAAGGTCTTTTAGCAGGGATGGCGGCGCATGGTATACAACCACTTACCAATCTGGCAACATCGGCAATTGCTTTGGTTTTAATGGCCAACGGCCACCTGAAAGGCTGGCCTATACCCAAAGGCGGTTCCATTAAAATAGCAGAAGCACTGGCATCATATTTCACATCTATAGGAGGTAAGATAGAAACGAACACCTTTATCAATTCCTTTGATCAGTTACCATCAGCACATACTGTTTTGTTTGATGTTACACCCAAACAATTGATGCAGATTGCCGGATTCAAATTTTCATCGTTATATAAATGGCAGTTGAGGCGTTATCGTTATGGCGCGGGTGTTTTTAAGATTGACTGGGCACTTGACGGAGCCATTCCTTTTAAAGCCGAAGACGTACGAAAAGCGGGAACAGTACACATAGGTGGTACATTAAAGGAAATTGTTACCGGCGAGCAACAGGTATGGAATGGGCTACACCCCGAGAAGCCGTTTGTGCTGCTGTCGCAGCAAAGCCTTTTTGATAATACCCGTGCGCCCGAAGGCAAGCATACCGCCTGGGCTTACTGCCACGTTCCCAGTGGCTCAACTAAAGATATGACCGATATTATTGAAAAGCAGGTTGAGCGCTTTGCTCCGGGATTTCGTGAACATATTATTGGCAGGCATACTTTTAATACACAACAACTGGAAAGCTATAACCCCAATTACATTGGAGGAGATATTAACGGTGGGGTAATCGATATCGGGCAGTTATTTACCCGGCCGGTATTGCGGCTTTCGCCTTACCGCACCTCGGCAAAAGGCATCTATATTTGTTCGTCGTCCACACCGCCAGGAGGCGGGGTACACGGCATGTGTGGTTATCATTCGGCTAAACGTGCATTAAAAGATGTTTTTAACATCATATAAAATCATAACAAATTATCAGATTATAAACCTTCACTTATGTCAACTGCTAAAAACAAACTAACACTGCACGAAGATTGGGCAGTGGTTATTTTGGGTTCATTGATCATCATTCTTTCATTAGCCGGCCTGCTTTTACCAATTCCTGCATTCGGGTGGAAAAATAGTACAGAATTAACAGGAACAGTCCTCGGCACTACCAACCTGACTAAAATATTTATCCAGTTTGTTTTTGTGTTTATTATTGGGGGCATCGGCGCATTTATTACCGGTAAGTCAATTAAAAATTATGCATTTGGCTTTCCATTGGTTTATCTGGTTACAATTTTTGCTTTGGTATTGGCCGGCAGCAGCCAGGCAAAAACCTTAAACCTTGAGGCGGTCATATTCAGCCTTGTTTTAGGCTTGCTGATCAGCAATTTTATCAAGCTGCCCGAGTGGCTCAAATCATCTCTTTCAACCGAATTGTTTGTGAAAATAGGCTTGGTGCTTTTAGGCACCGGCGTTATTTTTGGAGATATATTAAAAGCCGGGTCATTGGGGCTCATCCAGGCTTTACTTGTGGTAACATCAGTATGGTACTTTGCTTATTGGGTATGCAAAAAGCTAAAGGTTGACGATGAAATAGCCATGATGATTTCGAGTGCGGTATCCATTTGCGGCGTATCAGCAGCCATTGCCACGGCTGGAGCTATCAAAGGTGATTCAAAAAAACTATCTTATGTAATTTCGATGGTGCTGATTACCGCCATTCCTATGATGATATTTATGCCTGTTATAGCGCATTATTTTAACTTTTCGCAGGCTGTTACAGGTGCCTGGCTGGGCGGAAGCATTGACACCACGGGTGCAGTGGTTGCGTCAGGGTCACTGGTGGGCGAAACGGCTTTAAAGATCAGTACTATTGTGAAATTTTCACAAAACGTTTTGCTGGGCCTTGCCGCATTCGCCATTTCCATTTACTGGACATATACCAAACACCCCTCGGCACAAGACAAAGATACCAAGCCAACTTTGAAAGTGATCTGGGAGCGTTTCCCCAAATTCGTGCTTGGTTTTATCGGTGCTTCACTGTTGTTCTCGTTCTTTTTGTCGCCAACCGGCGCTGCAACGGTTAAAGATAGTTTAAAGAGCTTACAGGGCCTGTGGTTTGCGCTGGCGTTTACAAGTATCGGGCTGGAAACCAATTTTGCCGATCTTTTTAACAAGAACAGCAAGAAACCGTTGTATGCATTCCTGATTGCGCAAACCTTTAATGTTTTTATAACCCTTGCTATAGCGTTTATACTGTTTTAACGGTTAATATATGACGGTTAGCATTAAAGATAATTAATGAATACTTGTAATAAGACGCTATATATTATTGCAATTTGATAAAATACGGTTAATGTCTGCTAAATTATTGGTTTAAATTTACTTAGGACTATTTTAGTTTTGTGAAAAATATTATAGAATGATAACTTTTGATTGGAAAGGTGTACTGCCAGCGGTAACCACTAAATTTACAAATAACGATGAACTTGACTTTGAAGCCTTTGATATAAACTTAAATGCCCAGCTTGAAGCCGGCGTTGACGGATTTATATTAGGCGGCTCCCTGGGCGAAGCGAGTGTTTTAAGCGACGACGAAAAATTCGCGCTGCTTGCTCACACGGTGGAATTTGTTAAAGGAAAAGTTCCCGTTATATTGAACATAGCCGAACAAACTACAAAAGCTGCTGTTAACTGTGCCCAAAAAGCATTTGATAAAGGTGCCGATGGTTTGATGCTGTTGCCCCCAATGCGTTACAATAGCGAAGCCCGTGAAACCATTACCTATTTCACTACTATCGCTACGAGTACCGAACTGCCGATCATGATCTATAACAACCCTGTTGATTATAAAGTAGAGGTTACATTAGATATGTTTGAACAACTTGCCTCTTATGACAATATACAGGCGGTTAAAGAGTCAACCCGCGACGTATCAAATGTTACCCGTATGTTCAATCGTTTTGGCGAAAGGTTTAAGATATTAACTGGTGTTGATCCGCTGGCCATGGAAAGCCTTGTTATGGGAGCGCATGGTTGGGTAGCCGGTTTGGTTGACGCATTCCCTAAAGAAACTGTGGCTATTTATCGCCTGGTAAAAGCAAAAAGATATGATGAAGCTTTGGCTATTTACCGTTGGTTTTTACCGGTGCTTGAACTGGATATCCATCCCAAACTGGTACAATATATTAAACTAGCCGAAGTTGCCACCGGCATTGGGACCGAAAATGTACGTGCTCCGCGTTTGCCGCTAATTGGTGCCGAGCGTGAAAAAGTTCAAAAGATCATAAACGATGCGCTTGCTACAAGACCTGAATTGCCTGTAGGCAGCTGGGGAAAATTAAGCGAAGTCGCATTATAATTTTATAAATAAAAAGATTTCGGATTTCTATCTTAAGCTAAACGCTACAAGAATGGCAAATGTGCTCATAATAGGAGGTGGGATAGTAGGGCTTAGTTCTGCATATTATTTACAAAAAGCGGGGCATCAGGTTACTGTACTTGATAAAGGCGATATGACAGACAGTTGCTCATATGGAAACGCCGGTATGATAGTGCCAAGTCATTTTGTACCGCTGGCAACGCCGGGAATGGTAACACAGGGCATCAGGTGGATGTTTAACAGCAAAAGCCCTTTTTATGTAAAACCATCTTTAAACCCCGAACTAATAACCTGGGGACTTAAGTTTTTAAAGAAAGCAAACGCCGCGCACGTCGAAAAATCGGCAGTGCCCCTAACGGAACTTTCTATGCTTAGTAAAAAGCTTTATGAGGACTTAAGCAAAGAACCCGGCCTTGACTTTGATCTGGTGGAAAAGGGTATCCTGATGTTTTATAAAACCGAAAAGGCCGGCGAAGAAGAAATACACATGGCTGAAAAGGGCAGGGAGCTTGGTTTGGATATGGCAGTGCTTAACGCCGTCGAGTGTAAGAAACTGCAACCAAAACTTGAGCTGGATGTATTAGGCGCGGTACACTATCGTTGTGATGCACATCTGTCGCCCAATAAATTAATGGCTGCTTTAATAAAATACCTGAAAGCTGCCGGTGTAAAATTAATTACCAATACAGAAGTTACCAAAATTGAAACCGCAGCGGGTAAAGTAAGCAGGGTATTGTCCTTTAATGAGGAGTTTAAAGCTGATGAGTATATCATAGCGGGCGGCTCATGGTCGCCGGCCATTGGCAGGCTTTTGGGCATAAAGATCCTGCTTATGCCGGGTAAAGGCTACTCTTTTAACGTAAAGGATGATAGCGGAACCATGCACATCCCGGCATTGCTGGCCGAAGCCAGGGTTGCAATTACCCCAATGAACGGCGGCTTACGCTACGGCGGCACTATGGAACTTGACAAGATCAATGACCGTATTAACATGAACCGCGTAAAAGGAATTGTTGAATCTGTGCCTAAATACTTTCCCGCATTAAAGCCCGCTATTCCCGAACAAAAAGATATCTGGTTTGGTTTCAGGCCTTCATCTGCCGATGGTTTGCCTTATATAGGGCGCACTAAACAGTATGGCAATCTTATTGTAGCCACAGGGCATGGCATGATGGGCCTAAGTTTAGGTGCGGCAACGGGCTTACTCGTAAGTGAAATTGTTAACGGGGAACCAACTACTATAGACATTAAAGAATTTTCACCTGATAGGACATAAGTTAAATTATCCTGATCAAAAGGGAATTATTGCGCTCATCTTAACTGATGGGCGTTTTTTTTGCCGCTGTAAGCAATCTTACACTAAGCTTTGTAAATAAAATGGCCAATTGATAATTAAACAGCGGCACCCTTAGATCCCCGGCTTCAACGATGTAGCAAATAAACCAGCGAATGTTTGATAAACTTAGTTTACTGCAATACATTTGAATATACTCTGTATTGACTATATCGCATGATACAGCCAACCTGATAGGGCTTTATTACGAAACCGGTTTAAATTAATATTTAAGCCGGGCGTTAAAGCAAGTCCTGGGCGGTGTTACTGTATTTTAACTGTACTTAAACTACTTATTTGCATAATTTAATCAAATGAAAAAAAAGGTTTCGATCAAAGATATCGCAGCGCAGCTCAATATTTCTATCACCACTGTTTCATTGATTTTGAATGGTAAAGCAAAAGAAGTTGGATTGAGGGATGCACTTGCCGAAAAGGTTTTAAAACATGCTGAGGAAGTTGGATATAAACCTAATTTATTGGCCAAAAGCCTCCGGACAGGTAAAACCAAGATCATATGTCTGCTTATTGAAAACATTGCCGATCCTTTTTTTTCGTCGGTTGCAGCTTTTGTTGAAGAACAGGCCAACTTACGGGGTTATAAGATAATTTATGGCAGTACTAAAAATGAACCAGGGAAAACCAGGGAACTTATTAATCTCTTTAAAGACAGGCATGTTGACGGATTCATTATAGCGCCATCTGAAAACCTGGAGAAGGATATTAAGAGTTTATTAAGCGAAAACGTCCCTTTAGTACTGTTTGACCGTTTTTATGAAACCATCAGTACTGATCAGGTAGTTATTGATAATTTTGAGAGCGCTTACAAAGTAGTCGAATTACTTATTGATCGGCATTATAAAAATATTGCATTTATAACACTCGACTCCAGCCAAACACAAATGGCTGATCGTTTATCGGGTTACTTGAAAGCGTTGAATGATTATGGGCTGAAAGCCCAGTCGCATGTTAAAAAGATATTGTATTCAAAAGTAGAACAGGATGCTTTTAATGAAATAATGGAACTGGTAAAATCAAATCCCCAGCTTGACGCATTGTTTTTTGGAACGAGTTATCTTACATTGAAAGGTCTGGAAGTGCTTAACGAACTGGGTATAGCAATTCCTCAGGATATGGGTGTAGTTTCTTTTGATGACCATGCCGTTTTTAAATTATTTACCCCAAGCATCACCGCGGTGGCACAACCTGTTGCACAGATGTCTGAGCAGTTGGTAAATCTGCTTCTTGAACAGATAGATGATCAAACAAGTAGCCGGATAAAAAAGCAGATAGTTGTACCTGCAATCCTTCATGTCCGTAACTCTTTAAAAGCCAAATAAATTTTATTTTCACACCTGCGCTACTCCAACGTTGGAGTAAATATTTTTTTATAATTTTACTTAAAACGTTTTAGATTACTTTATTTGTACCATAACCAATTATAAAAAAAAACATGACGACCAAAGCAGCCTTTACTGAGAAGAAATTTATTATTCCCTTAATTTTTGTTACTTCCCTTTTCCTGATGTGGGGGCTGCTGCTGTCAATGAGCGATGTACTTAATAAGCATTTTCAAACCGTATTAAATCTATCCAAATCAAAATCTGGTCTTATTCAGTTTTCCGTGTTCGGAGCTTATTTTATCATGAGCATACCGGCGGGTTATTTCCTTAAAAAGTTTGGCTATAAGCCAGGGGTGCTGTTAGGACTTCTGCTATTTGCCGCAGGCGTATTTTTGTTTGTTCCCGCCTCAAACGCCGCCTCATTTAACTTTTTCCGTATAGCTTTATTTGTGATGGGTTGCGGTATGGCCACGCTCGAAACCGTAGCCCACCCGTTTGCGGCAGCCCTGGGCGATCAGCGTACCAGTGATCAGCGCCTCAATTTTTCACAAACGTTTAATGCTGTGGGCACCATTATTGGTCCGGCAATTGGTTCGTATTTTCTTTTTCGTGTCGGTGCTGAAAATTCCACAGACCTTACATCGGTTAAATCACTTTATATAGGCATTGGTTGTGTCATCCTGTTCATCGCATTGGCCTTTGTGTTCTTAAAGATACCAGCGCTCACAGATCCGCATGTTAAACCAGCCACTGTTGATCCGGATGCTGTTAATGTGGACCTTGCTCCGGCAAAAAAATTAATTCAACACAAGCATTTTGTTTGGGCTGTTGCGGCTCAGTTTTTTAACGTGGCCGCACAGGGCGGTACCTGGGCCTTTTTTATCAATTACGGGCATGATGTAATGGGTTTAAGTAATGCTACAGCCGTAAGTTACATGAGCATATTCATGGCCATGATGGCGTTAGGGCGTTTTGTGGGTACTTTTCTGATGCGGTTCATTGCACCAAATAAGTTGCTGGCCGCATTTGCCCTGGGCAATATTATCATGTGCATTATAGTAGCACAGGGCTTAGGATGGCCTTCCTATATTGCCCTAATGATGGTCAACTTTTTCTTCAGCATCATGTTCCCCACCATTTTTAGCCTGGGGTTAAAGAATTTGGGCGGCCATACTCAACAGGCATCTTCATTCATATCAATGGGGGTTGTTGGCGGTGCATTTTTTCCGCTTATTATGGGACTAATTGCTAATCATGACGTTGCGAAAGCCTATTATCTGCCTATTATATGTTACGTGGTTATTTTTCTGTTCGCTGCTAAATTTTATAAAGTGAAACATTGATAAACCGCTGCAGAACGGTATTGATCATTAAGAACTTGTCGCGATAAATAAAGTGTTCAAGTTGATGATTACCTGTTATTTATCTTCGTCATTATTCCGTAATTCCTGCTCTACCGGTTTTTGCTGTTCATAAAGCATATGAGCAACACTGCTATCAGGAGTTACATTACTTATGTTTACCTGTACTTTATTTTTAAAGCCCGATATTATTTTATCATCTCCGGCCATTAATGCGTCGTAGCCATCTTTTGCCACCTCGGCCGGGTTGCTGAGGGCTTCTTTATCCTGTAATATTTTGCTGTTCTGCATACCTGCTTTATTAAAAAAGTCAGTATCTGTTGGCCCTGGCAGTAATGCTGTAACGGTAACTCCTGAATCTTTTAACTCCTCACGGATAGCTTCGCTGAATGAGAGCACAAAAGCTTTTGTTCCATGATATACCGATTGCCATGGGCCCGGCAGTTTACTGGCAATAGATGCGAGGTTTAAAATTTTGCCTTCTCCGCGGCCTGCCATTTCTTTTACAAAGTGTTTGGTTAAAATAACCAATGAGGATATGTTAAGGTTTATAATGCCTAATTCCCGTTCAATATCGGTATCTTTAAATTCACCGTAAACACCTTGTCCTGCGTCGTTTACTAATACGTCAATAATTATTCCTTTTGCCTTTATTTCATCGCAAAGAGCAAAAGCGTCGCCAGGGTTAAAAAGGTCTTTTGATATGGGAGTTATCGTTATGCTTCCATTTTTTATTTTTAACTCATTAGCTGTATCATTTAAATCATTTTGATTTCTTGCAACAATAACAAGATTATAATTATCCTGGGCAAATAACTTCGCCAGTTCCAGGCCTATACCACTGGTAGCGCCGGTGATCAGGGCGGTTTTTTGATTGTTTAGCATAATTAATAAATTTTGATGTTTTAAATTGGTTTATCCGGTAAGCGGATTATGGCTTCAATACAATTTTAACGCAATCGTCCTCTTTCTTCTGGAATATTTCATAACCATGCGATACTTCGCTTAAAGGCAGAACATGGCTTATGATGTCGTCCAACACCACCCTTTCTTCCTTAACCAGATTTATCAGGTGGTCAATGTAATTGATAACCGGTGCCTGCCCTTGTTTTATGGTTAGTCCTTTATCAAATATTTGATACAACGGAAAATTATCATAAGGTGAACCATATACTCCCACAATGCTGACGGTACCACCTCTTCGCACAGCTGAAAAAGCCATTTCCAAAACTTTAATACTGCCCTTTTCAAAATTAAAGGTTGCTTTTACTTTATCCATAAAGTTACGCTCGGGCTCAAAGCCTACAGCATCAACGCACACGTCGGCCCCGCGGCCGTTGGTCATTTCGCGTATGGTGTTGATTACATCAACTTCGTGCGGATTAAGCGTATCAACCTTATTAACCATCCGGGCCTTTTGCAAACGATAATTTAACGGGTCGATAGCTATAACGCGGCTCGCTCCGTTGATCCACGCAGCTTTTTGCGCCATCAATCCAACGGGGCCCGATCCGAAAATAGCAACAACTTCGCCACCCTTTAACTGTGCCCAATCAATAGCCGACCATCCCGTAGGGAAGATGTCAGTTAAGAACAGCACCTGTTCATCGGTCATTACATCAGGTACAATACGCGGGCTTATATCCGCGTAAGGTACCCTCACATATTCTGCTTGTCCGCCGGAATAACCACCATACAGATCAGTATAACCATACAGTGCACCACCTTTTTGATCCATTATTCCCCCTTCGGGGCCGTATTTTTTATAATTGGAATTTTCACAGTGAGGAGATGCCTCGTGCTGACAAAAAAAACAATGCCCGCAGGCTATTGGAAACGGTACTACTACACGATCGCCGGGTTTTAAGTTCCTTACCTCAGCGCCAACCTCTTCCACAATACCCATAAATTCATGACCCATAATCATATCCGTAGGTTGAGGTACCGCGCCGCTTAAAATGTGCAGATCAGAGCCGCAAATAGCTGTGGAGGTAACCTTTAAAATAACATCCCGCGGATCTTCAATACGGGGATCGGCTACAGTATCATAACTGATATCGCCTGGTTTGTGAAATACTGCTGCTTTCATAATTTATGGATTGATGTTTAGGAATAACATTGAGAATAAATTATAGTTTTATGAAAAATAATTAATCTAAATGACATTTATATTAATTGATCATTTTTTATTAAGGGTGGACCTTGTCATTACGAGGCCATTTATAACTTGAAAGTATTTCGAACTTTTGCTTGTGAATTATGTTGTTTAATTAAAATTTAAGTTAATTTTTTAGAAGTTATTAATTAGTGATAGCATGAGTGATATTTCATTACAAACAACTACGAACGCTGGCAGGGACAGTTTGACAAAAAGTTTATGGCAGGAAGACGCCTTAGCCGATGTAAAGGGCGGGCAACCATCTGCTGCATCAATTTATGACGTGTTGGTTATTGGAGCGGGTATTACCGGCGTCACAGCTGCCTTAATGCTTCAAAAGCAAGGGAAGACCGTTGTTGTTGCTGAAGCCCGCCACGTTGGGAATGGAACCACTGGTGGCACAAGCGCGCATTTAAATACTTTTTTTGATGCCACATACCCCGAAATTGAAAAGGATTTTGGTGAAGATGAAGCTAAATTAGTTGCAAGAGGCGGTAAGGAAGCTTTTGATATCATCGCCGGTTTTGTAAAGGAATATAATATTGACTGCGACCTGGAATATAAGGATGCCTATCTGTTTTCTGAAAATGATGATGAAAGCAAACAACTGGACGAAATTCTGGAATCATCAAAGAAGGCTGGTGTCGACGTGGTGTCTACAGTTAAAAATGGTGTGGTTATTCCGTTTCAAAAAGCTATTGTGTTTAAAAACCAGGGTCAGTTTCATCCGCTTAAATACATTAACTCGCTTGCAAAAGAATTTGTTAAGGCAGGAGGCATTCTATTGGAACAAACCTTCATTCGTGAAACTACGTTTGAGAATGATGTTCATACAGCCAAGGGCGATCAAATCCAGATCAAGGCCAGGAATATAATTTATGCAACACATATTCCACCCGGCGTTAATTTACTCGATTTTAAATGTGCGCCATATCGTAGTTATGTACTTGGGATACGGCTCGAAGATGAGAACTATCCTGAAAGTCTTGCCTATGATATGAAAGAGCCATATCATTATTTCAGAACACACAGAATAAACGGCAATGATTATTTATTGGTTGGGGGCGAAGATCATAAAACGGGTCACGATGATCCTGAAGCAGCATTCAGGAATTTAGAAGCGTATGTAGCTAAATATTATAACATCGCGTCGGTGCCATACAAATGGTCATCACAGTATTATATACCGGCAGATGGATTGCCGTATATAGGTCAGTTACCCGGTGGGGATAGCCGAATTTATATGGCCACAGGGTATAATGGGAATGGAATGATGTTTGGAACGCTCGCTGCTAAAACATTAACTGATATTATAATTGGCAAGGATACTGTTTATGCCGGTCTTTTTAGTCCGTCCCGGGTAAAGCCGATTGCGGGTTTTGTGGATTTCATCAAGGAAAACGCTGATGTTGCTTATCATTTTGTAGCTGATAGGATTTTTGCCCAGGACATTGCTTCACTAAATGAAATACCTGCAGATAGCGGCAAAATTGTTGAATATCATGATCAAAAGCTGGCCATCTATAAAGATGCAGCGGGGAAGGTACACGCCCTAAACCCGGTTTGTACCCACACAAAATGTATCGTCAATTTTAATGCAGCCGAAAAAAGCTGGGACTGCCCTTGCCACGGTGGCCGGTTTAATATAAATGGACAAGTACTTACAGGGCCGCCGCGCATGGATTTGCAAAAGGTTGAAATCAGCTAAAAACGGATTATTATGGAAAAGGATTTGCAAAACAGACAAATTGCCAGGTTTGCTTTAAATGCTACCTATGAAGACATTGGTAAAGAAAATGTTGATCAGCTGAAAAAGCATTTGTTAGATTCTATTGCTCGATGATATACGCGAGCGCAAAACCGGCAATTCATAAACTTATAAAACAACTGCAAACGATAGGCGAGGGCGGGCCTTGTAGAGTGCCATTGATTGGAGGGGTTGCCAAGAGGATTATTATGGCTTTTTTACCCGGCCGTTTAGTTGGGAGCATACTATACAAAAATTCCTCCGTCTTTCATCAGGCGTTATCGATCCCGATTTGCAAACGCGGCTGATCAACACAGTAAAAGATCTGGAAAACCTGGAGAGTATGACTGCCTTGATAGAACTGTCATCGTTAAAAGTTTCTGTGGCCTCCTGAATAATTATTTTTTGAAACTGGTAAGGTAAAGCCCTGCTGCAAAACTCAGTAACAACCCGGCTGCAATATATTTGCGATGAGCTTTGGGTTTACCCGGCAACCCAAATCCGCCGTTTGTGCTCATTCCGTACGGAACGGTATTAAAAAGGTTACCGTTGGTTGAAGCTATGGGATTGGCGGTTTTTAAATAGTAGCGGATCACGGAACCGGTTAGTTTGGTGGTTATTTCGGGAAATACGGCATGTGCCAGTTTTAATAAAATAGAAGTGCTGCCTACATAAGTATTTGATTTGGGGTTTAACGCAACCTGTACCATTGCCAGTGCCAGACGCCTGGGGTCATAAACCGGTGGTGCAGGCTTTAATTCCTTTTCTGTATAATTTGCGGCGTGGAGTATTCCCGGCGTATCCAAAAATGCCGGGAAAAGGTCACAGATATAAATATCCGGCCAACCGGTTAACTCTGCTTTTAGCGCTTCAGAAAATCCGCGTAATCCAAATTTACTGGCTGTATAACCGGTTCCATACGGCACAGGGAGATAACCACCAATAGATATATTGTTTATAAGAATGCCTTTCCGTTGTTTTTTAAAAATGGGCATAACTGCATGGGCGCCATTAATATAACCAAGTAAATTGGTTTCAATCACCTGGGTATGCACTTCTATTGGGGTTTTGTCAAAATCTCCCGCGGCAAGCACTCCCGCATTATTGATCCAGACATCAATTTGCCCCCGCCAATCATTTGCTGCATTAGCCAGATTGATCATAGCTTTTGCATCTGTCACGTCTGCAGCCACAACTAAAACATCTGAACCTATAATACCACATTCAGCTGCCAGCTCTTCCAACGCGGTCTCATTTCTTGCTGCCAAAACCAATGCGACATTGTGTCGCGCAAACTCTAATGCTGCGGCACGACCAGCGCCGCTTGAGGCTCCGGTGATGACGATTGTTTTCCCCGCCAATAATCTGTTACTCATACCTTATAAACTGATTTAACAGTATTGTGTTTGCATTCCTGGTCCTCATTTTAAATCAGCCGAGGGAAATTAGAGATGCAATGAGTAAAACGAGTTGGATTACCCTGCTATGTTGATATGGATTTGGTAGTTATTTTTTTAACTCATAAACATTATTTACCTTATTAATATCAGGGTAAACTTGTTTGGGGTCAATAACAACTTTGGAAATGGCGTCCTTTTTATTGGCAGCAAAAGTGTAAGAATGCGTATACTCCCATATCTCAACAGGAAAAGTGCGTTGTTCCTTTGAACCACTGGCATAAGTTATTTCAACAATGAGCGGCATTGCAGCTTTTTCCATATTTTCAATAGTTATAAGGGGCCTGTTCTTTGTAGAGTTATCAACTTTTGCAATGCTTTGATCGAGTTTGAAGTTTTCCAAAAACATTGATTTCCAAAACCAGGTCAGGTCTTCTCCTGCTGAACTGTTAATGCTCCTAAAAAAATCCCAGGGAGTGGGATGTTTGTACGCCCAGTCGCGGATATACCTTCTAAAAGCGTTGTCAAACCGGTCGGGGCCCAGGATATGGTTGCGTAATAGCGTTAACAGATAAGCTACTTTTTGATATTCAACGGTATATACCTGGTTGCCAGGCATAGCGTCCGGGCGGCTGAGAATAGGACGTAACGTGTCGGCAAAAAGATTAGTAACAGGCACATCAATTTCCGCATAACCAATAAACTCACCCTTATTAAATGCCCTGGTTGCTATGTTATCGATAAAAAGGTTAAAACCCTCGTCCATCCAGGCATATTTACGTTCATTGCTGCCAACAGTCATCGGAAACCAGGTATGGCCAAGTTCATGATTTACCACAGCCCAATACATATTTCCGGTATCTCTTGCAGAACAAAATACCATGCCAGGGTATTCCATACCATCAAGGTTGGATGCAACATTAACGGCTTTATTAAAAGGATAGGTAAACCATTTTTCGGAAAAATGTTGCAAAGTAAACTTAATATATTCCGAAGATCTCATCCAGCTGTTGCGCTTTTGCGATTCTACCGGATACAATGAGCAACCCATAACACGTTTGCCATTGTTCAGGTTAAAGCTCAAAGCCTCCCATATGAATGATTTTGAAGCCGTCCACGCAAAATCTCTTGTATTATCCATCTTAAACTTCCAGGTGCACATTGGGGCTACCGGCCTGGACGAAGCCTTTGTAACCTCTTTTGCCGACCTTATAAATACAGGTTCTGAACTTTCTTTTGCCGATTGCCATCGCTTAAGTTGAGCGGGAGTTAAAACTTCCTCCGGATTCAGCAAATCACCGGATGCTTCAACAATATAGGATGAAGGGAGCGTAATGTTTACGTTAAAATTGCCAAAGTCAAGATAAAACTCTCCATTTCCAAGATATGGCAGCGTATTCCAACCCTCTACATCATCTAACACACACATTCTGGGGTACCATTGTGCAACAGCGTAAATACCACCATTTTTAGAGGGCATTAAGTCTGTCCTGTTAACCTGGAAGTCGGCATTCTTATAGTTTACCGGAAAATGATAACGGTACTGTATGCTGAAAGTTAATTTTTGCCCGCTTTTCAATGGTTCTGACAACTTCAGCTCCATTCTTGTATCATACGTGTGATAAGTAATATCTGCGGCGTTGTTACCGGCAAGCTTTATTGACTCAATTTCAAATCCACCGTCTGCCACCTGTTTGTCAGGATCTTTGTAAAGAAACAATCCCGTAAGTATTCCTTTCGAATCTTTTCTATAAACATTTTGCTCCAGTTGCAACCATAAAGAAGAAAGCGCTTCAGGGCTGTTGTTTGTATAAGTTATAGTAGCGGTTCCTTTTATCAGATTTTGCTTATCATCCAGTGACACATCGATCACATAATCTGACTGGTTTTGCCAATATGCGGGTCCTGGCTCTCCGGTGGCTGTTCTGTATTCGTTACCCGGGGGTAAAAGCGGCAGAGCCGGAAACAATTCAGAAGGGTTGTACCTTGATTGGCCAAATGATAAATGACCTGTAAAAGCCATAATGAGAATAGCAAGGAATTTTATCAAGTTTTTAGGTAAAAGTACATACATGCTGTTCATGAGTTGAGGCTTTCAGTTAATGTTTATTAACAAATATAACAGATACGAGGTAGCATCCTAATAAGGCGACGCCAAAAGGAGAAAAATGTCACTTGAAAAGTTATTTATAGTGAAAAAGTTATCTAACACTGTTTTTTTGAGTGCAGATAAGGCCAGTTAGCCGGCATTACAATCATGAAAAATAGAGTTATAAAAAAATCGTTCTTTTTGTAAGGGTTAGCTGTGTATTGCGACTAACGGGCAACAAACCTGTTAAATAACTATATGAAAAATAATTATATGTACTGGTCACCTTTGTGTTTAAGGCTGATCGTCGGTTTTGGCTTTATGGCACATGGATGGGCTAAGATAAGCCGTGGAACTGCAGGCTTTGAAAAACTGCTTATACAAACAGGAGTACCGATGCCTCATCTGATGTCCATTGTGGCCCCTTATACAGAACTGATCGGCGGGTTTTTAATATTGATCGGTCTTTTTACACGCTGGGTATCCATTCCATTGATCATCAGTATGCTGGTGGCCATGCTCACAGTAAATATCCATTATGGATTCAGCTCCATTAAAACCATCGGCTTAACACCAGCCGGACCATTATTTGGCCCACCGGGTTATGAAATAAACCTGTTGTATATCGCTTGTTTATTATCGCTAATGATCACAGGTGCAGGTGCGCTTTCGGTTGATCTGTTAATGGTCAATACAAAGACGCGAGTTGAACTGTGATATATTCAACCCCTCTACAATTTTTAGGCGGTTAAAACCTGGAGCCAGAACAATTGTTATATGTTAAAAACAAAAACTTATGGCAACAAGAGGATCAAAAGTGGAAAAGAATTCAGTATCGAATCAACCGCATGAAATTAAATACGAAGCGCGCAAAACCGGAAGCAGTGCAGCCGAAGTTAGAGACGCCAAAAAATCAACCGGTAATCAGCGTAGTAAAATAGAAAAAGAGATAAAGAATAAAAAATAGCATTATTCCGTAGTACAACTAAATTATCCGCCCGGCTACAAGAATCAGCCAAAAGAACTGAGGAAAGCGGTGGAAACTTCAATGAATTATTGGAGGGCGGTGCAAACGAAGGCATCGCCATTGCCACCAGGCTAAAACGACCCGCCAAATTTAGCAAACAAGCGCAAGGGAGACAAACGCCTTAATTATGCCCTCGACTGTGATCAGCAATATGGATTATGACACGCAAACGGGTACGTTAAGGGTCACCTATGTTTCCGGTCAGACCTATTTGTATAAAAATGTGCCCGAAAAGGCATATAAAGAACTTAAAGCTTCGCGGGTAAAGGGCCGGTATCTTCAATTTTTTGTTAAAGACAAGTATGATTTTGAAAAACTTTCGGAAAAATCTTCGTGACATGCCGTTCAAATTTTGACGGCATGTATTTTTTAGCCGGGAGTTGTTGTTCAACAAAAAAGTCCCGTCATCTATCATATCAGGCCTTGCCGAAAACCATCACCGATTTATTTGATATTCTTCATATGTGTCTCCCAACCGATTATATTCATCAGCCTGGTTTATATTTCTGGTGGGTACAGCATGATCTAACAACATCTCTTATTTGATCAGAAATTTAAGTTATTAAAGGATGAAAATGGTCAGAGATAACCAATTTGAGAACCAAGGTGATATACGCCAAGAAAAAAATTAATTGTTATTTTAACAATTAATTTGACAGATATTGGTTGAATTAGTTAGCTTTAGCTACCAAATAAACTAAAGATGATCAAAAAAGCTTTTTTAACAATTTGTGCAGCCGGTGCACTTATACCGGCACATGGTCAAAATTCAAGCAATACCAAAACTTACACGATTGCCGCCAACCAGGTTAAGGCACACATTCAGCCTACCATGTACGGGATATTTTTTGAGGATATTAACATGGCTGCAGATGGCGGCGTATATGCTGAACTTATAAAGAACCGTTCGTTTGAATTTGCCATGCCGTTAGCTGCATGGAAAATACAGAAAAAGGACGGAGGAACAGGCGCCATTGAAGTAATTAACCGTAGCGCAGAACGACCTGAAAACCCACATTACATAAAGGTAAATGTAAAATCAGACGATGGTTATGGCCTGTCAAATGAAGGTTTCAGAGGCATGGGTGTTAAAGAGGGCGAGGAGTACAGTTTTTCTTTATTTGCCAAGCAGGAATCTGACAACAATGTAAAGTTATCTGTGGAGCTGCGCGGTACTGATGGTGCAATTATAGGTAAGGCCGAGTTGCTGCCAACCGATAAAGAGTGGAAAAGATACAGCGTAAAATTTAAATCTGCTGCCACTGTGCAAAAGGCACAGTTATATGTTTGGCTAAGTGGCAAAGGTATTATTGATATGGACATGATCTCGTTATTTCCGGAGCATACCTGGAAAAATCGCCCCGGTGGTTTACGCGCCGATCTGGTGCAAAAACTGGCGGACCTGAAGCCCGGCTTTTTACGCTTTCCGGGTGGCTGTATTGTAGAGGGACGTGAATTGAGTAACCGTTATCAATGGAAAAAAAGTATAGGTGATATTGATAAGCGCGAAAATATTATCAATCGCTGGAACACCGAATTTAAACACCGTCTAACGCCAGATTATTATCAAACATTTGGCTTGGGTTTCATGGAGTACTTTTTAACTGCCGAAGACATTGGCGCTTCGCCGCTGCCAATATTAAATTGCGGTATGGCTTGTCAGTTCAATACCGCCGAGATGGTGTCGGTAAATGACCTTGACCCATATATACAGGATGCGCTTGACCTGATTGAGTTTGCCAACGGCGATGCAAGTACAAAGTGGGGTAAATTACGTACCGACTTAGGGCACCCGGCGCCGTTTAACCTAAAAATGCTGGGGGTTGGCAATGAGCAATGGGGCGAACAATATATTGAACGCTGGAAAATTTTTACCAAGGCTATCAAGGATAAATATCCAAGTATTAAAATAGTATCGAGCGTTGGGCCGGATCCTGACGGCGAAAGGTTTGACCTGCTCAACACCACATTCCGCGGTTTAAATGCCGACATCCTGGATGAGCATTATTACCGCTCGCCCAAATGGTTTTTAGACAATGCCAGGCGTTATGATAATTACGATCGTAAAGGCCCTAAAATATTTGCAGGAGAATATGCCGCCCAAAGTGTTGCAACAGGAAGTCCGGACAATAAAAATAACTGGGATTGTGCTTTGGCCGAGGCCGCTTTTATTACCGGCCTTGAACGCAATGCCGATGTGGTTAACATGGCATCATACGCCCCTTTGTTCGCCCATGTTGAGGGCTGGCAGTGGACACCTGATTTGATCTGGTTTGACAACCTTAAGTCATACGGAACGCCAAACTATTACGTACAGCAACTATTCTCCGTTAACAAAGGAACAGATGTTGTGCCTCTAACACAAAATAATGACGCGGTTGCCGGGCAGGATGGCTGTTATGCTACCGCTTGCCTTGATAACAACACCCATGAGCTGATCATTAAGTTTGTAAACAGTACTACCAGCGCGCAAAATGTAAGCTTTAATATTACCGGTTCGGCAGGTTATCAAAAGCAGGCCACGATTACAACGTTACAAAGTGATAACGGGAATGCAGAAAACTCGCTTGAAAAGCCAAATGCGGTAAGCCCGGTACAGCGTACTATTACTGTTAATGGCCATACATTAAAAGTGAACATAGAACCACGCTCGTTTAAAGTGATCAGGTTAAAGAATAAATAAGCTTTGTTTAGCAATAACTCCTATATTCCCGGGTATTAATTACATACCCGGGAATTAAACATTCTGTCCATAAGCCGGTGGTGATGGAAAACAAAACCGCGGCTACTGAATTTGCAAATTGTAAATGACATATTTGCTCATATATGCCTAATTTAAGCTTCTCGAGCGTAAAAGTGGTATCCCATAATTTAACTTCCGCCTTTTCTATCGATCTATTAACAATGATGTCCGCAGAAGTATTGGTGACCTCCGCCTGTTTATTATTAAAATAGTTTGTTGAGTTCTCCTGTCAAATCGTAGCCGCCTCTCAATTCACCAGCCTGAAAGGACTTAGTTGTAAATTGGTATACGAGAGTTTCTAAAAGGAACCTGCCGGAACTCATTTGATTTCTTTTGAATAATATTTATATTTATTTAATTTACAAACAACCAGTCATTTAACCTTATATCCTAAAGCCAGTACAAGTTTTTACCGATCGTTCAATACGTTTCGATCTTGGCATCCGGTCGTATTGGGCAGATAATAGGCAAATAGGAATCTTTACAATTCACTAACTGAATCATACTAAGAAGAAAAAATGGAGCAGCAAACTAACCTGGCATCGCCTGAAAACATTATGAAAATTGGCACAGGCTTTTGGGCCTCAAAAATTCTTTTGACGGCAGTGAGTTTTCAATTATTCACCAGGTTTGCTGAAGAGAAAACTATGAAAGCCAAAGATGTTAAAAATATTTTAAGGCTTAATTGCACAGACAGGAATGTTTATGACTTTTTAGATACTTTAACCGTTTTTGGCTTTTTAAAGCGTGAAGGTATTTTGGATACAGCTATTTATTCAAATACCCTGGACACAGATACATTTTTAGATAAAAACAAGCCATCATATATTGGCGGTATCCTTGAAATGATGAACAATCGTTTATACGCATTTTGGGGCAATTTGGGCGAGGGGCTGCTTACCGGCCTTCCGCAAAATGAAGCGAAAAGGAGCGAGGACTTTTTCGGTTTGATATATAAGGACCCTGAAAAATTAAAGGAATTTACCAATGCAATGAGCGGTATCCAAATGGGTAATTTTATGACCTTTGCTCAAAAATTTGATTTTACAAAATATAAGAGCCTAATTGATGTAGGTGGTTCGGCCGGCTTGCTTTCACTTATGGTTGCAAAGCACAATCCCCATATGCACTGCACAAGTTTTGACCTGCCACCAGTTGAACCTATTGCGAGCGCTACCATACAGCAATTTGGGTTATCAGATCGTGTAAAAACTGCAAGCGGCGATTTCTTCACTATGTCAATCCCAAATGCAGATATTGTTGTAATGGGAAATATCCTGCATGATTGGGATGAAGAAAATAAAATATCATTAATGAGGAAAGCTTACGATGCTCTGCCCGCCAATGGGGCGTTTATAGCTATTGAGGGCATAATAGATGATGAAAGGAAGCAAAACGTTTTTGGTATGATGATGAGTTTGAATATGCTTATTGAAACCGGAACGGGATTTGATTACACATTTGCCGATTTTAATAGGTGGGCGAATATCGCAGGGTTCAAATCAACCTCACTGCTTCCGTTGGCAGGGCCATCAAGCGCAGCAATAGCATACAAATAAAACCGTGTTAGCATTGCAGTTTACGTTCCCGTCTTTGCCGGTTTGATAACTGGATTAATTTTTACTTCGGGTATATCCATATTTACAAGCCGGTTAACCACTAATAATCAGCAAAGTTTATTAAACAACAAGAGCCGCGAGTTTACAAAGGCGGCTCTTGTTGTTGTTTAATTTATTGGGGTAATTAGTTTACGTTGCCGAAGCATAACTTACATTGGTGGTATTTAAAAAATAGTGGCTAATGCAGCTGTTGCGTCAATTTTTATAAAGTTTTTTTAATAAATAATATCCTGTTTTGTTACAAGTGGTTATAACAATAGAAATATCTGCAATTGATGTATTTTCAATAAATTTTTATTAAAGTGATTGTAATGCTAATATTGCAGGTGACTTGTCATGTTAAAAGCTATATGATGGTAGCAAACAACCAGCTGTTTAAAATATAATGATGAAAAAATATAACAGGATTCAATTAACTGCAGTGCTGGTGCTTTGTTTGGTAATCCCTTTCACTGTGTTAAAAACCGTGGCGCAGGAAACACGGTATCAATATTTGTCGGGGACGGATAAAGATCACACTGTCGACTGGGATTTTTATATCAATACGGGCCAAAAAAGCGGTTCATGGAGTAAAATAGCCGTTCCGTCAAACTGGGAGCAACAGGGATTTGGTACTTATAATTACTATAAAGACACACAAAATCCTGAGGAACAAGGTAAATACAAATACCATTTTAAGACGGCTTCGTGGGCAAGAGGCAAAAATGTCTTTATAGTTTTTGAAGCCTCTATGACTGAGACAGAGGTTAAAATTAACGGACAACTTGCCGGGCCGATACATCAAGGTGGTTTTTATCGGTTTAAATACGATGTGACCAATCTGCTTAACTATAACGGCGATAACCTGCTGGAGGTAACAGTAAGTAAAAGATCTGCCAATGAGTCGGTTAACCAGGCAGAGCGTAAAGCTGATTTCTGGCTGTTTGGCGGTATCTTCCGTCCCGTTTACCTGGAGGTGGTTCCTGATACTTATATTGACAGGATTGCCATTAACGCCAAGGCAAACGGTGTATTAACGCTTGATGTATTCGCGAATAACGCGAATAACAATAACAAGATAACCGCACAGGTACAAAAACTTAACGGGCAGCCGGTTGGTTTGCCGTTTAGTGCTAAAGTGCAGGCAGGGCAGCAAAAGGTAACCCTGCAACAGCAGATAAACAATATCCTACCCTGGAACCCCGAGGCTCCAAATTTATACAACCTGGTGGTATCTATTGGTGATAATAAAGGGGTAAGCCATCGAATAAAACAACGATTTGGTTTTCGTACTGCAGAACTAAGACAGCACGATGGCTTTTATGTGAATGGGAAAAAAGTAATTTTTAAGGGCGTGTGCCGACACAGCGAATGGCCCGAATCGGGCCGTGCATTAAGCAAGGATATCAGCCTGCTTGATGTTAGGCTTATGAAAGCTATGAATATGAATGCCGTCAGGATGTCTCATTACCCTCCCGATCAGCATTTTCTGGATGTTTGTGATTCCCTTGGCCTTTTTGTGTTGGATGAATTAACGGGCTGGCAGGCTAAATATGATACTGAAGTTGGTAAAAAACTCGTGAAAGAGCTGGTGGTACGTGATGTAAATCATCCCAGTATCGTAATATGGGATAATGGCAATGAAGGCGGCTTTAACACTGATCTGGATACGGAATATGCGAAATATGATCCGCAGCAACGACTGGTTATCCATCCCTGGGAAAAATTTAACGGAACAGATACCAAACACTATCCAGATTATAATTATGTTGAAAATTCAGTGCTGTACGGCAAGGAAGTGTTTTTCCCCACAGAATTTATGCATGGTTTGCAGGATGGGGGGCACGGAGCGGGATTAGATGATTTCTGGAACCTGATGATGAAGCATCCACATACAGCTGGTGGCTTTTTATGGTCGTTCCATGACGAGGGTGTGGCGCGCACAGATAGAAACGGAAAAATAGATATACAGGGTAATGCTGCGCCCGACGGCATATTAGGTCCGCACCGTGAAAAAGAAGGAAGTTTTTATACTATCAAAGAAATATGGTCGCCGGTGGTGATTGAAAATAAATATATCCCCGAAAAATTTGATGGGCGGCTAACAATAGAGAACCGTTATACCTATACCAATTTAAGTGAATGCGCTTTTACCTGGAAATTGGTAACGTTGGCACGGCCGTATGAGACCGACTTGAAAGGCAGGATCAATGCATCAGGAAATGCAGGTCATATAAACCTGGAGCCGGGTGCCAGGGGCTTTTTGCAGCTGAATTTACCGGCGGACATACAAAAAAGTGATGTGTTATATGTAACAGCCGTTGATCAGTTCAATAAAGAGATTTTTACCTGGAGCTGGCCACTTAAGTTACCCATAAATAAATTCAAAAGCTCAACTAATAAGGCAGCATCCAAAACAGAATCTATTGAACAGAACGGGAGCCTGGTTGTAAAGATTGATGATTTAAGTTACTATTTTGATATTCAAACGGGTTA
This sequence comes from Mucilaginibacter pocheonensis, assembly GCF_031456535.1. Classification (NCBI taxonomy): domain Bacteria; kingdom Pseudomonadati; phylum Bacteroidota; class Sphingobacteriia; order Sphingobacteriales; family Sphingobacteriaceae; genus Mucilaginibacter; species Mucilaginibacter pocheonensis. The sequence goes on from NZ_JAVDUU010000003.1 coordinate 314,690, forward strand.
TCTGCAAAAGGTGAATACCGCTAAAAGTGAAGTATCAATATCAAACGGACCTGTATTGGTAAACGCAAAGTACACACTTAAAAAGCTAAACCATTATTTTTCGGGTGATGATTATATTATTGAGCCGGCATACGAGGGAGAGCCCCAGTTTCATGTGAAATGGACATTGAGTCCCGGTAAACCGGCCAAATTAGATTATAGCTATAGCCCAAAAGGCGAGTTTGATTTTTCAGGCATTGAGTTCAACTATCCCGAGGAAAAAATAACCGGAATGAAATGGGAGGGCCGCGGTCCGTACCGGGTTTGGAAAAATAGGCTCAAAGGCCAGCAATTTGGTGTTTGGCACAAGGGCTACAATAACACCGTAACCGGGGAAAGCTGGAACTATCCCGAATTTAAGGGCTACCATTCCAATATTTACTGGGTCACTGTTGAAAATAAACAACATCCGTTCACAGTTTATAGCGAAGATGAGCAAATGTTTTTCCAGATGCTAAAGCCTGAGAAAGCGACGGGTTCAAGCAATGAGTATACGAGTCCGCCATTCCCTGAAGGGACATTAGGTTTTTTGAATAGCATAAGCGCTATTGGAACAAAATTTCAACCGGCAGATAAACTGGGGCCTCAAAGTCAGAAAAACGTACCGTTAAATTATTCGCCGATAAAAGAAACCTTATGGTTTGACTTTAGGTGATCACAATCGAAAAATAGTTTTAATATCATTACGACAGATCAGTAAATATTTGTCGTAATATATTGCATCGCGACAATTCTGTCGTAATGCGGTCGCAATACACGATATGTATGCGCGGTCTGTTCAAATTTAAATGTCAATGGGTCGCTTCAATCACTGTTTAAGGTAATGATGCGCCACACATCCGGATTTGAAAATTTGGGTATCAACTAACTTTAAATTAAGATTTTCCTGAAGGCTACCTACGTTCAGTAACAGTCTTCCTCTCCCCACAATCACCGGATGTACAACTAAACGAAATTCATCGATAAGGCCTGCAGCTATCAATTCAGGAAGCAGGCTTACACTGTCAATCAAAATTTTTTTTCCTGGTTGTTGCTTCAGTTTCAGGAGTTCTTCGGCAGGGTTCTCACGAACAATCCGCGTGTTTTCACCTGCGCTGTTTAATGATCGTGAAACAACAACTTTATCAATAGAAGTAAGCCTTTGGGCAAATCTATTTTGATCTTCCGTGCCCGATTGATTTTTTGCGACATCGGCCCAATAGGGAAACATGAGTTGATACATGACACGGCCGAAAAAAAGCAGGTCTACGTCGTCCATCATTGCTGTGAAATAATCATGAAGATCTTCGCTGGGATTAAAAATAGTGTGGTCGCAATAGCCATCGATGGAAATATTCATACCGAATGTTACAGTTCTCATTTTTAAGGGTTTTGTTTTAATTTAAGGATATCAATCAAAAATAAGAGATAACATTAAATAATTTGCGAGCGACATTGTAGACGAAGCTTATTCAAATAAAAAAACAAAAATAAACCGATTGTGTGCAATCTAAAGCGATATTAGCTGGCAGATTTTACTGATATGAAAAAGTCTTTTTCCTTTTTATACTTTTTGTTGATTTTTCCAGTCGCGGCTTTTGCTCAGCAAAGAGCGAACGCCCTGAGAAAAGGTATTCCGCTTGATTCAATTCAGTTGAGCGATCCCTGTATCCTGGCAGACGCAAAAACTGCCATGTACTATATGACAGGTACCGGCGGTTTACTCTGGAAAAGCAAAGATCTCAAATTGTGGGATGGCCCTTTCGAGGTTGCCAAAACCGATCCCCGGTCATGGATGGGACCTCATCCAATGATCTGGGCTGCTGAATTGCATGCATATAAGGGCAAGTATTATTACTTTGCCACCTTCACCAATCGCGACGTCAAAATTGATACCGTAAAAGGCAATGTGATAGAACGCCGCGCATCTCATGTCTTGGTCGGCAATCAGCCCGATGGGCCATATGTGCCAATGCAGGACGCTACTTACCTACCCGCTAACAAACCGACGCTGGACGGAACATTTTGGCTGGACACAGACGGGAAACCTTATATGATATATTGTTACGAATGGTTACAGAACTGGGACGGCACCATCGAGAAAATTGAACTGAAACCTGATTTAAGCGGCTCGGTGGGAGTGGGGAAAGTATTATTCCGCGCCAGCGATTCTCCCTGGAGCAGAGAAAAGGATGAAAACGGGAATGTTCGCCCTAATAAAGTTACAGACGGGCCATATGTGTTCCGTACCCGAACCGGGCGCCTGGGTATGATCTGGACAAGCTGGGTATATGACGTTTATACGCAGGGTGTTGCCTATTCTTCGAGCGGTACGCTAAACGGGCCCTGGGTACAGGCCAAAGAACCTATTACGCCGCCTAATTTCGGCCATGGCATGCTGTTCAAAACATTTCAGGGCAAGTTGTTAATGGCAGTACATAGCCACCAGGATATTAATGGCCGGTATCGCCGCATTCCCCATTTATTTGAAATAGATGATTCCGGTGATCAGCTGATTGTGCGCGGACCTTATGTTCCCTGAGATTTAAAATACAGCAAATAAGATCATCATTGATTTTAAAGGTAAATCTGTAACTTCGGGAAGTAAGCTGACATTGAGCCTTAATGGGCTGATCATCTAAGAAATCCGCCTGAAATTTATAACCACTACAAATATGAAACGTACGTTGACAAACGAAAGAAATTATGCCGATGCGATTTATAAAAAAAGATATTTAATACTGTTTTTCTGCCTTGTTATCATTAGTTGCGGTAGCAAAAAAAGGCTAAGCGGCGGCAATATTGATGGTGGCTGGACAAAGCTGTTCAACGGGCGTGACACTAAAGACTGGTTTGTTAAGATCAATCACCATGAAGTGGGCGAAAACTTCGGGAATACATTTCGCGTGGAAGATGGCATGATCAAGGTCAGATATGATCAGTATGGAGATTTCAACGACCAGTTTGGACACCTCTATTATAAAACGCCGTTCTCTTATTATCATTTAAGGTACGAATACCGATTTGTTGGTAAATGGCAAACAACCGCGCCTCCTTACACACTACTTAACAGTGGCGTTATGTTTCATTCGCAGGATCCAAGAACCATGCTCAAAGATCAGGACTGGCCAATTTCAATTGAAATGCAGTTGTTGGGCGGATTAGGCGACGGTAAGCCCAGGCCAACGGGTAATATGTGTTCTCCGGGCACCGATGTTGTTTACAAAGGGAAAGTTTGGCCAGACCATTGTATTAACTCAACCTCAAAGACTTATGACGGTGAGCAGTGGGTAAAGGGGGAGTTGATTGTTCAGGGTAGTAAACTAATCACACATATCATCAACGGCGATACTGTACTGCAATATTCCAAACCAACCATTGGCGGCGGTGTAGCACACGGTTACGATCCAAAGTACAAACAAGACGGAAAATTACTGAGCAGTGGTTTTATCGCCCTGCAAAGCGAAGGGCAGCCGGTTGATTTCAGAAATATAGAAATTAAACAGTTGCCTGCCGACTGATAATCACGAAAAATCATTCATACAAATTAAGCTTAGGGTTTCTGAAGCAAATTCACTATTGCTCCAACTTTTATTATAAAGCTGATCTCTGCAGAAGCATCGCAATAAGAGATCAACCACTTTACTTTTTTTTAGCTATTCGGCCATAAAAAACAAATCGTTTATTTAAAATGAAATAAAAATTTCGTTTTGTAAAAAAATAAGTGTTCTTTTAACAATCAATTATAATTTATAGGCAAAAACCAGTTGTTAACCGGTAGTGATCATGGATCAGATTCCGTTCGCTCTGTTGTTGTAAATGACATTGCGTTTGATAAAACCATGTTTATGCACGTTGAAGATATTTGATAATCAATTAAACCGATTTTAAGTAAACAACCAGATTATGAAAAGAAAACACAATTTTTTATTGATGATGAGCTGCGCTGTGGTGCTGTTTAGTGCTTGTAAAAGCAAACCAACCTCAAACAATACTACAGGGCAGGACACGGCTTCATTAACAGAACAAAAACTACCTGATTCGGCCAGTTTTAATGCGGATGTTCAGGGGAAAAAAGCAGGCTTGTTCACTTTAAAAAATAAAAGTAACGCCACTGTTTTAATCACTAACTACGGTGGCAGGCTGGTAAGTATTGTTGTACCGGATAAAAGCGGTAAACCTACCGATGTCATTTTAGGATATGATTCCTTAAAAAGCTATCAAAAACCAAAAGAACCATTTTTTGGGGCCATTATTGGTCGTTATGGCAACCGTATTGCCAAAGGTAAATTCAGTTTGGATGGTAAAGCTTACCAGTTGGATATTAATGACGGTGTAAATACCCTGCATGGCGGTTTTAATGGTTTTTATTCCAAAGTGTTTTCGGCTAAACAGCTAAACGCGCAGGAATTGGAGCTTACCTATCAATCTAAAGATGGCGAAGGCGGTTATCCCGGCAACCTGTCAGTAACCGTGTTGTATACCCTGAGTGATGACAACGCGCTTAAAATTGAATACAAAGCCACTACCGATAAAAAAACTGTAATTAATTTAACCAATCACGCTTACTTTAACTTAAACGGGGCAGGTAGCAAAACCATTTTAGATAACCTGGTTCAGATTAATGCTGACGCGTTTTTGCCTGTTGATACAACCCTGATCCCTACGGGCAAATTACAACCGGTTAAAGGAACACCGTTTGATTTCACCAAATTTAAAACCATAGGTGCAGATATTGATAAAGCCGATGATCAGTTGAAAAATGGAAAAGGCTACGACCATAATTTTGTATTGAACAAGCATGATGCTGCCGCTCCCGTAGCTATGGTAAGCAGTACTACAACTGGCATCATGATGGAAGTTTATACTGATGAGCCAGGGCTGCAGTTTTATTCAGGTAACTTTTTAACCGGTGCAACAAATGATGGAAAAGGCGGTAAGGCATATGGTCACCGTTCTGCTTTTTGCATGGAAACCCAGCACTTTCCCGATGCGCCTAACCAGCCTGCTTTTGCATCAACAGTTTTAAAGCCGGGCGAAACGTATCATACCGTTACTACCTACAAGTTTTCAACTAAGCAATAACCAAGCTTTTTCCTTTAACATAGTACGATCAAGAAATAAGTAAACGGTATTATATTGAAAAGTATTTTATTAACAGCGGCTTTATTATTCCTGAACCCTGGTTTGCAAGCCCAGGAATTAAGGACGGATATATCAGTACATGATCCGGTGATGATAAAGCAGGATAGCCTGTATTATATTTTTTGCACGGGGCAGGGCATAGCCATGTGGTCATCTGCAGACAGGACGCATTGGAAATCCGAAAAACCGGTTTTTGAAAATGCGCCACAGTGGGCGGTTGATGCTGTCCCTGCCTTTAAAAATCATATTTGGGCGCCTGATATTTCTTATTATAAAGGACTGTATTACTTGTTTTATTCGGTATCGGCTTTTGGTAAAAATACATCTGCCATTGGGCTGGCAACCAATACTACCTTGCATACCGATGATCCGTCGTATAAATGGGTTGATCATGGCAAGATCATCCAATCTATCCCCGGCAAAACCAACTGGAACGCCATCGATCCTAATTTAATTACGGATAAGGATGGTACGCCTTATCTGGTATTCGGCTCATTTTGGGATGGGCTGAAACTGGTTAAACTGAATAAGGACAGACTAAGCATTGCCGAAGATATTAACCATATTCCTACTATAGCTACCCGCCGGAAGCATCAATCAGAGAGCCTGCCTGCAGTTGATGGTAATCCGGCAGATGCCGGTGGTAATGCTATTGAAGCACCTTTTATTTTTAGGCACAATGGATACTTTTACCTGTTTGCCTCTATTGATTATTGCTGCAAAGGTCCAAAAAGCACCTATAAAATGATCATTGGTCGCTCCCGGAAGTTAAATGGACCATATTTGGATAAGGACGGGTTAGCCTTGAACAAAGGTGGCGGGTCTGTACTACTGGCGGGCGATAGCAACTGGTATGGCGTTGGACATAATGGAGTGACTGCTTTTGATGGTGTGGACTATATTATTTTTCATGGTTATGATGCCGCGGACAGGGGGATATCAAAATTAAGAATAGAAAGACTGAACTGGGAAAATGGATGGCCAATAGTAGCATCAGATCCAGGTAAATAAAATCAGATGAAAAAATTAAAAGTAACAAGTGCATTGCTTGCTTTATTAGCCGGGAGTTTTTTGATGCCGGCCAAAGCTGTTGTTGTAAAACCAGATACCATTATACACTCCACGGGAAATCCGATAATCAGGCATAAGTTTACTGCTGATCCGGCTGCTATGGTTTATAAGGATAAGGTTTACCTGTACACCGGGCATGATGAAGCGCCAGCAGGTAAAAACGGATATGTAATGCATAACTGGACCTGCTTTTCATCGACAGATATGGTGAACTGGACCGAGCATCCATCGCCATTAAATGTTAAGGATTTTGTTTGGGCTAAAGCCGATGCCTGGGCTTCTCAGGTAATTGAGCGTAACGGTAAGTTTTATTGGTATGTAGCTGTTGAACATGCAACTATTCCGGGCAAGGCCATTGGAGTAGCCGTAGCCGACAGTCCAACCGGGCCGTTTAAGGATGCCCGGGGAAGTGCATTGGTTACCAACGATATGACTAAGGCCATAAAACATTCATGGGATGATATTGACCCAACGGTTATTATTGATAAGGACGGGCAGGCCTATCTTTTTTGGGGTAATGGTATTTGCTATTATGCCAAACTTAAAAGTAATATGACGGAGTTAGACGGCCCTATAAAAACCATTACTTTACCACATTATACCGAAGCTCCGTGGGTGCACCAACGGAATGGCTGGTACTATTTATCCTATGCTTATGAGTTTCCCGAAAAAATAGCCTATGCCATGAGCAGGAGTATTAATGGCCCCTGGGTTTATAAAGGGATCATCAATGAATTGGCAGGCAACTCCAACACCAATCATCAGGCTATTATTGATTTTAAAGGCAAAACCTATTTTATATACCATAATGGTGCTTTAGCTGCCGATGCAGGCAGTTTCCACCGCTCGGTTTGCATTGACTATTTATATTACAATCCCGATGGGAGTATAAAAAGGGTGATCATGACCAGTGAAGGGATTAAATAATGTTAATTATTCTCCCAGGCGATTTTCACGATTCTCCGAACGGAAGATCATGCGCAGGGCCTGGTCATGAGTAAGATAAGCTATTGCCCAGTTGTAAAATGTTTTGATCTTGTTATTATAATTAGCAAGAGATATGAGGTGGATAAATAGCCAGCTTATTAAGCCTAAAAAGCCTCCTAAGTGCAGTTTGTGTTTAAACAGATCGGCCATTGCAACTCTTCTGCCTATGATGGCCATATCTCCCCGGTCAAAATAAATAAATGGTTTCATTTGCTGTCCCCGGGCAAGGCGATTAAGGTTTTTTGCCAGGCTTTTTCCCTGCTGTATAGCTGGTTGGGCCAGTTGCGGGTGACCATTAGGATAGGCCGGATCATTAAATTGAAGACAGATATCCCCAATGGCATAAATGTTTTCATAGCCATTAACACGGTTAAAGGCATCGGTGAGCATACGGTTGCCTTTTCCAACGCTTTCTTGAGCAATACCTTCAAATGTGTTGGCTATTACACCTGCTGCCCATATTAAAGTTTCGGCCTCAATAACCGTGTTGTCAGACAGGTGTACCACGCCGTTTTCGTACAAATTAACCCGGGTGTTCAATTTAATACGCACGCCCTGATCTGCCAAAGCTTTATAAGCCGCCTGGTGCGATTTTTCGCTCATGGGCGCTAAAAGATACGGTGAGCTGTCAACAATATAAATTTCGGAAGTAGCCTCCAATAATTGAGGGTAGTCTTTGCCCAGAATGTACCGTCGCATTTCGGCCAGCATGCCCGCAATTTCAACACCGGTTGGGCCGCCACCTGCAATTACTACGGTTAATAATTTTTGTCTCGCCACAGGATCGGTTTCAATCGCCGCCTTCTCCATCGTTTTAATCAGCTCGTTACGCATGTACAACGCGTCGTCAATGCCTTTAAGGGAAAAGGCCCGGGCACGTACACCTTCGTTTCCAAAAAAGTTGGTTCTTGAACCGGCTGCAAATACAAGAATATCATAATGAAGCACCCCGCCATCGCTTAAATAAAGCTCATTTGTTTGGGTATCAACCTTTTTTAGGGATGCCATTCTGAAAGACTCCCCTTTGTTTTTTAACAACTTACGGAACGGGTAACTAATGCTTGCTGGTTCCAGGAAACTTGTGGCCACCTGGTATAGCAGGGGAGTAAAATAGTTGTAGTTATTTTTATCTACCAGGGTTACATTATAGTATTTATTGCCAAACATGCGGCTGATAAAATTTAATCCGGCAAATCCCCCTCCAATAACTATAATGTGCTTTTTAGTTATAGTGCTATATTCCATTAGGCTTTATTTTGATAAAGATTAGTTTCGGCTTTGTGTTTTAATGAAGATCAAAAATATTTTGCTTTTTTGTCCCAACTATCTATATTTGATATCGTGTACGTACACGTTTGTTTGTCCCACTCTTCCTGCTTAATGTTTTTATATGAAGAATTATTTATGCCGCGGCTTATTGCTGCTGCTGCTTATTACCGGCTTTAAACTTTCCGTGCGGGCTGTTAATGTAAATGCACCTGATTCAATAACAATTAAAGGTTTTCATGTGGATATGCGCATTCAGGTGATGAAAATGCCTGCCTTAAAAAAGTTTGTGGCTCATTTAGCCGGCAAAGGCATAAATACTTTACTGGTAGAGTGGGAGGCCAGTTATCCATTTCAAAGCGAGCCATTGATACCCAACAGGTACGCTTACACGCAACAGGAGATTCGCGATTTTGTAAGTTATTGCAATGGGATGCACGTACAGGTTATTCCGTTGCAGCAAAGCTTTGGGCATGTGGAGTATATCCTCAGAAATAATAAATATGCCGCCTTGCGCGAAGACCAGAAAGATTTTAGCCAGGTATGCCCCAGCGAACCCGAACTGAACAAGCAATTGTTTACGCGGCTTTATACCGAATTGGCTGCTACTCATACCTCACCTTACATCCATATTGGCGGCGATGAAACCTATTTGCTTGGCCACTGCGAAAAATGCAAAAAACGGGCGGCAGAGATAGGTTTATCAAAACTCTATTTTGATCATGTTAAAATGCTGTGCGATATTGTGGTAAGCCTGGGTAAAAAGCCGGTGCTATGGGCCGATATTGCCTTGAAACATCCTGAATACATCAAAATGCTGCCCAGGGAAGCTGTTTTCATAGACTGGAATTACGGGTGGGACTTGAATCGTTTTGGCGATCATTCAAAATTATTGCAGTCGGGATATGAGATTTGGGGATCGCCGGCTATCAGAAGCCATCCGGATACCTATGCCTTAACCGACTGGCAAAAACACTTCAATAATATCAGGGATTTTTTGCCGCTGTCGCGTAAGCTGGGTTATAAAGGTATTATCATGACTTCATGGTCAACATCAGGCGTTTACTCCACTGTATTTGAGTCGGAAGATGAGCCTATTGATCTGTATGCCATTCGCCACGTTTACCCCATGACGGGTTTTAATATGTTGATTGATTTTTATTTAAGCGCGTTAAAAAACGATAAGAAACTAACTATCGATGAGTTTATTGCCGGTTATTGCGCCGGCAACTATGGCATGGATAACGCAAAGGCTATGCTGCTGAAGAAAGCGCTCTTTTGCGCGCCGTATGCTATTGTTAATGATAAGGTGATGTCGCCAAAGCCAATAACGGTTAGCCAGTTACTTGATAGCGCTCAAAAGGCGCTGAGTATTCTTAAATCTATACAGCCGGTAAAAGGCCTGCAGGAGTTTAATCATTACCTGTTAATGGCCAGGATCCGGGTGTATTACCTTACTTTTATGAAAATAGAATCTGAAGTGAACGCGCCAGGTTTTACTAACGCGCAGGTACCGGCTTATGTTACTCAACTGAAAAAACTACTATCAAACGAGCAAAAACTGAACGATGAATTTGCGGCACTTAATAATGATTTTCTTTATCCGGCATCAATAAAGGAAGAAAACGTATTAAGGAGCCAGAAAATCCATATTTTATATGATCGCTTAGCCCGAAGTAAATGAAGTTTCTAAATAGTTTGTTCGTTTGCGAGAGCCATCTGCAGGATTTAAACAATTAACGTTTAACCGTTATAAAACTGATAGTTTTCTTTGGTGATAATATCTATAGGCATATAAACAGATCTCTCCACTTCACTTATTTTGAAAAGATGTTTGTACAGCGCCAAAATACCCAGGTAGCCTTGTTCTTTAGGTCGTTGACAGATCAGGAAGGTGATCTGGCCGCTTTCCAGGTAACTGATGTTCTTCTTTAAAAAGTCGTAACCGATAAGTAAGATGTCCTTGCGGTTATGCTTTTCCAGTATTTTGGCAATAATGTTTACCCTGGAGTTAGTTACAAAAATAGCTTTGATACCCGAGTCTGCAGACAAAAATGATAACAGCGATTTTTCTACCGCAGCCAGTTTGGTTTCGTTAATGTTTAGGCTAATTACCTGGTTTGGCTTTTTGGCCTCCTCAAAAAACTTTTTAAAGCCTTGCTCTTTACGTAGTAAATGGTGGTTGTTTTCCAGATCGGTAGCTATGTTAACCGCTAATATGTTATCCTGCGGCTGAATAATAAAGCTAATAAGTTGGGCTGCCAACTTGCCGCTTTGGTAAAGTTCGGGCCCTATATAGGTAAGGTTTTCCTGGTTAGGCAAGTCGGAGTTGATGAATGCCAGCGGTAAACCAAGTTCATGTATCTTTTTGGCAAGCGATATCGATTCTTCTACAAATGATGGTGCTATTAATATTCCATGAGGTTCGTCGTGTAAAAGCTCTTCTGCCGATGAATGAAAACTGGCTTTCGAATCCAGGTCGTAAAAATAATACTTAACAGTAACCCCGAATTGTTTTATCTCCGCGGCTGCCTGTTTTATTCCGTTTAGCGGATAGAGCCAGTAATCTGTTTCGTTTGAAACTGCGGGTATCAGCACAGCGAGATTTAATATTTTGCGGGAAGCCAGCAAACTTGCCATTTTATTGGGCTGAAAGTTAAGCTCCTGTATAATGGAGTTTATTTTCTGCCGGGTGTTTTCAGATACCCCTTTACGGTTATGAATCACCCTGTCAACAGTGCCGATAGATACATTTGCCCTGCGGGCTATTTCCTTTACACCGGTTAACTCAGTTTCTGCCTTTTTCATGGATAATGTAACACCAAATATAATGGATTTTAATAAAATGGTGCGTTGTGGCGGCACCTATTGCTGAATGCAGACTGGTGGTGGATTTACTAATGTATGGAGCGCAGACCGCAAGCTGTTTTAGCTGATGATACCATTAATAATTGCGTACTTAATGAGCGTTGCCGTGTTACGCGACTGGGTTTTATCAATAAGGCTTTGACGGTGTCCTTCCACGGTGCGTTTGCTGGTAAACAACTTGTCGGCTATCTCTGTATTGGTGTGCCCTTCTGCAATGAGGGTGAGCACTTCTATTTCGCGTTTAGAAAAATCTATATCAGGCTGATCGGGAGCTTCGGGAGCGTATATGAGTTTTTCCAATAATCTGAATGACAATTCAGAACATAGGTACTTGCCGCCGATGTGCACGTGTTTTAAAGCAAAAATCATTTCATCGGCACTAACGTTCTTTAAAAGATACCCCAGCGCGCCAGCATTAAATGCCTGCGTTACATATTTTTCATGATCAAGCATAGAAAGCACCACCACCTTTACATGGGGGTGTTGTTCTTTTACATTTTGAATAAGTTCAACACCGGCCATCCCGGGCATATTCATATCGGCCAGTATCACGTCTGCGGGTGAACCTTCATCTAAAAGCTGCAGTATCTCGTGACCGTTAATACCTTCGCCCGATACATGGAGGTCCGGCTCCTTATCTAATAAGGACCTGATGCCGTTCCTTACTATATTGTGGTCTTCTGCAAGTAAAATATTGATCATGATCTCTTGTTTAATTAACGCCTTATGGAGTTTGTAAATTGTTATATGGTTTAAATCAATCTTATATTGCTCACAACGTTTTATCCATATTGCTTTGGCTCTTCATTTTCCTCCACAATGCCTAATAAAGTTTTAAGCCGCTCAATGTGTACAGTAGTTTCATTTGCTTTTTCCTGGTAGGATAGGGCATGATCGATTTTGCCCGATTCCTCCGCATGTTTACCCATGGTTAACAACAGGTTGCGGCGTTCTTCCAGCATTCTGATCGACACCCAAACAGATTCCTCAAGCGATTCCTGCTGTTTTTTCAGCAAAATATCTTCGTTGTAAACATGACCGGTGTGGCACCTGTAACGATGTATTTCATCATCACTATTGATCTTCCATAACCCCCCGCCACAATCAGGGCAGGTAAATACGGAGTGGGTAGCAATTTGCCGCAAATTCTCCATGCTGAAGTTTCTGCGCTCCGTAATTTCGGCTTCCAGCTTTACATCCGGCGGTATGTTTGTAAACGGTTGTTTGGGCTTTGAAAAAAGATCTTCCAGGATATAAGCTATATCAGCAATAGACACCCGGTAATCAACCGTTACGTTGTTGATAACATTTGTTGGCATATCGGGAAAGGCAGCCTCCGATGGTTCCTGCACTATGGTGGTTCCGCCGCATCTTTTAATGGCAGACATGCCCGATGTGCCATCATCTAAAAGGCCTGTTAGTATAATGCCGATCACATTTGAATCGTAATTGGCAGCGGCCGACCGAAACAATACATCAATTGATGGCCGCCAGCGGTTTTCATGCGGCCCTTTATTGACACGGATCACATCCTTGCCAATCATCATATGACAGTTTGCCGGGGCAAGATAAAAATAACCTTTCTGAAAACTTTCCCCATCTACGGGAATACGGCATGTTAAACGGGTATTGCTTTGCAAATACTGCAGAATAATATCGGGTTGTGAATCTTTTGACAGGTGCAATACCGCGAATACCGGCGCGTTGATATTCTCAGGCAAATGTGATACCAGTTCTGTCATGGCTTGCAGGCCGCCAGCTGATGCACCAATAACAACAATATTGTTTTTAATATCCATGAGAGTTAATTATCGTGCTTCAATATAATATACACACTGGTTCCCTTATCAACTGTCGATTTAATATCCATACTTCCGTTATACAAATTAACACGGTTTTTAATGCTGCGTAATCCAGATCCTTTTAACAGATAATCAGTATCCTTAACATTAAAGCCTATGCCGTTGTCATTAACCAATATGTTAATATGCCCGTTTATTGTATTTATTTTAACGTGAGCCTCGGTAGCCCGGCCGTGTTTAATACTATTGTTCAATAACTCCTGCACAATACGGAATACGGAAATTTCCAAATTGGGATCAAGGCGCGCTTTTAAAATGGAAAGCTGGCTCTTCACAACAAACTGGGGCATACTTATCCGTTTTATCATTTCCTTTAGGCCTTCGCGCAAGCCAAAATCAGTTAATATGGATGGGGCAAGCTCAAATGATATATTGCGCGTTTCTTTAATAGCCTGGTCAATAAGGTCATTAATGGCGGCAAAATCATCTTTTTTGGCCGACACCTCCTTATAGTTCTGGAAATTTAGCCTTATGGCATAAAGCAGCTGGCTAACGCTGTCATGCAGGCTTTCGCTTATCCGTTTACGCTCATTTTCCTGCACCTGCAAAACGGCTTTATTGATATTCCTTTCCTGGTTTAGGCGCAGGCCTTCGGTATTTGCCTCCAGCTTTTTACTTTCGGTAATATCAATCATGATCCCTACAAAGTGGCTTGCCGCTTTGTTATTATCTTTATCCTTGTTAATAATATGCCCTCTTACCCTTAAATACTTAAGGACGCTGCCATTTTTTATCCTGTATTCCAAATCAATTTCTGTTGATTCTTTTAGCGCCGTTTCAAAAGCGCTGCGCATTTTATCAGCATCGTCAGGGTGTATGGCTTCAAAAAAGGTTTCATATTTGCCGTCAAACTCCCAGGGTTTATAACCATAAATGGTATAGCAGTAATCGTCCATAAAAATGGTCCGCTTTTGCAAATCAATTTCCCAGGTACCCGTCGCCGACGCTTCCAGGGTCATTTTGAGGCGTTCATTGGCATTGTACAGGCGTTGTTCGGCTTCCATACGCTCAGTTATATCAACCGCGGCTATATAAAATTGCTTGTCGCCGCTGGCGTTTCTTACGCCAACGCCTTCAATCTGCGTATAATATGACTGTCCGGTGCTCGCTTTTAACCAAAGCTGGCAATTTTGCTTTTGCCCCGTATTTTGCAGTTTACGTATAAAAGCATAAAAATTCTTAATGCTTTCTGTGGCTATAAACTCCTGTAACCGTTGTTTTAATAAAATTGCCTTTGGTGCGCCAATCATTTGCGATCCGGTGGTATTTACCTCCTCAATTACACCAAACTGATTCAGGATAAAATAGCCAACGGGGGCAAGGTCATAAAGGCTTAAAAATTTTTTACGCTCAAGTTCAAGGCTTTCGTGTGATGACCGCAGCTCGTCATTTTGCATTTCCAGCTCTATCTGAAAAACCTGCAGCTCATGCAATAGCTCCTGTACCTCCATTCCCGAAAGCAGGCTGTCTGGCTTCCAGGCTTTGTTATTTAAAATTGTTTCGGCCTTTTGCCTAAACAATTTTAAATACTCGTTATTACTCAATATGGAAGCGTATTTTTTCAATTGTCAAATTTTTCCCTCTTTTAATGTAAGTAACATCAAATACGCCTCGGCTGTTTCAACATCTTTAAAGGTATCGCTGCTAAAAACCAGTTTTTTTAGGCCGATGGATGGAAAATCATGAACGATGGATACCGACGAGTTTTTATGGAGACTGTTTTTTAAAAACATGTCGAGCTTATCGGTTTGCCATCTGTGGCGCAGCAGTTCGTTAAAGGATAGTTTTTGTATATCGTTTTCCTTTAATTTAAAATATGTTAAAAAAGCCGAATTTACACTTACAATAAGCGATTCATTATCTAAAAGTATGGCAGGTTCGTTTATTTGCTGAATGGCGGTTGAGGTATATTTCTGTAAAATATTCAGCCTGGTTTGCATAGCCTTTAAAAAGGTTATTCTATCAAACGTAAGTACAGCGCCGCTTATAAAGTTATCAAGCGTACGGTAAGGCATAATACGCAGGTTATACCATTCGCCTTTATTCGTTTTTACCTCTATTTCTTTACCCGTGAGCTTTTCAATTACCTCCATAATGTCCTGCTCCACTGCCGGGTAATTAAAATTCGATACTACGTGGTTAATGGACCGGCCAACATCGCCGGGTATAACGTTAAAAAGTTTTTTTATCTGCGGGGTAAAGCGCAGTATGTTAAGCTGATTATCTAAAAATATGGTACCTGTTTCTGTGCTGTCAAGCAGGTTTTTCATATCATTGTTAAGCTGCGTTAGCTCTTCGGCCTTAACCTGGTACTGCATGTTAATGGTCATGAGTTCCTCGTTCAATGATTGCATCTCCTCTTTGGTGGTCAATGACTCTTCGTTGGTACTTTGCAGTTCTTCATTGGTGCTTTGCAGTTCCTCGTTGGTTGATTTAAGTTCTTCCATTGAAGTTTCCATCTGCTCAATGGTGGTTTGCAGCTGCTGCTTGGTATAAATAAGTTCTTTTTGCAGTTCCTCGGCCTGCCCGTCAGTAATGGACAGGTTTTTTTTGGATAGCCGTGGCGCCGGTTTTTTGGATAGGCCAAGGTCATTAAAAACAATGATCACCAACCCATTAAGTGCCGTACCTTCCAGGTAGCTTACCTCCACATTCACCAGCCGGCCCTGCAAACCATCGGTTAACTTTATTTCGGGTAATGTTATCTGTCCTTTATGGATAAATACCTGGCGTATTGCATTTCCCAAAGCATACTTCAATTCTTCGCGGGCCATGCGATGGATGTTCATTACGCCTTCGCCCGAGCTTAGTTCCAGGAACTTGCCGGGTTTGCCGTTAATGTATAAAATATCGCCCTTTTCATTAATAAGCAGGGCGGCAGGGGTATAGTTTTCAATCAGTATCTTGCCAAAGATGTCTGAAAGGTCGTTCTTTTTCAAAGATTTTTGCATGGTTTCGTTTTTGAACAATCGCCCTGCCGGGTTTGAAACATTAAAGGGAAAATCGATCATTTTGCCTGTGCCGGCCACAGCTTCCTGCTTTTCAAATAGCTTCCATTTACCATCAATGGTTTTAAAAAGGCTCCCAAATGAACCAATGGTTTCGGCAGGCCCCATAAACATGAGCCCCTTTGGCATGAGTGAATAATGGAACAGCGGCAATATCTTTTTTTGCAGATCATTGGTCAGATATATCATAACATTGCGGCAGCACAAAAGATCAAGCCGGGTAAAAGGGGCATCCTTAATGAGGTTATGCTGCGCAAAGACAATCATTTCGCGCAACTCTTTTTTCGCCGAAAATCCATCGTTGTTCCTGATAAAAAAGCGCTCTATTCTTTCGGGCGATACATCAGCAGTGATATTGCCATAATAAATACCCTGGCGGGCATGTTCAATAGCTTTTATATCCAGGTCGGTAGCAAATATCTGCACTTTTGCCTGGTGTTTGCGATTTATCTGTTCCTGGCACTCCATTACCAAAATAGCAATGGAATATGCCTCTTCGCCTGTTGAACAGCCTGCTACCCATATTCGTACCGGTTCATCAGCAGGTTTTTGGCTCAGCAGGTCCAACAGTTTTTTTTGCAGTATTTCAAATGCCTCTTTATCCCTGAAAAATTTGGTTACGCCTATAAGCAATTCGTTAAACAGTATTTCTATTTCCTGGGAATTATCTTTCAGAAAGTTGGCATACTGTACATAATCAGGCAATTGGTTAAAGGCTATCCTGCGGTCTATACGCCGCCTGATGGTTGATTTCTTGTACAATGAAAAATCATGCCCAACGCTTGAGCGCAACTGTAAAAGTATGTTTTGAATAACCTGGTTTGTTTTTGTTTCGGATATGGCCAGGTCACGGGCGTTCTCGTTTAATACCGGGTGGTTTAAATACTGGATCAGTTTCAGGGGCATTTCTTCGGGGGGCAATACATAATCGGCCAGGCCCGTGTTTATGGCGCTCCTGGGCATGCTTGAATATTCCGCGCTGTCTGGGTCCTGAACCATGGCCATGCCCAGTTTTTCCTTTACCATACGCAGCCCGGTTTCGCCATCAGTCCCCATCCCCGAAAAAATAATGGCTACCGCGTTGTTCCACTGGTCGTCGGCAAGGCTTTGTAAAAAGTAATCAATGGTCATGTGCCTGTTTTTTGACTCACCGAAATCGACAGTAACCAGCTTACCGTAATGTATGCTGATATCTTTATGCGGAGGAATAATGTAAACGTGGCCCTGCTCAACCAGTATGCCATTTTCTGCCTCAATAACGGGCATCCTGGTATAATTCTGTATCAGGTCTGCAACGCGGGCTTTATGCTGAGGATCAAGATGGATAACAATGATAAAAGCCATGCCGCAATCAGCGGGCATATGTGTAAAAAACTTTTCAAACGCTTTGAATGACCCGGCAGAGCCGCCCATGCCGATAATAGGAAAAGCCCTGGGTTTTGTAATTTCTTGTTTTGCAACAGAGGTTTTTTTTGAGCCGGCTGATTTGCCTTCGG
The DNA here is from genome assembly GCF_031456535.1 of Mucilaginibacter pocheonensis. Classification (NCBI taxonomy): domain Bacteria; kingdom Pseudomonadati; phylum Bacteroidota; class Sphingobacteriia; order Sphingobacteriales; family Sphingobacteriaceae; genus Mucilaginibacter; species Mucilaginibacter pocheonensis. Next base: position 332,411 of record NZ_JAVDUU010000003.1, read on the forward strand.
TTTTTCTTTCACCCGCCACCTGTTTTTTTGCCATAATAGATGATACTGTTTTGAAGCTCAATAATAAACTAATCAGATTGTATTAAGCTATTAATTTAATACCGAAAAAGCTAATTGTTTTATGATCAGGATGATTTTCGTTAGGAGTCCGAAATCAAAAAAACCGATCCGTATCATATTCGTGATCTGGATCAGCTTTCTTGATCTTGTTGGTCGGGCAATACAACCGTTTCAGGTCTCATGGTCAAACAACAAAGCTAAGTAAGCGGATTAAATATGGGTTAGGTATAAATACTTTAAAAACTTGCGTTAAATACCTGATTGTGGCTTATATGTGTTTTGAAAAAGCTGTAAAAAACAAACGTGGACCCATCTCCGTATCACCCGACCAAGAGCTCCACATTTAATGAGGTCCACGTAATCATACCATCAAATGGAGCGGGGTATTACGTATGTATCGGCTAAAACGGTATGGTCAAATATAATGATTTTACCTTTAGGATTTTTTTTTATTTATAAATTAATTGGTAATGGCTGCTCAAATACCAGGCGCTGTGTTGGTGTCAATAGTGCACTTATCGGCCTCCTTAACTTTCTCAATTTTGCGGATCAGCAGGCCCTTAAGCTTTGGGGCAAGCTGAAAATCGCCTATATATTTCCACTCTTCAGCGCATTTGATAAACCAGAATTTAGCCTGCCTGAGTTTGATCTTGTATAAAATACAATGATTGGGGTAGGACAGTTCCGTAACATCAGCCCTATATTGCTCATTCAAATAAGTAATATTGATTTGAAACTTTTTGCATGTTTGCATACATCTTAGTTGCGTACCGGTGCGGTAAAGGCACTTAACTTTGTCATAAAATCAAAAAGGTCAAAAGGTTTGGGTATAAACGCGTCGCAGCCATAATATTCAAGGGTGTTATTCATTTTGGGATAAGCCGATAAAATAAGCACGGGCAAATGATTAGTAAGCAGGTTCTGTTTGATCTGGTGGCAAAGCTCACCGCCGTTAATCCCATTTAATAAATAATCGGTTACAATAATATCAGGTTTAAACTCCTGTATCTCCGTGAATACGCCGTTGGTGTTTTGTACACATTTTACAGCATAGCCTTCGTAGGATAGCGCTTCATTCAATACCTCAAGCAAAGCGTCATCATCATCAATAAGTAATATGCGCTTTTTCATAAATGGAGAGATTAATGTAGTTATTAATTGATAAGCTTATGTTCAAAATTACAAGACAGGGCGGTGTATTCCTATGCGTATAAACACTAATTTATCATACGTTAAGTACCTGATTTTCAATTAATAGTTATTTTTAATAATTAAAAACGTCAAAATAATATATAAATTATATATGTCCTGAATTTGCTGCGTTAAATACTCTTTTTAAATGTTAAAACTACGCATAAACCAAACAAATTAAACACGGTTTAAAATGTTAATAAACTGATTATTAATATTTTAATTAATTTAAATTAAAAATATTAATGATCATTTTGTCACAAACGGTTATGAACCGATAAACCAAGCGCTTCTTTCGGTGTTAATTAGTAGTTAATTAACAATCATGAAACGAAAAATAAACATTTTTACCTGGCATATTCACGGCAGCTATTTATATTATCTGTCACAAGGCGATTATAATATTTATATACCTGTAAAAACGGTTAAAACCGAAGGCTATTATGGCCGCGGTAAAACTTTCCCTTTTGGCAGCAATGTAATTGAAGTACCTGCCGATGAAGTGAAAAATATGGAGTTTGACTGCATATTGTTTCAAACCAATCAAAATTATTTGTTTGATCAATATGAAATATTATCAGCCGCGCAGCGCGCGTTGCCGCGTGTTTATTTAGAGCATGACCCGCCGCGTGGGCACCCTACAGATACGCGGCACGTAATGAACGACCCTGAGGTGGTATTTGTACATGTTACCCATTTTAATAAACTGATGTGGGATAACGGCAATGTGCATACCACGGTTATTGAACATGGCGTAACCTTGCCCAAGGTTAAATACACCGGTAAAATAAATAAAGGGATAGTGGTGATCAATAACCTGCCCAAGCGCGGGCGTTTACTTGGCTTTGATATATTTAAGGAAGTACGTAAACATATCCCTATTGACCTGGTGGGGATGGGAACAGGCGAATATGGCCTTGGCGAGATCCTGCACCCGCAACTCCCAGAATTTATAAGCCAGTACCGTTTCTTTTTTAACCCCATAAGGTATACCAGCCTGGGCCTTGCCATTTGCGAAGCAATGATAATGGGTATGCCGGTGGTTGGGCTTGCCACTACAGAGCTTGCGACTGTAATTGATAACGGCTACTCGGGTTTTGTACATACCGACCCTGATTTCCTGATCAGGCAAATGAAAGAACTTATTGACGATCCGAAACTGGCCATGCAGATAGGGGCTAATGGCCAGGCCGTGGCAATGGAGCGCTTTAGCATACGGCGTTTTGTGCGCGACTGGGAGTTATTATTCCAACTGGTCACGAAGGATCGGTTATTAAAATCAGCTTAAGTAAAACTATCTACACTATGAAATATCCTATGTTTAAAATTGCATTTATCAGTGAGCACGCATCGCCGCTGGCCAGCCTGGGCGGCGTTGATACCGGGGGGCAAAACGTGTACGTGTCGCAGCTTGCCCAGTTCCTGACAAAACACGGCTACCATATTGACATTTATACCCGCCGTGATGACCACATGCAAAAGGAGGTGGTTAACTGGCGGCCCGGCATACGGGTTATACACGTTAACGCCGGCCCCAAAAAACAGGTACCTAAAGAGGAACTATTGCCTTACATGGATGAGTTTGGTACAAATATGCTGGCCTTTATGGAAGAGCAACACATTAATTATGACCTGATACATGCTAATTTTTTCATGTCGGCAGTGGTTGCGGCGCAAATAAAAGAGACGCTGGATATCCCTTATGTGGTAACCTTCCACGCGCTGGGGTATATCCGTACCATTTACCAGGGGAGCAATGACCGTTTTCCGCCGGAGCGGGTGGATATTGAAAAAGAGGTAGCCCGCAAGGCCGATTATGTAATTGCAGAGTGCCCGCAAGACAGGGACGATCTGCTGCAGCATTACCAGATCGAGCCCGAAAAAATAGTGATTATCCCCTGTGGTTTTAGCGAGCGCGAGTTTTACCCTATAAATAAGGGCCTGGCCCGCAAATTTTTGAACCTGCAGGCCGATGTACCTGTTTTACTGCAATTGGGCCGCATGGTGCCGCGCAAAGGAGTTGATAATGTAATAAAAGGCATAGCCAAACTGAAAATGCTTGGCAAGCGTGCCCGGCTGGTCATAGTAGGCGGCGAAGCCGATCTGGATAGTTGCCCGGAGATAGCCCGCCTAAAAAAAATAGCCGCTGAAGGCGATATTCTGGATGATATTCATTTCGCCGGGCGCCAGGGGAGGGATAAGCTTAAATTTTACTACGCGGCGGCTGATGTGTTTATAACCACGCCCTGGTATGAGCCATTTGGTATAACCCCCCTGGAGGCCATGGCCTGCGGAACGCCGGTGATCGGTTCAAACGTTGGCGGAATAAAATATACCGTTATTGACGGCGAAACCGGAGCCTTGGTTAACGCCAATGATCCGGATCAGCTGGCCGAAAAAATTAATGAACTGGCCTTTGATCAGGACAAGCTTGCGCGGTTAAGCATGAATGCCATCAAGAGGGTGAACCAACATTTCACCTGGGAGAGCGTAGCTCATAAAATGAGTTCACTTTATCAAAAAATGATCAGTTTAAATGTTAAAAACAACATGATTATATCAAATTCATCCAATAAGGATACAAAAGCAGCATGAAAAAGGCGATTTTTTTGGACAAAGACGGTACTTTGATCGTTGACGTTGCCTACAACGTTAATCCTGAAAAGGTGACACTAAGTAAAGACTGTGTTAGGGGATTAAAACGTTTACAGCAGCACGGTTATTTGCTTGTTATTGTTAGTAATCAGTCAGGTATTGCGCACGGTTATTTTGACAAGGATAAGTTATCAGCCGTTGAGCATAAAATAAAGATGATGCTGTATGCCCATGACATTATCCTGAACGGGTTTTATTATTGCCCGCATCATCCTGACGGGAAGGTTAAACCATATGCCATATCATGCAATTGCCGTAAACCCCAGCCCGGTTTGCTTTTAAAAGCGGCAAAGGACTTAGCCATTGATTTACAGGCTTCCTGGATGATTGGCGACATACTAAATGATGTGGAGGCAGGCAACAGGGCAGGCTGCAGGAGTATATTAATTGATAATGGGAATGAAACGGAATGGATCTATAACGAAATGCGGCAGCCCGCGGCTACAATCAAAAACATAAATATGGCGGCAGATTATATTATATCCACTATAAAAAAAGATGAACAGCTGGTTAGGTTGTAAGAATATATTGTGCATCCGCCCTGATAATATGGGAGATCTGATTATGTCGGGGCCGGCAATTCGTGCATTAAAAGAGAGTTTTGATGCACGAATTACCGTGTTAACCTCATCAATGGCAGTCGGTATTGCCAAAAACATGCCCGAGATAGACGATGTAATTATATTTGACGTACCCTGGATTAAAACAAAATTAGTTCATAAAACCTATGTATTTAACGAAATTATTGAAGAGGTAAAGGGGCGTAAGTTTGATGCGGCTGTAATTTTTACCGTTTACAGCCAGAATCCTCTGCCATCTGCGATGATTGCCTACATGGCAGGGATACCTAAAAGATTGGCTTATTGCCGGGAAAACCCTTATCAATTGCTGACAGAATGGGTGCCAGACAAAGAACCTTACTCCATTATTAAACATCAGGTATGGCGGGATCTCAGCTTAGTTGCCACTGTTGGCGCATTCACAAAAAATGAAAGCCTCTTTTTACAACAAAATTATGAATTATGGGCGGTGGTTGAACAAAAGTTGGGTAGGATAGGGGTAGATATCGGAAAAAAATGGATGATATTGCATGCCGGAGTGAGTGAAGAAAAAAGGCAATTTGCTCTCGAAAAGTGGGTTTCTACGGGTAAAAAAATCATCGATGAGTTAGGTTACCAATTGATTTTAACAGGTTCTGTCACTGAAAAAGCTTTAACAGATCAATTGGAAAATGCGATAGGTACTGGCAGCTTTTCGGCCGGTGGTCTTTTTAATATTGATGAATTTGTTTTGTTGATTGGTAAAGCGCCAATTGTTTTATCAGTAAATACAGCAACCGCGCATATTGCGGCCGCGGTTGGTACTGCTGTTGTTGTATTGTATGCGTTGACTAATCCACAACACACGCCGTGGCGCTCTGTATGTAAAGTACTGCCATTTGATGTTCCGGAGGCCGCCCAAAGTAAGAACGAAGTAATCCGTTTTGTAAACGATAAATTATTTAACAAACCGGTTGAAATGCCAACAGAAGACAATATTATAGATGCTATGAAGGAATTGATAACCTTTGGTACGCATGTGTCAACCAGTGTAAAGCCAGGAGTTATTAGCTAAGTATTTGCATGGTTTTACGAAATACCATATCAAAATCTGGTCGGGCCAGCCAATTAATGGTATAATGCAGATCCGTGTTTATAGGTCCCCATCTTTCCGGTTCTCCATCCATGCTGATCACAATGCTTGGTGTTTTAAAGGCAGCCGCAATATGCGATACGCCTGTGCAGTTGGATATCAGTGCATAAGCATTTTTAATTAATATGCCTATTGCCCCCAGGCTGGTTTTTCCGGCTAAATTAACGGCCGGGCGTTTCATTTGACTGATAACGTTGTTTACAATATCAAGCTCTTGCTGGGTTCCTGTAATTATAACTTTAAAGCCGCACGAAGCACAATAATCTGCAAGTTTTGCAAAATGTGCTGTTGGCCATTGTCGCCATGCACCGCGTGAGCCGGGATGAACACAAATATATTTTTTTACCTCAGTTTGCACATCAAGTGCTTTATAATCATCCTCGTCCTCAACAGTAAGCGGAAATTCCAATTCATTTCCTTGTAAGGGAATCCCCAAAAAATTCATGAGTTGCAAATGCCTGTCAATTTCCGATCCATAGTCCGGGTACTCCATAAAGTAATCGCCATTGGGCGCATAATCGTCCTTCTTAAAATATCCTGCGGTAATTCTGGCACCCCATAGTTCGATCATCGGGTTCACTATTGATCCATTGCCTTGCATTTGTATGGCCAGGTCATATTGCCTTTCCTGAACGGTTGACAGGAAGCTTGTAAATTCTGCTGGATTTAACTGCTGCTCAGGTAAGCCCGGATAGCCTGGAAACCAAATAAAGTCGTCAAAATATTTAGAAAATCTTTTGGTGAATGAAGACGCCCAGGGCATGCCGGCCAGGGTGATCCTTGCATTAGGGTAGGCACATTTCAGTGCCCGTACGGCAGGCATAACACATAACATATCGCCTAACTGGAGGGCGCGGAAAATAATGATCGATTGAATATCGGCGGGTAATTTCATGTTTTAAATAAATAATACGCGGTATTTAACAGCTCCATACAATTGCCAAAAAATAGATAAAAAGGGTATAACTACTGAGGTGACGATCATTTCTGATATGTGTCTTGTTGTTTTTGCTGTGGCTGATAATCTTTTTTTTATAAAAGAGCCTGTGAACCCTGCCCAAATTAACCCTCCCACGGCGATTAATGGGATAGATGTTGCCACAAGCCCTGCAAATGCCAGCCCAGCGCCTCCAATCATGAAATAATATTGAAAAGGTGGCCTGGATTGTATTTTTTTTCGGTATAGCCAGGGATGTTTTTTATATAGCAAGGCATTGAACATGGTTTTTTTTTGGTCTTTAATGCTCACTCCCCATGGCGCTTTCCTAACCGGGTGCACAACCTGCGCAGTTTCAACCTTAATTATTTCGACACCCTCATTAATGAGTTTAAATTGCAGATCACTATCTTCCCGCCATGCCATAGTGAACCGCTCATCAAATCCTCCAATCATTTTTAACACACCTTTTGGACAGCAACAATTAGCGGTAATAAAATCAGCAAATTGAAGGCCCGATGTGTTTAGTTCATGATCAGTTGGCTGATTTGGCACCGGAACGGTGGTTTTACCTGTAAAAGCAACTTTATCTCCTGTTCTGTAGCTTTTTAGATAGGCCGACAACCAGTTTTTATCTGGAACGCAATCGTCATCAGTAAAAGCAACTAAATGCCCGCGGGCGTTTAGCCAGCCATAGTTACGCGCGGCGGCCGGTCCTTTTTTTGTGAATAAGCTAAAGTATTTGATATTTAAGGATCTTCGTCTTTTAATCCAGGTATTAAGCAGCCTTTCTGTTTTGCTATCAGGCCCATCGCTTACCACAATAATTTCATATTGGTCTTTATTTAATCTCTGCATAGCCAGGGCCTGCAGACACTTTTGCAGTAATATGGGCCTGTTGTAAGTTGGTATAACTACCGATATTTTTATATTGTTCATTTTTCAATTAAATATGATCCTATGACCAAAGCATCAAATGGTGATGTCCAGAAACACTCAATAGCATCCCTCGGCGAGCAGACTATCGGCTTGCTCAAAGTATTGAATGACGTATTGACTAACACAGGTACTCCTGTTTTTTGTTGAAAAGCCTTCAACAGGTCATAATAGGCAGGATGCTGGGCCCGGTTGATGGTTTGAATGCGTGCCGTGCCATCTACATGCCTTACAGCTGGAATCTTATCGGCCTTTTCGGGTTTAACATTATATACAAACAGCATAAAAGGGGAGTAACCCGCACCCTCAAACCAGTTGCCGGCTTCTTCTTCAAGCACCACCGGGGCAACCGGCCGAAAATCTTCGCGATCCTTTACCTCATTTAGTCTCTGCTGCATATCTGTACTAATTGGCGACGCCAGTATGGACCTGCTTCCTAACGCCCTTGGTCCATATTCCATGCGTCCCTGATACCAGCCTATTATTTTGTTTTTTACCAATATACCTGCGGTTTCCTCTGCTATATTCGTTAGCTTTTTATAGGGTATTTTAGCCCAATTGATAAATTTTTCAATTTCTTCGTCAGTATATTCAGGCCCCCAGTAGGCATGATCCATAATAAAATCCTTAACATCGCTTTTTCTTTGCCCCGTATCGATCCATAAGGCTGCTCCCAGGGCGGTACCATCATCGCCGGAGGCTGGTTGTACCCATATATTTTTAAATAATCCCTGCTGGCGGATACGACCGTTAAGTACGCAATTAAGCGCCACACCGCCGGCCATACAAAGGTTTTCTTCGCCGGTGACCGAATGCAGCCATTTGGTGATGTTTAAAACGGTTTCTTCAAGAACCAGTTGCAGGGAATGCGCTATATTAAAATGATGTGCTGTAAATTCCTCATGCCGCAGCCGGGGCGGGCCAAAGCGCTGTTCCAGGCGTCGATTACTAACGGTATATCGTCCATTATCTCCAAGCTGTATCATTTCCCTGAAATCATTGACGAATGCGGGTTTGCCGTATGATGCCAGCGCCATAACCTTATACTCATCTGATGAATGCAAAAAGCCTAAATGTGTTGTTACCTGCTCATATAGTAAACCCAGCGAATGGGGCATGTTTACCTGACCAATCCTCGTGAGCTGATTGCCGTTGCCTAAATTATAGGTAGTGGTGGCTTTTTCTCCGCGTCCGTCCATGGTTAATACCGCGGCCCGTGCAAATGGAGAGCAATGGAACGCGCTGGCAGCATGTGCAATGTGATGTTCAACAAAATGCCATTGAAAATCATTTACTGATGTACCTGTAAACCGCTTTTGCAGATGATGTGGATAACCATCAACCAACTGTAAGGGGGCATTCACTATTGAAGTCAAAAACAGAGGATCCCAGGGATTTTGCCAGTCGGCGTTTATGGTATCATCACCAGGTTCCAAAGGAATTTCTATCGAGGTACGACCAGTATATTTTTCACCTAAAAGAATATATGGATCAAATGAATATGCCACATGATCAACCTCACTTAAGTGAATGCCGGCCATTTTTAAACAGTAGTCGATAGCGTGAAAGGGTAATTCCCAGGTTGAAAAAGGAACGGGACGCTTACCATGTTTAAAATGTGTAAAGCGCTCTTCTTCTGTTGCGGCCAATAATTTTCCATCTTTTAATATACATGCAGCGGAGTCATGAAAAGCCGCATTTATTCCTAATACATACATAGATTCAGGTGCTTATAAAAGTTATTTGATATTATTCTGTTTTTTGTTGAAAAAGTTTTGTTGGTCATATAATTTAATAAGGCCGCATTTATATTTGAAATAACATGGGAAATAAATTATAGTTTTACGAAAAATAATTAATTAAAAAACATGTTGGCTTGGCATATCTTAGTTCTTTTTATTAAAACAATATTATTTGGAGGCTAAATGAGGGAGTTAAAAATAATATTTCGATTTATACCTAATCGCCTATACAGATAATATGAAACACAACATTTAATACTATTTGCAGCATGTATTGGTGACTTTGATAAGTTAACAATGAACAAAAACCAATTTCATTATCAGTTTGTTAATCAGTGGTATAACAAGTTTTTTAGAAAAATATATAATGATGAAAACATTAAATTTAATCATGTCGGTTGCTATAGCAGCCGGAGTGCTTCAAAGCTGTGGAGGAAACACTCAAAAGGACAGTAAAGCTTTTGCTGATAGTACTAATCAGGCTAAAGATTCGTCAAAGAACGATACCGCTACAACTTCTGCGGCTGGACTTACGGTAAGTAAAGAAAACTCAGAGTTTGCAGTGAATGCTGCCAATGGCGGAATGGCCGAAGTAGAGCTTGGTAAGCTGGCCCAGGAAAAAGGAACGAGCCAGGCGGTAAAAGACTTTGGCGGGATGATGGTTAACGATCATTCAAAGGCTAATGAAGAGCTAATGTCGCTGGCCAAAAACAAAAATATCACTTTGCCCGCCACTCTTGGTAAAGACGAACAAGAAGCAAAGGATAAATTAGCTGCCAAATCAGGTGCTGAGTTTGATAAGGCCTATGTAGAAAATATGTTAGAGGATCATAAAAAAGATATAAAAGAATTTGAAGACGCAGGTAAAAATTTAACAGACCCTGAATTAAAAGCGTTTGCCATTAAAACATTACCTACGTTAAAAATGCACCTTGCCGCTATTCAAAAGATCCATAACAAGGTAAAATAATATCCGTTTATTATATATTCTAAAAAGAGGTTGTTCTATATCAGAACAACCTCTTCATTGTTTACTGTCGCCCGCTTGGCTTAACATTTCCATTGGCGGTAGTATCACTTTTACCGTTCAATGAGTCTTTCCTTTGTTGGGTAATTGTTGCTGTATCTCTTATTGCCGGTCCCCCGGCTTTATTGCTGCTGGTTGTATCAACCGAGTTGTGAAGTTTAGTGTTACTATTGCGATTGCTGTCACAAGCGGTTACGCTAATTATTAGGGTGATTTCTATAGCTAATCTGGTTAATGTTTTCATAATTAATAAACCGCTCGATTTTCAATTTGTTTAATTTTTAATTTATAAAATATACTTTAACGATTTATTATATCAACAAGAAAAGGCATTAATATTATATTAGGATACTTTATTTAATAATAGCAAATCAAATATTGAGTTTCATTACCTAACTTACCTTATCTTGCTTGTTGCTAACCGGGTACCTTTTTTTTCTTATAATAGCTCTCAATTGGTCATGTATACTGATGATATTTCCCAGGAGGAAATACTCCTTTAAGTTGCTTTTGATTCTGGTACGCATGATCCTTTTTACAATATCCTTTTCCACTTCTCCGGTCTCCTTAATTCGGCCTAAAAATTCCAAAGCAAAAAGGGATAACAGGGCACTGATCAAAAACAGGAAATTCCACTCATGCAAAGCTATTAGCTTGAATACTTTATTAAAATGAGGGCTGATCCATTGTGCGGTGACTGACAAGCGTCGGTTAAGAAAAAAATCAGCAAGCAGGCCTCCGGTCATAGGCCCCAAAGACGAAAATAAAGCGGTAATGATATTATTAACGGACAGATACACAATTGCATTAGCCTTTGGCGCCAGTTTTAAACTGATATTAGTAAGCGATAGGTTGATACCTCCTGTAGCAATACCACTACCTACATGGATGATAAATAATAAGGCTAAATTGGCATAAAAATGGGAGTAAATGCCTACAAAACACCAGGCTATGATACATAAAATATAAAGCGGCGCACTGAGGGCAATGATGCTTTTATTGCTATATCGATCTGAAAAAATACCCCACATACGTAAAGTTAAAATGCTGGCGAGCTGGCTGATCATGGAAAGTGCTATAATATAGGAAATGGGTAATCCCATGTCTTTTATCATAAATACTGTAAAAAAAGGAGCTGCTATATTCAGCGCAAAAACCCACGCAGAATTAAAAATGAGTAACCTTCGGAAATTGGTATTTTTAAGTGGTTGCTTAAAAAGGGATAAAATATTGGCCTTGGATAAATAAGACTGCGGTTCCGGTGCTTTTGATAATACGTACCCGCCAATAATGCCAGCTACTCCGGCAATGGTAAAAAATATAGCGTAAGTAGTAAGCTCATATTGTTTATACCGGTTTTTTATAAAATCCACTAATATTGCCAGCAGAATACTTTGAACAACATTTAAAATTTGTGTGTACCTGGTACGGCGTGAAAAATAATCTCCCAGCATATTTTCGGGCACCATGTCTTTCATCCATGAATTCCAGCTGGGGCCGGCAATAGAACCAAAAAGATAATAAAAGAATAAAAAAAACAACAGTATATTGATTGATCCGCTGGAGAACCACCATATTTGGCAGCCAATAATAATGAGCGGAATCCTGGCCAGAAACGCGCAGTAAACTGCTATAGCCCGCCTGTTATTATATTTGCTAACCAACCATATGGAAAGGAGCTGAAAAATATTGGTAAACATTGGCAAAGCCGCCAACAAACCTATTTGCACGTTGTTGGCACCTAATAGCAAAGCCATAGCTGTAAGAAAAGCACCTCCTGTAAAAGAGGTCATGATTTCAGTTGTCAGGCCATCCCATATAACTATTTTTAAACCTTTTTGTATTTCCTTTTCTGTTAATACCTTTTGGGGTTTTAAGTTCATGGTACCTCCTCATTTATGCATTCCTAACCCTGTTTCAAGCTTAAAAGGATAAACCAATATTCATTTATTTAAAACTACGGCGACAGTCAGTTGTTTTAAATATTGTGCTATTAAATATTAATTAGTGTATATTTTATACATATTAAATAAATAAAAATAATGAATGTAATATTTCAAAAGAGTCAGAAGGTGATCACCCCCAATGGCGAAGGCATAGTTGAGGATATTTTAGGAGAACGGGTAACCGTAAAGCTGGAATCGGGCGAAATAAAAACATATAACGCTGATGAACTGGAGGATGACGCCGACCAGGGATAAATAAAACAGAATTTTAACACTTAATTATATTCATATGGCCACAAAAACAAAAAAAGGTAAAGGCACTGGAAAATGGTCGGCCAGGGTGACAAAAGAAAGTGATGCACTTGATCTGAAAAACGGCATTTTTAAGTCTAAAAACCCGGAAGAAATTGCGAGATCTCTTAAAAACTCTGCCGAAGAAAGTGACAGGCGAAAAACCACGCCTTTTCAAAGCGCAATGTCTATGCTCAATTTTTATGAGAACAGGGCAGGCAGAAATTTAACAAAAAGACAGCGCGCTCCCCTGGAAAAGGCAAAGAACAAGCTCCGGAAATTATTTGGGAAAAAAGAAAAATAATAGCAACCGGTTTATTGATTTAGACAGGACGCGGAATAATGGCATACCCATTGTTAAATATTAATATTACAACTTAATTATGAAAGTATTTAAAAATGTAGCAAATGTGCTGATAATAACCATGTTTCTTGGTGTTACTACTCCTACAGTCGCACAAACAGTTAAAGATACCTCAACCACAAAAGCCAATGGCGCAGGAGCAGGAAATGGCTCCAGCCAGGGAGCTCCCGGCGCGGCTACGGTTTCAGGAACCGGTACCGGTACCTTACAGGATTCTGGAAGCACAAGTACTGGCGATACGGGTACGAAAGCAGCGTCGGCAATCGATAGCCCAAAAGTAAATAACCAGGCATCAGAAGAAGGCCATGGTCTTTGGGGTTTGCTGGGTTTAATTGGTTTATTAGGCCTTTTAGGCCTACGCAGAAATAATGATACCAAAGCGAGTTAAGCAATTTTGGAAATCATTATTTAACTCGTGGTTTTTAACTTTCCAGTTATTAGAACTTAAGAAGGCTTAAGAAGGGATCAGGAGGACCTTGATCAGGCCCGTCCTGATATTAATTTACTTATTTAGTTTCGCTTGCGGCACTTTCGTTTACAATATTCTCTGCCAGGTTTGTCAACAGCTCATCAGTATTTTTTTCTTCTGTTAAGGTTTGATTCAACAGTTCCTGTGCATCAGTATAACCTAATACTCCAGCCAGTGTTTTTAAAGTGCCATATGAGGCGATTTCATAATGCTCACATTTTTGAGCCGCAGATATTAGAGCAGCATCGCGAACCTCGGTTCCAGCGTCAGTGCTTTCAATCAGTTCTTCCGCCTCTTTAGCTAAGCCAGCCATAGCCTCGCACTTTTTGGCAGTCGCCTTTTCACCTATGGATTCAAATACCTGCTCTAAACGGCTAATATGGCCTTCGGTTTCTGTAAGGTGAGTATCAAAGGCACCTTTTAACTCCGTAGCGGTAGCTGACTTTGATAATTTCTTAAGGCTTTTTACTAATTGTTTTTCGGCCCAAAGCATGTCTTTTAATTCGTCTGTAAATAATTCTTTTAAAGCGCTGTTCCCCTGAACAGGATTCTTTTTTGTTGATGTTGCCATATTTGTATAGATGTTTATATCCTGAAGAATACAAACTCTTTGCCAATCGCCGGCAATAGCCAGGGACTTTGCCAGGACCTTTAAAGGTGTAGAGTTTTAAAGGCAGTTCGCATAAATCACACTACATTAATAATTACTTTTTTTTAGTTTGTAATTAAATAAATAGCAATTTAATTTTATAAATTAACTTGTAGGATTTTTTTTTAAATAGAATAAAACTTTTGCACTCGTCTTGTGTAGTTTATCCAGAGTATGAACCCTTATGAGAAAGAAAAAAAATTTGTTCGAAAAGTTTGCTGACTGGGCCACTTTGGCAACCGGCAGTTCAACTGCTTTTATTATTGCCATGTCCGTAATTATAATTTGGGGTGTTACCGGCCCAATATTCAATTATTCTGATACTTGGCAACTCGTCATAAATACCGGTACTACTATTGTAACTTTCCTGATGGTATTTCTGATCCAGAAATCACAGAATAAAGATTCGAAAGCCGTTCATATGAAACTGAACGAATTGATAGCCTCACACCAGGGCACCAGTAACCGGATGGTTAATATTGAAAGCCTTGGCGAAGAGGATCTGGATCGTTTACATCAGTTTTATACTGAACTGGCGCAGTTGGCTGAAAAAGAAGGTGACATTACGCGCACCCACTCAATTGACGCCGCTGAAGAAAACCATTTGGTAAAACAGACCGGCTTTAAAACCAGAAAATCTTATACTCCGGCAAAAAAGAAACAAAGCTGATTATCAGTATAAACCCAGTGGATATGTCATTGGAGACACCGGCTAAAAAGGATTAAGAAAAGATGTTTTATAGGACAGCTTGAAATTAATAACATGTTTACTTATAAGTAACTGATTAGTTATTTTTTTTGATAGCGGTGATCTCACCATTGCGTTCTATATAAACTTTGTCGATGTTTTCCAGGTCCTCGGTCAACGCGGATTTCCGGATACCCTGCATAACATCTTCCTGGCAAACCAGCGCTCTTTTTAAATGAGTGGATATAAACCGGCCGTTTTCATATAAAACGATCTTATCACCTTCTATAATTCGACCAAACATTTTGTAACGTGCAATAAGCCAACCCAAAAGCCTGTGTAGTGCAACTACCACAAAGCAAGTAACTACGACAGGTACAAATGCAGAGGCACCTACAATTGCCCGGCTTAAAATTGCGCCAAGGGATATGGAAATGATATTATCAAGTGGCGTGCGGATGCCAAATGAGCGCCGGCCTGATATCCGAATGAGTATCAGGGCTATTATAAAAACAACAATTCCCCTGCAGCTCATTTGCAAGGTATTCAGATCTTTACCCTGCCCGAAAATGGTTATAATTAATTCCATGGGTTTTATGTTAATATTTTGGTAATAATTAATTAACAAATAATAAACTTTAGTGTTTAAGTAAGACGTAGCATTACAATAAAACCTTTATTTGAACTAATTTGTTAAGTGCATAAATCGGATAACTATGCCATCAGACCTGTTAATTGCTTGTCATCAATTATTAAAAGAAAAAAAACTCACCATTGCATTTGCTGAAAGTGCCACAGCGGGTCGCTTATCTGCAGAACTATCATTAATTCCAGAATGCGGCGATATTTTGAAAGGCGGAATTGTTTGCTATGATGCCTGTATTAAGCAAGACATATTGGGAGTGCCGCAGGAAATAGTAGAAGAATACACACCGGAATCGGCCGAAGTTACTAAGGAATTAGCAGAGCGGCTAAGTCATTTCATGAAAGCCGATATACAGGTGGCTGTAACCGGGCTCACTATGCCGGGCGGCAGCGAAACAAAAGAAAAACCTGTAGGAACCATATTTATTCACTTATTAATTAAAAATAAGGCTATAGCTGTGCGCGATGTTTTCTCCGGCACAGCCGAGGAAATAGTTCTTCAAACCGTTGATCGGGTAGCCAGCTTGCTGATTGACGAGCTAAAGCTTTAGCCTATCGGTTGATGATGAAATTTAGATAGTGTTTAATATTGTAATAGTTGTTTGCCATGAATAAAACCAAAAAAATTACAATTGCCGGGATAACCGGTACAGCTTTCATGACCTTATTTAGTTACATAGTTTCTATGGTAAAAAAGGAAGATTTTAGTGAGCCGGAACACCTGGCCACCATGCTGCACCGCCTGGTACCCGGCACTTCTAAAAAATTCAACCAAATTGCGGGGTGGAATGCGCATTTCGCAGTAGGCCTGTTGTTTGCAACCGCATACGTGGAATTATGGGAAGCGGGGAAAATTAAACCATCTGTCAAAAACGCGGTGCTCCTGGGGGCAGTGAGTGGTTTATTGGCTGTTGCAGTATGGAAGCTGACGTTTAAGATGCATCCGCTACCACCATGGATCAATTATAATAAATATTATATACAGCTTGTGCCGGCGCATGTTGTTTTCGCATTATTTGCAACCCTCGCATACCGGCTGTGGCAAAACCAGGACGCGGATGTTCATAAAGCCACTTTACATAAGCCGGTATTTAATATGGCTCCGGGAGCTTAGGCAATATCAATGCGGTAAACAGGCTATACTGTATGCGTTTGTCTGATGGATTCAACATTGCAAATCAAAAACCTTGTTCGTCTTAACAGGCTGCCTGTATCCGTTATTATATCCCGGTACTTTATTTTTCCGGAAGAATCGCCCTTGTATAAAATGTTTGTTACGATATAGCATACAAACTCTCTCATGATTGAAAATTTGATAACGGCTTCCGGAATTTCCAACCTCAATATTAGAAATTTTAAGCGTTAAACATCCTTTTAAGTGTTGTTTTGCCGCATCTATAAAAAATACCATGCTTGGTTAAGATCGTCCATTTATTACTCTTTTTCTGTATCTTTAGTCTATTCGCATTATTATGTTCCGACGCTTACAAAATTGGGTAAACCGGCATTTTCAATCTTTTTTTTCACTACTGTTAACCTGCCTTTTGGTTGCCGGCAGCTTAACGCTGAAGGATAACTACCTGGTTGTAACTAAGTATACACCGTCGGGCATAATCAATTGGGAGATAAATACAACTAATGCCAGGAGAGATTCCATTTTAAAAGAATGGCAAGCCGGATTCAAAAAAAATCAGATCTATACCAGTAAGGCAACTTATTCTAAAACAATAACGGGGATCGATGCTGTGATGTTTCAAAACACAGTTGATTATATCTTTATCGGAATATATGTTAGCCTCCTGCTTATTTTAATTATAAGGATAGGGTGCCAAAAAGCAAATCCCCGGCGCCGGGTTATTTCACAACGCACAATTTTGATTTTTGGGGCTTTGGCCATTTTGGCTGGTCTTTTAGATGTTTTTGAAAATTTAACAACCTACCGAGCCCTTTTACACTTTAAGGTAAAGGAACCATTGCCCAACGCCTGGGTTATCGGCATTCCCGCGCACCTCAAGTACTTGCTGATAACTATTGTAATTTGTAAACTTTTATACGAGTCTTTTAAATTAGGCAAACCCAGGTTTTGGCTCGAATATATATCGGCATGGCTGGGACGATTGCTTACTTACTCCTGGCGGTTCCGTATCGTATTGATTACACTGCTCATCTTTTTTCTCGGACTTTTCATCAGCGGACAAATACAGGACATGCTGCTATCAATTAATACCTCCAGATGGGCCAGTTTTTATTTTTTGGTGATAACCACCTTACTGGCTTTAATGTGCTGGCATTTACCCAAAGCCATTGATAACTCTCTTAAAATAAGTTACAAAAGCTTTTTTATGGGGCCAACTGACTTTGATAATATGCGCTTACCTGCGGGTGCAAGGCCATCTATTAAAGTAGATACCGGGCGGTTGCTGGGCGCTGCAGGTTTTTTAATACCGGCTACCGGCATTTTGCACACCATGAACGCTTATAACATCGACTATATGCTTAACGGTATTTCTCCATTGGTTCTCCTGATGGCTTCGATGATCTTTTATAAGATATTATTGCGGTACCGTTGGATCGAAAAGCTTTATAAATCAGACACTAAGGTAATTCAATGGCGCTTTTGGCTGAGTATGGTCTTATTGATTTTTCCAATAGTCTTTTGGGGAGGCATTTCTGGTAAGCAAAACCGCGAGCCTTATTTTCTTGCCTATTTGTCGCTTGATCTGTTTTTTTTGTCGGCTATGTTTATGATCACTGCTACTTTGCGCACCAGCGTTCCGGCCATCAAAAAATGGCATATAGCACCCTGGGTCACCTTCAGCGGACTTTTTGCTATGATCTTTTTCATCTTATGTAATTTCCCATCATTTTTAAATGAAATAACCAGTGATAATCGCTTTTATACTATGCCCATAGTATTGTGTGCCGGCGCCGGTTTTTTATTGTTTTTTTCCTTTTTGCTTTTTGCGGGTAAAAAAACTGGTGTCAGCCTTATTACGTTTTTGTTATTATTCACGGTTTACCGCTCGGTAAGTACTATTACCAATTATCACGAAGCATTTATCCAAAAGCAAGAGAACTATCATAAATCTCTTGACTCATTAAATAACTATACCGAGCAATGGCTAATCAGCCGCAAGCCAGACATTGAGGCTTTTGTGAAAAAGCACCCCGGTACACCTTATCCTGTTTTTTTTGTGAATGCTTATGGCGGAGGATTGCGGGCTACAGCATGGACAACTATGGTTATAGGTACGCTTGATAGTTTACTACGGCGTAATAATAATATGAGCGACTTTCAACACTATGTTTTTTCTTATTCAGGTGCATCTGGCGGTACTATTGGCTTGTCCCTGCTTTGTAGCGCCCGATATCAATACCGGCAAAACACAAGCGCTGATACAGTTTTTTATCCTCTTAATTCGCTTAAAATTTACCACAACGATTATCTTACTTCAAATATCGTTGCTTTTTTAGGAAGGGATATGCTGGCATCTTCATTGGGAATAGCGCCATGGGCAGACCGTGCAAGATTAATGGAGCAGGATTGGGAAAGAAATACTTATCCCCATAACCTGGATATGAGTGTTACAATAAGCAAAATGTGGAAAGGGAAAAACTATGAGGTGCCTTTACTTTTTGCCAATACTTTTGACGTGGATAGCGGGAAAAAAGGTATAACAGCGCCTGTATTATTGGATAGCCTGGATTTTCCGTCAACCATATTCCCTGAAGAGGAAATAGAGGATCCGGGTGATCTGCGCCTGAGCACCGCGGCTTTTTTGAGCGCTAGGTTTCCTTATGTAAGCCCTACAGCTAAGTTAAATGGCAAGCATCACTTTACCGATGGGGGTACCTGGGATAATTCGGGCGCGGAAACCTCATTGCAAGTATTGAATGTGTTTGAAAGGGTACGCAATAAGATGATCAAAGCAGATCCTGTATTTAGTTATGTACAACCTCAGTTCCTGGCGCTCCCTAACTCGGCGCAACGCACCGAGCCAACCGGTAAGCCTAAAAATCTGTTTGAGCCGCTGGCCCCTCCGGTAGGAATATTGAACAGCCGGATTGGTTATATGAAGAAATCGGAGGATTGGAACTATTCTCTTTCCCGGATAAAGCATTATGGATTTCATCTTTTTCGCCCAATGGCTGAGCAGGTACCCGATACGCGCATATGGCCGGTATTACCGCTGGGATGGCAAATTTCAGATTATGCAATGACCAGGATGCGGGTCAGTGTACAAGGAGATACGTCTGCCATAAACAAAATAATGGCATGTTTTGGTATTTCCCCTAAACGATAGCTAAAACTCATGCTTTGCGTATGCTTTGTTCAATGCTGTCCCACATTGCATCGGGCACCATCTCGAGTCCGCTGAACTGGCCAGCGCCCTGCAGCCACTCGCCGCCATCTATGGTGATCACTTCGCCATTAATATAGCCCGAAAAATCAGATACCAGAAACGCGGCGAGGTTCGCCAGTTCCTGATGTTCACCCACGCGTTTAAGCGGAACGCGGTTTTTAAAATCAAACTTTTGCGCCATATCTCCGGGCAGCAAACGTTCCCATGCACCTTTGGTGGGGAAGGGGCCGGGAGCTATGGCATTGGTTCTGATGCCGTGCCGGCCCCATTCAACCGCTAATGATCTGGTCATGGCCAAAACACCGCCTTTTGCACAGGCCGAAGGCACTACATAGGCCGACCCTGTAAAAGCATATGTAGTAATGATGTTGAGAATGGTACCTGATATTTTTTCGGCTATCCAATATTTACCCAATGCCAGCGAGCAATTGGCCGAACCTTTTAGCACAATATCAATAACGGCCGAAAATGCATTTGCCGAAAGTCGTTCTGTAGGCGAAATAAAATTGCCCGCGGCATTATTGAGCAAGCCGTCAACACGGCCAAAAAACGCGACCGATTGCTGCAACATTTTTTGAACATCATCATAATTGCGTACATCGCAGACTATAGCCAAAACATTGCCGCCGGTTTCTGTTTTCATTTCGGCGGCGGTTTTTTCCAGTATGTCAAGCTTTCGGCTGGTTATTACCAGGTTTGCGCCCAGTTTTAAAAAATAGGTACCCATGGCCTTGCCAAGCCCGGTACCGCCACCGGTTACAATAATTGTTTTTCCTTTAAGTGCATCATCCCGTAACATGCCTTCGGTTATTGCTGTGTTATTGCTCATGATCAGTTATTATTGGGTGCCGGGGTTTTAGATTTTAAATTTTGGATAAGCATTTGCAGGCCCTTACGGGTTTCAGGCGCCCACCATTGTTCCAGCATAAAGTTCAAAGTCACTGTTTGGTCGGTGTTTAACTTGTTAATTAGTTCTTTTCGCAGGTTTAGCTTGCTTTGGCTCCACGTAACCGTATTTAGCTGCATATAAGTGCTCATCTTGTTTTGGGCTGTTGTTATTAAACTTTCTGGTGCGCTTATCTCATCTATCAATCCTGCGTTAAAAGCCTCGTTGACCTTCAATAACTTACCCTCCATTAAATATTGATAAGCTTTATGCTGTCCCAGCCAAAAGGAATACAGGTTGAAAATACTATCGGGTACAATAATACCTACCGGTATCTCATTTAAACCAATAATAAACGCGCCGTCGGCCATTATACGATAGTCGGCGCAAAGAGCAATTACACATCCACCAGCCGGACTATGACCGCTTATAGCGGCTATTATAGGTTTCTTAAAGGCTACCAACACACGTTGCAGTAACAGGAAATCGGTCCATAAAGCACGGCTTTGTTCCTTGTCATATTCGTAAGCCTCGATCAGGTCAATACCCGATGAAAAAAAGCCAGGTTTGCCGGTTATAATTAAACCGCCCACATTGGTATCATGTTCCAGTGTTTGTATGCAGGTTATCAGCTCCTTAACCATTTGGTGGTTAATGGCATTTGACCGGCCCCGGTCAAGTGTTATGGTAGCCAGGCTTTCATTTATAGTCAGTTGAAATGTTGTCATATCATGAGGTTATAAATGCATTTCGTTGTTGGAAAAAACTAAAATGTCATGTTAACGAACAGAGATCGGGATTGAGCGCCCGCTAACTAAAAATCAGTGTACCAGGGAGGGGTTTTCATACTCTTCCCCTGCATACATCTTATCAATTTCGGCCTTGTACTTTTCAGTTATTACCTTACGTTTCATTTTGCCGGTAGGGGTAAGCTCTCCGCTGTCAATTGACCATTCGTCGGGTAATAAGGTGAGCTTTTTAACCTGCTCCACATGATTGAACTCGGGATTAAAGCCATTGACGATGGATTGATACAGCTCTATAACCCTGCTATCCCTGAGCAGTTCATTGTGAGATGTGAAAGGGATATCGTGTTTTGCACACCACGGTTTTAAATTGGTGTATGAAGGTACGATTAGCGCAGCTGTAAATTTTTTCTCGGCCCCAACAACCATCATTTGCTCAATAAAGTAGTTTTCCTTCATTTTATTTTCGATGGGCAGCGGAGCCACATACTTACCGCCCGAGGTTTTAAAGATCTCTTTTTTACGGTCTGTTATCTTCAAAAATCCATCCTCATCCAGTTCGCCTATATCGCCTGTACAAAACCAGCCGTCTTTTATTACCTCGGCCGTCATCTCCGGATTTTTATAATATCCCACGGTAACATTAGGCCCTTTGCACAGTATTTCGCCGTCATCGGCAATTTTAACCTGTATATCATCAATTAGCTTGCCTACAGTGCCGAATTTCCTTCCATTTTCAGGATAACGGTTAACGGCAATAACCGGTGAGGTTTCAGTAAGTCCGTAACCTTCCATCACTACCATGCCCGCGGCGGTAAATATTTTTTCGAGTTTAATTGGGCAGGCAGAGCTTCCTATAACAATAGCCTGCACATTACCGCCAATTGCTTCGCGCCATTTACGGTAAACCAGCTTATCGGCAATGGCCAGTTTAATTTTATACCAGGCGCTGGTGTTGTTAATCTCAAACTGCTCGGCAACTTTAATTGACCATAAAAAGATTTTTCTTTTTATACCGGTTAACTTTAGACCTGCTACCATTATTTTTTCAAACACCTTTTCGAGTAGTCTGGGTACAGCTGTGAAAATATAAGGTTGGGCTTCTTTCATATTGGCTCCAATAGTATCCATGCTTTCTGCATATGAGATGGAAAATCCATGAAAGAGATAGATATAAGTGCACATTTTTTCAAAAATGTGGTTCAGGGGCAAAAAGCTCAGTGCGCGTTTTTGATCAATTGGTATTTGGTTAAGCACCTTACCGGAGGCAATTACATTACTCACTATATTTTTATGGGTAAGCATAACCCCTTTAGGCCTGCCGGTAGTGCCCGATGTGTAAATGATAGTTGTTACATCATCCTCAGTGATGGTTTTGCTGATCGCCGTTAGCTTGTCGCGATAACCTTCCTCAAGCGGTTTAAGCAAAGCAGTCCAGTTAGGGCAGTTGTCTATCTGGTCAAAGGTATAAATGGCTTTTAACGATGGAATATTTGCACATACCGCGTTTACCTTGTCATACAGTTCCTTATTGCTAACAAACAGGTATTTCACCGCGACTTCGTTCAGTATCTGTTCTAACTCTTTAGGGTTACTGTTAGGATACAGGGGTACTAATATGGCGCCGGTTTGCTGTACTGCCAGGTCAGTTATTAGCCATTCAGGCCGTCCATTACTGATAAGACCTATCTTATCCCGGCTTTCCGTTGTGCCATCACCACCAGACACACCCAGGTTTAACAGGGCCATAGCCAATTGGTAAATCATGGAATGCGTTTCCTGCGTGCTGTATAATCGCCATGCACCATTTTCTTTGGCACTCAATAGATCTGTCTGGGGCTTTTTAGCCTGAATTTCCATACAATCAAACAATCTTTTAGCCTTTTCCATTTGTACAGCGGTTTAAATCGTTATAATAATTCAAAAATGCCTGCAGCGCCCTGGCCCGTGCCTACACACATCGTAACCATGCCATATTTTTTATCCCGGCGTTTCAGCTCGTTAAACAGCTGAACAGATAATTTAGCCCCGGTACATCCCAACGGATGACCAAGCGCTATGGCCCCGCCATTTACGTTGATGCGTTCAGGGTCAAGGTCAAGGCCCTTAATAACCGCTAACGATTGCGATGCAAAGGCCTCGTTTAATTCAATCAGGTCGATATCCTGCTGCTTCATATCAGCCATTTTTAACACCTTTGGAATAGCTACCAACGGCCCAATGCCCATTATACGCGGCGGCACGCCTGCAACTGCATAATTAACCAACCTTGCAATGGGTTTAAGGTTATTTGCTTTTAAAAAACGCTCGCTTACAACCATTACAAAAGCTGCCCCGTCACTTGTTTGCGATGAGTTGCCTGCGGTTACCACGCCCTTGGCGTTAAATACCGGTTTGAGCTTGGCGAGTGCATCGAGTGAGGTATCAGCGCGCGGGCCTTCATCAGTATCTACCTTAAACTCTCTTTGTTTTTTTTTGCCATTCTCATCTATGTATATTTCAGTAATATTTACAGGTACTATCTCATCTTTAAATTTACCTTCTTTTATAGCGTTTATGGCTTTTTGGTGCGAATGATAAGCAAACTGATCCTGCTCTTCGCGCCCCACATTGTATTCCTGGGCTACGGCTTCGGCAGTTAAGCCCATGCCCCAGTAGTAATCAGGGTGGGCGAGGGCTATGTCGGCATTTGGTACAATACGCCAGCCCCCCATAGGCAGCAGGCTCATACTTTCAACGCCGCCGGCAATAATACAATCGGCAATGCCGCTATGTACTTTTGCCGATGCTATGGCTATGGTTTCGAGGCCCGACGCGCAATACCTGTTCACCGTCATGCCTGGTACTTTATCAGTATCCAAAGCCATCAGTGAAATGAGCCTGCCTACATTCAAACCCTGCTCTGCTTCTGGAGTGGCGTTACCTACAATCACATCTTCTATCTGTTCCTTATCTACATTAGGTACTGATGCCAGGAGGTGTTTTATGACATCTGCCGCAAGCGTATCAGGCCGGGTAAACCTGAAGCCTCCCCGAGTAGCTTTTCCAACCGCACTGCGGCTGCCCGCAACTATATATGCATTCATATTTTTCCTTTTTAAGTAATATTTAGTATCAGGTATCGCGAATTATATAAAGTATTCGATGTGTTGATACTTGATTGTAACTACCTGATACTAATTGAATCAATTCCTTAACACTTTACCGCCTGTAATAATAGACTGGATACGCTCCAGCGTTTTGCGTTCGGCACATAGCGAAACGAAGGCTGCCCTCTCCAAATCCAGTAAATATTCCTCACTTACCAACGATGGTTGCGACAGATCGCCGCCAGCCAATACATACGCCAGCTTTTGCGATATTTTTACATCGTGTTCGCTAATATAATTGCCACTGTACATGGTATTGGCGCCCACATAGCCTAAGCCCAATGCCTGCTTGCCCAATACCCTGATGTCTGTACGCCGAACAGGTTGTACATAACCATCGTCGGCCAGTTGCAGGCAATGTTGTTTGGCCTCGGCCAGCAATCGGTTTTGTGATACCACCACCACATCACGGCCTTTTTTAAGATAACCATATTCAAAGGCTTCATAAGCCGAGGTTGAAACTTTTGCCTGTCCGATAGTTAAAAAACGGTCGCGGAAATTGTTTAGTTCAATATCGCCATCCTGCAACTCGTCAGACAAGCGAAGAGCAAACTCTTTGGTTCCACCACCACCCGGGATCAACCCCACACCAAACTCTACCAATCCCATATATAACTCTGCATGCGCCACCACCTTATCTGCGTGCAGGCACAACTCGCATCCGCCGCCAAGGGCCATTTGATGGGGAGCGGCTACCACAGGGATAGAAGAATACCGGATGCGCATCATAGCTGTTTGGAAGGCTTTGATCACCATATTCAGCTCATCAAATTCCTGCTCAACGGCCATCATGAATATCATACCCACATTGGCCCCTGCACTGAAATTAGCACCTTCATTTGAAATGACCAGTCCTTTATAACTTTTTTCGGCAAGGGTGATGGCTTTATTTATACCTTCTATTACATCGCCGCCAATGGTATTCATTTTAGTGTGGAACTCCAGGTTAATGATGCCATCGCCAATATCGGTTATAGTAGTTCCGGTGTTTTTCCAAATGGTGTTTGCCTCCCGGATATTGTTCAGCAAGATAAAATTTTCCGTACCCGGAATTATCTTGTAGGTTTTGGAAATGATATCATAGTATTGGCGCTTGCCATCCATTATTTTATAAAAGCTGTTAGCCCCTGAAGCAAACATTTCATATACCCATTGAGCTGGCTTATTGCCGGCGGTTTCCATTGCTTTTACTGTATCGGCTACACCTAAAGCATCCCATTTTTCAAAAGGACCTATTTCCCAGCCAAAACCGGCATTTACGGCAGCATCAATTTTATAAAGCTCGTCGGCAATTTCAGGGATGCGGTTGCTGGCATAAGCAAAAAGCTGGTAAAAAGTAGCACGGTAAAAGTCGCCGGCCTTATCTTTTGCTGCAAACAGGATCTTTAATCTTTCCTTTAAATCTTCTACTGTTTTTGTAGTATCTAACGATGCAAATTTTACTTTTTGCGATGGTTTATATTCCAGCGTTTTTAAATCAAGCGCCAGGAACTGACTGGCACCGTCAACCTTTTCCTTTTTATAAAAACCCTGTCCGGTTTTACTGCCCAGCCAGTTGTTTTTAAGCATGCTGTTCACAAATTCAGGGATTACAAACATCTCCTTCGCTTCATCGTTGGGAGCGTTTTTGCTTAGGCCGTTGGCCACATGTACCATGGTATCGAGGCCCACCACATCATTGGTGCGGAAGGTGGCCGATTTGGGGTGACCGATAACCGGGCCGGTCAGTTTATCAACTTCCTCCACTGTCATACCGGTTTTTTGAACATAATGCAGCACGCTCATAATGCTGAAAACACCAATGCGGTTACCAATAAATGCGGGAGTATCTTTTGCTAACACTGTAGTTTTGCCCAGAAACTTCTCGCCGTAATCCATCAGGAAACTAACTACCCCCGGTAAAGTGTCTTTTGTAGGAATGATCTCCAGCAGCTTTAAATACCTTGGTGGATTGAAAAAGTGGCTGCCGCAAAAATGCCGTTTAAAATCGTCACTTCGCCCTTCGCACATCAAATGAATAGGAATACCCGATGTATTGGAGGTGATAAGCGTACCCGGTTTTCTGTGTTTTTCAACCGTTTCAAATACCTGTTGTTTAATATCCAAACGTTCAACCACTACTTCGATTACCCAGTCGCAATCAGCAATTTTGGGCATGTCGTCCTCAAAGTTTCCGGTACTTATACGCCTGGCAAAGGACTTGAGATAGATGGGGGACGGATTTGATTTTAAGGCAAAATCAAGCGCGTCGTTCACTATTTTATTGCGTGCTTTTTTATCGCCGGCGGGCGCGTCTTTAGGTGCAATATCCAATAATAATACCTGCACCCCGATGTTTGCAAAATGACAGGCAATACGACTGCCCATTACACCCGAGCCCAGTACAGCTACTTTTTTTATAATTCGTTTAGCATCCATAGATTAAGTTTAGTTAGTGGTGAGTAGTGAATGGTGAGTTGGAAACGTTATATTCTGCTCACCATTTACCACTTACGGTCCACTTTTTATTTATTCTGCCCGTTCCCAGGTTGTTGTGCGGCCAAAAAGCGAAACGCCGATATAGCCGCGAATAGCTAAGGTTTTACCTTTATAAGTAATATTGCAGGAGTAGGTTTTACCATTTTTGGGATCGTAAATTTTACCATCGGTATATTTATCTGCCCCGTCGGGCACAAAACCCTCCAGTATATGTAAACCGATAACCGGCCTGCTGCGTAATTTTTCATCTTTATTTTCTTCGTCGGTTTTGGGTTTGCCATTTTTTAGTGGTTCCTTAAGCCAAATTATTTTACCATTGAACTTGCCGTCGGCGCCTTTACTTATCTGTATTTTAGCGCTTTTGATATCATTGTACCAAACACCCTCAATTTTATCAGTTTGTGCTTTAACTGCAATACTTAGGGATGCCATGGTTAGTATGATCAATACTAAACGGGTATAATATTTTTTTGGTGATAACATATTGGTGATATTATTAAATAATTAAAAGGCTCTTTAAAACAGATGCAGATACGCGGTAAATACCACCATCTTATTTCTGTGCTACAAAAAACAAACAGTAATTATCCCTCTGGGAAAAACTAATTTAATATTGGTTTATAATAAACAAATATCCTTTTTAACGAAGTTTAACAAAGGGCCAAATGGCGGAAACATTTGTCAATATTTCGGAAAGTTTCTATTCGTAGTATTATAAATTGGTTTATTAAAGATAATGGTTTTTCGCGGGCTTTTGATGCCTCATTACTTTCCTGATAATTCTTTTACCAGATCAAGATGACATTAGCAGTGAGCCAGGTATGGCGTGAAAGTTTCCGCGCACGCCCGTCGACGGAAACCAAGGCGACGGGTCGCGTTGAAATCAATTATATACACGCTAGGGTATAAACTGCAATATAAATGAGGATCCTTTGCCCTCTACAGATTGTACCTGTATATTTCCCTTATGCAGCAGCATGATCTGCTTGCATAAGCTTAGTCCAATGCCGCTGCCGGTTTTACGGGTACTAAAAAATGGAATAAATATTTTATCAAGCAGTTCGGGCGGCATACCCAGGCCGTTATCGGTTACCCGCACCAGCGTTTTACTATTGTTCTGTATGTCGGCCGACAAGGTAAGGCGTGGTTCTTCGCGGTCTTTTACAGCCTCAATGGCATTTACCAGCAGGTTTATCATTACCTGTTCTATCAGGTTTATATCAGCCTGAATGGCAAGTGTTGGGTCGCGCAGTATAATTTCAAGTTCAATGTTCTTTTTCTCAAGGGTAGGCCGCATCAGGCTATTCAGGTTCTCAAACAGATCGCGTACCAGTATCTTATTCAGGTCGAGCTTGGTGATCTTGTTCAGGCTGCGGTAGCTTTCCGTAAACTTAAGCAGGCCCTCACTGCGCCGTTTTATCGTGTCAATACCCAGTTCCAGGTCTTCCAGTTCGCCGCTTTGAACGCTGTTTGCAATTTCTGGGCTTTGCAGCCTGTTTTTCAGGGTATCGGCCAGTGATGAAATAGGAGCTACAGAATTCATGATCTCGTGCGTCATTACGTTGAGCAATTTTTGCCATGCCTTTGATTCTGTTTCATCAAGCGCCTCGCTCACATTCTGAAAAGCTATCAGCTTGTATAGTATATCCTCGCTGCGCATAATGCTGGCCGTTATTAAAATTTTAACCAGCTGCTGGTTGCGGCTAATGGTTATAATTTTGCTGTCGCCGGGTTTTAATTTTATCAGTTCAAGATACAGGCTGGGTTCACGCTTTTCAAGCGAGTGAACTGTTTTAAGGTAAGGTATACTGATCAGGTTTTTAAAAGCCTCGTTGATCCAGCTGATGTTGCCGGTTTCCTCTTCGTATGATAAAATTCCGGTGTCAACCAGTTCCAGTATCTTTTGCAGGTAATGGTATTGTGTTTCCCGCTCCCGGCTGATGAGCTTAAAAGTGGTGTTAATATCATTAAAGCCCTTGCGCAGGGGCTTAAGTTCGTTTGGTGCGCGGCGTACATCAAAATGCCTTGAAAAATCACGATAATGTATTGATTCAACAAACTGGTTTACCTCATCCTGTGCTTTTTTCTGAAAACGGATCATTTCTATAACCGCATAAGTTACCAGCGGTACAAATATAACCAGGTACAGGTACAGGCCTTTCACTGTAACAAAAGCTGCAGCAATAAGGGCTAAAAACATCAGAAATACACGCAGCAACAGCCGCCATTCGTATCGGTTAAATATCATATTTGCTTAATCTGCGGTATAAAGCCGTACGGGTTAAACCCAGCTCCTTGGCGGCACGGGTTATATTGCCGTTATGTTTTTCAATTACTCTTAGTATAGCATTTTTTTCCAACGTACTTAGCTGAATGTTGTCGTCACTTACCGGACTGTCAGTAGCCGTTTCAAGGATTGAAAATATAAGGTCATCCGGTTTCAGTACATGATCGTCGGCCATGATCACGGCTCTTTCAATAGTATATTGCAATTCGCGCACATTGCCCGGATAGTTGTATGACCTCAATTTTTGCAAAGCGGCCGCATCAAAGTCCATGGCGGGCTTAAGGTATTTGCCCGCATACAATTTGGCGAAGTGCCTGGCAAGTATCACAATATCTTCACTGCGCCTGCGCAATGGCGGCATATTGATCTCAACCGTGTTAATACGATAAATTAAGTCTTTACGAAACCGGTTCTCGTTAGCCAGCTCATGCATGGGCACATTGGTTGCACAAATAAGCCTGATATCAATATCAACCGCTTTATTGGTACCCAGGCGGGTTACCTGCCTGTTTTGCAGCACGGTGAGCAATTTGGCTTGTTGCTGCAGGGTAATGTTACCAATTTCATCTAAAAACAGGGTGCCTCCCTGGGCGTCTTCAAACCGGCCGGTGCGATCTTCGCGCGCATCGGTAAAAGCTCCCTTTTTATGGCCAAACAGTTCGCTTTCAAACAGGGTATCTGTAAGGGCGCCCACATCAACCTTAATAAAAGGCTTGTCGGCCCGTAACGAGCGTTCATGTATAGCTTTGGCCATAAGGTCCTTACCTGTACCGTTTTCGCCCAGGAGCAAAATGTTGGCATCGGTAGGGGCAATTTTATTCACCTTATAAAAAATATCCTGCATTACTTCTGATTCGCCCAGTATGGATGTATCGCCGGCAGTGCTTTTTACCGTGGTTTTGGTGGTTTTTACGCCCTCTTTTTTGTCTAAAAGCTCTTTTATGGTACCAATCAGCTTTTCGTTATGCCATGGTTTTACTATAAAATCGTTAGCGCCTTCCTTTAGTGAGCGCACAGCCAGGTCGATATCGCCATAAGCGGTTATCATGATTACGGCGACATTTGGCTTCCAGTCTTTTACCTTGCGTAACCAGTACAAACCCTCATTGCCGGTATTTATGGCACTGTTAAAGTTCATATCAAGCAAAACAAGATCAACCTCGTTGCGCTGCAGCAACCAATTCAAATTTTCCGGATTTTTTTCGGTGATCACTTCCTGTGCCTCTGTTTTCAATAAAAGCTTTACCGCGGTTAGCACATCCGGGTCGTCATCAACAATTAATATGGTTGCTTTTTTTAGTATCATTTTTTTATATGGTTCATTGGTTTAATTTCAATAGTTCGTTGGTGTTTCGGCCTGGTTTATTTGTACAGCCTGACAAATATAACAGACTATAGCTACTAATAAACTAATGACCCGGTAAACCAATGAACTAAAATGCTTAAATTTCATACCAGTTATAATAATACAAGTATTAAACTGAAAATCAATAATGAACATTTAGGGTTACCTTATGCCACTGTATCATAACCGGACACATGCTGTAACAGAAGCGAACGCTTCAATTGGTTATTTAGTGCTTAAATAACTGTTATACAGTATTTTAATTTGTGGCATATCTTTTTGTAACAACTATTCAAAATATAATAAACTACAGTGGACAGAAAAATTGAAAAAAAGATCTGGAATAGTAAACGGATATTAACAATTGCGGGAATAACAGGCATTATTTTATTAGTTGGCGGCAGTATTTATTTTACATCGGGCAAAAGCAAGCTTGATGTTGATACCGAACGCATAACCATAAGCACTATTACAAAAGGCCCTTTCCAGGAATTTATACCTGTAAACGGCGTGGTAATGCCACTTACAACTATTTATCTTGATGCTACGGAAGGCGGTGTTGTTGAAGAGAAATATGTAGAAGACGGTGCCACCCTGAAAAAGGGCGACCCGATTTTAAAGCTATCAAATACCGATCTGGAACTAAGCCTGGCTAATCAGGAAACCGCGGTGTACGCCGAGCAAACCCAGATGCAGATATCACATAACAACGCTCAGCAGAACACCATCACCAAGCTTAACACCATGGCCGATGTTGAAAATACCTATAAAGAAGCCGAAAGGGTTTACAAACTGGATAAACATCTTTACGATCAGAAAGCGATAGGTTTACAGGAATATCAGTCTGCAAAAAATATGTATGATTACCAGGTTAACCGCTACAGGTTGGCCAAACAAATATTGTCGCAGGATACAGCTCTGGTTAAACAACAGGCATCTCAGTCAAAAGAGCAATACGCGCACATGAAAACTACATTGGAACTGATGCGCCAGAAAGTTGCCAGCCTTATTTTAAGAGCTCCTGTTGATGGTCAGTTAACTTCAATGGACGCCGAGGTTGGCCAAAACAAAAAACAGGGAGAGCATTTGGGCCAGATCGACGTACAATCAGGCTTTAAAGTACGGGTTGATATTGATGAACACTATTTATCGCGAATATATACCGGGCTAAAGGGTGATTTTTCCTTTGCCGATAAAACCTATAATTTGGTTATCAAAAAGGTATACACGCAGGTAAAAACAACCGGCAGTTTCCAGGTTGATATGCAGTTTGTGGGCGCTGTGCCCAAAGGCATCAGGAAAGGGCAGACCTTACAGGTAAGGCTGGCATTGAGCGAGGAGAGGCAAGCTATATTGGTACCTAAGGGCGGCTTCTATCAGCAAACCGGCGGTAACTGGATATTTAAAGTGAGCGAGGATGGCAAACGTGCCTATAAAGTTAATATACAGCTTGGAATGACAAGTCCTGATTATTATGTAGTAACCGAAGGTTTAAACCCTGGCGATAAGGTAATTACCTCGAGCTATGAAAATTATGGGGATATACAGGAGCTGATATTAAATAAATAAACAGCAACGGTATTGCAACAAAAAGCATTTATAAAACATCATATAATTATATAAACCAAGTTAAAAAAATAAAAATCATGTTTGCCGTCATATGGCGGAAACGATTTAGGAGGCACCAATGATAAAAATTACTAATCTCGAAAAATTCTACCGTACAGAAGAGGTAGAGACCATTGCTTTAAACAAGCTATCGATTGAAATTGCTACCGGCGAGTTTGTGGCCATTATGGGTCCGTCTGGCTGTGGAAAATCAACGTTACTTAATATTTTAGGTATGCTTGATGATCCGGATGCAGGGAGCTATATTTTTAATGACATTGAGGTTGCCCATTTTACCGAGCGTAAACGTGCCGACCTGCGTAAGCACAACATAGGGTTTGTATTTCAAAGCTTTAACCTTATTGATGAGTTAACAGTATTTGAAAACGTGGAGTTGCCGCTGATATACACCGGTGTGCCATCGGCAGAGCGGGTAAAAAGAGTTGAAGAGGTATTGGACAAAATGCAGATCATGCACCGCCGCAACCACTATCCACAACAGTTATCAGGTGGTCAGCAGCAGCGTGTGGCTATTGCCAGGGCCGTAGTTAACAAACCGAAATTGATACTGGCGGATGAGCCCACAGGTAATCTTGACAGCAGCAACGGTAACGACGTAATGGAGCTGCTTACAGACCTGAACGAACAGGGAACTACCATTATCATGGTTACCCACTCAGAACATGATGCCCGCTACAGCCACCGCATTATACGCTTGCTTGACGGTCAAAGTGTTATGGAAAACATTATGGTTTAAAAAGGACGTCCCTCCCTTAAAAAGACAGTTTATATAAGTTAATAAGTGCCTTGCTTTCCTCTCCCTTAATGGGAGGGGCAAGCTTGAGTTTTTTCGTTTTTAAGCTGTTGAAAAAACGAAAATCGCCTGAAAAACAATTAGTAACGAACGGCGGGTGGGTAAATAAGTTAGAGTTTAGGCGCTTAACATTTAATATTTTCATTATGTTAAAAAGTTATGTGATCATCGCTTTCAGAAATATCCGCCGTAATTTCAGTTACGCTTTTCTGAATGTTTTAGGGCTTACCCTGGGTATCGCAGCCTGCCTTATCCTTTTCCTGATAGTGAGGAACGAGCTTGGTTATGACGCATATAACAGTAAAGCAAACCGGACCTACCGCGTAACCCTGCATGCCCTTGATTACAACTCAAACGTATCATTGGCTGTTATACCCGCAATGCGTACGGATTTTCCTGAACTGGAAGCCTCCACTCAGGTTTTTTATCTGCACGATGCCATGCTTAAAATAGGCGACAGCAGGTACAACGAAAAGAATTACGCCTTTGCTGATGAACAAAATACTAAAGTTTTTGACTATACCTGGCTTGCCGGCGATGCCAAAACAGCCCTGCAACAATCCAACAGCATAGTACTTACCGAAACTTTAGCCAAAAAATATTTTGGTAAAAGTAATGCAATGGGCCAGCTAATTAAACTTAACAACGACTTAAACCTTAAGGTTACCGGTGTAATAAAAGATTTGCCCGGTAATACCAGCATGCCGCTAAACTTTTTGGTCTCGCTGCAAACCATTAGCAAACGGTTGGAAGGCGCTATGCACTTTTGGGCAATTCCTGGTGGGAGTTATGCTTATATTGTTATTCCGCCTCATTACTCAATTCACCAGCTTGAAAAAAAGATGCCCGGTTTCATCAAAAAAAACTGGGGAAACGATATTGCTAAAAACGCGGTTTTGCCGCTGCAACCCTTAAAAGATATCCATTTTGATCAGCGGTACATCAATAGTATTGTAACTCCAACATCAAAAGATACTTATTATGCCTTAATAGGAGTGGCTTTACTTATCATCATCACTGCTTGTATCAATTTTATAAACCTTGCCACTGCACAGGCCATCAGGCGTTCAAAAGAAGTTGGCGTGCGTAAGGTACTGGGAGCTACCCGTTCACAGCTGATCAGGCAGTTTATGGGCGAAACCACCGTAATGGTTATTATATCAGTAATATTAGGAGTGGCCTTATGCGCAGTGTTCCTTGCTCAGGCAGGCAAATTACTATCAATTAATATCAGTGCCGGGCAATTGTATCAACCAGAGGTAATTGGATGGATAACCGCAATAACGCTATTGGTAATTTTACTGGCCGGCTTATATCCTTCTTTTATCCAATCGGCTTTCCAGCCTGTTGATTCCCTTAAAAATAAAGCAAGTGTTTCATACCGTGGATTAACCTTGAGGAAAAGTCTGGTTATAGCCCAGTTTGCCATATCGCAGATATTAATTGTTGGAACCCTGATCGTGGCCCACCAGATGGATTTTTTTGAAAACCAGGATCTTGGATTCAATAAAGAAGCAGTTGTTTCGGTAGCATTACCTGACCAGGCCAAACGCGAGGTTTTTAAACAGCAGATGCAGAGTTACCCCGGCATAAAGGAGATCAGTTTTTCGTCAGGTGCGCCAAGTTACAATAACTCCTTTACCAGTTTTTCTTCGGCCGAACTGGGACTTACCAAAGATGATGTGACGGAGGTAAAGTATATTGATGAAAAATATACAGACATGTTTCAGCTTAAAATGCTGGCCGGCCAAAAAATATGGAAAAAGAATGTTAATGATACCCTGCACAAAATCGTTATAAACGAAACCATGATGCAAAAGTTGGGTTTTCAGAACCCTCAAAAGGTGATTGATAAAAAAGTTACCTTAAATGGCGACCAGCTATCAACCATTGTAGGCGTGGTGCAGGATTTTCAAAGCGAGTCGAAACACAAAAAACGCAGGGCCTGTGTTTTGGAATATCGCCCTGACGAGCTTTTTATGGCCAGTATCCGTATCCAGCCCGCAGCTATGAACAAAACTATTGGTTACATAGGTAAACAATGGTCAAAACTGTTCCCTGATGATCTTTTTAAGTACGAATTTATTGATGAGCATATTGCAGCAATGTACAAGCAGGAGCAAAAAGTGTACACCGCTTTTCAATTTTTCTCTTATATAGCTATTTTAATAGGCTGCCTGGGGTTATATGGTCTGATAGCTTTTGCGGCCTCGCAACGCACTAAAGAGGTAGGTATCCGTAAGGTATTAGGCGCATCATTGTACAGCATAGTTAACTTGTTTACCCGCGAATTTATTTTTTTAATTGGGATAGCCTTCCTGGTAGCTGCTCCGCTTGGCTATTATATAATGCACAGTTGGCTGCAAAATTTTGCGTACCACATCAATATTGGGCCGGGAATATTTATCATAGCTATAAGTGCTTCATTTATAATTGCGGCTATTACCATAGCCTACCAGGCTATTAGGGCCGCTATGGAAAATCCGGTAAAAAGTTTACGAAATGAGTAACTCATATAAATATTAACAAAAACACTCGGTACCAAAAAAGAGGGCATAAAAAGGAGGCTTTATGATCAGGAACAGTATAAAACTTATGTGGCGCAGCTTGTTAAAAAACCGGGCTTACAGTTTTTTGAACATATTTGGGCTGGCAATTGGCATAGCCTGCGCCGCCCTGATATTTTTATGGGTTGAGGACGAAATAAATTTTGATTCGGTACACGTAAAAAAAGACAGGCTGTATCTGGTTGAAGAGAACCAGAAATATGACACTTATGTTTTTACAGAATCGTCGACACCTGGTTTAATGGCGCAGGCTATGAAAACCGAGTTGCCCGGCGTGGCAAATACCTGTCGTGCAACGGAGGGCGCAACGTCACTGTTATTTGCCGTGGGTAACAGATCTGTTTTTGCTTCGGGCAAATATGCCGACCCGGCTATTTTTAATATGTTTACTTTGCCATTTGTACAGGGCAACGCGGCGACCGCG
Organism: Mucilaginibacter pocheonensis; assembly: GCF_031456535.1. Taxonomy (NCBI): domain Bacteria; kingdom Pseudomonadati; phylum Bacteroidota; class Sphingobacteriia; order Sphingobacteriales; family Sphingobacteriaceae; genus Mucilaginibacter; species Mucilaginibacter pocheonensis. The sequence continues at coordinate 368,371 of NZ_JAVDUU010000003.1, forward strand.
TTTTTACAATTGCATTCATTGGTTATCACTCAAAAAACAGCAAAGAAGTTTTTTGGGAATGATCCAAATATCATAGGTAAAAGCATCCGCGTTGATAACAAACATGATTATGTGGTATCGGGAGTTGTAAAAGATATACCGGCAAATTCAAGCTTACAGTTTGAATGGCTTATGCCTTACCAGATCTATTTTGATCAAAATCCTTGGTTAAAAAGCTGGGGAAACCAATCAACAAACACCTATGTTGAGTTAAAACCAGGTGTTGACCCTGAAACAGTAAATAAGCAATTATACAATTATATTCAAAAACGTGAGCCTACCGCGCTGGGGCATGCCTTTTTATTTGGTATGAACGACTGGCACCTGTATGATGATTTTAAAGATGGCAAAAAAACCGGCGGGGGACAAATTGAATATGTACACTTGTTTACCACCATAGCCTGGATCATCCTTTTTATTGCCTGCATTAATTTTATGAACCTGGCCACAGCCCGCAGTGAAAAACGCGCACGCGAGGTGGGCGTACGTAAGGTAATGGGAGCGGGTAAAAAATTGCTGGTTGCACAGTTTATAGGAGAGGCTTTATTTATTGCCTTTGTTGCTGCCGCTATCGCCATGGTTTTGGTTGCACTTGTTTTGCCTGCATTTAATACACTGGTTCAAAAACAGTTAGCAATTGATTTGGGTAATCCTCTGCATATCATGGTACTGTTGCTCATCACCATGGTTTGCGGCCTGGTGGCCGGCAGTTATCCGGCATTATACCTTTCATCATTTAATCCGGTAGCTGTGCTTAAAGGGGTAAGGTTAAAAAGCAACGGCGCTACCTTTATCCGTAAGGGTTTAGTTGTACTTCAATTTACAGTTTCCATCATACTCATTATTTGTACCGTTATTGTTTACCAGCAAATTCAGCATGTAAAAAGCAGGCAGCTTGGGTTTAACAAGAACAATCTTATTGAAATGGATATGCAGGGTAATATGGCTCATAATTTTAGCCTTATAAAACAGGACCTGTTAAACACCGGCGATATAAGCAATGTTGCGCTTGCCGATCATGCCATTATTTACGGCGGCAATAATACATCGGATATGACCTGGGATGGTAAACCGGCTAATTCAAAAGTATTGGTATCACAAAGATATGTTACACCTGAATTTATGGAAACTTCGGGTTTGAAGGTGCTTGAAGGACGCAATCTTATGACTACAGACACAGGCAGGCCAATTCGTTTACTGGTAACCAAAGCATTGGAAAAGCTAATGGGCAAGGGCAGTGCCGTAGGAAAAACGCTTCGCGGTGAAACGGATACTACCCGGGCGACTATAGTAGGTGTTGTAAATGATTATGTATACGGTAATATGTACGGCAAGCCTGATCCGGTAATGTTTATATGCGCATCTCCCAATCAAACATCGGTGATGTATGTGCGCATGAAACCTAATAGCAATATTGAAAAGGTATTAACCAGTATGCAAAAGATTATGAAGAAAGATAATCCGGCTTATCCGTTTGACTATCGCTTTGTTGACGACCAGTTTAGCCAGATGTTTTTATCCGAAGTTCTGGTGAGTAAACTGGCAAGGATATTTGCCTCTCTTGCCATTATTATTTCATGTCTCGGTTTGTTTGGACTGGCTTCATATACTGCAGAGCGCCGTACCAAAGAAATTGGCATCCGCAAGGTGCTTGGCGCCAGTGTAACGGGACTGGCAGGTTTGCTTTCGGGCGACTTTTTAAAGCTGGTTGTGCTTTCATGCGTAACAGCGTTTCCGATGGCCTATTGGGTTATGCAAAACTGGTTAAAAAATTACCAGTACCGCATTGGTATAAATTGGTGGGTATTCGCGGCGGCCGGTATGGTTGCCGTAATAATTGCGTTGGTTACGGTCAGCTTTCAGTCGGTTAAAGCGGCCCTGGCTAATCCGGTAAAGAGTTTAAGAAGCGAATAGCGCTTAGAAGGTATTGTTTCTGACATTAGTATTAACACTATGATAAAGAATTATTTGAAAACCGCCTGGCGCAACATTATACATAATAAGTTTTATGCTGCTATTAATGTTGCAGGACTAACACTTGGTTTGGTTATAGGGCTTTTTATGCTGCTTTGGGTGCAGGATGAATTGAGCTTTGATGGGTTCAATAAAAAAGGTGCAGAGATATACCGGATAGGAATAGTTGGCGGTACCGACGCAAGCAAGCAAATATTCACCAGTATAATTGCCCCGGTTGCCACCTTTGCAAAAAACGAATTGCCCGAGGTTGAAGACGGCGTACGTATCATGAACGTTGGCAATGCCCCTTTTAAGTACAAGGACAAAATATTTAATGAGCAAAATGTTGCCTTTACCGATCCTTCCTACTTTTCAGTGTTTGATTTTCATCTGATAAATGGCAATGCAAAAGATCCTTTTCCAGACAATAATTCCATTGTGATAACAAACACTTTGGCTAAAAAATATTTCGGTAATGACGACCCCATAGGCAAAACGGTGATCATAGGATTAAATGAGAGCGTTAAAGTTACCGGCGTAATCAGTGATTATCCAGCTAATTCAAGTATTAAATGCAATGTATTGTTGCCATTGAGCCGGTTTAATCAGTTGGCTTATATTAAGGGCAGCATCAGTTATAACGGCACCGGCCGCATGTCATCAATGGATGCCGATTGGATAAATTTCGGCTTTGAAACATACCTGCTTTTAAAGCCAAATACAAATATTGCCAGCCTCGAAAAAAAGCTGCAAAGCATACATGAACGCAACAAACCCGATGATGCGCCGGTGCCTTACCTGGCCCAGCCTTTACTAAATATGCACCTGTACCGTGCCGATGGCAGTGACGGCGGTATTGAAACTGTACGCACATTTGCAATTGTAGCTATATTGATATTAGTAATTGCCTGTATCAATTATGTAAACCTTTCAACAGCACGTTCTATGCTGAGGGCCAAGGAGGTGAGTATGCGTAAGATCATTGGGGCAGGTAAGTTTCAATTATTCATGCAGTTTATGGCTGAAACCACTATGCTGTTTGTTATTGCTACTTTATTTGCCATAGGCTTAATGTATATATTGATGCCGCTGTATAATAGTTTCTCGGGTAAGCACCTGGAGCTTGCCATAACTAATTATGAGGTATGGATATATATAGCGGTAACCTTGTTAGGTACACTGGCAGCGTCAAGCATTTACCCTGCTTTATTATTATCGTCATTTGAGCCGCTAAAAGCATTGAAAGGACGCGTAACCGCCGGTATTGGCAACGCGGCATTCAGGAAAGTACTGGTAGTATTACAGTTCACGGTATCGGTAATGCTTATTATCGGCACACTGGTGATCAGCAAGCAGCTAAAATACATCCGCAGTAAAAATTTAGGGTATGATAAAGAAAATGTGCTTTCGTTCTCCATGCGCGATATGCAAAAACATTATGACGCCGTAAAGGCCGACTTATTGAAGCAGCCCGGCGTTTTGTCTGTTTCACGGGGAGGCAGTAATATTATTGACAATAACGGCTGGACCGGCGACAATGATTGGGAGGGTAAGTCTGCTAAATCCAGCCTGTTCTTTCATCCGGTAATTGTTGATAAGGATTTTATAAGCTTCTTCAACATGAAAATGAAAGAAGGAAAAGTATTTACCGGCGCTGTAAATGACACCACTCATTTTATTTTGAATGAGGCCGCTGTTACCGCAATGGGTTTAAAAGATCCGGTTGGGAAACGTATACGCATCCAAAAAACCAAAGGAACTATTATAGGCGTAGTTAAGGACTTTCACTACACAACCATGCGTAAAAAAATAGAGCCTGCAGTTTTGGTATATAGTCCTGAAAATTGCTTTCGTATCTATATAAAAACAACGGGTAAGGATGCTCAAAAAGCCATCGCGGCGGCCCAGCGCAGTTGGAAACAATATAATAATGATATTCCGCTTGCATATTCGTTTTTGGATGAAAACTTTAGTTTGCTGTATAAAGCTGATGAACGTACAGGTTCATTATTCAATATGTTTTCGATGTTGGCTATTGTTATTTCCTGTTTGGGTTTGTTTGGCCTGGCAACCTATTCTGCGCAGGTAAAAACCAGGGAAATTGGTATCCGCAAAGTGTTGGGATCAAGCGTTGCCGGCATTATCAGGCTGTTAGCTGCTGAGTTTATAATATTGATCATCATATCTATTTTCATAGCTGTGCCGGTTGCCTGGTATGCTACGAACAAATGGCTGCAGGATTACGCTTATAAAATTAATGTTACGGCCTGGGTGTTCCTGATTGCCGGCGGCGGCGCTACGCTTGTTGCTCTGGCTACCATAAGCATACAATCTGTAAAAGCGGCGCTGGCAAATCCGGTTAAAAGTTTGCGGAGCGAATAGTTTGAACTAAAGATTTTAATACATAGAATTTAAGTATCATGATAAAAAATTATTTTAAGATAGCCTGGAGAAGCTTGATCAAAAATAAATTATACTCTGCCATTAATATCGGCGGGCTGGGAGTGGGGATGGCCGTAAGCTTTATGTTGCTGGTATACGTTTACAACGAATTTACCTTTGATGGCTTTCACGAAAAAAAAGACAGGATATACAAGGTTTTAAGAAACCAACCGGCCAATGGTGAAGTTTACACCGGAGATGCCACGCCGGTACAGGTAGCTGGCGCGCTGATAAAGGATTACCCCGAAATTGAAACGGCAGCCCGCACCACGTGGGGTTATGACCAGCTTTTTAACTACAAAAACCGCCCGGTTAAAATTAACCTGATGGCTGCAGACCCATCCTTCCTGAACATATTTACGCTTAATTTTGTCAAAGGCAATAAACGGGACGCGTTTAACGATCTGGCATCAGTTATCATGACAGAATCGGCTGTTAAGGCTGTTTTTGGGAATGAAGACCCTATAGGAAAAATCGTAAAGCTAAATGGTAATCAATTGATGAAAGTTAGCGCTGTTATCAAGGACATGCCCGAAAATTCCACTTTCAGATTTAAAGCTATCATTTCCTGGAAATTTAATGAAGTAAATCAGCCCTGGATAAAGAGTTCAGGATGGGGCAATTATTCATTTTCAACCTTTGTATTATTAAAACCGGTTGCAAACCTAAGTAAGCTAAATACCGAGATCAAAAAGCTGATTGCGCGTTATGATAACGTAAATAAGGAAAATGAGTTGTTTCTTTACCCGTTTACCAGGTGGCATTTACATAGTGAGTTTAAAAACGGTGTAAATACCGGCGGCAATATAGAGTATGTAAGGCTGTTCCTTTTTCTGGCCATTGGCATTTTACTGATAGCCTGTATTAATTTCATGAACCTGTCAACCGCCAGGTCTGAACGCCGCTCACGCGAGGTTGGTATCCGTAAAGTAGTAGGAGCCAGAAGGGTTGCCATTATTCAGCAGTTTTTAGGCGAATCCATCCTGACAGCCTTTTTTGCTTTCCTGTTCGCGGTTTTACTAATGAAACTCTTGCTGCCGTACTTTAATGAAATTATAGGCAAGCAATTGGTTATCCCGTTTGCTAACCAATGGACATGGGTAGCCGCCATTACGGTCACCCTGATAACCGGCTTGCTGGCAGGAAGTTACCCGGCTTTGTTTTTGTCATCATTTAAACCGGTAAAGGTTTTAAAAGGCGCAAACAATACCGGTAAAAAAACATTGCACACCAGGCAAATACTGGTAATTGTGCAATTTATTTTTGCTACCTGCTTAATACTCTCAAGCATGCTCATTTACAAACAGATCAATTACATAAAAAACCGACCGGTAGGGTACTCACAAAATGGTTTGATAGAGCTCAGTCTGGAGGGTAATATGTTCAAAGAGTTTGAAAATTTCAGAAGAGACGCTATTAATTCGGGAGCTGTAGTGGATGCGGCCCCTTCATCAAACGGTATTGTGGAGAATGGCAGCAGTTCATGGGGGATTACGTGGCCAGGCCAGCTGCCCGGCGAAGACAAGATCCCGATTGATCAGATCGCGACATCATATCATTTTATTTCAACCTATGGCTTAAACCTTATTGCAGGCAGGGATTTTGAAGAAGGTCGGCCAGCAGATACCGCAGCCGTTGTATTGAATGAAGCGGCAGTTAAAATGATGCGGTTAAAGGAGCCGTTAGGTCAAATAGTTAAGTGGCAGGGCACGCCATGCACAGTTGTTGGGGTTGTTAAAAATTTTGTATGGGGATCGCCTTATGAACCCGTAAAACCCGCAATTATAGGCTTTAATAAGGGTTGGGCAAATGAAATAGGTATGCGCTTAAATCCAAAAGCTCCGGTATCAAAAAGCCTGGCAACCATTGAGGCTATCTATAAAAAATATAACCCCGAATACCCATTTCAATATAAATTTGTTGATGAAGGTTTTAGCGGTAAATTCAAGACAGAAAAATTACTTGGTACTTTATCAAGTTCGTTTACCATACTGGCAATTGTTATATCCTGCCTGGGTTTATTTGGCCTGGCATCGTTCTCGGCCGAGCAACGCAAAAAAGAGATCAGCATCCGCAAGGTATTGGGCGCCACTATTGGCAGCTTATGGTTTAATCTTTCCAAAGAGTTTTTAATATTGGTTATCATTTCATTCCTTATCGGGTCTGCTATCAGCTGGTATTACATGAACCAATGGCTTGCTCATTATACTTACCGTACTGATATTAGTTTGTGGGTGTTTGTTGTTACCATTGGTGTAAGTATTGCAGTATGTATGATCACAGTAAGCTGGCAGGCCATAAAAGCGGCTTTAAGTAACCCGGTTAAGAACTTACGCAGCGAATAAGGCGTGTGGTGAGTGGTGAGTAGTGAACCAAGAAGGTTAATTGCTATAACTTTAACTAAAATATTATTGCAAAAACGTCCATTCCCAACTCACCACTCCCTATTCACCACTCACCAAACTGTATCATTTCCGCACAATAAGTGTTTCAGTTACGAACGTTTGATTAAAGTTGGATATTGCTTAAGTATCTTATATTCAGTATTTTATTAATTTGGTATGTGTTTTACATATAAATTCTAAACCAGTTAAAAATGCTAAAGAACTACTTTAAAACGGCCTGGAGAAACCTGATCAAACACAAGGTTTTTTCGTTGATAAATATTTGCGGCCTCGCCATTGGAGTAGCTGCATTTTGGCTGATAACCCTGTACGTTGCCGATGAATGGAGCTATGACCGTTACAACACCCGCGCCGACCGCATATTCCGCGTGGTACAACACGCCACCTGGAACGGAGGTAGGCTTAATATGGCGGTTACGTCGGCACCGTTTGCTCCGGCATTAAAAAATGATTACCCTGAAGTTGAAGAAGCGATCCGTATTGATGCCGAAGGCGGTGGCAAAATAACTTTTGGCGATAAAAAAATGACCGAAGGCGGCCTGTGTTTTACTGATCATGCCATTTTTAACGTTTTTAGCTTTCATTTTTTATATGGTAATGCCGCTACTGCTTTATTAAAACCGGCGTCAATAGTACTAACAAAAACCCTGGCCGAAAAAATATTTGGCGACGCAGCCAGCGCATTGGACAAAACCGTGCTGATAGAAAATATGCCAACTACAGTTACCGGCGTAATAGCCGATGTGCCTGCTAATTCACATTTTACATTTACAGGGCTGCGTTCTTTTCCTGCCAATTATACCGACAAATGGAGTAACTCCAATTTGTACACCTACGTGTTGCTAAAAGATCATGACAATTTCAGGAAGATAGAAGCGGGCTCTGGCGCGTTTTTTAGCAAATACCTTAAAGGGGATATGGGGCCGGTAAATTACCAGCTTGAATTGCAGCCACTCACCTCTATCCATCTCCACTCAAATTTAGACTATGAACTGGGCAACAACGGCAATATTACCTATGTATATGTATTTGGAGCGGTTGCCATATTAATACTGGTTATAGCGGTTATCAACTACGTAAACTTAACTACCGCCCGTTCGTCAGTACGGGTTAGAGAAGTGGGTGTACGTAAGGTTATAGGTTCCAGTAAAAAACAGCTGATGTTCATGTTTTTTGCCGAATCGGTTATGCTTACGGCGATAGCCACCTTGTTGTCTTGTATAGCCATTCAGTTTGTGTTACCGTACTTTAACCAGTTATCGGGCAAAAGCCTGGTGTTGTTACAATTTGGACTGGCAAAAACCACTTTGGCTTTCGTTTTATTTTCTTTGGGCACTGGTATATTGAGCGGTTTATATCCGGCATTGTTACTCTCGGGCTTCCGCACTATTCCGGCAATGAAAGGGCAAATGGGCGGGCAGTATTCAACAATGCTTTTCCGCAAATCGTTGGTAGTGTTCCAGTTCATCATCACTATTGTAATGATAGCAGGCTCATTTATAATCTATCAGCAGTTACGGTATGTAATGAATAAGGATCTGGGTTTCAACAAAGCCCAGGTATTAACTTTTCATATCAACGATAAATCTGCAAGGGCTAAAATAGCGGCTATAAAAAGTCAGCTGATGCAAAACCCCGCGGTTGAAAGCGTTGGCGTGGCTGGCAATCCCATAGGAACTAATTATATAGGCTCTGTCAATTTTAATTTAGGGCCGGATGGAAAAGTCAACCCGGATTCAAAAGTTGTAGAAAACCTGATAATAGACGAGGATTTTATACCCACCATGCAGATTGAAATGGACAAGGGACGCAATTTTTCGGCAGATATGGGTACTGATAAAAGTGAATCGATCATCGTGAATCAAACGCTGGTAAATGACCTGGGTTGGAAAGACGCCGTTGGAAAGATGGTGCGTACCGGTGTTGATGAAAAGGGAAATGTGATCACTCAAAAAATAATAGGTGTGGTAAAAGATTTTAACACTTATTCTTTACAGCATAAAGTTGCACCAATGGTAATGCAAATGCCGGCATCGGCAAATGACGGCGACAACTTATATGTGCGTGTAGAGAAAAATAACATACCGGCCACACTCAATTATATCAGCAAAATATACGGGCGTTTTGATATTGAAAACAAAATTGAATACCAGTTTCTTGATCAAAACTTTGCCCGTCAATACCAGTCGGAGCAAAAACAGGGGAGTATACTGGTAATATTCACCATACTGGCTATTTCTATTGCGTGCCTTGGCTTATTTGGCCTGGTTACCTTTACCGCCGAACAGCGTGTAAAAGAAATAGGCATCAGGAAGGTTTTAGGCGCCAGTGTTACCAGTATCGTTACATTATTGTCTAAAGATTTAATAAAACTGGTATTAGTGGCCACCATCATGGCCTCGCCCCTGGCATGGTATGGTATGAGCAAGTGGCTGCAGGAATTCGCTTACCGTATTGATATACAATGGTGGGTTTTTGGCGCAGCGGGTATGGCAACCATATTGATAGCCCTGGTTACAGTGGGGGTACAATCCATAAAAGCGGCTATGGCCAATCCTGCTAAAAGCTTAAAAAGCGGCGAATAGGTGAGTGGCGAGTGGTGAGTGGTGAGTGGTGAGTGGTGAGTGGTGAGTGGTGAGTGGTGAGAAATATGACGTACAATTTAGTCAAAATACCGGGATTTAAAACCTATCACTTAAAGTAGTAAACTGAATTTTAGAATATAAGAGCATGTTAAAAAACTATATCAAAATAGCCTGGCGAAACCTTTATAAAAATAAAGCGTTTTCCCTGATCCATATTCTTGGATTAACTATGGGTATCACGGTATGCCTCATGATATTCCTGTACATAACCAATGAGTTTAGCTTTGATAAATTTCATAAACAGGGAAAAAATATTTATCGTGTAATGCGTGGATTTGATGCCACCAAGGCAAGGGTTCCTTATTTATCAGGTCCGTATGCTCCGGCATTGTTGAATGATTATCCTAAGGAAATAAAGGCGGCAGTACGCGTGCAAACCAGAAACGACCTGGTATCATTTGGTGAAAAGGCTTTTAATGAAAAGAAGGTGTACGCTACCGACGCCGGATTTTTCAGCCTGTTTTCGTTCCCGCTTATCAAAGGCGATGCAGCCACAGTGCTGAAAGAACCGGGCAGCATTGTGCTTAACGAAACAACCGCAAAAAGATATTTTGGCAGCGTTGATAATGCCATGGGGAAAGTAGTTCAGATGGATAAGCGCCTGCAATTAAAAGTTACAGGCGTTGCCAGGGATGTACCCGCAAACTCGCATATGGATTTTGATATGGTAATGCCCATAGCAAACTATGTACATGATGATGGTTTTAATGTTTGGGTCAATAACAGCATGTTTGTTTATGTACTGCTTGATAGCCAGGTAAGCAAAGCCCAGCTCGAAAACCGGTTCCCGCAGTTTATGGATAAATACATGGGTAAGGATATGGCCCGTTTTGGTGCAAAGTTTGATCTTAAACTTACCCCGCTTACCGATATATATTTTGAACCATCATCTGCATTTGACAACGTTAAGCATGGCGAAAAAAATGTAGTATTCATATTTATATCCATTGCTATACTTATCATGCTTATTGCCTGTATCAACTTTATGAACCTGTCGACCATACGAGCGGTTGAGCGCTCAAAAGAAGTTGGGATGCGTAAAGTGATGGGCGCTTTGCGCAATCATTTAATTATTCAGTTTATAGGCGAGTCATTTTTACTGACATTGATTTCATGCGCGCTGTCTATCGGTTTGTTATTAATGCTGATGCCCTGGTATAACCAGTTCCTCGGCTATGAATTAGCCATTTCGTGGAACAAGCCGCCGATTTATCTTTTCCTTATGGGGGTAATATTGGTTGTTGGTTTTTTAGCCGGCAGCTATCCAGCATTTTTCCTTTCCGCTTTTTCGCCGATACAAGCGCTCAAGGGTAAATTAAAGCTCGGTAAAAGCGGTACCCTTTTAAGGCAGTCATTGGTTGTATTACAATTTAGTATTTCGGTTTTGCTGATCATTGGTACCATTGTTATCATGAACCAGATGAGCTTTGTGAAAAGCAAATCGCTGGGTTATGATAAGGAACAAACAGTACTTGTAAGTATTGATAATAACGATATTTATAACCGTCGCCGAACCTTTAAGGACGAACTGCAAAACTCAGGTAAGGTAACATCTGTGTCGCTGATGTCGGGCGAACCGGGCGGTTTTTTTGATGTTCAGGTTTTTGATGTGGAAGGACAGCATGAACCTTTCAAATCAAGGTCTGAATTTGCTGATTTTGAATATGTGAAAACATTAGGCTTAAAAGTTATAGCGGGCAGGGATTTTTCGGCGCAATACGCTACAGATACCACCGAAGCCATGCTTATAAACCGTACCGCGGCTAAACTGCTTGGTTTTACTCCGCAACAAGCCATTGGTAAGTGGATAAAAAATACGCTGCGTGATGATAAAAGGCGAAGAGTAATAGGCGTGGTTGAGGATTTTAATTTCCTTTCGCTTAAAGAAAATATGGATGCGCTGGTCATATCGCCAAGTGAAGACAGAAGGGTAGCCGTTATTAAACTAAAACCGGGGAACATTAAAGGCGCTTTGGCAACTATAAAAGATATTTACAGCCAGGTGGCGCCTATATATCCATTTGAGTATAAGTTTCTTGATCAGCAGTTTGATACTACCTACCGAACTGACATCAAGCAACAAACCATGCTGAGCATTTTTTCGGGCCTGGCCATATTTATTGCCTGCCTGGGGCTGTTTGGTCTGGCCTCGTTCACTGCCGCTAAGCGTACCAAAGAAATAGGTGTACGCAAGGTGCTTGGTTCATCGGTACAAAATATATTGCTGCTAATATCAAAAGATCTGTTAAAACCCGTATTGCTGGCTACGGTCATAGCTATGCCGGTTGGATATTATTGTATGCATAAATGGCTGCAAAGCTTTGCTTACCGCACCTCACTGCATTGGTGGATATTTGTATTGGCCGCGGTTGTAACATTTATAATTGCATTACTCACCATCAGCATTAAGTCGGTTAAAGCGGCGTTGGCCAACCCTGTAAATAGTTTAAGAAGCGAGTAGGGGTAAGCTGGCATTGAGTTGTATATAGGTTGTATTACCGGATGGATAACGCAGTGCGGTGCGATTTTCGGATTTTTTTCATCGCAGATGCAACCAATGCTTATTAAATGGGGTCTTACATATAAAACCAACATATCATGAAAAAGTATTTACTGTTATTATTTGTGGCTTGCCAGTGCTTTGCCGCGTTAGCACAAAACGACCGCACGCCGTATATGACAAAATCATTGGCCAGTGCCGGCATCAAAGCTGTATTTGTTAAAACGTCAGGTGGCAGCATTGCCGTGAGCGGGGCCAGCGGTCAGGAATCCCGCGTAGAAATTTATATAACCGGCAATAATGGTAATAACGACCTGTCAAAAGACGAAATAAAAAAACGTTTGGAAAATTATATACTGGACGTAGCCGTGAACAACGGCGAATTACACGCCACAGCGAAGAACAAGAACAGCGGTTTCTTTAACTGGCGAAATTCGCTTAACATCTCCTTTAAGGTATTTGTTGCAAAGCAGGTAACTACCAGCTTAAATACCAGTGGGGGCAGTATCAGTCTTGACAATTTAACCGGTAGGCAAGATTTTGAAACCAGCGGCGGAAGTTTGCGTGTTGACAATTTAACCGGTGCAATACATGGCAGAACATCAGGCGGAAGCATAAATATAAGTAACTCCGGACAGGATATTGACATGCAAACCAGTGGTGGCAGCGTTCATGCTACTAATTGCCAGGGGCATATCAAGCTTCAAACCTCGGGCGGTTCATTACAGCTGGAGGGTTTAAAAGGGAATATTAACGCAACAACAAGCGGCGGCAGCATACATGCCAGCAACATAGGCGGCGAATTTGTAACAGGTACGTCAGGCGGAAGCATTAACTTGTCGCAGCTGGCTTGTGCCCTTGACGCGTCAACCAGCGGCGGCAGTTTTCACGCGCAGTTTAACAGTGTAGGCAAATACGTGAAAATTGATGTAAGCTCCGGCCATATCGATCTGGATATTCCTTCAAAGCAGGGACTTGATCTTGATCTTCGCGGCGAGAAAATAGAGGCTAATCTGGCCGGTAATTTCAATGGCACCAAAGAGAAAGAAAAAGTGCAGGGTAAACTTAACGGTGGCGGCGCGCCGTTTGAAGTTAGGGGCAATGGCAGGATAAACCTAAGCCTCAATTAACCGTAAACAAAATTACTATATTACACAAAGGCCTGGTTTACCAGGCCTTTGTGTTTAATAACTGTATCATAACCGAACATACACTGTTACGCCTGCGAACAGTTAAGGTATGTGTTTATTGAATTAATTAGCTGATATATAGTTAGTTATATAATTGGTACGTGTTTTAAACAGGTTTAATTTTTAGCAGCTGCCTAAAAATAGAATAACAGGCTGCCCTTGAATTTATAATAATAAGCCATGATAAAGAATTACCTACGGAGTGCCATACGCAACATAAGCAGACATAAATTTATAGCGTTCATTAATATTTTTGGTTTAACCATTGGTTTAACCTGCTGCATGCTTATCCTCATTTATATAGTAAATGAATTAAGCTATGATAAGTTCAATAAAAATGCCGAAGATATTTATCGGGTAACCCGGAGCTTTAATACCGCTGATGGGGTTCAAACCCTTAACCTGGGATGTGTTGCACCTCCATTTGCACCTTTGTTAAAAAATGAATTTTCGGACATTAAAGTTATAACCCGTGTACGTGGAGCCGGAACCGTGTCTATGCGTTATAAAGAAAAGCTGCTTAACGAAGATGGGGCATATTTTACCGATGAAAACTTCTTTAATATATTCACGGTAAAAACCATCAAAGGAGACCCGGCCACTGCTCTTGCTGATCCCTACGCGGTAATGATGACCGAGGAGATGGCCCGCAAATACTTTGGTGATGAGGATCCCATGAATAAAGAGATCAGGCTAAATAACCTGTTTAACTTTAAGGTTACCGGTATTTATAAACCCTTCCCTTCCAATTCACAACTGCACCCCGGCATGCTGCTCTCGTTCAGCACATTAAAGGATAGCTTAATATATGGCGATAAACAATTACGTACCAATTGGGGCAATAATGACTTTTACACCTATCTGCTCTTACCAAAAAACTATAATACAGAGCGCCTTACATCGTTGTTCCCGGCTTTTTTAGATAAATATGTTCATTACAACGGGGAGGCGGGTAACTCTCACGAATCAAAGAACAGCAAATTACACCTCCAAAAACTATTGGATGTACACCTGCGCTCACACCTGGATACCGAGATTGAGCCTAACGGCGATATTAAAAGAGTATATATATTTTCGGCCATCGCTTTGTTTATTTTGCTGATAGCTTGTATCAATTACATGAACCTTTCAACCGCCCGCTCCACGCTAAGGGCTAAAGAAATTGGCATAAGAAAAGTAATAGGTGCCCAGCAAAAAGAGATCATCACCCAGTTTTTAAGCGAATCGGTGCTCATTACTTGTTTCTCGTTGGTGCTGGCCCTGGTACTTACCTGGCTTTTAATACCGTTTGTTAATCAATTTTCAGATCTGAACCTTTCGTTTAATATCTTATATCAGCCAAATGTATTGATACCAGTGTTGCTGTTGCCATTTGTGGTTGGGCTTATCAGTGGTATTTACCCGGCTATTTTTATGTCGTCATTTAAACCGGTGAAGGTTTTAAAAGGAATACTGAAAGTTGGCTCGGGCAATGTGTCCTTCCGCAAGGTACTGGTGGTAGTGCAATTCTCTATTTCTATTGTTTTAATAGTGGCTACCACTGTTGTATTTCAGCAGCTGCGGTTTATACAGCAAACATCGCTGGGGTTTGACAAGGAACACATTATCACAGTAAACAGCCCGTTTTCGGATAGTCAGTTTGAAGCCTTTAAGAACGAAGTGATGAAAAATGCCGATGTAAAAGAGCTTGGGCGTTCATCACGTATCCCTTCTGGCCGTTTGCTTGACAATAATGGAATATCCGTTTTTGAAGGCAGTAAATCCCTACCGGTTAAAACCGATGTAAAATATGTGAGTGCCGATTATGGTTTTATCCCCACCTATGGCATAAAGATGCTTGCAGGGCGCAATTTTTCGCGTGACTTTGGTACAGACAGCAATAACTACATCTTAAACGCTATAGCTGTAAAGATGCTTGGCTTAAAAACCCCCGAAAACGCTATAGGAAAAGATATGATATATGGAGGGATAAAAGGAAAAATTGTTGGTGTGGTGAACGATTTTCACTTCGAGTCAATGCATCAAAACATTATTCCGCTGTTGTTCCGTATGCCTGGTAGCCGCCAGTATCGCAAATTGTCAATTAAAATTGGAGGGCACAACATTAGTGGAGCTATTAATACTATCCGTGAAGCCTGGCGTAAATCACAACCCGAAACACCTTTTGAATACACTTTTTTGGATGAGAGGTTCCAAAAACTATATGATAGTGAGCAGCAGCAGGGCAGTTTGTTTACCATATTTTCATTTATTGCCATATTTATTGCCTGCCTGGGTTTGTTCGGCTTATCGGCATTTACCATTACCCAAAGGGTAAAAGAGATAGGGGTACGCAAGGTGCTGGGCGCAAGCATTCCGCAAATTGTTACGGAGCTTTCAAAAGACTTTTTAAAGCTGGTGCTCATAGCATCAATAATTGCCCTGCCGGTTGCCTGGTACGCTATGAATAAATGGCTGCTTGATTTTGCTTTCCGCATTAGCATACAATGGTGGGTATTTGTAATGGCAGGCGTTATAGCGGTGGTAATAGCCTTTGTAACCATTAGTTTTCAATCCATTAAAGCGGCGAGCGCCAACCCGGTGAAGAGCTTACGGAGCGAGTAATGGTGTAGTGAGTAGTGGTGTAGTGAGTGGTGAGTACCGCTGAGGGGTGGTGATTTGTTGGTGGTGAATGATGAATGGTTGAGTATGAGTAGAGTAGAATATGCTGACAATACAGGAGTTATAATTTGATCTTAAAGTTTTAACCATCATGATAAAAAACTATTTTAAAATAGCTTTCCGTAGTTTTTGGCGGCACAAGCTTTTTACGCTTATTAATATTATTGGCCTATCCATTGGTATCAGCTCGGCGTTGGTTATTTATTTGATCGTTCATTTTGATTTTACATTTAACCAGTCATTTCCCGATGGCGACCGCATCTACCGGGTTGTTTCTAATTATACCTTTTCGGGAGAAGTAGCGAACAACCGCGGAGTTTCGGGCCCTGTACCCGAAGCTGTGCGCACCGGAGTGAGCGGGATAGCCATATCGGCGCCATTTTTTTGTCTGAACCAGCCTAACATATTTATTCCGGCTAAATCTGGTGTGCCAACTAAATTCAAGCTGCAGGAAAATGTAATGCTAACCGATGGCCGCTATTTTAATTTATTAAATTATACATGGCTTGCCGGTACAGCTAAAACGGCATTAAACGCGCCTAACCAGGTTGTGCTGACCGCAGACCAGGCAAAAAAATACTATCCGTCATTATCATACAGCCAAATGCTTGGTCGCACCGTTACTTATGATACCATAAGCACAACAATTACCGGCATTGTTGAGCCGTTAAAAGGCAATACCGATTTTGCCTTTCATGATTTTATATCCTATACAACAGCAAATAATAACAAATCCCTTTCAAATGAGCTGCGGCTTGATAATTGGGGAGGGACTACTTCGGCTTCGCAGCTTTTCGTTAAGTTATCACCAAACACCACGGTATCGCATATAGAAAAACAGCTAAATGAGCTGCTGAAAAAAAACAGTCCGCCTAAGCCCGAAAATAAAGGCAATACCCGCAATTTTAGTTTGCAGCCGCTGAGCGATATACATTTTAACGGCAACTATGGCTCATTTGATAGCGGCCGTACTGCTAACAAATCAACTTTATATGGTTTATTAGCTATCGGGCTATTTCTGTTAATATTAGGCTGTATTAATTTTATAAACTTAACAACGGCCCAATCTTCGCAGCGCGCCAGGGAAATTGGTATCCGCAAAACAATGGGAAGTACCCGCGCCCAACTGATCGGGCAGTTTTTAAGCGAAACCTTTCTGATCACTACCATTGCGGTAATAACTGCAATTTTACTTGCCCCGGTGATATTAAAGCTCTTTGCTGATTTTATTCCCGGCGGCATTAGTGCAAATATTGTTCAGCAACCCGGATTGCTGTTATTTTTAATAATATTAACCGTAGTGGTAACCCTGTTGTCCGGTTTTTACCCGGCCATGGTGTTATCAGGTTTTAAACCGGTTTTAGTGTTAAAGAACCAGGCAGTTAACAGCAGCAGTAAAACAAGAAATGCTTTTTTAAGGAAATCATTAACCGTGGCTCAGTTTGTAATAGCACAGTTTTTTATAATGGCCACTGTATTGGTTAGCAAGCAGATATATTATGTGCTGCATAAAGACCTTGGATTTAAAAAAGATGCTATTATCGTTATTAATTCTCCGTGGAAAAACCGCACAGCCAGTCACAACCAGGTATTTATGAATAAACTGCGAGCCATTCCCCAGGTAGCAATGGTAAGTGTTGGCAGAGGGGCCCCTTCTTCAACCGAAGGTAATTCAACCGAAGCTACCTATAAAGATGGCAAAAAAGAGATTAAGGTAAATCTGGAATTAAAGTTTGGCGATCAGCATTATATTGATGTGTACAAGATCAAACTACTGGCAGGTCGCAATTTAAAACCAACTGATACCGCTAAGGCATTCCTCATCAATAATACTTATGCCAGGTTACTTGGGTTCCGGAGCCCGCATGATGCTGTTGGTAAACAGATAGATAATTTTAACGGCGATACAAAAATGGAGATAATAGGGGTGGTGGCTGATTTTCATCACGCGTCATTGCATTCGCCCATTAAGCCTTTAGCTATTTTAACAAGTAGTGAACCCAATAATAACGGCACATTTCATATTGCATTAAACAGGGAAACCGCTGGCGGCAACGAGTGGAAAAAAGCCATTAAAGGCATGGAAAAGGCCTGGAAAGAAATTTACCCTGAAGATGATTTTGAATATCATTTTTTTGATGAAAATATAGCTAAGCTTTATGAAAATGAGCAACATACATCCACGTTGCTTACCTGGGCTACCGGGTTATCCGTATTCATAAGCTGCCTTGGTTTGCTGGGTTTGGCCATGTATACTACTAATTTGCGCACCAAAGAAATTGGTGTACGGAAAGTGCTTGGCGCATCTGTTGCTCAAATTGTTACTCTACTGTCAACTGAGCTGGTACTGCTCACCATACTTGCATTTGTTTTGGTTACCCCGCTGGCCTGGTACGCCATGAATAAATGGATGCAAAGCTTTGCCGACCGTACAACCATCAGCTGGTGGATATTTGTTTTAAGCGGTGCGGGTATGCTGTTGGCTGCGTTGTGTACGCTAAGTTTCCAAACGGTTAAGGCCGCAATTGCTAACCCGGTTAAAAGTTTAAGAAGCGAATAAAAAATTGTTAAAAATGCTTTTTAATAGCAGGTTTTGAACAAAAAACACCCGGTTTTAATGCTGAATTTTATCTCATAGCGTTAAATTTAACATTATTTGGCGGCTCATTTCAGGTATTTTTAACATTAGTCGATATGTCTTTATTTTTAAGCGGGTCGTAAATAAATTGTAAAAAAAAGTGTAAAACCAACCGAGAGTTTATACAACTGGCAGGCAATATTTTATTCTGCTTGTTTATTCAGCAGCATAACGATAAATTGGAGCATCAACATTAAAACCTTATTGTTATGCGCGCAAAAATTTACGAATTAATGTACCCGTTACTCAACGATGGCAGCGGTATATATGAACTTGATGATCTGAAAGCCTATGTTGATAAGATCATGGAAAAAGCATGCATCATTTCGGTAATGGAGCAAAACGTTTTGCTTGGGTTCCTGGCATACTACGCTAATGACTATGAAAGCAAAAACGCGTTTTTATCAATGGTGGTAATTTCGCCAACAGTACGTAAAATGGGTTACGGCAGAAGGCTGGTCGATTTTTTTATTGCCGATCTCGTCCTCAAGGGGTTTAAAAGATGCCTTACCGAGGTAAAAGAAGACAATATAAAGGCCATAAATGTGTGCAAAAAGGTAGGTTTTTCTTTAATCGGAAAAAAAGACAAATACCTAATAATGGAAAAAATGTTATGATGCTGTTGGTGGCGGTAATCAGATCAGATAATTATACAACATCAGTATTTAACCATTCAGTGGTTCTCTCCCGGTAATCGCTACTTGTAAACCTCATTCACAGCAATTTAATTGCTATCAATCTATTGTATCAGAACCGTACACATGGTGTTACGCTTGCGTACATGTTATCGCTTGTATTTTATTATAAATAGTTGATTGTCAGGTGTTTTATTTTTTGGTATGCATTTTAAACCATACCGTTGATTAAGCTGAAACACATGCTGAAAAACTATTTAAAAATAGCCTGGCGCAATATTATGAACAATAAGGTTTATAGCGCCATTAATATATTAGGATTGGCTGCAGGTATGGCCGTAGCTTTACTTATTGGTTTATGGGTATTTAATGAATATTCATATGATAAGTTTTTCCCCAATTATAAACAGTTGTATCGTGTAGAACTAAATTTTACCTCACAACATGATGGCGAGCATACACAAACCGCACTGGCAATTCCCCTGGCTGATGTAATGCGAAAAGATATTCCTGGAATTAAACATGTTGCCGAAACAGATTGGGTAGGCTGGCAATGGCATTCTTTACTGGTAGGAGATAAGAAGCTTTACCTCGGCGGAGGTGCTGCTGCTCCGGATTTTTTGAAGATATTTCAATATCAATTTATAAAAGGCAATGCCAGTAGTGCTTTAACCGACCCTTATTCTATCCTTTTAAGTGAATCGACTGCCAAAGCATTATTTGGTGATGCCGACCCGATAAATAGATTGATAAAAATTGATAACAAGCAAAATTTGAAAGTTACAGCGGTTATCAAAGACATCCCTAAAAACGCAACCCTGCAATTTAGTTACCTTACGCCATTTAGTTTTAAGGAGCAAACCGAAAGCTGGATGAAAAACGCCCGCACCACGTGGACAAATAACTCATTCAACGCGTTTGTTGAATTACAACCAGGTGTAACCCTTGAACAAATAGCACCAAAGATAAAAAATCTGGTGTATGACCATAGCCCGCAAATGCGGCCGGCAAAACCCGAAGTGATATTGCACCCTTTAAAGGACTGGCATTTGTATTCCGACTTTAAAAACGGTAAAGCGGTTGGTGGTTTTATTGAGTATGTGCGCATGTTTAGCATAATAGGTATACTGGTATTGCTTATTGCTTGTATTAATTTTATGAACCTGTCGACAGCACGGTCAGAAAAGCGGGCCCGTGAGGTAGGCGTAAGAAAGGCAATTGGTTCGCAACGCGGCGATCTAATCATTCAGTTTTTAGCCGAATCAATTCTGATCACTTTTTTGGCCTTTTTGTTTTCAATACTTTTTGTGCAGCTCGCATTGCCGTATTTTAACACGCTGGTGAATAGCTCAATAAGTATCCCTTATGCTAATCCTGTGTTTTGGAGCATTATGATATTTTATGTGCTATTAACAGGTTTATTGGCAGGTAGCCGGCCTGCTTTTTACTTATCCTCATTTAACCCCGTAACGGTTTTAAAAGGATCTGTCCAGGTTGGAAAAACAGCATCGCTGCCACGTAAAATACTCGTTGTAACTCAATTTAGCTGTTCTATAGCGCTTATTATCAGTACTGTAATTGTATATCAGCAAATACAACATGCCAAAAGCAGGCCCACCGGGTATAGTGCTGAAAGGTTAATGATGAGTGATATGAGCGGCGATCTTAATGATAAATATGACGCATTAAAAAACGATCTGTTAGCCACCGGAATGGTTGAAAGTGTAGCCGCAGCCTCAAGCCCTGTTACTAATATTTACAGCCACATGTCGCTCGATAAATGGCCAGGTAAAACCGCAGGCGATGAAGCGGTAAATATTGGGGCAATATTTGTATCAGACAATTATTTTAAAACCCTGGGCATGACATTGTTGGAAGGGCGCGACTTTACCAACAACTGGGCCGCCGATTCAACAAGTGTTATACTCAATGAAGCGGCCATTAAAAGGATAGGGCTTAAAAACCCTATTAATCAGCTTATAACCTGGAACGGCAACACAACGCCGGTACGCATCGTCGGTGTGGTAAAAGACGCCCTGATGGAGTCGCCGTTTACACCTGTTGCTCCGGCCATTTTTAGCCATGGGCGTACAGCCAATAGTATCATGTACCGCCTGTTGCCCAATGTTAACACACATGATGCTATTGAAAAACTTACTAAAATATTTGATTCCTATAATCCTGCCTATCCCTATATATACCAGTTTGTTGATGATGAATATAATCACAAATTTAACCTGGAAATATTGGTTGGTAAACTTGCCGGAGTATTTGCCGGGCTGGCCATCATAATATCATGTCTGGGTTTGTTTGGGCTGGCAGCTTACATTGCCGAACAGCGAACAAAGGAGATTGGCATTCGCAAAGTATTGGGAGCGTCTGTGGCCCAGGTATGGCTGTTGTTATCAAAAGATTTTATTTTGTTGGTAATGATCAGTTGCGTAATAGCATCGCCTGTGGCTTTTTACTTTTTACAAAATTGGCTGCAAAAATATGATTACCGTATAACCATAGGGCCGTGGGTATTTATACTATCGGCAATCGTGGCTATCGTCATTACATTGGTTACTATAAGTTTTCAGGCTATTAAGGCGGCACTTACCAACCCGGTTAAAAGCCTGAGGAGCGAATGATATAAGAGCACAAAATCAGCATTCAAAAACACTATGATAAAGAATTACATTAAAATTGCCTGGCGTAACCTAAAACGTAATAAGGCTTACGCCGCCATAAGCGTTATTGGCTTAGCATTAGGTATAGCCTGCGGTATACTGATCTTTACACTGATCACCTATCATTTAAGTTTTGATACTTTTCATAACAACTCAGATCGGATATACCGTTTGTATACCGAATGGCATGATGATGGTGTAGGCCGGTCGCACGGCGTACCGCAGCCTTTGGGGAAAACATTCAGAAATGACTTTACGCTCGCCGAGAAAACAGCGAGGGTAATTAACTTTCGCAATAATTTAATTACCATAACTAAGGGCAATGAGGTTAAAAAATTTAAAGAAGAGGATGGTGTGGCCTTTACTGAACCGCAGTATTTTGACATCTTAAATTTCCCTTTGCTTAAAGGCGACAAAAAAACAGTATTGGTACAACCGGGCGAAGCCATTATAACTGAAAAAATAGCCCGTAAATACTTTGGCAGCGATAATGTTATCGGAAAAGTAATACGCCTTGATAATAAAGTGAGTTTTACCATCACCGGCATTTTAAAAGACCTGCCGGCAAATACCGATCGTAAACAGGAAATATATGTTTCTTATGGGAACATGGATGAATATACAGATAAGGGCCGTGAGCAAAACTGGGGCGGTGTATATAGCGGCAGCGAAGCGTTTACCAGATTAAAACCAACGGTAACACTGGCCCAGGCCAATAATGCTATGGCCCAGATTGTGAAAAAACATTATACCGGCCGCGACTTAAAGGTTTGGGTCTTTAAACTGCAGCCACTTAACGATATTCATTTTAATGCTGACTTAGATGGTTATGCTGATAAAAAATATTTATGGGCGTTGTTTTTCATAGGTATATTTTTAATCATAACCGCTTGTGTAAACTTTGTAAACCTGGCCACGGCGCAGGCTTTAAACCGCTCAAAAGAAGTAGGCATACGTAAAGTGCTGGGTAGCCTGCCTTACCAGTTGTTTTGGCAATTTATTGCCGAAACCGCCCTGATCACCATCGTAGCGGTTATTGTAGCCGTTGGTTTATCATACCTTGCCCTTCCGGCCATCAATCATTTGTTTCAATCACAAATGGAATTTAATAAAATGGAGTTATCCATTTTTACAATTATTATATGCATTGCGGTAATTTTCCTGTCGGGTTCATATCCCGGCCTTGTACTGGCCAGGTTTCAGCCCATACTTGCACTTAAAAGCAAGCTGTCGCAAAAACACATAGGTGGTTTTTCATTACGCAGGATCCTGGTTGTAACACAGTTTTCCATCTCACAGATCTTAATTATAGGTACCATTATCATTATATCACAATTACATTATTCACAAACAGCCGATCTTGGTTTTAATAAAGATGCTGTTGTGTTATTGCCCATCCCCCAAAATGATAAGGTAAAATTAAACACTATGCGTAACCGCTTAAATGCGATACAGGGGGTTGAAAAGGTGTCCTATTGTTACCGGCCGCCCGCATCGCAGTCAAATAATTCTACAGGTGTTAACTTTGACAACAGGGCCGAGGAAGAGCATTGGGGTATCAATACAAAAACTGCGGATGAAAATTACATTGCCACATTTGGGTTAAAACTGGTGGCGGGCCGAAATTTTTTTCCGGCCGATTCAACAAAGGAATTTTTGGTGAATGAAACTTTTGTGAAAAAGCTTAACATGAAGCCACAGGACGTTATTGGCAAAACATTAAGTATAGATGGCAAATCAATAACAGCTCCAATAGTTGGCGTGGTAAAGGATTTTTATAACTATTCTTTTCATACTGAGATTTCGCCAATATGCATCATGCCCGATTACAGGAATTATTCTACCTGCGCCATCAAAATAAACATGCGTAATGCCAAAGCGTCGCTGGCGTCATTTGAAAAAATATGGAATGAAACTTTTCCTGAAGAACTTTATTCCTACCAGTTTTTGGATGATAGCATCAAGAAGTTTTATGAGATGGATAATATCCTGCTCACCCTGATCGAAGCATTTGCCGGTATTGCCATAGTAATAGGTTGTTTGGGCTTGTATGGCCTGGTATCATTCATGGCGGTACGCAAAACAAAGGAAATTGGTGTACGCAAGGTATTGGGTGCTAACATACAACATGTTTTATGGTTGTTTGGAAAAGAATTTACCAAATTACTGTTGGTCGCTTTTGTAATAGCCGCGCCGCTGGCGTGGTGGGCAATGACCAACTATCTGCAGGATTTTAAATACCGTATACCTATTGGCCCCGGTATATTCCTGATGTCTATCATATCAACATTCATTATTGCTTTTATAACCGTTGGTTACCGTTCTGTTATTGCGGCGTTGGCCAATCCTGTAAAAAGTTTGCGAAGCGAGTAAAATTAAAAATCCAATACTTAAAAGCAAGATGCTTTTGACAGCAGAATTTCGGTTTATAGAATTTGTATAAAACAATCATGATCAAAAATTATTTTAAAGTTGCCTGGCGTAATATCGCTAACAATAAAGCTTATAGTGCTATTAATATATTGGGCCTGGCTGCCGGAATGGCCGTGGCGTTGCTAATAGCGCTGTGGGTTAACAATGAGTATTCGTACGATAAATTTTTGCCCGATTCTGACAGACTGTACCAGGTGAGGCGAAACTTTAACAGCAATGGCGAAACACTCACGTTTAGTTCCACATCACTTAAGCTGGCTAACGCATTACGCGGCAGTATCCCCGAAATTGAGTACGTTGCCGAATCAGACGGTGGTAGTTCGCACGGGTTGATGGTGGATAACAAAAAGCTTTATCTGGGTGGCCTTGAGATAGGTCGTGATTTCTTAAAGATGTTCAAATATCAAATGCTGCATGGCAGTGCTGATATAGCATTGAAAGACCCCTTCTCCATAGTGCTCACGAAATCTACAGCAATAGCATTATTTGGTACCGATAATGTGATTAACAAAGTAATTAAGATTGATAATGCTCATAATTTAAAAGTTACCGGCGTAGTACAGGATGTTCCTTCTAATTCATCCCTGCAATTTAAATACCTTATTCCCTTTAGCTTTTTGGAGCAAACAGAAGCCGGGATGAAGGGCGCATATGACAGCTTTGGGGATAATGGATTTAACATATTTGTAAAACTAAAGCCAGGCATCGCGTATACACAGGTGGCCCCCAAAATAAAAAATATAGAAAAAGGCGAGGATAACACTAACGCCAAAAATTCTGAGGTGATAATGCAGCCCATGCCCGACTGGCATTTGTATAGTGAATATAAAAACGGCATAGCCAGCAGCGGGTTTATTGATTATGTGCGTATTTTTAGTATTATAGGTATTTTGGTTTTACTGATTGCCTGTGTTAATTTTATAAACTTAACCACAGCACGGTCCGAAAAAAGGGCGCGTGAGGTAGGTATCCGCAAAGCTATTGGTTCACAGCGCAAGCAGCTGATCTTTCAGTTTTTAACCGAATCGGTACTGATCACCTTTATTTCCTTTTTATGTTCGGTGCTTTTTGTACAACTGGCTTTGGGCCCATTTAATGCGCTTACAGGTACCATGATCCGCATTCCGTTCAGCAGCATTACTTTTTGGCTGGTGATGATAGGCTGCGTATTACTTACAGCACTCATTGCGGGTAGCAAGCCAGCTTTTTACCTGTCGTCATTTAACCCTGTAAAGGTTTTAAAGGGAACCATCCAGGTGGGACGTACAGCATCTTTATCAAGAAAGATATTGGTAGTGATGCAGTTCAGCTGTTCCATCGCCCTTATTATAAGCACCATTGTTATTTACAGGCAAATACAATATGCCAAAAACCGGCCGGCGGGTTATAATTTTGATCGTTTGCTAACCTCGACCATGAATAATGACCTGGGTAAGAATTACATCGCCCTGAAAAACGATTTGCTTCAAAGCGGGATAATTGAAAGTATAACTCATGCAACAAGCCCGGCCACAGGTGTTTACTGGCACAGCGATATTGACCAGTGGGCAGGGAAACTTGCAGGCGAAACCGTTGAAATGGGGATGATAGTTGTTGCCGACAGTTATTTTAAAACATTAGGGATGCGCGTGCTGGAAGGCAGGGACTTTAACGCCATGCCGTCAGATACCTCCAATGTGATATTTAATGAAGCCGCCATAAAACGATTGAGGTTAAAAAATCCCATCAGCCAAACCATTACGCAGGATGGCAAGAAACTCAGGATAATAGGGGTAGTAAAAGACGCGCTGATGGAATCACCATATGCTAAAGCTGATCCTACTATGTTTTCGTACAGTACGTATCCGCACCAGAATATTATTTATCGCCTGGCGCCAAATGTAAACCCTCATGATGCTATTGAAAAGATCAGCCAGATATTTTCTAAATATAATCCTGCTTATCCATTTACCTATAGGTTTGTTGACGATGATTACAACCGCAAATTCAGTCAGGAGATGTTGGTTGGTAAGCTATCCGGGATATTTGCGGGCTTAGCTGTTTTCATATCTTGCCTTGGTTTGTTCGGTTTGGCAGCTTATATAGCAGAGCAGCGCACCAAAGAGATAGGTGTTCGTAAGGTTTTAGGTGCTACCGTGAGTCAATTGTGGTTTTTATTATCTAAAGATTTTGTATTGCTGGTTATCATCAGTTGTGTAATAGCTTCGCCCATTGCGCTGTATATTTTGCAAAACTGGCTGCAAAAATATGATTATCGTGTAAGTGTTGGGCCGGGTGTGTTTGTTATATCGGCGGTTGTGGCCATTGCAATTACCTTAGTAACCATCAGCTTCCAGGCCATTAAGGCGGCGGTGGCCAATCCTGTTAAAAGTTTAAGAAGCGAATAAGCACAGGGCCCGGGGCATGCCTGGCAACAAAGGCATTTTTTAGTATGGAATTTTGTAATTGCAAATAGAATTAAAACCATTGTCATGATAAAAAACTACTTTAAAATTGCCCTGCGAAACCTTTGGAAACACTGGGCATTTTCGGCCATCAATATTACCGGTTTGTCAATAGGTATTACCGCCTGCTTTTTTATTTTTATGTATGTGGGCTTTGAGCTCAGTTATGATAATTTTCATACCAGGGCCAATCGTATCTATCGTTTGGTTACTGATATTAAAACCCCCACAGAAACTATTAATACGGGTATAACCGCCTGGCCGTTTGCCCCTAATATCAAGAATGATTTTCCCGAGGTTGAGTCATTTGTACGTGTAAGCGGCGGAAGTTTCCTGATCAGGCGTGGCAATGTTAAATTCCAGGAAGAAAGATCTGTATTTGCCGATTCGACCTTTTTTAAGGTGTTTGATTTTAAATTGCTAAAAGGCGACCCCAACACAGCTTTAAGCGCACAGGCCAGTATTGTATTTTCTGAAACCGCGGCAAAAAAATACTTTGGTAACAGCGATCCTATAGGGCAAACGGTATTGGTTACCGGCGACGCTATACCTGCCAAAGTAACGGGCATAATGAAGGATATACCTGAAAATTCGCAGATCAAAGCAGATATGCTAATTTCCATGTCATCGCTTACGCAACGGTTTAATAAAGGCCTTGACGATCAATGGAGCAACTTTGGGGCATCAAGCTATTTACTGTTAAAACCAAATACCAATCCTAAAGCGTTAGAGGCCAAATTCCCGGCCTTTTTGGAAAGGCACTACGGCAAGACCGCAAAAGCGAGTCAAATGTTTTATACTTTTTTTCTTGAGCCGATGAAGTCCGTTTATTTGTATTCAAAGCGCGACGGACAAGGCTCTGGCAGTATTACCAATGTTTATATATTTGGCATAGTAGCCATATTTATATTACTAATTGCCTGCATCAATTTTATAAATTTAACCACCGCCCGCTCGGTTGAGCGTGCGAAAGAAGTAGGCATAAGAAAGGTTGTAGGCGCTGAGAAAGGACAACTGGCAAGCCAGTTTATAGGGGAGTCGATTGTGTTATGTTTAATCTCCTTTGTGCTTACCGTTATATTATCAGTTCTTTTACTTCCATTGTTCAATCAACTGGCCGGTAAAACCATTAGTGCCGGCATATTCTCAAACTGGTATTATGTACTTATTTTGTTTGTGTCATCGGTTGCTATCGGTTTAGTTGCCGGTGTTTATCCTGCGCTGGTGCTGTCATCATTTAAACCGGTTGTTGTTTTAAAAGGCAGGTTTTCAAGTGGCAGCAAGGGCAATATATTACGCAAAGCCCTGGTTATTTCACAGTTTAGTATATCAATAGCCCTTATAGTAGGTACCATTGTTGTTTATACGCAGATGAATTTTATGCAAAATCGCGATCTTGGTTTTGCTAAAGATCAAATGCTGATCCTGGATACCAACGGCGATCCTGGTGCAAATGCCTTAAAGGAAGCCATAGCAACTATCCCCGGCGTAAAATCAACGTCGCAATCATCCAGTGTTCCGGGTGGCGGCAACCCGGGGGCTTATTCAGAAATTGAAAACCGTAGGGGCGACCTGCAAATAGCCAACCTTGACCTTTATTTTGTTGATTACGATTATGTAAATCAATTTAAAATTAAAATGGTTGCCGGTCGCGCTTTTTCCAGGGACTTTGGCACTGATACCGCTAAGGCTATGTTGTTAAATGAAGCCGCGGTTAAAATGTTCGGGTACAGTTCTCCGCAGCAAGCCGTTGGCCGGCGCTTTAAGCAGTGGGGCCGCGAAGGCAAAATAATTGGTGTGATGAAAGATTTTCATTTCCGGTCGTTACAGGAAAATATTAAGCCATTGAGTATGCGCATAGAGCTTAAGCAACTTGGCCTGATCTCTGTAAAAATATCGTCAAAAAACTTAACCGGAACTATCGCGGCCATTGAAAATAAATGGAAAGTACTTATTCCTAACAGGCCTTTTAGTTATTATTTTTTAGATGAGTTTTTTGACCGGCAGTACCGCAGCGAACAACGATTCGGCAAATTGTTCTTTAATTTTGCCGTGCTGGCTATATTTATCTCATGCCTGGGTTTACTGGGCCTGGCATCGTACAGTACACTTCAGCGCACCCGCGAAATAGGCATCCGCAAGGTTATGGGGGCCTCTGTATCGGGTATTGTAAACCTGTTATCAAAAGATTTTCTCATCCTGGTTATTATATCCTTTTTTATAGCCACGCCGTTATCCTGGTTTTTTATGTATAAATGGCTGCAGGATTTTGCCTACCGTATTGATATAAGCTGGTGGATATTTGCGCTGGCCGGCATTTTAGCGCTCATCATTGCCCTGGCTACCATAAGTTTCCAGGCCATTAAAGCAGCAATTGCCAATCCTGTTAAAAGTTTAAGAAGCGAATAATCAAACGTTCTGAGTTTTAAGTTGAAATCCCGGCACTACACATTTGCCGGGATTTTACTTTTTCTGCTTAACCGAAAACACCTGAGACCCACTATACACAACTCGTTTCATTGTATCATAACCGTACGCTCCCTGTTACATAAGCGAACAGTGTTTATACTATGTTAGTGATGTAATGTATTGATTTATAATGTATTAAAAGTTTGGTATATTATTGATACTTGATTGCCCAAAATGAATTGATATTTTTAAACAAAAACCCACACTAATTAAAAACAAATATTTATAAAATGTTATCACTTCAGCATATTTCCAAATATTATCAGGTAAGCGGACTTAAAAATTTTGTATTAAACGATTTGAGCCTTGAGGTTGATGAAGGCGAATTTATTTCCATCATGGGGCCATCAGGGTCAGGCAAATCATCACTGCTTAATATTATAGGTATGCTTGATGAACCATCAGAAGGTTATCAATATTTTGCCGGCCATGCAATACATCAGCTTAAAGAAAAACAACGCTCGGCATTATATAAACAATATATAGGTTTTGTTTTCCAGGCTTATCATTTAATTGATGAGCTTACAGTTTATGAAAACATTGAAACCCCACTTATTTACCAGGATTTTAAAGGCTCCGAACGCAAAGCCATGGTAGCCGATATGCTCGACCGCTTTAGCATTGTTGGTAAAAAAGACCTTTTTCCGGCTCAATTGTCGGGCGGGCAGCAGCAACTGGTGGGCATTGCACGGGCATTAATAGCAAAACCAAAACTTTTACTGGCCGATGAGCCAACCGGTAATCTTAACTCCAAACAAGGGGAGGAGATCATGGAGCTTTTCCGCAAGCTGAATAAAGAGGATGGAGTTACCATTATACAGGTAACACATTCAGAAAAAAATGCCGAATACGGTTCGCGTATCATTAATCTTTTAGATGGTAAAATCGAATCATCAAAACAACTCTGAACAACTTACTAATGCGATACTTTAAATTTATATTTTTTAGTTTGATTACCCTTGTAGGCCTTAAAGCTCAAGCGCAGGTTCAAAATCAAACAGATTCTGTACTATCTATAAGGCAGTGTATTGAAACTGCTATTAAAAATAATCTTGATGTACAAAAGAGCGAGCTGGAAATGGCCCGCCTCCGCGTTGGTTATAACCAGGCTAAAGAAAACCTGTTGCCTACATTAAATGGCCAGGTTGATCATAGCATTAACCAGGGTCGCAGTATCAACCCATTTACAAATAGTTATGTAAACCAATCATATACCTCAGGCAATTATAGCCTGAATGCCAGCCTGACACTATTTAGCGGGTTGCAGAATTTAAATGCTATTAAACAAACATCACTGGCATATCAGGCCGGTAAAATGGATTTTCAACAGGCAAAAGACCTGGTAACCATTAATGTAATAACAGCCTATCTTTTGGTTTTGGATAATACCGAGTTACTGGCTCAGGCCTATAACCAGCTTGAGGTTTCAAGGAAGCAGGTAGAAAGACTGGAAATATTAGAAAAGGAGGGCGCAAATAAATTGCCGTCTGATCTTTATGATCTTAAAGGTACTTATGGCGATAATCAGCTGAATGTAGTTAATACCAGGAATACACTGGAAACATCAAAATTGAATTTGTTACAGATCCTTAATGTCCCTTATAGAAAGAATATTAAGCTTGAACCTGTAAGCGTACAGGATGTGGCAACGCAAACAAATCAAAGTTCTGACCAGATATTTGATACAGCCTTACAACAACTGGCTTATGTTAAAGCTGCTGTTTTACGACGCCAAAGCGCCGAAAAGGGTGTAAAAGTTGCTAAAGGAGCTTTATCTCCAACAATATCATTATTTGGAGGGTTGTATACAAACTATTCAAGCGCCGCGCAAAACTCTATATTTACCGATTCATCTACAGTAAATACCGGGCAGTTTGTAAATGCTCCATCAGGTAAACTGCCTGTTTATGAAACACAAGCCAACTATATTAACAAAAATATAGGCTATTATGATCAGTTTAAAAACAATTACAGTACGCAGTTTGGCGTGAGTTTGCGCATTCCTATTTTAAACTATTTTAAAAACCGTAATAACGTAAAGCTTGCAAAAATTGATCTCCAGGAATCAAAATATGTAGAGGAGAACACCAAGGTAACTTTGCGGCAAAATGTGGAAACTGCTTATTTGAATATGATATCGGCTTATAACAGGTACAGCGCTTTGGTTGAACAGGTTAAGGCTTATAAAGAATCATTCAGGACAGCCGAAATTCGCTTTAATGCTGGTGTATTAACCTCTGTGGACTTTGTAGTTGCAAAAAACAACTTGGACAGGGCCAACATAAACCTGATTAATGCCCGTTATGATTGCTTTATTTACAATAAGGTTCTTGATTATTACCAGGGGAAATTGTCGTTTTAGAAGCAACTTAACACGGGTTCTGTAAAAAATTTCTACTTTTATTCCCGATTTAGCTCTTAATGCCAGACTTGTCATGTTTTATAAGTTCAAAATAAAACATGACAAGCCTGATATTGTTAATGAATAATACCCGTTAGTTTATAGCATATATAAATGCGGATTACAACATCATTTACCTTAAAAACAACACAATTAACATGAAAAAAACAATTATTTTAACATTAAGCAGCTACCTTCTTACTATCGGAATTGCCTCGGCGCAAGTAATACCCAATTTTTCATTTGGTGTTAAAGGCGGCTTAAATTATTCCAATTTCCCGTCGAATGGTATATTCAACAACAGTAACCGTGCGGGTTATTTGGCCGGTGTTTGGGCACGGGTTGGTGGCTTAGGGCTTAACTTTCAGCCCGAGCTTTATGTAACAGGTAAAAACATCAACGTAAAGGCGGATAACACTTCGGTAGAGAACAAGGCAAAATTCACCAGCATTGATGTGCCTTTGCTGGTTGGTGGCAAAATTGGCGCTTTTGGTTTAGGCGGCCGTTTTTACGGAGGTCCGGTATTTTCATTTACCGTTAATAAAGACCAAAGCATTGGCGACGCTGTTTCTGACGCTACCGCTTTGCGTTACAAAAATGCAAATTATGGGGTGCAGGTTGGAGCCGGGCTTGATATCAGCGCCTTATCAATTGATTTGAGGTATGAAGGTGGCTTAAATAAAATTGCTTACGGCAATGATAATTCACACACCCGTGTAAGCGTATTTAGCCTTGCTTTAGCTTACAAGTTATTCTCATTGTAAGATTATTTGTATTGTAAAAAAAAGACCTGCCATTTTGAGCGGGTCTTTTTTTTGAATTATTATTTGCAATAATAGTATTATACTAATGATTAGCTTGCACTTAAATTTATTGTCGCGACTGCCTTTAATAAACCAAATCCAATAACCTGAATGAACAAAGAAATCATTTACAATAAAGTTGTTTTACGTATAAGCGTATGGATAGTTATCACGCTGTTTATCATTCAACCGGCTTCATCACAACAGCGTGATAAAGCAGCAGTGTCAATAAGATTAAACCAGATAGGTTTTTATCCCGATGCGGTAAAAAAGGCGATAGTATTAAATGGTAAAGGGGATACATTCACTATCCAAACCCTGCAAAAAAAGATAGTATTTGCCGGTAAATTAACCCCTTCGGTTAAGCCCGACTTTGCCGGGAATATAACCAGCATCGCCAACTTTAGCATGTTTAATAAACCTGGAAGCTATCGGCTGTATGTACAGGGAGGAGCTGTTTCTTATCCGTTTAAAATAAAAAACCGGGTACATAAGCCTGTTGCTGACGCGGCTATTAAAGCCTATTATTATATGCGCGCCTCAATAGCGCTGCCGGAAAAATATGCCGGGAAATGGCAGCGTGCCGGGGGCCATCCGGATACCCAGGTGCTGGTACATTCATCAACTCAAAGTGCAAAGCGCAAGGCTGGCACTATTATCTCGTCGCCGCGCGGCTGGTATGACGCAGGCGATTACAACAAATACATTGTAAACAGCGGTATAACCACCGGTACATTGCTTTCTTTGTATGAAGATTTTCCGGAATATATGAAAACGGTTAACCTGAATATTCCCGAGAGCGGCAATGGCATACCAGATATATTAAATGAGGTTTTATGGAACCTGCGGTGGATGATCACCATGCAGGATACTGAAGATGGCGGCGTTTACCATAAGTTAACAAACGCTGCCTTTGATAAATTTGAAATGCCCGATAAAGAGAAAGCCCCGCGGTATGTGGTGCAAAAAAGCACAGCCGCTGCTTTAGACTTTGCCGCGGTAATGGCACAGGCTTCGAGGATATTAAAGAAATATAAACAGCAATTGCCTGGTTTGGCCGATTCATGCCTCAATGCTGCCCAAAATGCCTGGACATGGGCAGTCAAAAATCCAAACCTTGCCTATAAGCAGGAGGAAATTAATAAAAAATTTACCCCGCCGATAACTACTGGCACTTACGGCGATAACCATTTTACTGATGAATTTATATGGGCTGCATCTGAATTGTTTGTTACTACGCACAATACAGGGTTCCTTCAAAACATCAACCTGCTTCCTGATAATCAGATGCCGGTGCCAACATGGTCGCAGGTAAAATTGCTGGGTTATTATACGCTTGTAAAAAATACTACCGCTACCGATGCAAAAGATGTTAAAGAGCTGCCCGAAATTAAAAAGCGACTGATTACTGCCGCCGATGAGCTTATGAATGGCGTTGATGATAATGCTTATCAAACTGTGATGACCCAATCGGCAAAACATTTTGGGTGGGGTAGCACCTCCGAGGCTGCAAACGAAGGTGTATTATTAATTCAGGCTTATAAACTCACAAATGTAGAAAAATACCTCGATTACGCTTTGGCAAATCTCGATTACCTGCTGGGCCGTAACGCCGCCGGTTATTCGTATGTTACCGGCTATGGCAGTAAGACGCCCATGCACCCGCATCACAGGCCTTCTGTAGCCGACGGGATAGCCGAACCAATACCGGGTTTGCTGGTGGGGGGAGCCAATCCTGGAATGCAGGACAGCATCCGTGTACCCTCAACCGTACCCGACGAGGCCTATATAGATGACGACAGGGCGTATGCTGCAAATGAAATAGCCATAAACTGGAATGCACCGATGGCTTATCTGGCCAATGCTATTGAAAGCCTGCAGTTAAAGCTAAAGCATCCCGCCAAATAAAAGTGTTTCACCATTTTGAAAGTAAAAAGCCTTTAGCAACGCTAAAGGCTTTTCTTGTTACTTAACCACATCAACCCATTGCCCTTTAATAAGGCTGTTGATGGAATTGTTGTACATGGCCTCACAATAAACCGCGGGTAAATAGTAATGCCCAGCATAAGCAGCGTTCAGCATTACATAATAAGTATATTCTTTGCCTTCGGTGAGGCTAAAATAAGTATTCACCCTATCGTCGCGAATGTCGCGATAATCTGAAGGCGATGATTTAAATACCTCATCGTTGTTGAGCATGCGACTGTTGAGTATTTCCCATCCCGAAGGGAATATTTGGGTAAGGGCCAGGTTGTCGTATCTGCCACGCCGGCCGGGGTTTTTAATATTTACCTGCGCAACAAAATCAGTGCCTTGTTTTAGCGTGGTGGGATCAATTGGCTTACCGCTCATGGTAAAATAACCAATACGCATCCCCATAATTTGCGGATCTACAAAAGTTTTAACATCAAGCCCTGACGATGGTTGACCTTTTTGTATCAATCTTATATAAAGTTTGTTAGTGCCATTGTTCTTAACTAATACTTTGCCTCCGTTGGTGCTTAAAGCCGACTGCCATATATAAGAAGCAGAGTTAACATTGCTACGGACAGCGCCCGCCTGATAATTAAAAGTAAGCTTGGCTGCCGCTTTGTTTTGGCCGCAATACTGGGCAATGGCAATAAGTGAATACGCCGTAGTTTGCGTGCTGTACCAGTCGTCCTGTGATAACCTTGCGGCCACGGTACCTAATTGCCCGGCTGCCTTTGCCTGCTGCCCTAACAGGGTAAGTGTTTCCAGGATCATGGCTTCGTCCCGCAAATCGGAGCCGTAAGTGCCGTACATGCTATTATAGGGTTTAATAGTGGTAGGCAAACCGGCAATTAATCTTAAACCTGCTTCCGGCTGTCCGGCAAGTTTATAGGCCGCCGCCAAACGCCATTTAGCCTCAACGCTTAAATATTTAAATTCACGCAGGCGGTTCATGGCTCCCAGTTCGGGCGAGCGGGCGAGGGCCAGCAGGTATAAACGATAGGCCTGGTTCAGGTCGTCGCCATAAAAGCTACGCGAGTCAGGCGCCCAGGTTTGTGCTTTTTGTTTCTGGTATTTTTTCCATTGCTCTATAAAGCCTAAAGGCATACTGTAACCTTTTGCTTGGGCGGCTAACATAAAATGCCCGGCATAGTTAGTTCCCCATTCATCGGCGCTGCCGCCATCGGGCCAATAACTTAAGCCGCCATCCTGCACCTGGAAGCCGTTTAGCCTGCTGATGGTTGCTTTAATGTTTCTCTCAACCTCTGCTTTTTGAATGGGCGAAAGGTCAAGCAACTGGCTTAAATACAGTTGAGGGAACGCTGATGACGTTGTTTGCTCAACGCAGCCGTGTGGATAAGCTATCAGGTAATCGAGCCGTTTACTCAGGTTTAATGGCGGAATGCTGGCAATCTCCAGCGTATTTTTGTTGGTGCCGTTAATGCCTACCGGCTGATAAGCGGTGTTCCAGGCCTCGCCGGGCTTAAGTTCCTTTTCCAATACCCGGGTTACCGGAGGGTTGGGGTTTCGTACATTAAGCTCAACATCATAAGCAGCTGTTTCCGAACCGCTTTTAGCTATGATCTTTACTTTACCTACACCTACAAAGTCTTTAACATTCAAGTCAAATGTAACCAGCTGATCGCCGGTTTTAGCGAAGGTGAGTGTTTTTGAATTGTTACCAGCCAGATTGCTGAACGCGTTTGATTGTACGGAAACGGTTACCGTTTTAATATTGGGTTCCATGGCAAACACGGTAACCGGCAACTGTATCTTTTCCTGCGGGCCAAGCACGCGGGGCAGGGTGGCCAGTATCATCAGCGGTTTTTTTACAGCCACAGCTTTTTCGGCAAAGCCGTATCCACCATCGTGCCCGGCAATTACCATAGCTTTAACAGAACCCACGTATTGGGGCAATTTAAAGGG
Organism: Mucilaginibacter pocheonensis; assembly: GCF_031456535.1. NCBI lineage: Bacteria > Pseudomonadati > Bacteroidota > Sphingobacteriia > Sphingobacteriales > Sphingobacteriaceae > Mucilaginibacter > Mucilaginibacter pocheonensis. The sequence continues at coordinate 404,601 of NZ_JAVDUU010000003.1, forward strand.
CGTGGTTTGCTTTTCGCCCCTGGCAAGGTGAAATGGCCCCATGAATTTTACAACCGGCTTAAAACGGTTTACAGATGCATTCTTGTTGGTGCCCAAGTTGCCGTCGCCGCCTATACTTAAAATACGTTCCAGGCCGCCGCCAAAAGCGCCGATCACGTAATCAAATAAATCCCATGTTTTTACACCGAGGGCCTCACGGGCGTAAAAAGCATCATGCGGGTCGGGGGTTTTATAATTGGTAATGTCAAGCAAGCCTTCATCAACAATGGCAATGGTGTAGGTCATCTCTTTGCCCGATGCTTCGGATACGGTAATGGCCGACTGCGTTTCCGGACGGATCTTATCCGGCATACTGATCAGCGGTTTCAATATTGTTTCCGGGTCATCTATTTGCAGCGGTATTGCGCCATACATGCGTATGGGCAGGTCATTAACCGTTTGAGCATGCCGTTGCAGCAGGGTAACATTTACAAATATATTGGGGGCCATGGTTTCATCAACCGTAAAACGGTATTGAGTTTGGCCCTTTTTAGTATCTATCCAGGTGGTTTTTAAAACCCTGCTGCCATTTTCAAAGCTGATAAGCGCACGGCCATCAGCAGCTGTAGGAATGGTGAGCGTAGCCTGTTCGCCAACCTTATAGCTGGTTTTGTCAGACGTAAAAGATAACATGGCAGCTTCGGTAGGGTTAGTTTGCTGTAACCTTTCCGACCAGTTAGGCCAGTCTACATAAATGAATTTCCCGGTAGAGTGACCGGTTTGTTCATCTTTTACCTTGATAAGATAACGGCCCCAATCGGCTTTGGGGATGCGCAAGGTCCACTTACCGCGTCCGTTATTGAGCTGTACAGTAGCGGTGCTAATAAGCTTGTTATATTTATCCTGTGTAAAATTGCTTGTTTCATCCCCGGTTTGATCCCACCACCAGCGCCAGTGTACTTTGTATAGTTCTAACTGCACATTGCGGGTTCCGGCAAGGGCATTCCCATTTACATCAACATCGGCAATATCAATCTGATGGTCTTTATCCGTAACCAACATGCCCGAAAGATCGCTGCCGGCTGGTGTTTTAATACCTACATAGCCGGTATAAACATTATAGGGCAGGGTAGTTTGCTGTATGCTGAAATTGCCACCCGGCTCAAAAACTTTTACCAGGAAATTGGCCTTCAATTGTCCCGGGGCTTGTTTTTCTACATTGATGTTGGCATCAACAGTGGCAGTGCCTTCGGCGCTCAGCTTTCCATCAAATACCGTTTGGGTTTGCGTATTAAAGGCAAGGGTAGGATCGTCAAAAACATAATCTTCATACTTTTTAAAACTGGTTGTTTGCGGTGATAAAAACGCATCAACCTTAGCTTTGAGGTTCTGTGCCGCTCCGCCAAATAACCATTGCGCGCTAAGTTTTCCGTTGGCGTTATTGCCTTTGGTAAGTTCGGCCGCGTTACCGAATGTAAGGCTCAACTTCATGCGGTTTGGCATAATGGTCTCTACCTTTATCTTCTTTTCAAATAAAGCGCCGCCAACTTTTACTTTGGCCGTCCAATTACCGGTGGGCGATGAAGTTTCAGTAGCTGTATGAAAGCTGTAAAAACCATCTAACGCTTTTGTTTTATTGATGCGCCGGTATAGCTTGCCACTGGGGTCGTACAGTTCAAACTCTACCGGGTGGTCTGGCGGCAGGGTTTTTAATTTATCTTCCAGGATAAAGGAAACATAAATAGAATCGCCGGGGCGCCAAACACCACGTTCACCGTAAATAAAGCCTTTCAACCCGCTTTGTATTTCTTCTCCGCCCACATTAAAGCGGGTGAGGGGTAGGGAACTTCCGTCATCTAACTTTAAATAACCCCGTTGCTCGCCTTTTTTGGCTACCAGTAAATAAGGTTTACGCTTGAGATCAAATTTAACAATGCCATCCCCGCCCGAAGTGGTTTTATAGATCACCTGTTTCTGATAGTCGAGCAGCTCAAGTTCTACACCATCCATCGGTTTGGCGCTCAAAATGTCAGTTACAGCCACCAGCATGCTGTTATTAGTGCCGCGTTTGGCAATAAGGCCTATGTTTGATGCTATGATGTTGCGTGTAGCCCAACGCTGCTTGGTAAAGTAGGACGGAGTACAGGCATTATCCCTGTCCTGCCAGCTATAACCGTCGGGATAAAAATTATCATACCTCGACCAAAAATCATCATCTTCGTCATTTACCTTGCCGCTGTTGTTGCTGTAATAGTCACCTCCATACTCGTTATCTTCATCGTCCCCACTTTTGGCCCCCGCACCGAGAATGCTGCAGTTGTATAGCGAATATTCCTTCCTGAAGCCGATAACTACACGATAAATAGCGCCAGGTTCTGTACGGATCATCTGGTCAATATCCAGCATAAAACGGTTCTTTTTGTTCAGGTTTAAACCCTTATCAGTATCAAGCCTGATGGTTTTTTGTACAACCGGTTTACCCACCTGGCGTAATTCCTGGCCGCCATCAAAGCCATTGTTTTGAAAATATTGCGGTACGTTATTCTCGTATATCTTGATGATGCTTACATCAACGGCGTTCAAGTTTACCGCTTCAAAAGGCATCAAAAGCTTACCGGAATCAGGGAGGATCACGCCTTTGCCGGGAATGGTTACGCCAGGCAGGCGGTTTTCAAAAAATACGTTGGCTGTGTATGTTTTGGTAATCTTTTTGTGCGATATGTTTTCTACCCCCTCATTTACAAACACGCTGTAATTACCCTGAAGGCGCTCTGATGCATATACTTTTACAGTACTGCCGTCAATAGTGTAAGCTGCATCAGCAATGTTGCTGATGCCGATAAGACCGTTAAGTTCCTGACCAACCATAATCGCGTCAGAGAACTGAACCAATACGTATTGATCATTATCCTGCACGGCCCGTATGTCAAGTACTTTAAAATCGCCGATAGCCGGTACATCAAAACGCTGGCTGCCATTTTTATCGATGTTTAAACTGCCGCCGTTCCAATTAACAGTAACGGGCGTAACTTTGCCCGCCTGTCTTTTTAAACCTGTTATTTTAAAATGATGTGTTTTAATACCTGTATTGTGCTCCCAGCTTATTTTTACCGGGAAATCATAGTTAACCATGATCAGTTTTTCAACGAGCGCCGGGTCTTCAGAATCTGCGGTTTGTATTGTGCCATCCAACTTCATTTCGTCGGTAGCTGTGCTGGTTGCTGTTGTTAAGCCATTGAAACTTATATTGAAATCCGGTTTCATAACCTGGAAGCCGAATTTGAAATGCTCAAATTGGTTTGGCACATCAATCAGTTTACCTAAGTTAAAATCGGCACTGTAACTTTTGTCGGCGTCAAGTTTGCCATCGGGCTTAAATTCAATTGTGCGGGTGTCAACCCAATAGGCCTTTCCTTTTACAGAAGGGGAGAAGTCAAAAAGATCATTACTTACCTGCTCATTTTGCTGGTGGGTAACCTGCACCTGGCTGGCCAAACGGATCCTGATACGGCTATCTTTAGATATAACCCCTGTGGTATACGATTCGATGTACTTACTGAACGCGGGATCGACGGTAGTTTTTTTACTACCATTGGCTATAATGTAAATGATCAGTAATATAAGCACAAGGCCTGTGCCGGCAGTGATCAAGGTTTTACGCTTGCGGAATCTGGTATATCCGTTCTCCATGAATAGGTTTATTTAATATCATGTAAATTAAAAAATTTATGATAATAAATAATTAAACGGAAAACTTATTTTAAGAGGGAGGCTATCGTATCATTACTCCTGGTTTATTTAAAACCGGCAGCTTGATAAAGTTCATTTCCACAATGCTTTCAGGTAAAAAGATGAATTTTTTATCGTAGATATTTTTACCGATATAATAACTGAGCCAATATTCATTATTGAGGCCAAACGTTTGCTCATCAATAGGTTCAATAAGCTTTGACGATTGCCCCTGTACCTCCGGAAACATATGCCTTAAGGTTGATGTTTTTACCTGCACGCCATCTTTTTCGCCATAACCTTTTGAGGTTACCAGTACATTTTCGATGGGCTCGTTTTTAAGGTTAATGAGGTATACATACCAGATCTTGCTTTCAATACTCTCGCTCTCCAATGCTACTGCCACCGCAATATCCTGTACATTATTTTCGGGAAGGTCCTTTATCATATTTTAGTTGATTGGGTGAGTGGCTGATGAGGGATCAAATAACAGCGGGAAGTGTTCACTTAATCCCTCATCAGCCACTTACTAAAAATCACTTCTTTTTTGCTGCAGCTTTTTTCTTCGCAGGAGCTTTCTTAGTTACCGCTTTTGTCTGTGCTGCTTTGCCAAACCGTCCTTTTTTTGAATCTTTGGGCGTGGCATCGGCCAATGCCTTACACTCTTCATAAGTAAGGGTCAATGGATCCTTATCCTTAGGTATCTTAACGTTTAGCTTGCCAAATTCGATATAAGGGCCCCATCTGCCATTCAATACCCTAACTTCAGGATCCTCGTCAAAAGTTTTGATCAATTTCTCAGCATCTTTTTTACGTTTGGCGTTAATCAGCTCAATTGCCTGTTCCTCAGTTACATCCAGAGGATCTATTTCTTTTGGCAAAGAAACAAACGCGCCGTTATGACTAATATAAGGACCGAAACGCCCTATGGCAACCTTCATCACTTTGCCTTCATATTCGCCAACTGCTTTTGGCAATTTAAACAGTTCAAGTGCCTCTTCAAGGCTGATGGTTTCAATGCTCTGGCCTGTTCTTAAACTGGCATACAGTGGTTTTTCTTCTTTATTCTCCTCGGTAGCACTATCGCCCACCTGCACAAACGGGCCATAACGGCCTATGCGTACCGATACTTTTTTACCGTTTTCGGGATGTATCCCTAATTCACGTTCGCCGGTTGCCTTGTCAGCAGTTTCAATGGTGCTTTGTACCTCTTTATGAAAGGGATTATAAAAGTCATGGAGCATTGCTGTCCATTCTTTTAAGCCCTGAGCTATCTCGTCAAATTGCTTTTCAACGCAGGCGGTAAAGTTAAAATCAACAATATCTTTAAAATATTGCACCAGGAAATCGTTTACCACAGCGCCAATATCGGTTGGAAATAGTTTTCCGCGTTCAGCGCCGGTATTTTCAGTTTTGTTTTCTTTAACAATGGCATCACCTTTTAAAGTAAGCACCCTGAAGTTGCGTATTTTACCTTCGCGCTCTTCTTTAACAACATAACCGCGATTTTGTATGGTTGATATAGTAGGAGCGTAGGTTGACGGCCGGCCTATACCCAATTCTTCTAATTTTTTAACCAGGCTTGCCTCCGTGTACCGTGCCGGCGGACGAGAAAATCGCTCTGTTGCCGACATTTCCTGTAATGCCAGCCGCTGCCCCCGGGTTAAAGGCGGAAGCATAGCATTTTCGCCATCCTGCTGGGTATCGTCCTCTTCGTCATTAGATTCAAGGTATACTTTCAGGAAACCATCAAATTTCATTACCTCTCCATTGGCAGTAAGCTCTTCTTTACGGGTTGATATACTGATTTTTGCGGTAGTTTTTTCAAATTGCGCCTCGCTCATCTGCGAAGCAATGGCCCGTTTCCAGATCAGCTCATATAAACGTTTTTCGGCCGACTCCCCATCAATGGTATGGTTACTGAAATAGGTTGGCCTTATCGCCTCGTGGGCTTCCTGGGCGCTTGCATTTTTAGTTTTATATTTTCTAAGCTGATGGTATTTATCGCCATAGGCTGATACAATTTCTTTTTGGGCTGCGTCCAAAGCGGTTTCTGATAAGTTTACCGAGTCGGTACGCATATAGGTAATATTACCCGATTCGTAAAGACGTTGCGCAACCTGCATAGTACGGGCTACTGAATAACCCAGTTTGCGGCTGGCTTCCTGCTGTAGCGTTGAAGTGGTGAATGGAGCAGCCGGTGAACGTTTGGCCGGTTTGGTTTCTAATGAGCGGATGTCAAAATTGGCGCCAATGCAGTCGTTCAAAAACTGCTCAGCATCTTCCTGTTTTGCAAAACGCTCAGGCAACTCTGCTTTAAAAGCTTCTTTGCCTTTGCCAAACACGGCTACTATCTTAAATGCAGCCTCTGACTTAAATTTATTAATTTCCCTTTCGCGATCAACAATGAGCCTTACAGCTACTGATTGTACCCGGCCTGCGGAAAGCGAAGGCTTAACTTTTTTCCAGAGAACAGGGGAGAGCTCAAAACCTACCAGCCTGTCAAGTACACGCCTGGCTTGCTGTGCGTTAACCAGGTTATAGTCAATTTTGCGGGGTGTGTCAATTGCCTTTAATATAGCGGGCTTGGTTATTTCATGAAAAACAATACGTTTGGTACTGGCGTCTTTTAAACCCAGTGTTTCAAACAAATGCCAGGATATGGCCTCACCCTCGCGGTCCTCGTCCGATGCCAGCCAAACCATCTCTGCTTCTTTGGCCAATTTCTTTAACTCGCTAACTACCTGTTTTTTATCGGCCGGTACCTCATATTTTTGATTGAAGTTATTAGCTATATCAATCGCATCTTCGGATTTCACCAGGTCGCGGATGTGACCATAGCTCGACTTTACAGTAAAGTCTTTACCAAGGTATCCTTCAATAGTTTTGGCTTTCGCCGGAGATTCGACAATGAGTAAATTTTTGGCCATTTAAGCAGTTATTTTTTGCAAATAAAACATAAAGAAAGTGAAACGCAAGAAGAAAGTTGAAATGTTGTAAAGTTGGAATGATGTAAAGTTATCAGGAGGGGCTAAAAAACAGGGGTATTTTGCGGCTTAAATTTATTTATGCACATTGGAAAAGTGCAAGGCAGCATTTTAACTTTTATCCTTATAAATAAAACTAAATCTACATGAGGAAGCCACCGCCCAACAGGTCATTGCCTTCATAAAAAACAGCCGACTGGCCCGGCGCTATACCAGATACGGTATGATGAAAATCAACTTTCATATGTTCGCCCATTTGTATGATGGTGCTTTGGGTGCCGGCATCTTTATAGCGTATTTTGGTTATCGCCTCAATGGGCTCATTAATATTAGCGTATTTAACAAGATTAAGATTTTTAACCCAGGCTTGTTTGCGCTCAAGTTCATCGGCTGTACCTAAAGTTACGGTATTTGTTTGCGGATCAATGCCGGTAACAAACATAGGCTGACCTAATGCTATACCCAAACCTTTGCGCTGGCCAATGGTATAAAACGGGTAGCCCTGGTGTTTACCTACAATAGTGCCGTTTGTGAGCACGAAATTACCCCCGGCAACCTTTTCTTCCAGATCAGTCACCTTGTGCCTCAAAAAGGCCCGGTAGTCGTTATCAGGCACAAAACATATTTCATAGCTTTCACTTTTACCTGCAAGTTCCACCTGTCCCATATCCATAGCCATTTGCCTGATCTCGGGTTTTGAGAAGCTCCCCAAAGGGAATTTGGTACGTGCCAGGTTTTGCTGCGAAACTCCCCAAAGCACATATGACTGGTCTTTGTTTTCGTCTTTACCTTTTGATATTACATAACGCCCGTTATCCTGTAACCGGATGTTGGCATAATGACCGGTAGCAATAAATTCACAGTCGAGTTTATCTGCACGTTTTAAAAGCGCGTCCCATTTAATATGAGTGTTGCACAAAACGCATGGGTTAGGGGTACGGCCGGCCAGGTACTCATCAACAAAGTTATCGATCACAAAATCGCCGAACTCACTTCTGATGTCAAGTATATAATGCGGGAAGCCATAGCCCACAGCTAAAGCACGGGCATCATTGATGCTGTCGAGACTACAGCAACCTGTTTCTTTTGAACTTCCGCCGGACGAAGCATAATCCCAGGTTTTCATAGTAAGGCCGATAACTTCATAGCCCTGCTCATGCAGCATTACTGCTGCAACCGAACTATCAACGCCACCACTCATTGCCACTAATATCCTGCCATGCTTACTCATAATGCTGCAAAGATACCTTTTTTGATTTTATGTTAGTATTTATTGGGTCAGCAGAGGGTAAAATGAAAGTGCATAAAGAAATATGGTTATTAATTTATAGTTAATTAACATTAATAATCAATTTATTACTTAGTTTATATGAAGTATTAATTCGGCTTTAAGTTTAAGGATTACACAGTTTATAGCAGTCATTTGATCTGTCACCCATTGCAGGCTTTAATTTTTTGGATGATATCAGGAATAAGCAAACCGGATGAAGGCGAGTACTTTATAGTTTTTTGAGCTAAAATCAAAAAAAGCACAAAAAAATGCGTTCTGGGGCAATAAATGATCTCAAATCTGAGCTTTTTTATACGTGTAATTCATACACGTATTTTAATATTTCGAGGTTTTTTTTGCAATTCTTTTAATGAATAAATGTGCGACTGACCATTGTAAAAAACATGTAAGTTTTTTGTTAAAAAAAACGCAAAAATGCATGGCACTATTGTAACGTCGGTATTACATTTTAAATTTGTTATACCCTAATTAATTTAAAGATGATAAGCCAGTTGACACTTGAACAGAAACTGCAAGGAATGATTTTAGTGATTATTTGCTTTGTTGCCATAGCAAACTATCTGATTAAATAATTGCCGAGCGAACAGTGAGAAAAAAATTTAAGGTGCTTTTTGAGCACCTTTTTTGTTGCGGTAATGTTAATTTATTGTTACGGATTGCGGGTTTGCCCGCTGCCCTTAACTATCCATTTATAGCTGGTCAATTCGTCGAGCCCCATTGGGCCGCGGGCATGTAATTTTTGGGTGCTTATGCCAATTTCGGCTCCGAGGCCAAATTGTGCTCCATCTGTAAACGCGGTTGAAACATTGGCGTAAACAGCAGCGGCATCAACATTATTTAAAAACGCGGCAATGTTCTCAGCATCTTCTGAAATTATGGCCTCGCTATGCTTGGAGCCATTTACAGCTATGTGTTCAAGCGCCTGGTTAAAATCAGCAACCGTTTTAATGGCCATTTTCATCGACAAAAATTCTGTTCCAAAATGTTCAGGCTGGGCCTTATGAAGCAGGTATTCGGGATAATTGTCCTTTAAAGCCGCATAAGCTTGTTCATCCGCAAAAAGTTCAACCTGTTTTTCCCCGAGGATACTGGTAAGCTGGGGCAGCTCATTTATGCGGTTAGCATGAATAATTAAACAATCAAGCGCGTTGCACACGCTCACACGGCGTGTTTTGGCGTTGGCAATAATTTCGGCCCCTTTTGCAAGATCACCAGATTCATCAAAGTATGTGTGCACTATGCCGGCGCCGGTTTCAATTACAGGCACCTTACTATGGCCACGAACAAAGTTTATTAACGACTGACTTCCCCTGGGGATCAATACATCCACATAACCAACAGCGTTTAATAACGCAGCAGTAGCATCCCTGTCGGCCGGCAGCAATGTTACTATGTTCACATCTAATTTATGCCTGAGCAGTACTTTATGGATCACAGAGATAATAGCCCGGTTTGAAAAATCAGCATCGCTGCCGCCTTTCAAAATACTAATATTCCCTGTTTTGAAACAGAGGGCAAACACATCAAAAGTTACATTTGGCCTTGCTTCATAAATAACGCCAACTACCCCCAACGGTACGCGTACCTTACTAATTAAAAGTCCATTAGGCATATTGGTTTCCGAAAGCTGTTTGCCCAGTGGACTGTCCAGGTGCGCAACATTTACCATTTCGCCGGCAATAGCCTCAATTCTGGCTGCGGTAAGTTTCAACCTGTCATATTTAGGATCTTCCGTGTCCATACGGTCCAGGTCCTTTTTATTTTCGGCCAGTAAATATTCTGTTTGAGCAATGGCTTCGGCAGCTACATCCTGTAATACCTGATTTATTAAAGCAGGAGCAGGGGTGGTTTGCCTGCCCGCAACAAGAGCGTTCCTGAAATAGTTGTCGTAATTCATAGCTTAACCCTGTAAATAAAGATAATCATAATGCACTAAAGGCTTCTGGTTTTTTTGTCCTATTCGTTCTTTGGCCTTATCGGCACCGTATTCAGCGATACCCAGTCCTATAAGCTTATTTTTTTCATCCAGGAGCTTTATAATGTCTCCCTTTTTAAAATCGGTTATAACATTAACAATGCCAACCGGCAGCAAACTGGTAGCCTTGCTGGATATGAGTGCGGCCCTGGCGCCGTCATTAACTTTTACCGCGCCCGTAGCCGATTTTTCTGAATGAGCTATCCATTTCTTTTTGCCAGATGCCGTTTTATTTGGGACGAAGCGAGTATGAATAACTTTGTTTTCTAACACATCGGTTAAAATATGGTCACGCGTTCCGTTGGCTATATGTACCGCGATACCTAACTGGGCGGTTTTTTGCGACATGGTTGATTTGGTGATCATACCGCCCCGGCCAAATTGCGACCGCCCTGACGAAACAAATGTCGCGAAATCAACCACAGAGCCGGCAACTTCTTCAATCACTGTTGACCCGGGCGCTTTTGGATCTCCGTTATAGATACCATCAACATTGGTTAAAACAATAAGTGCCTGTGCATTAAGCATTGATGCAATAAGGCCCGCCAGTTCATCATTGTCGGTAAACATCAATTCGGTTACTGATACTACATCATTTTCATTAACAACAGGGATCACCTGGTGCTGTAATAGCAGCTCCAAACAGTTCTTCATGTTCAGATAATGCATCCTGTCCCTGAAATCTTCTTTGGTGACTAATACCTGCGAGCAAAGGATGTTAAAGCGCTCAAAAAGACTGGAGTAGGTGTTAATAAGCTTAACCTGGCCAATAGATGCCAGTAACTGCCTTGCGGCAATGGCGTCATATTTTTCTGAAATGGTGATCAGGCTTCGGCCTGAGGCCACAGCTCCTGATGAAACCAGGATAACCTCTTTTCCCTGTTTTTTTATCGCGGCTATCTGGCCAACCAAATGCTCAATCCGTTGAAGATCGGGGAGGCCGTTCTCCTTGGTGAAAACATTTGAGCCAATTTTAATAATGATGCGTTGATAATTAAAGGACATTTTAGCATAAAATAAGAATCTTCAATATTACGAATTTAAACCACCAAAATAATCAAATTGGGAAATAAAATAGCCATAATGACATAGTATTGATTGAAATTCGGTTGTATTTGACTAAAATAGATATGAATTGGTGATTTTGCAGTTGATAAGACGGTTTTTAAGTTAAAAATCTTCTTTTTTAATTAAAAAATGAGCAGAATGCTACTTTTTGCTTTAAGAAAGTGATTAATTGATTGTTTTTGCCCCGCATCTGGGTCAAGATTTAAAGAGCGTAAAGACCCCGCGCACAACAAATATTTGAAAAAAATCTGGAAAAAGATTTGAGGGTTGTTATTTTTTTATATTTTTGTCGACTAATTCTATAGATTATGTATCATTATTGCAAAATTGCTTTATCTTACACCCTTAATATGCAGGCATCTGCTGCGTGTTGTTGATGATTTGAGCTTACATCTGTCAAAACAATTAATCAACACATTTAAAAACCACCACATTATTATTCATGAAAATTTTTACTAATTCACTAAAGCTTATTGCGCTTTTTCTTACGCTTATACCGGCTATAAGTTATGCGCAGCTTAACGGTTCATACATTTTAAGCGGAAAAGTGAATGACGACCATGGTCAGCCATTAGTTGGAACCACAGTTACCATAAAAGGTACCAAGAACAGTGCCGCGACAGATACTGCGGGCAAGTTTTCGTTAACAACAAATGCCAAATTGCCTTACACACTGGTTTTTACCGCAGTAGGTTTTCAACCGCAGGAGTTTTTTATTAAAAATGCCAACAGCGCTTTAAATATCCAGCTAACTACGCAATCATTGCTTATCAATGAGGTAGTTGTTACCGCGTCGCGCAAGGAGGAAAAACTTTTGCGGTCACCGGTAGCTATTGAAAAATTAAGTATCAATGCGTTAAAACAATCGCCAGGGCCAAGTTTTTATGATGCCCTGGAGAATGTAAAAGGCGTACAGATGACCACCACCAGTATCACGCTTAAGGTACCTAATACCCGCGGGTTTAACAGCCCTAACAATTTCAGGTTTATGCAACTGGTTGATGGTGTTGACATGCAATCGGCAACGCTGGGCGTACCGCTTGGAAATGCCATTGGCCCAACCGAACTGGATATTGCCAGCATTGAAATTACACCAGGTGCCGCAGCCGCTTTATATGGAACCAATGCTATAAATGGCTTATCAAACTTATTTACCAAAGACCCTTTCAAATACCAGGGGCTTAGCTTTTATCACCGCCAGGGCTTAAACCATGTGGGCAATGACAGACTGGGAGCAAGCACGCTCACCGAAGACGCGTTGCGGTATGCCAAGGCCTTTAATGATAAGTTTGCCTTTAAAGTTAACTTTAGCTATATGCAGGGTACCGACTGGCAGTCAAACACACAAAAAGATCAAAATCCGCAAAACCTCAAAACAGCTAATCCGGCATTCCCCGAGCTATCAGGTGCAAGTAACGCTGCTTATGATGGCTGGAACAAATATGGCGACGATGCCCTGGCCGGTAGTAATACGGTAGTTGTAAAAGGTATAGTTGTTGATGGTGTTACCCGGCCAAACCTAACGGTAGCGCGTACTGGCTACAACGAGGTTGACCTGGTTGACCCTAAAGTGACCAACTTAAAATTAGATGGTACGCTATCCTATAAAATAACTCCAAACACATTGCTATCATACACTTATCGTTATGGAAGGATGGATGGCGTTTTTCAGCGTGGCAATAAAATTTCGCTGGACGGTGCCACCGTACAAAACCATAAAGTAGAGTTAAAGGGAAAAGATTTCCTGGTTCGTGCTTATGAGTCCATTGAGAATACAGGCAATTCATTTAACGTAAAGCCTTTGGCCGATAACCTTGATCTTAACCATGCCAGTAATTCTACCTGGGGTACAACGTTTAAAAACGCGCTTACGGCTTATGGCAATGCTAACGGCGGTTTAACGTCGGCAAATCTTGCCGCTGCAGAGCAGGCCGCGCGCAAAGCCGCTGACGCTGGTAGAGTAGAGCCTGGCACCCCCGAATTTAATTCCCTGCGAAAAACAATAATAGGTATCAATAACTGGGACATTAAATCGAGCCTGATACCTAACGCCCCGGTTACCGGTGGCGCGGCCCTGGTACAAAAAAGCCATATGTATAATGCCGAAGCTCAATGGGACCTTACGGATAAAGTAAAAGTAGTTGACCTGCTGGTGGGCGGCGACGTGCGTGTATATTCTATTATTCCCGATGGAAATAATTTTGTTGACTTTAGCCGTCCTATTGCCGACAGGAATACGCCATTAGCCGATGGTAGCTTCGGCAAAAATGTGACCTATAAAAAATATGGTGCATTCACCCAGCTTACCAAAACCTTTTTTGATAATAAATTAAAGCTGTTTGGCTCTGTAAGGTGGGATTATAACCCTTATTTCGACCCCAAATTTACACCCCGTCTGGCCGCGGTTTATTCTGTTAATGAAAATCATAACTTTAGGTTCACCTTTCAAAATGGCTACCGCTTCCCGTCCTTATTTGAGGCATTGTCCTACGTTAACAATGGCCGGGTAAAACGTGTGGGCAGTTTGCCTTTCATTAATGACGGACTGGGATATTTAGGCAACAGCTATACGCAATCGTCGGTAGCTACATTTAACGCTGCTGTAAATGCTGCTCCAGGCAGTGCAAGCGGCACTGATGCTACCGCTCTTGCTAACAGAAATTTATTGAAAGTAGCTGACCTGCCTCCGGCAAGACCAGAGCAGATCACTTCTTACGAAGTAGGTTATAAAGGCATAGTTGCCAATAACAAGGTATTTATTGATATAGATGCCTATACCAACCGCTATGATGGATTTTTAGGACAGGTACAGGTATTTGTGCCCAATGGCGCAACTGTTGGCTCTGACGCAGCCGTATTGGCCATGCTTGACATAAACCGAGACCCGACTACAGGTACCGCTACAAATGCGGCCAGCCAGGGTCAAAGCAGGTACAGGGTTTATACCAATGCCAAAAATATTTATCATAACTATGGCTCGTCGGCCGGTGTTTCTTATAATTTCTATAAGAGATATACCGTATCAGGGAACGTAAGCTTTAATAAATTAAAGGCTCAGTCGGCTTCCGATATTTTTGTGACCGGCTTTAATACACCGGAATGGTCTGGTAATGTATCGTTTGGTAACCGCGAGGTAGCTAAAAACCTGGGCTTTAACGTAGTATATAAATGGCAGGAATCATTCTTATGGGAAAGTCCGCTGGTAACCGGAACAGTGCCGGCTATAGGTACATTTGATGCACAGGTTACCTATCGCGTGCCTGTGTACTATGCTACCTTTAAACTGGGTGCAAGCAATATATTTAATAAAAGATATATTCAATACGCAGGCGGCCCAACAATAGGAGGGTTATATTATGTATCGGTTACGCTTGATGGTTTGCTGAGCAAACAGCAACAATAGCACACTTTTTAATACGTTTTATATAGTTTTTTAAGGTGGATGGGCTGAAATGTTCATCCACTTTTTTTATGTGGCTTATAAAACAAGGTTGCTGTGAATGTGTGCGATGGTTAGCATGACTTGTTCCTTTTACGGGGATAGCGCTATACGAGCCGAAGTCTTCAGAACAAAAAAAGCCGGAGATCAATTTGATCAACCGGCTTAGGTGTATAATTAAAAAAGCGTCTTTAGCTTACTTGGCAGTCACTTCATGCAATCCGCATTCTTTTTTGGATTGATCTTCCCACCACCAGCGTCCGGCACGGAAATCTTCACCTTCGGCAACGGCGCGGGTACAGGGCGCACAGCCTATGCTCGGGAAACCTTTATCATGCAGTGAGTTATATGGAATGTTATGTTGCTTAATATAAGCTTTTACGTCATCCAATGTCCAGTCAAAAATGGGGTGGAACTTTACCAGTTGGTTCTGCTCGTCCCATTCTACGTTTTCCATATCGTGCCGATTGGCTGATTGATCGGCGCGGATACCGGTGATCCAGATTTTATTACCTTTTAGCGCCCGTTTAAGAGGTTCAATTTTACGGATACCGCAGCACTCCTTGCGGTTCTCTACAGACTCATAAAAACTGTTAGGCCCCTTTTTATTTACCATATCGGCCACAAGGTCCTGATTAGGGAAATAGGCGTATATGGGCTGTTTATACCTGTCCATAGTACTGCTCCATACCGAATAGGTTTCGCGAAAAAGCCTGCCGGTTTCTAAGGTAAAAACCTTTATGGGTAACTTATTGGCAAATATCATGTGGCTTATGGCCTGGTCTTCCCAGCCAAAACTTGTCGAAAATACAATTTCGCCTGGAAACAATTCAGCCAGCTTGCTCAGTGCCTCAACAGGCTCAAGGCCTGCTGTTATATTTTTTATATGTTTAACTACTTCGCTCATATTATAAAACCTTTGTAACAAAAGTGATTATCGATTTTATACTAACAAGTATCACGATAATCCCTACCGAAACCATGATGGTTTTTGTTGATATCTTATTAGAGATGCGGGCTGCTATTGGCGATGCCAGCGCACTGCCCAGTATAAGTCCGGCTACAGCCTGCCAATGATCGCTTGTAACCATGGTGATAAAGGTTAGGGAGCCCATCATCGCGATGAAAAACCGTGATAATTTTACAGTGCCCAAAGAAAACCGCGGACTACGGCCACCGGCAATAAGGGTAGACAATACAATAGAACCCCAACCGCCACCGCCAACGGCATCAATAAAACCACCGCCTAAACCAAGCAAGGAAATTCTTTTCACTTTATCGGCCGATTTTTTCCGTTTAACGTTAAACGCTTTTGATAATATTACACAGCCCAGTATCAACGTATACAATGATACAACCGGTTTGGTGTACTGACTGTAATGTTCCAACGACGACAACAAATAAGCCCCGGTAACCGCACCGATGATGCCCGGTATCACCAATAATTTAAAGAGCTTCCAGTTGATATTGCCCATGCGATAATGCATCCATCCGGCAATGCCGCAGCTCAATATTTCAGAAAGGTGAACCCCCATGCTGGCCGAAGCCGGCGGAATACCCATAGACAAGGAAAATGTGGTGGAAGTAACGCCGTATGACATCCCTATAGCGCCATCAATCATCGCGAACACAAAGCCTGCGCCTAAAAAGTAATAAAATATGGGATCAATTCCGGTTACAAAATCTTTAAATCCCGGTTCTTTTAAATACAGCGCAGTTATTACCACGGCCATAGACAAAATGATGGTTGACCAAATAAGCCATATGAAATTTTTATTTGCACTTGGTTTTGGTTCAACCAATACCGAGGTTACGCTATTCAATTTCCTAACCTTGTCTGCAAAATCGCCGCTCAATGTATTTCTAAGCTCACTCATCTGTTGCAGGGTAATATCCAACTCGTCAGGTATGCTTTCGTTTAAAACCTCTTTTAATCGTTTGGCTATGGTAGGTGATTTTCCGTTGGTGGAGATCGCGAGTTTTAAATCGCCTTTTTGTACTACAGACGCAAGATAAAAATCGCACAGCGCCGGTTTATCAGCTACGTTAATGAGCAGCTTACGGTCATGCGCCGCCTGGCGGATATAATTGTTCAGGTCGCTGTCATTGGTTGCTGCTATCACCACTTCGGCATTATTCAGATCCTCATCAACAAATGATTTCTGAATTACAGTTACTCCCTCATGCCCGGCCGCCAGTTCATGTACCTCGGGCAAAAAATCGCGCGAAATAACGGTTACCTTCGCCTGGTTACTGTTGTGTAAAATGCCGGTAAGCTTCTCTAAACCAACCTTGCCGCCACCTACAAGTACGGTATGCAGGTTGTTCAGTTTTAAAAAAACAGGAAATAGCTGGTTGCCTCCGTTTTCTTCTGGCTGCACCTTTGTTAAGCCACTATCCTTTGGCAACAATGTCATTTTATTTTGAAATTTATATGGCTCATTATTGTACCAGCGCCTCCCTTTTAGCTTTGCTTTTTTCTAAAAATGCCACAGCTTCAGCCAAATATGCCTGGGCAAATTCCTGAGATGGCTCATGCTGGTTTATTTGCAATACCAGGTCGTTAAAGCTGCCTTCAATGTCAAATTCGCCTTTATCAACATAATTGGCATCAAACTCGCGGATAACCGCTGCCTGGGTACTGGTATTAACGCTTTTGTCTAACAATAATGCTTTTGCTGAACTTAACAGTACATTATAGGAATGATAAATAGCGTCAGACCATGCGCCGTTTCTAAACGATTCATTGGCCCAGCCCAACTTTTCTTCTGATTCATAAAGCAGGGTAGCAACCAGGTCAATGATCACACCCGCGCATTCACCAACGCCTATAGCGCTTACATAGGTTTCCTGGTGTCCCCAGTCAACAAATTCGTCGTCGGTAAGGTTGGTCAAATCGGCAAGCGGTTTTAACAACCGGTAAAAATAATCCTTGCCCTGTCGGTCATAATAGCTATGGTAACTTTCATTCTCCTGAGAAAGCGCTTTATAATCTTCCAGTAATGCCCGTAAAACATCAGTAGCTCTTTTTGAAGGTACTTTTATTACCCTGTCGGCGGCGCGGCCTACGCCATTGCCAACAGTACCGCCTCCTAACATTACCTGTACCGAAGGAAGTACTTTTGTGCCGGCCTTAAGCGAGCTGCCATGAAAACCAATATGCGCCAAGCCATGTTGCCCACATGAATTCATGCAACCGCTTATCTTTATTTTAATGTCGCGGTTGTAAATAAAATCTTCATATTCATTGTAGATCAGATCTTCCAATACACGCGCCATGGTCATGCTGTTTGATATACCCAAATTACAGGTATCAGTGCCAGGGCAGGTGGTAACATCGGCAACACTGTCAAAGCCCGGAGCAGCCAGTTCAAGCTTAGCCAAACCTTCATATAGGGCAGGTAAGGCTTCTTTGCGCGCAAACTTTAAAAGCAATCCCTGATTTTGGGTAATGCGGATCTCGTCGGCAACCAGTGGCTGCAAGAGTTTTACCAGTTCGCGGGCGGTATCTGTTGAAATATCGCCAACTGTAACCTTAATATATACGCCAAAATATCCTTTTTGCTTTTGTTCAAATACATTGGTAGCTAACCATTGTTCGTACCTGAACGGATTGCTGATATTAACTTCGGGATAGCTGGTTTGCTCGGGCACAGCAGGCAAAGGAACGGTATCTCTATTGATAGGATAGCTCTTTACTTTAAGAGCAGTTCTTTCAATCTCGGCAAGGCGTAAAACTTCTTCTAATCCAATTTTTTGGATCAAATATTTTAAACGTGCTTTATTACGATTGGTGCGTTCGCCATAACGGTCAAACACCCTGATAATAGCTTCAATATAAGGGATCAGTTTATCCTCAGGCAAAAAGTCTTCAACTGCCGAGGCCAGTATCGGCTGAGCACCAAGGCCACCGCCTAATAATACTTTAAAACCACGTTCATTATTACTGTTCAATTTTGGAATAACGCCAATATCATGAACGTAGGAAAAGGCAGTATCAGCGTCGCTTGAAGAAAAAGAGATCTTAAATTTACGACCCATTTCCTGGCATACCGGGTTGCGTAAAAAATATTCAAAAGTAGCGTGAGCGTAAGGTGATACATCAAATGGCTCCTGCGGATCAATGCCCGCGGTAGGCGAGGCGGTAACGTTTCTTACTGTATTTCCGCAGGCTTCGCGAATAGTAATGTCATCTTCCTGCAGTTTGGCCCAAAGTTCGGGTGTGCGGTCAAGGCTTACATAATGTATCTGGATATCCTGCCTGGTGGTAAGGTGCAGGTTACGGCTCCCGTATTCGTCAGAAATATCGGCTATACGCAGCAACTGTTTAAAGGTAACTTTACCAAAAGGCAGTTTAATGCGCACCATTTGAACGCCGGGCTGCCTTTGGCCATAAATTCCCCTTGCAAGGCGCAAACTCCTGAATTTTTCGTCATGGATCTTGCCTTCACGAAAAGCCATGATCTTTTTTTCAAGATCAATGATATCTTTCTCAACTATCGGGTTCTCCAGTTCTGTTCTGAAGCTTTGCATATATTTTATCGTTTAGTCAAATTATAAAAAAGCCCCTTTGGCTTAGGCTAAAGAGGCGTATGTGGTTAATACAAAATTATAGCCTTGTTTTATTGTCTTTTACGCAGTAACACATGGATTCTCTGTATAATATATTTTTACTGTAAGAAGTAATCATTTCCCAAATATATATATAGTATAGGGAAATGGTAGAATTTAATTTAAAATAGTTGGCTTTTTACAGTTAAATGAGATTTAAGGCTTTATAAGTGATTGCTCTCGGGAGATAATATCGGCTATACTGGTTTCGCTCAATATTTTTAATGTGGCGTCTCTTACATCAACAAATACGTCCCTTATGCCACAAGTGGTTTCCTGGTGACATTCATCACATTTATGATAAAAGTTAAGGCTTGCACACGGTACCATAGCAATAGGACCGTCTGTTATACGCATTATGCTCACTAAGAAGATCTCTTTTGGGTCGCGGTTAAGACTATAACCGCCTCCGGCTCCTTTTTTACTGTATAAAAAACCCGCGTTACGCAAATCTAACAGTATTTGCTCAAGGAATTTCTTGGGGATACGTTCAGCTTCGGCAATTTTTGAAATTTGCATTGGTGGCTGATCTGTGTTTTTGCCCAGGATCACCAACGCCTTTATAGCGTACTTAGTTTTTTTGGATAGCATTTTCTAAAATAAAACTAACAAAGGTAAACAAAGAATTTTTGTTAATTATAAATAAAAATATCGAGTAATACTATTAATACTATGGAGTAAGTTTATTGCCGAAAACCAACTGTCATACTGTATTTTATTTGCTATCTGAATGGCCCAGGCTTTTGCCCGGACTAACACGGTCGCGAACTAACTGTTTTAATTCCTTAATTTCCGGAAAACGTCCCTGTTCCTTACGGTCAAATAATACTTCGTCATCAACACTAATGGTATATCTGCCGCTTATTTCACTGGGACGCAGGGTTACCCCGTAAACATCTTCGGTAAAGGTTGTAAGCAGCTCCTGCGCCATATAGGCTGCCCGCATCATCCAGTTGCATTTTGGGCAGTATTCAATGGTGATGGTTGGTTTCATTTTGTTTATTAAGTTAATGTGCGGTAGTGCTTATTTTTGAGGAACCATAAATCGCTCCTCATTGTGGATACTTAAAACATCAATAGTGTCGCCTACTTTAATTTGGCCGGTAATGTCATGGGTTAAATTTTGGCCGAATAGTATCTTATTATTTTTATGCCGGTATGAAGCTAAAGTTTTCAATGGCTCTTTGGCTTTTACTCCGGTTTGCTGATTTATAGTGGTCATAACACAGCGGGCACAAAGTTTGACGCCATAAAAACTAATGCCGGATATATTAATATGATCCATCAAATCTTCTTCGAAAGGCTGACCGCCAGTAAAAACAATGTTTGGTCTAAACCTATCCATTGGTAATGGTTCGGCAAGACGCCGGTTCAAGTCATCAAGCGAAGCTTGTCCGATGATCAGGAAAGGATAAGCATCAGAAAAGGAGGTGATTGATCCTTTTGCGGCATACCGCTGGTCTACCTCACGCCTGGTATCATCGGGCATATAGATCAGTCTGCATTTAAACCCAAGAACATCACTAAACCAATTATCCAGATCCTCGCTAACAAATACTCCTGTACAGGTATCATCCCAGATAACTACTTCCTGCCGGGCATGATCGGCGGGCCTAAAGGGTATGGTAACGTGCCCCTTTAAATGGTGGATTACCAATAGTCCTTCACTTTTAATATCCACCTTTAATAAAGCCATTTGTGGGTGCTCCCTTTGTGTAAGGAAGCGGTTATGCTCATCAACCAGCATCCAGCGCCGGTCATATTTCAAACCGCGATCAGTAACCTCAGCAGTAGTGAGCGATATGCCGCCTAATGATTTTATAGGATAGATATTTATTGCACTTACAGTAAGCATAATATTATGAATGGATGGGGGTAAAAGTAAAAAAAATGCGGCTGTTTATATGGCGGGGCTATTGAATTAAAATGCGAAATACAGATTTTATCAATTGCGGATGAACTTTAAGATTTGTAACCATATAATTACAATCGATTGTAACTATATGAGCCGCTTCATTGCTTTAATTAATTTTAATTAATAATATTGTTTATCCAATTGCAAAAACCAATTCAAGTTAATCTTTAATAATCATTTAAATTATGCCATTAAACAATGTAAACGGCAGTGCTAAGGCGGGCAATACTTATGATGCGATAGTTATTGGCTCGGGAATAAGCGGAGGCTGGGCCGCCAAAGAATTAACCGAACAAGGGCTGAAAACCATTATGCTTGAACGCGGACGAAATTTTGAGCATATCAAGGATTATAAAACCGCTCAGAAGAATCCCTGGGAATTTGAACACAGGGGCAATGTAACACAAGCGCAGCGTAAAGCACGGCCGGTTATTTCACGCAAATGGGGAGCTGTTGAACCTATCATGGACTATTGGGCAAATGAACAGGACGCCCCTTATACAGAGGTTAAACCATTTAATTGGTGGCGATCTTATCAGTTAGGCGGCCGTTCTATTTTGTGGGGCAGGCAAAGCTACCGCTGGAGCGATCTGGATTTTGAGGCAAATGCTAAAGATGGCTGGGCAATTGACTGGCCTATCAGATACAAAGATCTGGCTCCGTGGTATGATCATGTAGAAAAATTTGCAGGCATAAGTGGTTCGCTGGACGGTTTAGAGCAATTGCCGGATGGGCATTATCTGCCACCTATGGATATGAATTGCGTAGAGAAAGATGTGGCCGAACGAATAAAAAAGAATTATAACAATACCAGGCATATGATCATTGGCCGCTCTGCTAATCTTACAGCAGCCATACCGGGCCGCACCAAATGTCAGTTCAGGAACAGATGTTGGGAGGGTTGCCCGTTTGGGGGGTATTTTAGCACACAGTCATCAACCTTGCCGGCAGCGTTGGCTACCGGAAATTTAACGGTGAGGCCATACTCTATAGTTACCAGAATATTATATGATAAAGACACCAAAAAGGCTAAAGGTGTTGAGGTACTTGACGCCGAGACCAACAAAACATATGAGTATTATGCGAAAATTGTTTTTGTAAATGCGTCGGCCTTAAATAGTGCCTGGGTTTTAATGAATTCGGCTACTGATATTTGGCCCGATGGATTAGGCAGCAGTAGTGGCGAATTAGGTCATAATATTATGGACCATCATTATAACTTGGGCGCATCCGGCCAGGTAGATGGTTTTGAGGATAAATATTACTATGGTCGCAGGGCCAACGGTATTTACGTGGTTAGGTTTGCTAATTTGTTTGGTGACAAGCGGGATTATCTGCGCGGTTTTGGTTATCAGGGCGCAGCAAGCCGTACCGGATGGAGCAGGGAGATTGCTGAACTGAGTATTGGCGCCCAGTATAAAGATGCTATTACTGAACCGGGGGGATGGGAAATTGGTATTGGCGGTTTTGGCGAATTGTTGCCATATCATGAAAACAAAATCACCCTTGACAAAACCAGGAAGGATAAATGGGGTTTGCCAATCTTAGCAATGGATGCCGAAATTAAAGAGAATGAGAAGAAAATGCGCGTAGATATTGTTAAAGAGGCCAAAGCGATGCTGGAAAGCGCCGGTGTTAAAAATGTAAAAACACATGACAGAGGACATAACGTTGGTGATGGTATACATGAAATGGGTACAGCCAGAATGGGCCATGATCCTAAAACCTCAGTTTTAAATAAGCACAATCAGGTATGGGATGCTAAGAATGTTTTTGTTACCGATGGCGCCGCCATGACTTCGTCTGCATGTCAAAACCCCTCGTTAACTTATATGGCCATGACAGCCCGTGCAGCCCATTTTGCTGTAGATGAACTAAAGAAAGGAAATTTATAACAACCCTCGTCATGCCGGATTTATTTCTGAATCACTTGCCAAGTGTGGGTTATATATATAGCTTAATAGGTGGGGAGAAACAAGTTCAGCATGACTTTATAGAAATATTTACTAAAACAATCAACTATGAAAAAACTACTCGCTATATGCCTTTTAATAGGCGCGGCTATAACGCAGGTATTTGCTAAAGATAAAGTATTGATATTTTGCAAAACCGCTGGCTTTCACCATAATTCTATCGCGGTTGGCGTACCGGCAATCATGAAACTAGGAAAGGAAAATAACTTTGATGTAGACAGTACTACCAATGCCGAAAAATTTACCGCTGAAAATTTAAAGCAATATGCCGCGGTAATATTTTTAAGCACAACCGGTGATGTTTTAAATGACACTCAGCAAACCGCGTTTGAGCAATATATTAAGGCTGGCGGTGGTTTTGTTGGCGTACATGCAGCAACTGACACGGAGTACGATTGGCCCTGGTATGGCAAATTGGTAGGGGCTTACTTCAAAAGTCACCCTAAACAGCAAGAAGCTACTTTGCAGGTTGTTGATCGTAACTTTATCGCCACAAAACATTTGCCTGCATTATGGAAAAGATGGGATGAGTGGTACAATTATAAATGGATAGGCGATGATCTGCACGTGCTGATCAAAATAGATGAGAAAAGCTATACTGGTGGAGAAAATGGCGACAATCATCCTATGGCCTGGTATCATAGCTTTGACGGTGGCAGGGCGTTCTATACCGAACTTGGCCATACTGATGAATCATACGCGGATCCAGTATATCTGAAGCACCTGTTAGGCGGCATACAATATGCCATCAGCGGGAAGAAATAGGTAGAACTTTAAGCGTGCGCTATGGCATGCTTAAGGGCAGCGTTGTGTTTATAACGGAATACGAACGGGAATATAATAGCGATCACCAGGGCATATGCTGCAAAAGTAAGCCATATGCCCTGCCAGTTTTTGCTTTGATCATGCAATGTGAAAAATTTATCAATAATAACACCGCTCGTGAAGCTCCCGAACAATGCGCCAAATCCGTTTACCATCATCATAAACAGGCCTTGCGCGCTACCTCTTATTTCGGGAGTGGTTTGCGTTTCAACAAATAAAGAGCCTGAGATATTAAAAAAGTCAAAGGCCATGCCGTAAACTATACATGATAAAATGATCATCCATAGGCCGTTGGCGGGATCACCAAAAGCGAAAAGACCAAATCGTAATACCCATGCCAGCATACTGAATAACATTACGTACTTGATTCCAAATTTGCGCAAGAAGAATGGAATAGCTAAGATAAACAGCGTTTCTGAAATTTGGGAAATAGACATAATGATGGCGGGGTATTTAACCGCAACCGTGTCTTTATATTCCGCCACATTTTTAAAATCATGAATAAAAGTATCTCCGTAAGCATTGGTAAGCTGCAAGGCTGCTCCTAAAAGCAGCGAAAAGGCAAAGAAAATAGCAAATTTTGGTATCTTAAATAATGCAAATGCGTTAAGCCCTAATAAACTTACGAATGATTTATTGTTGGTTTTATTTGAAAGAGGGGGGCACTTTGGAAGGCTGAAAGAATAGATGCCAAGTATTAAAGCTACTACAGAGGCTATATAAAACTGATTCGGTGATGTTTCATTATGGGTGATACTCACCGTCCATAACGCGGCAATAAAACCAATGGTTCCCCATATACGTATTGGTGGATAATCTTTTACAACATCAATATTGCTGTTTTTTAACGCAGAATAAGCAACCGTTATAGATAAAGACAGGGTTGGCATATAAAATACCATATTGAGCAGCATTACCCAGAAAAACGTTGACGGATCCTTTACAAGGGGTAAGCTAAACAGCACCAGCGCTCCTAAAATATGTATAATGCCATAAAGCTTTTCGGCATTCACAAACCTGTCTGAGATTATTCCGGTGAGTGCAGGCATAAAGATCGCCGAAATTCCCATTGTAGAGAAGATGGCCCCAAACTGCGCCCCCGACCAGTGTTTGTTTTGAAACCAGTAGGCTCCAATAGTAAGCAGCCAGGCACCCCATATAAAAAACTGCATAAAATTCATCAGTATTAAGCGAAACTTAATATTCATATGGTACCTGGTTTAAATAATGATAGTCAGCGTAAATTAAAAATGGAAAGTAATGAAATGATTTGGGATTTCGGATGTTCGATTTCGAATTTATTGACTTATAAAGGAATTTAAATCTTTGAATAAAAATAAATCCCAAATCGAACATCCAAAATCAAACTATGATGCTTTACGACGGTTAAGTTCATCACGTATTTTTGCGGCTTTTTCGTACGACTCTTCGGCCAGTGCTTCCTGTAATTTTGTTTTTAATTCATCTGTGCTTAAAGATGAAAATCCGCCCACTGCCGAACTAACTGTTTTTTCCTCGGGTGTTTCGTTTATGTTTTCAAGATAAACAAAGTCATTACCTTCAATTACTATACCCGCTGTTGAAAGTATAAACTCATAGGTGAAAATAGGACAGTCAAACCTTACAGCTACCGCAATAGCGTCAGACGTGCGCGCATCAATTTCAACAGATCGTTTACCATCGCTGCAAATCAGTTTGGAGTAAAATATACCGTCAACTAAATTGTAAATGATTATTTCCTGAACCTCAATTTGATAGGCCTGAGCAAAGCTCTTGAACAGGTCATGTGTAAGCGGTCGGCTCGGAGTCATTTTCTCTATTTCAATAGCTATGGCCTGCGCCTCAAAGCTGCCAATAATAATTGGTAGCCTGCGGCGTCCGCTAACTTCGCCTAAAACTAAAGCATAAGCTCCGGATTGTGTCTGGCTGTATGATAGCCCTACAATATCCAGCTTGATTTTTTTCATGTTATTACCCATCGCACCTTATTATTTATGCTGAAGCTTTATATTCTTTAACGGCCGCTATTAATTTAGGAACTATTTCAAAGGCATCGCCAACAATACCGTAATCAGCTACTTTAAAAAACGGAGCCTCAGGGTCTTTGTTGATAACCACAATAACTTTTGATGAACTAATACCTGCCAGGTGTTGTATTGCACCTGAAATTCCTATTGCAATATACAAATTTGGACTAACAGCAATACCTGTTTGACCAACATGCTCGCTATGCGGGCGCCATCCGGCGTCTGATACTGGTTTTGAGCAGGCTGTGGCCGCGCCAAGCAATTCCGCAAGCTCTTCTATCATACCCCAGTTTTCGGGGCCTTTAAGCCCGCGTCCTGCCGAAACCACAATTTCCGCATCGGGTAATGACACTTTATCTGTTGAGCGTACAACCTCTTTAATTATTGCCCTGAAATCCGAATCTTTGGTTTCAGCGGTAAAATCTTCAACTTGTGCCGTTCCGCCGGTATCCACAACTTTATAAGAGTTAGGCACCAATGCGATCACCTTATTGGCCGATGTTAGCTCTACAATAGCAAAAGCCTTGCCTGAAAACGCCGTTTTTTTAACTGTAAATTTGTTGCCGCTTTGTTCAGGCAGCGCTACAGCTCCATCAGCTACGCCAGCTTCCAGTTTTACACCCAGTCTGGGGACCAGGCCGCGGCCTGAGAAAGTATTTGACAATACCACAATATCGGCGCCCTGTTTTTTAGCAGCTTCTGCAATTATCGAAGCATAAGCCTGGTTTACAAAGTTCTTCAATTTATCGGCAGATACATTGAGTACTTTTTCGGCGCCATATTTACCTAAAGCGGCCAGTTCTCCTGCACTTACATCGCCAATGGAGATGGCAGTAAGGCTGGTATTATTTTGATCGGCAATGGCGCGGGCGTAGGTTACTGCTTCAAAAATTGATTTTTTGAATTTACCGCCGGCGTTTTCCGCATATATTAAAACAGACATAGTTAGATGTTTTTCGTAAAAATCGGATTAAATTTAATTATATGACACGGGCTTCGGTATGTAAAAGCTCAACCAGTTTAGCAGTATCATCAGCTGGCACCAGTTTTACTTGTCCGCGTGGGGCGGGTGTTTCATAACTGATCACTTCCGAAAATGTTTTTACTTCAACAGGATCAACAACGGCTAATGGTTTTGTCCGGGCCGACATAATGCCACGCATGTTGGGTATTTTGGGCTCGGCAACACCTTCGGCAGTACCAGCTACAAAGGGATAAGGAATGGTCAGGACTTCTTTTCCCCCTTCAATTTCACGTTCAACAGTCGCTTCATTGTCAGTTGCATCCAGTTTTTTAATAATAGATACTGATGGGATGTCCAGTAGCTCGGCAAGCATGCCGGCAACTTTTGAACCGTTATAATCAATAGACTCGCGCCCTGTTAAAATAAGGTCAAATGGATTTGCTTTTACATATTGGGCAATTTGATAAGCCACGTACCATGCGTCATGAGGTTTTGCATTTATACGTACCGCATCAGTAGCGCCAATGGCCAGCGCTTTACGAATGGTGGCCTCTGTATTTACTTCACCAACATTGATAACTGTTACCGAACCCTTGCCTCCATCAGTAAGTTCAATAGCACGCGAGAGGGCTATCTCATCATAAGGGTTTAATATAAATTGAACACCATTTGTATTAAATTGGGTGTTATTATCAGTAAAAGTTATTTTTGTGGTGGTATCAGGAACATTGCTTACACATACCAAGATCTTCATATCAATAGGTTTTTGCAAATTTAATAAAAAAGATAGAGTTTAAAATGGAGTTTAGCAGATTGGATAAGCTGTTGGAGTTTATAAAGAATGAACCTCATGACGAGTTTTTAAAATATGCCCTTGCTACAGAGTATCTGCGTCTGAATCAGACAGATAAAGCCCTTTATTATTATGAGGACCTGGTTACTAATCACCCGGGATATGTGGGTACATATTATCATTTAGGCAAGTTATATGAGGCATTGAACCGTACTGGGGAAGCAATTATGACCTACCAAAACGGCATGACAATAGCTAAACAGAAGCGCGATAACCACGCGTATTCGGAATTGCAGGCTGTTTACAAACAGGCCATGGGTGTTGAAGAAGACGATGACGATTATTAAATAGTTCGTTAGTAACTTGTTCATTAGTTCATTGGTGCCCGGTGTATAATGAGACCTAATTATTGTGCGCCAGATGGTAAATACAGATGCTAATGAACAAGTGAGCTAATGAACCAATGAATTAAACTATTAATGAAAAAACGCCATCTTCTATTTCTTCGGGATGTTTTTATTTATACGTTCACTGCTTTTGGCGGACCCCAGGCACATATAGCTGTATTGCTGCGTGAGTTTGTTGAAAAAAGACATTATATCACCGAAGATGAACTGATGGAGCTCAGCGCGCTGTCACAGGTGCTGCCCGGCCCCGCATCAACCCAAACATTAGTGGGTATAGCCTGGAAGGTAGGTGGATTGCAATTGGCATTAATTACCTTCCTGATATGGATACTGCCTTCGGCAACCATTATGGGGATAGCGGCAATTAGCTATAAAATGTTTGCCAACCAGGCAAAGTTTGCACATGTGATCACTTTTATACAACCTATGGCTGTTGGTATTGTTGCTTATGCCACCTATACCTTTGCATGCAGGTTTTTAAAAACGCGGATAAGCACCATGCTGGCCATCGGTTCGCTTATATCAACACTCATTTTGCAAAACGCTTACGCTTTCCCTATATTGATATTACTGGGTGGGATCATATCATCGGCAATGGAAACCCAGCAGCAGGAAAACGAGCTCCGGGTTAAATTATATTCAAATGTTAATCCTAATAAGGTAGCTTATTTTATTGGTATATTATTGTTTTTTGCTGCTTTGGGCGCTATTATCAATCAAACCTCGCCTTTTAGTTTACCCATACGCTTATTTGAAAATTTTTATCGAAATGGGATATTGATTTTTGGTGGCGGGCAGGTTATGGTACCTTTAATGTACACAGAATTTGTTGAGGTTAAACATTATCTCAGTAATTCGGAGTTTTTATCAGGCTACGCTTTGCAACAGGCTTTACCCGGCCCAACATTTTCTTTTACCTCATTTTTAGGTGGTATAACTTTGGGCAATAAAGGATTTGGTGTAGGCGGTCAAATCATTGGCAGTTTGGTGGCTGTAATAGGGGTAAATACTCCAGGGCTGATATTGATATTATTCATTGTTCCTTTTTGGGAAGACCTTAAGAAAATAACCCGCATTAAAAACTCATTAAGCGGCATAAACGCCGTTGCAGTTGGCTTTATGGCAACCGCTTTTATATTATTAGTAAGGCCGTTTGGTGGCAACTGGATGGCATATGGCCTCATGATAGGCACTTTTTCATTATTGAATTTTACCAAAATAAAAACCCCGGTAATCATTATCATCGGGGTTTTGCTGGGAATATTTTTTTGATTTGGATTTGGGATATTCGATTTCGGACTTGCCTGAATGGCTTAGCGGTAAATCTTCAGAAACAAATTCCAAATCAAGCCTAAAACGGTGGCTCGTCATCAATATCGTCCATTCGCGACGGACGAATAATAAAGTTGCTTGGCTTCTCAAAATCCTGCGACGGTGAAAGACCTGAAAACGCGCTGCCAGTTGCCGGAGGGAAACCTTCCACGCCATCTTCAAGGTTGGCGAACTTAACATATTTACCAACAAATTTTAATCGCACTGTGCCGGTTTCGCCATTACGGTGTTTGGCTATAATTACTTCGCCCACGTTATTGGTTGGATTGCCTTCCTCGTCTTCTGTTAAGCCATAATACTCGGGGCGGTAAAGGAACAGCACCATATCTGCATCCTGCTCAATAGAGCCGGATTCACGCAGATCCGAAAGCATTGGTCTTTTGGAGTTGCCAGGCCTGGTTTCAACCGCCCGGCTCAACTGCGACAGGGCTATCACCGGCACGTTAAGTTCTTTAGCTACCGATTTTAAAGCTCTTGATATACTGCCGATTTCCTGTTCACGGTTGCCACCGCCAGCTTTACCTTCGCCTTTACCGTGCATCAGTTGCAGGTAGTCAATTATAATAAGTTGAATATCATGCTGGGATTTTAACCTGCGGCATTTGGCCCTGAATTCAAAAATGTTAAGGGCCGGTGTATCATCAATAATTAACGTAGCTTGTTCAAGCCGGCCAATTTTTGAGTGTATCTGCTGCCATTCCCATTCTTCCAGTGTGCCTTTACGGATCTTTTCCTGTTCAATTTCGGTTTCGCCGGATATTAAACGGTTAACCAATTGAACGGACGACATTTCGAGCGAGAAAACCACAACTGGTTTATCAAAATCAACTGCGGCGTTACGAGCACAGCTTAAAACAAACGCTGTTTTACCCATGGCGGGGCGGGCAGCTATGATTACCAGATCGGATTTTTGCCAGCCCGAGGTCATACGGTCAAGGTTGGTGAACCCTGAAGGCACCCCGGTTAATCCGTCTTTTTTGTCTTTAAGGGCCTCAATATCTTTTAATGCTTCATGTACAAGGTCGTCCATTTTCCTGGCATCGCGGCGCAGGTTACTTTGGGCAATTTCAAAAAGGTTCTTTTCGGCCCTGTCTAACAGATCCAGTACATCAGAAGTATCTTCATAAGCGCTTTGAATAACATCGGTTGATATCCGGATCAATTCGCGCTGGATAAACTTTTGGATGATGATGCGGGCGTGAAATTCAATATTTGCGGCTGATGCCACGCGACTGGTAAGCTCGGTAATATAATAGGCTCCGCCTATCATTTCAAGCTCGCCCTGTTTACGCAACTCGGCGGTAACCGTCAGAATATCAACGGGCGAAGATTTTTCAAATAACTGTTTTATCGCAGTAAATATTTTTTGATGATTATCACGATAAAACACTTCGGGTTTTAAAACATCAATTACTGATGATAATGCGTCCTTTTCCAGCATGAGGGCTCCCAAAACAGCCTCTTCCAGGTCAGTTGCCTGGGGTGGAAGTTTGCCCAGTCCGCTATAGGGCATTGGCGTTGTAATTCGGCTTCGGCGGTCGTTTGTATTAGGCTTGTTCTGCAGGTTATCGTTCTCGAAAATCATAAGTTGACAAAAATATACAAAATTAGTTTTGATTTGTTTAGTAAAGCGCCAACATGCCGTTTTTAGCCTCAACTCAAACATTAACAACAATATAATTTTGAGTATTTCTTAATTAACAATTTGTGTTAAGTATGTAGCGGTTATTAACATGGTATGTTAGTTATTTTGTTAATTACCTAATTTACCCATTGTTAATCAAATAATTACAACAATGTTAATAAAGTTTGCGATTGTTAATTATTTATAAAAAACCAAAATGTGATATTAGTCCAATAAGTGCTTAATCAATTAATATAGCTACTTTTGCCAAAACATTACAGCATTAAAAATGACATTTAATTCAAGGCCTCAGCGTGAAAGCAACCAAATGGTTTTTGGCATCAGGGCCATTATGGAAGCCATTACTTCAGGAAAAGAAATTGAGGCACTATATATTCAAAGAGGCGCGGGTGGAGGATTATCACACGAGTTAAAAGCCCTGCTGACTGAATATAATATTACCGCGCAGCAAGTGCCGGTTGAAAAGCTTAACCGCCTTACAGCAAAGAACCATCAGGGCGCAGTGGCTTTTATTTCGCCAATCGTTTATCAAAAAATAGAGAACATTATTCCCGAAGTATTTGAAAAAGGAGAAGTTCCGCTGATATTGGTTTTGGATAGCATTACCGATGTACGCAATATGGGAGCCATTGCCCGTACTGCTGAATGTGCGGGTGTACATGCTATTGTTATCCCGGCCAAGGGTTCGGCTCAAATTAACCCCGATGCTATTAAAACATCGGCGGGAGCTTTGTATAAAATACCCGTTTGCCGGCATGATAACTTTATGCAAACCATAAGGTTTTTACAGGAGTCGGGCCTGCAGCTGGTTTGCTGTACCGAAAAAACGCAGGATGATATTTATAAGCCGGATTATACCGCGCCAACCGCTGTTATCATGGGATCGGAAGAGGATGGTATCCGCAACGAAATCATCCGCATTGCCGATCATCTGGCTAAAATACCCATGTTTGGTGAGATAGAATCGCTTAATGTATCCGTATCTACCGGCGTTATATTGTACGAAGCGATAAGGCAAAGAGGGCTTTAGCCCATTCAAGCCCCGAAGGGTACTTTTTCAAAAGCCTGGCTCTTATACGATAAGAGCCAGGCTTTTTACTTTACCATCAATTTGATATAACGTATTAAAAAGCTTCTCCTTGCTGGTGCCTAAATATATTTAGCGCCAAACTTGTTTTTTACGTCGGCCACCACCTGTTTTACATTTTGTTCCTGGTCGCGGGGGCAAATGAGCAGGGTGTTGTTTGATTCCACCACGATAAAATCATGCATGCCCTGCAGGATCACCAGCTTTTCGCCGGGTACATTCACCATGCAGTTAGATGAATCATACATGATCACCTTTTCCGAAGGGATCACCGCATTGCCAACATAATCCTTTTCGGCCAGGTCATAAATAGAGGCCCAGGTGCCCAGGTCGCTCCAGCCAAAGTCGGAAGGCAGGATATAAACATTATCGGCCTTTTCCATAATGCCATAGTCAATGGAAATATTGATGCAATGCTGGTAGGCTTTATGGATATGGGTACGTTCATCAGCCGTGTTGTACACCGGGCGGGCATCCGCGAAGATCTCATGCATTTCGGGCAGGTACTGGCCAAAAGCCTTTAAAATAGCACCGGCCGACCAGATGAAGATACCCGCGTTCCATAAAAAGTCGCCGCTTTGAATAAAGGTTTTGGCAATCTCCAGGGTAGGCTTTTCGGTAAAGGTTTTCACCTTGTGAAAATCGTGGTTGATGGTATGGTCGGTATACTGGATATAGCCATAACCGGTATCGGGCCTGGATGGCTTAATGCCCAGGGTGATCAGGCAGTCATGGCTGGCAGCGGTTTGCAATGCCCTTTCAATGGCGCTTATAAAAGCATCCTCGTCCAGGATCTGCTGGTCAGAGGGGGCTACCACAATAACGGCATCGGGGTTAAGGCTTTCTATCTTAAAACAGCCATAGGCCACACAGGGCGCGGTATTACGCATGGCAGGTTCCGTAAGGATCTGCTGATCGGACATATCGGGCAGCTGGCTTTTAACCAGTTTGGTATAACTCTCGTTGGTTACCACATAAATATTTTCCTTCGGGCAAACTTTCAGGAAACGCTCATAGGTGTTTTGTATCAGTGTTTGGCCGGTGCCAAGTATATCTATAAACTGTTTGGGATGCGAGGAGCGGCTTATTGGCCAGAAACGGCTGCCTATGCCGCCCGCCATAATGATCGCATAATGGTTTTTATTCATTTGTGTATAAAAGAGTTTTTATTTGGTGTAGCCAGCGCAAAAATGTAGAATAATCTGTTAATTATGTATTAAATAAAACTAAATAGTCAGATAGTTAATTTGTTCACAATTTAAATACATTAAAGAAACAAATTGTTTTTCATTCAATAATCATATTTGTATAAAATTTAAAAGTAAATCCATCGTTTATTCATTAAATTTTGTTACTTTAAACTTTTAAATACATCTCAAGATCACGTTAACCAAATGATAGAAACTAAGAAGTCGCTATTTGATAATCTCCAGAATTTTTTCGGATTCGACAACTTTAAAGGGGAGCAGGAAGCGATTATAACTAACATACTGGCAGGTAATGATACTTTTGTGATCATGCCTACAGGTGGTGGTAAATCCATGTGTTATCAGTTGCCGGCATTAATGAGCGAAGGCACCGCGATAGTAATTTCACCGCTGATAGCTTTGATGAAAAATCAGGTAGATCAGTTAAGGGCCTTTGGAGGCTCGGATAGTATAGCCCATTTTTTAAACTCATCACTTACCAAATCAGATATAGGCCGCGTTAAAGAAGATGTGTTATCCGGAAAAACCAAGTTGTTATATGTTGCTCCGGAATCACTGACGAAGCAGGAAAATATCGACTTTTTACGACTTAATCATGTTTCATTTGTGGCGGTAGATGAAGCGCATTGTATCTCTGAATGGGGGCACGATTTCAGACCGGAATACCGTAAAATCAGACAGGTGATCAGTAATATTGGGGAGAATATCCCCATTATCGCGTTAACGGCTACAGCTACTCCAAAAGTTCAGCAGGATATTCAGAAGAACCTGCAAATGAACAATGCAACCATTTTTAAATCATCATTTAACCGTTCCAATCTTTTTTATGAAGTACGTGCCAAGCGCAATGTAATTAAGGAGATTGTAAAGTTTGTAAAACAAAACCAGGGAAAATCGGGGATTATATATTGCCTTAGCCGTAAAAAGGTAGAAGAGGTTGCTGAGGCACTTAATTTAAACGGCGTAAGGGCATTACCTTATCACGCGGGTTTAGACCCCAAGGTGCGTGCCGATACGCAGGATAAATTCCTGATGGAAGATGTAGAAGTTATTGTAGCAACCATTGCCTTTGGTATGGGTATTGATAAACCGGATGTGCGTTATGTAATACACCATGATGTACCTAAAAGCATGGAGGGTTACTATCAGGAAACCGGGCGCGCGGGCCGTGACGGGGGCGAGGGTGTGTGTGTTGCCTTTTATTCGGAAAAAGATATTGATAAACTTCAGAAATTTATGAAGGACAAGCCGGTTTCTGAACGTGAAATTGGCACACAGATATTAAAAGAAGTTATTGATTACTGTGAATCCTCAGTATGCCGCCGTAAGCAGCTGTTACATTACTTTGGCGAAAACTTTAATGAAGCCGGCTGTAATAACATGTGCGATAATTGCTGCGGCCATAAAGAACATTTTGATGGCGAAGAACACCTGCACAAGGCGCTAAGCCTGATTAGGCATATTGGCGAAAAATTTGATGATCACCACATTATCAGCATACTGATAGGAGAGGAGAACGCCCAGATAAAGAATTATGGGCATGATCAGCTTGATTATTATGGGTCGGGTAAGGAACAGGGTAAAAACCTCTGGAACTCTTTGTTAAGGCAGGCTTTACTTAACAATTATCTTTCAAAAGATATTGACCAATATGGCTTGCTTAGGTTAACAAAAACCGGTAACGCTTTTATTGATAATCCTTATAGCATTCGCTTTTTACTGAATAAAGTTATTGAAGCCACTGATGATGAAGATGATCCGGACGGCCCAAAACAAGGCGGTGGTGCACTGGACACGCAGTTGCTTCAAATGCTTAAGGAGTTACGTAAAAAACTGGCTAAACAAAAGGGGCTACCTCCATTTGTTATATTTCAGGATCCGTCGCTTGAGGAGATGTGTACACATTACCCGGTTACTACCGATGAGTTAAAACAAATTTCGGGAGTTGGCGCAGGTAAGGCCTTAAAATTTGGTAAGCCATTTACCGATCTGATACAAAAGTATGTAGAGGATAATGATATTGACCGCCCTGTTGACATGGTGATCAAAAGCGCGGCCAATAAATCTGCGCTAAAAGTTTTTATCATCCAGAATATTGACCGGCATTTAAATCTGGATGATATAGCAGCTTCTAAAGGGCTTACTTACGAAGAGATATTGAAGGAAGTGGAAACCATAGTTAACTCTGGTACAAAGCTTAATTTGAACTATTACATTGACGAAGTAATAGATGAAGATAAGCAGGAAGAAGTGTTTGATTACTTTCGTACCGCCGAAGCAGACTCCATTGATGACGCGCTGGCCGAATTGGGTAA
Source organism: Mucilaginibacter pocheonensis (assembly GCF_031456535.1). NCBI lineage: Bacteria > Pseudomonadati > Bacteroidota > Sphingobacteriia > Sphingobacteriales > Sphingobacteriaceae > Mucilaginibacter > Mucilaginibacter pocheonensis. The sequence goes on from NZ_JAVDUU010000003.1 coordinate 440,171, forward strand.
CGATGATTACACCCGTGAAGAGGTACAGCTAATGCGAATAAAATTTATATCAGAAATGGGTAATTAATTTGCCCTGATGTACACAACAAAAAACCTTTAGGAATTGATTTCTAAAGGTTTTTTTATGAAAACAGAACGGTCATACATTCCTCTACGGATTCTGATAATCTTATTTAGTTTATTGTCATTTTGAGATGATCTTAAATTCCGTCCTTCGGTTTTTAGCACGGTTTTCTTCTGTGTCATTTGGAGCAATGGGCTGGGTTTTACCATAGCCTTTGTAGACTAAGCGAGTGGCTGCTATGCCATTGGTTATAAGATACTGATATACTGATTTTGCCCGGTTTTCTGATAGAGTTTGATTGATCTGATCGGCACCCACATTGTCTGTATGCCCCGATATTTCTATATGCACCACCGGGTTTACAGTTAAAAACTCAATCAGCTTGATCAACTCAGCCTTTGACTCCGCCTCCAGATCAAATTTATTGGTATCAAAAAATATGTTTTTAAGTATAACCTTATTGCCCACTTCAATGGGCGATAAACTCACTGAAATATTAAATGGATTTTTGGTCTTGTATCCTATCAGCGAAAAGTTTTCTGAGTAAAATAGATACCCGTTTTTTGAAATGTTCAGACCATAATTTTTACCGGATGTAATGGTCGCCAAAAAATTACCATCATCTGTACTGCTGTAATCCTGGTAAACCGGCTGGTTACTTTGCAGGTCAATGATCTCAACAGCTGCCTCGAGCGGCTGATTGTTTTGAGCATCCCTAACACTGCCTTTTACATAAGTTACCATATGTGGTCTTACATTTACAGGTAATTCAAAAGTATAAATGTCATAACCGCCATAACCATTCAAATTGTCTGAGGCAAAAAAAGCATAATTGCCGCTGGCTGTTAAGGTAAGCCCGTTTTCGTCGCCATTGGAATTTATTGGGTACCCTAAATTTTCAGGCTTTTGCCATTTGCCATCTTTGCTTAGTCTGCTTACAAAAAGGTCTTTATTACCTAATCCGGGCCATCCGTTTGAGCTAAAATAAAGTGTGCTGTCATCAGGGTGTATAAACGGCGACTGCTCATTGTAGGGCGTATTAATATTAGGCCCCAGGTTTTCCGGCTGTCCCCAACCTTTATCGGTTAATGTAGATTTCCAGATGTCGTAACCGCCAAACCCGCCTCCGCGGTTGCTTACAAAATAAAGGGTACGCCCATCAGCTGATATGGAAGGCTGTGACTCCCATCCTGAGGTGTTTACAGGAGGATTTAAATCAAAAGGCTTACCCCAGTCGTTGCCTTTTTTCTGCGCTATATAAATATCGCATCTCCCCATTCCGTCCGGCCGGTTACAGCCGGTAAAAAACAGGTATTTGCCATCCTGTGATACTGATTGCGCGCCCTCGTTATACTGCGCTGTGTTGATCTGCTCACTAAGATAGCTGGCTTTTTGCCATTTACCTTTATCAATAATGCTTTTATAAAAGTCTTCGTTGTTGTTGATCTTACGCGTAAATATCAGCATTGACTCATCAGCAGTGGCCACCGGTAAGTATTCATCATTGGCAGTATTAATTTCGGGCCCCATATTTACGGGTTTAAAACTTACGGGATGTTGTATAGCCTGAATGCTGAATTTTGCATCATTTACCAGTTTTTGAGCATACAGGGTATTTTGAGGAGTAATGTCATGATAGGTCAAATACTTTTCCAGATGTTGCTGCGCCTGTGCATAGTTAGCTTCTGTAATTTCACTTTCACCAACTTTCAGATAAACGGCTTTGTTAAAATCGGGATTAAGCGCTATTACTTTTAAATACTGCTCAATAGCCTGCTTATACAGGTGCTTTAAACGGAACACATCGGCCAACTGGAAATGGGCCTCAACAAATTTTTGATCTTCCTTAATGGCTTTTTGAAGGTTCTCTATTGCTTCGTCATAAGTATGATCGTCAATATTTTGATGAGCTGCTATATAATACTTTATAGCGTCCTTGTTGGTGGTAGTGTATTGCGTTTGTGACCAGGCCGAAATGGATAAAAAAATTGATAAAATCGAGATGATTACAATTTTCATCTGTTTTGATACGATAATTATTATCGTAAGTTACAAATATTAAGGGATATTCAAATATTTATGTGTTTGCAAAGATATTTCCCATTGAGGGTTATTCATCACATAATCAACTATCAACGGCGTCATTTCTTTTGATTTTGACCATTCGGGCTGCAAATACAGTTTGCAATCAGGCGAAACCATTTTGGCATGGTATTCGGCCCACTCAAAATCTGATTTGTTGAATACGATCACCTTTAGCTCATGCGCGTTTTCGGCCACATGCGGAATTGGCGCCTTGAATTTTTTTGGCGACAAACATATCCAATCCCAGTCGCCAGAAAGGGGATAGGCGCCTGATGTTTCAATAAAGGTTTTAATACCTTTTTCATGCAATTGAGTAGTCAGATAATCGAGATTGTAAATTAAAGGTTCGCCGCCTGTTACCACAACCGCTTTAGATGGATGTACCGAAGCATTATTCACAATCTGATCAGCAGGTGTGAGCGGATGCAGCTCAGCATCCCAGCTTTCTTTAACATCACACCAATGACAACCCACATCACATCCGCCAAGCCTTATAAAATATGCTGCTTTACCTGTATTGTACCCTTCGCCCTGTATCGTGTAAAATTCTTCCATTAATGGAAGCAGCGTGCCGTCGTCTGGAATTTGGTGTGCCATAATTTGCTGCAAAGGTACCTATTTAAGCCGAAAGCATAAAGGTAAATGGTAAACGCAGGGTAAACGTTTTTGAATTTGCGTTTTTAATTTTCATTAATAATCTCTATTATTACTTTAATTTTTAATTAAATACACCGTAATTTTACCTATGATAGTTGCTGTATAAATTTGTTATGATGTAATTCTGTTTCAGTTAGTTAAAACGATGGGCCAATGAAAAAACTTTACCTTCCGCTTATTCTTTTGGCGATGCTTTTTTTTAACTCATGTGTTGATATTGAGGAACGGTATGACTTTAAAGCCGATGGCAGCTGTAATGTGATTTATGGATTTGATATGAGCAAGGCCGTATCGGTACTGGTAAACCTCATGTCCGACTCGGTGAAAGAAACACCGCAATTTAGTCTGGTAAAAGACACCACCCTCAATTTTTATAGCGCCATGCCCGATAGCACTCAGCAAAAAATGACTGTTGAGGAAAGCAATATGGCTAAAAGCAGCGATCTGTCCATCAATATGAACCTTAAAAAAAGTGTGATGAAGGTAAATATAAAGCATGTGGCCAAAAATGCAGCCGACCTTCAATACTATCTTCAAAATCTTTCAAAAATTGCCCTCAACAGCCAGATCAATGCTTTTTCAAATAATGATAAAGCTACCAGGACCTTTGATGCCAGGCAAATGGTAGCCGGGCAGGATTATTACTCATATGATATTACACCTCATAAATTTTACCGGATAATTGATAAAGCCAAATTCAACGCCTTTTTAAAGAAAACCCAGTCAACCTTCATGATGGCGAAGGCTATGCTGATAGATATGCCGTATAAGGTGATCTTAAAGTTTGCAAGGCCGGTTAAAAAGCTAAATAACTCCAAAGCCGTGCTATCTGCCGACAGGAGAAGCGTAACGCTGGTTACAAGCATGGACGAGGTGATAAAGAACCCGGCGGTAATGAACCTGAAGATCGATTTTTAACCGGCTTTAACGCATTAAGCTCAGCCTCTGTTAGTTTATCGGTAAGATTGTTAAATCACTTTTACTTTAACATAATAAAAAGGTTTAAGTAATTTAGGTTAACAAACTTGCCCGGTATATTATAAAAAATGAAATCAGACCTTAACCTGCTAATTGAAATGTGCGAGGACGAAAAGCGATCGCTGGAATCGTCAATAAAAAGCTACCTGGATGAAGATGATTACCTGTATGCGCATTACCATCAAAAAGCTTTATGGCAGGTAAATCACCAGTTACAGGTACTAAATAACTTCAAAGATCCGGCATATAATGCAAAACAGCATCTGGAGCATTTGGTCAGGATAAGACAAAAGTCAATTGATAGTGTTCGAATGAACGACTATTGGCAAAAAAGAATTGATAATGAGGCTGACAATATTAAAAAGATAGAGGAACAAGGCAATAGCTTTAATGACAGCCAGTTCATAGATGATGCTTTGTTTGATCTTTATGAAGGCCGTCATAAAAAATTTCGACTTTATTTGAATACAGACGAGGATCTTTACCTTGATTTTGAACTAATCGACCCTGTTATCCTGCTTATATCTCTGAAAATTAATGATGAAAATTTTGTATTTGATAATGATAACAGATTGTATTCATTTAAGGGCGTAGGGTTTAAATTGAATGAAAAAGCAGATGCTTTAGTTTATGAGCATAGTATGATCAATTTTAAGGATGCCCTCGCTATTAAAATATTACTTGCCCGCATTGTGTATGATTTCCGCTGGCTAATTGGTAATGCAATGCTGGTTTATGATAAATAGCACTGATAATGAAGTGGTATAAAATAACCGGTATACAAAACACCGATAAGCCGTTTATTACCAAAGTAAAGGCAGGTAGGAAAAACATTTGCCTGGTTGGTTTTGAGGGGCAGATTTACGCACTCTCCTCTGTTTGCCCCCATGCCGGAGCCGATCTGAGTGAAGGTTTATGCGTTAAAGGAAAAATTGTTTGCCCGTATCACCGGTATACCTACAATCTGGCAACAGGAAAAGGCGGGGAGGGTCAGAATGATTTTGTTAAAACCTATCCGGTTACCATTAAGAATGATGAGATCTATGTAGGCATCAGCTCTTTATGGGATAGATTGTTTGGAAGTAAGTAAGCGGTTGATGGAGCTGACTTAACAAGTAGTTACTGTTTTATTCATCCGGCTCAATCAACCGCTTAGCCTAATTAGGGATATACCTCTTTATTAGCCGAAGCCAATGTGTTTTTAAGTAAACCTATAATGGTCATTAAACCAACGCCCCCCGGCACCGGTGTTATCCATGATGATTTAGGGGCTACATTTTCAAAATCAACATCGCCATACAGCTTATAACCCGATTTGGTCAGGGCCGAGGTTTCGCGGTTCATTCCTACATCAATAACAACCACGCCGTCCTTCACCATATCGGCAGTAATGAAGTTCTTTTTGCCAATGGCTACAATTAATATATCTGCCTGTAATGTAATGCTCTTAATATCGGGTGTGCGGCTATGGCAAATGGTAACAGTACAGTTGCCGGGAGTAGTGTTACGGGCCATTAAAATACTCATAGGAGAACCTACAATGTTGCTGCGGCCTACCACAACACAATGTTTGCCCACAGTATCAATGCCATACTCTTTGAGCATCAATGTAATACCGTAGGGGGTAGCCGGAATAAACGAAGGCAGGTTACGCTGCATACGGCCGAGGTTAACCGGATGAAAACCATCCACATCTTTACGATAGTCAATCCTCTCGGTTACTTTTTCCGGGTCGATATGTTTGGGCAGGGGTAATTGTACAATGATGCCATCAATGTCGGCATCTGCATTTAGTTCTTCAACTTTTTTCAGCAGCTCATCTTCGGTCACATCATTTTCGTAGCGTACCAGGGTTGATTTAAAACCGACTTTTTCGCAGTTTTTCATCTTGCTTGCTACATAGGTTTCGCTGCCACCGTCATGACCAACCAGTACGGCCACTAAATGCGGCTGCCTACCGGTTTTTTGCAATATCTTAGCTGCTTCTTCTGCTATTTCAACCTTAAGTTTTTCTGATACGTATTTTCCGTCGAGTAATTGCATTGTAATATAGATAGGAGACGTGAGATATTAGATATGAGAAAACAACGAAACATCTTATGTCTCATAATCTCAGATCTAATATCTCAGATCTAAATTAGTCTAATTTCAGCACGGCCATGAATGCTGACTGGGGTATCTCAACGTTACCTACCTGGCGCATGCGTTTTTTACCTTTTTTCTGTTTTTCCAATAGTTTACGCTTACGTGAAATATCACCGCCGTAACATTTGGCAGTCACATCTTTACGTAAGGCCTTAACTGTTTCACGTGCTATGATCTTAGCGCCGATTGACGCTTGTATAATAATTTCAAATTGCTGGCGTGGTAAAAGCTCCTTTAGCTTTTCGCAGATCTTTTTACCAAAATCATAGGAGTTGCCCCTGTATATCAATGACGATAAAGCATCTACAGGTTCCGCATTTAAACGGATATCCAGGCGGACAAGATCTGACTGGCGATAACCTATCTGGTGATAATCAAAAGAAGCATATCCTTTTGAAATAGTTTTTAGCTTATCATAAAAATCAAAAACTATTTCGCCCATCGGCATCTCAAATATCAGCTCAACCCTGTCCGAAGTTAGATACGACTGGTTAACTATATTGCCCCGTTTTTGGATACAGAGCGACATAACCGGCCCTACAAATTCAGCCTTTGTAATAATGGTTGCTTTAATATATGGTTCCTCCACAAAATCAATTTTGCTCGGGTCGGGCAAGTCAGATGGGTTATTTACGATAATAGGATCACCCTTGGTTGTATGGGCGATGTATGACACGTTAGGCACAGTGGTGATCACTGTCATGTTAAACTCGCGCTCCAGCCGCTCCTGGATGATCTCCATGTGCAGCATGCCTAAAAATCCGCAACGGAACCCAAATCCCAGCGCCGCTGACGACTCAGGTTCAAAAACCAATGAGGCATCATTTAACTGCAATTTGGCCATTGATTCGCGAAGCTCTTCATAGTCCTCGGTATCAACAGGGTAAATGCCCGCGAATACCATCGGTTTTACCTCTTCAAAGCCCTGTATTCCTTCGGCACAAGGACGATCAACCTGTGTGATGGTATCACCTACTTTTACCTCTTTAGCTTCCTTAATACCCGATATAATGTAGCCTACATCACCTGTCCTGATCACATCTTTAGGAAGCGGGCGCAGTTTTAAAGTTCCTACCTCATCGGCAAGATATTGTTTTTCAGTAGCTACGAATTTTACTTTATCACCTTTGCGGATCTCGCCGTTAACTACTTTGAAATAAGCGATGATACCACGGAAAGAGTTAAATACCGAGTCGAATATCAAAGCCTGTAATGGAGCTTTTGGATCACCAACAGGGGCGGGTACACGTTCAACAATGGCGCGTAATATATCATGCACGCCCATACCTGTTTTACCCGATGCCGCAAGGATATCTTCGCGTTTACAGCCTATAAGATCAACTATCTGGTCTTTTACTTCTTCGGGCATAGCACCCGGAAGATCCATCTTATTTAAGATAGGGATTATTTCAAGGTCATTTTCCAGTGCCAGATAAAGGTTTGAAATAGTTTGGGCCTGTATGCCCTGCGCAGCATCAACAATGAGTAATGCACCTTCACATGCAGCAATGGAGCGTGAAACTTCATAAGAGAAATCCACGTGCCCTGGTGTATCGATGAGGTTGAGTATATATTTCTGACCATCAAGTTCATAGTCCATCTGGATGGCATGGCTTTTTATGGTGATACCCCGTTCACGTTCCAGATCCATATCATCAAGCAGTTGTGCCTGCGATTCGCGTTGGGTTATGGTATTGGTATATTCTAATAACCTATCGGCAAGTGTGCTTTTGCCGTGGTCAATATGTGCTATGATACAAAAATTACGAATGTGCTCCATTGAACCGCAAAAATAGCTTTTTAAGACGAGATTTTGATGTGTAGTTTTTTAATTAGCCAATTGAACTATAAATCTGTTTATAAACCGATAATCAGATAAGCACGGCACCGTTTACTCAGTACCTGCTTTTACAAAAACCGGCGTTTCGCTCACTGCAATATTTAACTTACCATTTACTAAACTCATTTCCTTTTTGCCCATGGTGTCGGTGCCCGGCTTAAGCATGAAAATAGTAGCCTTTGGCGTGCCCAGGTTTAACTGATAATTAGTGGTGCGGTCTTTTTGGTCAGGTACGGTTAGCACATAAATTATGCGTTTTCCTAATTGGTATTTATCAACAAGCGGATCTTTATTGATAGTGCCTTTATAAATATAATTGCCCATTAGCTTATTTACCTGTAATATATAATCAGCAGCAGGTCTGCGCTTTGCGTTTTCTGCCAGCCCTGATGTTGCAAACTGTATTGTACCATTTGGTTTATCATCAAAAAGCTGGTAAAAGAAAATACGTTTGATACCATGCCTCATGTACAATAACGATGAACGTATTATCCAATCGGCCTGGGTAAGCAATACTGATTTGTTACCAACAGGTACGGCTTTTTCATTGCTTTGTTGGTTAATGTCGTAACCTACTTCAGTTACCCAAACTTCAGGATGATGTGGTAAACTCCTGGAGAACTCTATAAAACTATCAGCAATAACACCCGCCATAGACAGCTCCGGGGCAACACCTGTTGTTGTTTTTGAATGCCTTAATATATTACCGTCATTGGAATATAAGTGGTAATTGATCACATCAAAACAAAGGTCAATACTGCCGTCCGGCTTATATCCGCGATTGATTTTACACCAGTTTACCATTCGTTTAACAAAATTGACATCAGCGGTTGCCAGGCCGCACATCACCACCTGCATGTTTGGGTCAGCGGTCTTTACACCAGCGTTATTACCCAATTTACCCTTGTTTCCGTCATAAAACGCCGATAAATTAGCCGCATACTCTTCTGGTGTTTGTTTGGTTGCTTCGCTTTTCCACCATTTATCGCGCTCATTATCACACTCTATATATTTTATGAGGCCCAGGCCAATTTTAACCTCATTTGGCGGGTCATTAGCCCAGCGGGGGCGGCTGTCAACTTTAACCAATACCGGGTTAACCGTTGTATTGTAGCCATATCTTGCGGCAAACTGAAAAGCGGCGCGCGCCTGATCTGCATATGACGCTGGATCACTGAGGTTTGATCCGTAAGGTGCAGGTACATTTTCATTGTCCTGCAAATTTGGGGGATAAGTACTTACCAACCAGGTTGGACAGTTCTTCAGATCGGCCAAAACCAACATACTGTCCTGCTTGCACCTTGTATATATGAGGTCATAATTCCAGCTGCCGTTATTTGTTGGGTTGTAAGTGTAATTACCTTTAGAGTTTTCCAGTTTGTTCCAGTTCATATAGTGCCTTACCGCGCTGAACGACCTTATTAGAGCCATGTTAGGCTCATATATATGGTTTTTAAGGTTTGGATTGGCAGGATCAAGCAGAAAATTCCATTCGTAACTATTTATCCCAAACATGTTTTTTAATGGTGTGTTTTGAGCAACACTTATAGTCATTACAGAATCACTGCTTATAGTTGCAAGTTTTGTCTTGTCAAATCTGCAGTTGTTAAAGAACATTGTCATGCACAATGACAGCCCGAGGAGTTTATGTTGCAACAACATGTTTGTTTTTAGGATTGGATTATAGCTTTTGTTACCAGATGCCGTTTTTAGATCAATAAACAGTTAAAATGAATGCTAAAATGAAAATAATACGCGCAAAAGCGTGCATTATTAACGCATTTTAACATATGTTTCAATGATTTCATGATCAATTTTCAAACTGTCAATTTTTTCAATACCGGTTTGCACCAGGGTGTCGTTTTTAAATTGTACAGTGAATTTAAAATCACGGTTTTCCCAATCGCGGTAATTGCAGTAGGCAAGGTGTTCTGAATAATTGTTGCCCTGCAGGGTATAGGTCCCGCTGCCTGAATCAAAAACAGGTTTGTCAACTTTACCTTTTTTTAGATCATGGGTAAAAAAGGCAAAATCGGTTCCGTTGAATATTTTAACCATCTCCTGGTCTTTTGGAGGCGTAGTTACGGTTGTGTCGCCCTTGGTAATACTTTTGCTCGATATCAGGTGCCAGCTGCCAATAAGCGGCTGATCGGGCTTTTTGTCGGATTTGGTTTCTTTTTGCCGGCAGGATGTTGCAACGATAAGGCTGATAAGCAGACAGAATTTCACTTTCATATTATATAGGTTTTTACAATGTTAAGTAATTTAAACCGATAAAAAAAAGCGGCTTGCATTGCCGCAAACCGCTTTTTTAAGAACCGTAAAACGCTGTTATTCACCTCTTTTGAGGCCGAATTTTTCGATCTTGCTGTATAGGTGACTGCGTTGTATATCAATATCATCAGCAGTTTTTGAAACATTCCAGTTATTTTTTTCGAGCTTGAACTTAATGTATTCGCGCTCCGCGTAGTCTTTATACTCCTGGAAGTTATTAAACTGGTCAAAATCTGTTTGAGCAACCCCGCCGCCATCACCACCAATGGCTGCCGGCGCCGATGGATTGGCAAATGCCCGTACATCATTATCAGTTATGGTTTTATCGCTTAATATGATCAATCGCTCCACCATATTTCGTAGCTCGCGGATGTTACCTGTCCACGGCAAGGCTTTAAGGGCGTCCAGCGCAGCTTCGGATATTTTTTTAACAGGCATGCCATATTCATTGCATATCTCATCCAGAAAGCTTTGGGTAAGCAGTGCTATGTCATCCTTACGTTCAACCAGTGGCGGTACGTGTATAAGTATAACACTAAGGCGGTGGTAAAGGTCCATCCTGAAATTACCGGCTTCAATTTCTTTGAGCAGGTCTTTATTCGTAGCCGCTATTACGCGCACATCAACGTCTATCTCTTTTTCGCCGCCTACCCGGGTGATCTTATTTTCCTGAAGGGCACGTAAAACTTTGGCCTGTGCTGATTGGCTCATGTCGCCAATCTCGTCAAGGAAAAGGGTGCCTCCATTGGCCGATTCAAACTTACCTATGCGTTGTTTAATAGCCGAGGTAAAAGAACCTTTCTCATGTCCAAATAATTCACTCTCTATCAACTCAGAAGGAATAGCGGCGCAATTTACCTCAATAATAGGAGCGGCCGACCGGTTTGATTTTTCATGCAGCCAGCGGGCCACCAGTTCTTTACCGCTGCCGTTTGCGCCGGTTACCAATACACGTGCATCGGTAGGGGCTACTCGGTCAATAGTCTCTTTTATTTTTATAATGGCTTGTGAATTACCCAAAATAGGCCTAACCTTTGAAGCCTTGCGTTTTAATACTTTGGCCTCAACAACAAGGCTTCCGCGGTCAAGCGCGTTGCGTACGGTAATTAACAGGCGGTTAAGGTCGGGTGGTTTTGATATAAAGTCAAATGCACCTTTTTTACTGGCTTCGATAGCTGTTTCAACAGTGCCATGGCCGGATATCATGATAAAAGGCAGATCGGGTTTTATAGCCAAACCTTCCGTCAGTACCTCCATGCCATCCATGCGGTTCATTTTTATGTCGCACAGTACCAGGTCATAGTCTTTTTTTTCTATAAGTTGTAAGCCATCAACGCCGTTATCTACATCTTCAACTTCATAATCCTCATACTCAAGTATTTCGCGTAAAGTATTACGGATCGATCGCTCATCATCAATTATTAAAATTTTAGCCATGTTTTTTATTTAAGTAAGTAGGGAGCAATGTTCAGGTTGCTAATATATAAGATTTTGTATAGAAAAATAAACACTTGTGCTTGTAACAAAAATAACCCCTTTCTGTTTTACGGAAAGGGGTATATTGTCAGCCGCAAATCTGTAAGCCGGGTTCTGTATTGCCGGAAGGCAATTTCTATCATTAATCTGGCCCTGCCATTGCTGACAGGTTTAAACAACCTACCCATCCCGGAGTGATCCGCCGGATGGCGGACTGCGGGAGCGAGCAGCTCCGCTTCCGGGACCTATTTGGTTTTTCAACTCCTGAGGTTTACCGCCATCTCCGGTCGCCCGGAAATGCCGTGAGCTCTTACCTCACGTTTTCACCCTTACCCCGATAAATCAGGGCGGTTTATTTTCTGTGGCACTTGCTGTCGCCGGCTGCCGGCGCCTTCCCGTTAGGAAGCAGGATGCTCTGTGTTGCCCGGACTTTCCTCCGCTATACATGATAGCAGCGATAGAACGTTTTGCGAAGGTAAAGATACAGAAATTTGTTTTGGTTTGCTAAAAAGAGGAGTAGAGGGGCCAGGTACAGATGGTAATAACCGCTGTTAAGTTCATTTTTTTTTATCTTAGCCTTAAACCAAAACCAGTTTACAATGATGAAAACAAACAACCTTACAACATGGGCTGTGCTATGTTGCCTTAGCCTTGCTTCATGCGCAACTTTTCAGCGAAGCGACCTTTATTTCGGCAGGAATATCCCTAACGGTGGCCAGGTAACTGAGCAGCAATGGAAAGCGTTTAGCGACAGTGTTATCAGCCGCTATTTTCCTGAAGGCTATACAGAATGGGATGCCGCCGGCCGATGGAAAGACACCCAAACAAAAGTAACCATAACCGAGCCTACCAAAGTAGCTACCTTTTTCAGCAAGGCAAGTAAGCAAAGGGATGCCGCACTGGATAGCATTGCTCAATTGTATATACGCAGGTTTCACCAGCAAAGTGTATTGCGTACTGACGCCAAATCCAATGTGCGTTTTATTAGCAAGACGCCTTAAAGGTTTAAACTGTCGGCGACGACTCACCCCGGCATTGCTGCGCTCGCCGGCCCTCTCTTCAGCTTCGCTGGAAAGAGGGGGAAGCAGTTTTTTTACTGTGATGAAGTTCCTGGGTACTGTACACACACTACTTATAATTTGAAAAACCCCTCTTTGCGCCAAAAGGCGAAGAGAGGGTGATCCAGCGAAGCGTAGATCGGGTGAGTAAACTCTGCAACCTGCAGGTAAAATGTAGAATCGTTTACAGAAAAAAGGCCAATTGTAATACTGGATTAGGAATGTTCTACTGCTACCGGCATTTTTCCAGATCGGCCTGGACGTGCTGCAAATTAAGCACGCCTGCCTTATTACCAAAAGAGTTGGTAACATAGGTAAGCACTTTTGCAATTTCAATAGGCGACAGATCAGTCGCGGCAGGCATTTCGCCTTCAAAGTTTCTGCCCGCTACGGTTATTTTTCCTTTAAGGCCGTTTTTAACATAACAGGCAAGCGATGATCTGTTATTCTTGAGATAAGTAGCATCGGTAAGCGGAGGGATAAGAGCTTGCAAACCTTCGCCTTTTTCGCCATGGCAGTTTTGGCAGTGCGTAATATATAACGTGCTGCCGCCCGAATAATAACGGGCAAACTCTACCTGTTCATCACTTTGGCATGATGCCGCCAGCACAATTAGCAGCAAGCCTGTCCAAATAACAAGCCCGTATCTCATTTGGCGGGGGTTTCGTCTGGTTCGGCCTTTAATATTTTTACATCCGCAATTAATTTGGTTACCTGGGCCGGATCGGTACCATCATAAGTGCCGCGAATGCGTTTTTGCTTATCTACTAAAATAAAATATCCGTCATGAACATACTCGCCCTGTGGATTTTTCTCTTGTACCGATACCAGGTAGTTTCTTGCTATCCCGTAGGTTTCTTCTTTGGTACCCAGCAGCAGCCACCAGGTATTACCGCTTATTCCCAACTTATCGGCATATCTTTTTAATACCGGTACGGTGTCATATTTAGGATCAATGGTGTGCGATATGATCCTGAAATTATCATCAGTTTTAAATTCGTTATACACGTTAAGCATATTGCGGTGCATTACCGGGCAAATAGAAGGGCAGGTGGTAAAGAAAAAATCGGCAACATATATTTTGCCGTCAAGGCTTTTGCTGGTAATGGTGTCGGCATACTGGTTCACAAACTTAAACCCTGGTATGGTGGAGTATACAGTGTCGGTAACGGTTTTCCCATCTACGGTTTTAGTAACCGGTTCGCGGTTGCCTAAAATAGGAAGCTTTGCCTGGTTGTTTGGTTTGCACGCATTTAAAAATGCTAAACCAGCAGCACTTAATAACAGTAATTTCTTCATTATTTTTTGTATGTGCTCAAAAATTTATTTGATTCATTTACAGCCACATTTATTTGCGAATCAATAGCTATGATCTTCTTTTTCTCGTCGCCAAGGTATTCCATTATTTCCTGGTGAGATTTGCCCTTGTTCTCGGCGTCAAACTTATGCATCCAGTCGCTCATGGCATTATCAGCGCTATCAACCGATTTTAATAATTCAGTAACCGCGCTCTTAGCTACGGTAACAGAATCATGTTTTAGTAATGAATCAAGAACCATTTTGTTTTTCATTAACTGCTCCTCATTGCCCATCACCTTATCATGAACTGCAATTACGCTATCTAACAATAACTTTTCCTGTTTTTTGCCATCGGCGCAGCCTAATAAAACAACACCGGTAAAAATGGTTAAAATATATTTTTTCATGTTTTTATCTGATAGGGTTAGCAGTGGCAAATATTACAAATAAAAGGGTTAAATGTTGCTTTTTAACGCGCGTAAATAATAAATATAGTCAGTACCCGGTAAACTTTGAGCGCCGGCTAATTTTAATTGCTGCCCGGCCTGCGCCCGGGTATGGGTGCCATGATTAATTACCTGGGTAAAAATATCGCTTAACTGGTCTTGCAGATGATCACCTTTAAAATTCTGGTAGTTAATTACCTTAGTAAAATCTGCATCCGGTAATCCTTCCACATAATTTATCCAGCTATCATGGCAATAGCTAACCAACTGCCGGCACTCGGCAACTGTATATTCAGACCACGGGTTACTATGCTCAAGAGCGGCTCCTTTACAACGGTTTAGCCAAACCTGTGAGGCTGTTAGCAGGTGCGAAAAAAGCTGCAGCGGTCGCTCGGGTTCGCCGGAGTCAATGATGGCGTTCAGTATCAGATCATTAGCAAAACGATCATAATTGAACATTTTAATGAAATGTGTTCTCATCCGTTTAATGCATTATTGAAACAAGTATCAGGCTTATATCGTTAAACTCAAAGCAATCTGTTTAATAATATGATAATATAACTGTTACAATTAGGTTATACTGTTGTGTTACCTTTAGTTATACAAAAAAAGCAGAGTTATGAAATTCATTTCAGTTTTTTCGAGGCTTATCAGCGGTTTGCGCGAATGGATGATGCTTAAAAGTATGAAATCATCTTTCATACATTAAGTTATCCGGTAAAATTTTTCTTTCATAAATATAATCGCATTTTTGGGCTTTGCGTAGCTCAATTTAATGGAATTAACTGATCAGGATATACCAATTCACAAACAACTTTTTGGCCCGGATTTTATTTGGGGCGTTTCTACAGCTGCTTTTCAGATAGAAGGCGCGCATGATGCTGATGGCAAGGGCGACTCGGTATGGGACGCTTTTACCGCAAAAAAAAGGAAAATATTAAATGCAGACCATGCCCGCATCGCCTGCGATTTTTATAACCGCTATGAGGATGATATTAACCTGGTAAAGCAGCTTAATATTCCAAATTTTAGGTTTTCTATAGCATGGGCTCGTTTGTTGCCCAACGGCACCGGCTATGTAAACCAGGCCGGTATTGATTATTATAACCGCGTTATTGATTGTTGTATTAAAGCCGGGGTTGAACCATGGGTTACCATTTACCATTGGGATATGCCGCTTGCGCTTGAGCAAAAAGGCGGATGGACTAATCGCGAAGCTGTAAATTGGTTCAGTGAGTTTGTAACCCTGTGCGCGCAAAGCTTTGGCGACCGGGTAAAACATTGGATGGTAATGAACGAACCTGTTGTATTTACCGGTGCAGGCTATTTTTTTGGTATACACGCCCCGGGGCGCAGCGGAATGAAAAATTTTTTGCCCGCTATACATCATGTTGTTTTAAGCATAGCCGCGGGCGGTAAAATACTGCGTAAACTGTTGCCGCAAGCACAAATAGGTACTACCTTTTCCTGCTCACAAATTGAACCCCTTACCAGCAAACCCCGTGATGTAGCTGCCGCTGTTCGGGCCGATGCGCTGATAAACCGTTTGTTTATTGAGCCTATTTTAGGATTAGGTTACCCGGTTAAAGAGCTGCCGGTGTTAAAAGGTCTGCAAAAATATTTTGAGCCCGGCGATGAGGACAATATGCATTTTGATTTTGATTTTATAGGGATACAGAACTATACGCGCGAAATTGTTAAATACTCGTTTTTTACGCCATACATAAACGCCCGCATGGTAAAGGCCGAAGACCGCAATGTAGAACTGACCGCCATGCGCTGGGAAGTTTATCCGCCGTCTATTTATCATATGATCAAAAAATTTGATGCCTATCCGCAGATCAAAAATATTATTATTACAGAAAATGGGGCAGCGTTCCCTGATGTTGTAAAGGATAATAAGGTTAATGATCCCAAACGCATCAAGTATCTGCAAAATTATATAGCACAGGTTTTAAAGGCAAAAAACGAGGGCTGCAAAGTTAATGGCTACTTTGTATGGACGCTAACCGATAATTTTGAATGGGCCGAGGGTTACCATCCGCGGTTTGGTTTAATTTATGTTGACCATGCCACGCAACAGCGTATTATTAAGGATTCGGGGTTGTGGTACGCTGATTTTTTGTCGGATTGATGGTATAACTACTTTGGCAAAGAAAGATAAAAGGTAGTTCCATTCTCTGTATCGCTATCAAACCAAATGCGCCCGTTGTGTTTTTCCATGATCTGTTTGCAAATGGACAGGCCCAGGCCGAATGATTTTTCGCCGCCGGTACCGGGACGTTTGGCATCAGTAAACATATTGAACACCTGTCCCTTTAATTTATCAGGTATACCAATGCCGTTATCTTTAACAGATACCTGAACCTCACGTTCATAATTTACCGCTTTAACCAGTATGTTGGCATTGGCGGGACTAAATTTTATGGCATTGCTAATGAGGTTACTGATAACTCGCCATATTTTTTCCCGGCTCATCAGCAGTTCCTGCTGGGTGTCCAGCAGTTTAAGGTTTATAACCTGGTTTTTTTCAGCGGCTTTGAAGCGCAGCAGTTCCACGCTGTTACTTAATAGCGCATTTATCTCAGTTAATTCTTTATTAAGCGTAGCGTTCGCGGCATTTGTTGCTTCCAATATTTCATTGATCAGTTCGAGCGAGTTAAATGATGTATCTTTTATAAGGGTAAGCATTTCCTTTTGCTCGGGTGTATAATCATCATCGGCTACCATTACACTGGTTAGTGAGGCTATTCCGCCTATAGGGTTCCTGAGGTCATGTGCAACTGCACGAAGTATCCTGTCCTTTTCCTGGCTGTTATATTTAAGCTTGCTCAGGGCCGCTTCCAGGTGATTATTCTGGTCATTTATCTGATCGTTTAAGGCTTTAACTGCTATAATGTCCTTTTTTGATCTTTTTAAATTTCTGAAAACGAGGAAAATAATGATCACAGCCATTATAAAAAATACTACGGCCAGATTGGTATAGATGAACTGTGTTTTATTATGATCTGTAAGACTGTCTATCTGCGTTTGCTTATCAAAATTGGCTTGCTGCTGGTTAACATCCGTACCTCTGAGCGAGTTTACTTTATTAACCGCCGAGTCTTTAAGCGATGAATAGGTTTTTAAATAATGCAGAGCCTTTTCATAATCTTTTTTCTGCGTATAATACCTGCTCATTAACTCGTTCCAACTGGGTTCAACATCTTCATTGCTCAAAGTATCAAGTTGTACCCTTAAAGTCTTGAGCAGATCAAACAGCTGGTCGGTCTTATTTTGCAGCAGATATAAGCGTGAAAGTTTTATTTCGGTGAGCTGGGCGTCGCGGTTGTCATTTCCGGGACGCAGGTTAATAGCAATACTTTTTTTCAGCAGATACTCGGCCAGTGTATATTTATGGCTTATCAGTGCAATTTCGCCCTGGTCGCCGTAAACAACACCACGTGCCACATCAAGCAGGTTTGGTACATGGCTATACCGGGCACTGTTGGCATTAATATAATCAAGCGCTTTAGTTAAATACAACGCGGCGCTATCGATCATATTCGCATTTTTATAGCTCTCGCCAATATTGGCAAGTAATTCCTGCCGTTGGTAAAAAGCTTTGAAATTGTCTTTATAAGCCATGCTTTGCCGGTAGCTTATTTTAAAGTAACTGGCGGCCTTGTTATAATATCCCTGTTTAAACAATATCATACCCATACGGTAAGTATACTCGGCCAGTATTTCATTGTTAATGAGGTTTTTACCGATAAAATAGCCCTGGTAATAACATTTATAGGCACTGCTATACTGCCGCAAATCAAAATAAGCATCGCCGCTTGCAAAATTGGCTTCAGCATAATTTAACTGGTATTGCTTTTTGGTTACACTATTTTTAGCCATCATTAACATACTGTCGGCATATAATAATGATTTGGGAGCGTTATGTGCTTCCTTTTTTTGGTAAACAAAATGAATGCTGTAAAAGCGGAACCAGTCGTTTACGAATGGCTGCTTTAACCGTTTAAAGCTTGAGTCAAGGTAACGTGTGCCTTTCTGCGGCTCTTTTTTTATTTCGGAATACTGTACAACCGTGTCAAAAATGGCTTTGAACTCGGGCGAGTAGTCGCCGTTATCACGATGACCTGAGCAGGAATTAAAAACAAGCAAAATAGCTAAAAACAGCCACAGAATATGACTGCACAGGATACGTTTTAAGTTAATAGAATTAAGGTTTAACATTACCGAAACATGGTAACAAATATAATGGTAGTGACCAGAATGAACAATAGCTAATTGATTAACTATTATTTAACAATTAACTTAATTGTAACAAATTTTATTTATAACAAATTAAACTAAAGCGTTATTTAAAGGCATCCTCACCGGTAATATCCATGCCGGTGATCAACAAATGAATGTCATGTGTACCCTCATAGGTAATTACCGATTCGAGGTTCATCATGTGGCGCATAATAGGATACTCGCCGGTTATGCCCATGCCGCCCAGCATCTGCCGTGCCTCGCGGGCTATATTGATGGCTGTTTCCACGCTGTTGCGTTTGGCCATTGATATTTGGGCGGCGGTTGCCCTGTTCTCGTTTTTAAGTACACCCAGGCGCCAAACCAAAAGCTGAGCTTTGGTTATTTCGGTTATCATTTCGGCCAGCTTTTTTTGCTGTAACTGGAAACCTGCTATAGGTTTGCCAAATTGCACCCGCTCTTTTGAATAACGCAAAGCGGTATCATAACAATCCATAGCGGCGCCTAAAGCTCCCCAGGCAATACCATAACGGGCCTGGTTAAGGCAACCTAAGGGCCCTTTTAAACCGGCAACATTTGGCAGCAGGTTTTCTTTAGGTATTTTAACATGGTCAAAAACCAACTCGCCGGTGGCCGATGCCCGCAATGACCATTTGTTGTGTGTAGTAGGGGTGGTAAAGCCTTCCATGCCACGCTCAACAATTAGTCCTCTTATTTTTCCGCTTTCGTCTTTTGCCCAAACAACGGCAATGTCGGCAAATGGCGCATTGGAGATCCACATTTTAGCGCCGTTTAAAACATAGTGATCCCCGGCATCTTTTATATTGGTGGTCATACCGCCCGGGTTTGAGCCATGGTCGGGCTCGGTAAGGCCAAAACAGCCCATGATCTCACCTGATGCCAACCGCGGCAAATATTTTTTGCGCTGTTCCTCGGAGCCATAAGCATAAATTGGATACATTACCAGGGAACCCTGAACAGACGATGCCGAGCGTATGCCCGAATCACCGCGCTCAATTTCCTGCATGATGATACCGTATGCTATATAGTCAAGACCTGCGCCGCCGTATTCGGTGGGTATGGTAGGGCCAAATGCTCCTATCTCGGCAAGGCCTTTTATCAGCTGCATCGGAAACTCCGACTTTTGGGCATAATCCTCAATTACAGGGCTTAATTCTTTTTTTACCCAGTTACGAACCGATGAGCGTATCAGCTTATGCTCTTCGGTAAGTAATTCGTCTAACAGATAGTAATCAGGCGACTCGTATAGATCCGTTTTAGCCATAATATTTTATAGTTGGTGGGCAAATATATAGCATTTAAAGGGTACTTAAACAAGCCTAAATAGCTGTTTTTTTTATTGTAGAGGGCCTTTGTTAGCAAAAAACAGGTTTAAATTGTTTAAACATAGTTTTTGCTTTTTTATTTTTTTAAATTTTCTGTAAAAAGTTGGCTAACCTCATACCCATACCAAATTTTCTGTGATCTAAAGTATATTAACCTTTAAACTAAATGGACTAAATCAATTACTTTTGGGGCATGATAAACATTGCCTTGCAGGGTGCGGAATTTTTCGCGTATCACGGATTTTATCCCGAAGAACAAAAAATAGGGTGCCGTTTTTTGGTCGATATAGCGGTAGGCTTTGAACCGCCAACCGATTTAAAAGATGGGCTGCACAATACGGTTGACTACGAACAATTATATATTATAGCTTGCGAAGAAATGAAACATTCGCGCAAACTGATTGAAACCGTAGGGCAGTCCATCACCACAAGGATCAGGGATAAATATCCGTTTATTAAAACCATCCAGGTAACCATTAAAAAACTAAATCCGCCTTTAACAGGCAAGGTAGCGTACTCCAGCGTCACCATAAACTATCCACCAGAAAAATGAATTATAATATAATAACACCCGAGGTATTAGAAGCAATTACGGCCATTGTTGGTGCTGATGCTGTTGTGCTGCAACATAACGACCTTGAAAAATACAGTCGCGATGAAACCGAGGATCTGGTTTATTACCCCGAGGTTGTTGCAAAACCCCGGACCCCGGAGGAGGTTGCCGCGCTTTTGAAATTATGTAATAAACATTTGGTTCCCGTTACCCCGCGCGGGGCCGGGACCGGCTTAAGCGGCGGCGCGTTACCTGTTAAAGGCGGATTGCTAATAGCTATGGAGCGTTTTAATAAAGTGCTTGAAATTGACGAACAGAACCTGCAGGCCACTGTTGAGCCCGGAGTAATTACCGAAGAGTTTATGAACCAGGTGGCGGCCAAAGGTTTGCTTTACCCGGTTGACCCGGCAAGCAAGGGCAGCTGTTTTATTGGCGGTAATGTATCACACGGTTCGGGCGGACCCAGAGTGGTTAAATATGGCACCATACGCGAGTATATCCTTAACCTGCAGGTGGTTTTACCATCGGGCGAAATTATATGGACCGGGGCAAATACGCTTAAATATGCTTCAGGTTATAATTTGACCCAGCTGATGATCGGGTCGGAAGGAACCTTGGGTATTGTTACAAAAATTGTGGTAAAGCTGATACCCTTACCCACATTGGATGCTTTGATGCTGGCTTCATTTGCCACCAATGAGGAAGCCTGTGCCGCGGTATCGGCCATATTCAGAGCGGGTATTGTGCCTTCTGCGCTGGAGTTTATGGAGCGCAGGGGAGTGGAGTGGGTAAAGGAACATGACGATATTGCCTTTGACCTGCATGATGGTATCGAAGCTTTTTTATTGATAGAGGTTGATGGCACCAACCAGGACGTGATATTTACCGACTGCGAAAAGATAAACGCTGTTTTAGAGGCTTATCATTGTAAAGAAGTATTGTTTGCAGATTCATCGGCACAAAAAGAAGAGCTTTGGCGCCTGCGCCGAACTATGGCAGTGTCGGTAAAATCAAACTCCATTTATAAAGAAGAAGATAGTGTTGTACCCAGAGCCGCGTTGCCTCAGTTAATAAAGGGTATAAAAGAAATTGGCGCCAAATATGGATTTGAATCGGTTTGTTATGGGCACGCCGGTGATGGAAACCTGCATGTGAATATTATTAAAGGCAAAATGAGTGATGAAGACTGGAACAACAAGTTAAAGTTTGGCATCCGCGAAATATTTGAGCTAACGGTATCACTGGGTGGCACCCTTTCGGGCGAGCACGGTATAGGCCTTGTGCAAAAGGATTTTATGCCGATAAAATATTCAGAAGTACATTTTGCCTTATGGAAAGGCATCAAGAAAGTTTTTGACCCCAAAGGAATTTTAAATCCGGGTAAGATATTCTGACAGATATAAAGATGTGCAGATGATTTAGAAATTCATCTGCACTCTATCTAATTTGTATTCAATATCAATCTTGGCTCGTCATATTCAATCATGTTCCGGCGCTCGCTGGAAGGAATGGGGACTGATTTATTGGCGGAATAGTCGTAACTGATACACACCGTTTTACCGGTGGTTACTATTTCTTCGCCATTGGGTGTTATTTTAACTAACACATGCATCACATCAAAACTGCTGTTGCCTATGCGTATGGTACGCACATAACAGGCTATCTGGTCGTTAATAGTAATTGGCTTAAGGTAGTTGATCTCTGAGCGGCCAAGAATGATGCCCGCGTGGTTCCAGTCCCAGTTAATTATTTCTTTCCAATAATTGCTTCTCGCAATTTCAAAGTAGGTTAAATATACCGCATTGTTCACATGCCCGAAGGCGTCTATGTCAGAAAACCGGATGGATATATCCGTTTTGTATTTATAATCTGTAAGTTTTTCAGCCATTTATGTCAGTTTGTCTGCTAAAAATCATTTGATGTGACAATTTGTCTTTTAAATTGCCGATTTTATCACATGGTATAACAGTTGATTAGTATGTTACGAAGTTAACAAAAACAAAAACTTAAATATATTTAAAATGACACTTGTAAAATTTAACAACGGATTAAAAAACAACGCGGTGAACCCATTCTTTAATGATGTATTCGATTCTATTTTGAACGATTCATATTTGGGTAATAAATTAGTTGCCCGCGTACCTGCAGTGAACATTGCAGAAACTGAAAACGAATTTCATATTGAGCTGGCTGTACCCGGTTTAAAGAAAGAAGATTTTAAGATCAACCTGGACAAGAATGTATTAACTGTATCAGCCGAAAAGAAAGCTGAAAGTACAGATGAAGGTAAAAAATTCAGCAAACGTGAATATAGTTATAGCTCGTTCACCCGTTCATTTACCTTACCAGAAAGTGCTGATCATTCAAAAATTGAAGCTGATTATGCCGACGGTATATTGAAGCTGATTGTCGCTAAAAAAGAAGAAGCTAAATTTCAATCAAGAGAAATAGCTGTAAAATAATTAAAGATTGTTTTCATAAGTAGTTAGTTTGGTTTTTTTAGAGGCCGTCCCATATGGGGCGGTCTTTTTTTGTTTGATTAATGAGGGGAATGATTAAAAAGGTATATTTAGCTACCAGTTATATCCTTTTAATGAAAAAAATTATACTCCAATTAGCCGGCTTGCTACTGATATCGACAACTTTATTATCGCAAACCACCCAGCCCATAAAACTTCATCCTCAAAACCCGCATTATTTTTTATACAAGGGCAAGCCAACGCTGCTGGTGGGTTCGGGCGAACATTACGGTTCTGTTATCAATTTAGGTTTTGATTACAAAACTTATTTGCAAACAATAGCTCAGGATGGGCTTAATACTACACGCCTGTTTACCGGAGCCTATATAGAAAAACCGGGTGACTTTGGCATAAAGAACAATACCCTTGCCCCAACAGAGCAAAATTTAATATTACCCTGGAAACGCAGCAATCAAACCGGCTTTGAACTGGGCGGCAATAAATTCGATCTTGATAAATGGGACGAGAATTACTTTGTTCGCCTGAAGCAGTTTATGACCGAGGCCGATCACCAGGGAGTGATCGTTGAGGTAAATTTGTTTTCATCATACTATCAACACGGATGGGAGTATAGCCCGCTGAACACAAAAAACAATATCAATAAAACCGCCGACATCAGCGCCGCGCTTGCCAATACCTTATTGAACGGCAATATCCTGGCTTGTCAGGAAAAATATGTGCGCAAAATTGTTAAGGAACTTAACGGATTTAACAACTTTTACTTTGAGGTGCAAAATGAACCTTACGCTATTCAGAAAGATACCGTGATATTGCGCAATGAATATGGCGATGTTAAAGATTTCAGGAATTTCCTGGAGATCGTATCTCAACGGTCAAACGACTGGCAGCGTAAGGTAGCAAGCTGGATCAAAGACGAAGAAAGCAAATTATCACAGCGGCACCTGATATCGCAAAATATATCCAATTTCCAATACCCGGTTACCAACCCTGATCCTAATATTTCAGTTTTTAATTTTCACTATGCTTTACCAAAGGCTGTAAGTGAAAACTATTACCTCAATAAGGTGATAGGTTTTAACGAAACAGGGTTCGCAGGTAACCTGAACACTACCTATCGCAGGCAGGCCTGGCGTTTTTTAATGGCAGGCGGGGCCCTGTTTAATATGCTTGATTATTCGTTTTCCGCGGGGATGGAAACCGGGCGGGACACTTCTTATAAAGCTCCGGGCGGCGGTAGTCCTGAACTGCGCAAACAGTTTGGTATACTGAAACATTATTTTGATGCTTTGGATATTATAAAACTGCATCCCGATCAGCAGGTTGTAAAGGCTTCGCCCGGCGCGTTTACGGAGGCTTTGAGCGGCAATAACAGGCAATGGATAATTTACATAGAGCATTTGGCTATGAAACCGTATAATTTATCGCTCAATTTGCCTAACGGAAAATATAAAGCAGTATGGACGGATGCTACCGATGGCACTACACTAAAAAGCGTTGTATTTAACGGCAATGATATCCAGGTGCCCGATGGCTTGAACGACAAAGTATTACAGATAAGCGTATTGAAGTAAGAGCCTCATGCCGGGGCTTTTGTTAGTCTGCAACAACTTTTACATCAATATTGCCCCGGGTGGCTTTGGAGTAAGGACAGCCCTTGTGCGCGGCATCAGCCATTTTTTGGGCCACATCCCAATCTACGCCCGGAATGTGTACATGCAGTTCGGCTGATAGGGCATAAGAGGCTTCGCTTTCTTTGTTAAAATGGATGTGCACATCAACCGTGGCCTGGGTCACGTTTATGCCATCGCGTACGCCTACCGACCCCAGGGCGCTTAAATAACATGATCCCCATGCACTGGCAAACAACAATTCGGGGTTTGGGTAACCATCCTCGCCGCCCATTGCTTTGGGCGCTCTAAGATCCATATCAATAATTCCGTCTTCTGAATTTACGTGGCCGTCGCGGCCTCCTTTTGCTGTAACTACAGCAGTATATATTCTTTCCATGATCACAATTCTTTTTTAAAATCAACCGGAGAACATGGTTTATGTTTTAATAAATGCAGCATAGCGGCTTTCCACTAAGGTTGTCGAATAAATGGCAGGTTAAAAAAATAAATTCAAACAACAATTCATTTTGCTAAAAATATTAGTATTTTTGATTTGATATGAATGCAGACCGGATAACAGAAAAGTTGAATATTTTGGCGGATGCTGCCAAATATGATGTATCATGCGCTTCGAGCGGTAGTAAGCGTCAAAATGAAAATAAAGGGTTGGGGAATGCCAGCAATGGTATTTGCCATAGTTATACCGAAGATGGGCGTTGTGTATCGCTGTTAAAGATCCTGCTTACCAATCATTGCATTTTTGATTGCGCTTATTGTATATCACGCAAGAATCACGATATTAAACGGGCCGCGTTTACTGTGCAGGAGGTTGTTGATCTTACTATTAATTTTTATCGCCGAAATTATATTGAGGGTTTGTTTTTAAGTTCCGGTATTTTTAAAGATGCCGATTATACCATGGAGCGATTGGTTCGGGTGGCAAAAAAGCTGCGTACCGAGCATAATTTTAATGGTTATATCCATTTAAAATCAATACCGGGAGCCAGTGACGAATTGATGCGCGAAGCCGGCTTGTATGCCGACCGCCTGAGTGTAAACCTGGAAATGCCAACTGAAGCCGGGCTAAAACTCCTGGCTCCTGATAAAAACCGGCAGGACATGATAGATCCGATGAGTTTCCTGAAAGATGAGATCATCCGGCATACAGAGGAAAAAAAGCTATTTAAAAAAGCGCCCTTATTCGCCCCTGCCGGCCAAAGCACCCAGGTGATCATCGGCGCTACGCCGGAGAGTGATCAGCAGGTATTGCAATCGGCCAGTTACTTTTACCGAAACTTTAATTTAAAACGGGTTTATTATTCGGGCTATGTACCCGTGCTGGCAGATAAGCGGTTACCGGCCTTGAACAGCGCGGTACCTATGGTGCGCGAAAACCGGCTTTACCAGGCCGACTGGCTGATGCGGTTTTATGGTTTTCACGTGAACGAGATAGTGAACAATGAGCAGCCCTTGCTTGATCTGGATATTGACCCTAAACTGGGTTGGGCAATTCGTAATATGCAAGCATTTCCTGTCGATATTAATAAAGCCGATCTGCAAATGATATTGCGGGTGCCGGGGATAGGCTTGCAATCGGCACAAAAAATTGTAAGTGCCCGAAAGTTTGCCAGGCTGGGGTGGGAGCAGTTAAAAAAAATTGGGGTGGCGGTTAACAGGGCCAGGTATTTTATTACCTGTAAAAACAGCCGGTTTGAACGCCGCGATCTTACAGGCAACAATATTAAACAGTTTATCATGGCCGAGTCTGGAAGTAAATATATCAGGAACACCCAAACTCAACTCAATTTGTTTTGATCATGTATACACTTATTTACGATGGTACATTTGAAGGTTTGCTTACGGCCGTATTTGAAATTTACGAACGCAGGCTGTTCCATGTAAAGTTAGAAAAAGGGGAGTGGCACAGCAGCGCTTTATTTGAAGAGGTGCTGCAGGTTGTTACCGACGAGAATCGTGCTAACAGAGTTTTACGGGGATTGCGAAAAAAGCTGTCGGCCAACGGCGTACAGCGGCTTTACATAGCCCATATGGCCGAAATGGAGAACGAAGAAAACGCGTTGATAGGTTTCATTCGCTATGTTTTTGATACCGATCAGAATGTGGAAGAAGATTACGGCAACAAATATGTTATGCGCGTATCAGAAATTATAAAAATGGTACGACGCGAAAAACATCGTATGGAAGCCTTTGTGTGTTTTCAAAAATTGCAGGACGAAACTTTTTACGCGGTTGTAGAGCCCGATTTTAATGTGTTGCCCTTGCTTGTCAGGCATTTTAAAAACAGGTATGCCGATCAAAAATGGATCATTTATGATATTAAGCGCGGCTACGGTATTTATTATGATCTGCATGATACCCAATATATAACGCTTGATTTTTCGGAAGTCAACAAACCTGCCAATGTAATATCTGCTTTCAGCGAAGACGAACGTATTTATCAGCATCTCTGGAAAAACTATTTTGCCAGCGTTAATATTAGTTCCCGTAAAAATACTAAGCTCCATTTAAGGCACATTCCCAGGCGATATTGGAGGCATTTAACTGAAAAAATTTAAAGAATTTTCAATTTTACGCATTTTTAGTGCCCCTTAATTTATTGCTTATCCCAGTTTTTGTGGATAGCCCTTTTGTTTAAAACCTGTAAACATTATCAACAATTTTAAATAAGATGCTGTATATCAATTAATTTAATGATGTTAATAAACAATTACTAAATGTTAATAACATGTTAATAAAAAATAAAAAAAACACTTGTCAAATTCCGGATATGTCCCGATATTGAAATCATCAAGAACGACGTACTTTGACAGCCTTTCAGGATTACAGAATTTGAATCGGGTTGACCTTCGGGAAAACTAAAGATCAGAAGAAGTCCCTGAGTCACATGAAAAAATGATAGGACGAGAGTCTTTTGAAAAATGATCGTGATTAGATGAGGCGTTGGGAAGATGCAGGAACTTCACGGAGAACCGCAACAGAACCAATGACATGAAGTAATCAGCCGTTCGCAAGAACGGTAGACGAGTGCATGTCGGTCATAATACACAAAACTTGATGCTATTGGGAAACTACGGTTGAACAATAGTTAGGAAACGGGAGATCAATTCGAAAGAAAAGACTCCCGTTTTCGCTTTTATAAGGTTTTTTTAAAGCTGAACAGAAAAACCGGGCTACTTGCTTTCGATACAGCAGCTCACAATAACCAATATTAAACTTACCACGTTGGCCAGCGTTCTGATGGTATGCAAAAAAACCCAGGGCCCTTCAAACATCAAACGGTACGTTGACAACTCATCAGATGATGCGGTAGCTGTATTAACCCTGGCAAGTGTATTATTTAAAGGTACGTTTCCAAAAATGGTTACACCGAATACGCCAACGGCATAAATTATGGTAGCGATAAATAAAAGTATAAAGCGGGTATTATGCCCGGGCGTATAGTTCAGGAACGTGCTTAACGGAAGCAACGCCAGGGTACCCATAAAGCTTAAAAAGAACACCGGATTCAAGATAACAGTATTAATGGCGTTCATAGCATTAATATACTCACGATCAGAGAGTTTTCCCAGTCCGGGGTTTACGGAACAGCTATAGCTATAAAATAAGCCGGCGATCAACGCGGTTAAGGTTGCAGTGATTATTAGGATAAGCGTTGCCATATTAAATTTCATTTTAGTATTTTCTTAAAGTTTTAATGTATTCAATTACCGAGCGTATTTGTAATGCGGATAGCTTTTTACCCCAGTTTGGCATAATACCCCTGCCTGTACTTATTGTTTTAAACAATTCATCATTGTTTAACTGGCTTATTTGCAAATTTTTGGCGCCCCATCGGCCTTTTGCTCCATCAGTGCCGTGGCATTTGGCGCACTTGTTTTCAAATAATGCCTTGCCGGTTAGGGGTATGTTCTGAGCCTTTGCCGTGGTAAGGAAGCTAAGCATGATTAAAAACGCAACAAGCTTAAATATGCTTCGGTTTTTGCTGTGTTTTTTAAAGATCAATGATTTCATCGCGTGTTATTTTTTGGTAAAGTTGCGGTGATACCAAAAGAGAAAATAGAACAAAACCGACAATCTGTTAAAATTTTAAGAAAAATGCCCGGCACACAAATTGGGCTTCACATCTGATCTTTATGCTTGAAACTAACAACAGATTGCTTAAATTAGTAGGCTATGAATAAAGATGGTAAGAACGGGAAGACAGATAGTAAAAAAATATTTGTTTTAGATACCTCAGTGATCCTTTACGATCATAACGCATTCCAGAACTTTGAAGAACACGATGTGGCCATACCTATACAGGTACTGGAGGAACTCGACAATAAAAAGAATGGTAATGATACCCGTAATTTTGAGGCCCGGAGCTTTATCCGCCTTATGGATGACCTGTCGCACAACAGCCTGGTAAACGAATGGATCCCGCTTAATGGCAAAAGTAAAGGCAGTTTCAAGGTGGCAATGGATGTTAAAACTACCGCTGTTGATGCCGAGGAGGTTTTTGGATCAGATAAAACAGATCATCGCATATTGAATGCCGCTTTAGGTTTACAAGAAGAAAACCCGGGTAAAAAGGTGGTGCTGGTATCAAAGGATATTTGCCTGCGCCTGAAAGCCAAAGCATTGAACCTGCACGCCGAGGACTATGAGACAGGCAAGGTTAAAAATCTTGATGAACTGTATACCGGTACAACCGATGTTGACAAAGTAGCCGAAAAACTAATAACACTGTTTAACAAACAGGAAAACCTAACTACCGAAGGTTTACCTATAGGATCATATACCAACAACCACTTTTATGTGTTAAAGGGTAAAAAAAATAATGTTTCGGGTTTTTACAACGCCCAAAGCCAGCAACTGGAAAAAGTTACCGAACAACCTGTATTCAATATATCGCCCCGTAATATGGAGCAGGCTTTTGCCATTCACGCGCTGTTACATCCTGATATTAAACTGGTGACCATTCAGGGCAACGCCGGAACCGGGAAAACCCTGCTTGCATTGGCCAGCGCGCTTGAACAGCGCAAATATTACCGCCAAATTTTTGTTACCCGCCCTATTGTACCACTGAGCAACAAGGATATTGGGTTTTTGCCTGGCGATATTAAATCAAAAATTGATCCCTACATGGCGCCGATATGGGATAACCTGAAATTTATTAAAGACCAGTTTGCTGATGATGAAAAGATGCAGACAAAAATTGATGAACTGGTAACCAATGATAAAATATCCATTGCCCCGCTGGCTTTTATACGCGGCCGTACATTGAGCAAAATATTTTTTATTGTTGATGAGGCCCAGAACCTTACCCCGCATGAGGTTAAAACCATCATATCACGTGCCGGCGAAAACAGTAAATTTGTTTTTACCGGTGATATTTATCAGATAGATACGCCATATCTTGACGCCGAAAGTAACGGCTTGTCCTATCTGATAGATAAGGCAAAAGGGCATCCGTTATATGCACACATCACCCTGCAAAAAGGTGAGCGCAGCGAGTTGGCCAACCTGGCCACCCAGTTGTTATAGAGTTTTATTGGATTTGTTTTGAACCGGGAGGCAGCGGCGCCGGTTAAAAACCATTCGCCTGTTTTATAGGTTTATTCAATAAACTGCCAGTGAAAATGAAAATATCAAAATACCTGCATTCATGCCTCCTGTTTGAGCTTGATGGCTATAAAATACTATTCGACCCGGGCGATTATTCTTTTATGGAGGGATTAGTAATCCCTCAAATGTTCGCCGATGTAAACGTTATCGTGATCACTCATATTCATCCGGATCATTTTGTTATAGATATTTTAAAAAGCATACTTGATGTGAGCGGGGCACAGATAATAACAAACAGCCAGGTTGGGCAGCAATTAGATAAGGCCGCTATTAAATACACTGTTCTTGAAGACGCTATAGCGCATTTCGGCCCTTTTAAATTACAGGCTTTTCCGGTAAAGCATGAACTGATCATGGACAATCCATTGCCGCAAATGACCGGTTTTTTGATCAATGACAAAGTACTTCATCCGGTTGATTCAATGGAAGATAAATTGATCGCTTTTAAAAACATCGAATTGTTGATCATGGTAACCATGGCCCCATTTGCCAGCGAGGTAATGATATCCTCATTTGCTGATAAATTAGCGCCTAAGCAAGTACTTCCCGTTCATGACGGTTATGCCAAGGAGTTTTTTATTCAGAAACGTTATGCGGCTTATGTAAAGCATTTTGAAAAGGCCGGAATAAAGTTTCATGAAATATATAAAGTGGGCGACAGTATAACTATTTGATATTTATAAGCGCTAATAAGTTTGAACAAAAGTCAATGGAAATAAAACAAATCAATGTTGCCGACTACCTGCTGGTAACAAGGTTATTTAACCAATATCGCATATTTTACAAGCAGCCATCTGATATGGCCCTCGCCGAAACATTCATAAAAAACCGGCTCGAAAATAATGAGTCGGTAATATTTGCAGCCATTGATCATGGTGAAGCGGTTGGGTTTACACAGTTATATCCGCTATTTTCATCGGTAAAAGCAACAAAAAACTGGCTGCTTAATGATCTGTTTGTTGATGCTGATCACCGTAAACAGGGTATAGGCGAGGCGCTGCTGAAAGCCGCTGCTGGCTTTGCAAAAACACATGGCGCTACATTTTTACAGTTAGAAACCGCTGTTGATAATTATACAGCCCAAAGTTTGTATGAAGCTACCGGGTTTGTTAAGCAGGACGCTAATACTACCAGTTTTTATTACCGTAAAGCCATATGAAGCAATAAAAAAAGCCCCCGCGTTTTACCGCGGAGGCCCTATGGAACCAACCTCCTGCTAAGCTGGCCCACATTAACCTTATCACACTGCTAAGGTGAAGATTAATAATGAAGAAAACATGAACTTCGTTTTTAAGGATAAGGTAATTTTTACATCTTTAGCAAAAATGCTGAATTGTACTTATGCAGAAACCCGATAGCCTGATATTTGACATGGACGGAACCCTTTGGGACGCCGTTGATACCTATGCCAACTCCTGGAACCTCGTATTTGAAAAAAAGAACATAGAAAGGACCATTGGCCGTAATGATCTGATGGAGGTAATGGGTATGGAAGGTAAAAAGCTTACCAAAGTTTTAATGCCCGATTTAGATGATGACAGCGCCTATGGTATTTACATGGATGTTAATGAAAAACGCAGGCAAATACTCCCCACAAGCGGCGGTACCATGTATAGCGGCGTTACTTCGGGTATTAAGCAGCTGGCAACCAAATACAACCTGTTTATATTAAGCAACTGCGCAATAGGCATCATCCCCCTGTTTATAACATGGGCCGGAATTGAGGGCTATATTACCGACTCAATAGCTTACGGGCAAAATAATATGCCCAAGCATCACAACATGCGCCTGTTGATAGATAAACACCAGCTTAAAAATCCGGTTTATATTGGTGATACCAATGGTGACGCTGAGCAGACACGCATGGCAGGTATACCCTTTATATTTGTATCCTATGGTTTTGGCAAAACAGACGATTACGAATTAAAATTTGACGATTTTGAATCGTTAACAAAATATTATATGAGTTTGTAAAACATTGCCGGGATCTCATCAGCTTAAAAATAGATCATCAATGAGGAAGCGCAGTTTTTTGTTATTAGTATTTACCTCGGTTTTTCATGTACTGTTCGCTCAAAAAAAAGCGCCGCTTACCCAAGGCACCCGTATTGATGCCGAACGATGGATAACATCCTCATTAGGGCACCTGTATTTCTCTGACAAAAAAGTATATTATAATTTTGTTGGATATGCCGGCAGCAAAGCCCATTATACCATAATTAATGACACCCTGATTATGGCGGATATTTATCACAGCAGCGCTGATAATTTTAAGCAGGAACATAGGGACAATTTTAAATTTTTAATAAGGCATATTGACCACAACCGGCTGTATTTAAAAGCTGTTGAACCTAATGCCATAAAACTGGCTGGTAATACAACCTACGAGTTCAGGAACTTTAAGAACAGCTATGATAAAAACATAGAGTTTTCAAAGATCTACTTTTTATCATCTACCTGCTTTGGCGACTGCCCGCAGTTGGGTATTGAAATCTGGCCAAATGGCGACTATCATTTAAAAGCAGGTGAACATGCCCAACCATACAAGGGCAATTATACGGGCAGGTTATCGGCCGTTCAGCTGGATAGCCTGAACTTTTGGTTAAAACACAGCGAACTTAAAAAGATGAACGACTGGCAGCAGGGCAACCAGGTTGTTGACGCGCCAAATTATTATTTTGCCATTGACTTTGCCAACAATAAGAAAAAACTAAGCATAACCACTAATGAACCCCCGCTAAACATTATTGATCTGGTTAATTTCATGCTATCGTCCTATAAAAAAATACAACTAACGCCGGTTAACCAATAACCATCTGGTCTTACCTGTTTTTACTTTTTTTATGATATTGTTTACTTATTAAGTTTTTGTAGCTTAGATAAAAATATGCTTCTTATGAAAACCCGCACCAAAACAATTATCATAATAGTTGTACTTTTATTAATTACCGGATTTGTGTACCAGCGTTATTATTTTGTTTTTGGCGAAGGTGTTAAGGCGGGTTCCATGAACTATTTTGTAAAGAAAGGTTATATGTTTAAAACTTATGAAGGGCGGTTAATACAAAGCGGCATACGCGCACCAGCCCAGGGTGGTAACATATCATCAAACGAGTTCATGTTTTCGGTTACTGATGAAAGGGTGGCAAAACAACTTAGCGGCAGTGCAGGATCATACCTGGAATTACATTATAAAGAATACTTGCATACACTGCCCTGGCGAGGGATAAGTGTGTTTGTTGTTGATAGCGTGATATCAATCAAACCGATTACTCAATAAAGCATTAATCAGCGATCTCGTCGGCTTTCCCAGAGTTTGGAATTTCAATTTTACTCAGGTTGTAGTTTAATTCTCCGTTTTTATTAATGGCTTTTATTAAACCCTTATTAAATAAATAGTTGAGAATATCCTTTGCGTTCTTTTGATGTGTTACAGCGGGAGTTTCCGCATCGAACGAAGCTAATTTAAGAGCCACTTGGTTGGCAGTGGCCTCTTTTAACAGCGCCAACGCATAGATCACCTTGTCCTGTGTACTGTCGTCAGGGTTATATTCATGCGGAACATGCAGTGGCTTATATTCTTTCAAAAAGTCCTGATCTGGAATCTTCATAACATAGTATTAAATACTTTATACACTAATTTCGGTATCCCGCAGGGCTTTGATGGTATCGTGGGAAACTTTCAAACCCTCCAAATGACTATTGAGTATAGATACAACCTGCGCATCTTCCCATATCAGTTCTTTATCGTCCAACGCTGCGCGGTATGCTTTTTTTGCGATGTCTTCGCCTCGTTCACAGTCGGCCAAAATGCTGTGCCTGTCTTTATTTACGAATGTAGCTTTAACATCTATCCAGGCGTGGTAAAACTTGCCCGATAGTGTAGTGCCATCTGTTGGGCTGCCACCCAATACACGGATGTATTCCCTTAACTCAGATACATTGTTTTTGCTTTGATCAATATATTCATTGAAAAGCAGGCTTAATCCTGTTTCATCAATGCTTTCATTTGCTTTCTGATAGCCGGCTATGCGATCGTTATTTATTTTGATCAGATCGTTCAACGCCGAAATCTGATGTTGTATATGCTGTAAAACTCCCATGGCTTTTGTTTTTATAAAATAATAAACATATCATATGGGTTAATGTTTTTAATTTAATATAAAGATATAGGCAAAATAACTGCTTTTCTGAACGTATAAACCAGCGCTTTAACCGCGCATCTGTCATATAAAAAGATGCCATTAATGGAGTGCCTTTATCGTATATATGATAAACTATTTTACAGGAAAATTGCAGGTAAGTTAAATACTTCTGATATTGAGCTGGCGTTGTACTTAACGACTATATCATTTAAACAAACCTGTAAATTATGCCTGCTACCGATAACGGAAATGTTTCTTTTTTTAAAAGCGCAAACGGTGTAGCAACCATTAGTTTTTACCATCCGGCGCAAAATTCATTACCGGCGGCTTTGCTAAATGATCTTACTGCAAATATTGAGCAGGCTGGTAATGACGATGAAGTAAAAGTAATTGTGCTGAAAAGCGAAGGCGACCGTACTTTTTGCGCCGGGGCAAGCTTTGACGAATTGTTGCAAATTAAAGATAAAAACGCCGGGGCGTTGTTTTTTTCGGGTTTTGCCAAGGTCATCAATGCCTGCCGTAAATCGCCTAAAATAGTTATAGTGCGGGTACAAGGTAAGGCTGTAGGCGGTGGTGTAGGCCTTGCCGCCGCTGCTGATTATTGTTTGGCTACACAATTTGCTGCCATAAAATTAAGTGAGCTGGCCATAGGTATAGGCCCGTTTGTGATATCGCCGGCTGTAACACGTAAAATAGGGTTGCCTGCTTTTTCGCAGCTTTCTATCAGGGCTACTGATTTTCAAACGGCACAATGGGCCTGCGACAAAGGTTTATACAATGAGGTATTCCAGGATATTGCCGGGCTTGATGCCGCCATTGCTGAGCTTACTGCAAAACTGTCTTCTTACCATCAAGACGCCCTGACCGGACTAAAACAAATACTATGGGAAGGCACTGAAGACTGGGATGAATTATTAACCCGGCGTGCCGCTATTAGCGGCGAACTGGTACTATCGCCTTTTACCCAGCAGGCTTTACAGCGGTTTTTGAGCGGCAACAGATAAATTGCAAAGCTGAGCGTTTATTATTCACTTTCATAAAACCGCAAGCGATTGCGTAAGCTGCGCATATCTTCCTGCATTTTTTCAACTTTGCTTAACAAATGAACTATGGCTTCAATACCGGCTATGTTTATATCAAGCTCATAAAGATTTACCAGTTTCTCAAGTTTTTGCAGTTCTGTTTCCGGGATAAAAACAACATCGTCAATTATGGTTACCTCAACTAATTCAGCTTCCTGTAATGATTCTATAAAAGAGTTCGTTACGTTATGATATAAACAAAAATCGCTGGCGGTTATCAAATTTACTGTTTTCATGTCCTTTTATATTTACATCAGGATTTTGATAATTCATCAAATAACTTTTTTTGCTTATCGGTAAGGTTTGTGGGTATCTGTATGTCATAAGTAAGATATAAGTCCCCAAATTCATTTTCCTTTTTGTAAACAGGCAACCCTTTACCCTTAAGTTTTACTTTGGTGCCGTTTTGTGTTTCGGGTTTTACTTTCACCTTAACCTTACCTGTTAAAGTTTCGGCGGTTATTTCGCCGCCAAGCACCGCTGTATAAAGATCGAGCTTTATAGTTGTATATAAATTAGGGCCTTCGCGCTTAAAACCGGCGTCGTCGGGTATAAAAAATTTAATATAGAGATCGCCTGCCGGACCATTATTTACCCCCGGGCCACCATGTCCTGCTATTTTAATGGTTTGCCCATTCTCTATCCCCCCGGGTATGGTAATACGTATATTTTTTCCATTAACCGTTAGGGTGCGTTTGTGAGTCTGTGTAATATCCCGAAGTGTTAAGTGCAGTTCGGCATTAAAATCCTGTCCGCGATATTTAGTTTGTCTGCTGCCGCCACCACCAAACATCGATTTAAAAAAGTCAGAAAAATCACCACCCCCAAAACTTTCAGTATCGGTAAATCCGCCAAATCCATCATAGCTGCCTTGCCCGCTTTGCTGTTGCCTGGCCTGTTGCTCATAAGCTTCGCCGTGCTGCCAGTTTTCACCATATTTGTCGTACTTTTTACGCTTCTCGGGGTCGCTTAGCACCTCATTGGCTTCATTCAGTTCCTGGAATTTTTTATGTGCCCCGGCATCATTTGGGTTAAGGTCTGGATGATATTTGCGTGCCAGCTTTCGATAAGCGTTTTTTATATCCTTATCTGTTGCTGATTTTGTGAGGCCCAGTGTTTTATAATAATCAATAAAAGCCATATGACGCTTAAAATATTGTAGAATATGTAATAAACCTTAAATATACAGCTTAGTTTTGGGCGATAACAACTTTTATGACCTTAGTGAAAAAACGTAGTCATAATTTGTTTGCCGCATACGCATTTTAAACCGTGCCATCCGGTTAAGGTAAATTTTATATTTTTACGCAACTGACCCACTAAGGGCCAGCACTATTATGGACAACAAAGTATTTAACCATTTTGAGGACATTCCCACCAGGGAAATGACACCCGGCTATTTCTCCAAGATCATACACACCCAAAACAACACCATCAACTTTTTAGAGGTAAAAGCAGGAGCAGTATCGCCCATGCACCAGCATATCAATCACCAGTGCGCCTTTGTTGTTGAGGGCCAGTTTGAGCTTACGGTTGATGGGGTATCGCAAATATTGGATACCGGCACCTACGCTATTATTCCACCAAATGTAATACACGGCGGCCGGGCCATTACCGATTGTAAGCTGATTGACATATTTGACCCCGTACGCGAAGATTTTAAGTTTTAGTAACTTTCGGCTGCGTTCACGTTCAACCAACATAAAGTATTAAGTTTGCCATCCCAATAAATAAAATTTATGCCTGTGTCTAAAGCGTCGCTTGCCGATGTTTCCGAATTGAATATTTTAGTAAACAGCGCCTATCGTGGCGAAGAATCAAAAAAGGGTTGGACTACCGAAGCCGATATGATAAGTGGCATAAGGATAGACGAAGCCATGCTAACGGAGTATTTTAATAATGAATTGGTAGCGATATTAAAATATACAGATGAAAATGGCCTCATTACCGGCTGTGTTTACCTGGAGGTTAAGGGTACTAAATTGTATCTGGGTATGTTTAGCGTGTCGCCTTTATTACAAGGCAAAGGGGTAGGGCGGACCCTGCTTGAAGCCGCGGAAGCGTATGCCAGACAATTTAACTGCCATACTATTACCATGACAGTGATCAGCACCCGTAAGGAACTTATCAGTTGGTATGAGCGTCGTGGTTACTCACTTACCGGCGAGATACAGCCATTTCATGATCACGGTCGTTTTGGCGAACCCAAGCAGGTAATAGAACTGGTGGTGATGGAGAAAACAGTTTAGATACCGCTGTTCATTAGTTCTTGAAACTGGTCTATAAACTGGCCTACATGCAAGCCATCAATTAGCGCATGATGTACATGAACAGAAACGGGCATAGTTAGTTTCCCGTCATTTTCTGTCATTTTTCCAAAGGATATTTTAGGGCAGCTATCCGGAAAAGAAAAACTGCGCGCATGTGATAAACTGGTAAAATTTATCCAGGGAAGCGATGAAAAATGAATGATATCATCATCAAGCTTTGGCGCAAAAAGGGTAGTGGTGCTTTGAACCCGTTCAATCTCTTTTTTTGCACCGGTTTCAAAATCCTCAAACGATGGATGAAAATCAATGTACGAGAACCCAAAGGTGCCGTTATCCCGGCCAATAGTAGGACCTGCGTTTATTTGGTCATAAACAAAAACATCATCGCCATAAATGCGGTATTTAAAAGGCTCAATATTATTTGCCGCCGATAATGACTTGTGCAGATAATACAGAAAAAACGATACCCCGTTATTTTTGGCAAAGCGGTAAGCTGCTGTACAATCAATATTTACCACAACACCATAAAATGGCTCTTCAAAGTTTTTAAAAAAGTTAAAATGTTCTTTGCGTACCCAGGTATCAATATTTAGCTTATGTTTCATGTAAGTATGTACGGCAAAATTTCGCCAAGCGTATCAGCCTGCCTGAAATTTTCGTGGCTTAAATTGGTTTCAACATGTTCATGGGCCCAGGTAGTATGAAAAGGTACATGGATAGCATGGCCACCTATATTTAAAACAGGCATCACATCTGATTTTAAAGAATTGCCCACCATCATAAATTCATTGGAGTTAATATCGAGGTGCTTTATCAGCTTAGTATAGTCATCTTCGCGCTTGTCAGACATGATCTCGATATGGTGAAAGTAATGTGCAAGCCCCGATTTTTTTAATTTGCGTTCCTGGTCAAGCAAATCGCCTTTCGTGGCAACAACCAGTCTGTAGTGCTTTTTTAAAGTTGCCAGTACTTCTTCTACACCGTCCAAAAGTTCAATGGGCTCATTGAGCATTTCTTTTCCATACTCCAGTATCAGATCAATTGCATCAATGCTTATCTTTTTATCAGATATTTTTAACGCGGCCTCTATCATGCTCAGGATATATCCCTTTATGCCATATCCATAAAGCGGTAAATTCTCAATCTCTATCTTAAAAAGTTCGTTTGATACAGTATGCTGCGGTAAAAAATCCTCGAGCAGGCTGCAAAACTTTTTTTCGGTATTCTGAAAATAAGGCTCGTTTACCCATAAGGTATCATCTGCGTCAAAAGCTATTACTTTTAGTTTCATATGCCTGCATTATCTGTACTGCAATAATAATCATACAGCTTTAATTATTTAGCATAAAGGTTATTGTGTCATTTAAACAATATATAATCTGATCATTTACTGTAACCTTTTTTTTAAAATAAAGTATTTACAGATGCAACCTAATTTTTAAAACCGCGTCATATATCCAAAATGGTCAAAACTATATTCGTTTAAAATGGAAGAAGTACTGCCACCGTTAAAAGAATTTATTGTTGATTATTGCGACCGCTATAAGCTGAATCATGTAGACCCGGGTAGCTTGAGCCTGGATACCAGCATCGATTTAGATCTTGATATTTTTGATATTGAGATCGATCTTTTCCTTGCTGATTTTGCCGACCAGTTTAAGCTTGACCAATCCAAATTTAGCTGGTACAAGTATGGCTACCCCAAAGGCTCAACCCGCGTACGGATGATAAAATTAATGTTTGGTTACAATAGCACTTGGGTAAAGCAACTGGCTCAATATTGTTATAAACCCAAGTTTAAGGTACGTCATCTGCAGGATGCCGTAAAAACAGGAAGGCTGGTGTAATGTGAGTTGTTCAGAAATCACAGCTAAGTGATCGGCTATTTATATTAGCCGCTCCAGTTAGCGTTTAAAGGTCTGTCACCCCCGTATGGCGGCGCTTAACGTAGTTGCGTATATCCAGTACAATACCCGCGAAGAAATAAAATATAAGTGGAAACCCTACCGCGAGAAAAGACGAGTAAATAAAAAACAATCGGATCTTTGAGATAGAAACATTAAATCGTTCGCCAAGGTAGGTGCAAA
Source organism: Mucilaginibacter pocheonensis (assembly GCF_031456535.1). NCBI lineage: Bacteria > Pseudomonadati > Bacteroidota > Sphingobacteriia > Sphingobacteriales > Sphingobacteriaceae > Mucilaginibacter > Mucilaginibacter pocheonensis. The sequence goes on from NZ_JAVDUU010000003.1 coordinate 479,939, forward strand.
CACCAAATGAGTACCGTTCAAAAAAAGTAAGTATTCTCTGTATCATTTTCAGGCAAGTTTTAATATCTTATTACCAACGCCACATTGCAGGCATTTCTTATAATTACAATAATTATTTTTCAACTCCAGCAGGGCCTGCGACTCAAATGCATTGTTTATTTTCACTCCTAAGGTAATAAAATCTTCGGTAATATTGTTTTGTTCGGCCGGTAAATTTTCCAATAATTTCAAACTTCTGCTTATATAATGCTGTTGCTGGTGCTGTTTGCCATAGCTAAACAGAAACAACGCCAGCGTATTTATCAACAATATATCAATTGATGAAGCTCCGAGGGTTTTGGCTGATGGTTTTGATGCCACATTAAACCGGTAATGATTGTCCCAGTATTCATTTACCTTAACATCAGTAAAGAGGGCCCTTAACGCGTTAATATCTTTTATCTCGAGAATTTTGGAAAACAAATGGTTTGACTGCACTATCAGTGCCGCGAATTGCGCCAGCCTGACGGTTGGGAAATTTTGAGGCCGCAGCCGCATAAATTTCCATAAATGATTCTCAATAGGTTTTAGGTTATACTTCTTTCGTAAAAAACTATATTCTTCTTTTAATTTAAGCGGATATTCATCCTGAAGTTCCCCCTCTAAAAAGCCGGCCTGCCCAAATATGAGTGCCTCAATTTGCATGGGATTATTTTTGTGTTTGGCCAGGATAAGCTGCGGTAATGATTTCGCCAGCAATTCAAAGGGCAGCGCATTAGTTTTAAAACCAAAGTTTGCGGCTAGAAACTGGTAAAACGTCTCTTCCCAGTCGCCTCTATAAAGGTTTAACCTATCTATAACTGCTTTTGAGCGTGTTTCCAATCGTTCAATCAAAACACGAGTAAGCCAATTATTCATGATCAGCTTATCAATACCGGCAATACTGTTTTCGCAGGGAATTATACTTTGCTGCCCGAAAACCATTTGATGGTAACGATTATAAAGTTCGGCAGGTATACGGTCCTTTAATTGTAAAGTTGGTACTTTACGGCCATTGGGTAAGGTTAGCGGTTCATCATTCTGATAAACCACATGCAATATCACATTTTCATAAGCATTATCGGTGGTGTGGCCGTGCTTTTGCCAGTCTGAAGCTGAAAGGTGCACTTCAACATTCCCGGCCCAAACGGTTTCACCTATCCTGATACGGGCATTATGAAAATCGGGGCCCGAGTCGGTATTGTGCATTCCCGCCGAAAAAACCTCCAATTCTTCACCGTCATCAGTTTGCAGTTTTGCATGATCAAACAGCCTGAATTTCCATACATAGTGCAAAAAGTCCTCTGTAAAAAGCATGAAACAAGGTAGGGATTTTAGATGTTGCTTAATATGATTTTTTGAATTTTCACTAATGATTTTTTGAAAGCTCCGATTTCGTTGATTTTTAGTAATATCAATAAAATTATCCCTTACATTTATCAGATACCAATGTCATGCTATGATTGAACAAACTAAAGTAATACCCAAAACAACAGGAGGAAGAATAAAATCAATAATTGGTGGTTCATTGGGCAATTTGGTTGAGTGGTATGACTGGTATGTGTATACCGCGTTTTCCCTGTATTTTTCTGACGCGTTCTTTCCGTCAGACAATCAAACCGTACAGCTATTAAACACAGCCGGTATTTTTGCTATTGGCTTTTTAATGCGGCCTATAGGTGGGTGGCTCATGGGCACTTTTGCCGACAGATATGGCCGTAAAACAGCCTTAACAACATCGGTATTGCTAATGAGTGTAGGTTCGCTTATTATTACCATTACCCCGGGTTACAGATCAATAGGAGTGCTTGCACCCATATTATTAGTGCTTGCCCGCATTATACAGGGAATAAGCGTTGGCGGCGAATATGGCACCAGCGCGACCTACCTGAGCGAAATGGCAGGGAAAAAACATCGTGGTTTTTATTCCAGTTTTCAATATGTAACACTTATTATGGGCCAGTTAATGGCATTGGGTATTCTGGTTTTATTGCAGCGCATTTTTTTAACCGAACAGCAGCTGCATGACTGGGGTTGGCGCATCCCCTTTGGTATCGGCGCTTTTTTAGCTGTTATTACCATGTATCTAAGACGCAGTTTGCAGGAGTCGGCCTCTTTTAAAAATGAGGATCATCATGACCGCTCCACTCAAGGTACATTGCGTGCATTGGCTAAACACCCCAAAGCCGTATTTACAGTTATAGGATTAACAGCAGGTGGAACGCTTGCCTTTTATACATTTACTACTTATATGCAAAAGTTCCTGGTTAACACTTCGGGCTTCAGCAAAAGCAGCGCCACCATGGTATCAACCCTTACCCTCGCGGTTTTTATGTTATTGCAGCCAGTATTTGGTTTGCTGTCTGACAAGGTAGGCCGAAAACCGTTGCTGATCGGTTTTGGAGTAATGGGCACACTCACTACTATCCCTATACTTACTCTTTTAAGCGAAACCAAAGATGTTTGGGTGGCGTTTGCCCTGATATTATGTGCCTTAATCATCATTAGTGGTTATACCTCCATCAACGCGGTAGTTAAGGCAGAGCTTTTTCCGGCTAATGTACGTGCGTTGGGGGTGGGTTTTCCTTATGCTATTGCCGTATCATTATTTGGGGGGACTGCCGAGTATATAGCCCTGTTGTTTAAAAACGGGCATCACCAGCAATGGTTTTACTGGTATGTAACCATTTGCATAGCCTTATCGCTTATATTATATACCACCATGAATGATACCCGCAAACATTCAAAAATGGAGGATGAATAAGGGATCGGGAAAGTTTTTTGGCACTGGCAGATAACACGGTAATGGTTATTTCGTTTGTCAATAAGTGTAACTGACGCCCGATGAAGAAAAAAGTATTAATTTTGCCCCTCACCACTATAGGATATGCCTGCATATATGGCCGATAACAATAATTTATTTCAACTGGCAGTAACGTTACTGCAACAATTAATATCCATACCATCCTTTAGCAAAGAGGAAGACCGCACCGCCGATCTGATCAACGAGTTTCTGCAGCAACATGGCGTTGTAACCCATCGGAAAATGAATAATATCTGGGCCTGGAACAAACATTTTGATGCCGGGAAACCAACTATTTTGCTCAACTCTCATCATGACACGGTAAAGCCTAATTCAGGCTACTCACGTGATCCGTATGATGCTAAAATTGAGGATGGCAAACTTTACGGCCTTGGCAGTAATGACGCTGGTGGCTGCCTGGTATCGCTTATCGCGGTGTTCCTTTATTTTCATGATAAAGAAAATTTAAAATATAATTTTTGCCTGGCCACCACAGCCGAAGAAGAGATATCCGGCGTGAACGGCCTGGAATTGATTATTCCGGAATTAGGGAAGTTGGAATTTGGTATAGTAGGAGAGCCTACCCTGATGCAGCTTGCCATTGCCGAACGGGGGCTAATGGTGCTGGATTGTGTTGCACATGGCCGTGCCGGCCATGCTGCCCGCGAAGAGGGTGACAACGCCATTTATAAGGCTTTAACAGATATTGAATGGTTCCGTAGCTTTAAATTTCCAAAAGAATCAGAAGTGTTTGGGCCTATAAAAATGTCGGTTACTATAATCAATGCAGGGTCGCAGCATAATGTAGTACCGGCCAGCTGTACTTTTACCGTTGATGTAAGGGTTACCGATGCTTATCGCAACGAAGAAGTATTGGACATCATCAGGCAGCATGTAAGCTGCGATGTTAACCCGCGTTCTATACGGCTAAAACCGTCATCTATACCCCAAGAGCATCCTATAGTGCAAGCAGGTATCGCGCTTGGGCGCACCACTTATGGCTCGCCAACAACGTCAGACCAATCATTGCTGGATATCCCGTCTATCAAAGTTGGGCCCGGTGATTCAGCACGTTCCCATACAGCTGATGAGTTTGTTTATGTGGATGAAATACAGGAAGGTATAGAACTGTACATTAAAATGCTGGAAAGTATAAATTGAGTCGGTTGGGGTTAAAGTTCGCCTACAAACCCCGCCAATGCAATAGCTACACCCAGCAATACAGCTATCATTTTACGCAGATTGAACCGGTGATCGGCACTTGACTCAAAAAGAATGGTAGTTGATATATGCAGGAATATACCTATTACAACACCCATAATACGGTTAAAATAATGTTGTAAATTACCAATATCACCATTGCTTAAGGCTGTACTAAAAAAATAACCGGCAGGAGCCATTATAGCGAATAAGGTTATAAAAAGTATGGTATTCCTTTTATTTTGGCGGTTGGTAAGCAAAACGGTTGCCAGCGCAAAGGCGGCTGGTATATGGTGCAGTGCAATGCCATAAACCAGCTGGTCCTGGTTGCCCTGTGCAAGCGGCATCCCTTCTAAAAAAGCGTGCAGGCAAAGGCTAACCATAATGCCCAGTGGAAATACCACATGATCATGCTTTGGTTTGTGCATATGCCCATGCTCAATACCGTCTGAAAACTGCTCCAATATGATCTGGAATAAAAAGCCCGCGAGTATAAAAACACCAACCCAGTTATCGTTGCCATGATAAGCGTCGGGAATTAAATGCAGAACGGTGATGCCAAACAGATATGCTCCGCTAAATGCCAGTACCAGTTTCAGGGTTTTATGATTATCGCCCTTAAAGAAAAACACAGATGTGCCGCCGCAAAAGGCACTAAAAAATAATAAAACAATTTTCCAGGCAGCCATTAAAAAGAGGGTTGTAATTTTTTAAAAATGAAAGCAAACAATGCGCCAACCAGGGAACCATACAATGCGCCGCAAAGCACATCAACAGGAAAGTGCACACCAACATAAACCTGGGCAAAACAAATGAGCCCGGCCCATAATATTGTCCAAAACCATATCCATCGCCATTTTTTGAAAAAAACAAGGCTTAAAAATATGGCCATGGCAAAATGGTCGGTAGCATGGGTAGAAGGGAAGCTGTAACCCATTCCGCAGGGCACCCGGCTAATGTCGGTTTGAGCAACGACAGGATCACGGCAGGGCCTCAGTCTTTTTACATTATATTTAATAATGCTTGCACTGGTAAAATCGGCAAAGCCTGCAGCCAAAGCCAGCAATATGATGATAATGGCGCCCTGTTTTTTATAATGATAAATACAAAAACCAATAATAAAAATATACAAGGGGATCCAAAACCTGGGGTTACGCAATAACGGCATGATCAAGTCAAAAAACGGGTTTGACAGGTCATGATTAATAAAATAAAATAAATGCCGGTCGAGCTGCAAAAAATGTTCAGGCATTGGTGTATTTCAGGTAAAAATTAAAAGCCAGCAAATATGGTATTAAACTTAATTGCCAAAGGTATTAATTACTTTAAACAACATTGATGCGATAATAGTTAATGCCGGCAAATACCCGAAGAATTTACAATTTAAATACATATTGTAACTTTGTTGCATTTGTGCTTTGCCATGAAAAGGTGAAAAGTCAAAACATTATTAAACAAACGATTGCGTTATAATTTTTGACGCAAATAGATGTTTAATAAGCAAATTGTGCACATTTTTACACAGCTTATCGTTTAAATATTTTTACTTTTGCTCACCAAAACAAGATAATTTTGACACTTATAAAATCTATTTCAGGGATACGGGGCACCATAGGAGGCGCTGTTGGCGATGGCTTAACACCATTGGATATTGTAAAATTTACATCGGCGTACGGAGCCTGGGCCGTAAAAAAATCGGGAATAAAAAAAATTGTTGTGGGCCGGGATGCACGCATCTCAGGTACCATGGTAAATAACCTGGTTACAGGCACCTTGCTGGGCCTTGGCATTGATGTGATCGACCTTGGTTTATCAACAACACCAACCGTAGAAGTTGCCGTAACCGGCGAAAATGCGGCAGGGGGTATCATATTAACAGCAAGCCACAATCCTAAACAATGGAATGCCCTTAAATTGCTGAACGCCGCCGGTGAATTTATAAGTGATACCGATGGTAAAGAAGTACTTGAAATGGCTGAGAACAGCGATTTTAAATATGCCGATGTGAACGACCTGGGTAAAGTTACCTTGGATAACAGTTGGTTACAAAAGCATATTGACCTGATATTGGCGCTTCCGCTGGTTGATGTGGCGGCAATAAAAAAAGCCAGGTTTAGTGTGGTGATTGACTGCGTTAACTCAACGGGCGGCATTTTTATACCGGCCTTACTGCAGGCGCTGGGCGTTGAAACTGTTCATGAGCTTTATTGTGAGCCGGATGGTAATTTTCCGCACAACCCGGAGCCTTTGCCTGAAAACCTGACTGACCTTTCAAAAGAAGTACAGGCTAAAAGAGCTCATTTAGGGATAGCGGTTGATCCGGATGTTGACCGGTTGTGCTTTGTTTGCGAGGATGGAAACATGTTTGGCGAGGAATATACCCTGGTAGCTGTAACCGATTATGTTTTGCAGAATAACAAAGGCAATACGGTATCAAACCTGTCATCAACCAGGGCGCTGCGTGATGTTACCGAGAAGGAAGGAGGCGAATACCATGCCGCCGCAGTTGGCGAAGTGAACGTAGTTAACAAAATGAAAGAGGTGAACGCGGTGATAGGTGGCGAGGGCAACGGGGGCGTAATATATCCCGAATTGCATTATGGCCGCGATGCATTGGTTGGCATAGCTTTGTTTTTAACTCATTTGGCTAAGTATGGCAAGTCAATTTCAAGCCTGCGTATGTCATATCCGGGTTATTTTATTTCAAAAAATAAAATAACATTAACGCCGGGAATGGACATCGACGCCCTTTTAGTTAAGATTGAGGAGAAGTACAGCAAACACCCACATAGCACAATTGACGGATTGAAAATAGAATTTGATAAAGAATGGGTACATTTGCGTAAGTCAAATACCGAACCTATTATCAGAATTTATTCTGAAGGTAATTCAGAAACGGTAGCAAATGGCCTGGCAAATAAAATAATTGCCGATATAAAAGAAGTTTTACAAGTGAACTAATTGTTGATTTATTGGTTACCGGATTATTAATTTGATATTCTGTAGCCCTTAAAAATCAATAATTCACTATTTCAATGTTAAAAAGATGCGTGTTTATTTTGATAATGCTGCCACTACGCCGCTTGATCCTGAGGTTTTAAAAGAGATGTACAAGGTTATGGAGAACCATTATGGTAATCCGTCATCTATTCATGCGCATGGCCGCGAAGCAAGGACACTTATTGAAAGGGCACGTAAAACAATTGCCGGCTTACTACATACATCACCTGCCGAAATATTTTTCACCTCAAGCGGTACCGAGGCCGATAATACCGCCATCCGCTGCGGAATTGTTGATCATCAGATAACACATGCCATCACCAGTCATATTGAACACCACGCGGTAATCCACACGCTGGAAGCCATGGAAAGATCAGGTATCATTAAACTAAGCTTTGTTGACGTTGACAGCAAGGGCAATGTTGATTATGACCACCTGGAAACGCTGTTAAAAGATAACGAACGCAGTTTTGTATCTATTATGCATGCCAATAACGAAATTGGTACCCTTTCAGATATGCAGCGCATCGGCGACCTATGTGAAGCATATAACGCCATATACCATTGTGATACCGTGCAAACTATGGGGCACTATGAGCATGACCTAAGCAAGCTCAAAGCACATTTCTTAGTTTGTGCCGGGCATAAGCTTCACGGGCCAAAAGGGGTTGGCTTTTTACATATAAATCATCGTATTAAAATAAAACCATTTATTTATGGTGGTGCGCAGGAGCGTAATATGCGCGGCGGTACTGAAAATATTTATGGTATTGTTGGTCTTGCCAAAGCGCTTGAAATAGCCTATTCAGAAATGGAGCATCATCGCCAGCATATCCAGGGCTTAAAATCCTATATGATGGGTAAGTTAACTGACCAAATACCCGGAATTACCTTTAATGGTGAAACCGATGCTGATAAAAGCCTGTATACCGTATTAAATGTCGCTTTTCCCGAAATGGAGATGGGAGATATGCTGCTGTTCAACCTTGATATTGCCGGTATATCGGCGTCAGGTGGCAGTGCCTGCAGTTCAGGCACTGATATTGGCTCGCATGTGCTTACTGCTATTGGCGCCAGTTCATCCCGTCCGTCTGTCCGGTTCTCTTTCTCAAAGTACAACACCCGCGAGGAAGTTGATTATACGGTAGCCAAAATTCGCGAGCTTTGCCTGGTGAACGCATAAGCGTATCATTAAAAATTTTTACTGGCTTGCCTTCCCGCTTTTAGGATGGCAAGCTTTTTTTGCTCAGCTCATTATTTCTTCGTGATGAAATTTATTTTCTTATTTCGATAAAGTTGAAACAATATAGCAATAACATAGGTTTATTAATTAACAACTAAATTAAAACCTATGATTTTGAATAATGAACAAACCTGGGATCCCCAGGACGATCGTAATGATTACGACAATACAAACGACGCTTATAATGAGAATGAAGATGCTTTTTCAAGCAGCGATCTTGACGGTGATGAACTAAAAGAAGACGAGGACGACTATACTAATGATCTGGAACCTACGTTTAATCAACAGGACCTGAATGATGAGGACGAAGAATATGACCAGCCTGATGAATTGCCCGTCGAGGATGACGATAACGAAATACCTGAAGAAGGCGAATCAGAAAACGAAGGCACTGGCTACAACCAGCAATCAGAAGTAAATCAACCAGAAGAAGGAGCCAATACCTCATACAGCGAACAGAATGATGTTACGCCTCCCGATAAAAGAGAATTCCCATCAGAAGGACCGTCTAAAGCCGATTTTGAGAGTCGGCCGCAAGGACGTACAACCGGCAGAATGGTAGGCCATGAGCCGGGTACGGAGGGTATTTAATTTAACCTAAGATAGGGGGTAAGACCATGATGTACAGCAGTTTTGAACCTGCTAAGAAGCAGGGTAACATTAATGAAGCAAGGGCATTTAACAAGAATATTGATAGCAGTATCAATCAATGTGAAGATTACCTTGAAAAGTATGGGCCTCATAAAAAACACTTTAAGGTGTTACATGAGGACGGAAGCCTTGCCGATCTTCCCGATCAGAATGTGGAAGGCGGAGGCGCTTTGGAAGGGTCAATTGGGCGGTAACATGCCGCATTATTACAAACAAAACAGGCTATCCAAACTGGATAGCCTGTTTTGTTATTTTATGATTCTTTTAATTAGCCATCATTTTAATAAACGACGCCAACTTCTCTTTCATTTCCCTGCGGTCAACAATAAAATCTAAAAAGCCATGCTCCTGAACAAATTCAGCAGTCTGGAACCCTTTGGGCAAATCTTTTTTAATTGTTTCCTTAATAACCCGCGGCCCGGCAAAGCCTATCAGTGCTCCCGGCTCAGCAATATTGATATCGCCAAGCATAGCGTATGATGCTGTAACACCTCCCGTGGTTGGGTCAGTTAGTAACGAAATATACGGTATTTTAGCTTGTGACAATAAAGCAAGTTTGGCCGATGTTTTGGCCATCTGCATTAAAGAGAAGGCGGCTTCCATCATTCGCGCCCCGCCTGATTTTGAGATCATCAGGAATGGAACTTTATTAGCAATACAGTAATCAATTGAGCGGGCTATCTTTTCGCCAACCACCGATCCCATGGAACCGCCAATAAAATTAAAATCCATACAGGCTATTACCAGGTCCTGCCCGTCAATTTTACCGGCTCCTGCACGTATGGCATCCTTTAAGCCGGTTTTAGTTTGAGTTTCCTTTAGCCTGTCGGTATACTTTTTAGTATCCTCAAAATGCAGCGGGTCACCTGACGTAAGATCGGTAAACAACTCTGTAAATTCGTTATTATCAAATAGTACCGCAAAATATTCTTTTGAACCAATGCGCAGGTGATAGCCACAGTAGTGGCAAACATATTGATTTTCAACCTGCTCAGAATAATGCAGGGGTTTCTTACAATTAGGGCATTTATTCCAGATGCCATCTGGGGCTTCTTTCTTTTCCTCAGTAGTCGTAATTATCCCTTTCAACTCTCGTTTAAACCATGCCATATCTATGTCGAGCTCTTTCAATTGATTACAAAGAAACGAAAAAATAATTTAGATATAAGATTTTAGATATCAGATATAAGACAACTTTAGTCATTTTTTGCTTAAGTACCTTGCTTACACCAAAATCCCTTATCTAAAATCTCTTATCTATTTATAACTTAAAACCAAGAAATTTTATAACTTCGAGGCCCAAATAAAAGCTCATGGATTTAAAAAATTATAAAGGTGTTCTGCACGGCGATCAAGTGCAGGAACTATTTGAAGTAGCTAAAAAGCACCAGTTTGCTTTACCGGCAGTAAACGTTATTGGTACAAATACCATTAATGCAGTTATGGAAACAGCTAAGCTGGTAAACTCCCCGGTAATTATTCAGCTATCAAATGGCGGCGCACAATTTTATGCCGGTAAATCATTGGATAATTCAAAACTTCAGGCCTGTATTTTAGGCGCTGTATCGGCGGCTAAGCATGTTCATTTACTGGCCGAACACTATGGTGTGGCCGTAATTTTACATACAGACCATGCTGCCATGAAGTTTTTACCATGGATAGATGGTTTATTGGATCATGGCGAAAAATTCTTTGCTGAAACAGGCAAACCACTTTTTTCGTCGCATATGCTTGATCTTTCTGAAGAGCCTATTGAAGAAAACATTGAAATTTCTGCAAAATACCTGGCCCGCATGGCTAAATTAGGTATGACACTGGAAATTGAATTAGGCGTAACCGGTGGCGAAGAAGACGGCGTTGATAACACAGATGTTGACAGTTCACGTTTATATACCCAGCCAGAAGATGTTGCTTATTCATATGAGCACCTTTTAAAGGTAAGCCCGCGTTTTACCGTTGCTGCCGCTTTTGGTAACGTGCATGGTGTTTATAAACCAGGTAACGTTAAATTGCAGCCGGTAATTTTACATAACTCACAAGAGTATGTAAAAAAACAATTTGGCTTAACATCCGAAAAACCTATCAACTTTGTATTTCACGGTGGTTCTGGTTCAAGCCAGGAAGAAATTCGCGAAGCCATTTCATACGGTGCCATTAAAATGAATATCGATACCGATATGCAATGGGCATACTGGGAAGGTATAAAAGATTATTACAAATCAAAAGAAGCTTACCTGCAACATCAAATAGGTAACCCAGAGGGCGAAGATTCTCCGAACAAAAAATATTACGATCCGCGTGTATGGTTACGTAAGGGCGAAGAAACTTTTGTGAAAAGATTAGCTGCTGCTTTTGAAGATTTGAATTGTGTTGATGTAAACAGCAAATTATAAGCCCGCATTTATACTAACAAAGCGCCAATACAGTTGTTGTATCGGCGCTTTGTTGTTTCTATAATTGTATAATAAACTCTATTACCATATTATATAATAAATCCTACTACCATGCCCACAAAAAAGAAGAATTTATTTGAACAATTTGCCAATTGGGCTACTATAGCAACAGGCAGTTCTTACGCCTTTTTAATTGCCATAGGTATTATCATAGTATGGGGCATTACCGGCCCTATATTTAAATATTCTGACACCTGGCAGCTTATTATTAATACGGGTACCACAGTGGTTACCTTTTTAATGGTTTTTTTGATCCAGAAATCGCAGAATAAGGATTCAAAGGCGATACATTTAAAATTAAATGAATTGCTGGCCTCACACCAGGGCGCGAGTAACCGTATGGTTGATATTGAGGATATTACCGAAGAAGAACTTGATCAGCTGCATAAGTTTTATGTTCGGTTGGCCGTCCTGGCGCAACAGGAAGACGACATTACCTGTACACACTCTATTGATGCAGCTGAAGAAAACCATACCGCTAAATTAGACATACTAAAAACCAGGCCACATTACAATGCACACAAACTTAAAGTTAGAAGTAAAAAAAGTAACTGAGCAAACCGAGCTTGATAAAGTATTCGCTGTAAGACGCGAGGTTTTTGTTGTGGAACAAAATTGCCCGCCCGAACTGGAATGGGAGTTTGAGGATGAATCAAACCACTTTTTGGCCACTGTTGACGGTGAACCGGCGGGAGCTTGCCGCTGGCGAAAAACAGAAAAAGGCTATAAACTGGAACGTTTTGCAGTATTGCAAAAATTCAGAGGTTTTGGAGTAGGACAGGCCCTGGTACAGGCCGCTTTAAACGATTTGCCAGCAGACGCCGGTTATGTTTATTTACATGCACAGATACAGGCTATGTCATTGTATGAGAAATTTAATTTTGAAAAAACAGGCCCTGAGTTTGAAGAAGCCGGTATAAAGCATTACAAAATGATCAGAAAATAATAGCAATACCTGTGCAACCAATAGGCGCATATCCTCGTCTTCCATTTAATTAATATTTTTTAAATTTTTTAAAATAAGTATGTCGCCTCAAAAAACAACCGCAAACCTTAAATTACTTTTTACCTGTTTTATTTGCTTTTTGGCTTTAAATGTACGGGCTCAGGACAAAACCAAAACAATTGGTAATAAATCCCGCTCAGGAACAACCAATAATAGCTTCAATATTGTGCAGGGCGGCCAGGTAGGTATTAAGATGAATGCGGGTCACAAACCGGTTGAATTGCTCAAGCTTACTTTTCATGTCGACAATTTGGGTAAGGATACCATCCCCTTTAAAGTGAATGTGTATGCCATGGGCGATAGATTGCCGCAGGGTGATAACCTGGTTAAGGAAGATATAAAGGGATCAATAACAAGGGAAAAGGATCCCAATACCCCGTTAACCAGTAACCAGTTGATCAGCGTTGACCTTTCGCCTTACAAAATTGAAGTAAAGGGAGAGCTATTGGTTTCTGTTGAATTTTTAAGTACAATACCCGGAAAAAGCCTTGGATTTTCGTGTGGCCTACTAAATGGTGGCACTTATTATAAAAAAGGCCCGGATGTCGAATGGAAAAAGATGCCCGTAGTAGGGGCAGATTTTAATGTGCTGGTAAAGAAGCTAAAGTAATTTATTATTTAATACCTCATTGCAACGATAAGGTGGCAATCTCTTCAGTTACCGACGAGATCGCCTCGTCCTCGTAACCACATGTTTTCATTATGATGGATAATAACCCCAAATCAGCTATATAATTCCTGCTCTTCGGTATAATATGTTTTTCGGGAGCCATCCTTAACCTGGATCTCCGCACCAGTTGGGCTCTTCGTTTTCTTAGCGTTATGGATGTTCATAAAATCCCGTATTTCGCCGCTAATAATATCCGGGTTGGCCTTAATGATTTGTTTCTCAGCCTCCTTCAATACACTGTGAATTGATTTAACCAGTTGTTTAACCTTATCTGCTGGTATTTTATTGCTTGCAGAAAATGGTGATATACGAGCATGCCACAGTATTTCGTCGGCATAAGCATTCCCAATGCCTCTTATGATCTTTTGGTCAAGCAGTACAGTTTTAATATTAGTTTTAGTTTTTTGCAACCGGGCGGTTAAGTAATCAACACCCGCGTCTTTTGATAATGCATCAGGCGCGTCTTTATCTTCGGGGTTTAAAGTTGGGGTGGCAATGCCCTGGAAATCTGTAAGCACAAGGCCTGTATCATCGTTAAAATACAGTTCAATAATAGGATATTTGTTTTCATGCTTATCCTTAAACAAAAAAAGTTTGCCATGCAGCATCAAATGCAATCCCAGGATATCGCCCTTTGAAAACTTTAAATAAAGCTCTTTGCCCTCGCGGTATACTTCATCAAGCTTTTGCCCTGCAAGTTTATCCTGCAGCTCTTTGTGACTAACATTAAGTTTTTTAGCATTGATAACAGCTATTTGTTTAACCGTTTTTCCGGCTAATTTTTTGTTCAGATTGTGGCTGAATGCTTGCAGATCGGGTAATTCGGGCATGGATAACAGGTTTTTAGTAGGATAACCAAATATAATATGATAAGTTTTAATTTATGCGCTTGCCCGGCCAAAACCAACTGTATCGCGGTACAATTGCGGCGAAACATCGGCATTGGTTTTAAAAAATCTGCTGAAATAATACTCATCCTCATAACCCAGCTCATAGGCAATCTCTTTTATGGGTTTATTGGTCAAATATAATTCACGCTTGGCTTCAATAATAATGCGTTCGGCAATCAGATTGCTGATGGTTTTATTGAAATGTGTTTTGGTGATACGCGCAAGTGCCTTGGCCGAGATATTGAGCATATCGGCATAATCGCTTGCACTGTGTTTGGTTTTAAAATGAATTTCAATTGCTTCCTTTAAATCATGCAATATATATGGCTCTTTATTTTCACTATCAGGTTTGCGTTCAATAGCTTGTTGAGCCGATTTTAAGCGCGAGGCAGTGATCAGGAATATTTTAAGGTATGATACCAGTATTTCGTATTGCGCCATCGCCTTATTTCCCATTTCGGCTTTTATCTGGCTAAGCATCATATTAAATGTAGCTGCACTGGCCATGTCAACATTCACATACGGAGGGTGATAAATATTATCAAACAAAATTCCGCTGCATGATACTTCTTTATGATGTTTGTGGATGCAGAAAAAATCGGGATGAAATTGTATAGCCACACCGCTCAGGTTTTTATCTGAAGCCAGCATAAAAGGCTGGTAAGGGGTAAAGGCCAGCAGCGTATTGGCATCGAAATCATACTCCGAAAAATCTGACTTTAATTTGCCCGATCCCTCTTTAATCCAGATCACTGAAAAATAATTATTACGTTGTAGATGATCAAAATAGCTGTTGTTTTCAAACCAAAACAGTTTAAAAGCGAGGTTGCCATTAATTGGATCAACCATTGTGAATGTATTTTGCAGGTCTGCCATTTATTGATTTAACTGTGCTTTCAGGGCCGCGTTTTCTTTTCTAAGCTTGTCAATATACTCATGTTGAGCCATAAATTCCTCCTGTATCTCTTCAAGCGTATATCGGGGTGTAATGTGCTGCGGGCAGTTCCAGTCATAACCGGCAACTTTCAGCAAAATTATTCTTTCTGGCTTAAATTTATAGTCATCCAGATCAAGTTTATCAAACAGTTCAGGATTATCTTCAATGGATAAAACACTGGCTTCGGCAAATATCTTTAGCCTTGCTTTAGCCGCCTGATCAAGCAAAAACAGTGATACCTTATTGTTGGTGGCCAGGTTACCAACAGAAATATACTGCCTGTTGCCGCCAAAGTCAATAAAGCCCAGTGTTTCATGATCAAGTACTTTCAAAAAACCTTTTGGCCCTCCGCGAAACTGGATATAGGGAAAACCGCTCTCGCTGTTGGTGGCCATGTAGAAATTATCCTGATTGGCTATAAATTCTTTTTCGCTTTCGGTTAGTCCGTCAGCATATCTGTGTTCCTCCATACGCCCGTAACTTGCCCGGCTGCCGTAGCGTTCCTGGAAATTTTTTACAGCATCGGTAAAGGCAATTTTTGAATAGTTCATGACTTGGTAATTATTATAGTTCAAGAAATTAAAAAATACGCTAAAAGTCAAGGCGTTAACCATTGACTTTTAGCGTAACTGCTGTTTTGAACGCAAATCAGATAGCAGATTATCGAATTTAAAGATACTTTTTCAGGATTCTTAATTCGTTTCCCTTGCCACTGCTTATGCTTCAACCACCTGCAATGGTTTCGCTACAGGGAAGTCAATATCGGTATTTGCTGTGTTATTAAAATAATTGGTTAATATATTCAAAGCAACATGGCCAACAATTTCACCAACTTCGCCTTCGGTAAAACCGGCGGCTTTTACAGCATCTACATCACTGTCGCTTACCAAACCTTTTTTGGCAACCAATATAGTAGCAAATTTTAATGCGGCCTCTGTTTTTGTATCAGCAGCTTTTGCGTTACGGGCATCTTGTATAGCATCGGCACCAATGTGAACCAGTTTTTCACCTATATAAGAATGCGCGGATACACAGTAATCACAACTGTTATTTTCTGATATGGCCAGTGCTAATAGCTCACCGGTTTTAGCTCCAAGTGCTCCGTGGGCTAACGCGCCGCTAAAATTAAGATAACCTTCTAAAAGGGCAGGAGAGTTGCCCATTGTACGCATCATATTTGGTACTACGCCCAGTTTACTTTGTATTGCATTAAATAATTCTTTGGTTTTACCTGTTGCTTGGTCAGGGTTTAAAGCTTTTAAACGTGTCATTGTAGTAATTTTAGTATGTCGTTATTGACAATACAAAGTTGCATACTGCAAGCACGCTGCAACATGGATGAATTTCGTTAGTGCATGGACAATTTTCCCGGATAAACATTCCCCGGTTCAAAACAGGAATTTCCGATATCTGGCTGTAGCCATTTCAACAGCTTTTGTTTGAGCTTTATTAAGTTTGCCAAATAAGTTTAAGGCAACATCAACAGTGTTTTTCCTGAGTGTTCGGCGCCAGGTGCCTACTACCTGGTCGTCAACAATAATAGCGGGATCAAAAACAACGTGAAGGGCCTGTTTCAGATATAAAGGGTTTACCAACGCGGTACGATTTTTATAAGCAATGGCAAATTCATCATACGCCGGCAATAAATAGGCTTTGGTTTTAGATGGTACTGCCTCAGCGTTGTTAGGCATCCAATAAGTTTTGCCGTCAATTGTTTCATGAACAAGCTGCGATTTTACATTCTCCAATCCAATGCTCGCGTCGGCTACCGTAAGGCCCGACCAATAGGCAAAATCATGCACCGTGGCCGGGCCGCGGCTGGTAAAATATCCCGAAGCGAGTTTGGTTAAGGCTTCTTCATGCGTTAACGGCAGGGCAGCTGGTGCAACATCATCCAGCAAAGCATAAGTAAATTGCTTGCCAACCCTGGCACCGCTGCAAATTACCTGGTCAAGTTCGGCCCTCATTAGTAATAAGGTAAACCTCAGGTCATTAGTGGCAATCCCTGCCTGTTCAAATACACCCAAAAGCTCTGGGCGGGTAAGTTGTTTATTGCCTTGTAAAGCTTTTGCCAATACAACATTGCTTTTGGTAAACAAGGCATCAGTAAATTCAAACTTTTTACTCATAGCAGCATTTATTGCATTTATCCGCGGGGCGGTAAGGGTAAGCAACCACCGTATATCATTGGGCAAAACAAAGTGCCAGGTTGGCCTTAACAAATGAGTGCGTAATATTTTACCTTCGCTTATGGCTTGTTCTATAACACTTTCATGGGTGTTTTGCATCCGCAGGCCCACTGCCCATTTGGCGCCCGCATAGTCCTGGGCCTGCATAGCTACCATGTGTTTAACAACATCTTCGGGCTTTTGAAAAGCCGGATTGTAAATTCGCTGGTTATAAATTCGCTGACTGGCCAGGTGATGATCTTTCATAAGGATATACAAATGCTGAATAATAAAGTTAAAATTAAAGTCCGAAGTGACAGCAGCCTGTCAGTAACAAAAAAAGTACGTCAAATTATTTTTTAAACTTTTAACTTTATATCAAGTGAAGAAAATTAAACCTGAATACTTTGCCGGAGGATTAATTGTTGGCATGGCCATCGGCCTTATATTACACAGTTTGCAGGCAGGCATAGCCATAGGAGTGGTAATAGGATCGTTAATTACATTCAGGAAAGCAAGAACGTAAAAGCTCACCGTTTTATATGGCGGGTTTGTAACAAAGTTATAGCTGTATACCCCATAAACATATAGTTTACTTTTACCTAACTGTGGGTTAATATAAAGAAAGTTAATTGCGCCGTATGAAAAAAGAACTCTACCTTTTGTTTTCACTATTACTGTTAAATCTGGCTGGCAAAGCACAAACCGCCACGCCAATTAATCCCACTGCTAAATTTGTGGCGGATGCTCCTCAGCCGTTTTTATTTTCTGTGAATACCCTTACCGGTACTTCGTCGTACTGGAGCTTAAATTATTCGGGCAGTTATGGCGAGCGGGCAGCAGCCCCGTTTGGATATAACGGTGTTGACCAGCAACTGGCGGTTAAAGGTTACCTGGGTAACCGCTTTACGTTTTATGCCAATGCCGCGGTTGGTTTTGCCCGAAACGGAGGAACCACAAGCGCGCAACAGGCCGAATTGATGCATGACTTTATTGGTGGTAAACAGCCGCTTGGCCCGCGTATAGGTTTAAGCCTGGGGGCAAGCCGCGACTGGACAAATGTTAAATCTATATTCAGCCGGGTTACCGGCTCATTTGATGCCGCTTCATGGAAGTTTACCGGTAACCTGCGCTTTGAAAAAGCATTTGATAAATTCAGGGATGATATTGACCTGGTTACCAGCGTTGGATTTCATCATCGTATTGCTGGTAGCTTTTTTGGCGGGGTAGAAGCCGTAGGGCAGGACCTGGAAGGTTTCTGGGATTCGGAGGAGGCGGAAGGCGGTGCTAAACTTTTGGTAGGTCCATCAATTAATTATACCCCTGTAGGTTCAAAATTTGGATTCTCAATTTGTGGCGGACCTATTTTTTACGCTACACACAGTAATGTGATTCCTTCCGAAGCCATACGCGACCTGTCAACAATCTCCCAAAATGGTTACACCATAAGAGCGCAGGTTTCTTTTAATTTACATTAATCACCGTTTTGATCTTATTTTTATGAGTATTTATATAAAAAAATCCATATCTGTCATTGTTATATGCCTGTCGGCCTGTGTTTATTCCATAGCACAAGTTCCGGGTAAAGTAAAAGGTACCGGGCAGGTACTGCTTCCCAACGGTTGGAAACTAAGCCCCGCAGGGCGTTCGTTAACACTTGGCGACCTCCCTTTAAACATGCAGTTGAGCACCTCAGGCAGGTTACTTGCAGTTACCAACAACGGCCAAAGCACGCAATCATTACAACTTATAGATCCGAGGAGCGAAAAATTACTGGATGAGAAGGTATTGAGTAAATCATGGTATGGCCTGGCGTTCAGCCGCGACGAAAAACACCTGTACGCATCGGGCGGTAATGATAACTGGATACTTGATTTCCATCTGCAGGGTAATAAATTGAACAACGCTGATACTATAAAACTGGGAACGCCGTGGCCTAAAAATAAAATATGCCCAACAGGCATTGTGGTTAACAAAGGCAATACCCGGTTATATACCGTAACCAAAGAGGACAGTACACTGTATATTATTGATCCGCAGGCAAAGCAAATTCTTAATAAAGTGCAATTACCGGCAATTGCCTATAGCTGTGTGCTATCGCCTGATGAAACTAAGTTATATGTTTCTCTTTGGGGGGGCAGGGCAGTTGCGGTTATAAATACAGCTTCACAAACTATCACCGGCAAAATAGCTACCGGCGATCATCCCAATGAGTTGCTTTTAAATAAAAAAGGAACGTATTTATTTGTGGCAAATGCCAATGATAATACGGTTTCAATCATCAATACCAACAGCAGTAAGGTAATTGAAACCGTGGCCACTACCTTATACCCAACCCGGCTTACGGGCTCAACCACAAATGGCCTGGCCCTTAGCGCTAATGAAAAAATGTTGTACATAGCCAATGCCGATAATAATTGCCTTGCCGTATTTGATGTATCAAAACCCGGTTACAGCAAAAGCCAGGGTTTTATCCCGGTAGGCTGGTATCCTACAAACGTGAAAACGTTGGGCAGCAAAATACTGGTAACCAACGGCAAAGGTTTAAGCTCAATGGCCAATCCGCAGGGGCCGCAGCCCATTTCAAAAGCCGATAACAGCGGATACCAAACCGGCAGTACAGCTAACAGGAGGCTGCAATATATTGCGGGTTTGTTTAAAGGGTCGTTATCATTTATTGATGCTCCCAAACCCGACCAGCTAAAACAATATACACGCCAGGTTTATGCCAATACTCCGTTTACAAATAAAAGAACAATTACGGCCGATGGCGAAGCAGGGAACCCCGTACCGCGCAAGCTTGGTGAAAAATCGCCTATAAAACACATATTTTATATTATAAAGGAAAACCGCACTTATGACCAGGTTTTAGGTGATGTGCCGGAAGGGAATGGCGACACTTCATTGTGCCTTTTTGGCAAGCATGTTACCCCTAATCATCACGCGCTGGCGAAGGAATTTGTTTTGCTCGATAATTTTTATGTAGATGCAGAAGTTAGCGCCGACGGGCATAACTGGAGCATGGCGGCTTATGCAACGGATGTAATAGAAAAAACGTGGCCAACAAGTTACGGCAGCCGCGGGGGCAGTACCAGTTTTGAGGGCGGCCGTCCGGTTACTTACCCCCGTGATGGTTTTATATGGGATTACTGCAAACGTGCCGGAATAAGCTATCGCAGTTATGGCGAATTTAGCGACGACGGAAAAGCTAATATCAAAACTTTACAGGGGCATATTTGCGCACATTCGCCCGGCTTTGACCTCGATGTTAAAGACCAGGTGCGTGTTGATGCCTGGCAGCATGATTTTGACTCGTTACTTACTATAAACGCGGTTCCGCAGTTTAATACTATCCGCATATCAAACGATCATACCAGCGGGCAAAAAAAAGGAAAAATATCACCGGTTGCGGCGGTTGCTGATAATGACCTGGCCATTGGCCGTTTTATTGAACATTTGTCTCAAAGTTCTATCTGGAAAGAATCGGTTGTGTTTATACTGGAAGACGACGCCCAAAACGGCCCCGATCATATTGACGCGCATCGTTCGCCCGCGTTTGTAGTAGGCCCTTATGTAAAACGAAACGCGGTGGTACACACCATGTACTCTACTTCAGGTTTTTTACGTACCATGGAACTGATACTCGGCCTGCCGCCCATGAGCCAGTACGATGCAGGCGCTATGCCATTGTATGAATGCTTTACCAGCAAGGCAGATGTAACCCCATATCAATTGAAACCTGTTGAGGTTGACCTGGAAAGACGTAATATAGCCATAAACGAAAGCAGCAAACGGTCTGAGTTATTCAATTTTGCGAAGGAAGATGCCGTACCTGATTTGGACCTGAACGAGGTAGTTTGGAAATCAGTAAAGGGCGAACATTCTGTAATGCCTGCCCCTAAAAGGAGCGCTTTTGTGTTATTGGAGCAAAAAAAGAAAGATGACGATGATTGATCATTTAACAATGGTCACACCTTATTCAATTTGATTAATGAATGTTAATCATCACTTAATAACAAAAAAGTTCCTTTGCTCCATGAATTTTAAGAAGTGCCTGTTCATACTTTGCTGCTTTGTTGTTTCTTATACTTATGGCCAATCGGCCCGGCAGGATTATAAACTGGTAGGCAATGATTTTGTGCAGACTAAAAATTATTATTTGCTTACTTTGTTGCAAAACAACGCAGCGGCAAAACACCTGTTAAGTACCGATCCTGAACTTGTAAAGCTTACTCAAAATAAGCTTGATGGTATAAAGCTGTCGCTCACTTCCTGCAAGGAGCCATTATGCTTTACACAATATATAAAGTTTAGTGACGACGAGATTAAAACCGTTGGCGAAAAGCTTGCCGCTTTGTATAAAACCGATAATGCTTTAGGCAACCTGGTGAAACAGCATTTGATACCCTCAGGTACTTACATTCTGTATAAAGGTTTGTCGCCTGTACAGTTGCTGGTTAAAGCCTGGGAACAGGATGTCAAAGCGGTGAACTACGCTATCGAAGTTTACGCCGAAGGTAAAAAGCCAAATTACCCCGCAATTGATTCCATCAGCTTTAATGTAAAGAGCCGATCGTACCTCAACCTGGTTTATGATGCTTCGGCAACTATAATGGACGAAAGTAAAAAGGAAACGCTGTTCTTTGTACCATCCATGAACTACGCCTTGCATTGCCTCGAAATAAACGAAAGGGGCGATGCTGCCAATGATGAACCCATGACCTTAAAGGCCAATAAAAACGCGTTCAACCGGATCAAAACCATCAAATGGGCCAATTATAAATACACTATGATACTGGTACCCGGGGCAGGGCCCGATGTGAACGGTGTTGCATTAAGTGCCGAAGGTATGTTGCGCTGTCGGGTGGCCGCTTTAAGATATTTTGAAGGTCTGGCGCCGTTCATCATGACATCCGGCGGCAAAGTACACCCTTATAAAACCAGGTATTGTGAGGCCGATGAAATGAAGAAATTCATGGTCGAAAAATTGCACGTACCTGAGAATGCCATACTGGTTGACCCTCATGCAAGGCATACCACTACCAACATGCGCAATTGTGCACGTATCATATATCGTTATGGTATGCCTTTTAGCAAGCCTTGTATCACCTCTACAGATAAATCACAAAGTTATTTTATTGCTAATATGGCGGCCAGATGCCAGAAAGAGCTGGGCTACGTTCCCTATACACTGGGCAAGCGCCTGTCTGATACCGAGCAGGAATTTTATCCGGTTATTGAATCCTTGCAGATAGATGCAGATGAGCCGCTTGATCCGTAACAGGCTGAAATTCTGCATTGTTAATAAAAAAATATCATCATGAAGAAATTGTTTTTTGCTTCTGTAGCCATGGTTTGCCTCGGGCTCACGGCTTTTTTTGATAAAACCGTTGATATGGCCGTTAAACGTGTTGTTACGATAGATTCGTTAGGGGCATGCCAAGGTATTTCCTATCAAAATGGACGAATTTTTTTATACGGTGACAGGGAAATAGGGATGATACGGGAATTTAAACTGACTGGGGATAGTCTTACCTATGTCAATAAGGAATATAAGCTAACCAGGGATGGCCAGGATGTAATCAATCACCCAACAGGCATTGCATATAACGCTACCGGGCCAACTTTTATAGGTAATTCTATCCGCCTGAATAAAGAGGGCACCAAGTGGAAGGCAGTAATTTATTGTATTGACTGGAAAGGTTTGCTGAAAACCGGAACGCTTGACGGCAACCTGATCAATACCATTGATGATGACGCGTGTATACAAGGCACAAGACCCGAATATGTAAAGTATAATAATAAGTGGTACGTGGCCACTGCCGATTATGGGGACCATGGTAACGAAGTTAGGCTGTATGACCCTGAGGCTTTAAAAAAGGCAGCGAAAACAAGTGAAAAAGGTGTACTGTATAAAAAATTCAATTGTACTGCCTGGGTGCAAAACCTGCATTGGATACCATCAAAAAATATATTGGTACTTATTCAAAACCAAAAGGAAGGCAGAATGTGGCGCTTTACCTATATAGACCTGAAAAGATCAGTTGAGGCTGGAAGTCAGCAGGTTATCAGAGAGATAAATATCGACGGTAAAGAGGACGAACTGGAAGGCTTTTCATTGCTGGGTGATAATAATAAAGGGATAGCGGTATCATCATCGCGTAAAAATAACATCACATTTACCAATACCTCCTGGTAAAATGCATTTGCTGATTTTAAGAATCTGAGATCAGTCGTGTTTAGTTCTATGTAAACTTTGTATAGTTAATATAAACTTAACATGCAGGCATTATTGGCTTAAGCTTATTGAATTAAATTTGGCTTTTCGTTAACATATTTTCAATAGCTGCAATATTTCATTGTAAAATATTAAATATTGCAATGTTACTAAAACGATATTTATTAAAAATCTATAAAAATATTGCCTATGTAGTAAAACCTTTTATTCTAAAATCGTCCCGGCGAAAATAATGAACCGGCGAATACCCTCATATTCTGCCGGTCCGGGAATTAATTGTCAAATAACTGAAAAAGCGGTTGCAATGCTTTAAGGAGTTACCATTAACAATCAATATTTAAATATATGTATAAAAAGATTATACCCAATCTTTTAAAAAAAGATCTTATCAAGATAAGTGCTGCCCTGGTTATACTGTTTGCATTTTTACCATCCGCATACGCAAATAATAGTAAAACAAAAACTCAAAGTAATAAAGTTACCGAAGAACCTGTAAAAATATCAGGTACCGTAACTGATGATCAGGGCCTGCCGTTGCCTGGCGTTAGCGTTTATGAAAAGGTATCGCATAAAGGCACAACTACCGATAGCAAGGGGCAATATACCGTAACCATAAATTCGGGCTCAACACTGGTGTTTTCGTTTATTGGTTTTGCCAGTCAGGAAGTAGTAATAACAAACCAGCAAGTGCTGAACATAAAGCTTAAAACAGCAAGCAATATGTTGAATGAGGTAGTTGCCATTGGTTACCAAACCATTCGTAAAAGTGATGTTACCGGGTCAATTTCGAGCGTTAAAGCCAGCGACCTTAATTTAGCAGCACCTACTTTAGGCCAGGCGCTGGCTGGCAAAGTAGCCGGTGTTCAGGTATCGCAAACAAGCGGCGCGCCATACCAAAGTACCAAAATAAGGGTTAGGGGTATTGGCTCGTTCAGCGCCAGCTCAGATCCTTTATACGTAATAGACGGTTACCCGGCCGGTAACGATATTTTTATCAATCCGGACGACATTGAAAGTATAGACGTTTTAAAGGATGCGGCTTCTGCAGCTATTTATGGTTCGCGCGCATCGGGCGGTGTAGTGCTCATCACAACCAAACGCGGTAAAGAAGGTAAAGGGAAATTTCAGTACGATGTGCAAACGGGTATCAATCAGCTGGCCCACAAAGTAAAGCTGCTCAACTCAGACCAGGCCGCGCAGTTGGTGATAGATGGCCGAAACAATACATACAAAGACCTTTGGGTGAATGGAGGCCACACATGGAATGATGCGATGTACTCTGATAATAATGCCGCGCGTATTGCCAATGTAGGTAGTGCCGGAAGTGTAAGCATACCCGACGGTCTTTATGATTTTGCAAGTCAGTCGCTTATCCATCAAACTGTAAATACCGATTGGCAGGATGAACTGTATCATAACGCTTTTTTCCAGAAACACAGCCTTTCATTTTCAGGGGCGTCAAAAGATATCCGTTATTATATAAGCGGCGCTTATCAAAACCAGGATGGCATTATCCATACAACAGGGCAAAAGCGACTGAATTTCAGAACCAATATTGATGGCGATATCAGCAAGAAACTTCATGTTGGTGCCAACGTTTCCTATACCCAAAATACCAATAACGAAGTACAGGAAGGACGTTTTGACCACGGACCAATTTTAGGCGCGCTTATTTATATGCCATACCTGCCAGCCTACAACCCCGATGGCTCACTGGCTACCAATGCCGAAGCTTCACAATCGGCAGCCTATGGTTATCAAAGTATTGAAAACCCGGTTGCCCTTGCCGAACGCGTTAAAATTACCCGTAAAGGTTACCGCAGCACTTATAACGCAAACGTAACCTATAATATACTGCCGGGTTTTAACGCCAAGGTAAATTTGGGTACACAAGTGTATAATGAAAAATATGATTTTTACCTGCCAACAAATTTAAGCAGTGGTGCTTTCCCTCCGGGTTCAACCCAATCAATAGCGGCAGCTACGGCAACAGCGCAAACAACCAATATTGTTGACCGCCTTGCTGAGTATACATTAAATTATAATAAACAATTTGGTAAGCATCACCTTGACGCGTTAGCCGGTTATACCGCCCAAAAAACTACAAGCGATATTATAAGTGTATCAGCAAAAGGGTTTCAGAATGACAACATACCCGAGATTACCGGCAAGGGTGCCGATCCAAGCAATTTTACGTTGATCACAGGCACTTCTTTAGTAAACGGGGCGTTGCCTACAGCCAAATCGGCATATACGTTATTATCATACCTGGGCCGTGTAAATTATAATTTTGACAGTAAATATTTCCTGACGGCCTCTTTCCGCGCTGATGGTTCATCGCGCTTCGGCCCTTTGAACAAATATGGCTATTTCCCATCAGTAGCCGGCGGATGGACACTGTCTGAAGAACCATTTTACCATAACCTGTTAGGTGAGCAGTCAACCGTAAAGATCCGCGCGAGTTGGGGTAAAAGCGGGAACTTCAATATTCCAAACTATGGTTTTGAGCAAACATTGGCAAGCCCTGCAGGTGTGGTTTTCGGGAACAATGCAAACATTACAACCGCTACTTATGCCGGTGGTATCAGGGATCCAAAACTTAGCTGGGAAACAACTTCACAATATAACGGAGGCATTGATATAGGCTTATTCAAGGGCCGTTTGTCAATCATCGCCAATTATTATTTAAGCTACTCCTATAATTTATTATATAACCAGCCTGTTTCGGCCATATCCGGCGCTACAACTATATTAACCAACCTGCGCGATTCCAAGATCCGTAACACAGGTTTTGACCTCCAGCTTGATGGAAAAATAGTTAGTTCAAAGGATTTTACATTTAATGCAAGCGGCAACATATCGCTTAATCGCAATAAGGTGGTAAAACTTCCGGGTAATAACACATTGATTATCAATGGGGCAGAGCGTTCTTACTTAACCAATATTACCACACTGGGCCAGCCGGTGGGTATGTTTTATGGTTATAAGGTAGGTGGTATGGTAACTCCGGAAAACATTGGTAAAGTTGCGCCGTCGGCCTCGTCAACCAATCCGCTTAAACCCGGCGATCTGTATTTTGTAGATACCAATGGCGACGGCATAGTAAATGATGCTGACAAAACCGTTATTGGTTCGCCTTATGCCAAATTTACTTATGGCTTTGCTTTAAACAGCACCTACAAACACTTTGATATCGGAGCATCCTTTAATGGTTCATACGGCAATAAAATATTGGACGGGCAGGATTATTACCTGTACAATATGGAAGGCTCAGGCAACCAGTATGCAGATGTTGCCAACCGCTACAGAAACGCCGCCGATCCGGGTAACGGCCTGGTATACCGCGCGTCACGTGGCGGTACACAAAGCAACAGCACCCGCTTATCAACTTTTTACCTGCAAAGCGGGTCATTCCTGCGCTGTACAAATTTAACGCTTGGCTATACGCTGCCCCAGTTTTTGCAAACTACCCTGGGCATAAGCAAAGCACGCGTTTTTGCATCCGTAGTGAATGCCTTTACCATTACAAAGTATAAAGGTTACAACCCAGAGGTTGATTATAATTATTCGGGCAGCGCCTCCAATAATACGCAGGCTGTTAACCTTGCGCCAGGTATTGATTATGGTACTTATCCGCTGGTTAGGTCATACAACTTAGGTGTTAATGTTACTTTTTAAAGATTTTTTTAACGAGAATATAGAGATGAAGAAAAAATTAATAACTATAGCTTGCCTTGCAGCATTTATAGCGATAAGCCCTGCATGTAAAAAAAGCTTTTTAACCGAGCATGACCCCAATGCCATTACGCTCGACAATAATTTTAAGTCGCCTAATGATATATTGCTGGCCGTTAATGGTATTTATGAATCACTGCGCAGTTCAAACAATATAGGCGAAAGCAGCGATCTGTGGACCGACCAGCGTTCAGATGACACCGGCACCAATGACAACCAATCAAACGCCGGCGAACCTTTCCAGTTTAATAACTTTTCGCTTGTACCCAGCAATACTTACTTAAAAAGCCACTGGGTATCATTGTATGGTACAGTTACGCGTGCAAATGTTGTGCTGTCATATATTGATAAAGTTCCGTTTGCCGATCAGAGCCAAAAGCTGCAATATATTGCCGAAGCAAAATTTCTACGCTCGCTGATATACTTTCACCTGGTGCGGTTATGGGGCGATGTTCCGTTGGTAACCAAACAATTAAGCGCGCCGGAAGTAGCTGCCGCAACGTTCCGTGAAAAACAGGCTACCGTATACGCGCAGATAGTAACGGACCTGAAAGACGTAATTAACAACAGCCCGCTGCCTAACCTGCAAACAGGCGCCGGTATCGGCCGCGCGTCAAAAGCCGCTGCCAACGTACTTTTAGGACAGGTATATTTAACTATGGCAACTACTTTAAATCAAAGTGACCGTCAGGCCAACCTTACCAATGCTAAAACATATTTAACAAATGCCTATAACATGCGCACTTTCGGCGCGCTAAGCAGTATTCCTTATACTGACGTTTTTGATGTGAACAAAAAAGCGACCTGCCCTGAATTAATTTTTCAGATCGTGAACAAGCAGGGCGATATCAATTTCAGCTCGTCATTAGCGGCGAATAACCAGGCAAAGGGCGAAACCATCAACTCACAGAAAGCCGCCTCTGGTGTTGGCTATAATGTTACACATGATCTGATCAACGATTATGAAACCGGTGACCCCCGCAAGGACTTCTCCGTTAAATACGCAAATGACCCTATTGTTAAAGATTGGTTTGTTACCAAGTTCAGGGATGTGAGCGACGGTGCCGGCAAACTGGGCTATGGCGGTAACGACTGGATACTGATGCGTTACGCTGATGTGATCCTGATGCTTGCCGAAGTTAACAATGATTTAGGGGACGACGCCACAGCTATTCAGTATCTGGATATGGTACGTGCAAGGGCAGGTATGCCTGCTTATGCTGCGTCAATATTAAACAGCGACTATGCTACAAAGTATCCAACGTTAAAGCTGGCTATTTTACATGAGCGCCGTGTTGAACTGGCGTTTGAACACCACCGCTGGTTTGATTTGTTGAGAGCGTTTACTACCGATCAGCTGGTAGCATATTTTAAAGGCAAAGCGCAGGCAAATTTTGGTTCGGCGCAGCTTTCAAACTTCACCACTAAAGATCGCTTTTACCCAATTCCGTTTGATGAATACAAACTGAACCCAACAAAAATGTATCAAAACCCCGGGTATTGATCATTCAAATAATGTATAGTTAAAAAGGAGGGCCGCATTACGGCCCTCTTTTTTTGTTTACACACAGATACGGCGAAGCGGGTCGGAATGCTTTTAAAAGACCATTTCGCAGGGCTTGTTTTCCACCTTTGTTAATTAACTCCGGGGTAGAATAAATGTATTTTAAACAGCTGTTATACAGTTACCTGAAAATGCGTAAAAATACGTGAGCATTCTTTGGTTTTTTAGTGGAAGTACGCATATTAATTAATAATTAAGAACCTAATTTTACTCCCATAGTAATTATCCCTTACAATTATTAATACCCCTCTGCTTTATGGTCCCTTCATAAAGCAGAATTATAACCATTATAAATTTAATATAAATGATAGATCAGGTCTTAACATTCTTGAATGCGCAGCTGGATACCTATCTGCGTTTGAAACTGGATCCTTCTGATAGCAATTCGTTTATCCAGCTGGCAAATATTGCCTGGAACGATACCGAAACCAAAGGAGGGGGCAACGGTAACGCCCCGTCAAACGCTTTTATCACATTGGTTAATATCGAAGAGGACCGGGTTAGCAAATCGCCCGAAAACTATGTAAGGCAAGATAACAGCCTTATATATAAAAACCCTAAAGTATACATCAACCTGTATGTATTGTTCGCGGTTAACCTGTCATCGTACTCCGAGTCATTAAAGCGCATCTCTTACATCATCCAGTTCTTTCAATATCAAAATGTGTTTACACAGCCTGGTTCGCCGGGCTTGCCGGCCGGTGTCGAAAAACTGATCCTCGACCTCAACACCTTATCATTTCAGGATATGAATAATTTATGGGGGATACTGGGCTCCAAGTACCTGCCGTCGGTAATGTATAAAGTACGCATGATAAGTATCAGCGAAGAGTTTTCACAGGGCAATGCGCCATTGCTGCATGAAATTATGGTTAACGATAAAACAGTGCAAACGTTATGATAGATGTAAATTTCGGAAACCTGTTCACTGTTGAACTGCTGCATAGCTACTATAAAGACCAGCTGTGTACCGACTTCAGCATTGCGGTATCAACGGAAACTTCAAAGGTTATCAACGGTCATAAAATGATTGTTAAGCAGCATAACAATCAATTATATGCCGGCATACATTGCAGCGGTAATGTTAATCCCTTAAAGCCATTCATCCCGGTTGAAACGGGAATGCAGCTTACCTTTTTCATGAAGCTTAACAATTCACTGTTTTACAACTTTACCAATTTATCATCAACCAATCCGGGTAAAATTTATTACTTCACCAACCGCAACAATAACGTTAGCAACGCAAAAACGTTCCTTTCATCGCCAATACCCCTTTATAATAATGCAAATACTTATCATCCTGGTGATCTGGCAACCAATGCGGCCAATGAGGTGTACCGCGCCATAGTTACCAATGATCCGCTGCACCAATTTGACCTTACACATACCGATCACTGGATGAAGGTGGATAAAAACCAATACCTGTCTGAAAAAGATGCCCTGCAGTGGCTGCCGCCTGTATCCACTTACCAGTTAGGGTCAGTGCAGCCTTCGGCCGGCATATCGGTTTTAGGCTATGATACCGCTGCGGCCACTTATACCAAACCCGTGCTGTCAAAAACAATCACTTTTTCAAACCCGGTTTCATCGTTCACGCTTGACCTTAGCGGGTTACAACCCGGTAAATATTCCTTAACCATTAACGGAAAGCAACAATGGATATATATCAATGACGAATTGAACGGGAGCAAGGTATTCGCGGTAATTGACATTTTTAATGATGCGGCGCCGGCACCTTGCCAACTGGTTGATGCGGCTGGTTTGCTGGTTAGCCCGATGTCTAAATTTAGCATATACTTTTTAAACCGGGCAACCATCTGGAAATATATCCTGGCAAGCAACAAGCTGGGTAAAATAAATGATGCGGCAAACCTGTACCACTTTGCCAACCCGGCAAGCGTAATTACATCACTTACGCCTATACCATTGAGCAATAAGGCGCTTAACTTAAAACTGACAGTAAACAATCATGATTACTCCCCAATTGCCTGTGCAGACCCACAGCGGCTTTCCACTATCATAAAGGGAACAGATACTTATCCGTGTTCAGAGATCTTTTTAAATTTTTAATAAAAACCCATAAAAAATATGTCACAAATAAACGAAAGCACAATTAAAACTCCAGGGGTTTATGTGAATGAAATTCCATCCTTTCCGCCATCTATTGCTCAGGTGGCCACTGCGGTTCCGGTATTTATCGGGTATACGCAGGATGCAACAAAAAATGGCAAAAGCGTGGTTAACCAGGCTGTACGCATTTCATCACTGGTACAGTATGTACAGTATTTTGGGGCCGATTTTCCAAACCTTACAGCCAATGTTGCGCTCAAGACCGACAATAGCGTTGATACGGTAACCATATCGCCAAGGTACCAGTTGTACAACGCCGTACGGATGTTTTATAATAACGGCGGTATTAACTGTTATATCATTTCGGTTGGAAAATATAACAGCAACGGTTCGGTGAGCATCACTGATTTTATCGAATCGGGAAAGATCAAAAGTTTTGAGGTTTTACGTAAGGAGGACGAACCTACGCTGATCGTTATCCCAGATGCTATTTTGTTTGGCGCCAGTGATTTTAATAACCTGGCTACAACCTCCCTTAAAGCATGTGCCGACCTGCAGGACAGGTTTGTGATACTGGATGTGCTTAACGGCGACAAGGAGCGGACGTTTGATAATGCCGACGTGATAACCGTGTTCAGGAATGGCATTGGGTCGGCCAATTTAAACTATGGGGCCGCTTATTATCCGTGGTTGCGTTCAAGCTTATCGTACGGTTTTTCGTATCAGAACATCAAGCTGCAAAAACCCGCCGGTACCAACGTTGCCACAAATACAATCATAACCAATAATGTTTTTGTAACCCAGATTGACAAGGCAATAAGCGATTTAAAAAACCATGTTAACCCATTTATAAAAACGCCCAACTTTGCCGCCCCGTTCAATGTTGCCCCTTATAACACCGTGCCGCTCACTGATGCATATGCTTTAATACCCGCAACAAATAACAAGCCCGAGCTACAGCTGCGCTTTGGGTACATTAAAGATATATTGCTGGGTTTTATAGCTTTAAACGCTACATTGACAGATGCTGACCCAAGCCATATTTATGGTGGGCGTACAACAAAAGACATCCATACAGGCTATATCAGGGCCGGGGCTACCGCTGCGGATATATCACCTATGGACCAACTGATACGTGAGCTGATCCTGTTGGATGACAGTTTCCCCGGAGGAGCTGTAGGCACAGCCACAGCGGGTGGCTTTGCTACTTATCCAAATGCAGCGATAGCCGCCGATGCTACCGTATACGGCACACCTGCACCTGCAGACGATGCCGCGGCTGTAAAATACATCAGGCCCCGCGTAAATAACCTGTACTCAAGCGTCATCAATTCCATATCGGCTTTTATAAACGAAGTGAATTTACGCCTGGCAAATCTTGAGATCCAGTTAAATGATTCAAGCGCGGTGTATAACAACATTACATTAGCCATTAAAAACCAGGGTATTGTAGTACCGCCAAGTGGCGCTATGGCCGGCATTTATGCCTCTGTTGACGGCACCCGCGGTGTTTGGAAGGCCCCTGCCAATGTGAGTGTTAATACCGTGGTTGAGCCATTGGTAAATATTGACGACAATATGCAGGAAGACCTGAACATTGATACCGACTCAGGCAAGTCAGTTAACGCCATACGTGCCTTTACCGGCAAAGGCGTATTGGTTTGGGGTGCTCGCACATTGGATGGCAACAGTAACGATTTCAGGTATATATCTGTGCGCCGCTTTTACATTATGGTTGAGGAATCGGTTAAAAAAGCCGCTATGCAATTTGTATTTGAGCCAAATGACGGCAATACCTGGGTACGTGTGCGCGCCATGATTGAGAATTACCTCACCAACCTGTGGCGCCTTGGCGCTTTGGCGGGCCCAAAACCCGAACAGGCATTTTATGTAAAAGTTGGCCTGGGCCAAACCATGACGTTTGATGATATACTTAATGGCAAAATGATCATTGAGATAGGCATGGCGCCTGTGCGTCCGGCCGAGTTTATCATCCTGCGCTTTTCACAGATCCAGCAACAAGCTTAATTATTTATTAAAAATTCATTATCAACCTAAAAATCAAATATTATGGCTAATTACCCACTTCCGAAATTCCATTTTAGTGTTGACTGGGGCGGCACACGCATCGGTTTCACTGACGTAAGCGGACTTGATATAACAAATGACGTAATTGAATACCGTGACGGTGCAAGCCCCGAATATCATAAAATAAAGATGCCCGGGCAGCGCAAGTTCAGCAACATTACTTTAAAGCGCGGTATTTTTAAATCAGACAATGAGTTTTACAATTGGTTCAACACCATCAACATGAATACTGTTGAAAGGCGCGATATTACCATAAGCCTGCTTGATGAAACGCTGGCACCGGTGGTTGTATGGAAAGTTAAAAACGCCTGGCCAACCAAAGTTACCTCAACCGATTTAAAGGCCGATGGTAACGACGTGGCCCTTGAAACGCTTGAACTGGCTCATGAAGGCTTAACCATGCAAAACGAATAGTCATGTTTGATTATCCTTTTACCGGGTTCCATTTCCTGGTGGTGTTTGAGATATTTCCGCAGGTACCTAATGATTTCCGCTTTCAGGATGTTACAGGCCTTACGGTTGATGTTGACCTTGACACTTACAAGGAAGGAGGCGAAAACCGCTTTGTTCACCGCCTGCCCGGACGCAACAGATATTCAGACCTGGTTTTAAAACGTGGAATGACACCGGTATCAGGAGTAACCGCATGGTGCCTTGACAGTATTGAGAACTTTAACTACCAGCCTACCAATATGCTGATATCGCTTTTAAATGAAGATCATTTACCGGTATCGTCCTGGTACATAGCCAACGCTATCCCCATTAAATACAGCATATCAGAATTTAATGCAGAGCAGGGGCAGATAGTTATTGAATCCATGACCCTGCGGTACGAATATTATAAAACGCTGAACCTATCGGCAGCGGTAGGAGCCGCGGTAGGGGCCGTAGCCGATCTGCTGGGCGGCGGCGCCAGCGCGAGTGCCAGCATTTCTGTAGGATGATCAACATGGTTAAACCGGTAGTTTAAATAATTAAACCAATGCCAGTAGAGATACGCGAACTGCAAATTACAACAACAGTGCATGAGGGGGCAGGAAACTCCCCGTCATCATCGCCTGCCCCGGCCGTTGCAAGTGACGATATTATTGCCAAATGCGTGGAACAGGTACTTGAAATTTTAAAAGAAAAAACTGAACGCTGATGAGTTTGGGTGAATTAAAAAAGATGAAGCTGGTAGCCTATACGGATATCAGTTTTGGTACCAAAGCCGAAGGATTGGAATATGATGTGCTGATAAACCCTGAATCATACGCCCTTACCTACGGAACTGAGGTGAACCAGCAAAGCGCGCAGGGCTCAAGCGAAAGTATAACATCGTTCAGCAAGCGGTCGCCGCAATCATTGAGCTTTAAATTTCTGTTTGATGGTACCGGCGTAATAAAAAGAGGCGGCGGCGGGCTGCTATCAGGCTTGGCTGTACCGGGTTTGCCGGCAGATAAGCCGGACGTGGTTCAGGATTTTGAAAAGTTTAAAAGCGTGGTGTACAATTTTGATGGCACAACGCACCAGCCACGTTATGTACAGCTACAGTGGGGGCCGCTGCTTTACAATTGCCAGATGACGCGGATGACGCTCACCTTTAAATTGTTTAATCCCGATGGTTCGCCATTACGCGCCGAGGCTGATTGTACCTTCCAGGGCGTAATTGACGAAACCAAGCTGGCAGCCATTGAAAACCGGCAGTCGCCTGATCTGACGCATATACGAACGGTAATAAAAGGCGATACCCTGCCGCTGATGTGCTACAAAGAATACGGCGATAGTAAGTATTACTACCAGGTAGCGCAATACAACGGCCTGTCGGATTTTAAAAGGTTAGTAGCCGGAACTAAAATTATTTTTCCACCAATTGCAAAATAGATCATGTCATTAAGCCAAACATTACCCGGAACACAAAATACCGACCTGGTTACTTTCACCATAAAAGTAAACGGCAATGTATTGGAGGCATCGTACCAGGTGGCTTCAATGAATTTCAGCAAGGAGATAAACCGCATCCCCACAGCCAAACTGGTTATATATGATGGCGACGCCGCAGCACAGGATTTTGCAATAAGTAATGAACCCACGCTGGTTCCCGGGGCCGAAATTGAAATAGCCGCAGGTTACCATGCCGATGAACAACCACTTTTTAATGGTATTATTTTAAGGCATAGTCTTAAAATACGGGGCAATGGCTCGCCGGTATTGATATTGGATTGCCGCGATAAAGCGGTAAAAATGACCGTAGCCCGCAAAAACAAATACTTTTATGATGTTAAAGACAGTGATGCTGTTACAGAGATCATTGGTGCTTACGGGCTTGACAGCGATATTGAAGATACCAGCGCGCAGCTGGAATCCATTGTTCAGTATGATAGTACCGATTGGGATTTTATGGTATCGCGGATGGAAGCCAACGGAAAGCTTTGCGTGGTTGATAATGCGAAAATAACCATAAAAAAACCAGATTTTAGTTCAGAAACCGTGCTCGACGCCCTATTTGGCGCAACCATACTGGAGTTTGATGCCGACCTTGACGCCCGTAACCAATATCAAAGCCTTACTGCCAAAACCTGGGATTATACCAACCAGGAAATTGCTACCGCGAGTGCCGCTGAGCCCGGCTTTGAAGAGAATGGCAACATTTCAAGCAGTGACCTGGGCAATGTGCTTGGGGTAACGGAGTATGACCTGTACACGGGCGAAGATATTACAGCTGACGAGCTACAAAGTTTGGCCGACAGCCGTTTGCAAAAAGCGCGTATGTCGCGCTGCCGCGGGAGGGTTCGCTTTCGTGGGTATGGCGGCCAGCTGAATCCCGGCGACCTCATTAATATAGGCGGTGTGGGCGATCGTTTTAACGGAAAAGTGTTTGTTTCGGGTGTAAGGCATGAAATTGTGAACGGGAACTGGACAACCGATGTACAGTTTGGCTTGTCAAATGAATTATTTGCCCGCCAGCCCGATGTAAGTTCGGCTCCGGCAGCAGATATGCTGCCCGCCATACAGGGTCTGCAGATAGGTGTAGTTACTGATCTGGAAAATGACCCCGACAGCCAGGACCGCATCAGGGTAAGGTTGCCAATTATTGATGCCGGCGAAGACGGAATATGGACCCGTGTTGCCTGTTTGGATGCCGGTGATAACCGGGGCACTTTTTTTCGCCCCGAAATTGGCGATGAGGTTGTGGTAGGCTTCCTGAATAACGACCCGCGGCACCCCTTGGTACTGGGCATGCTCAACAGCAGCACAAAGCCGGCTCCCCTAAAAGCCGCCAATAAAAACGATGAAAAGGGGTACACCTCACGCAGCGGGATGAAAATGATATTTAACGATGATGAAAAATCATTAAAAATTGAAACACCCGCGGGCAAAAAGGTAACCATCAGCGAGAAAGATGGATATATCCAGCTGGAAGATGAGAACAGCAACAAGGTTACTATGGATTCATCGGCCATAAGTTTGGAGAGTGGTGCCAATATCAAACTAAAGGCAACCGGCGACCTGACCATTGAAGCGGTAAATATTTCGCTCAGTCCATCCTCAAGTTTTTCGGTAAGTGCCGGCGGCGCATCTATAAAAGCCGACAGTGGCAGCGCCTCATTATCGGCGCCATCTGTAAAAGTTGAGGGCTCAGGTACCGCAACCATAAAGGGCGGTGTAGTAATGATCAACTAATGTAATTTATTGATCAAAACGAGCAGTTTTTATGTTAAAAAAGCTCTTATTGATCACAAAGTCAACCATAAAACAACAAAAAATGCCTTTTGCAGCACGAGTTTCAGATATGCACGTTTGCCCGATGTTTAACGGACCGGTTCCACATGTAGGCGGACCTGTACTGCCACCGGGTAGCCCGACGGTATTAATAGGAGGGCTGCCCGCGGCCTGTGTGGGCGATATGTGTACCTGTGCAGGTCCGCCTGATTCTATTGCAAATGGCTCATCTACAGTACTTATAGGTGGTAAGCCGGCCGCACGTATGGGCGACCCTACAGTGCATGGCGGTTCAATAATAATAGGATGTCCAACGGTAATTATAGGAGGTTAATATGTCTGATTCATTTTTAGGAACGGGGTGGAGTTTTCCGCCGGCATTTGACACCGTTGCAAATACGGTGATCATGACAAGCGATGAGGCTGATATTCAGCTTAGTTTGCAAATACTACTGGCCACACGCAAGGGTGAACGGGTTATGGTGCCTGATTATGGCTGTAATCTTGACGAGATGCTTTTTGAGCCGATGACCACCACCTTTAAAACCTATATACGCGAAATGATCAAAACGGCCATACTTTACTATGAGCCCCGCATTGATCTGAGCTCAATACAGGTTGACGACAGCCGCGAAACAGAAGGCGTGATCCTGATCATCCTTAACTACACCGTTCGCACTACAAATTCAAGGTTCAATTTTGTATATCCTTACTATAAAAACGAAGGAACAGAAATACACTAATGGCAAATAATTGTTTCGATACCAAGCTTTTATCCTATAATGGCACCAGCCAGGCGCAGCGTGCATTGGATGCTTTACTGGCAAAATGTGCCCTGGTAGATGAGCGAACCCCTGCTGATCTGATCCTGCTCACAAAAAAATATAGCTCGTGGCTTAATTATTATGATAATACCAATACCGTAAATGGCGATTGGCAACAGCTCATGAGCAAAGATCTAGCGGTAATCATTGCCTCTGTGGCCGAATGGAAAACGGATGCCTACGCACCATTTATTAAGTATTTAAACGATAAAATTATAACCGCGGCCAATGACACAGATACCAAAAACAACTTTAAAATACTTTTTGACTTTATTTTTTCTGTTACCGTAGCTCTTGATGATGCCTATGAGCATTTAACCGACAATATAAGCTACAAAACCTTTTTGGCGGTTTCTATTTCGTCAAAGGTGGCAGTTCCATTGAGCTTACTACATCAATATTATGAAAAATTTGTTGTTGCCGGGCTTATTGACGCAAACTCAACGCTTATTGATACTTCAACACCGGTTGACAAAATTACTTTGTCGCAAAATTTTCAAATTGTTGCACTGAATGAACCTTTTACGGTTAATCCGCCTGTTACGGCGTTTCCAATTACTTTAAGTGGAACGGTGCATGATGATATTAACCATATTCTTACGCACAATTTATTTACCGGTGCTTTACAGTCATTTATAGCGGCTATAGTGAATATAGTAAGTCGTACCCCGGCTTACCTGGCCGAAACATTGGATGATTATCCAACTCATACGCCGCACTATGCATTATACCTTGCATTTTTAAAACTGTTTGGCTTTGCGCAACAGCATTTAAACCAATACACTAAAAAACACCTGGATTTTTATTATAAACAAGTTTTGCAGCTGAGCAATAATGTTGCTGAGGCCGATTTCGTGCACCTTGTTTTCGAGCTGCAAAAAAATATTGACCAGCATTTATTGCCAAAAGGGACTTCATTTAAGGCCGGGAAAGACGCTAACAATAAGGACTTGTTTTATTCTCTTACCGACGATCTCGTAGTGCAAAAGGCCAGTGTGCAGGCTTTAAAATCCATATATCTTAATAAAGATATTGCTCCAACAACATTATATGCCTCACCAATTGCTAATTCAGAAGACGGCCAAGGGGCAAAGCTATTAAGTACTGATAGTTCCTGGTTCCCGTTTGGCAATCCCAAAAATATCAAACCCGCTGCTGTGGGTTTTGCCATAGCATCAAATGTGTTGTACTTGAATGAAGGTGAACGCACTGTAACACTGACTTTTACTTGTGACAATTTAACAAATATAACCGCAGCCGATCTTTCCGGAATATTCAGTATTCAATTAACCGGTAAAAAAAACTGGTATACCGCGCCCGCCTATACAGCTATAGTAATTGATAATAACACCTTTTCATTATCTGTGATCTTACAGGGCGATGCACCAGCTATAGTTCCGTATTCTGCAAAGCTGCATGGCGGTAACTTTGAGGTTGCGCTGCCTATGGTGCAAGTATTGCTCAATGATTATAAAACCTACCAAAAAATAAAAATTCCCAAATTAACTCAGGTAACAGTCGCCGTAAGTGTTAACGCGGTTAAAAATCTGATCCTGCAAAATGATGATGGTAAAATTAACCCCGCCAAACCGTTTAAACCATTTGGTGATTTTCCGGAAGCGGGGGCTTCATTCATTATTGGCAGTAAAGAAATTTTTCAAAAAAACCTCACTAAATTAACTATCGACCTTGATTGGCAGCAAGTCCCTATATCCACATCCCAGGCAAATATATTTTCATTGGCTAAGGGTGACTGGGCAGCTGTTTATGATAAGGGAAGTATATATGCATCAAGCATTGTGATCACTGATTCTAAAATTGAATCATTTGATTTTCAAATAGCTGAAGGATTTATCTCAAGTGATAATTTAACAATCTCAAATGAATTTGCGGCAGACAACACTTTAATGCTTGCCGCTGATAGCGTAGTTGAAGAAAACTTGTTACAGGCTGA
Organism: Mucilaginibacter pocheonensis; assembly: GCF_031456535.1. NCBI lineage: Bacteria > Pseudomonadati > Bacteroidota > Sphingobacteriia > Sphingobacteriales > Sphingobacteriaceae > Mucilaginibacter > Mucilaginibacter pocheonensis. Next base: position 519,153 of record NZ_JAVDUU010000003.1, read on the forward strand.
AAACCTTCAGTTCGAAAATATTTTCGCAGATGATCTGTCATTGAGCCTAAATGATGTGATACAGGGTATTATATCAACCGGTATATGGCATATTGATCCGCCGGCGGAAGTGGATATCAGCGGGTTGGAAAATATTGTACAATCCCCTCAGGATTTTACAGCCAATGAGGATTATACGATTACCGCTGTGGACGGCTATTTAAAGTTTGAGTTAATAGGGAATGATTATAGCCTGAGCACATTTTTGAGTAAAATACCTAAGCCATCTGTCAAGGTAAACAGTACTAATGGGGTGGTTACCAGTTATACTGTTGATACCGCCGATATGCCGGTTCCCAATCACCCTGTTCTCAAGTCTATCAACATAACTTACTCGGCTCAGGACACCGTGACCTTTAATAAAGCCGGCTTTAATGACCGCAGCAATTTCTTTTATCACCTGGAACCTTTTGGATTTCGAGAAATGCACCCGGGTGTTACAACTGATGCGCTTACTTTAATGCCCGTATTTGATCTGGAAGATGGGATAGTTACAGATGATGGGGGCGAACTATGGATTGGTTTGGGTAATGCTAAAGCCGACGAAACCTTCTCGATGCTGTTTCAACTGTCTGATGGTAGCGCTAACCCATTAAAAAATATGACGCAGGTAGCCTGGTATTATTTAAGCAATAATAACTGGCTGTTATTTAAAAAACAATCCATAACAGATCAAACCAATAACCTGACCCGATCAGGCCTTGTAATTGTTAATGTACCTGCCGACGCTACATCAGATAACACCCGCGCTGATAACGGGCTTATATGGATAAAAGCAGTTGTTCAGCATGATACCGATGCCATATGTAATTTAATTGCTGTTGATACCAACGCAGCCAAAGCACAATTTACGCAGGATATTGCCCAAAATATTGTATTTACTAAGGCATTACCGCCAAATACAATCAGTAAACCCGCCGTAGCAGATGCCGCATTAAAAAAAACACTGCAACCCTATACCTCATTTGACGGCCGCGTGCAGGAAACTGATGATCAGTTTTATCAGCGTGTTAGCGAAAGATTACGCCATAAACACCGTGCTATTACTGCCTGGGACTACGAACGTTTGATATTGCAGTATTTCCCTCAAATTTTCAAGGTAAAATGTATTGAACATACCGGTTTTTTAATAGATGAAAATACCAATCAACAAAAATACAGCGAAACGCTGGCCGGGCACGTTATGGCTATCACTATTCCTGATCTTACGCATTTAAACACGGCCAATCCATTGAGGCCTTACACCAGCATCGGGTTATTAACCGAAATAGAGAAGTACGTAAAAACACTCACATCACCCTTTGTTAAACTGCATTTATGCAACCCGCAGTTTGAGGAAGTTCAGTTTGATTTTAGTGTCACATTCCATGAAAATATCGATCCCACTTATTTCAGTAACCAGCTAAGCAATGAAATTGAGCAATTTTTAACACCATGGGCTTTTGGTAACCCGCAGGCAATTCAGTTTGGCAATACCATCGAAAAATCTGTGGTATTAAACTTTATTGAAGAAAGGCCCTATGTTGATTTTGTAACCTGTTTTAAGATGAACCACATTATCCTTCGTGAAGGACAAATTGTTAAACAGGCGCTCTATAATATAGAGGAAGCTGTGGCAAGCACTGCCCGATCGATCTTAGTATCATATTATAACGAAGAAACAAAGGTAAAACACCTGATTAATTCACCAGCTAACTGTGATTGTAATGGATAAGCCAAAAGTAATAAAAAAAGATCCGGGCCTTATTGCCGACCAGGATTACGCTTTTCTGAGAGAGGCTGGCCTGAGTTACATTGAAAAATTAAGTGGCAAAATATGGACCGACTATAACGAGCATGATCCTGGTATAACCATTTTAGAAGCACTTTGCTATGCCATTACTGAATTAGGCTACAGGACTGATTTGCCCATGGAAGACCTGCTTACCGATGCCAATGGAAAAATAGCCGCTTCACAAACATTATTTACCGCTAAAAACATTCTTACTCAATCGCCACTCACCGTTAATGATTATCGTAAACTATTGATAGATATAGTAGGGGTACACAATGCCTGGTTTTTATACGATGATTTTTATACCGTAGGTAAAAAAGGTATTCCAGCTGGTGAAATTGCCCTATTTGCTGATTGTAAACTGGATGCGCTATCATACAAGCAAACGCCCCATCCTGTTTATTTATCGGGTTTGTATAAGGTATTATTAGACCTGGATTTCGATCAGCAATTTGGTGACATGAACAACGGCGAATTGCAGGTTTTAAATCCCTCTTCAAGTAAATTCAAAGGCGGCGATGTCAGCTTATCAGTCATTTTTCCGGTATGGAACGATGCCAAAGTAGCCTCTTTGTTAGCCGCTGATCCTGATTCGGCTACCGCAATAAGCACCAGCTTTCCTGCAGGTAATAACATCACTATTAAAATTGATTTTAGTTATACAATAGGCGGGGCCAGTGCTTCAGCTTCACTTACCGGCATTATTGATATTGATCTGCAACCATCGGGAAAGCAGGTAACGGCAAGCGATATTCAGGATTTTTTTGGCGCCAATTTTACAGCACAGGTATTAAACTTATACCTGTTAAAGATCCAGCGCTCAAAACACATTGTCCAGACCGCTATCCGCACATTGAACGAAAACCGTAACCTGTGTGAGGATTTTGTGACCGTTACCACAATAAAAGACGAAGAAATAGCTATTTGCTGCGATATAGAGGTTTCGCCATCGGCTGATATGGAACAAATACAAGCTAAAGTATTTTATGCCATTGAAGAATACCTGAACCCATCTGTAAATTTTTACCTGTTGGGCGAATTGCAGGACAAGGGTTATACCACTGATACCATATTTGAAGGCCCTGTTTTGCAACATGGGTTTATTGATACCGCCGAACTGGAACAAACCCAGCTACGCCAGGAAATATACGCCTCAGATATCATTAGCTTGATCATGGATATTGATGGGGTACTGGCAGCGCGCAATTTTTTAATGACAAAATATGGGGCTGATGATAAACCTGTTGCAGGCCAAACCGCAAGGAGCTGGTGTATGCCGGTTACAACCGGATGCAAACCTGTGTTTTCAGAAACCAAGTCAAAACTACTGTTCTACAAAAATCAATTTCCGTATTTGCCAGCCCTCGCCGAAGTTCGTGATACCTTAAAATGGCTGCGAGCGGTAAAGGCTCGTAACAAGCTTTCGGGGCATACCGATGATCTGGCCGTTCCAACCGGTAAATATTCGCCGCTGGAGAATTATACCTCGATAGAATATCTTTTTCCCCAAACATACGGTATTGGCGCGGCAGGACTACCATCAACAGTAAGTGACGAACGAAAAGCGCAGGCCAGGCAATTACAGGCTTATTTGTTGTTATTTGACCAGCTACTTGCCGATTTCTTTTCGCAGTTAAGCGGCGCCAGGGAATTATTTTCAACTGATAACATCGTTCAAACCTATTATGCTCAGTTTTTGGGCGATATCAAAAACATTCAACCAATTTATAAACAAGACGGCTCATTAAAAACTATTAACCAGTTGGTTATGCAAAATCAGGATTCAACGGCTTCTCCGGTGAACGACTGGCAAAAATTGTATGAGTCAAATGATGTTTTCTCAGACCGCCGCAATCGCTTTCTTGATCATTTGATGAGCAGGTTTGGCGAATCGTTTAATGAATATGTTTTACTAAATTATTCACTCGATTATACAACCCAACAAGAAACACATATAACCCCTGCCAACCTGATAGATAGTAAGATCTCATTTTTAAAAGACTATCCTTCCATCAGCTACCAAAGAGGCCGGGCGTTTAATTATTTCCCTCAAAACTACTTTCCGCCTAATCCTGATTTTACGGTTGACGTTAGTAAATTATGGGATACCGATAATGTTTCGGGTTTGGAAAAAAAGCTTTGCCATTTGGGAGGTATAAACAACTACTATCGCCGCTTTTTGTACTGTATAGGTAATGCTACTATTATAACCACAGCCGATACTCCGGTTAAATATAAGTTTGTATTCAGTAATCAGCATGGAGGTACACTTACCTCTGTAAAGGCCTATGCCACACAGGATGAACTTAACAATGAGTTGCCTTCATTTATGGATAGGGTATTGGCCGGTCAAAGTTACAGGGTTAGGGCAACAGGCGTTAACTGGAATATTTATATTACAGATGATGAAGACAATAAACTGGCTATAAGCAACGATTTTACATCAGAACAGGAAGCAAATATTGCGCTGGCACAATTCATAACCGAATTCAATACGGAATGTGATGCTGATGGGCTTCACCTTATTGAGCATCTTTTACTGAGGCCGCGTAACAACCAGTTTAACTTTCCGCCTGTGTGTTTGGATCCCAATTGCGATTTCTGCGGCGAGCAAGACCCTTATTCTTTCAAAATGTCAATTGTATTGCCCTACTGGCCTGTCCATTTTCGCAGTATGGCTTTCAGAAATTATTTTGAGGATATCATCAGGCAGGAAGTACCTGCTCACACCATGGTAAAGGTTTGCTGGATAAATGATCAGTCGCTTTTTGATTTTGAAAACGCTTATAAAGCCTGGATAACGGCTTTGGCAAATTATTCATTCGATAAAACAACTATAGCTAATCTGCTAACGGCAAATAACACCATGGTGCAGCTGCTGTTTAATTTACATAGTGAATACCCGGTAGCCACTTTGCACGATTGTGACGAAAGCAAGGATACCAACCCGGTAATGCTGGGTAAAACCATTTTAGGATCTTTAAAAAAATGATATATGGCAAATCCAATAGAATACATCGTATTCGAACCAGATCAGGTGCTCACCAATGACCACCTCAATGAAACGTTTAATTATCTTGATCAGCAAAATCGGTGGACACGCAACAAACTGATAGGTATTGGTATTGTTTGCGGGCTTGATATTGTGCTTAATACAGGAGTTATTGAAATAACCAAAGGTTGCGGGGTTACCTCACAAGGTTACCTGATAACGCAAGATACAACCCGGTATACATACTTCCTGCCATATGCGGCTATTGATGTACCTAATGATTTGCCTTTTATTTATGATAAAGGCGATCTGCCATTTTACAAACCATATTGTACGGGTAAAAAAGTTTGGCAACTGCTCTCCGATGATGAGTTTAATGCGATGGAAAACGCTCAAAAACTTAATGCAAAAACGCTGTCGTCCGTAGCGAGCAATTTAAGTAATTATGTAGTTGCCCTGTTTTTGGAAGCCAGGGAAACTGACCTTAAAAATTGCGACACTCAGGATTGCAATAATAAAGGTGAAAAGATGGCCTTCCAAGTGAAACCATTGCTGGTTGCTAAGACTGATCTGCCGGATATTACTAAAATTACGGGGACACCCATGCCCGGAACTGACGGTAAAATAATATTACCGCCTCAGATACCCTTAAAACGCTTTAACGTACCCTATACCGATTTAAATAATACGGACGACATCTTGAATGCTTTTTTTAAGCTGGTAGATGACACTACACTTAGCCAGGTGTCAAATGCTTATACTAACACCTGGCAAAAATACAGCGCAATTTCAAAAGTAAGTTCAAATCCGTTTGTAACTATGCTTAATGACCTGAAAAAGTATCGCGATCTGGTATTGAAACAAAACCCGGTATTTATTGAATATTTTTATGATTTTATAGACGACTTGATCAAGGCATATGATGAGTTTTCAGCTAAAGTATCCAACATCATTTCCACATGTTGCCCTGACGAAAACTTATTTCCTCTCCATTTAATTTTAGGCGATGCATCACTGTCTACCAATGCTTATGCAAAAGACAGTTATCGTAATTATTTTATTTACTCGCCCCTGTTTTCAAAGATGAGTACGGAATCGGCCGAGGTTATCCTTTTATTTCAACGCATGGTGCTGTTGATGAAGGATTTTACAATACAAAGCCAGGAGCTTTCACGCAGAGCGGTTATAAGGATAACTCCCAGCTTTTACAGGCGGCCATGGCTTTCAGAAAGAGCCATTCCATATTACTATAACCTCAATGCAGCCGGTGCCGAATTATATAAATCATGGAGTTACTATAAAACCAGCCAGGGCAACGCAACGCTCAATTTAAGCTATAATTCAAGTTTATATAGCACCAATGCGGCTGTAGTAAAACCACTTTTATACGATATTGAGCAATATAATTTTTTTAGGGTTGAAGGACATATTGGTCAAAATTATCAAACAGTTTTATCAGAAATCCTTACGCAGCGGTTAAATTATAACCTGCCTTTTGATGTAGTTGCCATATCAGCCGAGCAGTTAAGCGGTGACGCTACATTGCCCGATTGCAATATCCGTGATTTAGAAACTGATTATAACCTGATTGTTAGCGAAGCCATGTGTAAGATACATGTTACTTTTTGCTTTGTTACCAAGCTGCCATATACGCCACAAACAAATCCAACAACGCCTGGTGTATTTACAAACGTACCAAAGGACGAAACAATAAAGTTCTCTGAATTTAAGCTGGCGGCTGCGCGCGGTGCCGAAATGTCAATGGTATTGAACACGGCTTATAAAAAGGGCGATTTTTTACGGAAATACTGCCCTGCTTTACCCAATACCATAGGCAGCGGTTATCTAAGTTCGTTAAATAATGCGGGGGTGTTTGATAATCCGGTATCTATAGATCAGAATAATCCGCTTTCAGCTTTGTATTACTACTTTTTCCAGTTTGTACATACGGTTGAGGAGCTGATGTTTGCTTTAAACACACATACCATATCCAATATTGATATGGACGACTTCGGCTTAAAATACCAGAATTACCTTAGAGACACCACGCTGGCAATTAATGCCTTAATAATACTTACCGTAAAAAATGTGGGCCCTAAAGACTCAACTACAGTAACTTTTATTGAAGATTATGAAATAGATCTATTGGTTGAAGCTTTTGGTGTACTTACCAGCATCTGCATTGATGAACGTTTGCAGGTATTAAAAGATGAATACACCAGCAGGCTTACCCAATACAAACAGCAGCTCACATTTTTAAAGTATTATAAAAATCATGCCGGCCTTGAGCATAAGGCAGGTGTGCCAAAAGGAGGCACCCTGGTATTGGTTTATAAAAACGTGTCGGTAACCACAAGGGTACCCGACGGGCTAATTGATGTTGCGGGTACTGTTATAAGTGACACGCGATCACCTATTTTTAGGGCAAAGTCTACAGTAACCGAACGATCGGCAATGATGGCATCTGCCTCTGTGGAAAATGCTAAAGCAGCAGCCGTTACAAACCTGGATGAAAATACAATTAACCGGTTTAAAAAAGTCATTGTTGATAATAAGGAGATCTCCGAGACAGACAAACAGAGCTTAATTGATATTTTGACAGGAAGAGCCGCCGCTGCATCAAAATTTCAGGTACCAAATGGCGCTGTAATTGCCGATTTCTATATCCCTTATCTATGTTGCTCTGATTGTTCGCCGGTAGCCTATGTTATGCCCGAAAAGGAAACCCCGCCGCCTGTTCAGGAAAAACCGGTGATAACAATGGACAGCACTTTTTGTGATAACGATGCCAATCAGGAAAAAATTGGAGTATCAATACCCAATGGCACATTTAATACAGTGCCCGGGCTTGACCAAAAAAATCAAACCTTTACACCTGCAACCGCCGGAAAAGGCAAATACACCATAGTTTATACTGTAAATGGTGTTAGCTCCGATCCATTCATAGTTACGGTGCTTCCAACTCCGGGAAGTGAGTTCTCATTTGATTCTGGTATTAATGCAGATGCTATTATAAATGCAAAATTTACTCCGAAAGATCAGGATGCAAGCTTTGTTTATAAATGGACCTTTGATCCAAGTTGGGAGGTACGGGATCTTTCAACACTGGGGGTTGCCACCGTGATGCTCAAATATAACCGCGAACAAGGCGAGAAAGAAGTGAAAGTAACTCTTTTGGTATCTAATGGAAATTGTCATCAAACCGAAATTACCAAAATACTGCATGTTTCTGCAAATGGTTTGTTTGAACCGTCAATTGAACCAATAAGAAGGCCAGGAAATATTGAAAAACTTTTCACCAGGAAAAAGAAAAAATAGACCGAATAAAAACGGGCGGTAAATAATTTACAAATGTCAAGGCATATTATTCATAAGCAAAAGGTTATTTTAAATGTCCTTAAACTGGAAGATGCGCACGCTTTTCAAAACCGTGTCAGTGCCTTACTGCAGCATGAATTAGCCGGAAGGATGGAAGCTATTTTTGATGAATTGTTTCCATCCGACGACATTATACGCATTGATTCGCTTCAGCTGGATTTAGGAAATATTAGCTCTCAAAATTTTGAGCAGGACTTTAAAGATAATTTCACTGAAACGCTCCGGAAGAGCTTGTCGGCAAAAAAAGACACGATAAACGATGGTAATAATGATGAAATATTAGACAGCAACCAATCGGCATTAAACGCTTTTATATATTTTCTTGAAAACGGTACCCTTCCGTGGTACTGTTCTGTAAAGGCAATAACTGATTGGGAGGCAGACATTTTAAAATCCTTTGACGGTAATAAAAACCAGTACTTTTTTGATTGGTTCAAGGATAATTATAAAACTAATCCGGTTGTGCTACAAAGACTTATTCTCCAATTCAGTGACATTTTTCTGGAAAAGTTATTATCAACCGTTGTTCCTTCAACAGATGATGCATGGGGTCATATTTATAATGACCTTACTTGTATATTAAGTAATTGCACAAAAAAGATCGGCCCGGTTCGTACTGAGGTATGGACATGCCTTTTTCAAGCTTTAGTCAACGATCCGGCTTTAGGAAATAATCCGGCATTTGCGGGTGCGGAAGATAGTGAGCTTGTATTCAGGGCATTGAATTTACTAACCATGCATTTCGGGATAGCCGGCACAGATATTTCGGCGCCTATAGAAGCTCTGGTAAACAGACAGCTTAAAACAGACATTGTAAAAAATGGGTTTAACGAGCTTAAAATGTTCCTGGTAATGCAGGAGGATTCTAACCAAAATCCCAAAACTGGCGCCGTTGCAGATGAACCGAAAACTACAGAAAAACCTCAATCTATTAATGATAAAGATGTTATAAGTAAAAATAAAACAGGAGATAAATCACGCAGTGCTTCCATTTCAAAACACGATAACCTTGTGGGGCAGGAATCGTTATATATTAAAAACTGCGGAGTGGTAATTCTCCATTATTTCTTAAAACCCTTTTTTGCTGATCTTAAATTACTAAATGATGAAAAATTCGCAGATAACGGATCCCGCCAGCGGGCTGTGTTATTGCTTCATTACTTAGCTACCGGAAATGGGCATGCAGCTGAATTTGACCTCATACTTGAAAAGATATTATGCGGTTACCCTTTTAATGACACCTTACCGGCATCCATAATTTTAAGCAGGAAGGAAAAGGCGGAATCAAAAAAATTATTAAAGGCGGTAACAGACCATTGGATACCGTTAAAAAACACTTCGGCCGAAGGCCTTAGAAGTGCTTTTTTTGAACGTGACGGGAAATTAACCAAAAAAGAAAATGGATGGCTGCTAACCGTTGAGCAAAAAACAGTTGATGTTTTGTTAAACAAACTCCCCTGGGGATTTTCAACCATACGCTTGCCGTGGATGGAGCAAATATTAAATGTGGATTGGTATTAAGATGAAATAGTTATGTTAGCAGTAAAAGAAACACAATCTCAAAACGCAGCTAAAGCTCAAAATAACGCCGCGTTTTTTCCCGGGCGTTTGGTGCAGCCTAAATTACAGGTAAATGAACCCGGCGACCAGTATGAACAGGAAGCTGATAGCATGGCCGACAGGGTCATGAGCATGCCCCAAATGAGCGAATCTACATTTTTTAAGCCAGCTCAAAATAATGTACAACGCAAATGCCAGCATTGCGAGGAGGAAGAAAAGCTGCATCGCAAAGAAAGCTCCGGGGCCGCGGCGCACGGAAGCAATGAACTGGATAATTATGTAGGATCATTAGGTTCAACCGGGCAAACCCTGCCCGAAAGCAGCCGCCAGTTTTTTGAACCACGGTTTGGTCAGGATTTTTCAAACGTGCGCATCCATACCGATTCGGTAGCCGCTAAATCAGCACAGTCAATCAATGCGCTTGCTTATACTACCGGCAATAATATTGTTTTCAACAGCGGCCAATATTCACCTGAAAGTGATAGCGGTAAAAAATTAATGGCTCACGAGCTAACCCATGTTGTACAACAGGGAGCAAGCGTAAGCAGAAAGATCCAGCGTGCGGTTGGTGCACACACCCATTGCACCGCCAACGCAAATAGTGCCCCGTCAGACCCATTAACGGTTATACGGGCAGCAAATGACAGGGCTGTGTTAATGGCCCTTGGTGCCTCGTTACTGCTGTTTAGCGAATCTTTATTTATCCAGGATGCTACATTTGGCGCTTCAACAACATTTGGTTTTTATAGAAGAAGGTTTGGCGACCCGGTTGCATCAGGTGCAAGATTTAAAAATAGGTTTAACAATACCTTGCATGATACGCTTTTGAAAGCACAGGCTTCGGAACTGCAATTTTTATCAACCCGCATCGGAAACATCAGTCACTTCCTGGAAAGAAATATAAACTTTAAATGCACAGGTACCAGTCATACCACTATAGGTAGTTGCACACACCATTGCGGCACAAACACTATACTGGCATCATGTTCTGCCGGCCATGGTAACGAAATGGCGATATGCTCAGGTTTTTGGGGAATTAATGCACCCGACCAGCAGGCAATTGGCATGATACACGAAGTTTCGCACATGACATTGCATTTTGGTGATCATGACGCTGCTCCATTTGCTCAATCATCTGCCGCCAGAAGAACCGAACCCGAATGTTATGCAAGCCTTGTTGCCGATATTTATGGAATAACGCCATTTGATCCAAGTTGCCCAATTATTTAAATGAATTCAACGGAAAGATATAGAGCCCAAACGGAGAAGCTGAAAGTTCCACAGTCTTCAGGATCTGTATTTTTTCAACCCAGGCTTACGGTAAATCAACCCAATGATATTTATGAACAGGAAGCTGACGCTATGGCCGATCATGTGATGCGTATGAATGATCCTGTTCAAAACACGAAACCTTTTTTTAGGCCCACATCTGACAGTATACGGCGTAAATGCCAGCATTGTGAAGATGAGGAAAAATTGCACCGAAAAGAGGAGTCAAATTCAGAAGTTAAGGGAAGCGCCGAACTGGATAGTTATGTTGGATCCTTGGGGTCATCCGGGCAAACCCTGCCCGAGAGCAGCCGTCAGTTTTTTGAGCCGCGGTTTGGACATGATTTTTCAAACGTACGCATCCATACCGATTCGGTAGCGGCAAAATCAGCACAGTCTGTTAACGCGCTTGCTTACACCACCGGTAATAACATCGTTTTTAACAGCGGGCAATATTCGCCCGATAGCGATGGTGGTAAAAGATTAATGGCTCACGAGCTAACCCATGTAATGCAGCAATCTTCGGCGCCAGGTACCTCGGGTGTAACTAGGAAAGCTTTTACTCCTGCTCCGCTGTACCTGGCCCGTAAAAAACTGCCGCAACTGCAAAGTGGTGAAATCGTTGTATCTATGCGTGTGGTTAAAAACCCGCCGGGTTCAAGTTCCCCATCATCAGTTTCTGTAACTACTTCAACAGGTCGCACATTTGGTTATGCTTCTTCCCAAGATAACATTCCGGTTGGTCATCATACCGGAAAGAAAACAGGTAAGGGCTTGACAATTGATGTTGAAAAATCAGGCCTTGTATTATATTTTACTGGGAACGACAAATCACCTGCACCGGGTAGCCTGGTGTTTACAGGTGAGTTTCCTATTGAAGTACATGATTCTCCATCACAGGTACCTGTTGGACCAGGCGGAGGCGATGGAAACAGCGGTGATAGTTCAGGCGATCAGCCTAAAAGCCCTGACAATAAAAAAGATACGCCAAAGGGAAATGACAAATCAGATGAGAAAAAGCCGGAGGAGAAAAAAGGGGACAAAGACGCGGTTAGAGGTGGCGAAATTGACGGAGTTAAAGGCGGATCGAAAGATGGCGTAAAGGGAGGCACCGGTACAGGCGATAATGAGCCAATTCCAGATGCGGTTACCGACGTTCCTGAAGATACAAAAGCGCCTGTTGTACAGGTTAACAATGCTGCCGAGGTACAAAAACTCAAAGATAAAGGTCTTATTCCCGCCAAAACCGCGGATGATATTACAGCCAAGCTTGAAAAAAACGAAGTTTTGTCTGTTGATGAGGTAACTGCTTTAATGGACGGCCTTAACAAAGTTACTGAGAAGCCCGAAAAAGAAAGCGGCCCTTCCAAAGAAAGCTGGTTAAAATGGGCAAAGTTTGTTCAGGAGAACAAGGATAAAATTTCTGGTAAATCAAAAACCGGAGATAAAGGAATGACGGTTGATGAAGTAAAAGAAATTATTGCTAAATACAAGGAATATGTGGGCGTGAAAGATATGCCCAAGGGAGATACAGATAAAAAAGACTTTGACCCCGAAAAACGCAAAAGCTGGAACGACTTGCAGCAATGGGAAAAAGACCTGTGGAAGGAATATTTAAAGAAACACCCCATTCAAAACGGTATTACTGATGATGCTGATCTGCATATTAATGACGGTATGAAGATGAGCATGGCGCTGCGCGCTTCACCTGCCTATGTTAGGGGCGGTGGCCGGGAAGCACTTATCCAGCTGGTGAACGATCCTATCTTTATAGGTGGCACAATGGTTGGCATTACCCTGTATGTGGCTGCCTGGATGGCACCTGAACCCATTTTTTCAAAAGCCACAGCTGCAACTATAACAACCGCGCTTTTAACACTTTTTACAGTTAGCGAGATCAAAAATTTTGCCGTCGCGTGGATGCGGCTCAGCGATGAAAGTTCGAAGGCAAAAAATATTGACCAGATAGAAGAAGCTGCTGAGCACTTTGGCAAGGCTATGGGCGGTATACTCGCACGTGTTTTAGTTACTATCGCTACCATGCTTGCCGGAAAACTGCTGCCCGGTCCGCCTGCAGCTGTTGAAGGCCCTCCGGGTACAGGAGGCGGAACTGGCATGGGGGCTGTAGCTGGTGGGCCAAAAGGCATGACCATGCCAATACCCGATGCCGTACCGGTAAATGGGATAAAGGTTTTGGCTGATGGCACCATTGTAATTGTTACCAATGTAGGTGTACTGGCAACAGCCGCGAAAGGAGGCACTGGCGGAGGTACTACAACAGGCGGAGGAGGCTCCGGCCCTGCTGATGAAACGGGTTCAAACCAACCAAAAACAGAACCAACACCCGAAGAAAAGGCCGCCGCGTCAAAAGCCTTAGAAGCAAAAATGGCTGCCGAGAAAGAAGCTAAAGCCCTGGCACAGTTACAACAGGAAGCGCCCGACCTGCACAACGAGGTAACTACCAACAACACCACAATGGCCGATGGCAAAACCACGCTCAAAGACTTTGCACTGGAAAACCCAGGCTTGCTTAAACAAATGTATGCCAAATGGAAAGCCGGATTGGCTGACGGAAGTATTAAAACAAAGGATTTTGGCAAGTATGTAAGATCGCGTCAATCAGAGTTCAGGGGTCGTTCCGGAGAACTGGATGATGCTTTTGGCCGTGGTCCTAATGAAATCTTGGTAAAATCTCCAAAAGCGGAGGTTACCGAACCCGGTACAGATTCTATAAGCTATGACACCAAAGCCGACCGTATAAAGCTTTTGGATAATAAATCGGTTAAACCAGACGCAACGGTTTCAAAGGTTTCAGCTTTAGAAAAAAACCTCCCTAAAAACCTTGCTGATGATATTGCTGATATAAAAAAATATTCCGGCGACCCGGGTGTTCCAAAAGAAATTGGAGAAAAAGTACTACCCCGGCTTGAAGCGGCTAAAGCCGAAATTGATGCTTATATACTGAAGAATAAACTTGCACCCGAGCAATTGGGCTCTGAGGCCGTGCAAAAAGATTTTGCCAAGATCCTGGATAAACATGGGATAGATAGGGTAGTTACCCTTGGAGGGGCCGGAAAAGGCGCCAAAACAAGCGGTAAATTATCTGGCGACAAAGGATTTAAAACAGAATAAATGAATAAATAAAACAATCATCATCGATACCAAAACCAGGATGTACACTAAAATTGAAAATAAAGGATCAACAAGTACTGCTGCTGGGGCTAAGGCTTTCTTTCAGCCCAAACAGCCGGTAAACCAGTTAAATGGTGCTAATGGGCAAATAATGCGCATGCCCGCCGGTGGTCCGGGTGAAAATACATTCTTAAAGCCCAACGCCAACCTGGTTCAAAGAGAGGATGACCCCGGAAAAGTGATTACCGAGGGCGCTTCGGTTGTAAAGGATGAGTTGAGCAATAAGCCGGGTTTTGATGAATGGAAGGAAAAACAAACTGATGCCTTAAAAAAAGAAGTATGGGACAAACAACCTGCCGAGCTTAAAGCGGGCATAATTGGCTTTGGCTTAGGATCGCTTGGTATATTAGGGGCGGCGTTTGCTAATAATCCAAAATTTAGGGCCGATACCATAAAGTTGCTTGACGATAAGAATATTGCCCTTCCGCTTTCTCTTATTCCGTATCATGAATATTTTCCCTTATCGTCATTTAAATACAAATTACCCGAAGCTAGCAAAGCGCTTTCATTTGATACAGAATTTGAATTTAAGCCTTATTTAGACCTGATGCACGAAAAATGGAGTTTCGTTCCTAAAATTGACCTTACATTAGGTGTAAGCAGCGAATACTCACCAAAGAGTGGATTTGACATTACCGGAGGTTCTGTTAAACTAAAATTTGCCGGGGGCATTATTAACTTGCAAGGGTTTTTAAACCAGACACTGCCTACAACACCAATGTTGGTAAGTGGTGATGGTCAGTCGCCCATGTGGATTATGCGCACGCTTCCCGGTCAGTTTGATGATCAGTTGCCAAAGGGGAGCGGAGTATTTTTATCGATAGATATAGCGCGAATCCCTGAGTTTTTAAAACGTGACGAACCTAAAGGAGCAGATGTACAACGAAAATCTGCCGACCCGCGGCAAGACCAGATCGACGCTTTTGTATCAAAGGATGGCGAGGAGGGAAATACAAATGTTAAAGCTGTTGATAACACCGAAACGTTTGACAATGGCGAGGTAAAACAAGATGGCGGTGTTACTGAGGTTAAACCAACTGAAATTAAAGCAAGTACCGGCCCCAGCTGCGATCCCAAAGGAGTAACTATTGATGAGTTTTTAAAACAATCAGGTAATACCGATGACTCATTTGGAAAAACAACACTCAACAGGGCTGATTTAACCAATCCGGAGGTTGTTTTAAAAAACGGGGTTTTACAAACAACAACGGCAGGTATGCCTGTCAGTTCGTTTTATTTATTACCACAAACGTTTAAAGATAAGGGCTCGCTAACCATACAGGAAGGTGGTGGAGGCGCCGATCAAAATTATTGCCCCAAAGGAACGTATGATAAATACTGGCAGATAAATCAATCTGGTTCGGATAAAATAAAAGCAGGAGAACAGGAGCATTGCAGTGATTTTACACTGGCATTCAATTTAAGTTTAGCCAAATTCAGGGATGCGGTAAATGACGCCGCAGGTAAACAATTTGGATCAGACGCTATAGCCAAAACATATCTGGAAAAACAAACCGGCGTTCATCCGGATCAATGGAATAACTATTTCTGGTGCCTTGCCTCAAAAACAAAGGAGAGGGACACTCAAAAGTGGCATTCACCCAAATCTGTAAGAACAAAAGTTGATGAACATTGCCAAAAAGCGATCATGCTTTTAAGTGCAGCTAATTTGCCAGATGTAGGACAACATCCATCTGCAGAAATAATAAAAGACTGTGATACCAAAAAGCCTTAATCAACATAAAATATAATGCAAGCTCAATCCATAACAAACTCTTTGGAGGTTCTGCACCAGGTGATATACAACCGGCTGCAATCGCATTTTAATAATGCCGATATTGTTTTTCCTGCCGTTAAAATAGAGGATGATGGTACTCCCCTGAATAACTTCATTATAAGGAACAAACTTCCGCTTGAAGAATACATTATACTTTTAACAGTTTTAATACCGCACGTAAAAGCCACTTTTTTTGAAAACATTATACAGGAGTTTTTACCGCAAGGGGGCGATTTTCCTGAATTTGGTGGCATAAAAGGAACCAATCACAGAGGATTGTTGCCCACCGGCGAAACGGCCCAGTTTATTATGGCGGGCAATGATGTTGAAAAGCGGATATCGGTTCAGTACCTTTTAACCAGCGGAATTTTGGCCAAACACGGGATGTTATCTATTGAACCGGTAAAAGATGGCGAACCTTTAATGAGCGGACGCATTATACTTGATCAGGAACTGGTTACCCGTTTAATAACAGGTACAGAGTCCCCGCCAAAGTTCAGCCCTGATTTTCCTGCAAAAAATATAAGCACTGCCATGACCTGGGACGACCTTGTACTGAACAGCCATACGCAGAACCAGCTTAACGAGATCATGATATGGGTGCAGCATAATGATACCCTGATGCAGGACGAAGTGTTAAAAAGGAAGATAAAACCAGGTTACCGCGCCCTTTTTCACGGCCCCTCCGGAACAGGCAAAACCTTAACCGCTACCTTGCTGGCCAAACAATTAAATAAAGAGGTTTATCGTATTGATCTTTCACAAGTAGTGAGTAAATATATTGGTGAAACAGAAAAAAACCTGGAAAAGGTTTTTGTTAAAGCAGAAAATAAAAACTGGATATTATTTTTTGATGAGGCCGATGCCTTGTTTGGCAAACGTACCAATGTACAAAACTCACATGACAGGTATGCAAACCAGGAAGTGAGCTATTTATTACAACGTATTGAGGACTATCCGGGCCTGTTGATACTGGCATCCAATTTAAAAAGCAATATGGACGACGCCTTTTTAAGGCGTTTCCATACCATCATACACTTTGCTGTACCCAATGCTTCCGAGCGGTTAAAACTCTGGGAAAAGTCATTTCCTGCGGCATACAAGCCAGAACCTGCCATTGATTTGCCAAACCTGGCTGATAAATATGAACTGAATGGCGCTGCTATCCTGAATATTCTTCATTATGCTGCGCTGCAGTCCGTTTCAAAAAATGATAAATTTATACGTAATGACGATTTAATGGAAGCTATAAGGAAAGAATACCGTAAAGAGGAGCGAACAATGACCTGATCAATAAAATCTTAAATACTTAAACCACATTATCAAAGGAGGAAAATTATATGGCCTTAGCCCAATTTCACATTTACTCACCACAGGAATTTCAAAAATACCCTGATGAATACTGATTTTTCACGGCAGATTACAGTTATACAGAACCACCATACCTGGGAACCCAATTATAGTTCATTAACTGTTAATCACGGCGAAATGTATTGGCTTGAATCAATGCGTGATTATCATATCCATGATAATGGATGGCGGGATATTGGGCAAAATATTACCACTTTCCCATCAGGAAACATCGGTTTGTGCCGGCCAATAAATTCAACGCCGGCAGGTATTTTTGGGGCAAATACCGGCGCTATTTGTATTGAAAACTTAGGGAATTTTGATTCGGGTCATGATCAGATGACCCTGGAGCACAAAGACTCTATTATTTTTTTAAACGCTTTGTTGTGTGTAAAATTTAATCTTAAACCGGTAAAGGAACAGGTTGTTTATCACCATTGGTTCGACAAGAAAGGGAAACGATTTCCGGAGAGTAAGGTTAACAATAACCAGGTAGGCGATGAGCAGAAAACTTGTCCGGGTAATGCCTTTTTCGGGACTAATACCATCACATTGGCCGAAGCCAACTTTTTCCCCTTGATAGCTAACCGGATAGATCAGTTAAGCAGTACAGCCGCGCCTGAGTCACCAGTGCTAACAGTAAATGCAAGCATATTGAATGTGCGTTCGGGCCCAGGTAAATCATTTTCAGTTATACGTACGATAACAGAGGGCTCAAGGGTAACAGTTTTTACTACCACCGGCGAATGGAGCAAAATAAGTAACACTGTCGAGGAATGGGTATTTAGTGCCTATTTATCATAAAAACAAATTTTAACCTAAATAAAAAGAAATTATGTTGTCATTTATTAAAGCAAAAATGTGGACCGGCGCTGGTTGGTTGCTAACTCTTTGCGTTACTCTTGTTTTGGTGGTAGCAATATATATGCTGTTGCACGTTTGTTATGGCGGATCTGATCATAAAAAATTAGATAACGTTCAACTGTTAAATATAGATAATGTACTTGCAGCATACCCCGAGCCTGATTCGGTCCAGTTGAAATTAAATGATCCGGCTGCAAAAAAAGCACTGCTGGCTCAAAGAAAAGAGCGCGACCTGGCTTTATTTAATTTGTTAAAAAATGAATATAACGGTCAGATACAGGAACGCTATCTAAAACAAATGGACAGTTTGCTGGTCAACCTGAATAATAAGGATGCAAAAACCTACCTCAATGGCAAGGAAATTATTGTTAATAGTTTCTTTTGGTTTGTTGGATCCGGAACTTATGCTGAAGTTTTATTTTGGTCGCTTATAGGTGTGTTGGTGAGTTTAATTTATTACGTAAGTAATGCCAATGGCGTAAAAATAACCCAGAGTGGGGATGCTGATGCCGCCACAGCTGATACAGCGCAGACAGGGCCATTCAATAAAGCCGAAATACCGGGGCAGGTATCAAAATTGTTTTATGCCCCGGTTTGTGCTCTTGTTTTGGTGCTTGGTTATGATTTATTGGGCGATAGCTCCTCAAAAATGACCGATATCAGCATAGGAAAGGGATTGTTGTTATTTTCATTTATATCCGGTTTCTTTTCTGGCCGTGTCATGAAATTTCTCGATAAGCTTAAAGACCTTGTCCTTCCGATAGGCGCCAGCGACAGCACAACTCCAACCACAAATGAACCTTCTGATAATACAAATATGGTTGATGTAACCGTTGAGCTCCAGTTAGCATCTGATCTGTCGTCAACGCCCGATGGTGCAAATATTATTGACGGTGGCTTTAACTCCGCGGTTGTTACACTGAAACCGGAAACAGGCGATGAGATAATACTTGACAAACCGGCAGATGATCAAAGCGACAGTTTTACAACAAAAGCCCCCGCGGGTAAATATACCCTTTACGCAAGCATGGCATCAAAAAATGGCGATACTATTGTAAACCTGGCTGCAAGTAAAAACATTGAGGTGAGTGATAGCAATAAAATTTTCCAGTTAGAACTGGACAAAACAACAGGTGCCGGATAATGATTCTTCATGTTTAAAAAAGCCGGATAACAGGGAGGGTTATCCGGCTTTTAACGATGTTTTTAAACCGAGAGTGGCAGGATTGGCTTATGTGGCATATTCCCGCTGGTATTTATTGCGATAATCAATTGGTGATAAACCAGTGATGCGTTTAAATGTGGTTCTAAAAGCTTTAGTATCGGTGTAACCCACATTGTACATTACTTCGTTCACGTTTTCGCGGGAGGTTTCAAGGCTCACTTTGGCTGCCTCTATTTTTACACGCTGAATATATTCTGCCACGGTATTGGCTGTTGCCTTTTTAAAACGGCGTTCCAGGTTTCGGCGGCCCAGGGCAAACATCGATGCCAGCTGTTCTACCGTTATTCTTTCCTGGTAGTTTTTTTCAATAAACTCCTGGGCCTTTTTAATGGGATCGTCGGCATGGTCTTTTTGTCCCTGGAAAATAATAAATGACGACTGGGTGCTTCGTTCCATTTCAATTGCAAATACCTTTGAGCTTAAAATTGCCATATCCCGGCCGGCAAATTTCTCAATAAGGTATAAAATAAGGTTAAGATAAGAGAAAGCACCACCGCTTGAATAAATACCCTGCTCATCGGTAATAATCTTTTCAGTAACCAGGTTAACTTCCGGGAACATTTTTCTGAACTCATTAGCAGCCATCCAGTGAGTAGCGCATTTTTTTCCATTAAGCAACCCTGTTGATGCCAGTAAAAATGCACCCATACATAAACTGGCTATTTCGGCGCCATTATTATATTGCTCGGTTATCCAGGGTAAAAACTCTTTATTGTTTTCAACTTCTATACTGATATCACCATCGATTGCAGGGATAATAACCAGATCGGTTTTGGTGACCTCTCCAATTGTTTTGTTAGCATTAACTGTGAATAAACCACCGCTAACAGGTGTTTCTTTGGTAAGGCCTACCAGCTCAACCTTAAAAATGGGTTCTTTGCCAGCGGCCATAAAAAACTGGTTCACCTGCGTAAGCAATTGGCGCGAGCCTTCCAGGCTCCCGAGTATGGCCCGCTTAGGAACCAGTATTGATATATGTTTCATAAGATAAATAGGTTTATAAATAGTCGTAATCAGCCCCTAAAATAGCCGCATTAGCACCTAATACATATGCCAATGTAACTTTAATTTTACAGGAGTTAATTATTAAACTAAAATAAATCAATCATCATGAAAAAGACAAGAATTATTTACTGGATTTTAACCGGACTATTTGCATTCTTTATGTTAGGGTCCGCAATACCAGATGCCCTTGTTATGCCTATTGCTATTGGAGGTTTTAAGGAAATGGGGTATCCTGTTTATTTAATACCATTTTTAGGGTTCGCTAAAATATTAGGTGTCATAGCTATCTTGATCCCTGGTTATCCGCGCATTAAAGAATGGGCCTATGCCGGATTAACATTTGATTGGTGCTACCTATTCCATTATTAATTCAGGTAAATCAGTTGCTAACTGGGCGCCAATGTATATCATTTTGTCCCTTGCAGCGGCGTCTTACATTTATTATCATAAAAAAATTAAAACCGATGGTGCGGATGCAGGTTACCAGGCAAATAGTAATTTGAAAGAAGGAATAAACCAATCTATGGCTTAACCAACGTTAAGCAGGTTGCAATAATTGCTAATGTCTATTACACTTTAATTTGGATATGGTCATTTACATTGTGGGTGCCTGTTGATAAATATTCCAGTACTGATAGGTCATATTAAGCATTGGAGCTAATACAATAGCCGAATTTACGCTGCCTTTAGGATCGGCAGGGGTAATGTAAAGGTCGGTTCCTTTAAGCTTAATAAGATAGGTATCTTTCTTAACGGCAATAAACTCATATTGTTGATTGAGAGTCCCAGCAACCAATGGTTGCTCATTCAGCGGAATATTGGCTTCGGGCGATGTGGATGGTTGAAATGTTTTATTAGTTAAAAGATTTTGTAACTGATATGTATTGGTCGCTGTGTTTTTAAAGCTCCACGTCATACATTTCCAATTTTCAGGATAGTAGGCAACAAGGGGCGTCCCGTTTTTAGACCCCGCATCTTTTACACGTAAAGCATCCCTGTTTGCACATTTTTAATAGCATAATTGCCTTTAATATCCTGCGGGAAACACCTGCCTGTAAATATTAACAGTAGCAATGATAAGAATAAAGCGCTTTTCATGAACATAAACGACTATCTGTAAAACTAAGGCTTAATATAAAAATATGTTTTAAGATGGACGATAGAAAATCTATATAAAAGCCTCTCTCTTGTTTCGATTTTTTCAAAAGGAGTATTACTTTTTATGATGATCTCCGGTTTAGATCAGGCTAAGCAACAGAAAGCATCAAAATAAAACCGTAGTAGATTAACTTATAGCGGCACGTATAATCACCTAATTATCAATGTTCTACCTTTCTGTATTGTTAAAATTCAACGTGTTTTTTATTCATCGGGCTAATTTTGCTTCATACTTGCCCGATAAATTTGCCGTTTAGTTACCGGTATAAGATAATAGGAGGGCTATCGCATTTTAAACAAAATGAGTGTTAAATCCGATATTTATCAATGTGTTACATTCAACTTAGGTTGAAATCACGAATATTTTTTATGTTTACAAAAAAACAAAACTTAGCTATGAAAGCTTTAAAAACACCCTTATTTCCCCTGATCCTTGCATTATTAACAATTACAGTACTATCATGTAAATCAAAAAAACTGGCACAAAAACCAGTGCCTGTTGAAAACGAGCAAACGTACGCTCCGAAGCCTCAACCTGCTCCGGCGCCAGCTCCTGCACCAAAGGAAACGCCACCTCCACCGGCTCCTAAGCCTAATTACAATTTCAGCAATATCCAGTTTGAATTTAATTCGGCTGTATTAAAAACAGCGTCTTATCAGAGTTTAGATCAGGCTGCTGCCGAAATGAAGAAAGACAAAACCGTAAAGTTTATATTAAATGGAAATGCCTCTGCCGAAGGTACGCCAGAACACAATATGGAACTGTCAATAGAACGAGCTAATTCTGTAAAACTATACTTAGTGAACAGCGGCATCAACGGAGACAATTTAACCGTTAAAGGCCTTGGTGAAACTAATCCTATAGCTGACAATACAACTGAAGAGGGACGGGTACAAAACCGCAGGGTTGAAATCAAGGTTAATCAATAATTGATATAAACCTCCTGTTTATATAATGCCCCGGTAACTGTCGTTACCGGGGCATTATGCTTTATGGCTGGCAACCATTATGCGTGTTAACCCGTAATGATAAATACGTGGTAAAAACAATTTGTTCGGCAATTGAAGCATATTATTAAGGGCATCTTAACCCTTCTGAATACTCGGGAGAAAGCAGGATTGTATAAACTTATTTTGTACGATTTGCTTATCAGTATACTTGACATCGCTTTTTTGGGGATGTTGCTGCTGGTAGTTGGCTTTTATACATCCAACAAACCGGTGAGTCCCACTTATTCATTTTTACCGGCCGGATGGTTTAATAAAAACTCTTTACTGCTGATTGGTTTATTCCTTGTTCTTTTTAGCCTCAAAAACAGCTTTGGTTTTTTTATATTACGTTTTCAGCACCATTTTTTTTATAAGGTAGCTTCAAGATTATCTAAAAAGAATATCATCAATTACCTCAAAGATGATTACATAAATTTTGTAACTGTTGATTCATCCATCCATATCCGGAAAATAAGCCAGCAGCCCGTTGAGTTTAGTCATTATATTCTTACCAATGTTCAGCAGGTAATATCTCAAAGCATCCTTATCATATTTACGGTGAGCGCCATTCTTATCTATCGGCCGGTATTGTTTTTATTATTGCTCATATTATTGCTTCCACCGGTTTTTGTGTTGGCCTATTTCATCAGGAAACGGTCAAAGCAAGTTAGGGGGCATACAAAACTTGCCAGCGAAAAAACAATTCAACATCTGCAAGAATCTCTTGCTGGATTCATCGAAAGCAATATTTATGACAAAAGCGACTTTTTAACCAACCGGTATCACAATTATCAGCAACAGTTAAATAACAATCTGGCAGCGCAGCAAACCCTGCAGGTGTTACCATCACGCCTGGTTGAAATTTTTGCGGTATTTGGCTTTTTTATATTAGTGCTCGTCAATAAATGGTCGGCTCACGGGGCGGTTATTGATCTGTTAACCATTGGTATCTTTATGGCATCTGCCTACAAGATAATACCGGGCATCATTAAAATACTAAATAGCACCGGTCAGATAAAGACCTATGAGTTTACACTAAATGACCTGCTGGCGATAGAGGATATTGCAGCGGTAGTCAGTCCTTTGCCAAATGTTATTTCATCTGTAAAATTTGATAGGGTTAGTTTCAATTATAAAGACCAGCAAATATTAGTAAATACCGATCTGCAACTTAACAAAGGCGATTTCGCAGGCATATCAGCCATATCAGGGCGAGGTAAAACAACGCTTATCAATTTAATTCTGGGTTTCTTAACGCCCAACGCGGGCAGTATCATGATCAATGATCAAAAAACTGACACGAGCACAAGAAAGCAGTATTTGCAAAGAATATCCTATGTAAAACAACAAGGCTATTTTATACATGATACTATTCTTAAAAACGTTACGCTAAGCGATAACGACTGTGATCCTGAAAAATTGGCTATGGCGATTTCTATTTCCGGACTTGACACCCTGTTAAATGGCAATGCCGAAGGCTTAAATAAAATGATAAGGGAAAATGGCAGGAACCTTAGCGGCGGCCAAAGGCAGCGGATTATGCTGGCCCGGGCATTATACCATGATTTTGATATGCTTATACTTGATGAACCTTTCGGCGAAATGGATCAACAGGCAGAAGACGCTATACTATTACAATTAAAGCAGTTGGCCGCATCGGGCAGGATAATACTGTTTATTACCCACAATAAAGCAAGCCTTAATTATTGCAACAAACTGATAACGCTGGAATGAACAAGCAAAAAACATTAGTGATACTTACTCCTGGTTTCCCGGCCAATGAAGATGACACCACCTGTATACCATCTATGCAAATTTTTGTAAGGGGGCTAAAACAAAGCAAGCCTCAGTTGCACGTTGTTGTCATTAGCTTTCAATACCCTTTTACTGCTTCAACGTATTCCTGGTATGGGGTTGAGGTGATAGCGCTTGCCGGTAAAGGACGGGGACAGTTGTTCCGGTTAGTTACCTGGCGGCGTGTGTGGCAAGCTTTGAAACAACATCATAGCAGGTATAAAATTGAGGGGCTGTTAAGTTTTTGGATAGGGGAAGCCGCCTTTATGGGCAACAGGTTTGCTAAAAAATACAATTTACCCCACTACACCTGGCTGCTCGGGCAGGACGCAAAAGCGGGAAATCATTATGTAAAGCAAATAAAACCCGAAGGGAGATCATTGATAGCTATATCTGATTTTTTGGCAAAAGAGTTCAGAATTAATTACGGTATAACACCCGAACACGTTATTCCCACAGGTATAGATATTACACTTTTTAGCGCGTTACCCGTTAAAAGGGACATCGATATCATAGGTGTGGGCTCGCTCATTCCGCTTAAGCAATATGGCTTGTTTATCAATGTAATTAAAAGTCTGAGTAATAAATTTCCAAACATAAAAACGGTTATCTGTGGCAAAGGCCCGGAAATGGAGAACCTAAAAAAACAGATACACAAATTAAAATTGGGGAATAATATCCAACTGAACGGAGAGCTCTCACACCCTGAGGTGCTTGCGCTCATGCAACAATCTAAAATACTTTTACATACCTCCGAGTACGAAGGCTACAGCACTGTTTTGAGCGAGGCGCTATACGCGGGGTGCCATGTGGTAAGCTTGGTAAACGCCATGAATACCCGTCCGCCACAACACCATGTGCCCGATAACGCGGAACATTTACCCGTGATCATTGCGGACTTGTTAAGTGATAACAATTTGCAGCATGAAAGAGTATTGGTTTATCCTATCCAGGTTATAGCTGCAAAAATAGCCACTTTATTCGGTCATTAAGCGGGTGCAGATATCGAATAATCCGTCAGCTATATTTTTGAAGGTCAGGTTTTTATTAAAGTGATCTAAAGTATTTATGGAGAGTTTTTCGCGGTCAAGGTTATTAACGATGCCAAGCAAACGCGCGAGCGCGCCGGCATTACCACAAGGATAAAAGAAAACGGATTTACACGCCCCTGCAATTTTTTGATATGATGGAATAGCGGTGACAACAGGAATACAGCCACAGGCCATAGCTTCTAAAAGAGCATAGCCGCTGCCTTCTTTATGGCTACCCGACAGGTAAAAATCAGCGGCGCTGTACCAATAAGGCAATTCGGTATTGGGCACTTTGCCAACCAATATTACCGCGTTTGCTAATGTTTTACTGGTTGCAAACATAGCTATCACCTCATTCAACATATCATCCGTTTGATAGATCATGTAAAGCTTTGCATCAGCATTTATTTGCAGATACTGTTCAAACCCGGTTAAAACAGTAATAGGATCTTTGTTGGCGTTCAATCTGCCTACCCACAAAAAATTGGTTTTACCGGTCATGCCTGTGCGTTCTTTACTTGCCGTTTTATCTTGCGGTTTAAAAGTGGTTGATGCTTCCAGTAATTCAAATATATGGGCATTGGGCTTCAGGATATTTCTTTTTTTCCATTTTTCGGCATTCCCGGCGGCGGTAAAAATGAAGGCGTTTGCCAGATTACAAGCTAATTTTTGCAGCCGTCCCTTTATACCGTCAAAAGGTAATTCGCCATGATGTTGGATAATTATTTTGATATTTCCGCCGCAAAACCACCGCAGGAACATCACTTGTAAAGGGAAAACAAACCCCTGCACCAATATTATATCCGGCTTTAGTTCCGTTATAAGTTGGTGTGTTTTTACAGAAACAAACCAAAACCGGTTAAGTCCCTTTAAAAAGTAGTAATGAACGCCGTTAACAACGGCATATTTATGAAAAGTGGCATGTTTGACAAAAGTAAAATGGAGCCGGTTTTTAAGATAGGAAGCAAAAGCCAAAGCTGGTGCATGATTTTCAGCAACCTGCACAGGCTGATCATAATTAAGGTGCGTGTAGTAAGTAAGATCAACCAGTTTTATCAATTTTATAGTATTTGATGGTTAATAACTTCAACAGGGAAGGGAAAAGCAGGTAGGTATGACACAATCAATTCAATCAGTTCGCCTAAATTCCCTTCTATATACTTAAACACACCGTTTATTTTTATCAGGCTGAAATGCCTGCCCCTGAGGTGGCGCGCCAATTGTTCAAAGAATTGCTGATCAAATAAACGGATGCTTCCTTCGTGCATCACCAGTAGCAGGTCTGCTGGCGTAACCTCATAAAACGAATCAAGGGCATTTGAGTTTCCCTTTCTGCATGCTATTACAATATCGGCATTTTTACCTTCGTACAGGTCACCTGTATTTATATTCCAGATTTTTGCCGCTGTTGAATTGAGCGAATGATATAATTCCTCATCAGACAACAATCCTGTTTTGCGGGCCATAGCAATATGGTCCCAAATGTTCCAGTTACTGGTTAGCGTGGAGTCAGTGCCAAACAAAACATCAGTATGTTGCTTTAGCTGCTGTACCGGGGCGGTTTTATTCAGCAGAAAATAATTTGATTCGGGGCACCATACTATGCCCTTGAAATTAGACGCCTGTTTTGCCGTCATGGAAACCGCATGGATACCAATAAGGTGCCTGTGCAGCTTATTCCAGTATATCAAACGGTCAATCTCATCCGCGGCAGCTTCATCCGTTCCTTCGCCCGTATGAATCACCACCGGCAGATTTTTTTTTAACGGATTATTCAGCTTAAGTTTCCAGGCTTTTTCAAAGGCTGCTGAGTGTAGGTCGTGGGTATCTTCATAAACTGTGATCAAAGCGTTGTTCATGGTTAACCGTTTGCCATGGTTAACTACCGTTGTTACCCCGCAAAGCAGGTTTTTGTATACTCCCCAAAGTGTACGCAGATGTACAGGTACTTTTAATACTTCGGCAATTTCATGTTTAAATTGCTGGTGTATATAAGTGCCCCACTGGGTGTAGTTTTTGTAAAAGCGGTTGCCCAGTTGCGGGAACAAATTAAAGTCAAGATGGTCATGCGAGTTGATCAGTCCGGGAAAAACAATGGCATCGTCAAAATAAAGCTGAAACGCGGTAATATCATCAGTGATTTTGGTTGCTATTTTGTCAATTTTATTACCATTTATCCTGATGTCTACAGCATGTCCGCTATCAGCCAATTTTAAGCCATGGAGTATCATTTATGCCTTTTTTAAATGAATACCATATATCACCGGGAACCCTTTATATTTTTCAAACACATGCAGGGCATTTTGCCTGGCATAAAAGGATTTCATGTCGTCGTCAATTTTAATTTCCTCCTGGCTCAACAAATAAAAATTGTTTTTTAGCAATGCTTCTTTGATGGTATAAATAGGGTGTACATAGTTGCGTACAGCTATAACGGTTTTATTATGCTTAAAGGTTCTTTTACCGCCTGATGCCAGGGTATGCGGATGAAAATCGGTGATGATGATTTCGCCTCCGCTTTTCAGCAAACGGCTCCACGCGTGTATAGCCTCGTCGATATCTTCAATATGGGCCACTGTAAGGGTTGATATGATCAGATCATAAGCAGCATCCGCAATACCCGAAAACAGGTTGTCGGTAATAAGGCTGGTGTGCGCGGCAGGATATTTTTCAGTTAGCTTTTTGAGCATTCCGCCCGATACATCAAAACCGGTTAAGCCGGCTGGTTCCTTGCTGAATATTAAAGGCCAGTGCCTGCCTGTACCGCAGCCAATATCTGCAACCTGCCTGCCTTTTACATTTACCTGGCCAAATAAGTAAGAAAATAATTTGCCATCAAGATGAAGCATCAGGTTATCGGGCTGCATATCGTATTCGGCCGACCACAGGTCATAGGCTTCTACAACGCTTTTCTCGGTTAATGCAGGGGTTGATATCCTGTTTTGAATGTAATGTTTTATAGCGGCTAACATGCTGTTGGTCTTTATTACAATTACGGGTTTACAGTGCTTGAGGTTGCCCCGGCCTTTTTATTAAATACATGAGGCAACCACGGCGAATTTTGGAGCGTAATATATTATGAACCCTCTGCGCAATAATAATGGGTTTATGAAAGCGGCAGGTTTAAGGCATTTATCATATTGAAAGTAAAAATGATATACCCGTTTAATTAGTTACGGGCTTTATCAACTAAAAAATACAAAAACAGGTATGAATAAGGTATTACTCTATAATCCAAAGAGCGCGGTGGCTAAACACCGTATCCCTAATTCGATTTTAAATATAGCTGCCTCAATTGAAGGAAAGTATGACTGGGTAATTGTTGATGGTAATTGTGAAACAGATCCCTTACAAAAAATAGAAAGCTATTTGCAAACCGGCGAGTTTGGCTATGTGGGCTTTACAGTGATGCCGGGGCCGCAATTAAGGGAGGCAATTCCAATGTCAAAGGCTATTAAAGCAAAATATCCGTTTACCGCCATGATATGGGGAGGTTACTTTCCATCAAGCCAGCCAAAAGCCGTTTTAACTTCGGGTTATGTTGATTTTATTATAAATGGCCCGGGCGACCATGCTTTTCCGCAATTGATCGATGCACTTGAAAACCATAAGCCTTATGAGTTTATTAAAAACCTGATCTATAAAGCTGACGGCAAAATAACTAAAACCATTAAGGAAGACCTCATTGACCAGGACTCATTACCACCCTTGCCATATGATAAACTGGGCACCTTTTATCCAATAAACAAATACCTTGGTAAAACTTACCTGGGAGAGCGCACTATGGCTTACCATTCCAGCATCGGTTGCCCTTTTACCTGTTCTTTTTGTGCCGTAGTACCTATTTACGAGGCCCGCTGGAAAGCTAAGTCGGCCAAAACAGTATATAATGATATTAAATATATTAAAGATAAATGGGGTGCCGATGCTATTGAATTTCACGACAACAATTTTTTTGTATCTGAAAAACGAGCTGTAGAGTTTGCAAGGCTCATAGAGCCCGAAAATATGACCTGGTGGGGGATGGCCCGTATTGACACTATGGACAAATTTAGTGACGCTTCATTGGCCCAGATACGCAGGGCCGGTTGTAAGATCATTTTTTTTGGCGCCGAAAGCGGCAATGATGAGATACTGGAGCAACTGGATAAAGGGGGCACTCAAACCGGCGAACAGATCATCCGTTTTGCGGAACGGTTAAAAAAGTTTGACATTACCCCTGAGTATTCTTTTGTATTGGGCACCCCCGCGGCAACACCTCAAAAAGTACAGGCCCAGATAGATTTTGACATCAATTTTATTAAACGGGTAAAAGCGGTAAATCCGAACACGGAGATAGTGATCTATACTTATACGCCCGTTCCGACCGAAGGATCTGAGTTGTTTAAACAGGTGTTAGAACAAGGCTTTGAATATCCGCAAACGCTCGACGATTGGATGAGCCCGGCCTGGGAAAGCTTCGACCTGCGTAAAAATCCGCTTACCCCGTGGCTTAAGCCCGAAATGATAGACAAGATCAGAAACTTTGAAACGGTACTTAACGGGGTTTATCCAACCGTTACCGATATAAGGCTTAACGACCTGAAGCGGAAGTCGATCAAGTTACTGTCAAGCCTCCGATATAAAGCAAATCTGTATAAATACCCGTATGAAATAAAGTTGCTGCAAAAGTACTGGAAGTACCGGCAACCCGAAATTCAAGGTTTTTAATAGCGTATCAAATTTGGAAAAAAACGGAACTGATATGGCCCAAGCAACTATCCAGACTGCCGATGAAGCTTTGGAAGAGATGTATATTGCCATACGCGAAAAGGAGGGAAGAACATATACTGATAAGCAGGTGGCACATCTGCCTTTCATTGATGCCGACCACAAGCACTGCAGAGAATGGAACATGAGGCAGCGTTCAAGCTCGCGGTTGATGAATTATTTGCAAGATATGCGTAAACCGCTTAACATAATTGAGGTGGGCTGCGGCAATGGCTGGCTTGCTGCAAAGCTTGCTGATATGCCAAACGTTAAGGTTACCGGACTTGATACCAACAGAGTTGAAATTGAGCAAGCCAGGCGGGTATTTAAAAGATCAAACCTGCAATTTATACACAAAGGGTTTAACCGCGATGTTTTTGATGGGAAACAGAAGTTTGATGTGATCATATTCGCTGCTTCGCTGCAATATTTTCCATCGGTAAGAACAGCGATATCTGATGCCTTTGCCTTACTAAATCCAGGTGGCAAAGTGCATATTATAGATACGCCTTTTTATCAAAAACATGAAGCGGAGAGATCGGCATTGAGGTGCAGAAAATATTACGACGATATGGGCTTTGCCAGCATGGCCGATCATTATTTTCATCATTCCATTAGCAAGTTCAACGTTTTTAAACATAAAATTTTATTCAACCCCGGCAGCTTTTGGAACCGCTTGATTAAAAAAGATAGTTTTTATTGGATAATGTTAAAACCCTAATCATGGCAGGCCAGTCATTATATCATACTTTTAAGCGCTACCGCACCTTGCAAACGCATAAGATATTAGCACTGCCCATTGTAATATTAATGCCTCACAGCGCCTGTAATTGCCGTTGTGTGATGTGTGACATTTGGAAAGACAACAAAAATCTGAAACAACTAACCGAAGCAGACATCAGTGGCTTATTATCATCCCTTAAAAAACTCGGCACCAGGCAGGTACTCATGTCCGGCGGCGAGGCCTTGCTAAATACCAATTTTTTTGAATTGTGCCGTATCCTTAAGACCATTGACGTTAAGGTAACTTTATTAACTACTGGCCTGTCTATCAAAAACAATACGGAGCAATTACTTACATGGGTTGATGATATTATTGTTTCGCTTGACGGTGATGAAGCACTGCACGACGCGATCAGGAATATTCCAAACGCGTTCCGAAAACTCAGGGAGGGAGTGGAGCACATAAAAAAAATCAAACCCGATTACCGTATTACCGGGCGCACTGTGATACACCGGCTTAATTATCGTAACTGGCCGGCAATTATTGCCGAATCAAAAAAAATGGGGCTTGACCAGATAAGCTTTCTGCCTGCCGACGTAAGCAGTCATGCCTTTAACCGCCAGCAGGCCTGGACTGAACCCAAGCAGGATGAGATATTGATACCGGAACAGGAGTTGCCCGAGTTAAATGAGATTATCAGTTATTTATTAACAGAATACAAAAAGGATTTTGATAGTGCATTTATTGCCGAAAGCCCCGAAAAGATCAGGAATATATATCACTATTACGCTGCATTTTATGGATTGAATGCCTTTCCCTATAAAAAATGCAATGCTCCGTGGGTATCAGCCGTTGTGGAAGCCGACGGTGCAGTACGGCCCTGCTTTTTTATGGAATCAATGGGCAATATCAGAGATACATCATTAAATAATATTTTAAACAGCGATGAGGCTATCGCTTTTCGCCGGTCGTTGGATACGTTAACAAATCCAACGTGTGTAAAGTGCGTCTGCTCGCTTAACCTGTCGCCATTAACCAGTCTTGCTTAATTATGGAACAGTTAAATCATATACTTTTTACACATTCGTACTTTTTGCGTTTTGATCCCAAGCAGTGGGCGCAGGGGCAGCCTTACGCACCCCTGGGTACATTATACGCGGCTTCTTTAATGCGGCAAAACGCTTATCAGGTATCTCTTTTTGATACCATGTTCAGCCACACCCCTGATGAAGTTACCGAGGCCATAGATAAAGCCAGGCCGGGCTTTTTTGTGATATATGATGACGGGTTTAACTACCTTACCAAGATGTGCCTTACCAATATGCGCGAAGCCGCGTTTAGAATGTGTAAACTGGCAAAGGCGAGGGGTTGTACGGTGATCGTATCCAGCTCTGACTCCACCGACCGCTTTAAAGAATATTTGCAGGAGGGAGCCGATTTTGTGATTATCGGCGAAGCTGAACACACCCTGCTGGAATTGGTTAATGCGATCAAAAACGGTATCAAAGATTTCACCATTATACAGGGCTTGGCTTATATTAACCAGGGTGTACCCGTTAAAACTTTTGCAAGGCCGGTACTTAAGGACCTTGACAGCTTGCCACTGCCCGCCTGGGACCTTATAGATATAACGCCGTACCGCGAATGCTGGTTAAAGCACAGGGGCTATTTCTCACTAAACGTTGGAACCACACGCGGCTGCCCTTTTAAGTGTAACTGGTGTGCTAAACCTATTTATGGCAACCGTTACAACTCGCGCAGCCCCGAAGATGTGATTGCCGAAATTAAATTACTGAAGACCCATTTTAACATGGAACATATATGGTTTTGTGACGATATTTTTGGGTTAAAACCTAACTGGGTTGTGCAGTTTGCAAAATTAGTGGAGCAGGAGGATCTTAAATTCAGGTACAAGATACAATCAAGGGCCGATTTGCTTTTGGATGAAGACACGGTAAAAGCCTTAGCCGCCTCGGGTTGCGATAATGTTTGGATAGGTGCCGAAAGCGGCTCGCAAAAAATACTGGACGCGATGGATAAAGGGATCACTATACAGCAAATAGTTACGGCAACACGGCTGATGAAAGCACAGGGAATAAAACCATCATTTTTTATCCAGTTTGGTTATCCGGGCGAAACCAAAAAGGATATTACACAAACTATCCGCATGATCAATGATCTGCTGCCTTATGAAATTGGTATTTCTGTTTCGTATCCGTTACCCGGCACTCTGTTCTATGAAAAAGTAAAGGCCGATCTTCAGCAAAAAACCAACTGGACCGACTCTGACGAGATGGCGCTGATGTTTCACAATACTTATAGCGCGGCTTATTATAAACAGCTGCATAAATATGTACATCAAAATTACCACGCGCACCTTGCGAAATATAATCTTGTAAAACTGCTTAGTAACCCTTTTAAAACGAATGTAAAGCGCATCAGGAAGGCAGCCTCTGTTTTTTACCATGCGCCGGCCATGATGATAGCGGGTTTTAAATTAAGCCAACTCGAAAAAGCATCATGACAAATATCAGCATAGCAACCAATAATGAGGCCAGCGCTGCAGATGCTTTTACCAGGCAATCGGCGGTGTTTGACCAAATATATTTGGGCAATACCATTATCAACTACAAACGCGCGAGGGTAAGGCAACATATACTTCAATACCTTGCGCCAGGCAGCAACATACTTGAGCTAAACAGTGGTACCGGCGAAGATGCTATATATCTGGCTAACGAGGGCCACAAAATCCATGCAACTGACATATCAGGCGGGATGCAACAGGTATTGGAGAAAAAGTCGGTACCATTCCGCCACAGGATCAGTTTTGAAACCTGTTCGTTCACACAGCTTGACCAGTTGCAAAACCGGGGCCCGTTCGATCATATATTTTCCAATTTTGGAGGCCTCAATTGTACCGGGGAATTGCAGAAGGTATTGCTTTCTTTTGATAAGTTGCTTAAACCCGGAGGCAAAGTAACCCTGGTTATTATCCCCGGATTTTGCCTGTGGGAAACGCTGCTCGTTTTTAAAGGAAAGTTTAAAACCGCGTTCCGCAGGTTCTTTAGCTCCAAAGGCAGAACAGCCCACATAGAAGGCGCTTATTTTAAATGTTATTATTACAACCCGTCATTCATTATCAATACATTACAGCAATCATATAAAGTATTGAGCTTAGAAGGCTTGTGTACCCTGGTGCCGCCATCATATATTGAAGGATTTGCCGAAAAGCACCCCAAAGCCTATAACTTCCTGAAAAATAAAGAGGATAAATTAAAAGACAAACGGCCCTGGAAATACATGGGCGATTATTTTATCATTTCGTTGCAGAAGAAATAATAAGGGCAGTCAGATTAATAAACAACTTGTGGCATTCCTTATAAAATATTTACCTGTAAAAGGGTAAATATTTTATAAATAAAGTGGTGTATATCAAATGATAATATTATTATCTTAGTAAAAACACCAGCCATGAAACAAAAGACCATAACCTTTGGGATAACGTTATTATTGATCAATGCAATTATTACTGTTGGCTGCAATAATAATCCTAAGATTGTTAAGCATAATGGCGAAAAAGATCTGATCTCTTTTAGATCAATAAAAGGAATTAGTTACACGGAGGTTAATCGCCGTCAAAAAAATGGCCTTTCGTTTAATGAGGACGGCTACCAGTTAGAACCCCAATGGAAAGTAAATTTCGTTTCAGATGATTCGGTAAGTATATATAGCGCCATTAAAAAACGCTTTTTGAATTTTCCACTCTCACGGGGATATGATTCTGTTTTTAACACCGCCCGAACCTGGCTGAAAGTAAAGAAGATGAGTAAAGACAGCCTGGTATTGGAAATGCTTAAAGCCCAAAATGATACGGTTGACCTCTCCGGCGGCGGAGTTTATATGACTTTTTACGCTGATAATTACATGAAAAATGTACTTAGAAGTGATGCAACCGCACTTGGGCATACCAGCAGAAAGGACACTTTGTTCATAAGATCATTAGTAAATAAAGCTAATAACGATATTAAAAAGGCTTTTGCAGCGAGACAACCAGTTACGTTTATAAGCAAAAGTCCATCAGTTAAATTAGAAAAAAGGAAGACAGAAGGAGATATCCTTAATAATTTCAACACCTCTGCTGATTACTTGTATCCAACATTTGATATTGTTATCAATAAAGCATACAGAAACTTTCAGTATTCATTTTCTGTATATGTTGATGAGAAGGGGCAAATGCATTATGGAGAACCTTTAATTGCCTTTGTGGGTGAGTCTCTCAGGCAAAGATATATTCATGAATCACAGGCTATTATGAATACTTATCTTAAGTATTATTTACAGGTAATTCCGGGAAAAACCTTAAATATGCCTCATACAAGCGTTATAAGTATTAATGTGAAAGGAAAAGCTGACGCCCTTGCCATGAGATGAAATAAAACCGGCGAGTAAGTATATGAGTCGTGTTCTTGACTTAATTGGCCACGCTATGGTGATTCTCAACCAACAGTTGCGCTATCTTTGTTTCATACCGGCTGATCAGTTTAAACTGGAAATTTTCAGGGTCGGGCTTTGCGTAATGTTTTCCAGTTGCCATGGCCAAAAGCATCCCGTGATTGTTTAGCTTTTTTTCGGCCGTTTTGCGGTTCCATCTGCTTGTTGTAATTTTCATTAACCGATTATCGAGTTTTTCGCCCCAATAATTGTTAAATAACCATTCAATTGTACTTTTTAATGCCATTTTAGTTAAACTTTTTGCTGTTGAAACCCGCATAATATGGTTAGGCAAGTAATTACGGGTCCAGGCGTTGGCGGCAAAAAAATCAGCAAACGTAGTATCTCCCTGTATGGGGATTAATGTCACAACTTCGGTAGCTGTATAAATGTTTTTTTCGGGAATTTCCAGTTGCTGCTCATCAATATAGTAGTTCATGCAAAGATAATTTTCGAGCTTAACCAAAAAGGCCAGCTTTTTAAAGCAATGCATTAACGTACGTGCTATCCAGAGGCGGTTTGGAGCAGTAATAATAAACAGGTCAATATCAGACTCGTCATCGGCATAATTCTTTGACAGCGAGCCCGAAATGGCAATCCCGCGCACATAGGGAAATTTGATTAAAATATTACCAACCTTTCTTGCGGTTTTTACCATTTCAAAAGCCTTCTGATTTCCGTCATTTCTGCGTTGTACCAGGTAAGGGTCGTTTTTTAGGCTATAAAATTTATCAAAACGATAAATGAGCCTGTTGCCTACGAGGCATGCCATAGCGATATCAAATAACGCGGATTCATACTTAACCGGTAAAAATAAAGCTATTTCTTCTCTTGTAAGCGGATAGTTAAATACGTCAAAGTAGGCCAGCGTTGCTAATATGTTTTTTTTAATTTCTACCAATGTGCCAATGATTTAATAGACATTTACTAATATGACGTAACAGTTAACTCGTTGGTTGCCACAGGGCTTAAATAATCATGAGGGGTTAGTTTGCCTTTATTAACTATTTGATCTTCAACATCAGAGAAAATGAAAAAGGAGAAAAAAAAGCTGTAAAACATAACGCCTTTGTCCATGTCGAGTATGTTTTCAGTGAATGAAACGATGATTATCACCAGCATAAAACACACAAACAACCCATCCTTTTTTTTGACAGAGGCTTTAATACCGTAACCAAGTGTTAGTAAATAAACCAATAGTCCCCATACACCGGACTTTAGTAAAAAGCTGATATACTGATTGTGGCAATTTAATCCGTATAGGAAGGAACTATATAACTTGGCATTATAAAAATCATCTTTTAATAATCCAATTTCAGACCCCGAGCCATAGCCTGCCAGAGGTTTTGCTTTTATGCGCTCAGCTGCAACAAGCCAGCGTTCAATACGTGAATCTGAATTCCGGGGTTCCTTTTTATTTGCGGAAACATCGTCCTTTAAAAGAGTTACATAACGCTCTCTGAATATTGGTATACTCAAGATACAAGTAGCTACGATCAATGAAATCCCTAACCCGGCTAATATGAACACCTTTTTGTTTTTGCCATTTAGTGAGTAATATGGCAATACAATATTAACCGCGATCAATAAAACAAAGAATATTGATTTTGAACTGAGCTGTATTATGCCACACAGGAGGATAAGGCTGCAAATGGTGTAGAACAGTTTCAATTTTTTTGACGGCACACCCTGCATTAAAAGGCACAATAGGTTAACCAATGCTA
Source organism: Mucilaginibacter pocheonensis (assembly GCF_031456535.1). Lineage (NCBI taxonomy): Bacteria > Pseudomonadati > Bacteroidota > Sphingobacteriia > Sphingobacteriales > Sphingobacteriaceae > Mucilaginibacter > Mucilaginibacter pocheonensis. The sequence goes on from NZ_JAVDUU010000003.1 coordinate 556,239, forward strand.
TAACTAACTGAAAAGAAAAAAAAGTGGCATGTATATTAATAGGACCCGAAAAGTTATGATTGGTAAAACCTTCGGCAAAAATTGCATTTAGCGGCAGGTGATAGTATCTGATTGTTATAAAGGCCTCTACACACAGAAAAAAAACAGTTGCCGTGCAAACCAACGAAAAGATCAATAAAAGTTTTTGTTTATATTTTTTTAAATCAAGTTCATTAAGTGAGAAAAGTATGGGAAACAATAAAACAGGTATGCGCAATGTCCATTCTGTAAATGCGGCCGGAACGTTTATGGTATAAATAGTGGCAATTATGGTAACAAATAAAACCGACGGCAATATCAACATCCGCAAAGAACGCAGGGATCTCAGCCTGTCTTTTTTTAGATGGATTAATGTATGTAATGTAAAGCTAATGAGTATGATATGACTATAAAAAAGATCGAACGGTAAACTTGCCATTAGCATCACTAAATGGTAAAAACTGATCTTATTCTCTTTGGTATCACTAATAAGCAATAACTCTTTCATCAATTGTATGTTTATAGCGTTCGTTCGTACTAATTATAAATGATCGTCAACATTTTACCCGATACAGAACATATAGAATGCACGCATAAAACTTTCCTGGTTCTTTTATAATTCCGTTTAATTCATGGTTACAATACAGATTTATAAGCTTTTAAGGTCTGTGAAGCTGCTTTTGTCCATGTATATTTTTTTAATATACGATGCCTTAAATTTGCATTGTATGGTGCCATGCTTGCCTGTTCTACCGCGTTAAGAATACTTTGAGGGGATGATGGTTCGCAATAAAACGCGTCATCAGCAAAGTACTCACGCACGTCGCCCTTGTCACTGGTCACAATATTACATCCCATCAATGCAGCTTCAATCGAGCTAAGGCCAGTGGTTTCAAACCAACTTGGCAGTATGTGCACTTTAGCTTCCCTGTAATATTTTACCAGTTCATACTGCGGCACTTGATCAATAAAGGTTATGTTACTGGCTGCTATGCTGCGACATTCATGGTAATATGCCAAATGATTAGGCGCAGGTGAGCCTATAAGCAATAAGCGATAAGAGGTATTATTAAGGGCTCGTATTAAATTTAACTGATTTTTTATTCCTTCAATGCGTGCAGCACATATTACCAGTTTTTCATCCTTTTTGATGGACGGATCATACTGAAACATATTTTGATCAGCACCATTGGGTATTACAAGATGATTTACCTTGCGCTGATAAGATTGAATTACACGCCGGTATTCTGATTCGGAATTTGGCAATATCATAGCCGCCCGGCTCAATATGCTTTTAATGCTTTTACGCTGACCAAGCCAGGTATAGGAGAGGCTTGCTAAACTATCGCGCCCAAGCAGGTATCTGGCTATTGATTTAAGATATTCGATCGTATCAGTTGACAGATAACGCAGAAGTCGGCCAGCACCTTTGCGATGATATTTGTCATATTCACCATAATTACACAAAATAGTAGAAACTACATAAGGCTTACCGGCTTTCTGACTATGATACAAAATATCCGCAGGACGGGTAAGATTAAAAAAATGCAGCAGGTCATATTTATGATAGAGGATACTTTCATTAGCAAGCCTTATTTCGGCTGTTATGCCCATCTGTGACAGGTGCCGGGCTGTTTGTACTGCCTGGATGGTATCTCCGCCAGGTACTGTATAAATAGTTGACCTGGTAATAAAGGCTACTTTAATCATTTCCTGTCCTCCTTTTATGTAACCAGTTGATCATGTTTTCAGGCAAATAGCTAACGGTGTATAATAAATAGTTATCTAACCGTAACGGAGATGCGCTGATGGCCTTTGCTACATGCATACGTGCTTTTTGCGGATGGTAATTATTGACCAACAATTTTTTTGCACATAACGCATAATAAGAGCCCAGTTTAACTTGAGGCGAATATTGCTTTTCGCCTATCTCAGCAAGCCGCTGACCATCATGTGATGTTATACTGCGCTTTTTAAGTGTTGTATATTTTATTTCAAGGAATTTTCGCGGCCGCCATTTCTCATCAATGGTAACAGACTCGGGGTTTAATCTTAGTTTGATAAGCGGTTGTGAGAAATTACAGGCTTTTTGATTTTTAAGGATATTTACCCATAAAAAATGGTCTTCAAAAGTATAAGCATGCTCATTGTATCCGCCGGCCTTTAATACTACATCTTTTTTATAAAACACCGTAGAGTGTATAAACGGACAAACTGAGCGATCTAACTGTTGAATATCCTCGTTGTGAATTGCCGGTGGGTTTGAGGTAAAAAGATAGGTCCCATCCATGTCCATATAATCAGCTGCAGAACCTACGATACTGTAATCGGGATTATTTGTCATAAAATCATACTGCAATTGCAATCTTCCCGTATGGCAAATATCATCGGCATCAAACCGGGCTATGTATGTTGCCCGTGCATATTTTAATCCGGCATTGAGCGCGAGGGCCACACCCTTATTGGCCTGGTATATCATTACTATCCTGGGGTCCTTAAATGACCTCACAATATCAGCAGTATCATCAGTGGAGCCATCATTAACAATCAGCAATTCAAAATCTGTAAAAGTTTGCTGCAAAACCGATTCAATAGCATCCCCGATGTATTTACCGGCATTATATGCAGGCATTAAAACAGTTATTTTAGGGACATCAAAATTCATTACCAAGAGATTCAATAGTTTTGTGTTCTTTTATATTGAGCAATAAAAACAATTCAAAAACCACCATTACTGATAGTTGCTCAAACCAGTAATCAGTGAACAAAACAGCCAGCATTAAAAATAAAATGGGTATACCGTATGTTAGCTTTTTGTATTGCTTTGCAAAAAAGCCCAGGTACCAGATCATAAATACCATAAGACCAATTAAGCCGTACTCTGCAATTAATTGGTCATACACAGAAAAAGGACTGTTGGTTAGCGAATGGAAGCCCGATCTTTTACTAAAATAATTGAGGTACAGATCAAGGTGGTTAACCAAAAAATTATGATTGATGTAAGTGTAGTTGTCCGGATAACCTCCGGCAAAACCAAGTCCTGCCGCCCGGAAAGCAAGTTTTGATGAAAAATTACCTATACCTACACCGGTAATGACATTGCTGAGATGCCCTTTAAAAAGATTGATGGTTTGTAAAAAGGCTGTTGCTTTTCCCGGTAGCAATGCAGCATAATTGCTATTACCTGATATCGGCAGCGAATCTTTGTGTATCTTAATAAAATTAACCAACTGCTTTTGCTCCGGAGGAGTTTGTGTGCTGCTTTGGTAATAAGGCCCGTTGATATCCGGCTCCTGAATGGCTATGCGCCCACCGTCGGCCAGGTAAAGGTTTTTATAGGGTCTAAGGCCTTTTTTATAGCGTATTGCACTTAATATTTTACCAACGCTGTCAAGATACAAAGTGGCTATCTTTTGTTTACGCTCTTCCTGGTTCAGGGTACTGTCGGGCCTGAGCGTTAGCGGTATATTAATAACCGCAGCAGGTTGTGGAAATGAGATGGAATCCGCGTCGGCGCGTTCGCTTTTATGAATTAAATGAGATAATGATTCTGTAGTGTACTTGTTGTTTTGCGGTGATATCCTGGCCATGAAAACCACGAGGAAAACCAACGATATTACCACCAGGCTTTTTTGATAACGATTGGTATTAAATACAAATAGCAGTAAAAGTATAGGCAGTAAAATCAGGTTAATAAAGTTGCTGCCGGTAAGCAGTAAGGTGGCCATACAAACCAATAACATTACCGCATTTTTTCTGGTCAAAAAATAAATGACTCCAATGGCATTAAGTATAGCATTGGTAATTGACGTATCAAACGTAACTCCTTTTATATAATCGCCGGTACTGATAAAGTATTTTTGATACTCTCCCTGATAGGTATAAGGATTAATGTGATGTGTTTTAAAAACGATAATAGCAAGGGCACACGCAGATAATACGGCGTTGACAATAAAAAAGGCTAGTATGGTTTGATGAATAACTTGGGGAGGATCATTATCAACCGCCAGTTTGATGTGGTGAATGGCTAATATGCACAGCAACCAAAAAACAATCCCCGAAAGTAGTAGTACATTATAATTGGTATTGCTATAGTTTTTACTAATAAGCCAGTTAAAAATGGCTATTGCTATAATTAGTGGGTAAAAAAGCGGCAGCCGCGAGTTTTTAAAACTGAACCCGAATTTAAAGTTGCCTTGCCATAAGCTAAAAAAAACGATAACCGGAATTTTAACGATGAGCTTTACATTCAAGAACAATAGCAAAAAGACAAGAAGCCTCCAATCTACCTTATCTTTTATTTTATTGGTGTAAAAGGCAATTAATCTGGTTAACATTCTCAGGGTTATTTATAGTCAATACGACCTGAAAATTGGATTGGTTGCCTGTATAAATCAGTAATGTTTATTATTTCACCAATTTAATATTTTGCGAAAGTTTTGGCGGTCATCAAGCTTTAGTTGCCCGGCAAGTATCAAGCTTAACAAATAAAAAATGATCGAAGTGACCAAGGCTGGCAAAGGATTTGGAAATAATTGTTTTGCTAACAGTCCGCTGGCTAAAGCACAAACAATGCATTTTACCACAGTGAAAAGCGAACTGTAAAGTTCATCGATGTTGTTTTTTAACGCATATAAAACAGCCTGAGCCAGGCACGAGGCTAAAAACGCTATAGCGGCACCTTCGTTTTTTAAAATGGGTATAAGTACCAGGTCACCTATTACATTGATACCAAATGCAATCATTGATATTCGGAGGATCATTTTTAATCTATTCTGTACAAAATAAATTGTCCAGAAAAAATTGGTAAGGTATATAAGCGGCAGGCATAACGACAATAAAAAAATAGTGTTGGTATTCACCAGCCCATATTTACCGCCTGTAAACAGGTCAACAACGGGATTCCAGCACATATTTAATAACAGACCGGTAAAAGCGGCAATGACCATCTCAATCCTTATAACCAGTGCGAGGTTAGCCGGCATGTAATTTGCATTTTTAAACAGTTTGGTAAACCTGGGTATCAGCATTGGCGCAATAGCCAGCAAAGGGAGCAATGAAATCTCGAATACCTTATAAGCAAAGCTGTATTCGGCAAGTTTTACTGCCGAAACTATAAATCCTATAAAGAGCCAATCGAAACGGGCCAGCGCTGATGTAATGAGTACAACTCCCATTTGAGGTAACGATTGCCGCAGCAACAATGCGTATTCATTTTTATTCCACCTTGGGCTTATCGGCACGCCTACATATTTATTAAACAGATAAACCGAAAATGCAAGCTCTAAAGTATCGCCGGCAATAAACACCGATATGATGTTGTTGATGTTTATCAAATGCATCGCCGACAGTGTTATCAAAGCGCTACCGCGCACAAAATTAGATACTACAAGCATATAAGCCAGTAGTTTAAATTTTTCCATACCGGCGGTTACCTGCTTTAATGGCGTTGAAAAGAATATCATCAGTTTACCAGCGCCAATACATAATATAAGCTGGTATAGCAAAATCTGTTCTGTAAAGAAAAACTTTGCCAGCAATAAAATACCGTAAAATAAAAAACCTGTAAAAATTACATGAAATGCGTATATAGATATTACAGAACGGACATTATCGCCATTAGCTACTTTTTTAATTACTGTTTGCTCTATGCCAAAAGAAAGAATATTAAATGCTGTAAATATTATCGTTAAAGCAAGGTTTAAAATGCCAAAAGAATCTTTATCTAAATTTACGGAGAGTACATAAAACATGAGTACCCCAAACAACTGGTTAATTACCAGTTGCAGTGTATTAGCTGAAAGGTTTTGAACCAGCTTTTTTTTCATGAAAGGCTTTCACTTTATTCGGTATGAATGTCGGCTTTAAATTCGTATGCCATAACCGGTATTTTATTGGGATAGGATTGTTTGTCCTGAAGATGCTGAGCTTTGTTGAGGTAATAATATTTTAGCCATGTATTTTTTAACGCCATCCTGGCAATGTTCCAGCCTTCTTTACCATCTAAAAAACCTAATAAAAATATGTAGGTTTTAAAAAAATGAAACATGGGCGAAATGTACAATTTTACAAAGCCAGCTTTTTTACCGCTTTGCAAATATTTTAAAGCGCTAAGCTGTGCATAATGAATAATTTTAGCTTCGTGTTCCTGCGCGTTTTTAACTGAATAGTGATGCAAATGGCCATTTAATTTTTTTACACGAACATTTTGCGGAAGCTGTAAGGTTTCATGTACCGGAGGTTCTGACCATTTAACACGGGTACGGTTAAACAAGCGAATGTGGTGGTCGCGTCCCCAATTGCCAAAATTTATTGGTTTATCACCATAATAAGCTTTAAAAGGTATATCATACACCGTATTATTGTCATCAAGCTTTAATTCTTTTATTGACGTTAACAGCGCGACGTCTGGTATTTCGTCAGCGTCTATACTTAATATCCAGTTGTGACGTGCAAGCCCAATACCTTTATTTTTGTTGGCGCCATATCCATCCCATGTTTTTTGATATACACGGCATCCGCTTTCAGCAGCAATGTTCAATGTTTGGTCGGTACTGTCATTATCAATAATAATGATGTCATCAGTTAGCTGTTTTAGCATAACAATACTACGACTGATCATTTCGGCCTCATTTTTAGTGATAATAACAACAGAAACAGGTATCATATGCAGTTCGGTATTAATATTTATCAATTTTGGCGAGTCTATAAATTCATCATAGTCCCGCATTAAAATGATCGTCTATTAATTATATCGTTGATTTATTGCAAAGGGTTGCCCACACACTTGAAGTATTGTCTTTTTATTTTAATATTCTCGGCGAGGGGAGTGATTAAAAAAAACGAATTAATATTTTTAATTACCTTGTATAGTGGTTATGAAAACAAAAATAAGAGCGATTGTTACCGGCGCTACGGGAATGGTAGGCGAGGGGGTAATGCATGAATGTTTAGAGCATCCGGATGTAGAAACTGTTTTGGTGATCAATAGAAAAGCCTCGGGTGTTTCTCATCCAAAGCTCAAAGAAATAGTCCATACCAACTTTTTTGATTTTTCGTCTATCGAAGGTGAACTATCGGGCTATAATGCCTGTTATTTTTGTTTAGGCGTGTCATCGGTAGGAATGAAGGCGGATGAATATTATAGGTTAACCTATACATTAACAATGCACGTAGCTCAAACCTTGTGTAAATTAAATCCCGAAATGACATTCTGTTACGTTTCTGGAGCGGGGACTGACAGTAACGAAAAAGGGAAAGGCTGGGCCAGTGTAAAAGGCAAAACGGAAAATGATCTGATGAAGCTACCCTTCGCGCAGGTATTTGCATTTAGGCCGGGTTTTATCAAACCAATAAAAGGTCTGGCAAACACCCACAATTTTTATAAATATATAAGCTGGCTGTTTCCAATTGGCCGGGCGCTGTATCCTAACGGGTTTTGCACGTTGCATGAATTAGCATTGGCCATGGTCAGCGTAACTATACATGGTTATAGCAAAAAAGTAATTGAAGGCAAAGACATCATTTCACTTGCTAAACCCGGTTAATAAGAGCCCTTTATAATATTTTGTTATCTGGGTTTCAAAGCTGAGTTGATATTCCAGCTAATACCAACCGCAACCCCCGTAGATTTAAGATCTACACGACCGTTACCAATCCCTGTAAGCGGGAGTTTAACATAGGGCTGTATTATAGTGCTAAATTTTGAGTTGATCTTACGCTCATAGGTAGCATTAAGATTAAGCACCCCAAACCAGTGTTTGTTTTGATTTTCGATCTGTATATCATATGCCGATTTGCCGCTACCAGCAGCATAATCAAAATGATAATTTTCTTTTAGCATAATATATGATGACAAGCCTGTTCCCAGCGCAAAAGCGTTTTTACCTTTTGAATAAAACTGGTAGTTAATATTTAAAGGTATATCCAAAACCTTACAGTTTGCAGCAATGTAGTTTGGCAGATCAGAAGCGGCCTTGCCCTGCCAAAAAGCTGTTTTATACTGACTTCCATTTGCCTCATAAGGCTTAATAGCATAAGCCGCGCCTGTTGATACACTGAACTTTTTGGATAAACGCACTGCTACCTGTAAGCCAAAGTTAGTACCTACCTGGTTTTTGTTAAATGAATTAACAGCATTAATATCAGGCGCTGCCAATATGCTTAATGTAAAGCGTGGCCCATTGTTTAATATGGGTTTAATGGATGTTTTATTTTGCTTTTTTACTTGTTGTTCCGGCACTGCAACATTGTTTGATGTAGTGTCTGGCGGTGTAGTTACCACAAGGTTATTTTGCGCCTTGTTTTCAGTTGATGCTATTTTTGAAGGATCAACAACGACATTACTATTATTGCTGACTGAATTATTGTTGTTGGAAATGCTATCGTTTGTTTTAACGATAGCGGGAGTTGGTGTCACAGTGTTTTGCTTTGAGTTATCTGGAAAATAATGGCCGCTCCTGTCAGCAGGTAAAGGTAAACCCGGTCCATTCTTCTGGTGGTGAACACTGCTGCTGCTCAAACTTTCATTACCAGCCTGTTGATTTTGAACAGAGTCCTTAAACGGCCGACTGGCCTGGTCGTTACTTCCGTTATTTTTTGTTTTGTTTTTTGTGTGCAAATTATTTTTGGTCGCGTCGGTTTTATCGGTATCTCTGTTAAAAAGAAACAGTCCGATAGCGAGCAGCAAGATAGCCGCTATTCCCGATATATAGTAAATGATCCTGGCAACACCCGCCTTTTTACTGGGCTTATCATCCAGTAATCGTTCCATAGAAGTCCAATCCTCCTCACGAAAAGCAATATGATCTTCAGAGCCGGATAACCCGTCTTTGAATAGCTGATCTAATTTATTTTCGTTTTTCCCTTTCATCTTATTATTAATTCAATCAAATATGACATTCCAATACTGATGGCGCTTATAGCAACAATTTTATGTCTGATATCTTCAGAATTGTTATCCGGAAGCCGTCCGGAATTAAGCACCATAACTTTTAGCTTTTCTCTCGCTTTAAACAGGTTTGATTTTGATGTTCCCGTACTGATATTCAACTGTGACGCAATTTCTTCATGCGAGAACCCCTCAATGGCGAATAAGTTAAAAACGGTGCGGTAAGCGTTGGGCAGCTGCTGTATCATACTTATCAGATCGTCATATTTCAATTTCTGATCCGGTAAATCATTATGACCAATTTCTTCAGCTGCATCCAGGTCATCGGTAAGCGAAAGCTTCAGATTACTGCGGTAATAATCAACCGAGGTGTTCATCATTATACGGCCCACCCAGGCAATAAATGGTCGGCTGGTATCATATTTATTCAAATTAGTGAACACTTTTAAAAACCCCTGATTCATAATTTCAGCAGCTTCATAACGATTACCCGCATAACGCAAACAAATGCTCATAGCAAAACCATAAAATGCCTTATAAAGCAATTTTTGATCCTTTCTGCTATGCTGCAAACAGCCTGCTATTAATTGTTGTAGTTCCGCTTCTCCCATATACGGGGTTCTAATGGGTTAAATTTATAGCTTTTTTTACAGTTATCACGTTGTTCTTTATTCAAAGGTTGCCTGGGTTGCTAATTTTTTTGACAAATAGTGAATAATTAGAATTTATAAAAGCGTTCAGAAAGATAATTGTAATTAACTTGCATTAAATCAGTATGTTATCCAAGCTAAATATTAACCAAAAAATAAATAAGCTACAAAAATGGCGGCTATCACACCCGCTAGGTCGGCTATCAATCCGGCGGGTATAGCATAACGTGACTTTTTTATGCCCACAGTGCCAAAATACAATGCGACAATATAAAATGTAGTATCGGCCGAGCCGTTGAATATACAGGCTAACCGGCCGGCGAACTTATCAACACCAAAGGTTTGCATAGTACTGATCATCATTGCTTTTGATCCTGAACCGCTTAGCGGTTTGAGGTAAGCAACCGGCATGGCATCAACAAACCGGGTGTCTAAGTTCAGTTTTACACATGCCCAGCGCAAACCCTCGTTCATATAATCAAGTGCCCCGCAGCTGCGAAATACACTTATGCCAACCAGCATGGCAACCAGGTAGGGTATGATCTTTACTGATGTTTCAAACCCGCTTTTAGCGCCTTCAACAAAAACATCAAACACATTTATTTTTTTTAACAACCCGCCTACAATAAAAATTACCGGTATGGTAAAAAGCATTAAATTACTCACAACTTTTGATACGGTGCTGATTTCCTGTTTGGTTAAATGTGTTGTGAAATACCAGACCACCAATGTAATAAACGCGGTTAAACCACCCAGCCAGGTTATAATTACCCGGTCAAACAAATTTATTTTTTGTTTAATGGCAACGGCAATTAAGCCAACTACGGTAGCTACATAGGTTGCTATGATACAAGGTATAAAAACATCTGCTGGATCGGCGGCGCCCATAATGGCCCGTTGAGCTATAATGGTTACTGGCAACAATTGCAAACCCGAGGTATGCAGCACCAGGAACATGATTTGTGCATTTGAAGCCGACTCTTTATCAGGGTTTAGTTCCTGCAGGCTACCCATTGCTTTTAAACCCAAGGGGGTAGCCGCATTGTCCAGACCTAATAAATTGGCCGAGAAATTCATGAGCATTTGCCCAACAGCAGGATGTTTTTTGGGGACGTCAGGAAAAAGCCTGCTAAAAAATGGCCCCACAATACGCGATAAAAAATTTATAGCGCCTGCCCTTTCACCTATATTAAGTATACCCAGCCAAAAAGCCATTGCGCCTACCAGCGGTAGGGCTATATCCATTACCGATGATTTTGAAGAACTAAAAAGACCATCAACCAGCAATTTAAAGGCTTCTGTATCTCCAAAAAATATAAGTTTTATTAATGATACAATAAAGGCTATAACAAAAAATGCTATCCAGATATAATTAAGGGCCATTAGCTGTGTTTAAGGCTTTGAAGTTAATGGTTTTGTAATTTAATACGAAATAACAATATTTAAATACTATTTGAATCCGGTAAAATGAACGACACCATACAGTTGCTAACCAATACAGTTAAAAAATTTCAGGATATAAACTCGGCAGATATCGACTGGATTACGAGGCCATCGCCTGGGAAATGGTCAAAAAAAGAAATTATCGGACATTTGATTGACAGCGTGCAGGTTAACCTGCAACGTTTTATACGATGCACGTATGAAGAAAACTTTAAGTTAACATACGAACAGGACGAATGGGTTGCGGCACAGCATTATCAGGATGCTGATATTAATGATCTGCTTAACCTGTGGACCTTGTTTAACAAACAGATAATCCGTATATTAGAAAATTATCCCACCAACCGCCTTAATGTCCGCTGCGATAACAGCAAGCTTGAACCTAATCTGAAAACAGTCGAATGGCTGGCAGCTGATTATGTTGAACATTTAAAACACCATTTAAAACAAATACAATGACCGGCTATTCGGGTACGCCGCTGGCTAAAAAACTGGGAATTAAATCCGCGTTTAGGATTAAACTGATCAACGCGCCTAAGCATTACTTACAGTTGTTTACAGACTTGCCGGCTGAACTGTATTTTGAAGACGATGAAAAACCTGGAAAAGACCTGATACATTTTTTTACTATTCAACGGGATGAGTTATCGGTTATATTGCCTGCGCTTAAAACACAGATTAAACCAAACGGATTAATATGGATTTCCTGGCCAAAAAAGGCATCTAAAATGCCCACTAATATAACTGAAGATATTATAAGAGAACTGGCAATTAAAAATGGATTGGTTGATATTAAAGTTTGCGCAGTTGACGAAACATGGTCGGGCTTGAAATTGGTTATACCTGTAAAGGATCGGAAACCATCACTTTGAGATCATTTTTGTTAAAAATAATACAAACCAGGTCTGTATGTTTTACCAAGAGCATACAAATACATAACTTAGCGTTCATAATTGTTCAATATGCCTAATAGAATAGAATTAAAACGCGTACACGGTGATTTTGGGTTTGAAGCGGTTGACGCTAATGGCCACACAGTAAAAATGGATAGCAGCCCCGAAAGCGGTGGCGAAGATTTTGGCGTACGCCCAATGCAAATACTTTTGATGGGCCTTGCCGGATGCTCTGCCATTGATGTGATCAGCATCCTGAAAAAGCAGCGTCAGGATGTAAAAGATTATAAGATGGTTGTGAACGGCGAACGGGAACCCAATACAGAACCATCTTTATGGCAGAATATTGAAATTGAGTTTCACTTATATGGAGATATTGATGAAGATAAGGCTGCCCGTGCGGTTGAGCTTTCATTAAATAAATATTGTTCTGTTGCTGCTACCCTGGGTAAAGCAGGAGCCGACATTAAATCAAAGGTTTTTGTTCATCCTGCTGAATAACAGCAACGAGATCAATTCATTTTTTTATGACAAGCAGGGATGTACCCATAAAAACGATACACCTTTTTCCGGTTCTCGATCAACTGCTTATTGAACTGCTTGAATCCCTATCAGCTGAAGACTGGAACAAACCCACTTTAGCAAAGCTGTGGACAGTTAAAGATGTTGCGGCTCATTTGCTGGATGGGAACATGCGTACCATATCATCAAAACAACAATTTGTTGGTGAAAGCCCGTCTGATATCAATAACTACCGCGACCTGGTAAATTATCTTAATGAATTAAATGCAAGCTGGGTAAAAGCCATGAAAAGGATAAGCCCGGCTTTGCTCATCCAATTATTAGCGATAACCGGCAATCAATATTGTGAGCATATGGCCACTTTAGATCCATTTGCTATGGCCAGATTTCCGGTAGCCTGGGCAGGAGAGGAGCAGTCTTTCAATTGGTTTCATATTGCCCGGGAGTATACTGAGAAATGGCATCATCAGCAGCAAATACGCGAAGCTGTAAATAAACCGGGAATAATGCGCCAGGATCTTTTTTATCCTTGCATAGCCACTTTTATGTATGCATTGCCACATACGTATCGCAATGTGGAAGCTGACGAAGATACCTTGATCGAGGTAAGCGTTTCAGGTATAACCAATGGTATGTGGTACCTTCAAAAAAACGTTGATAGCTGGACTTTAACAACCAATAAAGTTAAACCTGCAGATACTACAATAGTTATAAGCCCCGATATCACCTGGAAACTTTTTACAAAAGCAATTACTCCTGATTATGCTTTACAAAACGCTGCAATAACAGGTAATATTAAACTGGGAGCTAAAATGTTTGACACGGTGGCTGTTATGGCTTGATATAAATATTATTATCTATATTGTATTTAATATTAATAAATATAATATTAAATACTAAGATATAAAAATCAAACCAATAAGACAAAAGGACTAAAAACCTCAAAATTTCATCTAAATTTCATTTTTTAAATTATCAGGATTGCAATAAGATATACTTATAGTTAATTATGGTATTGGATGATATATTGAAAAATAATCTTTTTAATACAAACTGTACTATTTTTTATTCAATTACTATTTGGCGCAAAAATCTTATAAGTGGCGCGTTTAGCTGGCTAAAAAACCGGTTGTTATATCTAAAAGCCGTTTCACATAAATAGTGCTCTATCAGTGAATTATAGTTTAATTTTAACATTTGTAAATGTAATATTGATAGTATTTTAACACACCTGCCTTTGGCTGGTTAAGTTTTGATGGCATTAATGTTGCCTGTTAGGGTTTACGGTTTACTGAACAATAAACCTATAATTAAACACAACGATATGAAATCAAATTTAAAGAAAGCTACACTACTGCTAACAGGAATCATGGTAGGTGGCAAATTATTTGCACAAACACCTGATACCACAGCGACAGGCAATGACTATGTAAAACCTTTTTCGGGTGGAGATAATTTTCGTACCTGGTCAATAGGTGTGCATGGGGGCATGTTAACTCCTTACACTATTTTTGGTACTAATGGAAGACAGGATTTTAAAAACCCTACAGAACAGTTTGGTTATGGCGCTTACATTAAAAAACAAATATTACCATCATTAGGTTTACAGGCCGATTTCCTTAAGGGTAAGGTAAGGGGAAACAACAGCCAGCCAGACGCTAACGGAAACCCGGTTTATAGTCAGTATACTACAAACATCAATTGGTCGGCAGCGTTAAGTGCCAACATTACACTGGCTAATATTAATTGGCGTCATGACAAGCCATTTATTCAGCCTTATTTAACGGTGGGTGCGGGTAGCATGAATTATACTCCAAAAATTACCACGCCAGGGGGCCAGGAAACAAATTTCAAAACCGATGGCAAAGCTTCAATAAATGAAATTTTTATTCCACTGGGTCTTGGTTTGAAATTTGACATTGCGCCCGGTGTAAACCTTGACCTTGGTTATGCCGTGAACTTTGTACAATCTGATAACTTTGACGGCTTTAACCATGGATCTACCAATGACAGGTTTTCTTACGCTCACGTAGGCCTGGAGTTTGCTTTGGGTGGCCGCAAAAAGCCTCAAATGGCAACGCATAACCCGGTATCGTCTATGCGTAAGGAATACTTATGGGAAAATCAACAAACCAAAACTGCATTACAACGACAAATTGATGCGGAAAAAGCAAAAAATGACCAGTTAAGAAATGATTTGAATACTACTAATGCCAACCTTGCCAAATTAACCACAGATAGCGATGGAGACGGGGTTGTTGATGTAAACGACAAATGCCCAAACACACCGGCAGGAACAAAAGTAGACGGCTCTGGTTGTCCGCTTGCTAAACCGGTTGTTTATGTAACCGAAGAAGACAAAAAAGTTGTTAAAGACGCAATTAAGAACCTGGAGTTTGATCTGGGCAAAGCAACTATTCGTCCGCATTCTTACCCAAGTTTGGATAGGGTAGCCAACTTGTTAATTGATAAGAACTTCAGTCTGAAACTTGCCGGCCATACTGATAACACCGGTTCAAAGGATTTGAACATGAGGTTATCAAAAGACCGTGCAGAATCAATAAAATCTTACCTGGTAAGCAAAGGTGCTAATGCATCACGTATAGAAGCTACCGGTTATGGCCAAAATCAGCCAATTGCAACCAACAAAACTGCAGCTGGCCGTCAGGCAAACCGTAGGGTAGAGTTTACCTTGTATTAATAGTAGGTTCCCATTAGAAATGGTTAAAACAGAAGAGCCGCTCAGTTGAGCGGCTCTTCTGTTTTATGGGTAATAAGGAATTTATTCTCCTTCAAAAAATTCCGTCAAAGCACCAAAATAGCTATTGTTCCATCCGTCAACCATATCATTAAAATCGGCATCGGGTATATTGGTATGGCGTAGTTCAACTGATGAACCCTTTTTGTCTGGATGAATCTTGATGGTTACGATAGAATTATCAGATTCGCCTTCAAAATACCATTGCTGAACAATTTTTTTGCCCGGTTCAAATTCCACGTTTTTTCCGGTTATACTGCCTTCCCACATCGAAAATTCAGAACCCGGCTCGGTAGACATCTCAGCAACCTCACCTGTCCACAGCTCTATGGTAACAGGATTGGTAAGGGCCATATAAATTTCATCGGGCGTAGCCGGTATGTTATAATATTTTTTAAAATCTTTCACCTGCGCAATTTAGCAGAAATATTTTAAACCTTAACCGGGCCAACGGGTAATACAACCCTGCCATAAACTTCATTCAGCACATTGGCTATACCTGTATATATTGCTGATGCACCGCATATTATGCCTTCATAACCGGCCACATGTTTTATGCTGCTGTTTCCGGTGGCATCGCCGGCTACCAGTAAAAAGAACAATATAGTTAACGATGCAAAAACAAACTGAAGCGCACGGTTAAGTTTTAAGGTGCCAAAAAACAATAACAGCGTAAACACCCCCCATATGCTTAAATAAGCGCACATAGCGCCTTCTGATGGGGCAGCGCCCCAACCCAGCTTTGGCATCACTAATAACCCTACCAATGACAGCCAAAAAAATCCATAAGAGGTAAAAGCCGTTAAACCAAATGTGTTGTTCTTTTTAGCCTCAATAACGCCGGCAATTACCTGGGCCAGTCCTCCGTAAAATATCCCCATGCCTAAAATCATGGTGTTCATTTCAAAAAAGCCCGCGTTGTGTATATTTAATAATACGGTGGTCATGCCAAAGGCGCAAAGACCAAGAGGAGCGGGGTTGGCAATGCCGTCACTTACAGTTACCGGTGTTGTAGGGATCATAGGTTTTTTAAATTGGTTTACCGCAATCTAATTGATTTATGAATATTAAACAATTTTTTTTTACCGGAACAGTTACTTTTACACCTATGCAAAAAATTGTATTGATACGCCACGGTGAGAGCACCTGGAACCTCGAAAACCGCTTTACCGGATGGGAAGACGTTGATTTGTCTGAGCAAGGTTATTTGCAGGCTAAAAATGCTGGCCGCATATTAAAAAAAAATGGATATAATTTTGATGCCGGTTTTACTTCCTATTTAAAACGATCTATCAAAACCATGCATTTTGTGTTGGAAGAACTTGACCACCTGTGGATTCCCGTAGAGAAATCCTGGCGCTTAAACGAGCGTTTTTACGGCGCACTACAGGGCATGAACAAGGACGATGCTATAGCAAAATATGGCGTAGATCAGGTACAAAAATGGCGCCGCGACCCCAATGAACACCCGCCGGCTATAACTAAGGACGACCCGCGTTATCCGGGTCACGATCTGCGTTATAAAGATCTTACCGATCGTGAACTTCCCTTAACCGAAAACCTGAGCGAAACCATGGACAGGGTACTTCCTTTTTGGAACGAAACCATTGTGAACGCCATGCGCCGTAACCAAAAAGTGGTGGTAGTGGCCCACGGCAACAGCCTGCGTTCATTGATAAAATATATTGACTGTCTTACCGATGAGGAGGTTACCCAACTGGAAATACCCACGGCCACGCCCTGGGTTTATGAGCTTGACCACGGCTTAAACCGAATAAGGCACTACTACCTGGATTAATATATTTTGAGTTTGAATTTTACTGTTAGATATTTAGCATGGACATGTGCTACATTTGTTATATTCGTCGCTCTGTAAACCTTATCCATAGTAAAAATGAAAAAATCTGACGTTTATGAAATTACCATAAAGATTTTGGGTATTTACCTGTTAGTGGCCGATATTTCAAAACTGCCGGGATTGTTAACATTTGTAAGAGGGCATGGCCCGGAAATGAACGCGGAGCAGGGAACTGAACAGATTAATTTATTATGGATAAATGGATTGAGCTTTGTCTTGCTGCTGATTTTTGCCATATTTTTAATAGCAAGAACCAAATTTATTACCCGCCTGGTAACCACCACGGCCGACCGGCAGGAAAATGTAAAGCTGTTTGCTGACAGAAAGGTGATATATGAAATAGCGATTGTGATTATTGGCGGCCTGCTTATAGTTAATACCTTGCCCGATTTAATTTACCGCATTTATAATTTGTCAACAGCGAGCGATCAGCAAAGTGTTGTATCATCCTGCTCAAGGTTATTTATCGGAATCATTACTGTGGGGTTTGGCAAACAAATAGCAGCTTTTTTTGCAAAATGATATCAAATAAAAAAGCCCCAGACCGGGGCTTTTTTATTATTGCACAAGGTTTTCTATATCAACACCCCGGCTGTTTGTTTTGATGCTGATGCCAGACTAACACCTGTAAGCTGGTCGGCGAAAGCAATGAACGCTTTGCTCTCAGTTATAAGGTCCTGATTATCTATCAGGTTTTGCAAATTGATTTTGCCTATAACAAATTTATAACTGCCCGAATAATAGCGCTCCTGTATATGTTCAAAGTTCAGCGCTTCTACCAGGCTCTCGTCGTTATATCGCAGGTATATGTTCAGTTCGATATTATTGGTAAAGTTAAGATCGGTTTTTTCCTTAGCTTTTTTGTATTCATACTGATAGTTGTAGCGTAAAGCGGCAATATCTGACAACACTGCAGATCCGGTAGGGTGGCCGCCGGCTCCTTTGCCAAAAAAGAATTGCTGATCGGCAAAAGCGGCTTGTACCGTCACGCCATTATATTCATACTCCACGTTATATAAAAACTCGGTTTCGTTTACAAACTTAGGTAGTACAAATAAAGCCACATTACGTTCATCAAGCTCTTTGGCTACGGGTACCAACTTAATTTTAAGGTTCTTTTCGCGGGCATATTGCATGTCTTGCGCGCCCAGGTTTTGTATCCCCAGGTTAAATACCTCTTCGGGCTGTACAATTACGCCATAAGCATGCGCAGCAGCTATCACCAGCTTATATTTAGCATCAAAGCCTCCTACATCGCTTGTTGGGTCAGTTTCGGCAAAGCCAAGATCCTGGGCCTGTCTCAACGCGCTGTCATAATCCAGACCTTCAATAAACCCTTTAGAAAGTATATAATTTGACGATCCGTTAAAAATACCGCTTATAGAATGCAATAACTCATTATCATAATATTCTTCCAGGTTGCGGATAATAGGGATACTGCCGCAAACCGCGCCTTCATATAACAGTGAAGTGCCGTGTTTATGCTGCAGTTCAATCAATTCTTCCAAATGCAGCGCGATCATTTTCTTGCTGGCCGAAACCACATTTTTACCGCTGCTTAATGCGCGTGAAACAATCTCAAAAGCAGCATCGGTATCGTTGATCAACTCAACAATGGTATTTATTTCGGGATTATTCAGTAGTTCATCCTTATCTGTTGTAAATAAATGCGCGGGCAGTGAGCGCTCCTTATGCGGATCCTTGATGGCAAATTTTACTATTTCAATGTTTAAATGTTTTGTTCTAACGATATCATATAGTCCTTGTCCAACTACTCCAAATCCAAATAATCCGATATTTAACTTTTTACTCATTACGCTGTACGTTGCAATTCTATAATTTTTCCTTTCACATCAGTTTTAAAAAACGATGTAATAATGTTTGTCAATGCTTCTGTTTCAATTAAAAAACCATCATGCCCATAAAATGAATCTAATTCGGCAAAGGCCGACTTTGGGATATGATGAAATAAATATTGTTGTTCTTCTATTGGAAACAACACATCTGATTTAATGCCGATCACCAGCGTACGGGCTTTGATCAGGCTTAGCGCTTTTTCAACGCCATTACGGTTACGGCCAACATTGTGCGAATCCATGGTTTTTGTTAAGTACCAGTAGCTGTAGGCATTAAACCTGTTCACCAATTTTTGTCCCTGGTAATTTTGATAAGTAGCCGCGCGGTAATCGTCGGTCTTGGCATCAGTTTCTTCCTGCTGGGTTACCGAGTATGTTTTATAACCACGGTAGGAGAGCAGGGCAATGCTTCGGGCTGCTTTAAGGCCTTTTTGCCCGCCATCCGGGGTGTTGGAGTAAAAAGTACGATCGGTACCGATAGCCAGGCGCTGTGATTCATTAAATGCAATCCCCCAGGGCGAATGCCGCGCGTTGGTAGCTATCAGGATCAAATTTTTAATACGCTCAGGCTCCATAATGGCCCATTCAACGGCCTGTTGCCCGCCAAGCGAACCGCCTATTAAAATATGGATATGATCTATTTTTAAATGATCGGCCAGTAACTGATGCGCCTTAATAATATCCCTGATGGTAAATTGCGGAAATGCATGGTAATATGGCTGACCAGTTACCGGGTTAATACTTAATGGATTGCTTGTACCATAAGGCGACCCCAATATATTCGCACACACTATAAAATGTTCTTCGGGGTTAAAAATGCTCCCTGTGCCAACAAAACCTTTCCACCAGTCAAACACATCGGCATTAGCGGTAAGGGCGTGGCATATCCATACTACATTATCTTTTTCCTTGTTTAACCTGCCATAAGTGTGAAAGCCAATTTCCAGATCCTGTATTTGCTGACCCGACTCGAACTCAAATGTTTGTGTGTATTTAAATATTTCTGCGTTCATTCTTTTGTTTTGTTATTCCGGGTGCGGCTGCTATAACCGCATCCCGTTACAACTTTACTATATCACTTAAAAAAACTATACTATTTGTGCAGCAAGCTGCTTTATTTTGGCAAATGCCTGTTCAAAATCTGCTTTAATGTCATCAATGTGCTCAATACCAACTGATATACGCAACGATGCAGGCGTAACCCCGGCCGCTAATTGTTCCTCATCTGAAAGCTGCTGATGTGTAGTGGCCGACGGCTGGATGATGAGCGTTTTGGCATCGCCCAAATTAGCCAGGTGACTTACAAGCTGCAAGCTGTCAATAAAGTTACTTGCCTGCTGCTTGTCACCTTTTATCTCAAATGACAGTACAGCGCCAAAACCATTTTTTAAATACTTTTTGGCCAATTCATGATAAGGCGATGATGGTAAGCCCGGATAATTAACCGAAGCTACCTGCGGATGCTTTTCGAGCCATTTGGCCAGTTCAAGCGCATTATCAACGTGGCGTTGTACCCGCAATGAAAGTGTTTCAATACCTTGTATATTAAGCCAGGCATTAAATGGCGCCTGCGAAGGGCCAAAATCACGCAAGCCTTCTACACGGGCACGTATAATGAACTGAATATTACCAAAAGGGCCATCAACGCCAAATACATCAGAAAATACCAAACCGTGGTAACCTTCCGATGGTTCGGTAAACTGCGGGAATTTTCCGTTACCCCAGTTATAATTTCCGCCATCAACTATAACGCCACCAATGCTGGTGCCATGCCCGCCTACCCATTTTGTTGTTGACTGCACCACAATGTGCGCGCCATGCTCCAGCGGGCGAAACAAATATCCTGCCGCGCCAAATGTATTGTCGACTATTAATGGAAGGTCATATTTTTTTGCTAAAGCGCCAACTTTGTCAAAATCGGCAATGGTAAACCCCGGGTTGCCAACGGTTTCCAGATAAATAGCCTTGGTTTTATCGTCAATTAACGCTTCTAAACTTTCGGCGGTGTCATCTTTAGCAAAGCGGGCGTCAATACCCAGGCGCTTAAAAGCAACTTTAAACTGGTTATAAGTGCCTCCATATAAAAAGGGAGAGGTAACAAAATTGTCGCCTACCTGCAGTATATTATTTAAAGCAAGAAATTGTGATGCCTGGCCCGACGCGGTAGCCAATGCTGCGATACCACCCTCCAAAGCCGCTATGCGTTTTTCAAACACATCCGTAGTGGGGTTCATGATGCGGGTATATATATTCCCAAACTCTTTCAGCGCGAAGAGGTTGGCGCCGTGTTCCGCATTTTTAAACACATACGACGTAGTTTGATAAAGCGGAACTGCGCGTGCGCCTGTAGTTGGGTCAACTTCCTGGCCGGCGTGTAATTGTAAGGTCTCGAATTTTAAGTTGTTAGCAGACATGGTTGTAAGGGTTTGAATTGTTTAATTGATTTTTTGATGGTCTGATGAATTTTGGCGAGCTGATAATGATTGTTATCAGTTTATTAAAACACGTATTTTCCCAGGGATTGAAAAATGAACGTGTCGGTCAGTCAGTATCAACAGCAGCAACGCATACAAATACAGCTAATAGTTAAGCTTGTATACTGTATAGTATTGTTTGCAGATTTTGTAGTGTTGCTTGTAGTAAATTTAATTAAACTTTTCATGGTTATAAATTTATATTCCCCGGGGTTATTTTCCGGGACAGGAATTGGCACCTTCTCCAATTCGGAGGGTTGCCAGCGGGTCATTGAGCCTGATCTCTCGCCGCTTCTTTATAAATCAAAACCCGAACTAACGCGGAGAATTGATCATGGTATTGCTACCAAATATTGTTTCAAAGATAAGGTGATATTAGTTAAAATACCAAATTAAATTTTTTTTTGAATAAAAGACAAAAGGGCAAAGGATAAAAGACAAGGGAATATCAAACGATGAACGTCGAACTTTCGATGTCAGAGACGCATAAAAAAGTCGCATTCCCTTATTCGAAATCCATCATTTGGTGTTCGATATTAAAGCTTCCTATCTCAACGCCTGATCAAGATCAGCTATCAGATCATCAATATGCTCTAACCCAACAGACACCCTTAGTAAGTTACGCGGCGTTTTGGTATCAGGCCCTTCAACAGTTGCCCTATGTTCTATAAGGCTTTCAACGCCGCCCAAGCTGGTGGCCCTGGTAATTAAATGCAGTTTATTGATAATATTGTGTGTGTCATTTTCATCGCCCTTAACAATAAATGACAGCATACCACCAAAAGACAACATTTGCTCTTTAGCTATGGCATGTTGCGGATGCGACGGCAAGCCGGGATACATTACCTTTTCCACATTAGGGTGCTGTTCTAAAAATTCGGCCAAAAGCTGCGCGTTTTGTACGTGGCCCTTAACCCGGTACGGCAAGGTTTTAATACTGCGAACCAGATAATAACAATCAAGCGGGGAGGGTATGGCGCCGCCCATTTCCTGTACTGTACGTATTTTTTGCCACCATTCGCTTTTTTCGGCGGTAATTAGCGCGCCGCCCATTAAATCGCTGTGGCCACCAAAATATTTGGTTGCCGAGTGCATAACCAGATCGGCACCCAGGGCCAATGGTTGCTGGCAAATTGGTGTGGCAAAGGTATTGTCGCAAGCCACCTTAATGCCCTTAGCTTTGGCAATAGCCACTACCTTTTTTATATCGGTTACTTTAAGCAGGGGATTGGAAGGGGTTTCAATCCATATTAAGCCGGTTTCGGGCTTAATATATTGCTGCAGTAGTTCAGTATCATTAACATCAATAAAATCAAAAGTTAAAATACCAACGAAGAGGGTTTTAAGCTGGTTACGCAAACCATGGTACATATCATCAGGTGCAATAACATGCGTACCCGGTGTTAAGGATTGGAATACTGACATTCCCGCGGCATTTCCCGACGAAAAAGAGGCCGCATCGGCACCGCCTTCTAATTGAGCAAGCACATTTTCAAGCGATTCGCGGTTGGGATTTGACGAACGGCTGTAGATATGACCGCCCGGAAAATCGCCCGCCATGCCACGTTCAAATGTGGTTGACAGGATAATAGGCTGTATTACAGCTTTTGACGATTCATCTTTTTTATTTCCGGCGTGGATAGCTATAGTTTCAGTTTTCATTTGGTATGGATATCTGGCCAAATTAAATAGATAATTTTTATAAGGTGTAGCGGAGTGGATAATTTTTACGTAATTTTTTAAAAACCTGTATCATGAAATCCTTATACCTGTTTATTGTCATTATTGCCATTTTAGCAACAAGCTGCAAAAAAGATGATATTGCTAATGAAAGTGAATTTAACAAGAGTTACAAAACCTGGTTAAGTTATAAAAGCAGTGTTAATAATTCTTACACTTATACGGTAAGCAGCGGTTCATGGACCGGTTACGGATCCGAAACGAGAATTGAGGTGAGTAATGGTGAAATCATTTCGAGGGATTTTATTGCAACTATGCCACACAGGGACAATTCACATAAAATCGATACGGTTGAACGCTGGCATGAGGACAAAGCCCATATCAATACCCATGGTATAAACGCAGCAGGGTTATTTACTTTAGATGATATTTATCAAAAAGCACGCACCGTTTGGCTTAAAGCCGATGCAAAAAAGAACGATATTTTCTTTGAAGCCAAAAACAACGGGATGATATCAACCTGTGGCTTTGTTCCGGAGGGGTGCCAGGATGATTGCTTTCACGGCGTTACTATAACCTCTATTACGGCTCCATAAAGGCAGTAATATGCAATGAACCTGTACCTGCTTCCAAGCACATGGAGAAGGTAATATTTTGCCTCTACACATATATTACACTTTCATTACCGTAACATTTCCTATTTTTGCACAAAGTTTTTTTCATGGAAGCTGAAGGTAATTTACAGTTATTATTGCAAAATCAGGATCTATCTGCTGATTTAAAGCACATTGCCGAAAAAGTACTGAACAACCAGCGCATCTCATTTGACGAGGGTGTTATATTGTACGAGCAGGGAGACCTGGGCTATCTGGGAGTTTTGGCAAACTATATCCGCGAAAAACGGCATGGTCATAAAACATATTTTAATCGTAATTTTCATATTGAACCCACAAATCTTTGTGTTTACGATTGTAAATTTTGTTCATATTCCAGGCTGATCAAGCAAAAATCAGAGGGTTGGGAGTACACCATGGACGAGATGTTCAATATGGTGACCAAATATGATGGCGAACCGGTAACGGAAGTACACATTGTAGGAGGCGTTTTACCGCAATACGATGTGCCTTTTTACCAGGAACTTTTCAGTCGCATCCGCGCGCATCGCCCTGAATTACATATTAAGGCGTTAACACCGGTTGAATATCATTATATCTTTAAAAAAGCAAAGATTGACTATGCAACGGGTATGCGCCTGATGCAGGAAGCCGGCTTACAATCAATTCCTGGTGGTGGCGCCGAAATATTCCATCCGGAGGTGCGTGAACAAATATCAAAGGATAAATGCACTGCCGACCAATGGCTGGCTATACATGAAGAATGGCATAAACTGGGCGGGCGATCAAATGCTACCATGCTTTATGGACATATTGAAAAATACTGGCACCGGGTTGATCACATGGAACGTTTACGCCAGCTGCAGGACAAAACCGGTGGTTTCCAAACGTTTATCCCGTTAAAATTCCGCAACCAGGACAACCAGATGTCGCATGTTCCTGAGTCGACCGTTGTGGAAGACCTGCGTAACTATGCGGTTGCCCGTATTTATCTTGATAATTTTGACCATATTAAGGCTTACTGGGCCATGATAAGCCGAACGACGGCACAATTATCCCTGAATTTTGGTGTAGATGATATTGACGGTACCCTTGATGATACCACAAAGATATACTCCATGGCCGGTGCGGAAGAGCAACACCCGGGCATGAGCACCAAACAGCTGGTTGAGCTTATTAAAAATGTGGGCCGCCAGCCTATTGAGCGTGATACTTTATATAATGTAGTAACTGATTTTACCGACTTTAAATTTCCTGAAACTGAGCCTAAGCCTCAATATTACAGGTTGCCGGTGATAAATTAACAGAACACTCAAAACCAAAAAACATTACCGGGGCGAACAGCTTTTTAGCTTTTTGCTTAAAAATGAATGATACAGAAAACTATATATATAGTACGCCACGGCCAGACAGAGCTTAACAGACATGGAATTGTACAGGGCCGGGGGATGGACACCGATTTAAATGACGAAGGGCGCAAACAAGCCCGGCAATTTTTTGAAGCTTATAAAACCGTACCTTTTGATAAAATATACATATCGGCCTTAAAGCGCACCCTGCAAAGCGTACAACATTTTATTGAGCTGGGCATACCATATCAAAAATTATCCGGACTGGATGAACTGGCCTGGGGAATACACGAGGGGCAACCCAGTACCACTCAAAATAAAGCTGCCTTTTTACAGATTATGCGCGATTGGCTTGACGGCCGGTTAGACAGTAAATTTGAAGGCGGCGAAAGCCCTAACGAAGTTGAAGCACGTGAACGGGAAGCACTTGACGTGATTATGAGCCACCCCGAAGAAAAAACAGTATTAATTTGTATGCATGGCCGGGCTATGCGCTTATTGCTTTGCATATTAACCGGTAACCCGCTTACGGCCATGGACACTTTTCCGCATCAAAACCTGGTGCTGTATAAAGTAATATATGACGGCGAAAAGTTCGAGATCGTCGATTTTAACAATGCCGAACATTTAAAACAATCCTGAAGAGAGCATTTTTGTGAATAAGATAAGAATATCAGCAGTAAGCTACACCAACACCAAACCCTTTATATACGGCATCCAGCATAGCGGATTATCAGACAAAATTGAAATGAGCCTTGATATGCCGTCAGACTGTGCCCAAAAACTAATTGATGATGTGGTTGATATCGGGCTTATTCCCGTAGCAGCAACCTTGAACCTGCCGCAATGGGAAATTGTATCTGAATATTGTATTGGCGCTGTAGGCCCGGTAAATTCAGTTTTTGTATTTAGTAATTGTGATATTAAAGCTGTGAAATACCTGCAGCTTGATCCTGAGTCGCGCTCATCAAACAACCTGGCCCGGGTTTTATTAAAAAACTATTGGCAGGTAAGTCCTGAACTTATTAAGAATGCGGTCGATTACTCTGAATCAACCGACGCCAATACGGCATTTGTGCAAATAGGCGACCGTACCTTTGGCAAAAAAGAGAAATATACTTATGTGTATGACCTTGCCGGAGAATGGCAAAAATTTACAGGGCTGCCCTTTATGTTTGCCGGCTGGATAGCTAATAAACCCATCCCCCAGGATTTTATGGATGAGTTTAACGCCGCACTTAAATATGGACTTGACCACCGTGCCGAGCTTTTTAAGGAACTACCTGTACGCCATGATTTTGACATACCGGATTACTTGATGCATAAAATAGATTTTGATCTTACAGACGACAAAAGGAAGGCGTTTTATATGTTTTTAGATTATATAAAGGCGTTAGACGCTTAATTGTCTTCAAACATTTTTTTAGCTCTTTCATAAATAGCCATTTTTTCGGGTATGTGGTTTCCGCCAAACAATATTTTTGTAACGGTAACCAGATCCCCTTTATCTGCTATAGGGTTAAGTCCCCTTTTTTTCCAATACCAGCAAGCGCCCGATAGCGGATAAGAGTTAAGCAACAGATCCGGGTTGTTTAGAAAGTCGATCCCGGCAGATTTTGACAACTCCTCATAAATGCTTCTCCCTGTCAGAAAAAAATATCCGCGACCGCGAAACCTCCATCCGTCACCGCTTTCCTCATTACCATTACCCATTTTGTCTGCATATATCCTGTTTGCTATTTTTTGAGGGTTGTTTACATAATCTTTAACATTTGTTTTGTTAAACTTTGCGGGGAAAACTCGTAATAAACCGGCTTCCGGGTAATTAAGATTCTCTTCTTTTCTAAAAAACGATACAGATTCAAAGCCAATTTCTGCTATGAACATTGCTTTTCTTTCGGGAGTGGTTATTTGGTACAGGGGCAGCAATTTATTTAGCCTGATTACTAAGCTGTCTGCAGGTGTTAATTTTATAGCTGGAAATATAAATTTCAATTGTTGTTCGGTGATGTTTTTGTATTCTGGCGTGTTACTGGTGGGTAAAGTGCCGGTTTGCTCGGAGTAAATTTGCGGTACATACAGCGGAATTTTATTAATTACGTCGCTTTTTGCCTGCCCTGTTAACTTAACTGCACTGTAATGGTTTATCAAATTTGCAGCCCAGGTTCTTAAACTATCGGTATTGCTTTGGGGCTTTGAGTTGAGTATATTAATGCCGATTTCAATATAACTTTTTGCTATTTCACTCTCTTTTTGAGCTTGGGTGAAGTAAATTCCAAGAGCCGGTATAAAAACCGATGAAATTAAACCGGCAATTCCTAAAGATATATTTTTAAATCTTTCGGAACTATTTGCTTTTTTATTTTCTTCCGGGGCGTCTTTTGATCGGGTAGTTTTTCCTTCTTCCATTCTTATTATAATAAGATGATAAATACGTATTTAAATTTAATTAAAATTTGTTGGTTAAATCCCTGGTATTTTGCCTGTTAGGTAAATAATTTATAATGATATAAAACCTTATGGCGTAAAATACATTGGTTATATTAAAAAACATTAATTCGAGATAAATGAACCCATCACTATTATTAAAAGGACAAACAGCGCTGGTTACCGGCGCCGATAGCGGAATTGGTAAAGCTGTGGCCCTGGCGCTGGCCGGCGCGGGTGCAAAACTGGTTATAAACTACGCCCATAACCACGATGCTGCTGAGGCTACTGTTAACGAAATAAAAGCAGCGGGCGGCGAAGCCATTGCTGTTCAGGCAGATGTAAGTCACGAAGCCGAAGTAAAAGCCATGTTTGCCCAGATGTATGCCCAGTATGGCACCATAGATATTTTAGTAAATAACGCTGGTTTGCAAAAGGATTCAAAATTTGTTGATATGACCCTTGATGACTGGAACACAGTGATCAGTGTAAACCTTACCGGCCAGTTTTTATGCGCACGTGAGGCAGCAAGAGAGTTTATACGAAGGGGAGTAGTTGAAGAACGAAGCCGGGCGGCAGGCAAGATCATTTGCATGAGCAGCGTGCATGAAGTAATTCCCTGGGGCGGGCATGTAAACTACGCGGCCAGTAAAGGCGGTATCAATATGTTTATGAAAAGCATAGCCCAGGAACTGGCGCCACATAAAATAAGGGTTGCAGGAATTGGCCCGGGTGCAATTCAAACGCCTATTAACAAAGACGCCTGGGAAACTCCCGAAGCTTTAGATAAACTGCTCACGCTGATACCTTATAACCGGATAGGGAAACCGGAAGATATTGGTAAACTGGCAGCCTGGCTGGCATCAGACGAGGCCGATTATATTACCGGTACCACCATTTTTATGGACGGCGGCATGACTTTGTACCCCGGTTTTGCCGACAACGGCTGAAATTTGTGGAGATTAAAAGTGAAAAATCGGTTTAGCTTTCAGCAAACCGATTTTTTTATGCCTTTTTATATTAACATATTGTAAATTATACACTAAGTACTTTGCCAAAAATTAAATTTTATACGTCAAATTGACTGTTATTATCAAATATTCATAAAAGTTAAAAAATATTTGCCACATTGATAACATTACTATACTTTTGTTATGGATTTAAAATTTAAACGAACATGAAAAAGATATTTATAACAACCGCAATTGCCGCTTTATTAAGTGTTAATGTATTTGCTGCCGATGGTGGTAAAAGAGTAGATGGTGGAACTAACGTTTCTTACGTTGCGTTACATGGCTTTACAGTTGATTTTGCTGACGCAAAAGATGTAAACTGGACAGTAACTAAAAATTGCCAAAAAGCAACCTTCACTGTTGATGGTGTTAAGAAAACTGCTTTTTACAATCTTAACGGTGAGTTTTTAGGAGTAACACAAAGAGTTGATGTTAAAGCTATCCCTGCAAAAACCTTAAAACAAATTGAAAAAGATTACAAAGGTTATGAAATTGCCGAAGTGATTGTTTATCAGGCTAACACCGAAGTAAATGATACTAT
This sequence comes from Mucilaginibacter pocheonensis, assembly GCF_031456535.1. Lineage (NCBI taxonomy): Bacteria > Pseudomonadati > Bacteroidota > Sphingobacteriia > Sphingobacteriales > Sphingobacteriaceae > Mucilaginibacter > Mucilaginibacter pocheonensis. The sequence continues at coordinate 585,225 of NZ_JAVDUU010000003.1, forward strand.
CGACCCTACATCATACTTTGTTGACCTTAAAAATGATGCTCATGAAGTATTGGTAAGGATCACTCAACAAGCAAACCTTGAATTTTTTCAACAAGTAAAATAATTCTAAAAGTTTTCATAATTATAAGCCATTCCGGTACATCGGAATGGCTTTTTTTATGTTAAAAAATGCTAAATCCTTATGTTTATTGTCAATATATAGCAAACAAATACACTGTTTTTGCCTTTATTAATATGTATAAATTATTAATATAAGTAAACAGACATGCCCAAAACAATAATTGTATCTAACCGGTTACCAGTAAAAATTTCAAATGCAGATGATGAATATATTTTATCACCAAGTGAGGGAGGATTAGCAACAGGTTTAGGTTCAATATATAAGCAAGATAATAACGTTTGGATAGGGTGGCCTGGCATTGAGATAACCGAACAGCATGATAAAGACCGTGTTACAGATCAGTTAAAAGAGTTAAGCCTGGTACCTGTATTTCTTGACCAGGAAGAAATAAACCAGTATTATGAAGGATTTTCCAATGAGGTTTTATGGCCTGTTTTTCATTATTACGCTTCCACCTATGCCACCTATAAACAATCAAACTGGGATTATTACAAAACTGTAAATGAGAAGTTTAAGGACATTATATTAAGTATTGCCGAGCCCGGGGATATTATTTGGATCCATGATTACCAATTATTGCTTTTACCCGGATTGGTACGAAACGAGCTTCCCGATGTGTCCATAGGTTTTTTTCTGCATATACCTTTTCCTTCACATGAAATGTTCAGGTTAATACCCTGGAGATCAGAACTATTGGAAGGTATGCTTGGAGCCGATCTTATCGGTTTTCATACGTTTGATGATGTGCGTCATTTCTTAGGGGCAACAACGCGTATTTTACCGGTAACCACCTCGTCAAACATAATCACTATGGATGAACGCTCCATTGTAGTTGAATCGTTTCCGATGGGAATAGATGAGAAAAAATACGCTTCACTGCCATTACAGGATGATGTTAAGGAACAAATTGAGCTGATCAGGAACAACTTTAAAGATAACAAACTTATCCTCTCTATTGACAGACTTGATTACAGTAAAGGAATACTGCAAAGATTACAGGCTTTTGAACTGATGCTGCAGCTTTGTCCGGAGTGTATTGAGAAAATAGCCCTTTACATGATCGTGGTGCCATCGCGTGATACTGTGCCTCAGTATGCTCATTTACGCGACGAGATAGACAAAAAAGTAGGGAACATCAATTCCATATATCGTACTATGGATTGGACGCCTATACATTATTATTACCGGTCGTTCCCAATCGAAATGCTGTCGGCCCTGTACTATACGGCCGACGTATGCCTGGTAACTCCCATGCGCGATGGCATGAACCTGGTAAGTAAAGAGTATGTGGCCAGTCGTATAAATAATGATGGTGTGTTGATATTAAGCGAGATGGCAGGATCATCTAAAGAATTAATTGATGCTATAATTGTAAACCCTAATAATACCGGCGAGGTATGCCGGGCTATATTGGAAGCGGTTAACATGCCCCTTGAGGAGCAGCAAAAAAGGATGACCTCCATGCGGAAACTGGTAGCTAAATTTAACATTTCGCACTGGGTTAAAATTTTTATGGACCGGTTAAAAGAAGTTAAGCTAATGCAACGCTCTATGCAAGCCAGGCATGTGAGCTTTTCGACAGAACAATCCATTATCAACCGGTACCTGAAAACAAAAAAAAGGATCATCTTTTTAGACTATGACGGCACGCTGGTTAACTTTAAATCAGATATTGAACAGGCCAGCCCTGATAAAGAATTGTACACCATTATTAATAAACTGGTTGATGATCCGGCCAATCAGGTAGTGCTGATAAGCGGCCGTAAGCATGAAAACCTTGATGAATGGTTTTGGGATACCAACATGTATCTTATTGCCGAACACGGATCATGGTTTAAACAGCAAAATACATCGTGGCATAAAATTTCAGGTCTTACAGACCAGTGGAAACACGACATATATCCCATTCTTGAAACGTATGTTGACCGTACCCCGGGCTCTTTTATTGAAGAGAAAACCTACTCCCTTGTGTGGCATTACCGCAAGGCGCCAAGTGGCTTAGGCGAGCTAAGGGCCAGTGAGCTGATGAACAATTTGAAATATTTGGCCAGTGATAAAGGTTTACAGCTGTTGGCAGGGGATAAGGTGCTGGAAGTAAAGAACATGGATATAAACAAAGGAAAAGCGGCTTTAACCTTAACTGAAGGTAAAGACTATGATTTTGTTATCGCTTTTGGTGATGATTATACCGATGAAGACATATTTAGAGCGTTGCCTGAAAGTGCTATAACTATAAAAGTTGGCAGCAATTTATCGGCAGCGAAATTTTATTTACGCAACCCTACCGAGGTACGTAAGCTGCTCACCAGCTTTGTACAGCACACACACGAACCGGTATCTTGATCCGTTCATTTTTTCTTATTAAGACAAGCCCTTATTATAAAAATATGGGCTTGTCTAATTTTATGGCTATCCTGTAGGCCGCGTTCATTAAACCCACATGACTGTAAGCCTGTGGGAAGTTGCCCCATTGGCTTCCGGTTTCTTCATCAACGTCTTCACTAAATAATAACAGGTGATTGGAGTATTGCAGCAGGTTTGCAAATTCTCGCTGCGCATCATCCAACCGGCCAACGCTCGCTAAGGCTTCCACATACCAAAATGCACATATCAGGAAAGTAGTTTTGGGTTTACCAAAATCATCGGTATACAGGTATCTGTAGAATAGACCATTAGGTGTTCTCAGCTCTTTTTCTAATGCAATCAGGTGGTCTTTAGCCCTTTGCGATGTTGGGTCAAGATAGTTCATCATAATTAGCTGCAAAGTGCTGGCATCAAGGTTTGAACTTCCTGCCGAATTAGTATAAACTTTCCTTACCGGATCGTAACAACTTTCAATATGAGCGGCGGCGCGCTCTTTTAAAGCAATGGCTTTATCAGTAAGCTCCTTGTTTTCAATGGTACGGGCCATTTTTTCGGCAGCGGATGCACCTGCCCATTGAAACAAATTACTGTAACAGTGTATATTGGCCATATTTCTGAACTCCCATATCCCGGCATCTTTTTCGTCAATAGTGTGTTCAATTTTGTTCAACAGGAACTCGATCCATTTAACCGAATCCTTCCTTTCCGAAAATACAAAACGATGATCGGTATATAGCGGAAGCATAGATATCATTACCTGGCCGTAAATATCGTTCTGTATATGCTCATAAGCCTGGTTACCAATACGTACCGGCTGATTGCCCATATATCCGTCCAGATCGGTCAGTATTTTTTCAATAAGATTTTTCTTTCCGGTCACCCCGTAAAGCGGCTGATAGCGGTCATCTTCAGAAAAGGAAATATCTGTAACATAACCGAAATATTTTTCCATCTCTTCAAAATGCCCAATGTGGTTTAATGCGGTTATTACATAGTAAGTATCACGCAGCCAGCAGTAGCGGTAATCCCAGTTGCGGCCGCTTCCAGGCGACTCGGGCAAGCTGGTAGTGCTCGCGGCTATAATTGCCCCCGTATCTTCAAACTGGTGTATTTTTAAAGCCAGGCCCGAGCGGATCACAAAGGGCTGGTAATATGTAGCAATAGAAGAGTGTTTGATCCAGGTGCGCCAGTATTGAATGGTTTCAGCCAAAAATCGGTCAGCGGTTGAGATCAGGGCCGCCTCCAGCGGTTCGCCATAGGTGAGGGCCAGGTATTTGGTTTCATTTAAAACAAAAGCCTGTTCATCAAAAACATAACTTATGGGAATGTTGGTAGTAAGCCTGATATTTTCTTCGCCGCCAAGGTATTGTATATGATTGCTGCCACGGTTCACATTTAATTTTACCGCGCCATATTCAGATACGGGTTCACATTTAACGATAACTCTGGGCGAACCTTCAATAGCTTCAATTTTCCTGATCAGCATTAACGGCTTATAATAACGCTGATGCTGATAAAACCGGGGAGCAAAATCGGTAATACGATATTTACCACCACTTTTGGGGCTTACTTCGGTTATTAAAACATTGGTGTTTTCAAGATAGTGTTGCTGTGAAGTGAATTCATCCTCAGGTAAAATGGAAAATTCGCCGCCTTTCTTTTTATCAAGCAGGCCGCCAAAAATGAAGGTACTGTCAAAGCATGGCCAGCAGAGCCAGTCAACATTAGTATTTTTATTGATATGGGCCAAAAAAGCGCAGTTTCCAATTATTCCGGTATCATAGGTATGTCTGTCCATCAATTTTACAATTTTTGTGCAATAAGTGTGTAATCAAAAAGGTCAACAATAATTTCTCCGTAATGTTGGCGTAAAATTGCAGTATAATTGTTTTCTAAATTTTGATTTATTAAATAATGTATATTAACTTAGTAGTCATTCACTATATATAAAACCACACTATTATGAGTTTACGATTAGGCGATAAGGCCCCCAATTTTAAAGCAAAAACATCAGCAGGCGATATTGATTTCTACGAATATCTTGGCGATAGCTGGGGAGTGCTTTTTTCGCATCCCGGCGATTACACACCGGTTTGTACTACCGAACTTGGAAAAACCGCTGCGTTGAAAGATGAGTTTGCCAAACGCAATGTTAAAGTATTGGCATTAAGTGTTGATTCGGTTGAATCACACAGCGGCTGGATCAATGACATTAACGAAACACAGGGGGTAGAGGTAAATTTCCCTATAATTGCCGATGAAGACCGCAAAATTTCTGAAGCTTATGATATGATACACCCCAATGCCTCGGTAAATGCAACTGTAAGGTCATTGTTCATCATTGGGCCCGATAAAGCGGTTAAGCTGATCATTACCTATCCGGCATCAACAGGACGTAATTTCCAGGAAATTTTACGGGTGATAGATTCATTGCAGTTAACGGCCAATTATGGTGTAGCAACACCAGTTGACTGGAAGGACGGGGAAGATGTGGTTATTGTACCCGCTATAAAAACTGAAGACATTCCTGCCAAATTTCCAAAGGGTTATACAGCTGTAAAACCTTATTTAAGGATAACTCCGCAACCAAATAAATAATTTTATTTGGTTTATTAATTATTTTATATATTTGAAAAAGGTAGGTTTATCTATTCCTTCTGATTATTAAAACCATTTTATTTTCAGTTTGGCTTTAGTTTTTAATCTTAACACGAATTTTTTAATACGATAATTATAATTATGAAAACTGGAAAAGTAAAATGGTTTAACACACAAAAAGGTTATGGCTTTATAGTTACCGAAGATGGTAAAGATCTTTTTGTACACTTCAAAGATGTGCAGGGTGGCGTAAATGCCATTAAAGATAATGATGAAGTTACTTACGAAGTGGAAGAAGGAAGAAAAGGATTACAAGCAGTAAACGTAAAAAAAGCATAGTTAACCAATGTTCTTAAAAAAAGACCTCTGCATACACAGGGGTTTTTTTGTGTTTAAATTTTTGATTATATATAATTCTGCTACTTTAGCCGTTCAAATGCCTATAAAATTATGACTCCAGCTTCTTCGGCCAAAGCCACAAGGAATATCATTTTCCTGGTTCTTGTTGCTTCACTTGGTTATTTTGTTGACATCTATGACCTTGTTATTTTTTCTATCGTGCGGGTAGAAAGTCTGCACGCCATTGGCATATCAGAAGCCGACATCAGAATGCAGGGCGTTTATGTAATCAATATGCAAATGTTTGGCTTACTGTTAGGGGGTATTATCTGGGGCATTATCGGCGATAAATTTGGCAGGATACGGGTATTATTCGGGTCGATCCTGCTATACTCCATTGCAAACTTTGCCAATGGATTGGTGCATGACATTAATACTTATGCTATTATCAGGTTTATCGCTGGCGTTGGTCTTGCCGGTGAATTAGGGGCCGGAATAACGCTGGTAACGGAAACCCTAAGCAAAGAAAAACGCGGGTATGGCACCATGATGGTTGCCGTTATTGGCCTTTTCGGCGCTGTAGCTGCTGCTACCATAGCCAAGTATGGCTGGCGTAACGCTTATTTTGTTGGCGGCATTTTAGGCATAGTTTTATTGCTTTTAAGGTTAGGGACTTTTGAATCGGGAATGTATAAAAATGTTGCCCAGAGCAAGGTGTCTAAAGGAAATATGTTCATGCTATTCAATAATGGAACAAGGCTCAAGAAATACCTCTATTGCATTTTAATTGGAGCACCACTTTGGTATGTAGTTGGTATATTAATTACCCAGGCTAAGGAATTTGGCGTGGCATTAGGTGCAAAAGAGGTACTTAGCGCCGGGCCGGGCATATTATATAGCTATGTAGGAATAGCCGTAGGGGATATCTTTGCCGGTTTGCTTGCCCAAATCACCAAGTCGCGGAAGTTGACTATGGCTGTGTTCCTGATATTATCCGTTATTAGTGTTACCGCGTATTTAAGTGCCAAGGGTATTACAACATCGCAATTTATATGGCTGAGTTTTTTTATGGGTTGCACAGTGGGTTATTGGGCTACCTTTGTTACCATTGCTGCAGAACAGTTTGGTACCAATATCCGGTCGACCGTTACTACAACGGTACCAAATTTTGTACGCGGCTCATTGATCCCCATTAACTGGGCTTTTGATGCGTTGGTGAAACATAATGGAATGATCAACAGTGGTTATATTATGATGGGTATACTTACTGTAATTGCTTTATTATCGTTAAGTCAGTTAAAAGAAACTTTTGGCAAGGATTTAAATTACGTGGAGATCAGTTAAGTTTGAATTAGTTATTGAATTACTGAATAATTCAATAACTTAATAATTCGACAACTCAATAATTAATTAATGATAAGTAAAGAACAAATAACCGCCGATTATCAGCAAATACAGGATGAAATATGCGCCGCACTGGAACTCACTGATGGTAAAGCCACCTTTGAAGAAGAAGTATGGGAACGCGAAGGTGGAGGAGGAGGCCGTACACGCATTATTCAGAATGGAAATATATTTGAAAAGGGTGGTGTAAACTTTTCCGCCGTACATGGGCAGCTGCCCGAGAACATGAAAAGGGCCTTACAGGTAACAGAGGACGACTTTTTTGCCACCGGTGTATCCATTGTGATCCACCCAAACCACCCAATGGTTCCCATCATCCACATGAATATCAGGTACTTTGAAATGCCTTCGTCTTTTGGCAATGAGCACCAGCCTGTAAGATGGTTTGGCGGCGGTATTGACCTTACACCACACTATATTATTGATGCCGATGCCCAATATTTTCACAGCAGCATTAAATCGGTGTGTGATGCTTATTACCATGATTTTTATCACCGGTTTAAACTTTGGGCCGATGATTATTTTTATATCAAACACCGCAATGAGACCCGCGGTATCGGCGGAATATTTTATGACCGCTTAACCGCCAATGAAGAACTTTCATGGGATACCATTTTTGATTTTTCAAAAGCTTTGGGACGTTCATTTATCCCGGTGTATACTGAATTGGTTGAACGTAACCGCCATTCATCATTTAATGAACAGGAGCAATTATGGCAATACCTGCGCCGCAGCAGGTATACCGAATTTAACCTGGTATATGATGCCGGTACCAAATTTGGACTGGAAACCAACGGTCGTATCGAATCCATATTAATGAGCCTGCCACCTACGGCCAAATGGCTTTACAATTACCAGCCCCAACCAGGCAGCGAAGAGGAGAGGACCTTATCGTTATTGAAAAAAGGTATCAACTGGGCTTAATACCAAACCTATGAAAAAAAATGTGTTTGCTTTTTTATTTATAGCCATACTATGTTCGTTTACCTTTAGTAAAAGCCCGCTCAAAGGTGTTTGGGAGTACAGGGGAGGGTTGTTGAATGGTAAACTGGATAGCGCGTCAACTGCCTATAAGTTACAACGCACGTATGACGATCATCAGTACAGTGCTTTGGTAATTGAAAAAGGCGAAAAGTCTTTTGTTTATGAGAAAGGCGATTACCTGTTACAGGCCGACACCTGTTTTGAAACACAAACCTATTGCAACCAACCATCAAAATTATTAGGTAAAACGGTAAAATACCTTTACCAGATCAGTAACGATACGCTCAAATTAATAGCAACATTGCCAAACGGTAATAAGGTTGAAGATCATTGGATAAAAGTGAAATAATGCAATACCTGCAACGTTAATAAACTGGTTAATGTGTATAAATCCATGCGCATATTCTCCGCTGAAAATGGCACAATAACAAACTATTTTCTTAACTTCGCAGGTCGTTTAAAAAACACTTTTTAACGCACAATTATAGAGAAGATTCCACAAATAAATAAAAATGGCCGAAGGAACAGAAAACGATAATTCAAGCAAGGAAGACAGAATAATTTCGATAAATATTGACGAAGAAATGCGATCCGCTTACATTGATTATTCAATGTCGGTGATCGTTTCCAGGGCATTACCCGATGTCCGCGACGGATTAAAACCTGTACACAGGCGTGTTTTGTATGGCATGCTTGATCTGGGTTTAAATAACAACAAGCCTTATAAAAAATCGGCCCGTATTGTGGGCGAAGTGATGGGTAAGTATCACCCACACGGCGATAAATCAGTTTATGATACGATGGTGCGTATGGCCCAGGAATGGAGCTTGCGCTACCTGCTGGTTGAAGGCCAGGGCAACTACGGCTCTATTGACGGCGACGAACCAGCGGCAATGCGTTATACAGAAGCGCGTTTGCAAAAACTGGCTGAAGAAATGCTTGCTGACATCAATAAAGATACCATTGATTTTCAGCTGAATTTTGACGACTCTTTGCAGGAGCCAACCGTTTTGCCTTCCAAATTCCCTAACCTGCTGGTTAACGGAGCATCGGGCATTGCGGTAGGTATGGCTACCAATATGGCCCCGCACAATCTTTCGGAAGTTATTGATGCCACCATCGCGTTAATTGATAACCGCCAGATAGAGGTTGCGGAGTTGATGAAATATGTTAAAGGTCCGGATTTTCCTACAGGTGGTATCATTTATGGATTTGAGGGTCCGCGTGAAGCGCTGGAAACAGGCCGGGGCAGAATTGTGATACGCGCCAGGGCCGAGATTGAAACACATGGCAGCGACCGGGAACGTATTATTGTAACCGAAGTACCTTATCAGGTGAACAAGGCGCTGATGATTGAGCGTACCGCCGAGCTGGTTAATGATAAAAAGCTGGAAGGTATATCGGCCATAAGGGATGAATCGAGCCGCGAAGGCATCCGCATTGTTTACGAAATTAAGCGGGAAGCTAATGCAGCCATCGTGCTCAATAATCTGTTTAAATATACGGCACTGCAAACATCGTTCAGTGTAAATAATATTGCACTGGTTAATGGCCGCCCGATGATGCTTAACCTGAAAGATCTGATACATCATTTTGTTGAGCACAGGCATGAGGTTGTTGTACGCCGTACTAAATTTGAACTGGCCGAGGCTGAAAAACGCGCCCACATATTAGAGGGCTTATTGATCGCCCTGGATCATCTGGACGAGGTTATCCGCCTGATACGCGCGTCACAAACACCAGACGAAGCGAGAGAAGGTTTGATGAGCCAGTTTGGCCTTACAGATATACAGGCCCGCGCTATACTTGATATGACGCTGCGCCGGTTAACCGGACTGGAACGCGACAAGATCAAAGATGAATATGCAGAGTTAATGAAGCTTATTGATTATTTAAGATCAATTTTAAATGACGAAGGCTTAAGGATGCAGATCATTAAGGACGAACTGTTAGAAATTAAAGATAAATACGGCGATGAGCGCAGGACCGAAATGGTTCATTCATCAGCCGAAATGCAAACCGAAGACTTTATTGAGGATGAAGATGTGGTGATCACCATATCGCGCGAAGGTTATATAAAACGTACTCCTTTAACCGAATATCGCCGTCAGGGCAGGGGAGGCAAAGGATCTATAGGCAGTAACAGCCGCGATGCCGATTTTATTGAGCATTTGCTGGTTGCCTCAAACCACAATTACATGTTGTTCTTTACCGAGTCGGGGCAATGTTACTGGCTCAGGGTATTTGAAATTCCCGAAGGAACCCGTACCTCAAAAGGAAGGGCTATTCAAAATATCATCAATATTCCGAAAGAAGAGAATATCAAAGCTTATATCAAGTTGATCAACCTCAAGGATAAAGAATATCTTGAAAACAACTTTATCATCATGTGTACCAAAAAAGGTACCATTAAAAAAACATCGCTCGAAGCTTACTCACGCCCGCGCGCCAACGGTATAAACGCCATCAACATTAACGAGGGCGATTCATTACTGGAAGCAAATTTAACCAGCGGAAGCAGCGAAATAGTGATGGCGTTAAAATCGGGTAGGGCTATTCGTTTCAATGAGTCAACTGTCAGGCCAATGGGCCGTACGGCTACCGGTGTTCGCGGTATAACCCTTGATGGGGAAAATGATGAGGTAGTTGGTATGATCAGTATTGACGATGCCGAAACAACCGTTTTAGTAGTTTCTGAAAAAGGTTATGGCAAACGTACAGACATTGACGACTACAGGGTAACCAACCGTGGTGGTAAAGGTGTAAAAACTTTAAATATTACTGAAAAAACCGGAAACCTTGTTGCCATAAAAGGTGTTACTGATAAAGAAGACCTGATGATCATCAATAAATCGGGCATTATTATACGTATAGCCATAAGCGAACTAAGAACAATGGGACGGGCTACACAAGGTGTAAGGTTAATTACACTTAAAAATAATGACGAGATAGCCTCTGTTGCAAAAATTGAGCATGATGAGGATGAAGAAAAGGAAATTGATGAAAATGCCGAAGGCAATGCTGATGATAACGATGCAGCTAACAACAGCGAAGAATCAACTACTGACGAAACAACTGAATAAATAAATATGCGGTGCCGTAAAATTCTCTTATCGGTGTTAATACCATTTATTACTACAACCTTTTCCTTTGCCCAAAGTGAAGCGCTAAAGGTTGTAGTGAATAACCTGGCTTTTTATAAGCAGAAAAATGATCTGAAATATTTAGCTGCTGCAAAAAAATCTGCAGATAGCCTGATCATCACAAAATCTGATACTGCCGACCTGGAAAAAAACACTTACCGTGCGCTGGTTAACTCAAGCATATTATATATTGATTCGCTAAACAAACTAGGGCAGCCGGCAACTTTACTTGCCGAAACCTCAACATTGGTTGATAAATTGGCGGCTAACAAGAAGGTATATAATTTTGAGGCCGAAATTGATTATGCAAAACGTTGTTTAGCAAACGTTTATATACGCAAGGGCTTTGAGTTTACCAATAATTCTGATTTTACCAATGCCAGGCAATCCTTTGAAAGCGCGCGTAAATACGCCCCCAATTTTAAGCAGTTAAATGATTACATAGCTTATTCAAATAATAAAGCAGGTAATTTGGTTGATGCAGCTAAATACTATAGTAATTTATTGGCCGTTGATAGTACCAAAGCTGAATATATTGAAACAGCATCAAGCATTTACAAATCATTAGGCGATACATCAAAGGCGTTGCAGATACTTCAAAGAGGGCGCAAGTTTTTACCAACCGACAGGTTCTTGCTGCTTGATGAGGCCAATATTTACAATAATCAGAAAAACTATAAGGCTCTGGAACCATTAATAGGTCCTTTGCTTGACATTAACGCAAATAACGCCGATATTGCATTTGTAGCTGCCAATTGTTATGACCATTTAAATAAATTTGACAAAGCGGAATCGTTATATTTACGTACCATTGAGTTAAATAGCTCGGCCTATGATCCTGTTTTTAATTTAGGGTTACTTTATTTAAAGCAAAGTGCAGGCACACAAGAGGGGAGCGATGATAAAAATTTAGGCCGTGCCGTGCAATGGCTTGAAAAAGCTTACGAAATATCGCCCAATAATGTGCAAACTTTAAAGGCGTTACAACTGGCTTATGCCAAAACCGGCAACAAAGATCAATTAGATAGAGTAAATAACAAACTAAAACAGATAACTAACTAAATCATGAAAATCAAACTTTTGATGGCAGGCCTGTTAGGCTTAGTTTCAGCAACAACGTTTGCACAAAAAGGTGAATTAAATACTGCTAAGAGTGAGTATAACAATTACGAAGGCTTAAGGGGTTCAAAAGCTACTTTGGCAGTTGCAGCAAAAAGCCTTGAAACAGCCAAAACTTCGATAGATAAAGCCGCGGCAAATGAAAAAACAGCCGCACTTCCGCAAACCTTTGCATTAAAAGGAGCCATTTACGCGGCCCTTGCCGTACAAGATACTGTAGCGGCTACCTCATTACCATTGTTTAACACCGCCGATGAGTCATTAAAAAAAGCAAAAGAGCTTGATACCAAAGGTGAAAACAAAGACCTGATTAACAACGCTTATTTAAATATGGCCCAATACCAGTTAACCAAAGGTGTTGCAGAATACTCAGCCGGCAAATATGATCTGGCATATCATTCATTTGATTACTACCGCACCGTTTTACCTGAAGATACTAACGCCATATATTATACAGGTTTGGCAGCAGCAAACTCTAAAAACTATCCGGCTGCTATAACCAACTACAATAAATTGCTTACTACTAAATATTCAAAGAACGCAGGCGTTTATATGGACCTTTCGTCGCTTTACTTAGCTACCAAGGATACAACAAATGCGCTTAAGACTGTTAGCGATGGTATAGTAAAATATCCGGCAAATACCGATTTGCGCAAGAGAGAGATTGAGATAAGCCTGCAAACCGGAAAAGAAAAAGAAGTAGCTCAAAAAATACAAACTGCTTTAGCTGCTGATCCTAAAAATAAAACCCTTTATTATTATGCAGGTTTAACTTATTCACAAACTGCAGAATCAATTATAAAAGAACAAGGCAAGGCAAAAGATGCCGCGGCTAAAAATGCATTGCAACAACAGAAGGTAGAAAATTATACCAAGGCTGCCGATATGTATAAAAAAGCTTTAGAAATTGATCCTAATTATTTTGAGGCTAATTTGAATTTAGGCTACGTAATTCTTAACCCGGCAATTGACGCTTACAATGCAGCCAATAAATTGCCAGCCAATAAACAAAAAGAATATGATGCAGCAATAAACAAAGCTAACGCTCAATTTGATTTGGCTAAACCTTATTTATTAAAAGCGGTTGAGTTAAATCCTAAATCTATTGATGCTTTAACAAATCTTAGAACTTATTACTTAGGTAAAAAAGATACAGTAAACGCTGAAGCAACCAAGAAAAAAATTGATGCCTTAGCAGCTCAGCCGCAACAGTAACAAATAAAGAAGAGGGGCTTTTAAAAGGCCCTTCTTTTATAAATTATTACTTAACATAATGTTAATTATGAGACAAATTGTATAAAGGCTTTCAGATGGTCAGAATCTTGACTTTGGCCTTAAAAGTGTGGATTGTACGTAACAAAATGTTCTTTCCTTAATAAAACAAAATGTTCCACATCTAACTCAGTAAAAGCATCGGTTACAGATATTTTAAATTTTCATAGTGTTCCATCTTGGTTGGAAATTCTTTTGCCCAGCCAGGACGATACCAGCAACGGTTCGAGCAGCATTGCGTAAATCATGCAGGTGAATCAAATTCAAGTCCCAGATTTGATTTCCTTCTTCAATAATTAGTAACTTCCTCTCGGAAGTTTCTTTAAGATAATAATCATAGAACTACATTTTTGCCTAACTTGAAAAATCCTATAACCTGCCTGATATTCGCCTTACTGATCCTGGTTTTTACTTCAGTTCCTGCCATATCACAAACAATTGGCGAAAAATATGATCTGGATTTTAACGGCGTTATCTCCTGTCATCATTCCTGGATTTCCTCTAAGTATAACTGTGTTTTTTTAAAGGATGAAGCGAATACTAGACAAGGTAAACCTGCGGTTGAACTTTTTTATCAGAATTTTAAACAGGGGAATATAATGCGGTTTAACCTCTCAAAAACGCTTATCCTACCCAGAAATATACCACAAAAGGATTGTGAGGTTTCCATAATTTCCAAAGACGATGTAAACCACGATTTTTGGTTTAAGGTCACTGCCCTTGACAAGGATGCAGTTGAAACGGATTCAAAGTCAATTAAAATTAACAGCAGGCTTTGGAAGGAAAATTCCATTAAAATAAAGCTGGCGGGTGCTAAAATAATCAGGATTAATATTTATTACGATGGCGATAACTCCGATAAGCAGCATATTTGGATCGATAGGATTTTGATAAAAGCCGGAAAAAAGGATATCACCCGAAACAACTATTTTTCTGATAACCTCAATGACAGTTTAAAAACTATAAAAAGCCTTAATAAAAAACATATTATCGCTTTAGCAACAGGGAATGACAGCACTTTACTCTCTGGCATAAAAGAGCTGGATGGCAAAAAAATAATTGGTATTGCGGAGTGCACACACGGAAGTAATACAAGTAAAGAAGCTAATTATCAATTTATAAAAAACCTGATTATCAATCATCATTGCAGGCTTGTATTATTGGAAACGTCAATAGCAGCAACGCTAACCTGGAATTTATATATACAGGGTAAGATATCCAAAGACTACGGAAAACCAATAGAAGATGACATGAGGGCCTGTTTTATCGATCATAAATTGTTTATGGACTTTCTAGATTGGTTAAGAACATATAATATGCGTTCAATTGCTAAGGTTTACATCTCGGGGATTGATGATTCTGATCCGGAGGAAAAGAAACTCTATCTTTTCAATTTCTATTTAACATTGCTTGGGAAGGACAAAGGAGCATATTATTTAAAGAAAACAATTGACGAACAATATGATGCCATAATAGCACACTCCCATCTCGATACGGTACTGCAAAACAGCCTGGGTAAACAAAATTTCAAGTGCTATATGTCTGTTTTAAAAAATGAAATGGTTTCATCAAAAAGGGAATCACTTTCTGATAATAGAGATATCAACATGTTCAAAAGGGTAAACAGCCTTGTGGACCTTTGTTTAAAGCCCGGCGAAAAAGCAGCTGTACTGGCACATAGCGGGCACCTTCAAAACTTAGAACGATCTGCAGGAGATACCACCTTGGGATTTTACATTAGAAAATATTACAGAGATCAATATTTTTCAATTAGCTTCCAGATCGCGAAAGGTGCCTTTAGCCAGGATGAATGTGCTTTTGACGTTAAAACAATAACAGATAGTTTAAAAATGCCACCTTTATATAGTTTTGAATATGCCGGCCTTGCAACCGGAGTCCCTTATTTTTATTACCCTGCAAAGTACCTGGGCAATAATATTTTAACTTGTTGTTTTATACCAAGAGCGGGCAGGTATGAAGATCTGTATAAATTTTCGGCACTGAAGAGGCAGTTCGATGCCTATGTATTCATTAAAGAAAGTAAACCGATTGAAAACATTGAACCATCACTCTTCATGTATGGAAGGAACTATTTCTATTCAAAAAAAATGGCAATGGATAGTATCGTAAGAAAACTTTAAGGAACATTTTGTTTTATTAATTTGAAACATTACAAAAAAGCCCCGGTCAATTGTTTTGGCCGGGGCTTTATGTAGTGCCGTTAAACGTTACGGTTTTTTGGCGGTATCAGTTTTTGCCGTGTCTGTTTTAGTAGTGTCAGTACTTGCAGGGGCCGTTGTTGATGCAGAATCTACTTTAGTACTGTCAGATCCGCTGCTGGCTGTTTTTGAAGAACTACAGCTCGTTGCTATTGCACCAATCATCGTCGCGACAAGTGCAAAACTTAAAATTTGCTTTTTCATGAGTTGTTTGTATTTGCTATTAATTTGTCATTTGAACATACTATTAACCACGTTCAGCACATATTGTTTAAGTTAATTTTCCCAGCGCGTAAAAATCTTAATTTAAGCGTAATAACAACTCCAAAGCTGGCAATTATTTGTATTCCTATATTTTACAATTTAAAGATGTTTACTTTATTAATAATTTCAGATATTTAAAGTCTATGGTAGTATCCGAAGTAATGTTAAAGTGGGCAATGCGGCTCTACCCTCCCCTTTTTTTACAACGCATTTGGGTAGTAAATATTGATAAGGGATTTAAGGGCGTTCATGTTAAGATCAAAAAGAGCTTTTTAAATAAGAACTATAACAACTCTATTTTTGGCGGAACCATTTTTTCGGCTGCCGATCCGTTTTATCCTGTATTATTCCACCAGTTACTAAGCCGCAAAGGCTATAAATTAAAGGTATGGTCAAAATCATCATCTATCCATTATTTAAAACCGGGTTCATCTGATCTTTACTTCAAGATCAGTTTAACCGATGACGAAATTGACAACGCCGAACTGATACTAAACACAACAGGGAAATACATGGCCCACCACCCTATTGATATTTATAATAAAGATGGCGAAATATGCGTATCGGTAATGAACGAAGTATATCTGCGCAACTTAAATTTTACTGATACAAGTTTATAATTTTACTAAATGACCGTACTAATGAACGATGAGGCTTTTATAAAAAAAGGCTTCCAAATATCAACCGATAAAAGTTTGCTTAATATTGACGCGATATACAATTATTTAAATGACGACTCTTACTGGGCACAAGGTATTTCGCGCGAGAGGTTTGAAAAAAGCATTGCAAATTCCATGTGCTTTGGAGTTTACCAGCAAAACAACCAGGTAGGCTTTGCAAGGGTGGTAACCGACAATGCTACTTTTGCTTACCTTTGCGATGTGTTTATTTTACCGGCTTTCAGGAAAAAAGGCTTATCAAAGTGGTTGGTTCAAACCATAGTTAATCATCCTGAACTGAAGGGCCTTAGGCGATGGTCGCTTGCAACCGCCGATGCCCAGGGTCTATACAGCCAGTTTGGTTTTACACAAATAACCAGGCCCGAAAGATGGATGGAAATATTTACCCCCTATATTACCCCTGATAATTAGTTTAAAAGGATAATGGAGCCAAAATGAATATTAAAAAACTGATTTTTGAGGGCGAAGGCGTAACACTCGACTTTAAAAAAACAATTACCAGCTGCGAAAAAATTGCGCGTACCATGGTTTCCTTTGCTAATAATAAGGGCGGCAAACTGCTGATAGGTGTTGCGGATGATGGTACCATTAAAGGCGTGAAATCTGAAGACGAGGAACGTTACATGATCACCAGGGCGGCGCATCTTTTTGCCCGACCTGCCCTTGAGCCTGTTTTTGAGGAAATTTATGTAGATGATAAGCTGGTATTAGTTGTTGATACCCTTCCAAGCGACCTGAAACCTCACTACGCGTTGGCCGAAGATGGAAAATGGTGGGCTTACGTAAGGGTGAAGGATAAAAGTGTGCTGGCCAGTAAAATAGTACTCGAAGTACTTAAACGTTCGGCAAATGAAGAAGGGGTTCTAATTCAATACTCCGAAAATGAAAAATCCCTGCTACAGTACCTGGAGCAAAACACCCGCATCACCATTAAAGAGTGCAGTGAACTACTTAAGGTTGGCCGCCGCCGCGCCCAGCGCATCCTGGTAAATCTGATATTGTCGGGCCTTATCTGTATCCATACAACAGAAAAAGAAGAATTTTATACGGCCTGTTAATTCCTTTTTGTACTGCCATTATCATTACTTTTGTACCCCTGTACCTAAAGTAAATGAAAAACGTTTTCCTGAAATACAAACCTTATTACGCAGAAAGTCTTAAACTGGCCATTCCTGTGGTCATATCGCAACTGGGCCATACCCTGGTTCAAATGTCTGATTCTATCATTGTTGGTCATTTTGCCGGTACAGTTTCGCTGGCCGCCGTTTCGTTGGTAAACAGTCTTTTCATGGTTCCCCTGGTTATCGGTATGGGCATTTCTTATGGTTTAACGCCGCTTGTAGCGCAAAATAATGGGCGCCGCAATTTTAAAGAGTGCGGGTTATTGTTATCAAACAGCCTGTTTTTAAATATACTCACCGGTATCATTTTGTTTGCCTGCATCTATTTCGGCACCATGTTATTAATAGGCCATCTTGATCAGTCGCCGCAGGTTGTGCTGGAAGCTAAGCCATATTTGCTGCTGCTTAGCTTGTCACTTATTCCTTTGCTTATATTCAATACCTTTAAACAGTTTGCCGAAGGTTTGGGCTTTACCAAGCAGGCCATGCTTATTTCTATATGGGGCAATGTGATCAATATATGTTTGGGGATAATTTTTGTAAAAGGGCTATTTGGTGTTCATCCCATGGGTATCCGCGGTGTGGGTTACAGCACACTTATTGATCGTTGCATAATGGCTATAGTAATGGCGGCGTATGTTTTAAGATCGCCAATTTTTAAAGAGTATTTAAAAAGCTTTGCCATCAGGAATATCGACCGTATCCGGGGTATCCAAATCATGAAGATTGGCGCGCCGGTAGCTTTGCAATATACATTTGAAGTGAGCGCGTTTGGCGGCGCGGCAATTTTAGTTGGCACCATTGGCCTTGTGCCGCAGGCAGCCCACCAGGTTGCCATTAGCCTGGCAGCCATGACCTATATGATGGCCAGCGGCATATCGGCAGGTTCGGCAATAAAATCGGGCAACTACTTTGGGGCGGGCCACCATCAAAATTTGAGGTTGTCGGCTATTTCCAATTATCACATTGTGTTGGTTTTTATGGCGGTTACTGCCCTGATATTTACCTTTGGCCGGCACTTGCTGCCATGGATAATTACTTCTGATGAAAGCGTTATAGCAATTGCAGCACAGTTACTTATCATTGCTGCATTCTTCCAGCTATTTGACGGAACGCAGGTTGTAGGCCTGGGTATATTACGCGGAATGGGCGATGTGAATATCCCAACCTTTATAACATTTTTGGCGTATTGGGTGGTTGGTTTGCCGGTGGGTTATTTATTAGGTATCACCTTTAAGCTGGGTGTTAATGGTGTTTGGTATGGCTTAACGCTGGGCCTGGCAACTGCTTCTATATTATTGTTCATCCGGTTTAACATCATCAGTAAAAATCACCGGGACAAAACTATTCCCATACTGGCGCAGGATTAAAAATACAGATCTGTTGCTACACGGTAGGTATTGCAATGCGCTTCCACAATATCTCTTATTTGCGGTGAATAGCCCCCTCCCATGCTTACCTGTACAGGCAATTTGTTAGCAATACATTGTTCAAATACAAACCGGTCGCGGGCTTTGCAGCCCTCCTTGCTTAAAGCAAGCTTGCCTAATTTATCGGTAGCCAATACATCAACCCCGGCCAGGTAAAATATAAAATCGGGCTTTTGCTGTGTGATCAGTTTTGGCAACGTATCATAAAGGACGTTTAAATATTCTTCGTCTTCTACCCCGTCAGCCAGCGGAATGTCTAAATCAGACGTTTCCTTACGCGAAGGAAAATTATTTGCCCCGTGCATGGAAAAAGTAAACACCCGGGGCTCGTTTTCAAATATCTGGGCTGTGCCATTGCCCTGATGAACATCTAAATCAATTATTAAGATAGATATAGCTAAATTGTTATTTAGCAAATAATTAGCTGCAATAGCCTGATCGTTTAACAGGCAAAAGCCTTCGCCCCAGTTTGTACCGGCATGGTGGGTGCCTCCGGCAACATTAAAAGCTATTTTGTTATCAAAAGCGAGCAAACAACCATCTATAGTCCCTTTGGCTATCCTGATCTCGCGCTCCACCAGCCGGGCAGATAATGGAAAACCTATACTGCGCTGCTCCTTTTGGGGCAAGGTGAGGTCGCGTAACTGATGCCAGTAATGCCCATCGTGGGTTTTAAGTATAATGTCTTCAGATAACGCATCGGGCGAAAACAAATTGCCGGGCGTTATCACTCCTTCGTGCAGCAGCTGAGCGGGGATCAGTTCATATTTTAACATCGGGAAGCGGTGCCCTTCCGGAAGCGGATGCGCGTATATGGGATCAAAAGCTATCTTAAGCATTACTTGTTAAGCCAATATTTCATCAACATGCTTCTGAATGTTCTCGCAAATATTATCAAGCGGCAGGTCGTTCGCATCGTTACCAAACGGGTCTTCAATTTCTTCGGCCAATAGTTCAATGCTGGCGAAAACAAACAGCACAAACCCAATGATAGGAATAATAAAATATTTAAGATCAAATGCCCAGGTAAACGGCAGGGTCATGATATAGGTAAAGATGAATTTTTTGATGAACACACTGTATGAAAACGGAATGGGTGTTTTTTTGATCCGCTCGCAGCCACCGCAAATATCTGTAAAAGACGTTATTTCGGCAGTTACACTAAACAACTGTTCGGGGTTTATTGTGCCCGCTTTATTTAACCTGTATATATTTTTTATGATGGCCGATGCAACCTGGTTAGGTACATGTTTATCCTGATCAATATCAATAAACGGGGATTGCTCAGGCACATAAACATCGCGCAGATGGTTCTTTAATGACCGGGCGTAAAGGGGTATCATGTAATTAAAAAAATCAGCATCGGTCCCGTTAACCAGGTGTTTTAGCTTGATAGCCAAATTACGGCTGTTATTGGTAAGGCTTCCCCATATTTTGCGCCCTTCCCACCAGCGGTCATAGGCCGAATTGATACGGAAAGCCAGTAATAACGAAAACACAAAACCTATGGTTTGATGAATGTAACTCACTTTTTTTAGCAGGCTTGTATCGGGCACCTGCCAAAAATCAATAAGCAGGTAAGTAACCACCCCCGCGTAAGCGCTTACCGCCAATATCAGCGGAAAAAGCTCGCGCAGGGTATCTGCTTTATTCAGCTTGAAAATAAATGAAAACCATTCTTTTGGATTGTAGTAAACCATATATTAAGTAAAAAGTAAATTCAAAATATATCAGCACGGGAGCTGAAACAAATACAAATCAAAGTTATTTTATCGCGGCAGCCATTTGCTGTACTGCCATAAAAACGTCTGTAAAGCTGTTATAAAGCGGAACAGGGCTTAGTCTGATCACATCGGGTTCACGCCAGTCGCCTATTACACCATTGTCTGCAAGATGTTTAAAAATGGCTTTAGCATTTTGCCTGCATACTACAGATAACTGGCAGCCCCGCTCCTGCGGATTGACCGGTGTAATGATCTTAAAAACCTCTTCGCCATGTTGTAGGTTGAACTCATTAATCAAAAACTCCATATAGCCCGTTAAAGCCATGCTTTTTGCACGGAGGTTAATACCGCCGGCATTATCAAAAATAGCCATAGAGGCTTTAAATAGCGCTAATAACAATATTGGGCTTGTGCTTACCTGCCAGCCGTCGGCACCCGCGGCAGCATCAAAGCCAGGCGCCATTAAAAAACGCTTATCCTCGCGATAGCCCCACCAACCGGCAAAACGGTCAAGCTCTTTATTTTCAAAGTGCTTTTCATGTACAAAAATGCCACTGATACCGCCCGGGCCCGAGTTCATATATTTATATGAACACCAGCATGCAAAATCAGCCCCCCAGTCATGAAGTTTCAAAGGTACATTGCCCGCGGCGTGGGCCAGATCAAAACCGACATAAGCGCCTGCATTATGGGCTGCCCGGGTAATTGCCCCCAGGTCAAAAAACTGACCGGTGTAGTAATTTATGCCGGCAAAAAGCACCAGGGCAAGTTCATCAGCATGTTCATTTATCTTTTGGATGATATCTTCAGTATGTAATGTAAGCTCTCCTTCTCTGGGAAATATCTCAACAATAGCATCCTTAGGGTCAAAGCCATGAAACTTAACCTGGCTTTCCATAGCATATTGGTCTGACGGAAAAGCTCCGCCCTCCATAATTATTTTAAATCGTTTAGTATTTGGCTTATAGAAACTTACCATTAACAAATGAAGGTTTACTGTAAGTGAATTCATCACGGTAACTTCATTTTCATTTGCACCTACAATCTTTGAAACGGATGCTGAAAGCTGCTTATGGTAGTTTAGCCAGGGATCATTGCCCTGAAACCAACCCTCAACCGCCAGGTTTTGCCAGGTGTTTAATTGGTCGGTTATGTATTTACCCGCCGAAGCCGGCTGCAGGCCCAAAGAATTTCCGCATAAATATATGGCGTCTTTACCATGATGTTGCGGAATTAAAAAGCGGCTCCTGAAATCTTTTAACGGGTCAAGCGCATCCTGCTCCGAAGCAAATGCTAAACTATTCTGGTAATTCATCGGCTCAATATTACGAAAATTGGTTGGATGGAGTAGTGAGTTGTCAGTGGTGAGTTGTTAGTGTTATTTAGGACATATAATCAACTTGAGTCTACTGCCCTATTAAATTACTAACTATCCATCATCTCACTACTAACCATTCACTACTCACCACTCACTAACTCACCATCTCATTTATTAGGTTTACTTACATATTTATCGCCTTTAACATAGAAACGATATGGCAGCAAGGCATCATTGCCGGCGTAGCTGACACCTATGCGGGGCCCTATGGTTATCTGATCGTCGGTAAAGTTTAGTCCGCGGTCTTCTAACCACAGGGTATTACTTTGTAAACTGATGGCGTTGATATCGCGGGATATTCCCAGGGCTTTGGCAACGGAACCCGGTCCGGCTGTTATAGTTGGTTTAAGCACAGGCATATTGCGCCTGGCCTGCATCGCCTCAATGCCTTCGGTTGGATGAACCGCCCTGATTAAAATAGCGTGTGGCTGCCCCTCAACGGAAGTTACTATATTGAACATTTCGTGAATGCCATAGCAAAGGTAAACATAAGCGATGCCGCCCTGCATAAACATGGTTTTGGTGCGGGGTGTTACGCGGTTGCCATAGGAATGTGATGCTTTATCTATAATACCATTATATGCTTCTGTTTCAACAATATACCCGCCAGTAGTTACACCATCAATACAGGTAAATAAATATTTTCCAAGTAAATTTTTACTGATAGCTACCACATCGTTCCCAAGATAATATTCTTCTGTTAGCTTCATTTTTTAAGGATGCGTTTTAATAATTTGTTGATGTCTTTAGCTTTATTAAATATCATGATATGTGTACCGCCATTAACAACTGTGGCGTTGCTGATTCTTTGATGCGAAAATACGAGGTCCTTATTTCCGATGATGTGATACAGGTTTGGCGGAATAATTTCATTTGTCCAGTGCAATGCCGTTCCCATCGCCCATTTAACAAAAACCGGCGACGATTTCTTCAGCATATCGTTAAATAACCAGGCATCATCGGGTTTCATATGCCCGAACAAAGGCTTTATAAGGAAGCCCAGAGAAGTAAATATTTTTCCCGGAATTAATTTATAAACAGGAAATGCCCTAAAGAAATTAAAATACCAGGGCGCTTCGTTTTTTGTTTTGATGCTTGATATCAGGATCACTTTTTCAACGGGGATCTGTTTGGCTATTTCCACAGCTATCATCCCTCCCAAAGAATTGCCTATAATGACGGAACGAGGAAATATATGGTACTGACTGATAAGTTTTTGAGCGTATGTATTTAAAGTGTCAGACCAGTCTGGCTCTATCCAATCTACAGGAATTACTTCATGTCCCTGCAGATCAATATTGTTATAAACCCGGGTATCAGCACCCAAACCGGCAATCAAATATATTTTACTCATTAAAACTTTATCAGTTTCACTATCTGTTCCAGAAACTTCGCGTCTGTTTCATCAAACTGATCAAGCAATTCACTATCCACATCCAAAACGGCAACTACCTCGTCGTTATGAAATACCGGCACTACAATCTCTGACCGCGACAGTGAGCTGCAGGCTATATGACCCGGAAAAGCCTCCACATCGGGCACTATCAACGTTTTGGCCTGTTGCCAGGCTGTTCCGCATACTCCTTTACCTAAACCTATACGCGTACAAGCCACAGGTCCCTGAAACGGGCCTAAAACCAGCTCATTATCCTTTATCAGGTAAAAGCCCACCCAAAACCATTTAAACTGTTCCTTTAAAGCCGCAGTTATGTTTGCCAAATTGGCCACCAGATCGGGTTCGCCATATAATAACGCCTCAATCTGAGGGATCAGCGTATCATATTGCTCTGTTTTATCGGTTGATGCGGTTATGTTTAAATCCTCTGCCATAATGCAAAAATAACAATGTGATACCGAAAGTAAATAAGACGAATATCATAATTTAAATATGGGAGAAATAAACAATTGTAAAAATTTTATAAAACACTTTGTATCATTATATTATAACAATAATTTTATACATTTATGCCATATTAAACCTTATTACATAGCTATCCCCATAAAAGCTACCTCAATAAACCATAACCATTATGAAAACACTCATCCAGTTACTCATGTTCTGTTCGCTTGCCGTACTGCCTTTACAAAACACCAACGCAGAAAAGCATACCAGCAAATTTTTCAGCATAGGTTTAAATTTAGGTAATAGTACTACCTACAATGGCTCCATTTATTTGTACGGCCCCACTCCCATTAGTGCTTATTTTGGCCCAGGGGGCAGTTCTTATGGCCCACTTACCGCCGGTTCGTATACTGTAAACATGTACATTTCCGCACCAGGTACGCACACTTTTAAATTTGCCGATCAGACCATTACCACCGCCGAAGGGCACGCTACATTCAATAATGTAAACATTACCTCTACGGTCTTCGCGTATGTTTATTAATATGTAACTTTTCTGCGGGGGTATTCCTGAGCGTTTTAACCAGAGGTGGCCTACAATCGGGACTATCTTCGCAGAATGTTATCGTTTAAAACGCAATCATATCGCAACCCTGCATCTCTCCTCTTGCTCCCCGCCGTTGCCGGGAACCGTTAATTTTTCCCTTCCAATCCAAATACTTTTTAAAGCAATAAAACCACACCAAAAAGTGTTAAAACTATCACCTTGAGTGTTTTTTTTAGTTGTTTTAACCCGTTTTAACATTGTTTTAGTCTGATTTTTGTTAAAAAAAATACTTTAAGAAGTTTTTTGGCCCGGGTGTTACAATTAATGTTTTATTTAGCGATACATGATCGTTAGTTTTACTATAATACGGTACCGCAAATTATTTATTCCCTTTGCCCTGCTGGCCATGGCAATACATCGCCTGCCTTTACTGCTTCAGAAGGGTTGTACATTTTATAAGCTGTTGGGGTCAGGCCGCAATGGTACGTTCGACCTGCAGCCTGATTGGCAGCAATGGGGCCTACTGGCCTGCTGGGAGAGCCGGGAGGACTTTGACCAGTTTTATAAACATTCCGTTGTTTCATTCTGGTGGAGGTTACTGGGGTGCGAAAGCTGGACCGTTTTATGCCAGCCCCTGCAAAGTCACGGTAAATGGAACGGCAAAGAACCTTTTGGCAAACCTGATGTAAAAACCTACACTGGCCCTGTGGTTGTGTTAACACGCGCCACGATCAGGATAAGCAGGTTAAAGAACTTTTGGTCGCATGTGGATGATGTTGCAAATTTAATGCTGGAGGCGCCGGGATATATTACTTCTTTCGGCGTTGGCGAGGCGCCAGCCTACAGGCAAGCCACCTTTTCGGTTTGGAAAAGCCTGGATGATGTAAAAGCCTTTGCCTATATGAGCCGGGAGCATGCAGAAGTGATTAAATTAACCAGGAGCGAGAACTGGTATAGCGAAGAACTTTTCGCGCGGTTTAAGCCATTGGAAACCTTTGGCTCAATCAGGGGAAAGAACCCGTTAAATGATTTATTGAAATAATGAAGATATGAGAATTATTGCGGAATTACCACACCCGGATTTTAAAATATCCATCCTGAACATGAACCAAAAATTTATTGTGAAGATAGAACAAGGCACCTTAGAACAGAGCTATAAAGTTGCCGAGATGGATTTGACAGATGGTGTTAACAGCGTTTTTGAATTACTTGACGACGAGTTTTTAAAGAAAGTCGGAGCCCGCTTTGTAGAAATGCGTACTGACTTTAAAGATACCTATTATCGGTACAATTACTAATAGGTAACCTTTATAAATGCTTAGTTTACAAGAATTTAAATACACACAAAATCTAAAACAGAATTTTATTTGGCAAATCAGTTCTGTTTTATGGGATTTTATTGGTTTATATCGCCTTAAAAAAATAACAGTTTAATATAAACTAAGTAACATATTGAAATATAAATAGTTATAATGTTGAAAAAAATTTAATTTGGCAGCCATTTTTGCCAAATAAACGGGAACTTACACCGGAATAAGATCGCAATACCAAAATCCTGAACGTTTTTGGTTATCAGATGAAACACAGGAATCATCGGTATTTTCAGGAGTTTTATATTCTTTAAAAACCATCTCTCCGGTTTTGTAATGTATTTCATTTTTAAAGATCGGGCCTTTAAAGGTAAAAGTGTGAAACTCTCCGTTCTCGCCGCATACATCAACATCCGGCGGCAATGTATTTATCAATTCGCTACTTAACTCCTTTCCGGCAATATGCTCCAAACGCTCCTGCGTGCAGGCTATAACGGTGCCAAAGCCCAGATTAAAAAACTCGTTGATGAGTTCTTTGGTATCACGCTTCCATAAGGGATAGATCCCTTTCAATCCCAGTTCGCTTAGCCTGGCGTCACGATAGGCTTTCAGGTCCTCTAAAAATATATCACCAAATATGGAATGGGTAATGCCCTCATTTTTCAGGTATGTTAAATGCGTGCCCATCACCTCATCATACTCCTTCATTCCGGGCATTTCAGGTAAGCGGATCTGATATAAAGCTATACCTATGCTTTCGGCTTGTTTAATAAGAAGTTCGGTACGTACACCGTGCATTGATATCCTGTCGGCGGCATCATTAATGGTAGTAACCAAATATTTTATTTCCAAATCCGGATTTTGAAGACAGTGGTAAAGGGCCAGGGCGCTATCCTTACCGCCGCTCCAATTGAATATGCACTTTTGCATTAATTTAAATGATGATTTTTAGGTTATTAAATATTGTTTTTCAGAAGTTCATTTACCAACGCCGGCACGCCAACGGTGGCCTTTTCCTGAATTTTTATAAGCGGGCCGCGAACGGCAACATCTGGTATCCTGGGGTCAATAATATACCTTGGTACCTCACGCTTTACATAACTAATCAACCCGGCGGCCGGGTATACCGCCAATGACGAGCCGATCAGCATAAAAATATCCGCTGCCGCGCAGATACGCGCTGCAGGTTCAATCATTGGTACATCCTCACCAAACCATACCACATGTGCCCTTAATGGCGAACCCAGTTCACAAACCTCATCCATCCTAATCTCCCATCCATCAATGGGATAAGTAAGCTCGGGGTTGATGCTTGATTGCGAGCGGGTAATAATACCATGCAGATGTACAACATGGCTTAAACCGGCTCTTTCATGCAGATCATCGATGTTTTGGGTAATGATGGTTACATCATATTGCTCTTCCAGCCGGGCCAGCGCATAATGAGCCGCATTGGGACTTGCTTCGAGCACAGATTTGCGGCGTTCGTTATAAAATTGCTGTACCAGTTCCGGGTTACGCTGCCATGCTTCGGGCGTTGCCACATCATGTATATTATAACCTTCCCATAGCCCATCGCTATCTCTAAAGGTTTTTAAGCCGCTTTCGGCACTGATTCCTGCACCGGTTAGCACTACCAGTTTTTTCATGTCATTTGTAAATTATAAGTCCATAAAAAAAGCGATTTGCCACAAGGCAAATCGCTTTTTTGTATTAATATCTTTAACTAAAGTGCCAGTTGTTTTTTGGGCTGCAAAAAGGTGAATTTGCTTTTAGCGAATTCAAAGCCGCCAAACATCAATATACTAAATACCAGGGTACCATATACCATGTTTTTTTCAAAGTCAACAGCCGCAGCTAATGATGTCATATAACCAGCCCAGGTATGCGGATAAAGGTTAAGCGTGGTATAAAACCATGGCAGATCAGTTACCAGCCAGTGTATTAAAACTGACCCCAGAGAAGCTAAGACTACATTCAGCACATTTACTTTCTTTATCATACTGCCTAAAAGCACCATCAGGGCAAAGCTTAAATAAACTCCTATGATGCCATCATATCCCATGGAAAACTTTGAGGTATATAAATAATTCAAAACAATATCCGTTGTAAACAAGGTAAATAGTACGGTTGCATAACTTTTCCATTTGCTGGCAAAGTATGCCCCGCCAAATAACGCAATGGCACCTACCGGGTTAAAATTACTGAGGTCCTTGTATTTAAACGCGAGCAGCCTGAAAGCGGCAGCCGCCACGATCATTAAAATGATGACGATATTTCGGGTAGTATTGTCTTTTGTGTTCATGATCAAATTTTATGCAGTAAAATTACTTATAAATGTATTAAATAAAAACGGTTAATATTACTTATAAATAAAGGCAACAGCACCCGGGCTGATACCAGTATTGATAGAATACTCTAATTTGCCTGATTTGTCAAAAGCAAACAATTTTCCGTTTGATTGATAGTCTTTAGCATCGGTTACAAATACTTCGCCGGTTAGGTCATTTACCTTAATACCATAGGGCGTAGTTATTACGGTACCATCAGTTATAAAGTTGCCGCTCACTATAGTTTTCGCTTTCACGTCATACTTTTGTATTTTGTTATCAGAGGTTATGAAGTATGCAAAATCACCTGATATGGCCATAGGCGTGGCAAAAGCAGCCGTGAAAGGGGCCGGTGCACTTGCCTGATCAGTAGTACTGTTGATAATTGTTAAAGTAGGTACATCGCCAAAATTGCCAAAGCCTACCACAAATACATCGCCATAACTGTCGGCTGCTACCGTAATTGGGTTAAGTCCAACAGGAATATCCTTGATCTTTGCATCTGTGGCCAGGTCAATAACCGAAACTGTTTTATCAGGATTTCCAAAATCCAAACCACCGGAGTTGGCCACATAAAGCTTGCCGTTTGAAACAACCAGTTGCTCTGGGTTACGGCCAACAGTTATGTATTTACTAACCTCTAACGTAGCGGTATCCATTACAGCAACGGTATTGTCATAAGATGTGATGTAAGCTTTGTTTTTATAAAATGCGACAGACCGGGGCTGGCGGGCTACTGCCCCGTTAAAAAAACTTACATTTTTAATCAGCTTTGCCGATTTAGCGTTCACTACCTCTACCGTACTTGATACATTTACCACAATGTACATTTTAGAGCCATATACTTTAAGGTCATTACCTGTATCGCCAATACCGCTTCCGTTCACTGCTTTGTACTGGTCGGCCACCAGCAATTTACTGGTTACGTCATAATAAGTTAACGAACTGTTGTTACTATTAAATTTACCTTGATTAAGTACATATATACCAGCTACTTCATTTACAGGGGGATTTGTTGTGTCGTCGGGTTCTATTTTCTTGTCCTTATGGCATGATGTAAATGAGATCACAGCTGTAAGGCCGATAAATAAGCTTTTGAGTTTGAGTTGTTTCATATTTGTCAGATTAAATTTTTATTTGAACGGTAAGTCTGTAAGAACGGCCGGGCAAGGGAAAGCTCCTGATTACGGCGTAATTGGTATTAAATAAATTATTTACCTCTAATGAGGTTGTTAATGTGTTATTATGGATTGTAAAGTTGTAAACAGCCGATAAATCACTAACAGCGTAACCAGGCACCAGGTTTTCAGGTAAATTTTCGCCGCTATAATAACGCGATGAGGATATTACCTGGTTATAATAAAGGCCCAGCTTTTTATAATCAATACCTGCATTAAAAGCTACAGTATGCTTGGGGGTATACGGAATTTGCTCCAGGTAAACCGAAGCTGATGGATCGGTCACATCAATTGCCTTTTGAAAGCTATAATTTGCGGTAAATAAGGCCCTCCACCCGTTGTTAAGCTTTGATTGTGTTTTTACACCGATGTCAATACCTTTTACATCTACCTTGCCCAGGTTGGTGATAGATGATATGTAAGGGTTTTGATTAGGTATGGATAATATCTTGTCTGTTATATTGTTATAATAAGCATCTGCTGTAAAAGTAACATAATCAAGCCATGAATTGAGTGATTTGGAATACGTTGCACCCAGGTCAAATTGTTTGGCAAACTCCGGCCGAAGGTTTCTTACCGGTGTTGCGAAATAATAAAACTCATCAAATGTAGGGTATCTGAACGCGCTTTTGTAAAATGCCCTTAATTGAAATCCTGATTTTTCAAACGGCTTAAAACTCGCCATCAAAGTAGGTGAATATACCGAACGCGAACCGGATGACTTGCCTGCTTTAACTGACTCGCTGATGTAGCTGTTAAGCAAGCTCCCCTGAAAACGCCATTTCCCAACCACCAGGTTTGAAGCAAATACATTAAGCAACGTACTTCTGGATGGATAAGCATAGTTGTTAACATTTGCATCCAGCCTGGTGTATGCAAAATCTGTTGCGTAGGATATTTCCCAGTTACTCTGTATATGATAAGCTAACGTGGCCGACTGATACACCTCCTTTTGAATATAAGTATAATTTAATCCGCCTGCATTGTTTAAAAAGTCAGGGTCGGTATAGTGCGTGTAAAGTCTGGAAAGTTTTGTATTTATAAGCAAGTGCAGGCTGCTGTTCCATATTTTTTCATACCCGGCCTGCATAAACATATCACGATTGTGTACCCGCTGTTTGGAGTAAGGATTATAATAGATCACGGCGTTTGGTAAGCCCCTGTCTGAGTTGTAATAATTTAAGTGGAGATTAAACTGGTTACTGTCTGATTTTGCCCAATATAAAGCAGCATCTGCCTGTTGTGCTTTTATATCTCCATTGCGTCGAGTAGCCAGAGTATCAGATCCGTCGCCGTTAACTTTATATTTATACTGACCGTTAGCTTTTTCAAAATAGGAATTAACAATTGCCGACCAATTTTTGCCAATACGCTGCTGCCATTGAACATATGGATTAATTAAACCGAATGACCCTCCCTTGATACCAACAAGGGCCTGGTAAGGTTTGACATCGTTAAGCGAAGGCCTTATGGTTTTTATATACAATACACTTGCCGAAGCAAAAGCCCGTGCGGGCTGGCAAATATCATCGGGCTGCCCATTATATAGCGTTATTGACTGAACGTTATTCAAATTAAGTTTCCCCAGATCTATCTGACCGTTTTGCGCATCATTTAATTGCACCCCATCATAAAACACGCCCGTATGATTGGCTCCCAGGCTGCGTACCAGCACGGTTTTTAGTCCTCCTATGCCGCCGTAATCTTTAATGTTCACCCCTGCAAAATTCCGGATGGCGTCGGCCACGGTAAAAGCGCTTTGGCGGGTAAAATCAATTGTTGAAACCTGTTGTGCCGGGTTAATGGTTTGTATTTGGGGGATGCCTGATGCCGAAACGGTTACCTCTTTTATTTTTTTCAAAGTGTCTGTTTGAGCCCATGCGCTGCCAGGCAATGCGATAAGTATAGTACCGCAAGCCCCTGAAATCAATATGCATTTATAAAAACAGCGTAAAGTTTTTTTCATCCTGATAAGCCCAAAACATCAAGCTAAGGAACAGAACTTTGAAATGAAAACACACTACAAGCAAATGAAGATGATTTCACATTCAAGCCTCAATCCCCGAAAGCTATGAATAACAACAGCGCTTTGGCAGGTGTTCTGACTTACTCCCCATGTGCCCTGTCTTCCCGTCCCGATTATATCTCCGGACAGTGACAATAAGAATGGACAATGGTTAAAGAGCTTACAGCTGCGGGACAGTTACGGATCTTCACCGTATTCCCTTTTAATTCGTTTACAGCAAAATACACTGTATGAAACCAAAAGCACAGCAAAAGTAGGATAAGTATTAATAACTGCAAATTAACAATCACTATATTTATGCAGATGAAATTATATAGTATCCTATTATTGCTATTAAGCAGCATCCCCTGTTTTGCCCAGCAACCCGACACCGTTTTCCTGAAAAAACTTTTTCAAAGCCACCCGGAGTTATTTGGAAGCATACTGAACCATCCTACCCAAAACGAGATACAGATTCTATACACGCAAATTAACCGGGATAAAAATAACGTACCGCACTTTAAATCATACAGTTACCGACTTAATGCTAAACATTACTTTTACCCGGCAAGCACGGTTAAACTACCAACTGCTATTTTCGCGCTTGAGAAGCTAAACGAACTGCGCATTACCGGATTGAATAAACAATCAGCAATGATAACAGATAGCGCGTTTACAGGGCAAACCAAAGTAACAACGGATACCTCATCAGCCGATGGTCTGCCAAGTATTGAGAACTATATAAAAAAAATACTGCTGGTAAGCGATAATGATGCTTTTAATCGCCTTTATGAGTTTGTTGGTCGTGCCGAGATCAACCGTAAATTAAAAAAATACCGCTTATATAACACCCGCATAATTGGCAGGCTGGCCGTTGGCGATGCCGGAGAAAGTACCAGGCACACCAACCCAATAACTTTTTATAACAAGGGTAATGTAATTTATAAAAAGGTGGCGATGTACGATAGTTTAAATTACCCCATGCAACTGGAAAATTTGATACAGGGTAAAGCTTATTTAGACAGTAGCAACCGGCTGGTGAACAAGCCGTTTGATTTTAGCCAAAAGAATGTGTACTCCATTGCCGATCAGCAACAGGTATTGAAGCGGCTGCTCTTCCCGGAAGTTTTTCCAAAGGAGCAGCGTTATAACTTAACCCAGGCCGATTATAGTTTTATATACCGTTATATGAGCATGTTTCCTACCGAAAATATAAAGCCCACTTATAACAGGCCTGAATTTTTCCCGGCCTACTGTAAATTCCTGTTCTATGGCGGCGACAGTACGGCAACCCCTGAACCCGGCATCAGGATATTTAATAAAGTGGGCGATAGTTATGGCTATGATATTGACAACGCTTATATTGTTGATTTTAAAACTAAAACGGAGTTTATGCTCACTGCCGTAGTGCAATCAAATGAAGACGGCATTTATAACGACAATAAATATGAATATGCTACCGTTTGCCTGCCATTTTTAAAAAACCTGGGGCGTGTTATTTATCAGTATGAATTGAAAAGGCCCAAAAAACACTTGCCAGATTTAACTAAATTTAAATTTAATTACAAAACAGTTAAACAAAATTAACTTAACTCAAAACTTACCGTAGTATATACTGTTTAATTCTTACACTTATTAAATAATACTATGGCAACTACAATAGTAAAATATACCGATAACTATCCGGTACTTTATGGTGATGACAGGGTAAATATTAACTGGCCAGAGCGTTATACATCCATCATAGGAGGTGTTAAGCTGGGAATTTCGGGTTTTAAAAATATCTTTTCAAACCCTTTAAGCAGCGTCATTAAAATTAGCGCAGGTGGGTATCTTTTAAACCGAGGCATTACCGGGCATTGTGAATTGTATAAACGCATTGGTAAACTCTCAACCAATCCGGTCAATGTAAATATCCGGTCGTCATTTACCGTAAATAAACCCAGGCATACGGTTTATAGCTTTTGGCGGAGGCTGGATAACCTGCCTTTGTTCATGAAACATTTGGAAAGTGTGGAAACGATTGATGAAAAATTCTCCTTTTGGGTTTTGAAGCTACCTACCGATATGGCTACCGTAAGTTGGCATGCCGAAATTGTAAAGGATATACCAGATGAAATGATCAGCTGGAGCTCACTCCCCGACTCTATAATCAGCAACGCCGGTAAAGTACGCTTTCAGGAAACGCCTGATGGTGCGGGTACTGTGGTTGATGTGGTGATCAGCTATCAGCCACCGGCGGGCGGACTTGGTGCTGGTATCGCTAAAATATTGAATCCCATATTTAAGAATATGGTTGATAAGGACGTGCAGAACTTTAAACAATACATGGATATTGAAAACGATGCTGATGATTTTTATACAGAAGTTACAGCGGTCGAGTAAATGCAGTTGCTTCGGTAATTAAAAACAAAAAAGGCCGCTATTAGCGGCCTTTTCCATAAAACGCTGAGCGTTTTGTATTATTTTACTGCATCAATGATGGCTTTAAAAGCATCAGGATGATTCATTGCTAAATCAGCCAGTACTTTACGGTTTAAACCGATCTCTTTTGCTGCTAATTTACCTATTAACTGTGAATAAGAAATTCCATGCTGACGGGCACCGGCGTTAATACGCTGTATCCACAAAGCTCTGAACTCTCTTTTCTTGGTTTTACGGTCGCGATAAGCGTATTGTAAACCTTTTTCAACTGTGTTTTTTGCAATGGTATAAACCTTGCTTCTTGAACCCCAATAACCTTTGGCGAGGTTCATGATCCTTTTCCTGCGTCTTCTCGACGCTACTGCGTTAACTGAACGTGGCATCTTGTTTGATTTTGGTAGTGAGTGCCTGCTTTCTTTTTTATAACAGAACTTAAAACTCTAATACCTGGTTAAAAAAATTTGTGAATTACTTTCCGATACAAAGCATACGTTTTACGTTTCCTAAGTCAGCTTCAGACACTAAGCTGGTTTGACCAAGGGCACGCTTACGTTTTGTCGACATCTTGGTTAAGATGTGGCTTTTGTATGCGTTCTTTCTTGCGATTTTACCGGTTCCAGTAAGCTTAAAACGCTTTTTAGCACTGGAATTGGTTTTCATTTTTGGCATAACTATTATTTATTTAGATGTTAGATATGAGATTTGAGATGTGAGACTAATGATCTCCTGGCATCTGAACCCCATATTTCACGTTTATTTTAATTAAAATGTCAGGTATGGGATTTTATCAATCTCATATCTAACATCTCTTATTTATTTTTTTACCGCTTTTGGAGCCAGGGTTAAAAACATCCTTTTTCCTTCAAGCTTTGGCAATTGTTCAACTTTACCTACTTCTTCAAGCGCCTGCGCAAAACGAAGCAGTAATATTTCGCCCTGTTCTTTATAAACAATGGCACGACCTTTAAAGTGCACGTAGGCTCTCACCTTTTCGCCCGCCTCTAAAAACTTGATGGCATGCTTTAATTTAAATTCAAAGTCATGATCATCAGTGTTCGGTCCAAAACGGATCTCTTTTATAACCGTTTGCTTGGCATTGTTCTTAATCTCTTTCAGCTTTTTCTTTTGTTCGTAAATGAACTTGTTATAGTCCGTTACTTTACAAACCGGTGGAACCGCGTTTGGAGATATTTCAACCAGGTCCAATTCCTGCTCCTGCGCAATTGCCAGTGCATCTCTTAAAGAGTAAACGCCCTGCTCAACGTTGTCGCCTACCAGACGAACTTCCTGAGCCCTGATGAATTGGTTAATGTTGTGTTCAGCTTCTTTTTTCTTAAAAGGAAGCCTTGGTCCTCTATTGAAAGGTTTGTTTAATGCCAAGTTATACTTTTATTTCTTTAATTATTTGTTCTTTAAAATCTTCTATACTCATACTGCCTAAATCGCCCTGACCATGTTTCCTCACGGAAACCATACCTTCGGCGGCTTCTTTTTCACCTACGACCAGCATATAAGGGATCTTTTTGACTTCAGCATCGCGTATCTTCCGCCCTATTTTTTCATCCCTAAAGTCAATCAGCCCGCAAATATCGGAATCTTTTAACACATCAGAAAGTTTTTTTGCATATTCCTCATATTTTTCTGATATAGGTAAGATAATGAACTGCTCAGGCGACAGCCACAGCGGAAAATTACCGGCACAATGCTCAATTAATACCGCAACAAAACGTTCCAGCGAGCCAAACGGAGCCCTGTGTATCATCACCGGCCGATGCTTTAAATTGTCGCTTCCTGTATATTCCAGTTCAAAACGCTCGGGCAGGTTATAATCAACCTGTATGGTGCCTAATTGCCATTTGCGGCCAAGCGCATCTTTCACCATAAAATCAAGCTTAGGGCCATAAAACGCGGCTTCACCAAGCTCAACTACAGTGCTTAACCCTTTTTCTTCGGCAGCTTCAATGATAGCCGATTCTGCCAGGGCCCAGTTTTCGTCGGTACCTATATATTTTGACTTATTTTCAGGATCACGTAATGATACCTGCGCTGTATAATTATCAAACCCCAGGGCCTTAAATACATACAATACCAGGTCTATTACCTTCTTGAACTCATCTTTCACCTGATCGGGGCGGCAAAATAAGTGAGCGTCATCCTGCGTAAAACCGCGTACACGGGTTAAACCATGCAACTCTCCGCTTTGTTCATAACGATAAACAGTACCAAACTCTGCTAAACGCACCGGCAGATCTTTATATGAACGCGGTTTGGTTTTATATATCTCACAATGATGCGGGCAGTTCATCGGCTTCAAAAAGAACTCCTCGCCTTCCTGTGGTGTTTTTATCGGCTGAAATGAATCGGCTCCATACTTTTCATAGTGCCCTGATGTTACATACAGGTTTTTATGACCAATATGCGGAGTAATTACCTGCTCATATCCGGCTTTAACCTGTGCCTTTTGTAAAAAGTTAGTAAGGCGTTCACGTAAAGCAGTGCCCTTAGGTAACCATAACGGCAAGCCCATGCCTACCTTTTCAGAAAAGGTGAACAGCTCAAGTTCTTTACCCAGTTTGCGGTGATCGCGCTTTTTAGCTTCCTCTATCATATGCAGATAGTCGGAAAGCTCACTCGCTTTAGGAAAAGTAACACCATAAATACGGGTAAGCTGCTTGCGTGTTTCATCACCGCGCCAGTAGGCACCGGCAACGCTCATTAGCTTAACAGCTTTTATAAAACCTGTATTGGGGATGTGTGGCCCGCGGCACAGATCAGTAAAATTGCCTTGTGTATAAAAAGTGATGGAACCATCGGGCAGGTCTTTGATCAGGTCAAGTTTGTATTCGTCGCCTTTTTCAGTAAAATATTCTATGGCATCGGCCTTGCTAACGGGCTTGCGTATATATTCTTCTTTGGTTTTGGCCAGCTCAATGATCTTATCCTCAATTAGTTTAAACTCGTCTGACGAAAATTCACGGTCGCCAAAATCAACATCGTAGTAAAAACCGGTTTCAATAGCCGGACCTATGCCAAACTTGGTACCCGGGTATAAAGCTTCCAAAGCTTCGGCCATAAGGTGTGCCGATGAGTGCCAGAAAGTTGACTTACCCGAAGCATCGTTCCAGGTTAATAATTTAACGTGCGCGTCCTGTTCAATGGGGCGGCTTGCGTCCCAAACCTGGCCGTCAACTTCGGCTGCTAATACGTTACGCGCTAATCCTTCGGAGATCGACTGTGCGATCTGCATGGAAGTGATTCCCTTATCATACTGACGGACAGAACCATCAGGAAGTGTAATACTAATCATCTACAACTATGATTTAAATTTTTATAAAAATTACGTTTTATCAATCACCTACAAAGTGATCTTTATTTGAGGCACGAAAATACAATTTTATTTTGATTTGAATTTTCAAATTCCTTTGTCGGCTTAAGAAACTTTTTAAAGCTAAATTTTAATGAAAAACAGCTTCAAAAGAGGATCACAAGCGATTAAAACCAGTTGCATACCATTAAAAAAATATCAATTTTAACATTTTTTAGCAGGTTTTCTTTTAATTTAAAAAGTCTCAATTAGTTAAACCACAAAGCGTTAAAATCAATAATATGCTTTAAAAACGGTTTTATATTTAACAAAACAGCCCGCTTCTCCATTGAATAGAGAAGCGGGCTGTTTATTATCATAAAGATACAATTTTTTGATAAAACAGGCAAATTCAATAACCTGTTCCGCTTTTATAATTGCTATTTACAACGCCAGGTATTTTTCTTTTATAATATTAATATGGTGCAGTTCATGCCCGGCTATGTGGTAGGCCAAAGCCCTTACTGTGGCATCATTGGCGGTTCCGGTGCCATGCCCCATCCGGCCAAAGGCATCATCGGGCAAGCCGTTGAACAAGGCGATGGTCGATCTTCTTACCGCTTCATATTCTTCAAAAATATTATCTAACGGTCTGTTATCAGCATCCGAGTAAATGGCATAAGCGTCCTGGTCAAAACCGATCAGGTTATTTTTTTCATTGCGCGCAAAACGCAGGGCCCGGCAAGCAAAAATCCGTTCATCGTCAATAATATGCACCAGGGTTTCTTTGATGCTCCATTTACCGGGCGCATAGCGGTGATACAGAACATTTTCGGGCAACGAATATATGAGTCGCTTTACCATATCAAAATTATCCTGCAGGTGCTTTAGTATCAGGCCGTCTGCGGGCAGCAGCTTCATATACATAATGGCATAAGGTGGGTACTCGCCGGGTTGTGGTGGTTGTATTATTCTCATTAATTTAATAATTATAATTCGACAACCTCAGGGTCTCCCTGCAAGGGACCCTGAGGGGACAAAAGGTAAAAATTCGGTATTGGATATTCGAAATTCATTATTAACCGGCTTCTTCTTCCGGGACCTTGAGAGAACAAAAGATGATCGCCATGTTTCAGTTACTCCATACAACAAATCCCAAATCGAACATCCCAAATCCAAAATTAAAAATCACACATTTCCCCATCCCAATGCCAATACATCGGCCAGGTGCATGGTTTTTATAGGCAGGCTGTTTTTGTCGATATAACTTTGCAGGTGCAGCAGGCATGAGGCATCTGTTGATATGATAAACTCTGCCCCGGCTGCCAGCGCGTTATCAACCTTTTGCTGGGCCATAGCGGTTGATATGCCATCAAACTTAACCGCAAAGGTACCGCCAAACCCGCAGCAGGTTTCATTATCTTTCAGTTCAAGTAGTTCGAGCCCGAGTACTTTGGAAAGCAGCTGTCTTGGTTCATTCTTTATTTTGCATTCGCGCAAACCGGCACAACTGTCATGATAAACAGCCTTACCATCCAGCTCGGCTCCGAAGTAATCAAACTGCAGTATGTTCACCAAAAAATCCGAAAGCTCGTAGATATTGCCTTGTATGCTGCGGCATTTGTTATGTACCGCGGTATTGGTAAACAGGTCGTTATAATAGTTTTTAACCATACCTGTGCAAGAGGCCGATGGTGTTACGATCACGCTGTCGTCCGAAAAATCGTTCAGGAACTTACTGCCCACCGCTTTGGCATCGTCCCAAAAACCGGCATTAAAAGCAGGCTGGCCGCAGCAGGTTTGGTTAGGATTAAAACTAACGTTGCAACCCGCTTTTTCAAGCACTTTTACGGTATTAAAAGCAGTATCCGGGAATAACTGGTCAACAAAGCATGGTACAAATAACTCTATCTTCATCTCTTACACAAATTACACGGCGCTAAATTCAGTATTTTTCTTAATGTTTTTTTCTGCCGAAAGCAAAGAAAGCAATAATATCATCCCCACTATAAAAAAACCGCATAGTGCCAATGCCGAATTGCGCATGCTGCCGGTTAACTCTTCAATAAATGCAAAACTGAACATACCTCCTACTATAGCCAGCTTTTCGGTAACATCATAAAAGCTAAAGAACGATGCCGTATCCGGAATGTTTTGAGGCAGGTACTTGGAATAGGTTGACCTTGAAAGCGACTGTATACCACCCATAATTAAGCCTACCACTATTGCCAGCATGTAAAACTGCGGAACAGTAGTTATAAAATAAGCGGCAATACAAGCCCCAACCCATATAATAACCACCATGAGCAAAACTTTTACGTTACCGTAAACTGCCGATAAACGCGACATTAAGGTAGCCCCGCCTATGGCCACAAGTTGTATGATCAGGATGATCTCGATAAGGCCGCTTGTTTCCATTTTTAATACTTTGGCCCCAAAACTGGCGGCAACCAGCATAATGGTTTGAACGCCCATGGAGTAAAAGAAAAATGCAGGCAGGAATCTTTTTAATAGTGGCATGGTTTTAACCTTTGTCCAAACTTTGCGCAGTTCAATAAAACCGCCTTTTATAATATGCTGGTGGTGGGTTTGGGCGTTAGGGCTTCCTTTGGGCAATACAACAAAGGGTATATAGGCAAACGCTATCCACCAGATGCCTACCAATAAAAATGACAATTGGGCAGCCTTTCCGTTGCTTAGGCCAAATGTTTTGGGCGAAAGCACAAAAACCAAACAAATTACCTGCAAAATAACGCTGCCAATATAGCCGTAGGTAAAACCTTTGGCACTTACTTTATCCTGCATATCAAGGGTAGCAATCTCGGGGAGATAGGAATTATAAAAAACGAAACCGCCACTATAGCCAATAGCCGCAAGGGCAAAGCAAATGATACCAAACTCCAGGTTATCGGCCCCAAAAAAGAACAGGCCGCAGCACGACATAGAACCCAACCAGGTAAAAAACTGCATGAATATTTTCTTATTGCCCCTATAATCAGCTATGGATGATAATATGGGCAAAAGAAAAACCATGATAAGATAGGCCGCTGCAAGCGCGTAGTTGGATAAAGCGGTATTGATAAAGCTTTTTCCAAAAAATGTTACCCTGTCGCCATTTTTGTCATTTGCCGTAATAGCCACATAATAGGCAGGAAAAATGGTTGAAGTGATGACCAGGTTATAAGCCGAGTTGGCCCAATCAAACATAGCCCAGGCCCTTATGGTTCTCTTATTGTTTTTGATTTCCATTGAACAATAAAAGTATGCAAATTTTGGTATTTGCAAAATCGACGACTATCGTATTTTAAGCGCGTGTTAATTTTAGTACTTATGGAAATAAGATAAACAAATAAGGACACATCCCCGGGGGGATAAAAGAGCCTGTGAGGACACAGGTCCAGGTAGAATAGCATATCCTGTGATCCGTGCCCCACGGATCACTTAAGTAAACAAGCAAAAACACCGACCCTGGGGATAAAAGAGTCTGTGGGGACACAGGCCCGGGAAGGATAGCATATCCTGTGATCCGTATTCCTACGGATCCCATAAGTAGTGAACATTGTATTGCAAATAGTAATTTTGCGCGTGGGTTACCCGTTAAAGTGTAGCCCAATAGATGAATGCGCTAATGGCATGGTTTGTGGGGCGAATTCCACAATATCAGTATGTTTTTAACTATGAATGAAACCAGAACAACAAATACTTCACAAAATACATACCTAACGGATAACACCGGTGCGAGGGACTTGCTTTTAAAGGCAAATGCGGCTCACGGGGGAAATAAGCTCGACAAGATCAAAACAATGCGCTTTTCGGCCGCTATTATGGGCGTAAAAGCGATATCATATATTGATATTCCTGACGACAGGATGCGCATAGAACTTTGGGATAACAACACCATGACCTCTATTGAACAATTAGAGGCTGATAAAGGCTGGCGCTGGTTTAATAATACCAAAGCACCAATGCCTGTTGAACGGGTAGCGGAGATGAAAAGCACGTTTTATTCCGGCTTGCTTGGCCTGCGAAAACCCGCTATAAATAAAATGGAGGTAGTGAACATGCAGCAACTCAACAGCATATACTCCGTTTTGTGCAAGCTTGATGGTAACGATTATATTTTTGCCATAAATCATCAAAACCAGCTTGTGGCCGAAGCTAATAAAACATCCGGCAGAACTTCGGTATCGGTTTTGTCAGACCTGCGCACGGTAAACGGCATCGTAATCCCTTTTAATGAGGTGGTAACTACAGGCATACAAAAACTTGGCATCCAATATGACAGTTTTGAGATCAATCCGTCATTTAACGCCGACAGTTGGGACGAGCCTGCCAGCATATAGAATAACCCTGATACAAAAAAGCCAGGGTTATAGTTAACCCTGGCCTTCTATACAGAAATATACTAATTATTTAGCGCTCCATTTTTGCTGCAATAGTTTTATATAGTAGCCCCCTACCACACTGCGGGCCTGAAAGCCTACCTGTTTACCATTGGTTGTTTCATGCCAGTCACTCAACGGTACCCGGGTTGGGGTTTCCATAGCGTATTTATAAACCGGGTTGGCCAGGGCCTCAAAATCGGCACGGTCTTTTGCCAGGGTAGCGGTCCATATGATCCAGTCTGATTTGGTATAGGTTTTACGGCTGTCAAGCGGTAAGCCAAATTCTTTTTGCTTGGTAAGGTAATATTTAATCTCGCGGTCATACACAGACTGCGGGAACAGGTTTAAACCCAATATCTTGTCCCAAACTATGTTATACTTCTGGCTCCAGGTATCTTTTTTATCAAATACTAAAGAGTAATGATCGCCGGCGTCGGCCATTTGCATCCACTTGGCAACCATTTCTTTGGCTATGGCTTTATACTTTGTTGCCACAGCTTTTTGGCCAAGCAGATCGGCTAAATGCGCGTAGCAGCCAATACCAACAATAGCCTTTGCCGATAAGTTGGCGTTGCGCGCCAGGTGGCCAGCAAAGTCGTCGGTACATAACTGGTTTGCCGGATCAAGGCCTTCTTTAACTAAATAGTTTGTCCAGGTGGTTAGTATTTTCCAGTGTTTTTTGGCATAGGCCGGGTTATTACCGTTAGCCCTTACTATTGCGGCGGTTAATGCCAGCATATTACCCGATTCTTCAACCGGCATACCCTCGCCATAGGTTTGGCCGTTGGCCAAAGGATAGGTACCCAGGTCATGTGCTGCAAAATCATGTGCAAACTTGCCGCTTTCGCTAAAATAGAAGATACCGTTAAGCATGCCTTCCATCAACTCGGGGTTATAAAGCAGGAACAAAGGTGCCGAAGGGTAAGTAACATCAACCGTATTGATGGAACCGTTGCTGAAATTCTCTTTTGACAGAAACAAGGTTTCGCCCTGCGGGCTTTTTACCAGCGCATGAGCCGATATGCTTTGACGATAAGCCAAAACACATAGTTTGGCATATTTTTCGCCCCCGGCATTTTGAGCATCTTTATACATGGAAGCATTGAAAACGGCACATTTTTTTAATACTACAGGGTAATCCAAGGCCGCTTTTGCAAGCAATTGTTCAAAAGTATTGGTTTGCGCGGTCTTCCACCAGGGTTTTAAATTGGTATGAAAATATTGAACGGGGTTAATATCATCATAACCTAACTCTATAAATTTTTCAACCGCGGTTTTGCCTACAGCGCCAAATGGTATCACCGTATTTAACGCCACACCAGTTCCCTCTTTCACTGTCGACCTGCTGTTCCCGCTAAAAAATAAATCAACCGCCTCTTTATTACTGCTCACAAATTGTGTGGCTTTGGCTGTTTTGGGCACTGCAATGTACATGTATCCCCAATCAATACGCAGGTCGTCGCCTCTTTTTTGCAGCATGGGTTGCTCAACAGTACCTGCTTTTAAAATGGATAAGGTATTGCTTGATGATTGTTGCGTGGTTACTTTTTGGTCGGGCGTGTTGCGGGCAATATCGGCCGATGCGCTTAAATAAACCTTCACATCGTGCGATTTACCGTCGTTTGACTTTACCTTATAAGTAATATAGGATACCGGTCTTGATAAAACACTCAGATTATTCATCAGCAGCGGCGAGGTGAATGTAAGCTGCAGATCGGCTTTGCCGCATTTAAAGTTATAAATGGTTTGTGTAGCGTTAAGGGTTACACTTGTTTGTTTTGCTGTTTGCAGGGCATCATGTCCGGCTGGTTTTAGCTCATCGGCCAGGCCTGCATCAAGCCAGGCTCCTCCGCCTGTATTGGTACAATGCAGGGCCAGCACATTTTCGCCTTTTTTTAATTTGCTTATCGCTGCATCGCTAAGCGTAAAATATTGCAGGTCGCCATTGGCGCCGCCCTGCTCGTTTATTTTTTCGCCGTTAAGGTAAACCTCTGCCTCATCATCGTGGTGCAGCCTGAGCGAAAGTTTGTTAAGGTTAAGATCGTTAATGGTAAAGGTTCTGCGCACCCAGATGTCCCTGCTTGTCCACAGCGTTTTAGCTGCTGATTTATCGTCACTAAACGGCGCTGTACCGGTTTTCCAGTTGTTGTCGTCAAATTTAGGATCGGCCCAGTCTTTAGCCGGTTCGCTTTCGGTAAACTTACAGGTGTAAGGTGTTTCGTTAGCGGCTGCCAAAACGGTTTTATGTTCAACCGGCTCTTTACCCATAAAGCGGTAAACGGTGCCATCAACCTTTATTAAGCCCAGTAACGATTGGTCTTTACCTGTCCAGTGGCGTGTGGTTGACTCGCTCAGATCATCAGAGAATGACCAGATACTAAAATAAGGATTGTG
The DNA here is from genome assembly GCF_031456535.1 of Mucilaginibacter pocheonensis. Lineage (NCBI taxonomy): Bacteria > Pseudomonadati > Bacteroidota > Sphingobacteriia > Sphingobacteriales > Sphingobacteriaceae > Mucilaginibacter > Mucilaginibacter pocheonensis. The sequence goes on from NZ_JAVDUU010000003.1 coordinate 629,105, forward strand.
GGTGATAAGTGGATAGGCCGGCGCTTTTACAGCCTGTGCCCTCGCAAAAAAACCGGTTAGCAACAAACCGGCAACTAATGGAAACCTTTTCATGTGTTTATAAGTGGTTAATACAATACTACAAATTACAGCGCCGTAAATATTTGTATTTTCTTTGTAAAACCACCCGGCATTTAAAAAAAGCGTCGAATTGACGATTAATTGATACGATATGTAGAAGGATGTGCAGATTTCAGACAGCGCATTTATTTAAACAGCTCAAAACTATATTGGGCAACACTCCAAAACTCGTCGAGGGCAATTATCCGTGGCTTAAAAAATGAAATGAGCGCGGGCCAGTGGTCGCGGTTAAAAATACTTACACCAGGCATGGTCTTTACTATACGGCTAACGGTTTTTCCGTTTTCGTCATGGGTGTGCAGTTGCCATTCCCACTCTTCGTTAAGACTGGTATGCAGCACGTTTTTTAATTCCTTAAACTGCTCAAAAATTAGTTCCTGTATACCGGCATCGGGGTGAGCAATTTCAATAGCAATGTATGCCGACCGGTTATCGGCCTGCATTTTAAAGTTCAAGTGCTTTATACCCGTTTTATAATTTATCCAGTTTGTTTTCAGGCCGTCGGCGGATAACTGCGGGGCTATGTACCGCCCAAACGCGGCCCAGAATGCCTGCCTCATCTGTGATGCCTGATCTTTTGAATACAATTGTTTGTTTGGATTAATTATCTACAAGGCATCAAAATTAGGAAAAATACCGGTAGCGCCGCTCAGCAAATGAATAAGAATAAGGACTATGATTTTAATAATTTGGTGCTGGTCATTCATGGTTTAAATTGAAATGTTGTTTTATAATGTTAAAATGAGATAAAAAAAGCAGCCTGTTCCCGGGGCTGCTTTTTTGAGCGTAAACAGCGTTTAATATCTATCCCAAAATGCAGGTGGCTCAATACCCAGCGTACGCAGATATACATAGCTTTGCGCCCGGTGATGGATCTCGTTATCAATAAAGTAAAAAATAGTATCAACAATCCTTCCCTCATAGGCGCCAAAAGCCGCCTCTACCTGCAAAAAACGCTGTGGCGAAATTTGCGGCCAGGCCTGGTTGATCTGCTCGGTGACCTGATCCCATAACTGCAAAGCCTGATCTTTGGTTTTTACCGGCGACAGTCCTGAGGCATGATCAAGATCATGGATGGCTTTCCATTTACCGGTAACAATACCATCCATACCATCATTGGCCATATCCATGATCTCGATAAGCATTTCGCCAAAAGGGCGCATCCCTCCCACTGCATAGCTGAATAATTTATCCTCCGGAAAAGCTTCAATAACTTTCCTGGTTAATTTACGGTGCCCCTGCCAGTGGGTTAATAAAGCTTCCGGCGAAATGATCTGCTCTGAAGCGTTTATTTCCTGATCAATTGAAGTTGTTTCCATGGTTCCTGTTGTTTTTTGATTATAAAACAAAGAAACTGATGGGCGATGACAACCCTATGTCAGCAGGAAAAAAGAAGGTTGGAAATAAATTTTAATCGTCTGCTTCTTTTGCTTCACTTACGAAAAATCGCTGTTTATAGTATTTCAATATATCCGTCCGTCCCATTTACGCGGATCCGCTGTCCGTCTTTGATCAGCCTGACAGCATTCTCCACTCCTACAACTGCGGGCAGGCCATATTCGCGCGCGATAACCGCACCGTGAGTCATCAGCCCACCCACTTCGGTAACCAGACCTTTGATGGATACAAATAGAGGTGTCCAGCTGGGGTCGGTAAAGGGCGTGATCAATATATCCCCGTCTTCTATATCCGCATCTTCCATGTTCAGAATGACACGTGCCCGTCCTTCAATAACGCCGGAAGAAACAGGCAGCCCTACAATGGCATCGGCCGGGATATTTTCACGGTTGTACCTTCCCGAAACAGTTTCACCATCAGACGTGATCACACGTGGCGGATTTAGTTTCTCATATGATCTGAACTCTTCTTTTCGTTGGCTGATGAGCTTGTAATCCAACTTATTTGTGCCTACTACCTGGCGAAACTCTTCAAAACTAAGATAGAATATATCCTCTTTTTCATGAATAACACCCGCTTGCACAAGCTGCGCGGCCTGTTTGAGTAAAGCCTGCTTATAAATGAAAAAATGACTGACGATACCGTACTTAGGATATTCGCGATAACCGGCAAGATTCCGAACCAGGTCGATCATTCGTTTTGTTTCTTTCGCTTTCTGTTCACCATCCGGTAATTGCTTCAATTTATCTAATAAATCCTGCTCTTTTTTTAAAGATTCCTGCCGGCCTTGCTCAAATTTCTGACTGGCGGCGCCAGGCTCAAGGTTTTTGATATTTGTAAGAATGATGGGCACAAGCGTAATAGGCTTTTCGCTCCAGCGGGTTCTGGTAATGTCAATTTCGCCGGCACACCGCATGCCGTATTTTTCCAGAAAAGCATTGATAGCATCCCTGGTTTCCTGTCCGCCATCAAATTGAACCAGTTCATCTAAAAAGTCATCATTCTTTGTCTGTTGCAAATAGTTGATTACCTGAGGGTAAGGGCGAATTACATCTGCGACGTTTAATAGCGCGAGCCCCATTTCGGAGGTGACATTGTTAGGCACGGATTGAGAAATGGTGTCAGCTACGTTTTTTTCGCCTAACCACAGTTCTATTTTTTCATTAATCCATGAGGCCGCGTTCATACCAGTCATAATTACGCCCATGTTTTGCTGCTCACCTATACTTTTCTTTAACTCCTGGATGTTGTTCAGGATAAAATCAAACAGATCCGGTCCGGATTTGGTCTGGATGTTTTGTTTTAATGCCGCTATTGATGTTTGACTATGCCCGATCAGGTCAGAAACGACTGCCGGACCGTATTCGTTTAATGCCTCATAGTTCCGAAGCGGCGCAATTTTATTACCATTACCCGGGCTGGGTTCTTTTTTATCATCCGGTGTCGATTTTATAAAATTTCCCCGCTCCATAACGGTGGTTAACGCGTCTTTTACAAGCGGATCGAATTTCCCCAGCGTATTTATTATGGTATCCCGACTACCGGGTGAAGCCAGCATCTGTGTAACATCAGCGAACAACCGTCCACCGGCTATACGCATGTGTGCAGGCGTTATTAAGAGCCAGCATGACAGGCCTAACGGTTTCATGGCATCGGTCATCATTTGTTGATGACCTACAGATATGTAGACATGGTTCTCCTCATCGTCTGCTACAGGGATGGGATATAATGTAGTGATTGGCCTGCTTTGGACAATATAAAATGTATCGCCGGCCAAACACCATTCGATGTCCTGGGGACTGCCGAAATGCTCTTCTATCTTCCGGCCGATGCGCTCAAGCTGTAGCATCTGCTCGTCTGTCAGTACCTGCATTGTCTGCTGTTCCGGTTCTATTTCCTGTGTTATCGTGCCGCCGCCTTTTACTGCATTAATAGCCAGTTTTTTAGCAGATACTTTTTTATCAGTGATCCTGCCTTCCCGAATTTTATAATTATCCGCGTTCACCAAACCGGAGACCAGGGCCTCGCCGAGACCGAACCCAGCATCAATAGACAACACTTTCCTGTTAGCAGTGACAGGGTCGGCGGTAAACAAAATACCTGCCGCCTGCGGAAAAACCATCTTCTGAACAACCACAGCGAGGTGGACCTTACGGTGATCAAAATCGTTTTGAATGCGGTAAACTACTGCCCTATCGGTAAATAGCGATGCCCAGCACTTGCTGATATGTTTTAGGATAGCTTCTGTTCCAATAATGTTCAAATAGGTATCTTGCTGACCTGCAAAGGAGGCCGTGGGCAGGTCTTCGGCAGTGGCACTTGACCGCACAGCAAAAGCATCTTTTTCGCCAAACCTGGTGATATAATCCGCAATCTCTTTGGCTATATCCCCGGCAATGGGTACCCCTTCAATGGCCATACGGATTTTTGCGCTCACTTTGCTGATGTTCTCCCGCTCTTCTGCCTTAAAACTCGCTAATTCGCTCAGCAAGAGGTTAATCTTCTGGTTATCTTCAATTATCTTTTTATACGCGTCGGTGGTAACGCAAAAGCCCCCGGGCACCTGGATGCCCTCAATTCCGGATAGTTCGCCCAGATTAGCGCCCTTGCCCCCTACAGCCATAAACTTAGATCTGTCGATCTCCTGAAAACAAATTACATTTCGAGATATCATAATAATGGTTTTTTGAGATGTGCAAAACCAAAAATATAAGGTAAAACGCATCAAAATGCGGTTTTTCAACTATATTTTTTTTCGCGCAATAATGGTGGAAGTAAGGGCGTTATCTATACAAACAAAGGGGTTAGCAAGCGGTTCTATGTGCTAACTTTTGGTGCCGGTGAGAGACCGGTTTTTGTTTTTTAGAGAGGCTCCAAATCAAGTTTATCTTCCTTATAAATTATTAGCGTTGGCGCAGTTAGTCTGCCCACTATTCCTATACCCGATATAGTCCGTGGATAAAAGTTGATGCGGTCATAAGACTGGCCGAAAGCTTAATAACAAAGCAGGATTATTGTTACACCTGGTTTGGTGTTTTAGAGAAGAGGAAGACTTATCACTATAAGTTATCCATCAATATTACATTAAATTTATGACCGTCGGGATCGGCAAAGGCAAAGCCATAATAATTGGCTTCATCTCGCCCCACTTCCTGAAAAATATTGCCGCCAGCACTTTTAACTTTCTCTGCCCATTCGTTCACCTCCGCCTCCGTATCTGCGGCAAGCGTAAAAATAATTTCACTGGTAGTTTTTGGTCCGGGTGTTAAATAATCATCTATTTTTGAACCCTCTTCAAAAAAATGAATCACGAGATCATCATCACCAAAAATAAAGCTGGCTAATTGGGGGTAATTGTTTGGCTGATTGGGTGTGAAACCCAATTGTGTATAGAACTGATTGGTGCGTTTTGCATCTTTTACACTAAAATTAGCCCATATTTTTCTCGCTTTCATATTGTTTAATTTTGAACAATACAACAACAGCTTTCACCTAAAAGTTTTAAATAAAAGGCAACACCTATTTCTGAGTTGCTGGAATATTTTATATCTCCAGTATTTCGCCAAATCCTAAAGTTTTGGCAGCTTCATTTATATACCATTGCTGTCCGATATTAATATATTTTTCAATTCCGGGCGATTTTAAAAATCTTACCGTTACCACTTTTGTTTCTCCCGGTTCTATTAATTCTTGATCATTAAATTGGATGTCGCCGATATAGGTTTTTAAATTTTTTAAATCGGCGGGTAACTCAAATGCGTGGTCAGGCCTGTAACCCGATTTGAAACCAAATTGTCTGCCACCATCTTTCGTGGCTTTCATTGCGATTTTTGCTTTTACTATAATTAAACTTTCTACATTCACAATGATTTAGTTTACTATAGTTTCCACCATTTATCTTTTCTTATTAGTTGTTTTAAACTTACTGATTTGCTCGGTTTAGGTTTGGTGTTTTCAGACTCTAATTGCCTTTCGATCATATAATTCATTTTCCAGCCTGAAGTAAATGAGGGTTTAAATAAGTATCCTTCACCAAGATAATTTTTTACATCATACTCAATATCAATGACCATATTACCAACAACTTCATAGATATCAGCATAATCCTTAAAATATAGATCGGGCATATACCATGTAACTTCTACCTTGTCTTGCCAACTGGCAAAATTGCAAACCAGTATTTCCGACTCCTGAAAATCATTAATAATTGGCTTAGTTATCTGATTAAGCCTGGTCGTTGCCACTAAATTGTACGCTGTTTCAGGATTATTGTCTGTCGCTAATACCACAGCTCCACCGTAATTGCCATTATGCATTCTGAAAGTTAAACAATCACCTATTGTAAACACCGGCGTTTTTAGTTTGACTTTTTTTCTTGGTTTTGCTTTCGGTCGGTCGCTTTTTAATTTTTCTAAAAACTTTTCAAGAACTACTCGACGTTTTTTAATGTCATTTTCGGTAGCCCCAAGATTAAGCCAAACATTTAGCTCATCACCAGAAGAAATAATATCTTCTATTTTTTTTAATATTTCGACATCGAGGGATTTTGTTTCCCATTGAGCTAATCCAATAGCAAACCAAAGACTGTTACGCTCTTCTTCAATTTCTGAAATCTCCCAGTTCCTTTCAATTATATTTTTTGAGATTTTACAGGGATCGCCTCCTTTATTGTACTCATCAAAAAACTCGCTATAAACATCTGTGAATGCATCGTTGTCTTTTATGCCTGTGCCCCAAGTTCCCATTTATGATTATCCCTTAAGATAGTTTGTGAATCGTTTTATGCATTTCAAATATATGCATAGAAATACCCCATTGTAACGTATTTTTCGATATTAACGCAATACCAGATACATAGACAAACTACATATTAGATCAGGGATTTAAACTGTTGTATGCAAAAAAGACCAGCAAAAAATAGCTGACCTTAAAATAAAAACTGAAATTTCACAGGAAGAAAAGCGATCGTACTGTTTTCATATTGAAGAGTGAGCCAAGCCTAATTTATAATATTCCGCATCAGTAAGAATATCCATTCAGTAATTGTCTCAGCAAATAAAAATTATTTGATATACTCAATAAATGACTGTATTCAACAGGCAAACCTATTAAAAATCCAGCCCAGCCAATACAAAGCTGGGCTGGGTTTTATTGTTTTGTAAGCATAACCGTCCGAAGTCGGAGACGTTCGGACAGCGCATAAACCTTTTGCCGCATACTGAAACTCTACGGACAGCGGGGATACTTTCTTTCCAATTCTTCTAATATCAATTTTATGATTACCTGTTAGTGTTTCGTCGATAGAAGTAAGTAAATATTCTACCCGATCATCTTTGACTGAGATAAACCAATCGAAATAGACTTTAGCTTGTTTGGTGTTCCACAGCTTCGCTTTGATATTTGCAACTTCGTCTGGCGGTTTAAAGAAAATGTAATCTTTCATATCGTTAATGATTAACAAAGGTATTCCTGCTCCTTTTAGTGCGTTTTGTAACGGTCTTGTAGGGCCTGACCCACTTATACCTTGAAAAAAACTCCATTGTGCAGAATTGACTCCATTACCTGGTGTATTTACTAATACAACCATAAATCAGACAGCGTAGCATTGTGTCACGTTATCCGATTTATAACTCTTAGTTCACCCTCAAAGCCATTCGGCAGTTGATTGAAAAAACTTAATTGTAGAGGTTTATTTTTTACGCTCATTAATGATTCATTATATACTTAAGCTTTGAAAGAAACTGTTCAGTTGTGGTAAATTTAGCATCTGGTGTCAAATCAAATCCCGAATTATCATCAATAATTAAACTAACCCCGGCAAAATTGGATTCAATTTGGATAACATAAAATAAATTATTGTGCCATATGTCCACCATCTTGTTTCCGGAAGCAAACTCATGAACGGAATACCTTATCGTTCTCTTATCCAGTTCCATAATTAACCATTGGTAGACTTGTTGTGAATCAAAAATCATTGCCCTATAGAATTATTGGTTTTATTTAAGAATGGTTTTCCATCCTTTCTATTAATGACATCGGGCTCTCTGTTTGATATAATTTCTATCCTTGCCCTTTAGTTAATACTGTTACACTTATAAAACTCATTAAAAAAATCTTACCTTCTTCATTATCTGTTTCCCGATTTGTGGATACATATTGAAGGTGCAAGAACTTATTAAACGAGTATTATAAATAGATCGAATTTTTCGCTATGAATGTTTTATTTAGAGATTACAATCACTCCAGTTTTGCGTTTTACCAACTTAAAGGTCATTTCATTTTTCTTTTTTATCAACGAATCTCCAACCGCCATTTTTTCATTAAAGTCCTGTCGTGTTCATAGACTGTAATACAGTTTCCCGTCAACCACCACTTTAAGGTTATGTACCTTAGTCCGACTACAAAAAATTGGCTAAATGTACTATAAACTGATAATTTTATCAGCAGCACTCAAGCAGTTCTCAAATGTCCCACTTAATCCCATCCTTGCTGTTTCAATTTTGTGTAGACACATAGCAATTTGTTCCCTACCACTGTTTGCTTTTTTTAGGTTAAAAATTTCAGGGACATAACGTTCATATTCACCCCTTGCCTCATCAATGCCGCTAAGACCAATTGGATCCCAATCAAACCATAAAATTTCATCAATCTTTCTATAAATCAAAAACTCTTTAGCAGCCTGAATATTATTTTTAAATTTCTTGTTGCTATTGAAAACTAAAATGGTCGCTTGAACTTCGTCCATTAGTCTGTTATCTTCAAAATCTCGGGCTGTTTGCAAGGCAAGGCTTGGTATATACCAGCCGCTATCAGCATCAAAAGGAGCAGGCCAGCCGGATGCATTATAAGTTACTTTAGCTATATTTTCTGCTAATAACAGATAGCTCTCATGCTGAAAATTCTTATGATTAAGTAGAAATTCTTATTTTTGAGAACTGGCCATGAGCTTTAAACCATCTATCTTTATTGTCAATTATTGAATGGAGTTCTCTTACTGAATTTGGAACCTCTTTAATATAATTATTAAAAGTAGACAAGATAAGTCCTGACCAACATGGTTTCAAACTATCGGGCACATTTTCAAAAATAATCTTACCAATATTTAAATCTGTTTCTATATCCTCCCTGTTAATCATCATATTAAAGTTAGCCTCACTTTTTAATTCCCATTTCTTTGTATGCATGCACTTGGCAATAAGCAAGTCCTTGAAGCCCTGGTTTGTCGCAATTGGTCCAGAGACATTTCCTTGATGAATTTCCTCTGGTTTTAAGTAACAGGTCAATTTGTAATTCAGTTGAATCATACTTAAACCAGTCATTTAAACTATCTAATTTCACAAAGAACTGTACCTGATATTTATCCGGCTTGTCCAACCTCCAGTAAGTTTTATCAATCTTATACTGGTAAAGCTCATACCACTGTCTTTGATCAATAAGATCAAAATCGCAGGCTATTTGAGCCAAAATTTCTTGGTTTAAATAATATATTTTGTCACTAAGCCTGTCCTTATCGATTTTATCTTTCATAGTTAGTCGCAACTTAATACATCAGTCTATCGTCAATGTGATTTTATAGTGGTTCAAAGAAGCTTTAAAAGAGTAAAGCCTTAACAATAAACATGTTAAGGCTTTTAATTTTACTCTCCGTACCCAGCGCCGGAGTCGAACCGGCACGGTTTCCCACAGGTGTTTGAGACCAGCGCGTCTACCAATTCCGCCAGCTGGGCATACTATCGCGAGTAATCAGTAATTACTCATAAGCGGGCTGCAAATGTATTTAAACTCTCTTTAATTCGCAACAGATATTTTTGTCTATAGTAAATTTCTGCAATTTCATTTCGCCGGCTTTCCTGTGCGGTATGGTCTAATTCAGTGTAATCTTTTGTTAACCTGCTAAGTTTATCATTAATATCTCCCTCAATAGCAAGCACTTCGGTGGTAACTTTGGCCAGCTGTTCGGCGTCATCAACTTCCATCAGGCGCTCATTAATATCCATCATTTCCATTAAAAAATCTGCCGAAAGTTGTGGTTTTGCCCCCTCAGATACCAGGTCATGCAGCTTTAAAATATACTCCATACGGCGCGCGGGATCTGTAAGTACGTGATAAGCCTTATTATTTATGGTCGAAAGCTCCAGAATCTCCTGTTGTTTTGCGTCATCTTCGTTCGCATAAAAATCAGGGTGATACATCTTGCTTAGTTCGTAAAACTTTTTTTTCAGCGTTGCCTGGTTAACATTAAAAGATTCAGGAATACCGTAAAATTCAAAATAATTCATAACACGAATTTCATAAATGTTATCCAATTAACACGAATTTAATAGACACTATTACCTGGGCAAGAGCAGCGCATGTTTTTTAATTGGTGGTTATCCTTATCTTTGCCCCCTTATACCATCATAAACTATGTTGTTTGAACAAATGCGGCAAAAGCCGTTCTTTATATTAGGTCCGTGTGTAATGGAAAGCCAGGAGCTTTTATACCAGGTAGCCGAAAAGGTAGCCCAGGCCGGACAGCGATACAATGTACCGGTGATCTTTAAATCATCATTTGATAAAGCTAACCGCACGTCCATCCATTCATACCGGGGGCCTGGAATTGAAAAGGGCATGCAGATGCTGCAAAATGTTAAAGACCGTTTTGGTCTGCCGGTTACAACCGATATCCATGAGCCTGCCCAGGCGGCAATTGCCGCGGAGGTGGTTGATATACTGCAAATACCCGCATTTTTATGTCGCCAAACCGACCTGCTGGTGGCGGCGGCTAAAACAGGTAAAATAGTAAATGTAAAAAAAGCGCAATTCTTGTCGGGCCAGGATATGTTTTATCCTGCTCAAAAAGTATTAGAGGCGGGTAACAACCAGGTTATACTTACCGAACGGGGTAATATGTTTGGCTATAATAATCTGGCTGTTGATTTCAGGAATATTTATGACATGAAGGCGTTTGGCCATCCGGTTTGTATGGATTGCACCCATTCTGTGCAGCGCCCGGGCGGTGCCGGGGGTAAAACCGGCGGCGACCGCACCTTTGTGCCCATGATGGCATTGGCGGCAAAAGCCTTTGGCGCTGACGGGTATTTTATGGAGATACATCCCGACCCGGATCATGCGTTAAGCGATGGCCCCAACATGGTAAAACTACAGGACCTGGATGCGGTGCTGGCACCGTTGGTGTCATGATGATAAAACGTAATGAAAGACATAGCCAAAAAGGTTTTTGATATTGAAATAGAATCGTTGCAACATGTTGCCGGTTTAATTGACGATGAATTTACAAAAACGGTACAAGCTGTACTGAACTCCTCGGGTAAGGTTATTGTAATAGGCATTGGAAAATCAGGGCTTATTGGTAAAAAAATAGCCGCCACACTGGCCAGCACCGGTACGCCCAGCTTTTTTTTGCATCCCGGCGAAGCCTTTCATGGCGATTTGGGCATGGTTGGTGCCAATGATATTGTAATGCTGATATCTTACTCGGGCGAAACCGAGGAGGTGCTGCGGATCATCCCTTTTTTAAACTGGAACAAGAACCTTATTATTGGCGTAACCGGCAACCCGGCTTCAACTGTGGCTAAAAACAGCCATCATCATCTTAATATAAAAATTTCGAAAGAGGCCTGCCCTCTTGAACTTGCGCCAACATCGTCAACCACGGCCGCCCTGGTTATGGGTGATGCATTGGCTATAGCGTTAATGGAGTCGCGTGGGTTTAAGCAACATGACTTTGCTCGTTTTCATCCCGGTGGCAGCCTGGGGCGTAAGCTGCTGACTAAGGTAAAGGATCTGATGCGTACAGATAAGCTGCCTTTTATAAATGAAAATGCTTCATTTATGGATTTACTGCTTAGCATGTCGGCAGGGCGACTGGGAATGGTGATGGTTGGAGACGCTTCCTATATTAAAGGTATAGTTACCGACGGCGACCTGCGGCGGGCTTTATTGCAGCGTCCGGATACATCAACTTTAACCGTTACCGAAATAATGACCTTAAACCCTGTTATTATTGACAGCGAAGAATTTGCAAGCCAGGCCGAACAGTTAATGATCGAAAAAAAGATAACCACGCTGCTTGTTGGCTCGGCGCAAAACAGATCAATTACCGGGGTTTATCAAATATATGGTCAATAACGTGGAGCTTGCCGCATAAAAAATAAGTTTATATTTACATATCTATCTCCGTACTATAAAATGTTTGATCAATCATCAAATCAATCCTTTAAAACATTCGTTCCGCCGGCAAACATCCGTATTGCAATTATTGGTTTGGGATATGTAGGTTTACCCCTGGCTGTGGAATTTGCCAAAAAGTTCCCGGTAACAGGGTTTGATATTAAACAAAGCCGCGTTGATGAACTAAATAATTGCTTTGACCGTACACTTGAAACAGAATCTGCCGTACTGTCATCCGTAGTAACAACTCATACAACAACAGGCCCCGGACTTATTTTTACATCTGCGGTTAAGGATATTGCGGCATGTAATGTATATATCATTTCGGTACCCACACCAACAGACCGCTTTAACCGCCCCGACCTTAGCTTATTGATCAAAGCGAGCCAAAGTGTAGGCAGTGTACTCAAAGCCGGTGATGTGGTGATCTATGAATCAACCGTATATCCTGGCGCTACTGAAGAAGTTTGTGTGCCTGTATTGGAACAGGTATCCCAACTTCAGTATAACAACCAATTTTTCGCCGGCTACTCTCCCGAACGTATTAACCCCGGCGACAAGGTTCATACGCTTACTAATATTTTAAAGGTAACCTCGGGCTCAACTCCCGAAACTGCCGACTTTATAGATCAGCTTTACCGTACTATAGTGACGGCCGGTACACATAAGGCGCCCAATATAAAGGTTGCAGAAGCCTGTAAAGTGATTGAAAATTCCCAGCGCGATATTAATATTGCGTTTGTTAATGAACTGGCCAAAATATTTAACATCATGGATATTGATACCCATGCTGTTTTAGAGGCTGCCGGCACCAAATGGAATTTCCTGAATTTTAAGCCGGGCCTGGTGGGCGGGCATTGCACCGGCGTTGACCCTTACTATCTGGCGCAAAAAGCTCAGGAAGTGGGTTATCATCCCGAAATTATTTTGGCAGGTCGGCGGCTTAATGATGGTATGGGCAATTATGTAGCCCTTGAAGTAGTTAAGCTGATGATAAAGAACGATATATCGGTTAAAAATTCAAACATATTAGTGCTGGGTTTTACTTTTAAAGAGAATTGCCCTGATGTGCGCAACACGCGGGTTATTGATATTGTTAAGTTTTTGAGCGGTTTTGAGGCTCATTGCGAAATATACGATCCCTGGGCCGACCCGGGCGAGGTTGAGCAAGAATACAACGTGCGTACAATAAAAAATTTAGACGGCTTGACAGGAAATTATGATGCCATAATTGTAGCGGTAGGCCACAAAGAATTTTTTAATCTGGACTATAATCAGCTCCGAAAAAACAACTCCTCAGTTATCTATGATATTAAGGGAATATTAGATAAAGATGTCATAAACGGGCGCCTTTAAACCGGGCACGTATAACAAAAATTTATAGCTGTTTTTATGACTAAGTTCATTGCTTAATTATACAATTATTTTATATTTGGTTTTGTTTAAATTTCTTTATTTTTAATTTTGACCACAATAACATGACATTTTTGTAACTACTCGTTTATTCAATTATCAGATTGTTATATATAAATAAATATGCTAATTTTAGCCGTGTGTTTTCTACTACAATAAGCTCTACTACATGATTCACAGATACGCTACTTTTATTAAAGCAGTGAACCTTACTATTGATTATATTATACTTAATATAAGCATGGTAATTTCGTACTTCATCGAAGACAGATCGTACATTTTCTGGATAAATAACCGAAAATATTTGCCCATTGTATTAGTGTTTAATTTAATTTGGCTATTGTCTGCCAACATCACCGGTTTGTATGAACAGGTATTGAATAAAGACTCGATCAGGACCTACCGGGGAGTTATAAAAACTTACCTTTTATTTGTAAGTTTTATTTGCTTTACCATTATTATATTGATTGGCACCAAAGCGTATTTTATTACCCGCGAGTACCTGTTTTATTCATTAGCACTGTTTGGATTTTTATTAGGCTTATGGAAGCTCATCTTCCTTACCATACGTAAAAGCGACCGTTCTTCATTAATTGATACCCGTGCGGTGATCATCATTGGCGGCGGCAGAATAGGTTCAGACCTGTATAGCTTTTTCAAACAAAACCCAGAGCGTGGCTATAGGCTGGTTGGCTTTTTTGACGATGGCCCCGATGTAGTTATGGATAGGCAGCTTTATTTGGGCGGCACTGATGATTGCATAAGCTATGTACTTAACAATAAGGTTGATGAGATATTTTGCACCCTGCCAAATTCAGAGGCGCAAACAATTGAAAAGCTTATGCTTGACGCCGATAAAAACCTAATCAGGTTTAAATTTATACCGGAGTACTATGATTATGCAAAAAAGCCAACCTTTATACAAAGCTTTGGGCATATTCCGGTAATATCAGTAAGGCCCGAGCCACTTGAAAACATGCTTAACCGGTCAATCAAGCGCTTGTTTGATGTACTGTTTTCGTTATTTATTATCCTTTTTGTTTTCAGCTGGTTATTCCCGATACTGGCTATCCTGATCAAGTTGGAGTCAAAAGGTCCTATCTTTTTTGTGCAAGAGCGTTCAGGCAGGGATAACAAGCCGTTTAAGTGCTACAAATTCCGCAGCATGCGGGTAAATAATGATTCTGATAAAAAGCAGGCTACCCGCGGCGATTCGCGTATTACTAAAACCGGGGCATTTATCCGCAAAACAAGCATTGATGAATTACCGCAGTTTTTCAACGTGCTGCTGGGCAATATGTCGGTAGTGGGTCCAAGGCCGCACATGATCAGCCATACCCAGCAATACTCACAACTGATAGATACCTTTATGGTAAGGCATTTCTTAAAACCCGGTATTACCGGTTGGGCGCAAATACAAGGACTTCGTGGCGAAACGCAAACCACTCAGGCCATGCTTGAGCGCGTTGAGGCCGATGTGTGGTATTTAGAAAATTGGTCGTTCCTGCTGGATATGAAAATTATTTTCCTTACCGTATGGAATGTTGTAAAGGGCGAAAAGAACGCGTTTTAACATGGCTGTCTTTCACGATCAGCTAAATCGTGTAGTAAGCCTGCCGGCGGTGCCTCAAAGGATCGTATCTGTTGTGCCATCGCAAACCGAACTTTTATTTTATTTAGGTCTTGATACCGAAGTTATTGGTATTACTAAATTTTGCGTTCATCCCGAGCAAAAATTAAAAACAGTAACCAAAGTTGGCGGCACAAAACAATTAAATATCGGGTTGATCAAATCATTACAACCAGATCTTATCATAGCTAACAAAGAAGAGAATGAGCGCGGCCAGGTTGAGGAACTGATGAACATTTGCCCCGTTTGGATAAGCGATATAAATGACCTTGATACGGCGTTGGGCATGATCAGATCTGTAGGTTCCATAGTAAACCGCTCTGTGCAAGCCAATGCTTTATGTGCAGACATTAACGCCGCGTTTAACAGCCTTGTTTTACCCTCCCTAAACCTAAGAGCAGCTTATTTTATATGGCGCAAACCATACATGGTGGCTGGCAAACACACTTTTATTGATAATATGCTTCAATGGTGCGGATTATCAAACGCATTTAATTCCACAAGATATCCCGAAGTAGCTATCGAAGAATTGGAGAGGATACGGCCCGACGTGGTCTTTTTATCATCAGAACCTTATCCGTTTGGGCAAAAGCACATTGATGAATTTAAAAAAATATTGCCACAAGCCCTGGTTATACTTGTTGATGGCGAAATGTTTTCATGGTATGGGAGCCGGTTATTATACGCCCCGGCATATTTTAGCAAACTTGTAGCAGCCTTAACAATAAATTAATAACAAAGAAATGAGGTAGATAGCGAAAAAGCTGAAATTATGTTTTTTGATTTAAGATAAAACGCTATCTTTGCGACCTGTTAAAAATCCTAATGCGGAAGTGGCGTAATTGGTAGCCGCACCAGACTTAGGATCTGGCGCTTCACGGCGTGGGGGTTCGAGTCCCTTCTTCCGCACAAAGCCCGTTTTATGTAACAATAAAACGGGCTTTTTCATGAATTGATCCAAAGCGGGGACGTGTTTCATTCCATTTTGTAGGGAGTAGAAAATATTACAGGGGGCGGCGTACTTGCCAACCAGGGGAAGTTTTTAGTTTACTAATTCTTTAGCTAATATTTCATCAAGGCGGTCATGAGCCTCAAATACCCCGGTTTCCATACCCGATTTCAGCATCCCATCCCTATCAGCTACAGACTGAAAAACAGACTGAACAGTAGCTCTGGTCCTGTTGCCTGGCAAGGCTTCAAACCTCAGCGTTTCCAGACAAACGTGCCCGGGTTCGGGCAGGCCTTCAAACTCAAATGTGCGAATGATCCTTTCTGGCGCTAATTGCTCGTGGCAAACTCCATGAAACCCGTATTCGTTACCATTGGGGTCGGTAAAAACATCGCGCCATGCTTCACCCCTTCCTTTGCGCTCTGTTCGCATAGTAAGATCCTTACATCCCAACCATTGCACTAAAAGTTCAGGGTCGGTGAATGCTTTAAAAACAAGTTCGCGGGGTGCCTCAAACTCTCTGGCAATAAACAACTCTTGTTTACCTGCCTCTGCGGTAATTTCTGTTTGATTTTTCATGTTTATAATAATTTGTTAGCATTAATATTGGTATCCCAGTCCGGTCACTTCTCTGCACCGGGCTTTTTATCTTTATTTTGAATGGTATTTAAAAGCTCGTCGAGCGAATCAAACCTTTCGGCCCATAATTTCCTATATCGTTCTATCCAGTTAGCTACTTCATTTAATTGTTGAAGCTTAGCTTCACAGTACCGCTCCCTCCCGTTCTTTTTTATAACGATCAGTCCGCATTCTGTTAAAATTTTAATGTGCTGCGAAATAGCTGGCCGGCTTATGTCAAAATTTTCTGCAATGGCATTTAAATTCATTGAATTAAATGCCACCAGGTTAATGATCTCCCGGCGCGTAGGGTCAGCAATCGCCTGAAATACGTCTCTTCTCATCGTTATTATATGTAAGTGAATGCTTACAAATATAATATGTAAGTATTCACTTACGCAAATTTATTTTCACTTTTTTCTCAGTACCTCAGTTATTTATATCTCTGATGATCAATTTCTGATATAGCTTTCCTACATTTACTGTATAACCTACTTTATGGCAACAGTTGCGCTTAATAGCCCGGCCGGCAAATGGATCATGGTTTCATCAATTATGGCCTCGGCTATGGCTTTTATTGATGGTACCGCACTTAATGTGGTATTGCCGGCCCTACAGCAAAGCCTGATGGCTACCGGTACTGATCTTTTCTGGATATTGAATGCCTACCTGGTAATGCTGGCCTCGCTTATTATGATAGGCGGCTCATTAGGCGATAAATTGGGCCGCAAAAAAATATTCATGACCGGCATTTTTATTTTTATGGTTGGCTCCGCGGCCTGCGGGTTAACTCCCGGGGTTACACTGCTAATACTATTTAGAATGTTGCAGGGCATAGGGGGCGCTTTAATGATACCGGGTAGCTTATCCCTGATATCCTCCTCTATCCATGAAAAAGAAAGAGGTAAGGCTATCGGGACCTGGTCAGCATTTACCACCGTAGTAACACTGGGCGGCCCTATCCTGGGCGGTGCATTTGGCGATGCCGGTTTATGGCGTTATATATTTTTCATTAACCTTCCTATTGGTTTAGCCGCGTTTATTATACTTTGGCTAAAGGTAAAAGAAAGCCGTGATGAGGATAGTGACCATACGTTAGATTATCCGGGAGCTATAGTTATTGCCCTGAGTCTTGCTTCTCTTACTTTTGGCTTTCTGCGCGTGCCGGCTGTTGGCTTAAACAACTGGCAGGTATATAGCACGTTGAGTGCCGGTGGTTTGCTGTTACTTGCTTTTATATTTATTGAAAATAAAAGCAAGCACCCTATGATGCCGCTAAAGTTATTTACAAACCTAACTTTTACCGGTGTTAACCTGCTTACCTTTTTCCTATATGCCGGGCTAAGTGCCGGTATGCTATTTCTTTCATTAAATCTGGTACAGGTGCAGGGTTATAGTCAGCTACAATCGGGGCTCACCTTTTTACCTTTCACTTTACTGATGATATCCATAGCACGCTTATCAGGAGGACTGGCGGATAAATACGGTCCCAGACTATTGTTAATAGTCGGCCCGGCGGCAGTGGGCGTCGGTTTACTCATTTTATCTTTTATAAAACAAACCAACGGCCCTGCTGACTATTGGACTACTTTTTTCCCGGGCATACTGGTTTTGGGGGCCGGAATGTCCTTTACGGTTTCACCGCTTACTGCTACGGTAATGGGTTCGGTAAGTGATCATTTCTCGGGTACCGCGTCGGGTGTTAATAATGCGCTTACACGTATATCAAATGTTTTTGCCAACGCTATTTTAGGAGCTGTTGCAGTTTTGTTATTTACAGGTTCGCTGGAACAGCAAATACAACACATCCCGTTAAACAGCAAACAAAAACAAATGGTGATGGCACAAGCGCCCAACCTTGGCGATGCAAAGGCACCTGCAGCTTTTAACAGGCATGATCAGGCAGTGATCAAACAGTTTTACCATGTGGGTTTTATAACAGTTTACACGAGGGTTATGCAGTTAGCAGCAGGGTTTGCCTTTTTCGGCGCATTGATGTCGTTCCTGTTTATTCATAATAATACCATCAAAAAAGAGAATAAACCCTGATTATTATTTAAAATTCAACTAATAGTGCCTATGTTTTTGGCATGGGAGTTTGTTGATTGCACGAAAGTTTATACATTTGCCGTATTACAGGTTCACATAAATAACATGAAAAAAATATTAGGACTTTTGATCACAGCAGTAGGCATATTAATAATAGCCGGATACTTTATTTTCACGCCTAACCACGCATTTAATCCAGCCGACTCAATCAGCGGGATTGACGCTTCGGCAGGAATTGTTTACGGCGGATTTGTTACTTTTGGTATAGGCATGGTTATCTTTATATCATCCTTACCTTATGCAGGCGAAAAAGCAAGAAATGCCTGATCTGCAAAGCTTTTAAGGAAACTAAGATTTATCAAATGATATTTAAAGCCCGGTCTGTTTAAACAGTCCGGGCTTTGCTATTTTTATGTTGGCATCGCTTATTCGCGCGGTTACGCAATTGGCCCTGTATATTGTCTCATTCACACCCCGTTAAACAAGATCGTTCCAGGTAACTTTGGTTTATAAAACTTAAAATAAATTAAAAGGAGAAATTATCATGCAAAAGATCACCCCATGTTTATGGTTCGACGGTAAAGTTAAAGAGGCCATTGACTTTTATACCTCTGTATTTAAAAATTCTAAAATTTTAGAAATTAGCTACTACGGCGAAGCACATCCACAAATGGCTGGCGAAATCCTGGTGGCGAAATTTGTACTGGAAGGACAAGAACTTATGATATTAAACGGTGGCCCAGCGTTTAAACTAACCGAAGCCATCTCGCTATCTGTTGATTGTAAAACACAGGAAGAGATTGATTTTTACTGGGAAACGCTAATTGCCGGTGGCGGGCAAGAGAGCCAATGCGGTTGGCTTAAAGATAAATTTGGCCTGTCATGGCAAATAAGCACATCAGAACTTAACGAAATGCTTAAGGATAAAGATGCCAAAAAAGCAAACAATGTAATGAGTGCTTTAATGAAAATGGTTAAAATTGATATTAAAGCGCTTAGAAGTGCGTATGAACAAGCCTGATAGATAATCAAATTCATTATATTTACATTATAATGAGAGGCTCAGAGTTTCCACCACCAAAAAACGCTGATGAATATATCGCCCAGCAACCAGTGGAGTTTAGGGCTATGCTTAAAAAGCTGCGGTCAATTATATTAACCACAGTACCACAGGCTGTTGAATCAATCAGTTATCAAATACCCTGCTATAAATATCTTTATATGCTGGTGGGTATAGGAGTAAGTAAAAAGTATTGCAGCTTTTACGTTATGAACCCCAGCCTGGTGAAAACTTTGAAAAATGAGCTTAAGGATCTTAAAACATCCGGTTCTACCATTCATTTTGCACCTGATGAACCATTACCGGTTAACCTGATCAAAAAAATCATATTAACCCGTGCAAAGCAGAATGAAATACTGGCTTTAGCAAAAAAAAAGCAATAGGTAACATCGACATCTTCAAGGCCTGGAGATGTCGATGTTATTGATACATCTGTTCAAGTGTTATCTTCTTCATCTATTATTTCTAATCTCCCCTGCTCATTTACGCCATAATTTGAAAAAGTTGTTATGGTTTCAGGTGAATCGCGTGGTACTTCTCTTCTTCTTGACGGCCCGCGCAATGGTACAATCAGGATACATAAAAAAATAAAGATCTTCATTAACGCTACCAACATACTATATATTTTTTACAACAGCATACGTTGTAATTACAAAACTGTAAAGCACATGATTGGGTGGGCTTTGTATAGAAATTAGCCAATGGTTGATTAATCCCGGCCAACTAAGCTAAGATATATAAACTACCTTTAACTATAACTAAAAATTTTAATTACAGAACTTATATGAATTATATAAGATCATTACCCTTTAATTTAGTTAGCTTTGAAAAATCATCAGGTAACTTATTCTGAATTTACAGATCCTGTTACCATTACTTTAACAAATAATTATTTATAGCGGCACCCGAAGATAGGTTCAGGTGTTAGAGATCATTGGGGCCCCTTGTAAAAAACCTCACAAGGGCTTCGTTTTTATATAGAAAGCACAGTAGTATGGAAGAGAGAAAGTATTTAACTACCTGGAAAAGGTACATGCCCGTTATTCGCTTACATTTAAAGAAAAGCCTGAATGAAGATCAGCAGTTTAAGCTGAATATAACTGACTTTGAATCGGCCGGCGACCGTGGGAAATCCGGTTATACATTTAACATCAATATGGAGAATGGTAAAGTTATCAATAACATCAGCGGATCGGCGGTAGCACGTGATCTTTACGAAGCCATTAAAGCCGATGAAGCGGTAACAACTCTGCTAAATAACAGAAGCGTTAAAATAAGTGTCGGAAAATCATTTATACTCAGTATAAAAACAACGCATCTTTCTGCTTACAAATAAGCATCTCCAAATCCACGTCAAAAAAGGAATTAACTTGATGGTTATTTCCTTTTTCGACTTGGTTCTTTTGATACCGCATAGCTTTTCTGAAACTTGCTTCTTTTTTTAGATATTTTAGCATACGACCTTTTAGAAGTATGATGATGACGATGGCTATACTTTTGAAAACCGCGCGTTTTAATAGTTGATTCAAAATCTATTGCCTCTGGATGGTAAGACGGGTCAAATGGATTATAATAATAAATACCTGCGCTATCATAATCCTTCAACGCTGCCTTTAACCTTTCATTAAATGACATTTCATTTTTTAATTCAGGCGCGGTCCAGCCCGCCTCGGCAAGCCCTGCTATGCGTGGAAAAAGCATGAAATCAAGTCGTTTTTCCGACGCTATTTTTTCAGTCCAGATATTGGCTTGCACACCTATAATAAGCTTCGAACTCAACTCATCCGGCGGGATTTGCCTGTCGGGGAAATTATAAACATCTGTTACCCGGTTAAATACTCCATTCCATTTACGACCGGATATATGACCGCTGTCCTGCACAAAATCAAAATAAAGCGGCAACCGTGGGCAAAGCACTACCTGGTAGTTTTTTTGCAAGGCCAGGTGCAGTTGACCGGGTAAGTTTTGCCGCCACCAAAAAATAATGATTTTATCCGCCGGTAAATTCGTGCCTGTGGCCTCGTCCCAGGCCAATATCTTGCTTCCAAGGCTGGTTACCGTATCCGCCATTCGTTTAAAGAAATAGCGTTCCAGTTCATCAACACCTTCAAAGTTCTTTTTTTGCATCATGCGGGCAATAGCTGTGTCAAGCGACCAGGCCTTAACCCCTAATGCAACTTCATCACCTCCTAAATGGATCATACGGGCCGGAAACAGCGCATTGGTTTCTTTAATAATATCAGCCAGGTAATCATAAGTATGTTCATTTGACGGATTAAATGTAAAGTTTGGATAGCCAGCCACACTTCCCCCCGTAAATTCAGGATAAGCTTTATTGGCTGCGGTGGCATGGCCGGGCATATCAATTTCGGGGACCACGGTTATAAACCGGCTGGCGGCGTAAGCTACTATTTCGCGGATATCATCCTGGGTATAATATTTAGCTTCGGTTAGGGTATCACTGTAATCGCCAGCGCCGCCTACAGAGGTAAGTTTTGGGTACTTTTTGATCTCGATACGCCATCCCTGCACATCTGTTAAATGCCAGTGAAACTTATTAAGCTTGTAATAAGCCATCCAATCAAGCAGTTGTTTAACTTTTTCTTTACCAAAAAAATGCCTGGATTCGTCGAGCATTAAACCACGCCATGGATAACGTGGGGCATCAGTTATTTCGCAAACTGGTAAGGCAAGATCGCCGTTACTACCTGCCGACTGACCTTTTACCAATTGCAGTAACGTTGTCAAACCATAAAAAACACCTTCTTTATTTTGCGATGAAATGGTGATGCAGTCAGGAGCAACTTTTAATAAATACCCTCCCGCAATTTGCGGAGTATTTACCAATTCAAGATTTATCAAACCGGCTTCATGGTTATTGTTTACAGCAATCGTAAGCCCCTTTGCTTTAGATACCTCTTTTTGGAAGTAACCGGCCAGTACCGTTAATGATGTATCGCTCACCCCTATCGCCGAATGGTTATTAAGAACAAACTGGCCTGCACCAATGTTAACTGACCTGGGCTGCGGAATAATGTTTAGATTTTGTGCTTTAATATAGCTGGAAAATAAAAGAAGCGCGATTAAGATTTTAAATTTCATTAATAAAATATTCAAATTATCCGGGGTATGCGATGATAATAAATTTCCGGCTATATCTGTGTATTAATTTGTAATAAGTATGTGAATAACAAATCCAATACATCTAAAAACCAACAAAGCGGCCCTGCCGGAGCAAGGTCGCTTGTTGGTTTTTAGGATAGACGCTCTTATTTCCAACCACCGCCCAGTGAGCGGTACAAATCAGATACTGCGTTTAAGCGTGCATTCTTTACTGTTGCCAGGTCAAGCTCGCTTTGCAATACATTGCTTTGGGCGGTTATTACCTCCAGGTAGTTTGCCTGTCCGTTTCTAAACAGCAGGTTTGCATTACTGGTAGCTTTTTGTAAAGTGTTAACACGATCAGCAATGATACCTTGTTGTGTTTTAAGCTTTTCAATTTTCACCAAAGCATCTGATACTTCACCCACAGCATTCAAAACTGATTGCCTGAATTGCAGAACGGTTTTTTCACGGTCAACCACAGCAACTTTATACTGGGTCTTTAACTGCCTGTGCTGAAACAATGGTTGTGTTAAAGCGCCGGCTACAGTACCAAACAATGATGCAGGAACTGTAAACCAATTACTTGCTTTAAAGGTATTTAATCCTCCGTTTGCCGTAATGGTTAATGAAGGGTACATATTTGCCTGTGTTATACCCACATTTGCATTGGCGACAGTAAGAGCCAGTTCGGCGCTTTTTACATCGGGCCTGCGGCTTACAATTGCTGAAGGTACGCCTGCAGATAAGTTTTCGGGTATTGCAATCTCATCTAAATGGGCGGTACGTTCTATTTTGTCGGGAAGTGCGCCGGTTAATATCCTCAAAGCGTTTTCCTGTATAGCAATGTCCTGTTCAAAGCCTGGCACCAATTGTGCAGCAGACAATTGTTGTGCTTCAGCCTGTTGAACAGCAAGTAAAGTGGCCTGGCCTGCATCAAATTGCAAACGGATAATGCGCAGCGTGCTGTCATTAAGCTTTACATTCTTTTGTGCAATATTCAGTTGTGCATCCAGCATCAATAAGTTATAATAACCTTGTGATACGCTGGCCACTATGTTGGTTTGTATAGCTTTTTTAGCCTCGTTAGTTTGCAGGTACTGCGCCAGCGCCGAACGGCTCTGGTTACGTATCTTGCCCCAGATGTCGGCTTCCCAGGTTAAACCCAGGTTTGCATTATAATCTTCAATGTGCTTGGTGCCGATGTTATATTGAGTTAAGCTTAAACCGGTAACGCTATTATTTGACGGACGGTTGATATTGGCCGTTACGTTCAAATTCAGTTCTGGTACATAGTTCCATTTTACCTGTTTAAACAGCAGCTGTGACGCTTCAATGTTTTTAACAGCTATCTGCATATCGTAATTTTTAGCGATGGCGCTGTCAATCAGTTTTTGCAAGGTAGCGTCGGTAAAAAAGCTTTTCCACTGTATATCAGCAATACTGCTGCTATCGGCTGTAGTAGCCGAGTTCCTGAATGTTACAGGTAACTCGGGTTTGGGTGTAGCCACATCCTTTGATACTTTACAGGCACTTACAACAAGCGTAAGCAGTATCAAAAAGGAATATGGATTTATATATCGTTTCATTTTATTTTAATTATTAATAGCTATGCCTGATTAATTATTTTGCCAATTCCAAATCTGCCGCATGAACTCCTTCACCATTGTGGTCTTTTCCTGCATTTAATACGGCCAAAGGCACACCAGAAACTTTTTCCTGTAACGACTGGAATATGATGAATAGAACCGGGATGATGAACAAGCCCAGAATTACCCCTGACACCATACCACCCGCTGCACCAATACTGATAGAGTGGTTACCTTGTGCAGATGGCCCTGTAGCAATACTCATTGGGAACAAACCGAATACGAAGGCAAGTGATGTCATGATGATTGGCCTTATCCTTAATCTGGCTGCTTCGATGGCCGAGTTAACTAAACTAAGTCCCTGCTTACGCCGCTGTACAGCAAACTCCACAATAAGGATGGCATTTTTAGCCAGCAAACCAATGAGCATGATTAAGGCTACCTGTACATAGATGTTGTTTTCGATACCAGTTAAACCTAATACCACAAACACACCGAATATACCTGTAGGTATTGAAAGTATTACCGCCAACGGCAAGATGTAACTTTCATACTGTGCTGATAATAAGAAATATACAAATATCAAACAAAGCATAAATATCACAGCAGATTGCCCGCCTGAGGAAATTTCCTCACGTGTTTGGCCGGAAAACTCATAAGCAAAGCCTGTTGGCAATTGTTCTTTAGCAGTTTCCTCTATAGCTTTAATAGCATCACCTGAGCTGTAGCCCGGTTTAGGAATAGCGTTTACTTCAATGGAGTTAAACAGGTTATAACGTGAGGCAGTTTCTGAACCATAAACGCGGGTTAACTTCACCAGGGTATTAACCGGTACACTTTCACCTGCCTTGTTTTTAACAAACACACGGTCTATAGATGCAGGATCTGTTCTGTCAGCAATATCAGCCTGAACCACCACACGGTAGTATTTACCAAAGCGGTTAAAGTCTGACGCCTGTTGAGTACCAAAGTAAGCCTGCATGGTTCCAAGGATATCTTTAACATTTACCCCCAACTGATTAGCCTTCTCATCATCAACTTCTAATTGTAACTGAGGATAATCTGCTTTATATGATGTAAAGGCGAAGGCAATAGCTGGTTTCTGCATTAGTTTGCCGATAAAGTTGTTAGCCACGCCGCTAAATTTATCGAGCCTGCCATTGGTTTTGTCCTGAAGCATCACATCCAGAGCTTCTACGTTACTAAATCCCGGAACGGTTGGGAAACTAAATACAAAGAAAGTTCCGCTTGGTATGCCAGCTAATTTTCCTCTTATTATATTTTGTATATCATCAATATTTTTAACTGCACCTCTGTCTTTATTAGGTTTTAGCAGCAGGAAAATTTGACCTGCCGATGGGCTGTTTGACAGTGTTAAAAAGTTAAAGCCAGCCAGTGACATAACAAATCTTGCTGATGGTAAAGCATTCAACTCTTTTTCGGCTTGTTTTAATATTTTATTGGTATTAGCCAATGAAGTTCCGGATGGTGTTGAAACAGCGATTGCCACAAAACCCTGATCCTCTGTAGGGATAAAGCCGGTTTTTGTTTTATTAACCATAAATACGGTTGCAGCAACTATTATTGCGAGACCAATCATACTAACCCATTTATTACGGATCAGGAATTTTAAGCCACCAACATACCTGTTGGTCATATAGTTGAATCCGCCATTAAAGCCTGCATAAAATTTCTGAGCGAAACTTTGTTTAGGCTTGTCATGTTCACCTTCGGCATGTTTATTCTTAAGGAACAAGGCAGCCAGGGCCGGGCTTAATGTTAACGCGTTAACAGCTGATATAATAATAGCTATAGACATGGTTAACGCAAACTGCCTGTAGAATATGCCGGTTGAACCCGTCATGAAACTAACCGGTAAAAACACTGCCGCCATAACCAGCGTAATGGATATAATCGCCCCGGTAATTTCATGCATCGCTTCGGTAGTCGCTGCTTTTGGGGTTAGGCTCGGGTTATGCTCCATTTTGGCATGCACGGCCTCCACCACCACAATCGCGTCATCCACCACAATACCAATGGCCAATACCAACGCGAACAAGGTTAAAAGGTTAACAGAGAAACCAAAAATATTCATGAAGAAGAAAGTACCAATAATAGCCACCGGAACTGCTATTGCCGGAATCAGAGTAGACCTGAAATCTTGCAGGAATATAAATACAACAATAAATACCAGGATAAATGCTTCTACCAGTGTATGTTCAACCTGGTCAATTGATTCATCAAGGTCAGTCTTGGTACGATAAAATTGATTGTATTTGATGCCTACAGGGAAATCCTTTGATAATTTCGCCATCAACTTATCAATCGCAATCTGGATTTCGTTGGCGTTTGAACCTGCCAGCTGTATAATACCAATAGTAATACCTTCGTGCCCGTTTAAGCGGTTCACGCTACTATAGCTATAAGCTCCCAGTTCAACACGTGCTACATCCTTTAAACGTAATACAGAACCATCTGCATTTGCACGAATAGCAATATTTTGATACTCCTCTGGGGTAGTTAATTTACCTTTATATTTAATTACGTATTCAAATGCTTCATTGCTGCGCTCGCCTAATCTGCCTGGAGCAGCCTCTAAGTTTTTATCCTGTATAGCGGCGGTTACTTCGGCTGGCGTAATTTTGTAGGTCGCCATTTGAGTTGGATTTAACCAAACACGCATAGAGTAATCCTTAATACCACCAAATACACTGGCAGAACCCACACCCGGAATACGTTTGATTTCTGGAATGATATTAATCTG
Source organism: Mucilaginibacter pocheonensis (assembly GCF_031456535.1). NCBI lineage: Bacteria > Pseudomonadati > Bacteroidota > Sphingobacteriia > Sphingobacteriales > Sphingobacteriaceae > Mucilaginibacter > Mucilaginibacter pocheonensis. Next base: position 655,970 of record NZ_JAVDUU010000003.1, read on the forward strand.
CGCGTAGTTATTTACAAAGACCGCATCGTATTTTTTTGGATCTTCTGAGTAAATACCCATAGCGCCAATAAAGCTATTTTGCTGCTTGGTAGTGGTTATACCATACTGTACAACCTCTGCAGGTAATTGGCTTGTTGCCTGTGAAACACGGTTTTGAACGTTCACAGCTGCCTGATCGGGATTAGTACCTTGTTTAAAGTAAACGGTGATACCTAATGTACCGTCATTACTGGCAGTGGATGTCATGTAGGTCATGTTCTCCACACCATTGATAGCTTCTTCCAATGACGGAGTCACGGAACGTAAAATAGTCTCGGCATTAGCGCCCGGATACACAGCAGAAACCAATACCGACGGAGGGGCGATATTTGGAAACCGCTCTAAGGGCAGTTTTGTTAAACCAAGTACACCAACTATCACCAATAATATGGAGATAACTGTTGATAGTACCGGTCTTTCTATAAATTTTTGTAACATGACTTTAAAGTTTAAGTTGATGTATTAGTTTTTTGCTACAGCGGCTACTTTATCTGTTGCCTTTTCAGGGTGGATTACCATACCCTCCTGTAATTTATCAATGCCGCTCAATACAATCTGGTCGCCTACTTTTACGCCGTCTTTAACCAAGTAATTTTGGCCGTTTTTACCAACAATAGAAATAGCTTGCTTTTTAACCTTGCTGCTATCGCCTACGGTAAACACAAATACTTTGTCCTGCATTTCAACGGTTGCTGATTCAGGAACGATCAAAGCATCCTTGTGCTCAAGGCTCAAACGAACTCTGCCTGTGTTACCTGAACGTAACAAACCTTGTGGGTTAGCAAAGCTTGCCCTTACAGTGATAGCTCCAGTGTTTTTATCAAACTGACCGTCGATAACATCAATTTTACCTTGTTTGGTGTATTCGGTGCCGTCTGCCAGCAATAATGATACTGATGGCAATTGTTTTAATTTATCAGCCAGGGTTTGACCAGGATATTGTTCTTTAAAGTTTACAAAATCCTTTTCGCCCAATGAGAAATAAACGTGTACATCATGTACGTCTGATAACTGTGTAAGTGCCTCTGCATCTGCAGGAGCCACAAGGCTACCTTGTTTTTTAAGCAATCTGCCAATGTAACCACTAACCGGTGCTTTTATTAAAGTGTAACCCAGGTTGATCTGAGCTGTTGAAACATTAGCTTTAGCCGATTCAATATTTGCTGTTGCTACCTGGTAAGCCGCTTTTGCGGTTTTTAACTGATAATCAGATACTACTTTATTCTGAACAAGCGGAGTAAGCTTATCAATTTCTAATTGTGCATTTACTTGTGAAGCTTCGGCTGCATGTAAATTTGCCAGCGCATTATTTAAAGCTGCGCGGAATGGTTGCTCGTTGATTTTAAATATTGGCTGACCTGCCTTTACAAAAGCGCCTTCGTCAACAAATACTTTATCTAAAGTACCACTTACCTGTGGGCGTATCTCTACATTAACAGTTCCTTCTATTGATGCAGGATATTCCTGGTAAGTTGTTTGAGTGGCAGATGTGATTGCTGCTACAGGTAAAGATGGCGGCGGCGGGGCCTGTGGGGCCTGCGGCGCTGAAGAACAACCATATAGTGAAAGGGCGACGAGCGCAAAAATGATACTTTTCATGTGAATTAATTTTTAATGATGATAAATGATAGGGTTAAAAGCAGCCCTGGAGCTGGTAGATATATATAGTGTTGATTGAGTTTTATTCCTGCTATAACTGCGGATAATTGTTGGCATTGCTAACCTCCGTATTGTGATTGTTCTTTTTTGCAGTGCTTATTTTAGCACCGTTAATTAATAGCATGTAAAATTTAATGTCCATTTTAATTTATGTTAGATGTAGATGTTTAAACTTGTTTATTTAACACTGTTAAATAATTTAACAGTGTTATGATTACGTTAAAAAATTATGAATTATACGCTCACTTTTTCCTGTTCGATAGATTTTATTACTCCGCAAATGGCATCTGTTAATACCTGGCGGTTCATCTCGTCGGAATACCCTCTTCTAAGTATATTAATGGAAATAAGACCATGTACTACCGACCAAAAGGTATAATATTTTAGACAAACCATATCTTTGGTCGGGTTTTCTATATCCATTAACTCAATGATCACTTCACTAAATTGTGTGTATGGGCTTTCTGATTCGGGCAGGGTTGCCACAAGATCACAACAACAATTCATCTCAACCCCAAACATCACCTGGTAAAGCTCTTTATTAGCAAAGGCGAAATTCCAGTAAGCCAGCCACATTGCTTCTAACTGTTTTGCCGGCAACCGGTGCTTAGCCCTGGCTTCCTGCAAATCTTTTGACAATATTAAAAAACCCCTTCGGGTGAGTTCAAGTAATATCGCTTCCTTATTAGCAAAGTATTCATATATAATGGGCGCCGTATATTCAATTACGTCGGCAATTTTACGCATGCTTAAAGCCTGCCATCCCTCCTCTTTCACAATCTGAAGCGACGCGTCCAGGATGTTGGCCCTGGTTTCGTCCTTTAAGCGTTGTATGCGTTCTTTACTTGCCACTTTTTTACGTAATTAAATCATTTAACAGCGTTAAGCAAAAGTATAAAGGTTATTAATTTTTATTACCATCGCTTTGTAAAATTCATTTCATCTGAATGTCAGGTAAAATATGTTTAAACTTATGCCTTATTGCTCAAATAAGTAAGCTGGCCCATGTGATAACTTTGATGATTAGTTCTGTTAATCAGTATATTAAGCTTATTGCGGTGCGGTTCTTTTTCAAAATCTTCTGCGGATATGGCACTGTGTTTAACAAACCAATCTGCAGGTTTCATGGAATCCATCTTTTGTTTAAGCAGAGTATTCACCTTGTTCCAGCATTCTTTTAGTTCAGCTGCTGTTGGTTTTTCAATACCTGAAGTATCAGGATTTTTAATAAAAATATGATCCAAATGCGGATAAAGCCGTTCGCCAAGTTCAAGAAAAGTAAACATGCCATCGCTAACAGCGATAAGGTGCCCAAGTAAATAAACACCGCTGTTACGACCAGGCGCTGTTTGCACAAGTAATTGTTCGTCGGTAAGTTTATCAAGCAATCCGTTCAGGCGGGTGTTCTGCAATTCCCAATTTGATATGGCAATTTTAACAGAGAGTTTTAATAAATCCTCAGTAGTGGTTTCGGTTGTATTGGTGCTCATATTTTTAAGTTTAAAATGCCCCAGGTTTAAATTAATTTAATTCCTGACTGGTGCAATTATAAACTAAATCAGTATCGTTCATCCATTAATCTTGAGCACGGCCCGCAATTTTACAAATTCATGATCAGCACAAAGAGCCATAGTATGCCATGAAAAACACAACGGGTTGTCAACGCAGGGCTAAACGAACGTGCTGTTAAACGTTAAAAAGTTAACTGGCCTCATACATCTCCGGCTGCAAAACGCGGGGTGGATTTGTTGACTCGATTTTTGATACCATCAAAATAATAAGTGCTCCAAAACCCGACACTATACCAAATGCCCAACGTAACCCGGCAGCCTGCGCTATAAACCCAACAGCTGGGGGTATTATCAAAAAACCAAGATAGCCTATAGTTGATATGGCAGCCAGTGCCTGTCCGGTATTCATATTTTGCGATTTACCTGCCACACTGAAAACTAAAGGCACCACACATGATACCCCCATCCCCACCAGGGCATAACCTATATAAACGGTATAATTGTAGGGTAAAAGAACAGACAGTAATAATCCCGATAAGATGAGTATCCCACTGCAGGTTAAAACTTTTTTTATGCCTGCTGAGGCAACAAGCTTGTCGCCGGTAAACCTGCCAATGGTCATGGCTATCATATAAACCACAAAAGCTGCTGTAGCTGCTGGTTTTGAAGCATTAAGCACCTTTTGAAAATAAATACCGCTCCAGTCATACATGGTATTTTCACAAGCCATGGACGCAAAACATATAAGTGAAAATTTTATCAGGTGCTTATCCGGCAACGAAAAAACTGATTTGTTAACCGTATTTACAGGTTTTTCGTAATAGGCGTGCGGGTAAAAGATCGCCGTAACAATGAGCATACTTATTCCTACAAACAGCAAGTGATAAGATGGAGCTACATTAAACGATACCATTAAATATCCTACTGCTGCCCCGGCAAACCCTGCTATGCTCCATATGCCATGAAAGGTAACCATAATTGACCTGTCATAAAATGACTGAACACCCACAGCTTGTGCATTTACCGACAGGTTGAATATATTACGGGCAGAGCCAAAGAAAAATAGCAGCACAATTAGTTGCCAGGTGTACGCCGTAAACCCCGGCACACATAGTAAAAGATTAAATGCAATGGCCCCAACAAGCATAATGCTCCTGCTGCTAAAATGCTTTAATAATTTAGCAGTTATAGGCAATGTAAGCATTAAGCCTATAGGCAATGCAAATAATACTCCCCCTAATTGTCCTTCGCTTAAATGTAACTGTTGTTGTATTGATGGTATGCGTGAGGCCCAGGATGAATATCCAAAACCTGAGATAAAAAAGAATACTCCACAGGCAATTCGTAATCTTAATCTCCCGGGAGCGGTTACCTTATCCATACATGATATAAAAAGGCAAAAGTAGGGATAATTTATAAGTACAGCCACGATTACTTTAAAGTAATGTGTAGCGAAAATGTTAACTCACAAGCAAGAACGATAGCGTATTTGCAATATATAAAACCGGGATATTACCCACAATAAAGAGAATTATCCGTCAATTGCAATTTTGGGCTATTTGTTTGCGGCTGCCGGTAATTAGCATTATTTTTGGATATATAACAAAGGTCTATTATTAAAAAATGAAAACCAGTAGCACCGTCTCTGAACCTACTTACAAAGCTGCCCGAATTGTGGCGCCATCAATTGAAAGGCATTTTAAGCATTTTCATGCTATGGTTAATGCAGAATCTGACGCTGATCTCGCTGCTCCTACACCGGATATTAATACAATTGAAAATATAATCGATATTGCCTTTTGGGCAAGTTTGCGACGCGAAGAAGGGTATTCGCCCAAATTTACACTCGCGTTTCTGCCACCTGAAAGTGCCGGACAGCCTTTACTGTTTGGTCATAAAATATCGCTTGCTCCTAATATCTTAACCAAATTTGCATCAGCGGTGCAGCAGCCTGGCATTCATCTGGGCGTATGGATTGAAGATGGAGAGCTTTATGTTTGGGGAACAACCCTGGCCATACCCGCCTACTGCTTTGTATTGGAAGTAATAGAACCGGGCCTGCTGGTAGTAAAACACCGCCGGGTTGACGGCTTTGGTAAATTTGTAAATATTGCCATTTTAAAGGGCGATGACATAAAGGTAGTGGACGAGCAGGGCTCAACCCTTTCGGACTGTCCTACTATATTAACCTCCATGCTTGATTTTACCTTACCATCGTTATGGAACGATCCGGTAAACGTGCTGGTGCAACTGGCGGCTTCAATGCAGGCACATAGGCGCGGCGGTATATTACTTGTAGTACCATCTGACAATGATGAGTGGAGAGAATCCATCATTACTCCGATATCATACCCTGTTTCCCCGGCATTCTCTGGTTTAACCGACCTGATGATACACGAAGGCATTGAAAAGTACCATACTTCTTGGCAAGAGAAGTTACGCCGGGCTGTCGATACTATTGGTGGTTTAACATCAATTGATGGTGCTACCGTTATCAATGATAAACATGAGCTGCTGGCATTTGGAGCTAAAATTGGCCGGTCATCAAAAAGCAGCAGAGTTGAAGAAATAATTGTTACTGAACCTGTGGTAGGTTGTTCAACCAAGGTGATCCACCCGGCTCAAAATGGTGGTACAAGACATTTATCGGCCGCACAGTTTGTATTTGACCAAAAAGACGCCATAGCACTAGTAGCCTCGCAGGATGGACGTTTTACTGTTTTTGCATGGTCGCCTGTTGTAAATATGGTTCATGCGCACCAAATAGATATTTTATTGCTGTAACCCCTATCCTCATATCCGGGACTGAAAAGAACAAAGACAAAGGATAATTTTTAGAGTTTGAAACATTTGCCTTACCCATCCTCTGGTATGATTAAGGCTGGCGTTTTAACCTAAAACTATGAAATATTCATTCCTAAAATCTAAATCCAATTGAGATGTAAGGCAATGCACCTTCCTTAGAAAAACCGACCACACCTTCAATTAAAACTAACTGTGCCGGTATTAAATAAATACCCCCGCCGTAACCATCATGCCATTGATCTGATGATTCGCCCGGCACCCAAACGCGGCCCACATCATTAAACCCGATCAATCCCAACGAGCCGGGAAGCAGATATGAGCTAAAATCAAGCACTTTTAAACGGAGTTCGAGGTTGTTATAGGCAATAGACTTACCGGTGAACCTATTGGTATGAAAACCTCTGAAGTTTTGTGCCCCACCCAATTTCATCAGCTGAAAATAAGCGGCATCCCCAACCGTGGTACCCAAGCCGGTGCGGTTAGCTATCACCAGAACGGAATCCCTGTCGGGGTTTAAGTAAAAACTAAATTCAGATAAGATCTGTCCATAAGTATTGTGCCTGCCCGATCCGCCGCCCGAAAAACCACTAATGGTAGTATTCCATAAGATCCCCTGAGTGGGTATGATCCTTTTGTTACGGGTGTCCAGTTGAGCATTAGTGGTTAAGCCAGCGTAAACCTTTGTACCAAACACGCTTTCATCGGGGTTTGCCCGGTTATAATCATTTAAAAACCGTTTGGTGTTGTTTGATGCCTTGCTGTTATAAAACTGCCCTGCTATACCGGCGCTTAACCGAAGATTACCGTAAGTATGGTGTAAGGAAACATCAGCAGTGACATAATCATAACGGTTTCGGTAATAGGATATCTTATGATCGCCTTCATTTTCAAAAACAGTGCTGTTCCCTATCCCAAAGAAATTACTCAGGTTACTGGGCCCTCTTGACAATATATTTATGCCCAGGTCATTATCGCCTATTAATTTTTTCCATTCGGCAACGTAAGTGAACAAAAAAGATTTTCGTCCTAACGCATAATTGGTCAAAAACTCCTCCCTGAAAGCGTACGGTTTTTTTCTGAAACCATGCTTTTCATAGGAAAATCCTCCGATAAGCAATATGCCGATATCGTTACTATAATTGGCCAGTATAATGGGTTCAAACCTGTCAAACTTATAGCTGGTTTTGTCGTAACTATTTACAGAAGTATCTGTTGATGTTTTAATTTTTACCTGTGAAGACAACGGAAGTTTATTTTGCTGATCAGAACGATCATACACATAAAGATTACGCTTGTTATGCAGGTTACTATCTACATGAAAGCTATCTGCGCCATCACCGCCAATCATACGCACTTTTATGGGCGACCGCCCATTACCTGTTACAAAAAAGACATCTTCGCCTGCAAAGCCATATAACCTGACTTCTTTGGTAACATCGGGTTTAAATGTACGCTGGTAGGTTAACTTATCAATGCTGCCATCTTTTTTTATTTTATTGACCGTTATCAACAAGTTACCGTCAGCCTTATTATCAACGGTAAACTTATCCATTTTATCACTCGCGGGTATTTCCACTTCGCGGGATATAAAACGATAATACTCCATGGCTTGTTGAGCGAGTATATTTCTGCGGGCTATCATTTTACTGGCAATCTCTTTGCCTGACAGCTGATAAATGGTATCGGGCATCAACTTTACCGCCCTGGCAATCAAGTCATCTGTTAATTTAAGCTGAACGTATGCAATCTGTTCTTTCCAGTCATCCTCGCTCAGTTGATTTAAAAAGTACCTGTCAAAATACCGGGCGTTAAAGTTCCACCCATTAATATCCCTGATCTTATCGCTATATCCCTGAAATTTCGATTTCAGCCACTGGTGCGATACTATCCATGGGAACAAACCTGATGTTTTATAATATACCTGATCGCGATCCCGGGGCACCGGTTCATAAATAGTTTCGTGTTTGCCGTCTATCTTTTCCCAACGCCATTGGTCCTCGTGCCTGTCCCAGTCGCCCAAAAGCATATCCAGCAAACGGGCCCTTAAAACTATCTTTTCGTCAACCCGGTTATCATTATCATCCTGTAGTTTACGTTGTACCTTTTCCGTATTATCCGTCTTTTCAGCGTCGAGTGGTTCCCGCTCTTCAAATAAAAACACCTGGTTAGCAAAATCCTTTCTGTAATCACCAAGGGCAGGGTCATCAGGTACAAATACAATTTGCGGGTTAGAGTGAGGCACACCTAAAGCCTGGGCCAATGGCGGTACGGTTAATGCTGAAAATGGATGCGCGGCCGATACCTGGTCCTGTAAAATATCTTTTGCTACAGTTGGCCTAAGATCGGCAGGCAAGCCTTTTTCAGGATATTTTTGAATGGTTCGTAACACCCATTGCTGTCCTGTAGAATCTTGCAGGCGTAATGATTTAGTTTGTTTCCCCCCGCCCCTCTGCAGAATTTTTAAACCACCCCTTTCCGTTGATATATGAAATATCCGCAGCCTGACCGGTGCAGACCAAAGTTTGCGATAATTTTCGCCCAGAAAAAAACGATGGGTGTTACTTACATTATTGTAAGTGGGCTCAATGGCCAGTTTTATGCTATCACCGGAAACCTGCGCCCCCGCGTGTAATGTGATAAGTAATAGTGCCCCCGTTAATACCAGGTGTAAAAACTTGAATAAATTTTTATGGGGCTTCATGATACGGCTTTTTTACGATAGTAGTATAACCGCATATTACAAAATAGTTTTATTTTTATAAAGCTATTTCATAATTAACGCTAACTCTTAAGGCTTTTAGTCCGGTAACTCCCTGCAATTCCTCCAGCTCAAGGTATTCAAGGTCATCGGCGAGTATATTTTCCTCCTGCAGGTATTTAATATATTCCTGGTATTCAGCGGCTTCTGTCTGATTGAAATAAACCATTGCTATTTTGCCGGGCTGCGTTAGCCGCTCAATTGTTCCTGCAATTAAAACCTTGTCAATTCGTTTTTTAACTACTTCGTACCTGATGTTATAGGCGCCTTCTACATCAAACCGCCGTTCATCATTCCTGAAACTGATGTCTATAGGATTTGAATGTATAAAAATGAGTTGTGTGGTTTGTAATGGCCTTGAAAGCTGGTCGGTTAATCCATAAGTTAACCTTGCAATTTCGGCCATCGACTTAAGCTGCCACAAACGGATATTTTTTAAATACAAAACGTCAAATACCCTATCAGGAGCAATGGATTGCCCTATGTAAATATCATATTCAACTCCATCTGTACGGAACTTTTCAAAATAACAGGGATATGACTCCTGTACTTCTACCTGAGCCTGCTCCAGATAATGATTGATAGAAGTATTTATGAGCTGCATCGAAGTTTCAAGATTGCGCCTGTTTACATATGATAAGCCAGTCTCTTCTTCCAATGCATCAAAGTACCTGTCAATAGTAACCTTTTCATCGGGATAGTTTTGCCTGAAATGATTAAGGAAGGGGTTAACTTCATCGTGCAGGAAACCGTCAAGAATAAGTTCGTCATTTGTAGTTATAAAACCGTTTACTTTTTCAAACCACTCTTCACATTTGTATATCAGCCGGTTTATAAGAGCAAGGTGTATATGTTCTTTTAACACGGTTAATGTTTCCATGATAATGGTAAGCAGGGCCTTCAGGTCTTCTTGTAAGGCGGTGTTGCGCTCAATAGTTGAGTTGCGGATATCAATGGCACCAAACAACGGATATACATCATCAAATACCACGGTTTCAATTTCGCGGTTCTTTTTCCTTTTATTGCCTTTTTTAAGGTAATTCCAGGCTACCTCATTAAACTTCCACTGTACAGATGGTTGCAACGACGTAAACTTGTTCTTTATAATAGATTCTATCCGGGCGGCAAACTGGTCGATACTGTTTTGCAGCAATTGGGCTATCAATGGAATGGCCACCTGTAGTTTCGACAACAGTTTTTCATAAAAAACTATCTCTTCATAAGAGTAAACTTCCATGATACCCGCCATTTTCTTATTATAGTAAACCGGGAAAATACCGTATGATTTGATACCTGCCTGCTTTAAAATATTAAGGAATGGGTGTTTTGATACCTTATCATCAGTAAGCGATCTGAAAAATACTGGTTTGGGATTCTGCTTATAATCATCTGTAATGGCATAAAATGTTTCTTCGGCCAAACTAAATTCCTTGGCTGAGGTAATAAGCACACTCTGAGAACATTCATCGGTATCAAATATCAGCTTATCATTGATGGTTAAAAACGGAAGCAATCCAAATTCAATAGCCGGATTTTCAGACAAGGTTTTAAGCGAATCGATGATCAGGGTATATTGATCAGATTCGGAATTTGAATGGTTAACCAGTTCATTCCGGATATTATCCAATGCGTGAAGCAGTGTTATATCGGTTAAAGTTATAACGGTAAAACCCTCAAACTTAAAGTTTGAAAGCGGTACTATTTGCTCTAAAATATCAACCCCTTCGTAATTGTTAATATATGGTTCAATGGCTTCAAAAGAAATTTCGGGCAACTCACCAATCAATTTTATATTAACAAACTGAGTATTGGTTTGGATATTATAATAACGTGAAAGGCCTGTTTCGGGATCAACGTAGGCATATAGCAATTCATTCTTTGAAACGGTTGAAAACCCGTAAAGGCGCTCAAGTATCAGGTTGTATATGAATCGTTTTTGCCTTTGGCTGTATAATTCGCCCTGACTCATGTTTACAGCATGTAAGCCAGAGTGGTGACTGGAATGAAAATCAAAAAAGGCATCAGTGCTGAAAAATATCTTCTCGGGCACCGGCGTACTTAAGGCCCAAAAAAACTCTTTTTCATTTAAAATAGGTGGTGTAAGGATGCTGTAGATCAGTTCAAGCATTTCCCGGTATTTTTCGGCATCTTCGGGGTGCATGTCCAGATCTATGCAGGTATCCTGCTCAAATTTATTTAATACATACTTGTAAAATTCACTCTTAAGTGTCTTTTCAGTTTGTACCCGCTCTTTTAAATGCTCCACAAAGGGATTAAATGACAGGCATGTATCTACCTGGCATAAAAAGCAGTCATTTTTATTTATATTTAAAACCTCGGTATGCATTATCGTATAAAAATTACCCCTGTATTAAAATCTGAAAGCTGTTGAAAGATAAGGGTACCATCCTTCTTCAGAGTGCCCGGCCACTATTTTTATTACCGCGAGCCTTGCGGGGGCAATGTAAATGCCACCGCCAGTTCCATTATGCCATTTATCAGAATGTTCGCCTTTTTCCCAAACCCTGCCAACATCATAAAAACCTAATAGGCCTATTTGCCCGGGAACAATATAACTGGCAAAGTCGGCCAGCTTAACACGTAGTTCCAGATTGTTATACAAACTGTACTGACCTGCAAACCTGTATAACCTGTAGCCTAATAAGTTATCCTGCCCGCCTAAAAACAGGGATTGATAAAAGGGCGCCTTACCAACTGTGATACCCCCACCTACTCTTTCGGCCAATACTATGGTACCTTTGGTATTTAAACTTTTATACAATGCCGCTTGTGGAATAAGCTGTGTAAAAGTTGTTGAATATGTATTTAAACCGGTATAACCCTGTAGTTTAACATTTACATAGCTACCCCATGCGGGGAGTATTTTATTGTTTCGTTTATCGCTGGTAAAGTTAAGAACTATGCCGGCAAATATTTTCCGTTTGTCAAAGGTATAACTATCATCAGCATTTGTGAGTAATGGATTTGTAATTAAACGTCCGGTATTGTCCTTAATATCTAAACTATAATACTGAAATGACGGCCCCAACGTTACAACTGTCCCCGTTTTATTGTCCCAGCTCAAAGCAGGATCAAACTGTATGGTATTAAATCTTGTGCGATAAAAGGTTTTATAGTCACCTGTTTTATCAAAGGCGGTTTCATTGCCGCGACCAAAAAAGTTTAAGTTTCCGGGGAAATTTACCTGTAACTGCATCAGTAAATTAGCGTTTCCAACGGCCTGTATCCACTCGCCATTATACTTGAACTTAAATGCCTTGGTTGTGAATGAATGACTTAAAAACAAGGTTTGCATATCATTATACGGCAGTTTGCGGAAACCTTTTTGATGGGTGTATTTAAAGCCGGCGCCAAGCAAAACACCCTCATCAGGATTGATCTCGATGTTTGCAAGCGGCATGGTTGTGCTCAACAAATTAACCCTCAAAAACGCCGTATTGGCACTATCTGCCGATATATGTTTATGTACGTTGGAGCTATCACCGGTAAGCGTTAATTTTTTGCCGCGGTCATATAATTGTACAGTATTTTTTGATTTAATGATATTGTAATTTTTATTACCTGTACTATCAATAAATCTTAATTTAATGGGCGATGTAGCATTATTTAAAATGACCTTATCGTCACCGCCAGCTACATACAGCCTGATCTCTTTGGTAATATCCGGACTATAGTTTGTATTCATCAGCGTGTCCCTAATATTACCACTCTTGCTGATCTTGTTCACCGTAATATTAAGACCTTTACCGGGTATGTCTTTAATATTTACCAGCTCATCTTTATTGGTGGTATGTATATCAACTATTTCATTCACAAACTTATAGTAGTATGACATGGCGGCCGGTATATTGGCCCTGCGCTCTTTTAACTGTTTAAGCAATACATCATGCCTAAGTTTGTATGATGACTCCGGTAACCGCCTTAAACCAGCTTCTAAAACCTCATCAGTTTCTGCAGCTACAAAGTCATTTACAATTTTCATCCACTCGTCATAGTTAAATTGCAGCGCTGTGAACCTGCCCATGAACATGGTTTTCCATAAAGAGTACCTTACATCATATATTTCGCCGTTAAACCCCTGCAAATTGGGAGCCAGCCAGGGCTGAGCCGCAATGGTTGGGAATATTCCCTGATTGGTGTACACTACCTGGTCACGGTCGCGGGGAACGGCGGTATAAAAATCACCTTTATCCGTTTTACTTTTTTGCCAGCGCCACTGGTCACTATGCCGGTCCCAGTCGCCTATCAGCAAGTCAACAAGCCGGGCTCGCAGAAACTCCCTGCCATCAACAGTATTATCATTGTCCTTTAGCAAGGTTTCGATCATTTTGGTGGTATTGTCTGATTTCCCGGCGGGTTCCCTTTCCTCCAGCAGACAAACTTTATTTTCAAATATCTTGTTATATTTTCCCAGCTTTTCATCAGCAGATACTACACCGATGATAGGATTGGCATGAGGAACATGAGCGGCATCGGCAATTGGCGGAACTATCAATGCCGAAAATGGATGTTGGGCGCTCATCGCGTCGTTCACCCAATCCTTTGCAAAAGTTTCCTGAAACTCCACCGGTAATATTTTCTCAGGGCTTTTTTCAACGCTACGCAGCACCCACTCCTTACCTGTCTTATCCTCTAATCGCAAGGAGTTAGTTTGAAAACCGCCCCCCGCCTTAACCGGGGTTAAACCACCATGTATCTCCGATATTTTAATCACAGGCAATTTGGTATCGGCGGCCCACTCCTTTCGGTAATTTTCGCCGAACAATGCGCGGTGAAAACCACTTACGTTATTGTAGGACGGGTGCACTTTGACCACCAGGCTATCGGCAGTTATAGGTTTATGGACCGCAATAGCCTGCTCGGGTATTGCAGTATATGGCTTAGTAAAGGTGAAAGCCTGTTTTACGCCGCTATCGCTGTCGATATAATAGGTAAAGCGCATACTATTGTCAATCAGTATATCGGCAGTTACATAGCCCTGGGTAGCATCGGCAAACAATGAATTTTTCCCTTTAATGGCATAAGTATGTTTTGCACCGGCACCACTCACCACCTGTATTTGCTTATCTTTTATAAACTGCAAGCCATGTTCGTGACCGGCTACGTGTACCATATTAGGAAAACCCGTAAATACCCCATCTATCCTTTTGATCATGTCTTTATATAAGGGATGACCAAGATCTTCGGGGTTGTCAAAAGTTGAGCGTAAAAACGGATATAATGAACCAATTACAGGTAACGGGATATATAAATTATGATTTACTGCGGTTAACGGGAACAAATGATCTTTAAGCGAAAAATACCCTCCATGGGTACCATAGCTTTGAAACGGGTGGTGCGAAGCCAGCAGGATCACCTTGTTTCGGTTCCTGTCCAATATATCCTGAATTTTGCCAACTATGTCATCTTTGGTTTTGCATTCACATTCAACACCCGCATTATCCTTATTGAAGGGGAACAACCACCATTCGCTGTCAAAAGCAATAACGGTTAACTTATCGGTCAGGTTTATCTCCACCGGGTCGGCACAACCGTTTTCAGGTACCATTTTTAGCAAGCTATCCTGTTGTTCATTTAAATATTGCCATTGGCGTTTTATTTTAGCCAGCCCCTGAGGGCCCATTTTGTCCCAATCATGATTGCCGGGTATAAAATATACAGGGGCACCATTAGCCCTCATAGGCTGATACTGTGATTGCAGTATTTTTTTTGTTTGTTCTTCCTCAGCACTCCCCGGCAGGCCCATTCCATGCGGATATATATTGTCGCCAAGGAACATTACGGTAGTTTTATTTTTGATGATATTATTGGCAGCATGTTCTAAAACCGCGCTTTGCTGCATGTCCATTTCGCCGGCATCGCCAATTAATATAACGCGATAGCGAACAGAATCCTGCGCCTGAACAACAAACCGGCTTAAAAACAAAATAAAGAACAGGGGTAATTTTTTAATCATGTTTAGGAGATGTTTGGTAGCGTTTTTGAAATAATTTCTTGTTAAACCAATGTCCAACATATGCCGTACCTATGCCTACTGCCGCACCTGCAAGCACATCTGTAGGATAATGTTTGCCAAGATACATCCGCGAATAACCCACTGAGGTTGCCCAGGCAAAGGCCGGCACCGTAACGTACCATTTATTATACTGCATTGATAAGGTTGTGGCTGTTGCAAAGGCCAGGCTGGTATGGCCCGAAGGAAATGACTGATTATGTGTTGGCGAGTTTACAAATATCAGGTCCGGATATCTATCAGCCGGGCGGGTACGGTTTACTCCAACTTTTATAATATTGGTTACCAATACGCTGGCACCCAAATTTATAAACGTTTCAACAGCATTATGTTTTGCTGTGGCATCGTTACTTACAAAGCCATATATCAAAGTACCAAATGAGGCAGCGCCAGCGGCATAATAAGCTGAGTTACTGGTATTACGCCAGTAGAGTGATTTCGGATATCTGGGATTGATGCCTTTTAAAATATCAACGTCGAGATTTTGTGCAAAGCAATGGGCATAGCCAAATGCGAAAACTGTAAAGAATACAAAGAAAAATTTCCTGGTTTTTATACCCATCTTATTTTATATAATTAAATTTTAACACATTTCCTGGGCTAACCAGATCGCCTTCGTTTGATATATAAAGATTATGCTGATTGTCAAAAGCAATACCTTCGGGTTGGATAAAAACCGCCGGGTTTAACGCATATACGTCCTTAACATTCCACCCGGCATCGGCAACAACAAGCATCTTATTGACCGACGACAGAATATACCACTCATTGGTATTTAAATTTTTAGCTAAAGCCGATGGACGAAACACCCCGCGTTTTTTGTTGCTCAATTGATCTATTGTTTTTACATTGATGCTGAATCCACCTGCTGGTTTAACCGATCCGTCGGCCTGTAAACGCAGAATATAGCCACTGCTGATCTTATTTTTGTCACTACTGCAATGCTTACACAAAATATAAAGCTGGTTAGTTTTTTCATCAGCATACATGCCTTCATACTCGCCGGCAGGCAAAACATCTTTTAGCTTTTGCACATTACCAATTTCCTTATTCCTGAGCTGGTTAAAAGGGAAAGTGAACAATATGCCATCACTCCGCAGCATAACTACATAGTTATTGCAAATGGCTATGTCTTCATAATCGCCTGATTTTGCAAACCGGCTTTGGCTTATTTGCTTATCGCCCAACTTAAAATAGTATACTTTTCCATCCTCATCTTCTTCCGCATATAAGGTGTCACTTTTGCCATGAAGAAAAGCAATGCCCGAGATCTCTGTTAAATTGATATGCATATTATATTTTACCGGTTTGGTAAGGTCATATCCTTTAGGGCTGCTGCTAACCTGGGTTTTGTTGGTGCATGACATACCTAAAAACATTGCCGCAACAATAACCACTACTGTTATCAGTGTTACGGCTTTACGTATAGTTTTATAAGTTTTAAACCTTTTCATACACCTTTTGCTTTAATAGTTCATATACCTGCAACTGCGATTGTATCAGCGGCTCGTGCTTTTCTATCTTTATATTTTGCAGCTGTTCATTTAACTTTACTGCCTGTACATTATCCGCTAACTGAATGTCAACAATAGACAAGACCTCTTCCCTTATCTTTTGATCATAAATGGGGAAACATACTTCAATACGCCTGTAAATATTCCGGTTCATCCAGTCGGCCGAACCCAGAAAAACCTCGGGATTATTATTGTTATTAAATATAAATATCCTGCCATGTTCCAGGTAGCGGTCAACAATACGGTGCACAGTTATGTTTTCGCTCATGCCTTTTATCCCTGGTATAATACAGCATATGCTGCGCACAATAAGTGATACCTTTACCCCGGCCTGTGAAGCCTCATATAACTTTGATATAAGTTTGCGCTCTTCCAGGTTATTTAGTTTTATGGTGACAGCCGCCGGAAGGCCCTGGCCAGCGTTTGCAATTTCGCGATCAACCAACTCCATAAAACGTTGCTGCAAATTAAACTGGGCAACCAGCAAATGTTTAAACTCAATAGGGTAACCATCAGATGTTTTTGCTTTTTTGGCTAAAAAAATAAACAACAGTTCCATCTCGCGCAACATTAAAGGGTTGGCGGTCATTAAAATATGGTCGGTATAAAAAGCCGCCGTACTTTCATTAAAGTTACCTGTAGCCAGCAAACCGGTATATTTTATACGGTCGTTAACCAATCTTTTAACCAGGGCAACTTTTGCGTGTACTTTTAAAGCTTTATCACTGTAAATGATCCCGACACCGGCCTCCTTCATTTTTTTTGCCCATTTGATATTGTTGGCTTCATCAAACCGGGCTTTAAGCTCAACCATTACCTTTACCTTTTTGCCATTGCGCGCGGCACTTATAAGTGCGTTCACGATACGCGAATCACTGGCCACACGGTATAATGTCACGAATATTTCCTGTACGTCGGCATCAATAGCCGCTTCATTAAAAAAACGCAATACGCTGTTGTACGATTGATATGGGGTATGAACAATGCAATCCTGCTTTGAAACCCGATCAAACAACGACTCCTCCCCAATCCATTCTTTATTTGGTATAGGTTGCCACCTGCTATAACGCAAACCCGGTAAATTAACCGGCA
Source organism: Mucilaginibacter pocheonensis (assembly GCF_031456535.1). Taxonomy (NCBI): domain Bacteria; kingdom Pseudomonadati; phylum Bacteroidota; class Sphingobacteriia; order Sphingobacteriales; family Sphingobacteriaceae; genus Mucilaginibacter; species Mucilaginibacter pocheonensis. Next base: position 673,382 of record NZ_JAVDUU010000003.1, read on the forward strand.
GGCCCATCAGATCCTTAAGATTATGATATATCCCGCCCTCTACTATGCTCGAGCCATGCAAACCTAATTTTTCGGTTATCAGATGCAGTGTACGCAACGGAATATCAGGCTGGTGCAAAAACCGGGTTGCCATACCCATATCACGTTTTAACAATTGCTTTTCAATTTGTTCAGACAGGTCCCCCTGATATTCATCTTTAAGGTCAAGTTCGGCATCGCGGGTTATTTTAAAGCTGTAGCATCCGTTTACTTCTTCATTGGTAAACAACCTGTCGAGATTATACCTGATGATATCATCTAAAAATATAATGTATTGCTGATCATTGGCCGCCACACTGTAAAAGCGGGGTAATTGGTTCGACGGGATATTTAGCAATACCGTTCTTTCCCTACCGCTGTTTAAACCCAGGTTTACTAAAAAATAAAGCTTATTGTTTTCCGGAAAAAAATTCTTGCCGGTTTCAGACAGATCAACAGGTTGCAAAAACGCCATTACCTGGCTAAAAAAGTAATCGCGCACTTTATCTTTAACAGCTGCAGGTAACGGCTCATTGAACAACAGGTTAATATTATTATCTTTCAATAACGGGATAAGCCGGCCGGTAAATATTTGCCCAAACTTTTGCAGCTGATGTTCAATAAGCCGCTGGGCATCCAGCAAAACATCCTCTTTTTCTTGCCGGTTGTGTTTTGATAGTTTATGCAGTGCCAGTATAACGGGCATCCTTACCCTGTAAAATTCATCAAGATTTGAGGAATATATCGACAGAAAATTCACCCGTTCCATTACCGGTAAATCTTCTTTTTCGGCCTCCATCAAAATGCGTTCATTAAATAACAACCAGCTCAGGTCCCTGTCAAAAAAAGAGTAATTATCCATAATAGCAGAATTTTATAGCAGTAACCCGTTACAATTATATTAATGATGAGATAACGAACGCCATTACTGAAATAATAAGCCCGAACATAAATATGTTATAAGATGCCCTTAATAACCTGTATTTTTTCCCTAAAACAACACCCTGCGAATAATTATCACGAATCAGGCTTCCGTACAGAAAGTCCCGGTCATCCATCATTTTAAGCATCCCTTCGCTGTAATCTTCAAATGACATGCGATAAAAGTTTCCAAAAAATAACAGGTTCACCGTTTTCTTTTCAATATCATCATGCGAAAACAATCCCGGCGGTATGGATGGCCTGGTGGCCAATATGGAAAATATCATGGTAAGCAAACTTACTCCAAGCAGTAAAAAGGTAGGTATCAGCAGGTTCGAATGCTCGTCAAGCTTGCGCAAAACCAGACTGATAATGGCCGATAAGATAATGGAGTTAACAGTGATCATGATATGGGCTTTGTTATCTGCCATATCGCTCAACCGCTGATGATTGGTTGAGCTTATACGAAACATGGTTTCCACCCCCCTTTCGGGCTTATCGTTTTTATGCTTTTTTTCGTGACCGTCATGATCGGCTTTCTCAACAACCCCATCGGTATGGTTAACCTCTGGTAGTTCATTGGCTTCCGGCTTTTCAGTCACTTCGGTTTGCTTATCAATTAATTTGGCCAGGTTTTTTTCTTTTTGATCATTTAGCAGCAAACGGCAATAATCAGTAAAATAGTGGTGCGATTGCAAAAGCTGGATGTTACCGGTGCGCCAGGCATCTTTATCCAACTCTTTATGCCCTATCGCTTCCATTTCCCTCCGCATCAGTTTGCTTTTTTCGCGAAAGCTATCGGTCCCCAGGTGGAACAGATCGGCGTCGCATAAAATTTCCTCTAACAGGTTGGTTGGCTTCTGAGGCATTTGTGTGGCCAGTATGCAACTATTTACCTTATTAATTACATCCGCGTCAACTTTTTGTTGCTTTAAAAAATGATGGGCTATTTCGGCGCTTTTAACCTCATGGTTATTTTTATCGGTAAAATAACCCGTATCATGAAACCATGCGGCTGATATCACTATAAAAAATTCTTCATCATTTAACTGATAATGGTTAGCTATTTGCGTAGCCGACGCGACAACGTCTTTAGTATGTTTAAGATTATGATATATTAGCTCAGGATCATGATGTACATCAAAATAGGATATGATATAATTTTTTACCTCTTCTAACAATGGTTGAAATTTCATGATAGCTTTTTGTGTTTAAAGTAGTCAAATTTATTCTAAAAATCCTGAATTGAAGCCTCTCTGCTATTTAAACCTAAAATTATCATTTGCACACGTCAAACAATACCTGGTGATGTCGTTCAGTCAGATAAATTATAGGCGTTGGGATCAGGATGTCCTGGTTTTTTCCAACGGTGTTTCCGGCGCTTCAAAACTGTAATTATAATGCGGGTATGGTACTATAAAGGTGTTTTCAACCCTGTCAGATCTTTTGAAATATGGAATCCATATGGCTGCCATTGCTAAAGCATATACAAGGGCATAAGGATGCGGCTCTACAAACTTGTTGTGTTTTAATATTAGCGTACAAAGAAAATCAACCAGAAAAAAACCAGCAGTAAATGAAAAGTATCCAATGATCAAATTGGGTAATATATCGCGTTTGTTAATCAGTAATACCAGGCAATAAACAGAATAGCACATTAATCCCGTAAAACAGATCACCTCCATGGTTATGAATAATTTAAATCCTGTATCCTGCCCGGTTGATGCATTTAAATTCCAGGTTGCAAGGCTGAAATAATCGCTGCTTATAAGCACAAGAGCAGAGAATAGCGCGGTTAAAACTAATATTATGGCTACTGCTATGAGCCATCCGCCAATGGGCCAAAAAGCAGAACCATGACTAAAAATAATGCCAGGAGTTTCACGCTGATAAATCCTTACGCCTAAAAAAATAAGGCTGATGGTTAGTAACCCCGTTAGCAGTACGACAAAATTATTAACACGCGATTGTTGAGTTCCTGTACCCGGATCATATGAAAAACTATAACCCAAACCATCAGCATTCAATTGTTTTATATCATCCTTAAATTCGGTCAGGCTTTCAACCGGGGCGTGATCTTTAAGATACGCAAACTTATAATTAAGCAGCAAGGTATCGCCGGCCACGGCATAATGCGATGCAAACCGATAATAATTCCTGTTAATAGAATTGCTTTTTTCTGTGATATTCCAGCCACCAGGTAATATTACCTGTTGGGTATAATCAAGATCATAAGGAAAATTAACTGATACCGGAGTTTTAGTTTGTCCGGTTATAGTAGGAAGTTGCTCTGATATGCTATTGGCATAAAGACCAACCACATACTTATTTGTTGCAGAGTCCTTTTTGAAAAAATTATTGATCAAATAAGTTTCGGTAGTGGCAAGTACATTTTTTTCCAAATCATCAGTCACCACTATTGAATCCTTTGCTTCGATCTTTGAATAGATCTTTGAGTAATATTCTAAATAATTCTTTTCCGTTTCAGCCATACCCGATGATGCAAGCCTGCTCCTGGTATCATCGGCCTGGTTAAGGGTATATATAGTTTTAACCGTAAATAGCACCGGCGATTTCGCATCTTTAACTTTATAGGATTCGGTACAAATTATTTTACCTGTTTTTGATGATGGTATAATGGTGAGTGCATTATTCCCCGCTTTTAATACAAGACCACGGCCGTAATGGGGGAAATAAATATCAGTGCCCAAACCACCCTGATAATCAATAGTGGCATCAACCCAAACTTGTTTGCCGTTTACATTAGCAGTTACAACCGCATGATTAAAAGCGTAATGGGTTGGTATGTAATCAGTAATATGCTCGCCACGGTTAGTATTAACTAATACCATACTTGCATCAACATCATTTGCTTTAAGCATTGATACCAGCAACAGCGATTTGTCCTTGCAATCACCATAACGCTGTTTAAAAACTTTTTCGGGATTGTTTGCACGATGCGAATATTGTCCTATTTCAATTCCCATGTATCTCACTTCATCCTGAACCGCTTTTACAGCCGCCCTAAAATATTTTTCCTTATCATTACCTGCAACTGCTTTGAGTTGTCTTATACGCTCGGCTAATTCACCTTTAATACTTGTTGCCGCAGGATTAATACCTAACGCCCAGTCAACAACTTCGCCCCAGGTATTATACTCACTGATCTGTACGCGTCCAAGGGTATTAAACCATGAGGGTTGGTTATTATCATCTTGCCCGGCAGGAACCAGAAAGTCTTCATATTCATACCTCTTTAAGCCCTGGTTTTCCGAAACCGCCACCTTAGGAACCTTATTAAAGTATTTAAAATTTAATTTTCTTTGCGATGATGCGATAATGACAGTATACTTATGGGCAATGGGCTGATACCATTGAAAATAAATATCATCGCAGAATTTACCGTAAAATATTGGGTTCCTGCCCGTTATGGTGTATGAATATTCAATGCGGTCGCCTTTTCTGATGTCGTCAAGGATGCACAAGGCCGAAAAACTTCCCTGGTATATAAAGTTAGAAAGGTCTTTTTCATCAGCTATTACTTTAAAAACGGACGTTTTTAGCCGGTTTATGGGTTTGTTATCGCGCCAAACGGTTATATCGTGAAAATCAAGTCGTTCAAAAGCCGGATCAAAGCTTACCGTTATTTGCGAAGCGTTTTGTATACCTGTTTCAGATACTATTTCCTCAATATAATGGTGGTAATCTGCCTGTTTCTCTACCTGCTGTTGTTGTTCAACAAGCGCAAAAAAATAACCTCTTTCAATTGTACGCAGGGGCGGTTTTTGATTAAAGGCATTACAAACGCTAAGCCATGCGGGCTTGGGAGATAAATGTACTACAGGCGTACCTGCACTAACAACTTGTTTGTTGATGAGTAAAAAAAGAAAACAAGCAAATAAGGTAAGGTATAATTTAAGAAACTTCGGCATAACAGAGAATGAAAATAAACAAAGAACATGACTTTTCTTCATTTATTTTAATATTGCTCAAAAGTGCATTATTGCACCTGTTAAACAGCAAGGCCGCCTCATTTTATTGAAACGGCCCCACTAAACATGTATTTATTAATAATTACTGCTGCCCCCCTAAAACCGGGGCAAATTTTTTCATGTAATTTTTTAACTGGGCTTGTATTTTATTGTTTATATCGGCTTGCTTACTTTCTTTAGTAAAATCGGCTATGCCATTTAACAATTGCAGACCGATCTGTACATCGCGTGTATTTATATTATTAGCGTTATCATTAAGTAAATGATAATTATAGTCAAGCTGGTCAACAACGTAGTTATCAATACCGGTTACCAGTTTTTTGCCCAATACCACATCATTCAGTTGAAATGCCAGCTGAGCTAAAAATAATTTACGGCCTTCCACATCAATATATGGCGTTATATCCGGCATTTCCTGATCATATTTATGCAGTACTTTCAGCGCCAGGTCATTATGGCCTTGCTGTACCAGGTTTTGAGCCAGGTCAATAAACGTGGTGAGCATTACCGGATAAAACATTGACGTTGACTCATGATCAAGATATCGGGCGTTTTTAAAATTACCGAATTTAAACTTGTTCATAACGTTGTTGTACATCACCATAGTATTTACTTTACTTAGCTGATCATGCTGTGTAGTATCCTTTTCAAATGGGATCAGGTGGTAAGTAAACCCTTCCTTGTATAAATATGGCTGTAAACCAATAAGGTTATCGTTACCGATGGTAGTAGTAAAACAAATGGGCCTTTTCCAATGATTATGCGCAAGTATATCAAGCATGGCCAGGTTATCCTTAGTAACATAGTTTGATGTATACTTCCACTCCATGCTTTTGGTTAGCTTGCTTTTTTCATCAGGCGTAACTACGCCGTTTTTTACCACCTCGTCGGGATCAATGGTGATCTTAAAGTTTTTGGTGGGCAGATAGTTTGCCGACTCGCCGCTTTGATATTGCACCATAGTAGCCTTATCATCCGATGAAATAAAATCAAATATTTCTTTCACCTCAACCGGTCCGGCTATTTTTTGGTCATTATAGTATATAACATCCCTCACTCCTTCCTTATATTTATCATAAGGCATGGTGATTGGCAATGGGTCAGACTGGTTCATTTTTCCCTGCATTTGCCGTATATACCAATCGCCTGTAAACAAGCTCAGGTTAACAATGCGTACGTCGGGCCTTATACCCTCCACTTCCTGATCATACCACAAAGAGTAAGTGTCGTTATCGCCATAGGTAAACAAAATAGCGTTCGGAGGGCACGAGATCAGGTAATTATAAGCCATATCATGCGCTGTCCATTTGGTCGACCGGTCATGGTCTTTCCACTCTTTGCTGGCCAGCAATACCGGAGCAAGCAGCAGGCATATAACAGTAGACCCAATGGCTGCAAACCTGGCGTTTATAAATTTCCGCGCAAATTCGGCTATGGCAATCACCCCCAAACCTATCCAAATGGCAAATGCGTAAAACGATCCTACGTAAGAATAATCGCGCTCACGCGGCTGCACCGACGGCTGATTTACATAAAGAACAATAGCAAGACCGGTAAAAAAGAATAGCAACAGAACTACCAACGCGTCTTTCTTTTTTCTGTTGACATGGTAAAAACCACCAATTAACCCTATTATTAAAGGCAAAGCATATAGCGGAGTATAAGTAACACCGTTGGTAACAGATTTTGGCAGATGCTTGGCACCATCAAATATGCCGGTTGTCCAGTTACCGTCAATACCTTCGGTACTTGTTTGCCCGTCGGCATCATTGTAACGGCCAACAAAATTCCAGAAAAAGTAACGCCAGTACATCTGGTACATCTGCCAGCTGAACATAAATTTCAAATTATCGGTAAAGGTTGGCGCCTGCCCATCAGGTATACGCAGCCATTCTTTGTAAAACTGAACATCCTGCGGCTCGGTGCTATACATCCGGGGCAATGCCGTAGTATGATCATAAACTGATTCAACTTTATGTCCGGCATTCTCGTATTTTGTTTTTCCTTTACGATAAATAATGCTCCCTTCTTTCTGATCGGTTAACTTGGCATCGAAATAAGGTCCGCTCACTAACGGGGTTTCGCCATATTGTATACGGTTTAAATAGCCATAAAGGGTAAATGCATTATCGGGATGTGAGTTGTTCAGATTAGGATTTGCAGTAGCCCTGATAGGGATATATGCAAAAGACCCATAACCAAAATATATAAAGGCAACACACAAAAGGGCCAGGTTTAGCGCAGGCTTTTTGGCCCGGATACTATAAATTATCCCTCCAACAAGCAATGCAACAATTAGCAGTATAAAGAAAAATGCACCGCTGCCAAAGCCCAAACCAAGTGAATTTACAAAGAACAGGTCAAAATACGCGGCAAATTTGATGGTATATCCACGTATGCCATATTGTACCAGTCCGAGTATAATAACACCCGCTAAAAATGCAAGTATGCCATTTTTTACGGTGACGTTTTTACTCCTGCGGAAAAAGTATACCATGGCAATAGCTGGTATGGTCAACAAATTAAGCAGGTGGATGCCAATTGATAAACCGATAACATAAGCTATAAAAACCAGCCATTTATCAGCGCCGCGCTCATCGGCATGGGCGTCCCACTTTAATATGGCCCAAAATACAATAGCGGTACATAATGACGACAAAGCGAATACGATAGTCTCAACAGCCGAAAACCAGAATGTATCTGTATAGGTAAAGGACAGGGCGCCGACCAAACCGGCACCCATAATAAGGATAAGGTTCGACTGGTCTATTACGTCATCACGTTTATTAAGCAGCATTTTTTTTGCAAGGGCTGTTATAGTCCAAAAAAGGAACATAATGGTGGCCCCGCTGGCTATTGCCGAACCTAAATTAGTATAGTAAGGTACTTTGGCATTATTGCCAAATGACAACAGTGAAAATAATTTACCAAGCATGGCAAATACCGGATACCCGGGTTGGTGGGCTACCTGCAGCCTGTAGGCACACGAAATAAACTCACCGCAATCCCAAAAACTTACGGATGGCTCTAAAGTTAAAATGTAGGTAACAGAAGCTATAATAAAGCAAAGCCAGCCTAAAAGATCATTGATTTTTTTGTATTGCATTTAATAGTATGGTTTTATCGCGCGGGCAAATATCAGGATTTTTGCAGCTTATTAAAAAAAAACAGCGCGCTCCAACCAAATTTAACATAAATTAACTTTTTCCATCATTATTCTGTTAATTTGGGTTTCATAAGCCTGTTGATAAAAAAATAACCTATAAACCAAATTTCTAAGTTATTATAAATAATACTTACTTTGCTAAGATGTATAAACTTTACTTTTTTCGTTGTATTAAACTTTTTTTGCTAACAGGAACCATCCTCCTCACAGCACAGTTAAGCAAGGCCCAATCTGTTTATTTACCCAATTCTTATCAGTTGTACCAAAAGTTCAATGCAGATATTTATAGTAAAAACAGCTCATTTCATACCTCTTTACGCCCTTTTTTGATTGACAGTTCAATTAACCATACTTATGATTCGGTTATGAATATTGGCGTAAGCAGTAATAATAAATCATGGCTCAAGCGTAAAATATTTAATGAACACCTGTTTGATGTAAAAACCAAAGACTATACTTTTTATGGTGATATTCTTGTTGACCTGCTAACCGGGAGAGAATTTACTGCCCACAGAACGCCCAATTTAAATACACGCGGCTATCAGTTTGGCGGAACCGTAGGTACTAAATTTTCATTTTATAGCAGTGGCTTTGAAAACCAGGGTACGTTCCCCAATTATTATAATAATCTTGTTAACGCCAATGGTTTTGTACCGGGGCAAGCTTATGCGCGGCATTATAGCGGCCTTGCCCAAATTAGCCAGGATTGGTCATATGTTACAGCCATTGTTTCGTATACGCCTATAAAACAGTTAAATATTACACTGGGCCAGGATAAAATGTTTGTAGGCGATGGGTATAGGTCATTATTGCTATCAGACTACGCGGCAAATATGCCTTTACTGCGGCTTACCGCAAATTTTGGCTCGTTGCAGTATATGATGTCATGGGCATATCTTGAAGATATCAAAGAAAAGAAATTTGATACTTTTGGTAGTAACCGGCGTAAATGGGCGCTTTTTCACTATTTAGACTGGAATGTAAACAACAGGTTGTCATTTGGATTCTTTAACGCCCTGATCACGCCCGAAGCGGATGCGCAAGGAAACCGCCGTGGCTTTGACGTAAACTTTATTAATCCCATCCTGTTTTCAAGCGCGCTTGGTTCTTCAGGATCGCCAAGAGATAACGTGTTTATTGGCTTTACCGGCAAATATAAAATATTTGATAAAACAGCAATTTACGGACAGTTAATGCTTGACAGGTTTAAGGCAAGCAATTTCTTTTCGGGTAGTAACTCAGATAATACCAATGGTGTGCAGTTAGGTATCAGGGGAGCCGATATATTTAAAGTTGAAAGGTTAAATTATCTTTTTGAATTCAATACCGTTAAACCCTACACTTATTCAAGTACTCAACCGCTTAATAGCTATAGTTTCTTTGGCGATCCGCTGGCTCATCCGTTTGGAGCAAATTTCAGGGAGTTCCTGGGTATCGTTAATTATTCAATTGGCCGATTTGATTTTCAGGGGCAGCTTGACTATGGCAAATATGGCCTTGATGCCAATCAAGCTGATAATAACGGAAAGCAGGTCATAAAACCATATCCGGCCGCGCCAAACTCTTCTCCGGTTATTGGGCAAGGTATCAGCACACAGCTTTATTATACCGAAGGTACAATATCATACCTCATTAACCCCAAATACAACTTGCGTATTGAGGTGAGCGGTCTTTACCGGCAGGAAAAGAATGCATTAAGCGATAATAAAACCACTCTGATTAGTTTTGGTTTAAGAAGCTCATTCAGAAACCTGTATCACGATTTTTAAGCAGACTGCTGGCAGACAGGTCATAATTGTAAAGCATTAATGATCTGTCTGATCAGTTCGGCCTCAGTAAACGGTTTAGCCACAAAGCCCGAAAATCCTTTTTTTGATAGTTTGTCAGTGTCAATGGCTTTTGAATTGCCACTGATAACAATAACAGGAATTTCATTTAAAGGCGGATCTAAATGCCTTATAGTGGCAATAAGTTCATGACCATTCATGGCCGGCATCTGAATATCTGTTAATACTATTGTTATTGCTTGAGTGGTCAGGATATCCATTGCCTGCCTGGCATCTGACGCCTGGTGAAACTTAATATTCCACTTGCTTGTCATCATTTTGAGGAACATCAAACTCAGCTCATTATCATCAACAGCTAGTATGCTAATGCCATTAAGCAATGGCAGCAAATCATCCAAGCGTTGTTGTTTATCGGTTACATTGTTAATGTTTTTACCCTCGTCATAAGGAATATAAAAGCTGAACGTACTACCTTTTCCTGCCGTGCTTTTTACGCTGATTTGTCCGTTTTGCAGCTGAACCAACTGCTTGCAAATATAAAGGCCCAGCCCTGTGCCGGTTTGGCCCTTGGCCGAACTGGTTTGATAATACTTTGAAAAAAGGTTTCCCTGTTGCTCTAAGCTGATACCAATCCCTGTATCAATTACATCGATCCTTAGCCTGGGCCCTCCATCCACTGATAAAAGATCGGCATTTACAGTAACTCTTCCCTGGGCTGTATATTTAATTGCGTTACTCAGCAAATTAACCATGATTTGCTTAAGCCTGAAACTATCACCCAAAATCAGGGCCTCTTTGTCGCCGTTAAAATTATAGTCAAGCTCAAGCGCTTTCTTTGTAGCGCTAAACTCCATACTCTCTATTACCTCACGTAACACAAAATCGGGGTTAAACGGATCCTTGTTGATCTTAAATTCGCTGTTTTCCATCTTTGCGGCATCCAGCGTATCATTTAATGTACGCAATAACATATCAGATGACAGTCTGATAGAACCCAGCATATCGGCCTGGCGCGGCGACAAATTGGTTTGACTGAATATGTACAGGAAACCCTTAATTGCGGTAAGCGGGTTACGTATTTCATGGCTCATGTGCTGCAGCAGGTCCATCTTTTGTTGAGCCATAATTACTGATCGCTCATTCTCCTGCCGTAAAAGTGTTTCAGATACGCCAAGCTTAAGTATAAATACAATAAGCAACGCTGCAAATATCAATACCAAGAAAAGCGCAGCCAGATAAAAATTATTTAACAGCCGGGTTGTTTCCTGGTAATTTTTAAACGTCATGCCCTTAAATTCACTGGCTATACTGTAGTTGATATCTTTTACATCGTTGATAATACTTTCAAGCTCGTTGCGGATACGTATATTCAAAGAGATCAGCTCTTTTTGGGTTGATAACAATTTAATATTCCGGTCCTGCAGCTGCTTGAGTTTTTCATTGTAGGTTCTTTTATCCTTAAAAGCAATTTTACGCGTAGCCGAGTCGATCTGCAAACTGCTGTGATTATGGTTAACCTCAATAATGCTGGTAGATGGGGTGCTGCCGTTTCTGTTGTAAATAGCATCCTTTATTCTACCAAAAAGGCCTTTTCGTTTACCTACAATATCTTTTCTGATGGTATCCGTTTTACTTTCAACCTTTTTCCTGCTGAGTATTTTATTTGCACCGATATCAGTCATTCTTTTGTCTTCGGCAACATTAAAATCAGCATAAGCCGTAAGCAGAGAGTCAAAACTATGTTTAAGACCATACAATCTGTCTGATAGCTCCAGCTTTTTGGCACGCCAGTATAATACTTTTTTATGTTGTTCCTCTGTAAGTCCAGGCAATTCAGCATGATCTTTAAGCAGGGTATCAATCTGGTCAAACGCTTTGGACAATGTTGCTTTGTAAGCCTTGCTTTTTTCATTGCCAGTGCTCAGTAATGATTCCTGGAAATCGTCTTCGGCTTCATGGAGCAATAAAAGTGCCTTTTGTGGTTTTGACTGATCGTATTCAAAATTGTGAGCCAGTTTTGAAAGATCCTGTAATTTATTGGAAATGGTATTACGTACAAAAAGAGCTGCTATGGCCAAAATAATAACAAATGCTAAAAATGCGAGCAGGATTTTTCTTGAAATTTTTTGGGTATATGTAGATTTCATTTAAGCCGTTAACAAAACAATATACTGGTGATATTTGCAATCAAACTAACAAGCAATAATAACATTTATTAAAACATAGGTCATATATTTTAATTTCATATAATATATAAGTTTAAAATATAAACAATTAAATAAAAATTTACCGCTAACGAAAATTTCAAGCTACGAGGATGAGATATGCATGGGCCTGCGAATATACATATGAAATGGTCTTTTTAAGCAGACTATCATAGCAGGATTTAGTCCGCTTACTATGATATATATTCTGTTTGCAAGTACAATAACGAATATTGAACGCCTGCCCAATATTCGTTATAATTCATTTGATATTATTTTCTTTCCAAAGCATAGCGCCAAACAACAGCGCTTAATATTGCACCCAGTATAGGGGCCACTATAAATAGCCACAACTGGCTGATAGCAGCGCCACCCACCAGCAATGCGGGGCCAATGCTACGGGCCGGGTTTACAGATACACCGGTTACCGGTATACCTACTATGTGAATAAGCACCAGACTTAAGCCTATTGACAAACCTGCAAATCCGCCATGGATATTTTTTGTTGATGTTGAACCAAAAATTACCAGCAGGAATATAAATGTAAAAACAACCTCTGCAACAAAACCAGATACCAGATTATAATGTGCCGGCGAAAAAGCATCATAACCGTTTTGCCCAAGGCCATTGGCAGCAACACTATATCCATCCTTACCAGATGCGATAAGTAACAGGATACCAGCCCCTGCAATAGCCCCCAATACCTGGGCTATAATGTAAATAACCGCTTCATTAGCTTTCATCCGCCCTGATACCACCATGCCAATTGAAATAGCCGGATTAATATGGCAACCAGATATATGGCCTATGGCATAGGCCATAGCCACTACAGACAAACCAAAAGCAAACGATATACCTAAAAAGCCAACGCCCGATGTGCCATTTGGCCCCGCGATCACGGCGCTGCCACAGCCCATCAAAACTAATACAAGCGTACCGAAAAACTCAGCTGAAAATTTTGAGAATGTGTTTGTTTCCATGTGAAATTTAATTACGTAAGAAGATTAGGTGAAGTGTATTGAGATATAGTTTAGGTAATAGATTATTTATTATAAAAATAAGTATTGTTTATCCGTAAATCCTAATAAAATAAGTTTTAAACTGATGAGGTAATGATTTCAATAGGGTTTCAAATAAAAGGGCCCGTAAATTAATTTACGGGCCCTTTTATTGTTAAAATCAATTTAAAACTACCAGAATCTGATATAAATAGCCGATAATAACACCAATATAACAGCTATCAACATAACGGATGACGGCTTAAGTTTAAACATTGAGCTTTCAATAACAATCGCTTTGGCATTGATCATTTTTCCTTTTAAGCTAACAACAACCATCACTGCAAGCGTGATGAGGAATGACCAGCTCAGAGATATAAAAAACGGGATCTCATATTGGCCCGAAGCATTATGAAAAGCTGAATACAGCAGTGTTTCGGGCCCAAATACCTGAACCGCGAATTGATTAAAGAATACCGACGCGGCAAAACCGGTAAGTATGCCAATAATGGCGGCTTCGGCGGTAGTTCTTTTCCAGAACATTCCAAGTAAAAAGGTGGCAAGTACACCGGGGCTTACAAAACTTGAGTATTTCTGTACAAAAGTATATCCCCCAGCGCTGCTTATACCCAGCACATCGGTCCACGTAAATAAAATAGATATGAGCAAACTAACTACAATTGCAGCCCTGCCCACCCAAACCATGCGTCGTTCGCTGGTATTCTTATTCAGGTAGTTCTTATAAACGTCGAGCGTAAAAATAGTAGCAATACTATTTACTTTGCCGGCCAGCGAAGCAACAATAGCGGCCGTTAAAACTGCTAATGATAATCCCTTTAACCCCGAAGGCAAAAACGATAATATGGCCGAATAAGCACCATCCTTACCCCCTTTACCTAATTCGGGCAGATGGCCGTGTTTATATAATACAAAAGCCACAATACCGGGCAGCATTACAATTACCGGCATTAATATTTTTAACATGCTTGCAAATAAAATACCGGTACGGGCCGTGGTGATATTGGCACCTAAGGCGCGTTGTGTTATGTACTGATTGCAACCCCAATAGTTTAGGTTACTGATCCACTGGCCTGATACATACATAGCAAAACCAGGTAAAATAAGGTACTTGGTTATGGTTTCCGTTGATGCCCCGGCTGCAGGCTTTTTAAATATAAGATGAAAATGATCAGGCGAATCTTTCAGCAACAAATTGAACCCCGTAAGGGCATTTGTTCCAAAACCAAATTTCTGGCTTACAATGGTGAGCGACAAATAAGTAATAGCCAAACCGCCCACAACAAGTACACCAACCTGTATTACGTCTGTATAACCTACAACCCGCATTCCGCCCAAAGCGATAATTGCACCAAATATGGCCAGGCCTACCATAACCCAGTGGAAATATTCGCCGCCAAGTAAACTGTTAATGGCTATAGCTCCCAAATACAATATGGCAGTAAGGTTAATGAATACATATAAAAACAACCAGAATATAGACATTACCAATGCCACCCCGCTGTTATACCTGTTTTGCAGAAACTGCGGCATGGTAAATATCTTGTTCTTGATATACACCGGCATAAAAAACACAGCTACAATAATGAGCGCGGCGGCCCCTACCCACTCATATACCGCAACAGCTATGCCCGCGAAAAAACCATCGCCGCTCATGCCTATAAACTGCTCGGCCGAGATATTTGACGCAATGATAGATGCCCCTATTGCCCACCAGGTAAGCGAACCCTCGGCCAGGAAAAAACTGTGCGAACTGCTATTCGTTTCATTTCTTTTCCGCCGATAAACGAAATACCCGTAACAAGAAACCAAAATGAAATAGAAAAAAAAGACCAAAATATCGGCCGTAGAAATGTGATTCAGCATGAGTGTTTTTTTGCAATAGGAAATTTAGGCCATTAATTTTCGGGGCCGGTTCAATTTTTCAAATCTATGAAATAAAATGAATTGGCAATGCCGCACGAAAAAATCGTGCGGCAGCTATATGGTGATGATATCCTTATTAAAATTTGAGTGTAGCAGGCAGGTATTTGGCTACAAGATCTTCATAATACGGACGCAGCTTATTCCAATCAGGTGGAACAGGGCTTTTTGAATAAAGGTCATACGGGTTAAACAAGGCCACCGCTTTAAACAAGCGATGATCATGCGGCGTCATCAAATGACTGTAAGCGTTTTCGCGGTGCTGCGGATAAAACGAATGATAACGCAACATATACAATGCTTCTTCGGGCAGGTATGGCTTCATCATATGGTAAACATACTCATCATGTCCCCATGTCATATGCACGTTCTCTAAACCACAATTTGGCTCATAAACACCATACTTGGTGTTATAACGGGGATCATGGTGATCTTTATTCTCTGCAAAATATTCAGAAAACACGATCTTATCAGAAAAAGCACACCCTACCGGGTAGCTGTCGCCCACTACAGCCCATTGCGGCTCCCCGAAAAGACATAACACCTTACCCATATCATGAAATAACCCGGTAAGTACCATCCAGTCGGGCCGGCCATCAGCGCGGATGGCCTCAGAGGTTTGCAGCAGGTGTTGTAACTGATCAAGGTCTGTGTCAGGGTCAGAATCGTCAACCAACTGGTTAAGAAAATCAAACGCATCCCAAACCGACATTTCTTTTTTATCGAACGACAGGTATTGTTCTTTTTTTTGCAGAACAAAATCATAAGTTTGATTTATATGCTGCAAGCGATAAAACTCACGAACGGAATCTTTTGTTGTGGTTTCGTAATTACGGTAGGCTTCGGTATCACGCCCGGCCGCTATTGAATCTGCGTCAGGGTAACGAATTAATAAATCGTCTTCCCATTCTTCTATTGAATCTAAAGGGCCCTGATCTGGTGTTCCGGTAATCTTGCTCATAACATTATAATTAAAAAGGAAATATAATTGGTAAACAGTCCTTTATAGCTAATCCTGATAGCTGTGTTATACAAATTTCCTTATTTTAGAAATCAAATTCATCAAAAACACCCGATTTATTTGCTTAAACGTTTACCTAAATTTCCCATGCTCATTCTATGTCCCGGGTTTTGCAAGCCCTATTTTTTATTATATTGCTAAACTTTTTTTATAAGCCCTGCAAAAACCATAAACACCTGTAATTTTGCGTTAATAAGATTACCATTTTTATAACTTATTGAAGTGAACTGGAGCTTTGAAACACCTTCATACTAATGACCGACGGAACAAAGAATAATAAAGTAAACATGAAAACACTTGCCAAAGTGTTAAACGTTTCTATTGCAACAATATCCAAAGCACTCCGGGATAGTCATGATATAGGGGACGAAACAAAACAAAGGGTCATTGAAACTGCCCGACTGCTGCATTATGTTCCAAATCCATATGCGAGCAGCCTCAGAAAACGCTCCAGTAATACCATTGCCATTGTGATCCCTGAAATTGCAGATAGCTTTTTTAGCCAGGCAATTAATGGTATTGAAAGCATTGTGGATCAGGAAAAATATCACGCTTTAATATACCTGACGCATGATAGCTATGAACGCGAAGCCCAGATGTTTAATGATTTGACAAGCGGCCGGGTTGATGGCGTTTTAATGTCTGTAGCCAGTAATACCAAGGATATTAAACATATACAGGACCTGCAGCAAATGGGTGTACCAATTGTTTTTTTTGACAGGGTATGTGAGGATATACCCACGGCAAAGATAAAAACCGATGATTTTAACAGCGCCTACATGGCTACCCGTCATTTGCTGGAGCAGGATTGTAAAAATATTTCGCTGGTTACTATTGAGGGTTACCCGTCAATTTTACAGGCACGCGAAGAGGGGTATAAAAAGGCCCTGACTGAGCAGGGCATAAAACCTAATGATAACAATGTGATCAGCTGCGCTAATAAATATACGCATGACAATATAGCTTTTTTAAAGCAGCACATTGATACCGTAAAACCCGATGGTATTATCGCCACAGTTGAACACCTGGCTACTACTACATACCTGGCCTGTGAAGAAATGAAGCTAAATATTCCGGACGATATTAAGGTGGTATGTTTTACCAACCAGATAACAGCTTCCATACTTAACCCGCCGCTTACCACAGTTTTGCAACCCGCCTATGAAATGGGGCGTAAGGCTGCGGAACTGCTGTTTCGGCATCTATCTGGCAGGCCCATCCAAATGGAAAGGGAAAATATCATTTTACCATCCAAACTGGTAGTAAGGGCATCAACCGGAACTGTTTAATACCCTTTAAATTCGTATCTCTTATTACCGGCTAACCAATATTATTTTTGCGGACTGCCGGTCATGGTAAAGGCAAGGGTTCCGCCCCTGCTTATATCCTCATGCGAGATCATAAAATCTTTGATAGGTTTCCCGTTAAAGGTTACTTCCTTCACATACTTGTTTTTGGCCGAAAGCCCTGTGGCCTTTATAATCAGCTTTTTGCTGTGCTGCAGGTTTAAAACCATGTATGGAAACTGCGGTGCACCTATACTATAAACACCAGATGCCGGGGCTACGGGGTAAAAACCCATAACGTTGAATATATACCATGCCGAAGTCTGCCCGCAATCATCGTTTCCGTTTATACCAACAGGCGCATTCCTGAAATTTTGGGTCGATGTATGCTCGCGCACAAGTTCCTGGGTTTTCCACGGCATGCCGCAGTAATTAAACAGGTACAGGTAATGATGGCCGGGTTCATTATCGGCGCGGTAATGGCCTCCGCTAAAATTTTTACTTAATTTGTCTGCAAACTGCTTTTCTCCCCCCATTAGTTTGATCATCCCCGGTACATCATGCATGGCGCCAAAGGTATAGGTCCATTTTGTACCCTCAGTAAACCCGGAATCGGGTTTGGCTGAAAACTGCCCGTCAGAATTACGCGGGGCCATAAAACCGGTCGCTTTGTTATATACATTCTGATAGTTCCTGCTCCAGGTCATCAGCTGTTTATAATCATTATCCTTGCCTAAGCCCTTTGCCATTTGGGCTACGGCATAATCGTCAACAGCATATTCAATGGTGCGCGAAACCGATTCTTTTGTTTTATCCACCGGTATATATCCCAGTTGATGGTAATTGGTAAGGCCGCCTCTTGCTTCAAAGCTTGTCCATAGGTCGCGGTCGCCCCATCTTTTATGGGTATCGCCATCCGGCGCTTCATAAGCATCCTTGTGCAGGGCTTCATAAGCTAATTTTGTGTTAAACCCACGGAAACCTTTTACATAAGCATCGGCTACAACTGCATCTGCGTGGGTACCTATCATAATGTTGGTATATGTTGGATTTGGCCACATGGGCATCCATCCTCCCTCTTTATACATTTGCAACAGTGCCTGAACCATGTCATCAACCCGCTGGGGTTGCGTAAGCGTTAACAAGGGGTGCAACGCCCTGAAAGTATCCCAAAGCGAATAATCATTATAGGAAGAACCATGATGAACTTTATCGTCAAATGCGCTGTAATATCTGCCGTATTCAGAAAACTGGCGGGGAAATAACAGCGTATGGAACAGCGCGGTATAAAAAATGGTCTTTTGATCTTTAGTTACCCCGGCTACCTGTATGGTTTTTAACGATTGCTGCCATTGGTAACGCGTGCTTTTTACAACCTTATCAAAATCCCAATCCGGGATCTCTTTCTTCAGGTTATCCCTTGCCTGGTCAATACTGATAAAAGATGTAGCTACTGCTACTTTTACTTCGTCATTTGCTTTTGTACGAAAAGAAATGAAAGCCCCCATTCGTGTGCCGTACTGCTCATGACTGCCTTTATTGATCACTTGTTTATCCCAGGTGCCATATTTTTTTATCTGTTTATTAAATTTGATGATAAAATAGCCCTTAAAGTTCTTTAGCTCCGGGCCGAGCTGAGCCGATTGCCGGTCGGGATTGTAACCGGTTATTTCGTTATTAACGGTATCCACGTACACGTAGCCTTTTAGTTTCTTCATCCGTACGGTATAATCATTGGCCCAGTCGGTCAATGCCGGATTCAGGTTGATACCCTGAATGATCAGATGCGCCTGATCAGCCTTAGGAAAAGTAAACCTGAACATACCACAGGTATTAGCGCCTGCTATTTCGGCTTTGATTTTTTCTGTACCGGTAGTTTTTAATTTTACCGCATAATAGTACGGTTTGGATATCTCGTCTTTATGATTAAATAAAAGCATTCGTTCTTTTGGCAATACCCTTAGCTTACCAACCTGCGGCATTACAGATACGTACCCGTAATCGCCCATCCAAACGGTAGGCTGATGTGTGGCAGTGAGCCCAATAACGGCATCATCTTCATAATGATATACCATATAGCTCATTTTATTTTCCCGCGTTTGGGCAACAAAGTTGGTCATGGCAAAAGGCACATTTACACAAGGCATGGTTCCGCCGCCATCCAGGCCTTTGCCAAAGCCTTTTACAGCTGTACCAATTAACGGGTTCACATAATCTACTTCATCCAATTGCCGGGCAACCGTTGCTTTCTGGGCGCTCGCGCTCCCATAAAAAATGCCCAGTAAACCTAATAAATAAACGCTGTGCTTAAATTTCATGCAATTCATAATGTATATCAAAAAATGGTATCAGGCCTGTACTACGGTTAAGGCAGCTTGTTTAGAAACCTTATTTGTAATAAATAGTTTAAGAAACATAATTGGTAAATGATCCTTGTTTAACCAGGCTCCGGCAAATCTCTTATTTTTAAGATCATATTCATTAAAAACCTTTGATTTTTTTACTTAATCGTTTTATCTGTACTTGTAAACTGTTTCTCCTGCATTTTTAGCAGGCACTATCCAATCAAAATGCCTGCAATATGCCATGCTATTGTAAAAACCGCCTGTTGATTTTAATATTTATATTAATTCTATGGAATTAGTAGAATTATTTACATATTTGCACCATAAATCGTTCTTTATTTCAATTTTGATTATCCAGAAAGACTGAGGGACAGGCCCTGTGATGTCTTAGCAACCTGTACGCATGGTTATAAAGGTGCTAATTCCTATCTGCAATAAAGCAGAAAAGATAATGATACTACACATACCGGCAGCCAAAAGCTGCATGTACTGCCTCTCCCCTGTATTTCTGTTCAACTATATCTCATTAATATTTTTATTAATTCTACTTAACTATGTTATTCATCGCTATGAACAGGAAAAAACAAGAACAACATTTAAAAAATCGTCTGCCGGCTTCCGTGTAACAGAACCAGCATTATAACAGCAAGTGCATCCACAATCTACATTTATAAATATATCACAGTACATGAAAACACAAAGTACGCTTAACACCATCTTCTTAAACAATTATTATTCTCTGCAATCTGCTACCCGCAATGCTGCCGCCCGAATGCAAACAAGGCATTGTTGCTGCTAAAAGTAAATTGTTAAAGGCGTTTTAATGCTTTGCATTAGCTATAAACAATATCAATAATCAACCTTTACAATTTTACAGGGCATTATAAGCAGCCGGGTATAATACCCGCTAACTATTATTAACTGATCGTCTTTTAAATACTGTATCTGGTACTATTAACCACTTTACGATCTATTACCATGTTTAAAAACTACAAATTATTGCTGGCAATACTATTGCCTATTATTTTCGTCCAAACTGTTGCCGCACAATCAGTTAAAATAAGCGGGGTGGTGACCGCCAAGTCTGACGGACTGCCCCTGCCCGGTGTAAGTGTTTCTGTAAAAGGTACAACCAACGGAGCACAAACCAACAATGAGGGTAAATTTACCATAAACGCCAAAGTGAACGATGTAATAAGAATAACTTACATTGGCTTTACTCCCAAAGAAATACCTGTTACTCAAAACGAAACCACGCTTCAGATAACGCTTGATGAACTGGCCAACTCTTTGAATGAGGTGGTGATTACAGCCTTGAACATATCAAAAGATAAAAAATCACTGGGTTATGCTGTCCAGGGATTAAAATCAAAAGATATATCTGAGGCCAAAGAAACCAACCTGGTAAATGCACTTTCGGGTAAAATAGCCGGTGTAAATGTTACCAGCAGCCAGGGTGATATGGGATCATCGCGTATCATCATTCGCGGCGAAACCTCCATTGCTAATGATAACCAGCCCTTGTTTGTAATAGATGGCTTACCGGTTGATAACACACAACGGTTAGGTACCGGCGGCTCAAGGGATTTTGCCAACCCAATATCTGATATTAACTCCGAGGATATTGAATCCATATCGGTACTAAAAGGGCCCAATGCGGCGGCGCTGTATGGTTCAAGAGCCGCTAATGGTGTAATTTTAATAAAAACAAAAACGGGCAAAGGTGTCAAAGGCCTGGGCGTTACCATCAATTCAAATACATCGTTCTCGAGCTTATTAGGTCTGCCCAAATACCAAAACGAATACGGGCAGGGTTCCAATGGGCAGTTCAGCTATGTTGATGGTAAAGGCGGCGGCGTTAATGACGGTGTTGACGAAAGCTGGGGCCCCGCGTTGGACGGCTCACTTATCCCCCAGTTCAATTCAAATGGCAAACCCGTGCCATTTATAGCGCATCCGGATAATGTAAGCAGTTTCTTTAAAACCGGGGTTACTTTAAATAATGGTGTATCACTGGCAAGCTCTGGCGATAAATACGATTTTCGCCTGTCTTATAACAACCTTCATAAAACGGGGGTTATACCAAACACCTCACAAGGGCGTAATTCATTTTTATTGAACGGCACTTATAAATTAACACCTAAATTAACATTAACTACTATTGCTAACTATATTAAGGATGACGCAGGCAATTTACCCGGCTCCGGTGGCAAAAGATCAACCAGTACCATGCTGCAATTTACCTGGTTTGGCAGGCAGGTTGATATCAGCCAGCTAAGAAATTACAGGGACGCTAACGGCAACACCTTTAACTGGAACAATAGTTACTACAGCAACCCTTACTTTTTGGCTTATGAAAACACGGTAGGCCAAACCCGCAACCGTTTTATAGGTAGTGCCGAGCTGAACTATAAAATTATTGACGGCTTGTCGGCCAATTTCCGTACGGGTACCGATTATTATAATGACAGGCGTAAAATTAAAATTGCCTACGGCACCAACGGTACACCATTTGGCTCGTACGAAGAAGATGCCTATGACGTTACCGAAACCAACACCGAAGGCCGGTTACAATACACCAAAAAATTAAACGATGATTTTTCTATCGACGCGTTGATAGGTGGTAATATCAGGGTGAATACATTTGAACAAAATGACCAAAAAGCGCCAAAATTAGCGGTAAGCGGTTTGTATACACTCAGCAATTCACGCGATCCGCTCATATCGTCAAACTATTATGCAAAGTCTAAAATATACAGCTACTTTGCATCCGGACAAATAGGTTTCAGGAATTATGCTTTCATCAACGTTACCGCGCGTAACGACTGGTCATCTACCCTCCCAAGGGCAAGTTTATCATACTTCTACCCTTCTGTTAACGGAAGTTTGGTACTGTCAGAAGCATTGGATATTAGAAGCGATATCCTGAGCTATGCTAAATTACGTGGTGGGTGGTCAAAGGTAGGTAAGGCTACAGATCCTTATAACCTGATCAACACTTATGATTTTACGGCTCCTTTTCTTGGCAATCCGCAGCAAAGCGCCAATAATGTACAGCTCAATCCCAATTTAAAGCCTGAAACAACAACCTCTGCAGAGGCCGGTTTTGAACTGGGCTTTTTTAATGACAGGATCCGTTTAGATGCCAGCGTTTATAACACCAACAGTATCAATCAAATTATCAAAGTTCTGGTAAGCCCAACAACGGGCTACAGCCAAAAGCTGATTAACGGCGGTACCATTAACAATAAAGGCTTAGAGGTTCAGTTGGGCTTAACACCTGTAAAACTAAAAGACTTTAGCTGGGATGTAAATGTAAATTACTCGCGTAACAAAAGTAAGGTTGTTTCTTTAGACAGAGAAAACAGGCTGCAGAGCTATATATTAGGATCTGATGGCAATGTACAAGTGTTGGCAGCTGTAGGGAAACCTTATGGTTCCATTTACGGCAGCTCTTTTCAGCGTGATGCAAGTGGTCGGGTTGTTATAGCGGCCGACGGAACGCCAGTTGTTGATCCCGACCAAAAATACCTGGGTAAATATACGCCAAACTGGCTGGGTAGCATAAACAACAGTTTCACATACAAAGGCATAAACCTGAGTGTGTTGATTGATGCCCATATAGGCGGCTCAATTTACTCTGGTACAAACAGTACAGGTACCTACACCGGTATCCTGGCGTCTACCCTGCCTGGCCGCGGCGCCAAGAATGGCGGTATAAGCTATTACCTGCCTGGTAACTCTTCATCGGCCACTGCGGTGCCTTTTACCGGAACTGCCGGTCCTAACGGCGAAACTATTTATCATGACGGTATTATTTTTAACGGTGCAAAGAGTGATGGCAGCAAAAACAATACTATTTTATCGGCTCAGGCATATTATAAGGCACTGACCAATGCCGATGAGCCATTTGTTTATAGCGCGTCATACGTTAAATTACGGGAAATAAAACTGGGCTACACTGTGCCTCAAAAATGGGCAAAACGTATAGGTTTTGAAGGTGCATCAGTAGCTGTTGTTGGCCGTAACCTGTTGATCATTCATAAAAACGCGCCAAACATTGATCCTGAAACCGCTTTCAATACCGGCAACGGACAAGGCCTGGAAGACTTAACACTGCCAACCGTGCGCAACATTGGTTTTAATATTAACCTTAAATTCTAAGATCATGAAAATCAAATATATATTCATATTACTATCAGGTGCAATATCGCTTTCATTAGCATCCTGCAAAAAAGAACTGGTTGATATTAACCAAAACCCAAATGCAACACAAAACCCGCAGCCAGATTATTTGCTTACCGCAGCCATAAAAAATACGGCCGATACATATTGGGGAACAGCCAACAACATGGATGCCAGCCTGCTTTTTGTACAATACTGGGCCAAGATACAATATACAGACCCCGACAGGTATATTTACACCAATGGGTCGTTTCAGGACCTGTGGACAATTGGTTATTCAAAAGGGATAGTTAACCTCAACAAGATCATTGCACTGGCCGACGCACAGGCCACTCCTAACTATAAAGGTGTTGCATTGGTGCTGCGTTCATGGGTGTTTACACTGCTTACAGATCAGTATGGTGATATACCTTATAAACAATCTATCAATATCGACGAGTTTTTAACGCCGGCATATGATGCGCAAAAAGATGTTTATTTTGCCTTGCTTGATGATTTGAAAGCGGCACAGGCATCGCTTGATCCATCGGGCAAAGCCATTTTGGGCGACGTTATTTACGGCAACAATATTACTTCATGGAAAAAGTTTGCCAACTCCCTGCGCCTACGTATAGCGCTTCGCATTGCAGATCGTGAACCAGACAAGGCCAAACAGGTGTTAGCCGATATACAGGCTGAAGGCAGCGGATATATCAGTTCAAACGGCGAGATAGCACAAGTGCTTTATGACGCCTCTCCTAACCAGAACCCCATCAGTAATTTGTTTGATACCCGTGATGATTACCGTATCAGTAAAACAATTGTTGACAAGCTATTTGAATTAAAAGACCCGCGGCTGCCTGTTTATGCCAGTCCTACTAAGGACCCAACACCAAAAACCTATGTAGGCATACCTAATGGCTTACTGGTTGGTGATGCCAGCAGCCTGGGCTTCACCAAAACATCAAAACCAGGTACCTATTTCCTGGCGCCTAAAGCACCGGCTGTGATCATCAGTTACGCCGAAGTATTGTTTGATCAGGCCGAAGCTGTAGCCCGTGGTTTTATTGCCGGAAACGCCGCCGCACTTTATACACAGGCCATACAAGCATCATTAAAGCAATATGGAATTACCGATACCGACATTTCTACCTATGTTAACTCCGCGGCGGTTCAATATGATGCTTCAAATTTCAAAAAATCCATTGGCAATCAAAAATGGATAGCTTTATTTGGCCAGGGCCTTGAGGCGTTTGCCGAATGGCGCCGTTTAGATTATCCGCAGCTACAACCGGCCGTTGCAGGCGCGCTGAACGAAAAAATGCCTGTCAGGTTTATTTACCCGGGAACAGAACAATCCCTTAATGGAACCAGCTACAAAGCCGCCGTTGCCCATCAGGGTGCCGACGTGTTAACCACCAGGCTTTGGTTTGATGTGAACTAAAAGAAGCTATAATAACAACAAAGGCCGCAATGAGCGGCCTTTGTTGTTATTATGATATCTGTATTACCGATCGCAATCAGCTTGATCAATTTAATTTTTAAAATCGGGCTGTTCATTATTAAACACTGATATGATCTCCTTAGCGGTTAATGGCTGCGCGTAAACTTTTATATTATCCATATAGCCATGAAATATCCTTTCTGACGGGAACTCTTCATTGCGACCTATCTGCCATTTATTAGCTACCGATAAATTAACAGGTCCCTCAACGGTTGATGTGCCGCACAATTTGCCGTCAATATAAACAGCCAAAAGGTTGCCATTACATACACCGGCTATATGATGCCAGTGCTGTTTCCAGTTTTGCGGCAAGTTTACAGTACAGTCGCCCCTGCCCCAGCCACCGGCAAAAAAGGTAAGCGTTTTATTGGCACCCATTTGCAAAACATGGGTATCACCTTTAGTTAACATATCAACCAGTCCGGTTTCCTGCCCTTCCGGGTAAACCCATGCCATCATGGTAATAGTTTGACCCATGTTGTCAAGGCTTCGGGCATTGGGTACTTCAACAAAACAATCATCCCCAAGCAGCAACTGTTTTCTATCCGTTACTTTAACTTGTTTTGAACCGATGATATGGGCATCATTCCCAAAACCAGACTTGTCGGCAATAAGCCGGTCATTATTTTTTTCAACAAGCGAAAGATCAAGCAATAACGATCCTGCATCGTCATTAAATACTTTATATATTGATGTTATATTACTGATAGCAAGCTGTTTAATCCCAGATGCTGCGATATTAAAACGATGATCAACGGTTTTAATTTCTCCCGGGGCAAGCTGTAAATGATCTGTATATAAAAGGGAGTCGTTCACTTTTACCGGTATCATAAATGACTGATCCCTGCCTGTAATGTTTTTAACAGTAAAGCTTATTAATTGCTCATCATTTTGATGTATGAGCGGCTTAAAGGTGATGGCTGATATTTCAAACGGGACTTTTACCGGTTCGGCAGGGTCAATAACTTCAACCACTGTACCACCAGTGTTTTCCAGCCCTATAGTTACCTTACCCAAAGGATATAATCTGCAGCTTATAGAGTCTGTTAAAGTTTCTCCCCCGGTTACCAGAACATTTTTTGCGGCTACCTTTTTACCATCGGCAAATAGCTGTATATTTTTTGTGCCTGTTGAGCCATTGTTTTTCAATGAAAACCGGATCCATAAAGACTCGTTGGGTTCTATCCTGTTTTTCGCAAGGTTATATTTTAACAGCGCTATATCCACCGGGGCTTTCGTTTCAGATAATTCGACAGGGTCTTTATCCAAAGGCCAGCTATTAGGTTTATTACCCATAACAAACTTCAGTGTGCCGCCCCCTGCAATTAAGGAATGAGGTATTATCAGCTTTTCATAATCACGGCCATTAACGGCTAATGAATTTACAAAGCCATTGGCTGCAGATTGATTCTCACTTTCAATCACCAGAGTTTTGTTATTGGCCAGATGCAATTTTACACTTTTAAACAACGGCGAACCTATTGCGTATTCAGGCCTGCCGGGAGTTACCGGAAATATCCCCAACGCGTTGAAAACATAAGTGCTTGACATTGCCCCCAGGTCATCATTGCCGGGTAAACCATCGGGACTGTTTTTATACCTTGTTAACATGATGTCCCGGCACCATGCCTGGGTAAGGTCGGGCCGGCCGGCGGTATTAAACAGATACGGTAAATGTATAACCGTTTCATTATCAAATAGTATAACCTTGTTTCTTAAAGCAGAATCCAAGCGATTGGCGAACGCTTCGTTACCCCCCATTAAGTTTACCAGGTCTTTGGCATTATGCGGTACAAAGTAGGAATATATCCATTTATCCCCCTCTTTATAGCCTGACATTGCCGGGTTTATCTTAAAATCGCTACCCGATCGTGGTAGTAAAAATAAGTCTGCCGGATGAAACAGTTTGTGGTAATTGAACCCTCTTTGCCACAAAAGCTGGTAGTCGGTTTCGTTTTTCATTACCAGCTTTGCATATTGCGATAAAGCCCAATCATCATAAGCATACTCTACCGTACGGGTAACCGACTCAGAATTGGTATAGGGTACATAGTTCATCCGGTGGTATATGCCCATATCTTTCTGCACAAATGGCGAATCAACAATGTTACTTTTCATGGCTTTGTAGGCCAGTGCTTTATCAAAACCGGTGATTCCCTTAAGATAAGCATCCACAATAATAGGTATCGCGTGGTTGCCGGTCATGCTTTCGGTAGGCAAATGACCGGTTTGCTTATAAATATCCAGCATGGATAAAACAATATCTTTTTGCTTTTGAGGATACAAAAGCGTTAGTAACGGGTGCAGGGACCGGAAGGTATCCCAGGGAGAAAAACCGCCATACTGGCATTTTCCGCTCGCATGATGAATAGCGCCGTCCTCTCCCCGGTAATTTCCGTCGACATCAGAAACTACCCATGGGATCAGGAGCGAATGATAAAGTGCTGTATAAAATATGGTTTTATTGGTTTCGCTGCTATCGCTTATATCAACAGCCGACAGTTGTTTTGCCCATTCATTTGCTGTTTGCCTGGTAAATGCTTCGAAACTTAGTTTGCCTGTTTCCGTGTCGATATTATTTTGCGCCCCGGCAAAACTTACTGTAGATGTGCTTAGCTTAATTTGGATAACCTTTGGCCCGGAGCCGTTGTTTTTAAACGTAAAAATATAGCCGTCTTTTACTTGTTTCTTACCGGCATAATCCTCACTAAAATTAATTACAGTATTCAGAGCAGCGCCATGCAGCAAACGCCCTGAAAGAACCGTAATGTCGCCGGCATTGCCAATAAACAACTGTGCCTTTATTTTTGCCGGGAACGTAAACCGCATAATACCCGTACGTGTAGCGGCACTGGCTTCTGTAATAATGTTATTATCGCTGAATTTAACTTTATAATAACCCGGCCGCGTTATTTCATTGCGGTGCGAAAAACGGCTGCTGTATTTTCCAACTTCAAATTGTTTTTCTCCGCTTAGTGGCATAATAAACAAATTACCCGCCGAACCTACCGGGAAACCGCTATAATGCCCAAAACAACTAAAATAATAAACAGATGAATCGGCATAGTTGTAACCCCTGATTCGGGTTTCGGGACTTATTTGTATAAAACCAGCGGGCGCCACCGCGCCGGGATAAGTGCCGCCATCACTACCCCAACGGGTAAGCGAACTGCTTTTGGTTGTGCCTATAAATGGGTTTACATAGGAAACGGGCGACCTGCGCTGGGCATAACTATTTTTATATGCCACAATTACTAACAGCAATATGGCATATTTCATTAGCCCATAAAACGTTTTGTACATCCTTAACTTATATTTTAATATAGATCTTTCTTTTATCCATGAGGTAGCCCACAAACCAGCAAAGCATCATATAGCATAATGCAAAAACCAATGTGCCCAACGCACCCGGAAAAAGCGGCTGATAAAACACCCGGTTTATCCAATCATAAAAACTCAAGTTGGGTTTTACCCAAATGGTTGATATCACAGTGAACAGTAACTCCGACAACAGGTAAATAGCCAGTGAGTTACGGCCAAACACCAGGAAAAAATTGGTGCCCCGCCGGATATTCTTTATTTCGATAATATAAACCAGTATGCCAATGATCACCAGATCAATACCAATGGTAAGCAGGGTGAACGTGCTCGTCCATAATTTTTTGGCCAATGGAAAAAACTGTGCCCAAAACAACCCTATACCAATAAGGCAAGCCCCAGCGATTAATAGTTTAGCTACGGACTCATAATTGCGCCCCTTACGCTGTATATATGCCCCCGCCAGGTAACCGGCTATCACATTTACAATGGCCGGTAAAGTACTTAACAAACCTTCGGGGTCAAAAGCTATAGGACCGCCTTTGTCATGGTATAAATGTGCGTTGCCCATAATTAAAATATCAAGCTTTGTACCGGCATTGCCCAACATGGTTAATTCTTTTCCGGGTTCGCCAAGCAATAGTAAGAATATCCAATAGCCTAATAAAAGCACAACCGAAATTATGATGGCTGTCCTTTTTGAACAGTAGTGTACAATAAGCGACCCGAAAAAATAACAAAGCGCAATACGTTGCAAAACTCCCATAATACGGGTATTGCCCAGCGGATTAAACGCCCATCCCCCAGCCTCACGGTGTACAAAAGGGAACCAGTACATAAGGTACCCCAGTAAAAATATGATCAGGGTACGCTTGCCTATTTTCTGTAGAAAGGCGCTGTTGTTTTCAAATTTATTTTTGGAGAAACTGAGCGCGTTGCCCACCGCGAAAAGAAAAGAAGGAAAAACCAGATCGGTAGGTGTAAAACCAAACCAGGCGGCATGATCAAGCGGGACCCATTGCAGCGCACCCGAACCTGGGGCGTTCACAATGATCATGAAACATATCGTCATCCCCCTGAAAATGTCGAGTGTTATAAATCTGTCTTTGGATAGGGCCATGTTATATTTTAGTGTTTAATGAATAGCTGTTTGTATTTTATAGGTTATTCTGCCGGCTTCTTTTTCGGTTATTACTCGCACCTTATCGGGGCGGTTACCGTTTTCGTCATATATCACCAATTGGTTTAGGCCAGCTTTTAACCAGCACTCGGGTATATACATGCCAATGTTGCCAATTTTTTCGGGGTAACGGCCCAGGTTATGACCATTTACCCATACCGAGCCATAACTCAGTCCGTCGGTATGTACGCGCCAAATCAGGTGTATCCCTTTTTGCCGGGGAACGGAGAACTGTGAACGGAAAAATTGCGGACCTGCAAATGTTGTTTTTAAAGCCATTTTGTTCCAGCCATTGGCTGCATCAGGATCACCGGGACCGCCCAACATTTTCCAGCCTGTTAATACCTCAGCAGCGCCAATGCTGTTTATTTTTACGGGCTGATCTATCCCACCCTCATTTGAGTAATTTTCTATAAATAAAGTGAGGGCAATAGGCTTTTTAAGTATTTCTGCGTCATTAATTTCAACTTGAAACGGCGAGTTCCACCCTTTGTGGCCCGCTACCCGTTTACCATTAACAAACACGGTAGCATCTTCATCAACGCTTCTGAAATTGATGACCAATTTTGAAGGATTACCCCCGGGGACGGGAATAATGGTTTGAAACCAGCCAAAACCTTCGTGCTTGTCAAATACATCATCACCAATGGCGTATTTTTTCCAGCTAACAGTATCAAATACAGGTATATTGCCTTTTACGTCTTCTGCTTTGGCGGCCTTTATAAAATACCAGTTAGCAGCGCTACTGATAAAAGGACCTCCCTTTTTTAGCAGCACCTGCCCTGATAAACCTTTTTTATCCACATCAGTAATTATCCCCTGATAGGTAGGCAGTTTATCCCGGCCATCATGCGCGGTAAATACTGCCAGGGTATGCCTGCCTTTTTCTATATCAAACGTTACCTCACCATTCCTCACCTTCCAGCGAACGGCCTGCTTGCCATCAATAAAGGCGGTAGCACGGTCGCCGCCATCAACCTGCATGGTATATTTACCTGAGGATGGTATGTTTAATTGAGTGCGGTACCACGCATCGGCAGTGGTATTACAATCAGCTCCCATTTGCATGGGATTGGCCGAACTGA
This sequence comes from Mucilaginibacter pocheonensis, assembly GCF_031456535.1. Classification (NCBI taxonomy): domain Bacteria; kingdom Pseudomonadati; phylum Bacteroidota; class Sphingobacteriia; order Sphingobacteriales; family Sphingobacteriaceae; genus Mucilaginibacter; species Mucilaginibacter pocheonensis. The sequence continues at coordinate 704,312 of NZ_JAVDUU010000003.1, forward strand.
ACCAGTTTTTATCATTATAACCAGTTTCGGCATAAACCATCGCATTTTTGTTTTGCCATGGAGATAAATTAATAGTTGAAATTGAACTTGCAATATCATGATAAACAGGGCTTAATGTGGAAGATAACTTTTCTGCGTATACCCTGATCTCCCCGTCTTTTTTAGCCAACAAAGGATATTCTGCATTTGCCAGTAGCTGTTTATTCTGCTCCTTCACTTCTCCAAGGTATGAAGCACCGTTGACAATAATATTGGTTCCCGGTTGCTCTACAAGCCAGGTTTTATCCATATCCTTTGAGCTCATTGCTAAAACACGGACACGCTGACCTGAAACTTCAAAGATGTACTCTGCCGGTTTATTTGTTTCCCGCGGCGGAGTTACTAAATAGATAGTACTACCGGCTACTTTAAAACTATCTTTTCCTTTAATGAGGGTTGGCTTTGCACTTACCTTAAAAAAAAGCGACGTAGGATTGTCCTTCCTGGTTTCAACCAGAATAGTTGTGGTGCTGCCTTGTTTTACCAATCCGTATATACGCGTAAGCGCCCAGTTAAGCTTAATTGCTTTACTAATACTAAAATTATGCACCAGCGGATAAATTTCGCCGGGGGCTATTGTTACGTTAGATGTGGGTATTGTGGTGTCAACACTAACGGTAGCTTTAATTGAATTGGTTCCGGGGTTATCCAGAAAGATAAGATCACCGCCTGCGCCGGATCGTGCCGTAATTTTCAGATCATGACCAGCAGTTATATTTTTATACGACGAGGCAGCATCAATACTGTTCTCTAATATATCCTGAAAGCCGCGCGCGAATGTTGCGGCACGTTTAAAAGCATAATAAACAGGGCGGAGATCGCCTGCCTGCCCAACGGCCGTTCCATAATCATAAGAGGCCGCGTCTTCATCATTATTGGTATATCCAAAGTTTGACCCGCCATGTGCCATATAATAATTGTAGCCGCCGCCACCATGCGCTATTATTTTCCAGGTGCGCCTGCTATACACAGCCGAATCGGCAGGCTTTGCGCCGTATTGGGAATACCATACGCTCCAAAACTCTGTAGAGAACCAAGGATTGGGGCGTTTTGGATCGTCCAGTATATCATCGCCGGCAGGGTCACTTGAATGGTGAAGACCACTGAAAAAGTATGGAACCTGCAGGCCCATATCCAAAGCCTTACTTTGCAAATGCCTAAAGTAATTATTTGGCGTTACTGTTCCCCAGCCTTCATTGTGCTCGTTTTCCAGCTGAACCATGATTACCGGGCCACCTTTGTTAATCTGCTGGCCGCATACAATAGGTAAAAGCCTATCAAAAAAGCGATCAACAAATTTTTCAAATTCAGCGTTATCTTCCCTTACCCTTAAGCCCGGCTTAAATTTTAGCCATACCGGATAACCGCCCATATCCCACTCGGCGCAATAATATGGCCCGACACGAACTATGGCATACATACCCAGGCTTTTAACCATATTCAAAAACGCGTTAAGATCGTGGTCGCCTGTAAAGTTGAACTTACCTTCCTGCGGCTCATGGTAATTCCATAAGGTATAAATCTCCACACAATTAAAACCCGCGCGTTTTAAACGCAGCAAACGGTCATACCATAACTGACGTGGCACCCGGGCATACTCCAGACCGGCCGAAACCAGGAATGTACGTTTACCATTAATTAAGAACCCTTTGCTGTCAAAATTTATAAATGGCTTAGCCGAAGCCTGCGCGGGGAATATATGATCATTCATTGCCTGGCTGTAAACCTTGTTACTGAAAACCGCCAGAACAATAATTAAAAGAATAATATAGTTGCGCCTGTTCATTACTGCTTACTATAGGCTTGCTGAATTATGCCATTATATTTCTCAAATAGTTGTTTAGCTTTTTCTACCGAATTACCGTTAACCGTATTTGGATAAGCATTATCATGTTTGTTTACCCATTGCCATTCCCAGTTTTTTACCTGTTGATCAAAGGCTTTTTCGTCAAATGCAGTCCCAGCCGACAAATCTTTATTTAACTGGTTAAAAAACATTACCCAACGTGGTTTATAGTAGCCTTTGATGAGCCCCGCCCATTGACGGTTGGAGTACTCCCTTAGCCCACTTTCTTTATCACCCCAAAGGGTAACCAGGTCGCGGGCGTTAAACTCATACAGGTTCTTTTCCTTTTCGGTCACTCCGTTAGCCCGTGCTTCGCTGATCCATTTACCTAATAAAAAATCCTTACGGGTACTTAGCAAGGCGTCCATGTCGTCCATCAGTTGCAAAAACGCTGTACTATATTGCTCAAAGTGCTCTTTATCCTTGTTATTGTAAGCCTCTGCCATTTTTTGCTGCAACGGTCCCGCGTAATTTGCGAGTACCTGGCGGGTAATATCTACCAGATCGTACTGAAAGCCATCGCTTTGTTTCAGACTATCGGCCGCTTGGATAAATAAACCCCAGGCTTTAACCAGTTGTGCAGGGTCATAGTCCAGTTTGGTTAGTACCCTGTCTATGGTCTTTTTCAACGTTGGCCGGGCAACAATGATGGATTCCGGGCCGCCCTCGGTAAGGCCGCCTGAGTACACAGTATTCAGCAATATGTGCCATGCCTCATTTATCTGACCGTTGCTTTGGCTATAACGCCTTTGAGCATAGTTAACCAGCCATTTATCCGCGTCAACCGGTGTATCAGTCCATACGTTTTCCAGCATTAACGCAAACAGGGCTGGGTTTTGTTCAATACCTTCGGGGGTGATGCCTATGCCCCGCATATTTTTTGATTCGGGGTCATGCAGGGCTATTGCAGGATCGGCCGCAACGTGGCGCATGCGGCCAAATAGGCTAATATTGCCTCCGAAATTTTGCAGCATGCTCCAGATCCAGGGTTTACCGTAGTAAGCTTCGGTGCGGTTCCATACCGGGTGCGCATCGCTGTACAGATCTAAAACGATCATCTGCTCATCAGGTACCGCGTTTAATAAGGCTTTAATTTGCTGCGGCTGCCAGAATTTGTTGTTGTAATGAAACATCCAGCCCTGCATCACCCAAATAGCTTTAGGATCGGCAGCAGCCATGGAGTTAAACACTTTTTTACTCATACCGCTCAGATAGGTGGAATCATTGGTTGGCGGTACGTTCTCATTAAAAGTATCGGCAGAATAAAGGTGATCAGTACCAAATTCCTTTGTTTGTGCTTCTATATATTTTTTACCGATGGTTTCAAACATCGGATCATCAGGGTCAAGGATATAAACATCCGGGAAACCGGCATCCCAGTTGGTTTTTTTTACTTTGGCGCCAGGAAATTTATCTTTAAATGATGGCGGAACGTGCCCTGTGAATGAGGACAGTACGGGTTTCATGCCAAAGGAGCGCTCACGCTCTAATATCTTTTTTTGCAGTTCTTTGTGCGTATCCATCCAATGCTGCGGCAGCGGGCCGCCCCATGCATCAATATTACCCATCCAGAACCAGGCAAAATAAGCAGGGCCGCTAAAAAACTCATCAAGCTGTTTATTGGTAAAGCCCATGCTTTTATATACGTTTTGCCAAACGGCTTCTTCGCCGGTTATGGCCAGCGGCAGGTTGATGCCGTTCAAAGCCATCCAGTCAATCTCTTTTTGCCAGCGGTCCCAATCCCACCAGGCCATGGAATAATTAAAAGTACAGTAATTCAGATAGTAACGATATTGATAGGGTGTTGCTTTATGTATCTTGTTTTTAACCATGGGCAAGGTTGCCGGCAGATTAAGGTTGGTGCCATTCCAGCCGATATCGCAAAAGCAATAAGTTTTAAGGTAATAATTTAATGCTGATGCTATGGATAAACCATTATTACCCCGCAGTACAATTTTACTGTCCTTATTGTCAAGCTCAAAAACATCTTTACCATTTTGCGGTGCAATAGCTTCGACAATGAATGAACTGCTTTTACCCGGAATAACCCGTTCAATAAAGGCGTATGAGGCCTTTTGATCAACCTGGGCACTTGCTTTTAAGCAAAATGAAAAACCCAAAAGTACAAGTAAATACTTTCTCATCTATTAGTTTATGATTAAAAATATATAATACGAAGCCTTACGATACGGCATGAGCAGTAAGTATAAAACGCCGGCAACCAGAACAAAGCATCTCCTGAAAGAAATTTTATCCCGATTGCCGGCAAATTATATCATTATCCTTTAAAAGTTAGGATTTTGTTTTAAAACACCTTTACTTTTATCAATTTCAACCTGCGGAAGCGGGAAATAATAATTTTTAGGGCGGATAAAGGTTACTGTTTTTGATTTATCAAGTGGTGCTTTTGATACAGGCAGATTATAAATAGCTGCTATATCAACAATCTTAGCCTTATCCCAGCGCATCAGATCCTGATGACGCTGATCTTCGCCTGCCAACTCAACACGGCGTTCGTGAATCAACTCTTTCATGCCTGCGTTTGTAACCGGTTTCAACGAAGCAGAAGCCCTGTGTCTGATCTGGTTGATCAAGGCGTCGCCGGCACCAGCCCCTTTGGTGCGGATCAAAGCCTCCGCTACTAAAAGGTAAACATCTGCAGAACGCATCAGCGGTACCGCGAAGCTGTGGTCTACACCGCCGCCATCTGCTTCAGTATTGAACACCGCGTATTTTTTAAAGGCATAACCCGTTGCAGACAGATCAGCAGTAAAGGTAGTTAGTCCTTTGCCATCACCCAGATCAACTTTGTCGCCAACACTTAACAATGTTGCCTGCTTGCGTGGGTCACCAGCCTCAAACTCATCGGCAAGGCCTTGCAATGGCTGGCTAAAACCATAACCACCCCATGGACGCGGAATGTAATATACCGTAAAATCATTTTGAACAACATTTTGTACCGCCTGGATAGAGAAAAGCAATTCGGTACTGTTTTCATTTGCACGGGTAAAGTTATCCTGGTAATTGGCAGCAAGTGCATAATGGCTGTTTGAAACCACCTGCTGGCCTGTTGCAATTGCCTCAGGAAATTTTTCCCAGTACATGTAAAGCTTGGTTAACAGGCCAAGCGCTGTACCTTTGCTAACGCGGCCACGGTCGGTAGGGCCATAGCTTTCGGGCAACAAATTCACCGCCTGTTTCAAATCTGATTCTATCTGTTTACGTACCTCTTCAATGGGTGATTTCGGCACGTTAAAATTTAACGATGTATAATCTGCCTCGGTAATAATAGGTACATCGCCATGGATGATCATTAAACGCCAGTAACCGAAGGCCCTTAAAAAATAAGCTTCTCCCATGCTGCGATTTTTTACCGCGGCGCTTATAGCTGTTATTTTGGGGATATTGATGATACAGTTGGTGGCACGGTTAATTTCCTCATATCTCCATTTCCACGGATAGCGGATAGCCGCGTTCGAGGCGTCGTAGGTAAGGTTTTCAATTCCCTCATCTTCGCCGTGGTCGCCAGAGCGCCAGTAATCGTCAGATGGCGTATCGAAAGTTGATTCGGCATGCCCTATATAATCCTCTTCAGGTAAAATACTATAAATGCCGGTTATTGCGTTGACGGCATCAACTTCATTGCGAAAATAATTGCTGGAGCTGTAAACACCCTGTTGCTTTAAATCAAGCGCTTTTTTACAGCTGCTACCCACAAGGGCAAGTGATATAAGCGTGTATAATATTTTGTTCGATTTCATGATGATGTTATAATTTAACTGTTACACCAAATGTTATTGTTCTTACCGATGGGTATTGAGCTACGTCAACACCTCTTTGCAGGTTACCGTTGGTATAACCCAGCTCAGGCGTATAGCCTTTGTAGCCGGTTATAAAAAACAGGTTTTGACCAGATGCATAAAGCCTTACACTTTTAATGGTTGCTTTTTTCAACCAGTTACCGGGAATGGTGTAACCCAAAGTGGCGTTTTTGAGGCTTACATAGCTGCCGCTTTCAACAAACAGATCAGATGTACGGTAGTTATCATTGGCTCTGTCAAGCGACAAACGCGGAATGGTATTGCTGGTACCCGGACCTGTCCAGCGGCCTTCGGTTTCGGCATAAAGATTAAACGGATAGGTTGGGTCGATACCCTGCATCCTATCGGCATTATAAAGGCTTACGCCAAATACACCGGTAAAGTTTGCTGACAGATCAAACCCTTTGTATGACACGCTGCCTTGTAAACCAGCGGTAACATTAGGATTAGGGTTACCCAGGTTTGTACGGTCGTTACCATCAATCTGTCCATCGCCATTCAAGTCAAGAAAACGTACGTCACCAGGTCTGATGCTGCCCTTACGCGAATCATTTGCCAATGCCGGATCACTATCAATATCGGCCTGTGTTTGGTATAAGCCATTGGTTTTCCAACCATAAAATGAGGCGATTGGCTGCCCCTGATAGGTACGGGAAATTTCCTGGCTCGACCTACCGTACACTGTTGCGCCCACAAAGGTTCCCTCGCCGTTAAGCCTGGTCACCTTGTTTTTAATGAACGAGGCATTAGCACCAACAGAATATTTTACCTTTTCGCCACCCTGGTAATTTACTTCAACCTCTACACCGCGGTTGTTCATGGTACCAATGTTTTGGAATGGAATGGATACTGAACCGGCCGTGCCCACAACCGGAGGCGCTAAAAGCATATCCTTAGTGTCTTTGTTAAACCATGTTAATGTAGTGGTTAACTGGTTGTTTAAAAAGCCTGCGTCTAAACTAATATTGGTCATGGCTGTACGCTCCCATGCAATATCAGGATTGGCAAGACTGTAAACCGCCGCACCTGTATAACCAACACCGCCAAATGTGTAACCGTTATTTTCATAAGTACTGCCAAGCCTTATCAGGCTATTGTACTGGAACGGACCTATGTTCTGGTTACCAAGTTCACCGTAACCACCAGATAATTTGAGGTTGCTTATCCAGCTTATATTTTTAATAAATTGTTCATTAGAGAGCCTCCAGCCCAAAGAGAATGCCGGGAAGTATCCCCATCTTTTTGACGGCGCGAAGTTTGATGATCCGTCCGCGCGGAAGGTTAAAGTAGCCAGGAAACGGCCATCATAGTCGTAAAAAAACCTGCCAAAGCCCGATTGCAATGATGAGGGTTCAATACGCGCGCTATTATTGAATTGGCTGTTACCTGTACCAAGCACACGCTGATCAACCGAGGTATCATCATATCCTACCCTCCAGGCGCTAAAACCGTATGTTTTAAAATTTTGGTAAGAGTAACCTCCCGTAAATGTTACGTGACTTTTGCCAAACACCTTATCATAGGTAAGGAAAGACTCTAACAATTGAGATGATAATTCGCCTTCTGTTTGGGTTAGCTGCGATACGGTGTTTTGCCTGGCCTGGTTAACATCGGCTATGTTAAAGTTGTAGCTGCGGTTTAAAGTGCCATCATAAGCGTAGTTTACACGTAGCTTCAGCTCTTTTAAAAACGTGATCTCGGCAAAGGCATTAGCCAAAGCGCGGTACTTTTTGTTAAACCTGTCGGCTTCCTGTATAGTAGCATAAGGGCTGTTAATATCACCTAACTGATTGGCGAAAGCTTTTGACGTGCCATAAGTGCCATCGGGATTAACCAACGGAATAGCCGGATTAAAGCGTAAGGCCGAAAAGATCAATCCTGTTTGCGAGTTATTGTTATCAAACCCAACGTTATTGGCATAATTTAACTGGATATTTTCGCCCAGTTTTAACCATTGGTTCACTTTATGCTCCGAGTTAAAGCGTGTACTGAAGCGTTTAAAGTTGGTTTTATCAATTATACCATCTTCATTATAAACCGAGGTGGAGAAGTAATAGTTTGATACCTCATTACCGCCCTGCAAATTAATATCACCGTTAATTACATGGCCCGTTTTCATGATAGCGCGCTGCCAGTCGGTTCTTTGGGTAGCATAATAGTTATCGGTCCATGGTGCATCTATTGCAACCCCGTCGTTTGTGTAACGTTCCCTTTTCAAATTATAAAGCTGAGGGGCGGTTAACAGGTCGAGGTATTTTGTAGTGTTAGAGAAACCGTTGTAAAAGTTAATGTTGGTAACCAGCTTTTGATTGTAGTTACCCTTTTTGGTAGTAACCAATACCACGCCGTTAGCCGCACGCGTACCATAAATAGCTGCTGCCGATGCATCCTTTAAAATGTCAACCGAGGCAATATCATTGGGGTTAACGTCGCTCAATGCATCGGGGGTACTGGTAGGCACACCATCAATTACTACAAGCGGATTGGCATCATTAAGGGTACCTGTACCGCGAATGCGGATACTTGGCGCGGCGCCCGGCGAACCATCATTACGAACAATATTCACGCCGCTGGCGCGTCCGTCCAGAGCCTGGGCGGCCGAAGCTACCGGCAGGTTTTGGATATCGGCGCCTTTAACACTGGCAACCGAACCGGTAATATCAATTTTTTTACTGGTACCATAGCCCACTACCACAACCTCGTTTAATGCCGATGGCAGGGCATCCATAGTGATTGACAGGTTATGGTTACCGCCAATCGGTACTATTTTTTTGGCATAGCCAATATAAGTTAGCTCCAGTACGCCATCATCAGGCGCGTTGATACTGAAACTGCCATTAGCGTCAGAGGTAACACCAATATTGGTTCCCTGCAGCTTAATGCTTACACCAATTAAAGCCTCGCCTGCCTTATCAACAACCTTTCCTTTAATTATGGCCAGCCGGTTGGCGTCATCTTCGTTTGAAATGATAACCACATGATCATCAGCCATTTTATAAGAAAGTTTGTCATCTATAATGGCGCTCAGTACCTGATCAATAGTAGCATCTTTTACACTAAGATCAACCTTGCCCAGTTTTTTAATGGACGAGTAGTTGTAAAAGAAACGGTAATCACTTTGTTTTTGAATTTTGGTCAATATGCTGCTTACTTCGGCTTGCTTAATGCTGAGTGTAAATTTCTGCTGAGAATACACTGTTGCCGAAACCTGCATACAGGTAACCAGGATCAATAAAAAAACTGCTTTCATCAGCAAAATAACTTTTAGACATACGGGGGCACCCTGAAGCGGAAATACCCTTCTTGTTTTTTTCATTACATTTGTTTTGAAAATTAATGGATAGAGTAAGCACTGCGTTACAACACCTTACTCTTGTTAATAAAAATTCTGTTTGTTTTTACAGGGAGGAGTGCCAGCTCTTCCCTTGTTTACTTGAGATCTCAGGAATCTGATAGGTAATTTTTCAATGTCATAAGCGGTTAGTTTAAGGGGTTAGTTAAATAATCTTGTTTTATTTTTTCGACAGGTAAATTATCTTTCCTTCCGTCCGGTATTTGAACGGGGTGGTTGCTTCAATAATTTGCAGCGCGCTTTGCAATGATTCCTTATCCAGCAAACCGCTTATTTGTTCGGTTTTAAGCGATGCATCTTCAAACACCATCTGCACATTGTATTTGCGCTCTATTTGTTTGGCTACATCTTCAAATAGCTCATTGGTAAACAATATACGGTTATCAAGCCAGGCCGTTTCTTTGATGCCGTCGGGCTTTAATACCGGCAATGTGGTTACCTGGTATTCAATTTTTGCCTCTTTGGAGTTGGCCAGGGGCATCGCGTCTGTTTGCGGCTGGTTATTGGCTACCATAAGTTTTTCGTTTGGCAACAGGATAATGTTCTTTTCAGGATTATCTTTCAATTCAACCTGCACCTTACCTTTAAGCAAGGTGGTTTCAACAGTTTTATCATTGTTGTATGCCTTTACATTAAATACCGTACCAAGCACCTTTACCGTAAGCTTATTAGTATGCACAAAAAACGGCCGTTTAACATTATGGGTCACTTCAAAAAAGCCCTCGCCATTAAGGCTTACATCCCTTGTGTTTTTTGCAAAAACCGAGGGGTAACTAAATGTACTTCCCGCATTGAGCTTTACCCTGGTACCATCTGGCATAACCAATGTTCTGGTTGTTCCGTATGGTACGCTGATGTTATTCATCACCAATTTTACTTCCGGATTATCCCTCCTCCATTTTCCGGTAAAAAACAAGCCTCCTGCAATGCCTAAGATCAGTACAGCCGCGGCAGCCCACTGCCATTTAAATAAGGGCCGTACGTTATTGGTTTCAAAAAAAGCTTCGGGTGTGTCACTTGAGTTTTTAATTTTATACCAAAGTGTTTCAAGTTTCTTCCTGGTGTCTTTTTGCCGGGCCGCGTTGATCTGCCCGTCGTTGCCTTTTAAAGCACCTGTAACATCATATACTTTTTTATATTCCGGAAACTGCTCAAAAAACATTTCAAGCTCGGCTAACTCTTCTGCTGTGGCAGTTTTGCCCATACGCTTAGCCATTAGCTCAATAAACCTGGATTTGCCCATAATAATTTGTATGCTGTAAGGACACAGCATACAACGGTTTTTCCTAAAAGAAACAAAACTTTTTTTTGAGCATCAATGCAGCGCCATTATTCACAGGTAATCATTCACCTGGTAATGGGTCTCAAGCGTGATCGTCATTCACCCCTTAAACTCTTAACCGGGTTGAGCAATGCCACTTTAATGAGTTGGAGACTGATAGTCAATAATGCGATGGACACGATCAGGAGGCCCGAGAGCGCAAATATCCACCACGGGAGCGACGTGCGGTAAGCGAAGCTTTGCAACCAGCCGCTGGTGCCGTACCAGGCCACCGGCAAGGCGATAGCGACCGAGATACCGATCAGCGTAATAAACTCGACCGATAATAAGCTGAACAAAGAGCTGATGCTGGCACCAAGCACCTTGCGGATGCCAATCTCCCTCACCCGTTGTTCGGCGGTAAACATGGCGAGCCCTAAAAGACCGAGGCAGGAAATAAATATGGCAAGTAACGCAAAAATATGCGCCAGTTGGTTGATGACCTGCTCACTTTGATAGAGCTGTTGGTATTGCTCATCTACAAAAGAAATAACGGGAGGAAATGCCGGGTTAAGCGCTTTGCTGAGATTTTCCATCGCCGCCAGCGCCTCTTTGGTTTTGCCGGGTTGTATCCTTACCAATACAACACCTGCCGGGTCATTTTCGCCTGCTACCAGTACCATCGGCCCCACAGCTTCATGCAGGGAGTGAAAATGAAAGTCTTTTACAATACCCACTATGGTTCCTTGCTTTCTCATATACCGGAAAGGCTTACCTATCGGGTCTTTATAGCCGGTTAGTTTAAGCGCCGTTTCATTCAGGATATAACCGGAACTGTCAGACGGATAAGCGCTGGAAAACTCCCGGCCCGCCAATAAGGTAAGCTTCATGGTTTTAAAATAATCATAACCGATAGCCGCGCGCGTAATTAAAACATTCGAGGTGCTGTCATGCCCTACCCAGTCTACTGCAGACGTGCTGCCATAAATATTTACAGGCGGTGAACTGAGGCGGCTGACGGACAGAATGCCGGGCCGCTTTAGCAATTCTTGTTTGAAAATTTGGTACCGGGCAGAGAGTTCTCCCTCTATGGGAAGGTAAACCACGTTTTCACGGTCGTAACCCAGATTGCGGGATGCCAAATAATTCATTTGCCTGGACACGATAATGGTACTGGTGACAAGGATCACCGATAAAACAAACTGGAATACCACCAGGCCTTTACGGAAAAACAGGGTGCCGGTGTCCAGTTTAACGGCGCTCTTTAATACTTTAATAGGTTTAAATGCGGATAGGAATAAGGCAGGGTAACTGCCGGCGATAAGCCCTGTCACCAATGTGATACCGGCAATCGTGAGCCAGAAGCCTGGCTGCGCAAAAGGCAGGCTAAGCTGTTTTTGGGTGATCTGGTTAAACTCAGGCAGCAGAAGCGGCACCAGTACCAGCGCGATAACCGCCGCCAGCAGTGTGATGAATAGTGATTCGGTGATGAACTGCCAGATCAGTGATCCACGCAATGCGCCGGCTACCTTGCGGACGCCTACTTCTTTGGCCCGCTTTACCGAACGCGCGGTAGACAGGTTCATAAAGTTGATGCAGGCGATCAACAGGATGAATACGGCGATAATACTGAACAGGTGCACGTATTCGATACGGCCACCGCCCGGTTTTCCGTTTGCCAGGTCGCTGTGCAGGTACGCTTCCGCATAAGGCTGTAAAGCGATATTGGAATAACTATTGGCTGTGCTGCGGTTAATGTGATAATAAAGGTCAAAAAAATGCGCGATCTTCGCATTTACAGCAGCTGCATTGGCTTGCGGCCGCAGCAACACATAAGCTGTGGGGCCGGTATTACCCATGTCTCTGGCCCAGGGATTATTTTGGAGGAATGCATCCCAGTTGGTCAGGAAATCAAAAGATTGCGATGCATTTTTAGGCAGGTTCTCAAAAACCGCGGTTATCTTAAAATTTTTTTGATTTTGATATTTGATCGCTTTGCCTATCGCTTTGTCCGGACTTCCATAAAATATTTCCGCCATGTTACGGGAGATAGCGATCGCATCGGGAGAATTCAGCGCGGCTTGAGCCGAGCCGGCCAGTAGCCGATAACTGAACATTTTAAAGAAATCTGCACCGGCAGAATTTCCTTTCATCTTTACAACCTTGTTTCCAGCCTGGAAGGTGCTGGTTTCCCCGAAACCAAAATTGGTTGCATACTCAATGTCCGGGAATGACCGCTTCAGTTCATCGGCCAGCACTCCGGGCACTTCGTAGGAGCCTGATGGTACGCGATGATCAAAATTGGTTTTATAAATCTTGAACAAGCGCCCGCTGTTTTGAAAGAAACTATCTACGCTGTATTCATTTTGTACCCATAGCAAAATGAGCAAACCACAGGCAAGGCCGACAGAAAGACCGGCGATATTGATAAAACTTTGCGACTTGTTCCTGAACAAATTCCGCCAGGCAACCTTGAGGTAATTCTTGATCATGGCTTTAAGGAAAAAACAATTTTAACCAAGCTAATGCCATAATGCTAACCAATTGTATGATAGGTAGTTATTTGCCAAATAATAAAGATCACTGTTCGTTTTCGTTACAACTGGTGTCCGTTTTCAGTTATCGAATAACTTCTTGAATGTGTATGATTTGTTTTAAATAATGACATGCATGCAGACTGGTCAAAACCGCTGCAAAAGCGAACACCCGGATGTTCGCTTTCGGTACAGTTATAGTCGTCTAATGAAATCATAAAAATCTTATAATCAGCAAATTAACACACTGGCATTATATTTAAAACAGCATTTTAATTGTAACCGCATTTGCCATGATCAAAAACTACTTAAAAATTGCCTGGAGAAACCTTATCAAAAACAAGGCATCTTCCTTCATCAATGTTGGCGGGCTGGCCGTTGGTATGGCCGTAGCTATACTTATCGGCTTATGGATATGGGATGAACTGTCATTTGATAAGTACCACCACAATTATGATCGTGTTGCCATGGTAATGCAGCATGAAACTTTTAACGGCAGTGTAAATACCGGTTCGGCCATCTCCCTGCCGCTGGATGCGGAGCTGCGCAAAAGTTACGGCAGCGATTTTAAACACCTGGCGCTGTCATCATGGACAAACAAGCATATTTTAAACGTTGACGATAAAAAGGTTTCCTACAAAGGGAATTTTATGGGTGCCGAAGCACCGGAAATATTTTCGCTAAGGATGTTGCAAGGGTCACGCAACGGATTAAAAGACCGGTCGTCCATACTCATTTCCCAATCGGTAGCCAAAGCATTGTTTGGCAATGGCAACCCCATGAACAAGGTTATCAGGCTGGATAATAAAGACGGGTTTAAAGTTTCGGGGGTTTATGAAGATCTGCCCAACAACACTACTTTTCATGACGTGGCATTTATTGGCCCCTGGGAATATTATATCACATCGCCTGGTAATGAAAGGTCGCCTACCGACTGGGGCGACAATTCCCTGTTCATGTATGTACAGATTGCTGATCATGCTGATATGGCCAAAGTATCTGCTAAAATTAAAAACATCAAGCTCGATAAAATGGATAAGGAAGACCGGAAATTTAACCCGCGCTTATTCCTTCAGCCAATGAGCAAATGGCATTTATACTCCGAATTTAAGGACGGGGTTAATACCGGCGGAGCTATCCAGTATGTATGGCTTTTTGGTATCATTGGCATATTTGTGTTATTGCTGGCCTGCATCAATTTCATGAACCTGAGTACGGCCCGCAGCGAAAAACGAGCTAAAGAGGTAGGTATACGTAAAGCTGTAGGCTCTTTACGCGGGCAGCTAATTAAACAGTTCTTCTGCGAATCATTGCTGATAGCGGTGCTGGCATTTACACTTTCATTGCTGTTTGTTTGGTTGGCAATACCCTGGTTTAATGAAGTGGCCCATAAACAGATGGCTATTTTATGGAGCACCCCGCTTTTTTGGGTGGCCTGCATTGGTTTTACCTTGTTTACCGGGATCATAGCGGGGCTTTACCCGGCGCTATACCTCTCGGCGTTTAACCCGGTAAAGGTTTTAAAAGGCACTTTTAAAGCGGGTCGCTTCTCGGCTCTCCCGCGTAAAGTACTGGTGGTAACCCAGTTTACAGTATCTGTGATGCTGATCATCGGCACCATTGTTATTTTTAAACAAATACAATTTGCCAAAAACCGGCCGGTGGGCTATAGTCGTGATGGCCTTGTGGATATTGAGGTGACCAACGACGACCTGCACAAACACTTTGAAGCCCTGCGCACCGACCTGCTGCAGACAGGAGCTATAACTGAGATTGCCGAATCGTCCAGTTCAACAACCGGGGTAAACAACAACCGGGGTGATGTCACCTGGAAAGGGAAAGATCCTTCGATGACCTCCTTTTTTGGAAATATCAATGTAACCCCAACCTATGGCAAAACAGTAGGCTGGCAGTTTACTGATGGCAGGGATTTCTCCAGCCAGATCGTTTCCGACTCTACCGCCATTATTTTGAACCAGGCCGCGGTAAAGTATATGGGGCTGAAAAATCCGGTTGGCCAAATAGTACGTGTAGGAAAATGGGACATGACCGTAATTGGCGTAGTGAAAGATATGGTGATGGAATCACCGTATGAGCCGGTTAAACAAACTATTTTCCGTATTGGCCGTGGCGCGATGGATGATATACTGATCAAAATAAACCCGCATATAAGCGCGCATAACGCGCTCAGTAAAATAGAAACGGTTTGTAAAAGCTATTCGCCCTCGGTGCCGTTTTCGTACCGTTTTGCCGACGATGCCTATGCCCGCAAATTTGCTACCGAGGAGCGTATTGGCAAGCTTGCAAGCTCCTTTGCCATGCTGGCTATTTTTATCAGTTGCCTGGGCTTGTTTGGCATGGCGTCATTTATGGCCGAGCAGCGGGTAAAAGAAATTGGGGTGCGCAAGGTATTAGGCGCAACAGTTTTTGGTTTATGGCGGTTAATGTCGGGAGATTTTGTATCGCTGGTAATTATTTCGCTGTTCATAGCCACGCCCCTCGCCTATTACTTTATGCACGGCTGGCTGCAGCACTACACTTACCGGGTTGAACTTTCTTGGTGGATATTTGCGGTTACAGGCATTGGAGCTATCGCGATAACATTGCTCACCATAAGCTACCAGAGCATAACCGCAGCCCGGGCCAACCCGGTAAAAAGCTTAAGAAGTGAGTAGAAACAGCCATAACCTTAAGCATTTAAAGCTCTGGTAACAGCGGTAATTACACACCGGATATAAATATTGGAACGGAACCTGGTCAACGGTAATGGTTTTTTATACACTTACTTGCTGCTAAGCGCGTCGTCCAGTTTTTTGAGGGCGATGGCCAGTTGGGCAAAAACAGTTTTATTTGAAAGGCCAAGTATGGTTGCCACCTCATTGCATGACAGGTCGTCCTCCTTTACCATTTTGAATATCAATTTACAGCGGGGAGGCAAGCCGTTAACCGCGCGCAGAACTCTGGACTGTAACTCTTTGCTGATCAGTAGTTGCGCGGGGTCAACTGATAAATGAAAATAATAGGCTTCGGTTAGCTGCAGCTCTTTTACCCTTTTTGACGATATACCCCGCAGATAATTGAGGCAGGCATTTTTAACAAGCACGTACAGGTAAACCTGTAGGTTCCTGATGGTAACGGGTGTTTGGCGCCCCAGCCATATTTTTACAAAAACATCGTTTACTATTTCTTCGGCGGCTTCCCTGTCGTCCACAAAACCTGTGGCAAATTTTAAAAGCCTTGCTTCCTGAAGCTGGTACAGTTCATTAAAAGCAGCCTCGTCCCCATCAATCTGAATACGTCGAATCAATTCATTGGTACTCAAAACCAGGGGCATTTTTTAATCGGTTTAAAACTTTCTTTAGTTAGCAAATTTGTGCATTATTTTGTTAAAATGCGTTAAATAACACGGTATTTTGCTGCGTTTGTACCATTAAAGCTACCATTTTTATCGTCAAAACACTTTATTTTATTGTTTGCAAAGTCATTTACCTTTATGGTATATTTGAATTTTGCAACAATCATGGCAATTACAACACTTGAACAATTTTATAAGCAAACGGCATCTTTAATTCCGGAGGACATTAACAAGGAGATCGGTCACTTCAATGTGTTTAAGATAGATGAGCTGATGATGAGATCAAGAAAGGTGGCTATGCCTTATAACCGCAGGGCTTATTACAAGGTGAGCATGATAAGCGGCCGAAACCGGGCCGAATACGCCGACAAGGTAATTGATATTGAAAAAAACGCACTGCTGTTCGCCACACCCAGGATCCCCTATAACTATGTACCCCAGGACGATAACCAGTTTGGTTTTTTCTGCATTTTTACCAGCGACTTCCTGATCCAGAACAAAAGCGGGGTTATACTTGATGACCTGCCTATCTTTCAACCAGGCGGTTACCCCATATTTCAGCTAACCGATGAGGAAGCCGAAGATATTACCTTCATTTTCAAAAAGATGTATAAGGAGCTATCCTCCAATTACGCTTACAAGTACGACCTGTTGCGTAACTATGTGCTTGAGCTGATACATTATGGGCAAAAACTGCAGCCGGCAACTGCATTGTATCCTTCGCATACCGCTTCGGCACGTGTTTCCTCATTGTTTATTGAACTGCTGGAACGGCAGTTCCCTATTGAGTCGCCACATCAAAAGCTCAGCCTGCGAACCGCCAAAGATTATGCCGACCGCCTTGCCGTACATGTAAACCACCTTAATAAAGTGTTAAAGGAAAATACCGGGCAAACCACCACCAATATCATCAGCAACAGGATAGTCCAGGAGGCCAAGATCCTCTTAAAACAAACCGACTGGAATATCTCTGAAATTAGTTATTGCCTTGGCTTTGAGCAGCTGGCCCATTTTTCAAACTTTTTCAGGAAACAAACGTCATTATCTCCCGCAGCATTCAGGGTATAACTATCTTCTGTTTGAATTTTGCAAAAATCGGATTGATACTTGCAAACAGCCGGCCTTTTTTGCGGTTTATCTTTGTTTCAGCAAATAATTAATTATCTAAAACAAAAAAAATGGCACAAATAAAAAAAATAGCTTTGATTACCGGCGGAAGCCGCGGCCTGGGCAAAAATATGGCATTAAGCATTGCAAAAAAAGGAATTGATGTAATAATAACCTATAACAGCCAAAAAGATGAGGCGCTTGCCGTAGTAGCACAAATTGAGCAACTTGGTCAAAAAGCCGTTGCTTTACAACTAAATGCAGGCGACATTAAAAGTTTTGACACATTTTTTGGACAGGTAACCGCGGCATTGCAAGATAATTTTGATACAGACCACTTTGACTTTTTGGTTAATAACGCAGGCATTGGCCTGCATTCATCATTTGCTGAAACAAGTGAAGAAGACTTTAACCAATTGTTTAACATCCATTTTAAGGGCGTTTATTTTCTTACTCAAAAAGCCTTGCCATTAATCAATGACGGCGGCCGCATCATTAACTTATCCAGCGGTTTGGCCCGTTTTAGTACACCCGGTTATTCGGCTTATGCGGCTATGAAAGGCGGCGTTGAAGTATTAACAAAATACCTGGCAAAAGAACTTGGGGCTCGTGGCATTGCTGTAAATGTAGTAGCGCCGGGAGCCATTGAAACCGACTTTGGCGGCGGAGTTGTGCGTGACAATGAACATGTTAATAAAGCGGTTGCTGACGCGACAGCGTTGGGCCGTGTTGGGATGCCTGACGATATAGGCGGCGTAGTAGCATTTTTATGTACTGACGAAGCCAGATGGATCAACGCCCAGCGTATTGAAGTTTCTGGTGGCATGTACTTATAAAATACTGTAAAACAGGCAGAGAGACTTTGTTTCAACCTGCCTGTTTTTACAATTAATCATCATCGTCGTCTGTGTCCTTGCCTGCAAGTTTAGCCGGGTAAGGCTTTTTGCCTTTGGCTGCAAACCATAATATCCGGTTCATAATATCATCATTACCGCCATCAATATGGTCATACTCAGGTCTTAAAGATAACTGTGCATAATGAAGGGGGGCTCCTTTAAGTGATGATAACTGCGGATTGATCTTATTTAAAGGTATACGATTTTTTAAGCTTTGATAGGTATAATCAGATGGTTTGTTGGTAAAGCAATCAAACATAGGTAATGCAGTTGCATCAATGATGTTCATTGGCGGCAACCCTAATATCTGCTCAATTGAACGCACTATACACGTTTGGTTGTAATTTTTGCTCACTTTGCTTTGTAAGCGGCTATAAGGGCTTATTACAAAACCGGTGGTACGGTATGCAGAAACATGATCCCAGCCTGCCTGCGAATCATCTTCGGTAACAAAAATCACGGTATTTTTCCAGAAACGACTTTTTGATACCGCTTCAACAATGCGGCCAAGCGCAAGGTCATTATCTGCAACCATGGCCTCGGGAGTTGGGAAGCCCGGTCTGGTGCCTACAGTATGATCGGCAGAAAGAGCCATGATCATTAGCTGGGGTAACTGATCGCCAGGTTTTCTTTCATACTCATTTAATTCTTTTATAAAAGCGGTTGCCCGTAACTGCTCGTTGATCTTATGCTCATCAGAACCGGGATAGTTTTGTGACAGCAGTGGCCTTACACGCGATATGGTGCTGGTATTATTAAACACAAAAGGTTTGCCTGCATTATAGTTATTATAAATATCTGTCCAGCTGAGTTTGTTATCAAAGTGAACAGCACAGGCTTCGCCATAGATCCTCACTGTTTTGCCATGGTCGGCAGCGTTATTCCATATAAAACCGTTACCGTCATAAACCAGCGCGTCTTCCTGAACGTGGGGATAACTGCGGAACCAGGACCTGACACTCTTTTCAACGTAATCGGTAACCATGGCGGCATCTGTCCATTGGTGGCCTTCGGCCGAACATTTGCCCGATGCGTAATAATTATCGAGCAGTAAAAAGTTACGGGCAAGGTTATGCTGGTTCGGCGTAACACTATCCCCATAAATACACAATGATTTTGCACCGTTACCCTCGGGCATATCGCCTAAAACCTGGTCGTAAGTTCGGTTTTCTTTGATGATATAAAGTACATGTTTAAATACCGATGGTTCGCCGATACGCTCAGGCATAGGCCGCGCCGGAACATTTTTACGTGGCAATAACTGCGCGATTTGCTGCCTGAAACTCAGGTTAAGGTCCTGCACTTTTTGGGTGTACTGTTTTAACAGGGCATCGCCGGGAATTGAAATAATGGAGACCGTAGCTTTTTGGTGATGCGAGTTATAAGCTTTGGGGCTCCCTTCTGCTACCTCTCCGCCTAGTCCGGCTTTACTAATTTCCTTGCTGTTTATGCGTGAGCCTTCGCCTTCAAGGTTGGTTACAAATAAGGTATTACCATCAACGGCAAGTCCGCCGGGATAAGCTTCGGTTGGTATAAAACCCCTTACCGCGTTATTGCCAGTGCCTTTTGTTGCAGCTTTTGAGCCCAGCTTAACCACAGCTACTGCATTATCAAGTCCGTTGGCAACGTATAATATAGTTCCATCTGTGTTAATGGCCAGGGCATTGGGGGTATCGCCTATATAGCTTTTTTTGCCCGGGTTTAATTTTACGTCGATGGCATCAATATTTTGGAGCGAGCCTGTTGATATAACCGATACCATATCACTGTTACCGTTGGCAACATAAACAAAAGCTTCGTCGGCACTACTTATAATAGCATTTGGATGCAGGCCCACCGGTATTTCCTTTATTACCTCTCCTTTTTCCAAACTCATCACCATAACTGTGCCCCGGGCTGTAGCACCGGTTTTAGGGTCGATATATGCTTTGCCGTATGGTATACCCGCTGTTTCCCTGTTCACCGTATCAACCGCCTGCGGACCCGCCCAATTTGTTACGAAAGCTTTATTTTTGGCTATTACAATACCATAGGGTGCAACGCCTGTAGATTTTGTCCAAACTGTTTTATTTGTTGAAAGATCAATTTTAACCAACTGGTTGTTACCGTTTAAAACCACATAAAGAAAATTGGTGCCATCCTCATTATTTATAGCCAGGTCATTAGGCAGTGCCAGCGGCGATTCCCCTTCGGCCTTAAAAGTAAACGTATCTTTAATATTTATCTTTTCGCCATCCCAAATTGCCTGGAAAACATATGATTTGGAGTCCTTGCCTTTGCCCGCTGCCGCGCTCCAGAATATCTGGGTTTGGTTGACGGTCTTTAAAACTTTTAAGCCGGAATAGGTACTTGTAAGGCCCCGGTACCGGGCATCCTGTTTATAGGTCCAGCGGGTAACCACCTTGCTTTGAACCGTATCAATTAAGGTAATACCATACCTGTCTTCCACAGCTATAAGTTTGCTGCCGGGTATCAGTCTTACATCCATGCTATGGTTCTCATCGTCCGCATCGCCAAAAGATATCACCTTTCCGGCAGGATCAATTATGCGGTTGTAAGGCATTAAAACAGGCAGTATAGTTCGGTTAAGTGTACTGTCATCATAGGCGCTGTGCATATTGGCCTGTTCATTTTCGGCAGGTTGCTTATTGCTGTTCACCGTGTGGCAGGCCGAAAGCGATATAAATAACATCACTATAAAAGTGCTTATTGTAAGGTTTTTATTAATCATACGTTTCTGTTTGTAAACAGTAAAATTATAGTAACAACATGTATTGGAAGTTAAGAGGTACTAAATTATCATAATTGTTACTTAGTATTGTTATTAACCATATAATATCGCATATGAAAATTAGTAATTCAATAACTTGCAGGTTAAAATTACAGCATGAAACAATCTGTGAGATCATTTTTGATCTTGATGAACAGCAATTGCTTAAAGAAATTCGACCCGATAAATGGAGCATACATGAAAACATAGCGCATTTAGCAAGATATCAACTTGTGTTTATGGAGCGGATCAATAAAATTCTATTAACAGGGAACCCTTCATTCGGCCGCTACAAAGCCGAGGATGATCCGGAATTTGAAGGCTGGAGAACGCGACCCACAAATGATCTGATTAAACAAATTAACGCAGACCGCGAGGATATACTCCGATTAATTGAAGGTATTTCGGAAACAGAATTGAATAAAACAGGCACCCACCCGGTTTACGGAAATTTGAACATTATGAAATGGACCGAGTTTTTTTTATTGCACGAAGCCCATCATCTGTTAACTATTTTTCAACTGGCTAATTATAAATAAACCTTATTTTGCCAAAGCCTACAAATAATTAGCTACCATTTGGCGCCATGACCTTGCCTGGTGGGCTTCCTTATCCCAGATATACAACGAGGTGTTTACACCTTTTTCAGTCAGGATCTGGGTAAGTGCGCGATTATTATCCAGCAATACATCCTCCTGACCAATGGCTAACACCACCTCCAACTGTTTCATATCCAATAATTTATCAGCATCATTCAAATTAGGGATATATTGCATTGGCATATTAAAATAAACGTTCTCATCCCAGTACCCTTCCAGCAAATCTTCATAATGGCCTATTTTAGTGGCAATGTCATATCTGCCGCTCATGCCAATTACCTTATTAAAGATATCAGGATGCCGAAATGAAATGTTCACAGCATGATATGCGCCAAGACTGCAACCGGCGGCAATTTTAAAGGAACCAGGATTTTTTTTTTCTATAAAAGGTATTACTTCCTGCAGTATATATTGTTCATATTGTATATGCCGCATTATTTTCACCGATGGATGGAACCCTGAACTATAAAGGCTTTCGCAATCAAAACTGTCAACGCAATAAACCTGTATATATCCTTTCTCAATTTTATCGCGCATGGCTTCTATCACCCGCCAGTTCTCATAATCATAAAATCGCCCCATCCTGGCCGGAAAAAATAAAACAGCGGCTCCGCCGTAGCCAAACACCAGCATTTCCATATTTTTATGAAGAATCGGGCTATACCACTGAACGTATTCTCTATCCATACTGTGCGTTACAAGATGGCGCTATTGTATGATGTTTATATTAATTCTGCGTGAAAATTTTCTAAAAGTCGTGCATGGATAATTTGTTTCCACAAGGTATATCCCTTCAAACTTAGATGGAGACCGTCGGATTGAAAGTATTCTTTTTCCGGATAACCATCCTTATTTAGCATTTTATTAAATATATTAATAAATTTCCAGTTATTATCTTGTTTTATGATTTCATTTTCAATAATATTATTAGTATATTTTAATGAATTAACTAAGCTCCAGCGGGTAATACTGGGCTTAATAGATACATAATAACACGGAATTGCGCCAAAGCGTTTTGAAATTTGATGAACTAATTGTTCAAAAAAAATAAATATTTCTTCGGGATGCCTGCCGTCGCCCAGATCATTATCGCCCGCATATACCACAATGGATTTAGCATCGTAGGGCGCTACAACGCGATCAAAAAACCATGAACATGCGGCAAGCGTTGAACCGCCAAACCCCAGGTTAACCGGTTTAAAAAGTTTAAAATCATCAGACAGCGTATTCCACAACCTGATGGACGAACTCCCATAGAACAATGTTGATGGCTGATCAACTAATTTTAACCTCTCTCTTTCAAGCCCCTTTATCTCATCTTCGTACCAATACATACACTATTTTACATTATAACGCTAAATGTAGAAAATTACGGTTAAAAGCAAAGACATCCATAAACATTTAATCAAGGCTTAATACCAGTTTTGTATTTTTGACGCCATATATGTTTCATTATGACAACAGCCGACCCCTTACAAACAAAACCGGTTTTCAAGCTTGATCAGCCTGATGATAGCTATAAATTTCAGCCTTTGCCTTCTCCCGCTGGTGAGTACCCCTATCACTTATCCGCAGATAAAATATTACCTCATATAAGCGATCAGAAAATTATTTTTCATGTGCTTGGCGATACCGGCAGCGTACGGCATCCCGAGAACATTGGGGTAATCGCGTCGGCAATGGCAAGACAATATGATACTGCTGATGTAAATGAGCGGCCGCAGTTTCTGTACCATTTGGGTGATATTGTATATAATTATGGAGAAGCTGAATATTACGATGAGCAGTTTTTTACTCCATACAAAAATTACCCGGGCCCGATATTTGCCATTGCAGGTAATCACGACAGCGACATAAATACGGCGAACCCTGTGCCATACAAGAGCCTGGACGCATTTGCCAAAGTATTTTGTGATACCATTTCACGGCCTGTTAGTTTAGGCGGAGGTGCCGGTAAAACAAGCATGGTGCAGCCCAATATATACTGGACACTGAAAACCCCGCTGGTTAACATTATTGGCTTACATAGTAATGTACCCAAATTTGGCGTTATAACTGCCGAACAACGCGAATGGTTTGCTGAAGAGCTTAAAGCAAATAACCGCGAAAGACCCGAAAAAGCTTTATTTGTTTGTTTGCACCATGCCCCCTATTCATCCGATATTAATCACGGATCAAGCCGGCCGATGATTGAATTACTGGAAGATGTATTTGAGGAAACCGGCATTAAACCAGACCTGGTAATGAGCGGCCATGTGCACAATTACCAGCGGTTCAACAAAATATATAACGATTCCAAAGCGCTTACCTATATTGTGGCAGGCGCCGGCGGCTTTGATGAACTGCACGCCGTGGCACAGCCCGACGACAAACGGTTTACCAGCTATGATCACTTGTTTGATAACATCAGGCTGGTAAAATATTGCGACTCAAAACACGGCTTTTTAAAAATGGCGATAGAAAAGGCCGCTGAAGGCTTAACGATAACCGGGGAATATTATACAGTGGCCGGAGAGCAAACCGAACCGGACAATCAGGCGACATTAGCCGATCGGTTTACTCTTCAAATTCCTGAGAAATAACAATGTACTACGTTATAATTTACAATCAGGCCTTTAATTTCCGGTTCCGTTGTTCATATTATGGTTATTAAATATGGGGTTTAAACGAAAGTATTTATTGCCTTCATCAAAATTCACTACATAATCTGATTTAAAATGTGTGCTTTTTAAATAGTAATCGGTAGTGATGATCTGCGCGCCTGAGTTACACGCGGCAATAAAATCGGTTTTATCGTTAGCACGCGCCTGCTCGGTATCAGAGTCAGCGCGTGTCCTGATGATATATCCTTTTTTTACCAGTTCTTTTATTTCGGGATTTTTAGGGTCATTCCTGATCATCATAGCGGCCTCGGGGTGGCCCGGATCAGTATTGGTAAATAACACCCTGCCTTTTAACGAAGGATGACCCTGTATATAAAGCTCCCTGTTTTCTTTGTTATTATCCAATATGAATATAAACTTACCCTTTGCCGCTTTTAATGTTGGCCAGTTGCCATGCAAAACAGCGCTTTCAAGGGTGGCATACTTACCTCTTACCATGTCAGGAGTGATGATGGAATTACCTAAGCCAGCTTTTATTGCCTCATCAAGTTCATCAAAAGTATGCGCGGTAAATTTTTCAGGAACAGTACGGTTAGGATCTTTTGGTTTTTCATCCTTTGGCTCCAATGTAATAAAGATCGGGTTGTGTTCCGGATGAGCGTCAGACCAGGTTTTTAATTGCTTTAAACCGTCTTTAAAAGTTAAACAGTGGCTGCGAAAGTCGAGATCAATGATATGAAACACTTTAAAGCCCGGTTGTTTCATTTCGCCATCGGGGTCGTAAGGTGGCTGGCCCTTTACCCAGTCCAATCCTTTAGGATGCGCGTATTTCCCACCCTTTTCATCAGAGTAAACGTCTATCTCCAGATTTAGCAATCCCATATCAAGCTGCTCTGTTAAACCGATATGTTCATAATCAATTTTATCAGCAGCTTCGGGATTTTGTTTTTGAAAAGCCTTAAACAAGGCCGGATCAATAGCTTCTTTATAACTATTGTGTGAACCTATTACCTGGATTTTATTGATGGGCAAGTTGTCATTATCATTACCCCATTTATTTAAAAATGGCAAAACCGATATTAAAAATAAGCTTAAAATAATTTTCATGCTTTTATTACGATTATTATGTTAAAATGTAATTAAATATAACGTTATAATGAAAAATTGCGTTATAAATTGCTCCAAAATTGCACCTTAAACGTTGCTTTCAGATTAACCTCGTGTTAACAATGATCACCATCGGTAACTTTTCAGTTGCAAAAGTAGAGGGCCAGTTTAAAGCCTGACTAAGGGTTATAACATAAAATGGCCCGGCAACTAAACCGGGCCATAGGTTAAATATGAGATCAGTTATAGTAATTCTTTTAAGGGAACTTAACTCCATTATAACTGGAAACATTTGCCAGTGGTATAGAGGATCCGTATTGCTTATTAATGGCCTTTATAAACTCATTGGCAACAATGGCATATCCCCGCGGGGTTAAATGAACACCATCTAATGAGAATATACCACCGCTAATAAAGCCTGAGTTTAAGCTTACTCCATCAACAACAAGTCCGTTTGCTTTAACATTATTTAAAAAAGTAAATGCATCAAAAACGGCCAACCCCTTTGATGCTGCAGTTGCTTTAATAGTTGAATTATAGGAGTTTACGTAATCCTGAGCAAGTATTACCTCGTTCTGGTCAAGCACATACTTATTTTCAATAGGTGTGTATGGAGTTAAACCATAAGGCAGGTTTCCTGCCGGAGTGGCTACAGGAGTACCAATTAAAGCTGTATTAAAGGTTAAAATAACCAGGTCTTTGGCTGTTGCTTCTCTTGGTGCATAAGCAGTACCCGAAACAAGTGCATTGACATACAATGCTTTTACTGCTGGATTGACCTTTTGAACCCCCGCTAAAATAGCGCCTACGGTTATTGTATTAAAATATGGCACAGCGGTAACATCTGGTATAGTGGCTACAGCCCCTTTCTGACCTGATGCGGTTAATTTGCTTATAGATAAATTATATAATTGTGAAAAGAGTCCCTTGTCAGTAAGCACATCACCGGCCCCGCCACTTGTAGCATAACCTAAAGCATCATTATTACCCAACCAATCGGTAAAAAAAGTGTATGGCTTAGCTGTAACAAAGTCAAGATAAGTAGTGGTATTTGTTGGTGAGTTACCAGGCAATAATCGTTCAAAATACCCATTCAAATTACCATAAGGGGCATAAGTTATTTGCTGCAGTTTAATGCCAGGCACACCATAGTTATTTAAATCGCCGGTATATTTTGTATATAGGATCACATTACCAAAGCCAGGAATTGTTATTTGATCACGTATGGCAAGGTTGGTATTAACCGGTTCAGTTTTGGGTGTACCATCCTGATTAAACCCGGCTAACTTTATATATCCCGAACCATTGGCGCGTTCAGTACTAAATAATGGTTGAGCAAAAGCACCGCCTCCTACCTTTTGCATTTGCTGCGCAATAATGCTGGGGTATGAATTTAATTGTCCTTCGCGATACAACCCTCCATCGGCAAAGCCTGCAGTAAGGGAGTTGCCCACAGCAATGTATTTTGAAAAATCGGCGGTTCCGCGCGATGGCTTTGGTGTATTTATCTCGGTTTTACAAGCCGCAAAGCCTAATAAACCTGTAAATAAAAGTATATGTAAATATGATCTGTAAGTTTTCATTTGATTAGAATTAAATATTACCAGTGATAAGCAAGTGACAAACCGGGAATGTAAACATTGGTTTTAAATGTTCCGGATAGCTGCGACTCAATATTTGTTTGTGTACGCGATATTACCCGTTCGTACTCAAACGAGACATCCAGATCAAGATGATTTGTCACTGCATAGCCCAAACCACCTGTAAGAAAATACCGGTTGGCGTCAGGCGCTTCCGGAGTAACATATCCATCGCGCACCGCTGTAGTAGCATAGCCGCCGCCAGCGCGTAAAAACAACTTGTTATTTGCTTTATACTGGGCGCCTCCGCGATAACTCCAGCCATCTTTGTAGTTACGAGGCGAATGAGTATCCTGTAATACTGAAGTGTTTTTTGAATAGTCAAATGCAAGCGTTTTATATACGTCCCAATTGGTAAAATTGACATCAACTGCAAGCGTCCATTTGTCTGACGGATGATATCCCAATCCGATAGAAGTAGTAGACGGCAAAGGAAGCGTGGTTGCAAAGGTATTAGGCTGTGGGAAATTGGGTTTCAACGATGAAGGGACGTTAAAAATAGCGTCGCCATTTTTTACCGTTGTATTTACTTGTGAACGATAGTCAAGGCCGACGGTAAGACCAACTTCTGTTTTCAAAAACACACCGGCATTCCAGCCGAAACCATGTCCGTTACCTTTAAGTTCGGCCTGACCGGTTTGACCCGATTGACTGGTAAGGGGTATAGCCCTGGTAAGGTCAACTGTGCCATGATTGTAAACAAACCCGGCCCCTACACTCAAAAAGTCGGTTAATTTAACACTCACGGTGGGTTGAATATAGATAGCTTTCAGATTAAGGCTCTCCAATACATATTTCCCGGCCCATTCATTTCCCCAATCAGTTAAACCACCATATGGAGTGTAAACACCCAGGCCTAACTTCCAGCGGGAGTCTTTTGGCCCCCATACAGCGTATGCTGTGAACGGGGTGGCTACTTTGTTTTTAGTACGAAATTGATCTGTTGTACCACTTGGATTAAAATCTGACTTAAATAACAGCGGACTGACGCCTGCCTGTATATAATTTTCAGAAAGCATGCTTATAGCGCCCGGGTTAAACAATACAGAAGCGCCATCTTGTAATAATCCTGTTCCTGTATGGCCCATGCCAATTTGTTTCTGTCCGTGAAGATTCACCTGGAAACCCTGGGCTAATACAATAGTGGGCATTATTGCAAACAGCAATAGTATAAGTTTTCTCATAGTATATATAATTGGTTTATAATATGCCGCTTGTTTGAGAGAACAAATCAACATTAATTAAAAAATAAAATTAGGATGGTTTGAAATAAAAAAAAGGGCTATAATGCGGAGATATTAGTCAAAAAGTCGGGACATTACTTAATTTATAGTATAATTACCACAAAATAGTATTTAATATTATTACTGTTAAATTAACGCTTTTAATAAATTCAGGCAATAAAATTATATCTTTCCGTTACATTAATAAAAGTTCAAGATACGTGAGTAAAAAGATAGCACAACTGAGCTTATCCAAATTTGCCGACCTTTATGCAGACAAACTGGTAAGCCCGGAATTTTTTATAGCCGACGAAAAACAACTCTTAAGTTTAAGTGAATATCCCTATCGCTCAGATGGATATATTATAGGTATCTGCACACGAGGAACAGCCCTTGTTGAAGCAAACCTTCAGGTGTATGAAGCCAAACCAGACGCTATGCTACTGGCAACCCCTTTTCATATTTTAAGGATATATGACAGCAGCGATGATTTTTTATGCAGGTTTATTGTCTTTTCCAAAGCATTTTTAACCGAAAATAATGTAAACAGTCATTTCCTGGAATCATTCAGTTACTTTAAAAGCGCATCGCTCCCGGTGATCTATCCAAATCATGATGATGCTAAAATGCTGCTCGACATTTATTTATTGATGCAGCAAAAATTGGCGCGCGAAGACCACCCATACCGTATGCAAATATCCAGAAGCATGCTGATCACAATGCTTTACGAGGTGGAATCAATTTATGAAAAGCAGCACGTAATTATAAAAGGCAGGCAAACCCGTAAGCAGGAGCTGAATGTACTGTTCCAAGACCTGGTTTTTCACCATTACAAGGAACATCGCGGCGTTCAGTATTATGCTGATTCATTATATGTATCGCCAAAACATTTAACAGAAACCATTAAGGAAGTAACCGGCCGTACCGCTGGCGAATGGATTGATGATGCGGTAATACTGGAGGCCAAAGTATTATTAAGGAACCACGAGATCAGTATAGCCAGAGTGGCCGAAGATATTCACTTTCCTGATCAGTCCTCTTTTGGCAAATACTTTAAAAAACATACCGGTATGTCGCCTTCTGATTACAGGATGGTTACTACTGGTTAATATGCGGCTGTTCATGGTGTTCATGAACGCCATGAACAGCGTGAACGCCGTGAACAAGTACCAACACCAACATCATTATGTGGTAAAATCTCAATGGTTGGAAGCGTTTTTTAACAAAATATTTAATGTATTTTGTATATAAATCACAAAAAAGCGAGGGTTTTTAATTGAAAATTATTGTTTTTAACATTTTACCCCGGTGATTTATAATGAGTTGTAAAAACGCTCCACCTTCTTTCCGACTTTTTGACTAATATCTCCGCATTGCTGCCCTTTTTTTGGGCCAACCGCTCCTATAACTTTACTCCTGATTATAAAACTAAAAACTACAGTGCCAAGTTTTACTAAAGCGTTAGCCCTGCAGCCCGGTACCGGTAACATGTCAAATTAAACAAGTGCAGCCAGTAATTACGCTGTAGTTTTTCAGTATATATAATTGTACAATTAAGTTAAAAACAGGCAAAAGATCACAACATTAGATATTTACTATTATGAGTGAAACTGAATCTATAAAAGCCATAAAAGGGGGCGAGTTCCTGATCAGGGAAACACAGGCAGATAATATATTTATTCCTGAAGAATGGAACGAAGAGCAGCTAATGATCGCCGAAACATGTACCAACTTTTTGGCCCAGAATGTGGTACCAAACTTAAGCCGTATTGATGAGCAGGAAGAAGGCCTGATGCCTCACTTAATGGACGAGGCCGGCGCGCTTGGCCTGCTGAGCATTTCCATACCTGAACAATATGGTGGCTTTGGTAAAGATTTTAAAACATCAATGCTGGTTACCGAAAAACTGGGAGCAGGAAATTCTTTCTCAGTGGCTTTTTCGGCGCATACCGGCATAGGTACCCTGCCTATTTTGTACTATGGCAATGATGCCCAAAAAGAAAAATATATCCCTAAACTGGCCAGCGGCGAATGGAAAGGCGCTTATTGCCTTACCGAACCGGGAGCCGGCTCAGATGCCAACTCCGGTAAAGCCCGGGCAAAACTCTCTGCCGACGGCAAATATTACCTGCTTACCGGTCAAAAAATGTGGATCACCAATGCGGGCTTTGCCGATATTTTTACCGTGTTCGCCAAAATAGATGATGACGAAAACCTGAGCGCTTTTATAGTTGAAAAGGATTTTGAAGGCCTTTCCTTAAATACCGAAGAGCATAAAATGGGCATAAAAGGAAGCTCAACCCGGCAAGTGTTTTTTAATGATTGTAAAATCCCGGTTGAAAATCTGCTGTCCGAAAGGCAGAACGGTTTTAAAATAGCGGTTAATATTTTAAACATTGGCCGTATCAAGCTGGGCGGTGCAACCGTAGGCGCCAGCAAAGAGGTTATAACACAAGCTATCCGCTACGCCAATGAGCGTGAACAATTTGGCCGTCCTATTTCAAAATACGGCGCTATTCGCTATAAACTGGCGCAACAGGCCATCCGTACTTATGCCTCAGAATCGGCCATATACCGCGCCAGCCAAAATATGGAAGAAGCTATGGAGATGTATATGGCATCAGGCCTTGATGAGACAAAAGCCAAACTGAAAGGGGTTGAACAATTTGCCATTGAAGCGGCTATTATCAAGGTACACGCGTCAGAATCGCTGGACTATGTGGTAGATGAAGGCGTACAAATATATGGCGGTATGGGCTATAGTGCGGAGGCGCCCATGGACAGGGCCTATCGTGATTCGCGCATTAACCGTATTTTTGAAGGCACTAATGAAATCAACCGTATGCTTACTGTTGATATGATGCTGAAACGGGCATTAAAAGGCGAGCTTGACCTGATGGGCCCAGCCCAGAAAGTTGCCGGCGAGCTGGTAAGTATCCCCGACTTTGGCGGCTCCGAAGACGAAGGTTTATTCACCCAAGAGAAAAAATATATCGCAAATTTTAAGAAAGCCGTACTTATGGTTGCCGGCGCGGCAGTACAAAAGCTGATGACCCAATTGGGTAAAGAGCAGGAAGTATTGATGTACCTGGCAGATATGCTGATTGAGCTTTATGTGAGCGAGTCGTTACAGCTGCGTGTAGAAAAACTGGTTGGCATGAAAGGCGAAGGTGCTGCTAAAGAACAACTGGACATAATGCGGGTTTATATTAATGACGCGGCAGGCAATATAGCTAAAGCCGGTCGTGAGGCGATCAATTCATTTGCTGATGGCGATGAGCGCCGAATGATGCTGATGGGACTAAAACGCTTCACTAAAACCGAAGATATTAATACAACCCAGGCCCGCAGAAACATTGCCGCTAAACTTATTGAGGAAAATAGATATTGCTATTAACCCTCACAACCATCCCCGATGCTCCCGAGAGGAAAGGGAGTGCCTTATATGGCATTCGACGCTACCCGATGAGAGGATTAAGAAGTCTCCCCTGCCCAGCCGGCGGGGAGACTTGAAGGGGCTATCGGTAAACAATTCACAAAAACATTAATGATCATTTAAAATAAAGGTCTCAGCAACAGACATTAGTTCCATTTTAGGCCCTGGAGCTCATGTCTGGATGTGGCTGGGAATATAAAAAACCATATGAAAATATTAGTGTGTATAAGCCAGGTACCGGATACCAGCACTAAAATTATGCTGGAGAATAATAACACCGCCATAAATAACCAGGGTGTTACTTACATTATCAATCCTTATGATGAATGGTATGCGCTGATAAGGGCGCTCGAATTAAAAGAAAGCGGCACTGCCACTGATGTGCACCTGATAACCGTTGGTAAAGCCAATACCGAACAGATAATAAGGAAGGCGCTGGCTTTAGGTGGCGATGAAGCCATAAGGATTGACGCGGACAGCAATGATCCTTACGAAACAGCCAGCCAAATAGCCGGATATGTCAAAAGCGCCGGGTATGATCTGATCCTGTGCGGCAAAGAATCCATTGACTATAACAATGGCGCCGTGGGTGCAATGCTTGCAGAACTGCTTGATATGGATTATATAGGTTTTGCGACCGACATACAGGCTGAAGGCGACTTGGTTACGGTAAAACGCGAAATTGAAGGCGGCGAAGAAACCGTTACGTGCAACCTTCCGGTAGTTGTTGCCTGCCAAAAGGGAGTTGCCGAAGCCCGCATTCCAAACATGCGTGGCATTATGGCTGCCCGTACCCGTCCGCTCAAAGTGGTCGCCCCTATCGCTGTTGATTCGGTTACTTCCATTTTGTCATATGAATTGCCGCCGGCAAAGGCCGGGGTAAAACTGGTTAGCCCGGATGATATGGACGAACTGGTAGAACTGTTACATAGCGAAGCAAAGGTGATATAAAATAAAAAGCATACCGTTGCGAGGCACAGGTCGGTTGTCTGCGTTATCGCCCGTCAATACATAATTCAATTACTAAACTAAAACCAATAAACATGTCTGTAGTAGTATTGGTAGAACATACCGAAGGAAATATAAAAAAGAAAAGTTTAGAGGCTATACAATATGCCGCCGGTATCGCCCAAAAAACCGGCACAACGGTGAGCGCCGTTGTATTAGGCACACTTGCCGATAACGTAATGCAAGATCTTGGCCAGTACGGCGCGCAAAAAGTACTGCATGTTCCTGATGCCCGTTTAAACCAACTGCACGCCAGGGCATATACTAACGCCCTGATCACGGCAGCTCAAAAAGAAGACAGCAAAATAATCATAGCGCTTCATGATATTAACGGCCGCGCGGTAGCACCACGATTATCCGCCAAACTGAAGGCCGGGCTGGTGGCGGGGGCTCTGTCCTACCCTGATCTGACCAACGGATTTGCGATCAAAAAGCAGGTTTTCTCGGGCAAGGCGTTCGCTTATGTAAACATCACCAGCGATGTAAAAGTGATCACCCTAATGCTCAACACTTTTCCATTAAGCAAAACAGAAGGCAGCGCGTCAATACAAAAATTGGATGTGAATTTCAGTGATAAAGATTTTGGCATTCGGGTTAAAGAAACAAACAAAATAACCGGCGATATACAGCTTGCCGACGCCCAATTGGTAGTATCCGGCGGACGGGGAATGAAAGGTCCGGAAAATTGGGGACTTATTGAAGGCCTGGCAAAAGAGCTGGGCGCGGCAACCGCCTGCTCACGTCCCGTGGCCGATGCGCACTGGCGGCCGCATCATGAGCATGTAGGGCAAACCGGTGGTACCGTAAGGCCCGACCTGTATATTGCCGTGGGGATTTCGGGGGCTATTCAGCATTTGGCCGGGGTTAGCGGTTCAAAAACCATTGTGGTGATCAATAAAGACCCCGAGGCTCCATTTTTTAAAGCCGCTAATTACGGCGTTGTGGGTGATGCGCTTGAAATTTTACCGCGCCTAACCCAGGCTGTTGAAAAATTCAGGCAAAATCATAAATAACAAGGTTATGAATATTTTTTATGAAGGCCAGGTGTTATGGGCACAGATTGATGCCAACCAGCACATGCGGCATTCTGCCTATGCCGATCTTGGCGCACAGGCCCGTTTAAACATGCTCGAAAGCCTCGGCCTTAAACCTGTAAAGCTTTTAGGGTTTAAAATTGGCCCGGTGCTGTTTAAAGAGGAATTGAGCTATTTGCGCGAGATAGCACTTGGAGATCATATAAAAATAACCTGCGAAATAACCCGGTCGCGCCCGGATGGTTCACGATGGTCTATCCGGCACGAAGTTTTTCGCGGAGACGGTGTAAAGGCTGCCATCATCATGACCCACGGAGCCTGGATAGATATGGAAAAACGTAAGCTCGCCATACTGCCGGTTGAGCTAAGTCAATTGTTTATGCTGGCTCCCCGTAGTGCCGACTATACAGAAGAAGGTAGCGATCATAAATAATCTATAAATACCTGCCTGACCGATAACCTGTTTGCCATAGAGATGCATTACATGTGACGTCAATGGTAAAATAAAGTTTTAAAAATTCCCGGTCAAAGTTTCATTGCCCGCAACCAATACGGTAGGCAACAGATTTTCTGCTTATATTTTTGACAGCCTGTTTGCGTTAAAAAAAATGATTCCTGCCAATTTGACAACTTCACATCCTTTGGAACAGGCATTGATGGTTGCAGACTGAAAATTATAATCAATCATATATAAAAATATTATGCAAGAAAAAGGCAGCATTTCGATCCACACCGAAAACATTTTTCCGATTATTAAGAAATTTCTTTACTCTGATAATGAGATATTTTTGCGCGAGCTGGTATCAAACGCGGTAGATGCTACCCAAAAGATCAAACGCCTGGCTTCGTTAGGTCAATATAATGGCGAACTGGGCGACCTGCGTGTTGAAGTAGCATTTGACGAGCAGAAAAAGACTATTACCATTTCTGACAACGGCCTGGGTATGACCGCCGAAGAGATCAAGAAATACATTAACCAGATAGCGTTTTCGGGCGCTACAGAGTTTATGGAGAAGTTTAAAGAAGCCAAAGATGCTAATGAAATCATTGGCCGCTTCGGTTTAGGTTTCTACTCGGCTTTTATGGTTGCCGATAAGGTAGAGATACAAACCTTGTCATACCAGGAAGGCGCCGAGCCTGCTTACTGGGTTTGCGATGGCAGTACCGAGTTTGAAATTGGCGAAGGTGTACTGGAAGAAAGAGGTACCGAGATAACCCTGTACATCAACAGCGAGTCGGAAGAGTTTTTAAGCAAATATAAACTGCAGGAAATTCTTGATAAATACTGTAAATTTTTACCTGTGCCTATCAAATTCGGCACTAAAACCGAGTCTGTTGAGGATGGTGTTGATGAAGAAGGTAAACCTAAATATACCTCGGTTGAAGTTGATAATATTATTAATGATACCAACCCTATCTGGACTAAAGCCCCTTCTGAATTAAAAGACCAGGATTATCTTGATTTTTACAAGCAACTTTATCCTTTCAGCGAAGATCCTCTGTTCTGGATCCACCTTAATGTTGATTATCCCTTTAACCTTACCGGCGTATTATACTTCCCTAAACTGAAAAACGACTTTGAGATATCAAAGAACAAGATCAAATTATTCAGCCGTCAGGTATTTATTACCGATGAGGTAAAAGACATTGTTCCGGAGTTTTTAATGCTGCTGCATGGCGTTATTGATTCGCCGGATATTCCGCTCAACGTGTCGCGCAGCTTTTTACAGGCCGATAGCAACGTTAAAAAGATCAACAGTTATATCACCAAAAAAGTAGCCGACAAACTGGCCGAGCTGTTTAAAAATGACCGCAAGGCATATGAAGAAAAATGGACTGATATTGGCTTGTTTGTAAAATACGGAATGGTAAGCGAAGACAAGTTTTACGATAAGGCAAAAGACTTTGTTTTGGTGAGCAATACCCAAAAAGAGAACTTTACTTTAACCGAATATAAAGACAAGGTTGAGGCAATACAAACCGATAAAGACGGACAACTGGTTTACCTTTATACCAATGATCCGGCTAAGCAGGATGCCTTTATCCAGTCGGCTACTAAAAAGGGTTACGACGTTTTGGTGATGAACTCGCCTATCGATAACCACTTCATCAGTCAACTGGAACAGAAGCTGGAAAAAACGTCATTAAAACGTGTTGATGCGGATGTTGCGGACAAGCTGATCAAAAAAGACGACGCTCCCGAGCATATTTTAACCGAAGAGCAATCGGCTACTGTAAAAAACATCTTTGATAAAGCCATTAATAAACCGGCATACAGTGTTCATTTAGAAAGCCTTAACCCTGATGAGCTACCAGTAACCGTTACCATGGATGAGTTTATGCGCCGTATGAAAGATATGGCAGCCATGGGCGGCGGTATGGGATTTTACGGGAATATGCCCGATAATTATAAGGTGATAGTGAACGGTAACCATAAACTGATCACCCGTATATTACAGGAAGAAAATGAAGAAGTACAGGCACAGCTTTCAAAACAGGCGTTTGACCTGGCCCTGCTTTCGCAAGGGTTATTAACCGGTGCCGAGCTTACCGAGTTTGTAAACCGCAGCGTTAACTTAATATAATTCAAAGCATTTTAGTAATGTAAAACCACCCGCAAAACGGGTGGTTTTTTTGTTTAAATATTGTTTAAATTTGATAGAGCTTAAACCTGAGCGATGCTTTATCGTCTAACCAACAAATACTTAATTATGAAAACATTAAAGAATATATCAGCATTGCTTTTGCTGGCTTTTATCAGCGTTGGCATAGCTAATGCCCAGGGCACCCGCAAAGAGAGAAAAGCAGCACATGTTGAAGAAATTAAAAAGATAGTTGAGGCCCAAAACTATGTGTTTGACGCTAATTATGTTAATCCAATGCGGGGTGTCGGCAGAGCATTGACATCTAATTATGACCTGGTGGTATCCAAGGATACTATTATCGCATTTTTACCTTATTTTGGAAGAGCCTATACTGCTCCATATAACCCTACTGAGGGTGGTATCAAATTTACCAACACGCACTTTACCTATACTTCAATTGCAGGAAAAAAAGGCGGCTGGAGCGTTACTATTAAACCCACAGGAAAAGACAAGAACATTAGTGACTGGCGCGATGTGCAAACCATGAGGCTTGATATCTCTCCAGATGGTTATGCTTCCCTGCAGGTAATCAGCAGTAACCGCGATCCTATCTCATTTAACGGTACTATTGAAAAGCGGAAAAAGTAAGGTAACTCAACTTTAATCATCTCCTAAAAGCCCGGCATTATCTTTCAGATCTACACCCGAGAGTTTGCGTTTAAAAGCTTCGCTGATCAGGTAAAATATTTTGTTGGCGGCTTTTAAATATGATAATCCATCGGGCCTGATGTTTGATACGCAATTACGCATTTCGTCGGTAAGGTTTGGTTTAGGATTATAGGTAAGATAAGCGCCTAAACTATCCGGCGAACTCAGACCGGGTCGCTCACCTATCAGCACCAGGGATAGTTTTGCCTTTAATCCATAACCAATATCATCACCAATGGCTACCCTTCCCTGTTCAACAAGACTTATGGGCGCTAACTTAAAATCAGCCGCTATCAATTGCGGAATGAGTATCTGCAATAATCCAAAAGCGTTTTCATTAACCGCGGTAGCCGATAAACCATCGGCAATTATAATAGCCACCGCGGTTTCTGTGCAATGATCGTTAACTGAAATTACTGAAGCATCGTTTAACCGGCGGCCCATATCGGGCCGTTGCAGGTATTGCCGGCGATAACTAACCTTACTTTGTAATTGTAAAACCGGTAAATTAAATACTTTAAGTACAGTTGTCAGGTTATTGATGTCCAGTTCAGAGTAAACAGCGTCGCGAGCGTGGGCGTGGGCAAGCTTAAATTCAAGCAATTGCTTTACCGGTATGCTTGTACCCACCCGCCCGATAGCTATCCGGGCCGAGGTAAACTCCTGCAACGCCTTTAACGGTTCTATTTGGTATGGAATGCTTCTTTTCATATCACTTCATCATAACACCTAATAGTCCGTGTAATGAATTAACCGGCAGCATATTCCCATCGCCGTCAATTATCCCCTGCTTAATAAGCCATTGTTCAAATTCTGGCGCGGGTTTTAAACCAAGTACTTTTCGCAGGTACAAGGCATCATGAAATGAAGTAGACTGGTAATTAAGCATAATATCATCGGCTCCGGGAATGCCCATTACAAAATTACAGCCGGCCACACCCAGCAGGGTAAGCAAATTGTCCATATCATCCTGATCAGCCTCGGCGTGGTTAGTATAACAAACATCAACCCCCATAGGTAAACCAAGCAGTTTTCCGCAAAAATGGTCCTCCAAAGCAGCGCGGATAATTTGTTTGCCATCATATAAATATTCAGGACCGATAAAACCTACCACAGAATTGACCAGTAACGGTTTAAACTTACGGGCCAAAGCATAAGCCCTTACCTCGCAGGTTTGCTGGTCTACACCAAAATTAGCATTGGCTGACAGGGCACTCCCCTGTCCTGTTTCAAAATACATTACATTATTGCCAATAGTACCCCTGTTTAAAGATAATGTAGCCTGGTATGCTTCCTCAATTAAATTGAGACTGACGCCAAAACTGGTGTTGGCCTTCTCAGTACCGGCTATTGACTGAAAACACAGATCAACAGGCGCCCCTTCATTAATAAGCTGTAACGTGGTTGTAATGTGGCTTAAAACACAAATTTGGGTGGGAATTTCAAACTGGTACCGCAAAGTATCCATCAGTTTTAACAAATTATTCACCGCTGCGGGACTATCTGTAGCCGGATTGATGCCGATAACAGCGTCGCCGCTGCAATGCAGTAAGCCGTCGATAATACTTGCGGCAACACCCTTAGGATCATCAGTTGGGTGGTTGGGTTGTAAGCGTGTGCTGAAATGCCCGCTTAACCCAATAGTATTACGGAAACTGGTAACCACACTGCATTTTTTCGCCACGGCTATCAGGTCCTGGTTACGCATTAGTTTAGATACCGCGGCCACCATCTCGGGGGTAAGTCCCATGGCAATAGCTGTTAAGGCGTCGGTATCCGTTTCATCACTTAACAGCCAGTCGCGAAGTTCGCCTACGGTTAAACTTCCTATCAGGTTAAAACTCACGATATCATGATCGTCAATTATTAACCTTGTTATATCATCCTGTTCATAAGGAATAACCACTTCGTTCAAAAAAGTTTTTAAGGGCACATCGGCCAATGTGATCTGCGCGGCTACACGTTCTTCATAACTATCGGCGCATACCCCTGCCAGCTCATCGCCAGACCGGTGTGGAGAGGCTTTACCCAGCAAAGCTTTCAGATCTGAAAACTTATAAACCTTATTGCGTATGGTGTGCTTATAAGACATTTATAATGCTTATTAATGTTTTTTAGCTGCTTAAGTACCCTAATCTCCAGACTTTACCAAAATTCCGGCGCTGCCATCATTAATTCATCGGTTAACTTTATTTTGTGCTTTCCCATCAGTATAAATATGATGATCACAATGGCTAAACCCGCAAAAAATACGAGACTTACCATTACATTAAAATAAATGATAGCAAAAAGACATATCGCCGAAATAGCTAAAGCCGTAGCTGGAAACACCGGGTAAAATGGAGACGCGAATGGTCGTTCAAGCGAGGGTTCCTTTTTGCGGAGGATAAATAAGCTCAGCATGCTCATTAAATACATAACAATAGCTCCAAGTACGGATAGCACGATGATCTGTGCCGTAGTGCCGCTGTAAATGGCCGCAAAGCTAACTACCCCACCGGCAACAAGCGCCCAATGCGGGGTTTTAAACCGGTGATTTATATTAGCCAGGCCGCGGGGCAGGTAACCGCTTCGTGCCATGGCGAATATCTGGCGTGACGAAGCCAGTATAGTACCATGCAGCGACGCTATTAAGCCAAATAAGCCAATACTTGCAAATATTTTGGTAAGTCCGCTGGTTTTGCCTAATACGATTCCGATGGCTTCGGGCAAAGGATAATCCAGGTTGCTGAGTTTCCTCCAGTCTGTTATGCCACCGGTTAATATCATTACCCCCAGGGCCAGGGCAACCAGCGTGGCCAGTGCAGATATATAACCCCGCGGAATATTCTTTTTAGGCTCTTTAACTTCTTCGGCCACCATGGCAACACCTTCAATAGCCAGGTAAAACCAAACCGCAAAAGGTAACGCGGCAAATACGCCTGCCCAGCCAAAAGGCATGGGATTATGCAAATAATTACCCATTTTAAAATGGGGAGATACAATCCCCATATACAGTAGCAGTTCGGCCACAGCCAATATGGTAATAAACACCGAAAATGTGGCCGATTCTTTTACTCCGGATATATTAAGTATAATAAATGCCACGTTAAACAGCATTGCCGATTGCATGATAGGGATAGCTGGGTATAAAAAATGCAGATAACTTCCCAATGAAATAGCTATGGCAGGTGAGGCAAGCAAAAAGTCAATAAGAGTAGCGTAACCAGCAATTAAGCCGCCTACCGGTCCTATGGCCCTATAGGCATAAGCAAACGCGCCGCCAGCGTGTGGAATGGAGGTTGTGAGCTCTGTATAGCTAAAAATGAAAGTAATATACATTACCGTGATCACCAGTGTGGCAATCAAAAAACCAATAGTGCCGGATACCGCCCAACCGAGGTTCCAGCCAAAATACTCACCTGATATGACCAGGCCAACAGCTATCGCCCACAGGTGAACAGGCTTTAATACTCTTTTTAACTGTTCTGCCGGGGTTGCTGTCATACGTTTGATCTGATAATTATTGCCGCCTTAAGATACTTAAAGGGGTTGTTAAATCAAAATCGTGATATATTATGGAATTGTTAAGCGAGTTATTGGTGCGGGCATCCCAGGATGGGATAGCGGTAAAAAAGCAGCATTTAGAGGAACGAAAGCTTCGTGTAACTGCCCAATGAGGGCTCAAAACAAAAGATCTCCCCCGTTGGGAGAGATCTGGAGAGGGCTTTCATTCCTCACAATGACGCATTGAAGCACGCCGGGTACTTAAACCTGTAGCGTATTTTTCAAATATCCAATGCTGGCGGTAATACTTGCCAAGGCATCTTTTGGCATATCATGCTCTACAAAAAAGTGTTTCATTCCTGCAGATGAAGCAGCGGCGAAAATGGGTTTAAAATCAATAGTTCCGCTGCCTACCGGCAATATATTTTCGCGGCTGGCATCCAGATCTTTTACATGCCACAGCGGGAAACGGCCTGGGTGTTGCTTAAACATCCCGACGGGATTCTTACCGGCTTTAACAGCCCAGGCGAGGTCAAGCTCCATTTTTACATTTTTAGAATCAGTTTCACTCAACAGCAAATCGTAAGGTACTTTGCCATCAACCGGATTAAACTCCATATCGTGGTTATGATAAGCAAACTGGATGCCCACTTTTTTAGCAGCTTCCCCTGTTTTATTCAATACTTCAATTGTCGATTTTACTTCATCAAGCGTAGCCGTTGGCGAATTAGCACAAACCAGGTATTTAATTCCACCCTCGGCAGCATCATCAACCAATTGTTGCATATCATCCCGCAGGTTTTTCATCGGAGGTATCACCAAAGGCTTGCCATCAGCCCCTACCGGCATCTTTGAACCGGGAGGAAGTTTGAACGGAGCGCCCAATACGTGATGCGATGTCCAGGCCATACCCAGATCGTTTACCATAGCTTTAAACTCTTTTGGACTCATGCCATAATAGCCGCCCTTTTTGCTAAAAGCCGATTCTAATTCCTTGTAGCCCAAACCTGCGATTTTAGTTAGCGTGCCTTTTACATCTTCGTCAATAATATTAAAAAATGTAAATAATTGTAAGCCTACCGGATGCTCAACTTTTAAGCTGTTCAATAACGTGCCAGCCCTGCCAGACAAAGCCACGCCGCTAAGCGCCAATGCACCAGCGCTTTGAATAAATCTTCTCCTGTTGTAATTCATGCTGATAATTTTAGTTTTAATATGTGGTACAGTAAAACTAATTAATTTTCATCATCAAATAAATATTATTGTGTCTTTTTTACACAATAAATTAATCAGTAGAATTCAGGGACACATTTTTAGTTATCAGGTATATCCTTAAAAGAATCAAAATGCGAATTTACCGCATGGTTTTATAATCAATTACGCATATAAACAGTTAGCTATAAGGCCCGTCCACCCGGTTTGGTGCGACGCTCCTGCACCCCGGCCGTTATCGCCGTCAAAAAATTCGTAAAAGAGTATATAGTCTTTAAAATTGGGGTCTGTTTGCAATTTTTGATTGTTGCCAAACACTGGCCGGTGGCCATTGGCATCGCGTAAAAACAATGTTGATACCCGGCGGTAAAGCTCGTTGGCAACTTCTTTCAGGTTCATATAGTTACCTGATCCTGTTGGGCATTCAACCTTAAAATCATCACCATAGTATTCATAAAAACGGTGCAGACTATCAATGATGAGATAGTTTATAGGCATCCAGATGGGGCCGCGCCAATTACTGTTGCCGCCAAATAAGCCACTATCGCTTTCGGCCGGCGTATAAGCAATTCCAAATTCAACACCATTCACCGCCACATGATATGGATGTTCTAAATGATATTTTGACAGGGAGCGAATGCCATGATCACTTAAAAACTCATTTTCGTCAAGCATATATCTCAACAGTGATTTCATGCGAAAGCCCCTTAGTAAACTAATGAGATGTTTACCGTTAATACTCTTTTCGTTCCAACGCGAAACAAGAGAAGCCAGATCGGGCCTGTTCTCCGCAAACCACTTCATCCGGTCGCGAAATATAGGGCTGTCGGTTATATCTGTTTCATTGAGTACTTCAGTAGCAAACAGGGGGATCAGCCCCACAATACTGCGCACCTTCATTTTTATTGAGCCATCATCCGGAAAGCGGATCTGGTCGTAAAAAAAACCATCTTCATCATCCCAAAGGCCTTCGTTATTTTCGCCCAGGTTTGACATCGCCCCAACTATATATATAAAATGCTCAAAAAATTTGGATGCTATATCGGCATAAGCTTTGTTTTTCTCAGCCAGTTCGGTAGCTATGCGCAGCAGATTTAGCGAATACATAGCCATCCAACTGGTGCCATCGGCCTGTTCCAGGTGCTGACCCATAGGCAGATGCATGTTCCTGTCAAAAACGCCAATGTTATCCAGGCCTAAAAATCCACCTTCAAAAACGTTGTTGCCGGATTCATCCTTACGGTTTACCCACCATGTAAAATTAAGCATCAGCTTATGAAATATCCTTTCCAGAAAATAGGTATCGCCGATACCATTATTGGCTTCCTTATCGGTTTGATAAACACTCCATACTACCATAGCATGTACCGGCGGGTTACCATCGCTAAAATCCCACTCGTAAGCTGGCAGCTGCCCGTTAGGGTGCATATACCAATCGCGGGTTAATAATATCAATTGATTTTTGGCGAAAGCCATATCAACACGGGCCAGCGGCAGGCAATGAAAAGCAAGGTCCCAGGCAGCAAACCAGGGGTACTCCCACTTATCGGGCATAGAAATGATATCTCTGGTGTTCAAGTGCTGCCATTTACTGTTACGGGCATTTTTTCGC
Organism: Mucilaginibacter pocheonensis; assembly: GCF_031456535.1. NCBI lineage: Bacteria > Pseudomonadati > Bacteroidota > Sphingobacteriia > Sphingobacteriales > Sphingobacteriaceae > Mucilaginibacter > Mucilaginibacter pocheonensis. The sequence goes on from NZ_JAVDUU010000003.1 coordinate 747,546, forward strand.
TGATCCGGAGGTTGGGGCTGCGCCGGATCGCCATTGAGCCAATGACGGATATCTGAGTAATAAAATTGTTTGTTCCATAACATACCGGCAAAAGCCTGCCGCTGAATCAGGCAACGGTCAGCGTCATTTTTGCTGCTGTATACGTCGGCATAAAACTGGTCAGCCTCGGTTATGCGGGCGCTAAATATCTGGTCAAAGTCTTCAAAACCGTAATTAGCATCGGGCGACAGGCGTAAACGTATGGTTACACTTTGTTTCGCGGCCACAGTAATATCATAGTTAACAGCCGCTTTGGTACCGGTATTGCGAGGGTTAACCGTATCTGCACCATGAACTATATGGTCATTAATGCCGTTTTTGCAATATTTTACACCATCGTCATAATTATACAAACGGCGACTATCCGTTTCATTATCGCAAAATAACAGGTTATTGGCCCCTTCCGTATGCAACCATAGCTGATCAAGATCCTTATGGTACACCTCGATCTTGCCGTGCCCGCTGGCTGTCATATACGGTTTATAATCATTATAGCCCCAGCTCCAGGTGTTACGGAACCATAATGTGGGCATTACATTAAGCGAGGCATCATTATCGCCGCGGTTGTGTATAGTTATTTTGATCAAAATGTCATCCTGCGCGCTTTTAGCGTATTCAGTAAAAACATCAAAGTAAGCGTCATTATCAAATATGCCGGTATCAAGCAATTCAAATTCAGGGTCGTTACGCGTGCGGCGTTTATTTTCGGTGAGAAGCCACTGGTAAGGAAATTCCTGCTGCGGATATTTATACAGCATTTTCATGTACGAATGCGTGGGTGTGCTGTCCAGGTAATAATATAGCTCCTTTACATCCTCGCCGTGGTTTCCTTCGGGATTGCTGAGGCCAAAATAGCGTTCCTTGATAATAGGATCTTTTTTGTTCCATAACGCAAGGGCAAAACACAGGATCTGTTGCCTGTCGCTAATACCGGCAATACCCTCTTCGCCCCACCTGTAGGCTTTACTGCGGGCCATTTCATGGGTTATAAAGCCCCAGGCATCGCCATTGGCACTATAATCTTCGCGTACGGTACCCCACTGGCGATCGCTCACATAAGGTCCCCATTTTTTCCAGCCCGTATCTTTTAACCTTGATTGTTCTGCATTCATAACAAAAATCCTTCACCGATAAACTTATTCTTAACAAGTGTTTGCAAAGTAGGTTTATTTAAGGCAATTTAACATACAGTATTGGTTTGTTTTACACCATTATGAAGAATAGAAAATGCGGCGACGCCTCGGAAAACCACAGCTTTTTAAAAACTCCCATGAGGACATTGCAAAAGACCTGGCATTAATAGCGAATATTAGAGGCCAATTTTTAAACCCGGAATAACAATTTTTTAAGCCCAGGCTTTTCTTAAAAACCTAAGCCAGTTGCCGTGCATCATATTGTCAATGTCGGCATCAGTGTAGCCGCGTTTTTTAAGTAGAGAGGGCACTTTTTGCAGATCGGCTATGGTTTCCAGGTCATAAGGGCATTGTTCCCGGCCGAAGGCTCCGTCAAGGTCTGATCCCATACCTACGTGTAGGGCGTTGCCCGCTATCTGGCAAATGTGGTCAATATGATCAACCATTACTTCCAGGTTGCAATTCATCCCTTTTGGAGTTGATTGCCCCCTTACCCATCCGGGTACCATCATCCAGGCATCAAGGGCAGCACCGATCACCGCCCCGCGGCTGATCAAGGCTTTGATCATATCGTCGCTGTACTGACGGTTATGGTTTACGAGTGCGCGGCAATTATTATGACTGGCCCAAACGTGGCCGTTAAAATGATCAAGGGCTTCCCAAAAACTATCATCGCATAAATGAGTAGCATCCAGAATAATGTTAAGGCGTTCCATTTCTTTCAGCAACGCATGCCCTTTCGGGCCCATATAACCAGTTGCATCAGTACCTTGCGCATATCTGCCGGGGCCGTAATGGGCGGGGCCAACCGCGCGTAAACCATAGTTGTATGCACGTTCGAGGTGCTGTACAGTTATAATTGAATCGGCACCCTCTAAGCTCAGGATATAACCAATGGGTTTATTTTCTGTGGATTGTCCGTTATTCCAAAATTCGACATGTTTTTCCAATGATTGCAGATCATTTACCTGTACCATTTCGCCGGCATCCTCCATGGCCTTATACCACGCAACCTGACCCTGGGTTTGGGCCCATGCCTGCGCGGGCGAGTGCCAGCCTGGTAATGGATTGTCAGGTGCAACATAACGCCCTATTTGTGTTGCTACTACCAGGCCGATATTACCTTTGCGTAATTCAGGCAATGAAACCACAGCTTTGGCGCGATCAGGCTTATCCGACAAACCTTCTTCCCGCCGGTTAATTTCATCAAGTGGACGGGTAAGGTCACGGTTCCATTCAAGCGCATTCATGCTTAAATCTAAATGGGCGTCAATTATAAACATATCAGATAGTTATTTTCCGGTCGCGGGCTGTATTAAGCCACTCACCTTTAAGTTCGTTATTTTCAATTATATATACCCGTTCATATAAAGCTACAGTAGGGCATATATGATGTGGCAGGCCATACAATATATCGCCTATATGATAAGCATGATCGTTGCCTGCCTCAACCACTAAATGCTCTTCGCTTTGGCCAATCGGTTTAAGCTCAGGAGCGTTTAAAAAGTATATTCGCTTGCTTAGCTCATTCTCGGCTGATACTGATTTATGCCCCACATCCAAACATATTTTATTTGCGGCCGGTAATGATATTACCCTCGTTATTACAAGGGCGGCCGGTAAAAAGGGTTGCTCAGGCATACCCAACTGGTAACCTTTATCCCAATAAACAAAAGTTCCGGGACTGCATTCCACATCTTTCCTTTTAGCATGTATAGGAAAAGTTGGCGATCCGCCTGCAACAATAACGGGTTCGGGATACCCCCTTTGCCTGATATCCTGCTGCAGCCTCAATACCGGCTCAAAAGCGGCCTCGCACCGTTCAGTGCGTGTTTGGATATCCACATCATGAATGTGCCCGTCATAAGCATGCAGGCCCATAGGATTTAGTCCGCCTAATACGGCACAATCCATGTACAACTGAAGTGCTTCAAAACCGGCGGCTATACCGGTACGATTCATACCTACATTGAGGTCAAGGTATACATTGATAATTATTTTATACCCCCTGGCTGCATCAGATATTTCTTTAGCCGCGGCGGCATTGTCAACCAGGCATGAGAACTTTGTATCCGGATAAGCATGTATCAATTTAATAAACCTATGTAACTTGGGGCCAACGGGTTGATAGGCCAGCAGTACATCAGGCGCCTTACAAGTTGCCAGCAGTTCGGCTTCGGCAATGGTAGCACATTTGAATTTATGGATACCTGCATCAAGCAGCAATAAGGTAACTTCCTTATTTTTATAGGTTTTTACATGCGGGCGTAAACGGGCCACATCATCGATCATGGTTTTAAGCAGATCAATATTCGCTTTAACCCTATCCGGATAAACTACCAGGGCCGGTGTATCCAGCCGATGTGCATCATCTATCGAGTACCAGTTTTGAGTCATGAGTGATGGATTGATTGGTAACGGGTTTGGATTATTTAAGAACTCAAACTCTTAAAACTACTCTCCGGCCAATTCAAATAAAGCCTCTATCTCCACAGGGATATTATCAGGTAATGAACCCATGCCTACGGCACTGCGTACGCCAATACCATTTTCTTCGCCCCATACTTTTGCAAAAAGTTCGCTGGCACCGTTAATAATGAAAGGATGTTTTTCAAAATCGGGCGTGCAGTTAACCATGCCTAATACTTTAATTACCCGCTTTACTTTATTTAGGCTGCCAATATTGGCTTTAATAGTGGCCAGCATAGCCAGGCCTACCTGCCGTGCAGCCAGCTTGCCATCTTCCTGTGAAATGGTATCACCAATGCGGCCAATAATCAACGTACCGTCGTCTTGCACAGTTCCATGACCAGACAGGTACAGGTATTTGCCATCAACTAAACATGGCTTATATACGCCAAGTGGTTTTGGTGCGGGCGGCAGGCTTAAACCCAACGCTGCAAAGTTTTCTTCGGGAGTGTTCATGCGATAAAATTATAAAGATTAACCAATAAATAACAACAAAAAAGCCGGGGATCTCACTCCCGGCTCCAATTAATCAACTATATAGTATGCTACTAAAATTTAAAAGATGCGCCAATATTTATAGAATAATCTGCAAAAGCAGCATCACCTATAACGTAAGTACCTGTTCTAACGCTGTTTTCTTTATCAGTTACACTTTGAGTACGATTACGTTTTAAGGCGATAGGAACATTGGCAAAAATGTTCACCCTTTTTAAGCTGTAGTTTATTGATGGCTCGGCAGATATGATATATCCCGGACGACGAAATGCGTTGCTTTTGCCGATAAGGTCATGTACCGGGATACCTTCTATTCTTCCACCTGCTGATAGGGTAAGTGCGCTTAAAGCACCGTCAAAGGTATAGTTTACACCCAATCTGGCCAGATACTGATCTGGTACACTTGATATGGCTTCATTTGCCAATGCTGCGCTCAGCACTTCGCGATAAGTGCGGGTGCCATTGGTGTTACGGGGGTTAGCCATGTAATACAAGTTGGTGTATCCACTAAACCTGCTGGTAAAGTTTAAAAATCCGTTTGCTTCGGCAATTATACCCACGCCTCCGTCTCCTAACTGTATTGATTGGTCAACCGGGCGCATCTCTGGTGTTACATTATAAAATTTAGACATGTAGTTATCGTTACCTGTAGGCAGCTTAACACCAAGCCCTACCTGTATATTGCCTTTGGTAGCGGTGTGGCTGTTAAATAACCATTTGTTGGCAACTATACGCATATCGCCTATACCATGCGAATAAGAGCTGTGCCTTTCTTTGCCGCCATGTTCATATAATGATGAACGGGTATTGATAAGGTAAGGTACCCCAACAGATACCGACCAGTATTGATTGAAGATTTTGGTTATACCTAAGTCAATAGTGCTTTGATGATTTATCACTTCGTTACCAATAACCAGGCGTTGTTTCTGCTCGGTTGAGCCTTTAAAATGGCGGAACGACTTGAAATAGCGGTACCCGATGGTAAGTTCCCAGCCCTTACTGCTGGAATCCTGCATAGGGTGCTCCATATTACTTAGCGGGCCGTTGCTTTTAATAGCCACGCATCCCTGGGCATTTACGTTGGTATAGATAAATAATGAGGAAAGAATTATTGCGAAAAAAATTTTAAAAGTAAGTTTCATGTTATTTTTTAGATTATTTTTTAATTGGTTAAAGACAATGATTTAATAAAGTCAGGCATTTTTCAGCCTGACTTTCACCCGATCTCATGCAGGATTTTTATATTAATCAACTAACTCTCAGTTTATTTGTATTTTTAAATGGGGATATCATAAAACCAGACGGCACTTTTTTTACTGCGAACCATAAAGCCAGCAACACACCATAACTCCCTCCCCTTTCTATCCACTCAAAAACTTCATAATGAGGATAAAACAATTCACTCGTAATTTTCCAGATGATGAACACCAGCAGTAGATTTTTAAACGGTCGCATCAATACCAAAAGAGCGGCCATTATTTCAAATACCCCAACTATTTGTGCTGTTTTTCCAGGATCATGAAAACCCATTGAACGATATTGATTAACAAGACTTACCTTTTCCATAAAGTTAAGGCAACCATGCCCTGCCAACAGCAAAAACGAAAACACCCTCAAGCAATTTATAATTGTTTTTAAAGCAGACGCACTGATAGCCGGGTTGTCATTCATACGGACAAACCATTGTTTAATAGGTATTTTAAATCCGCCTTGTACTAATAAAAGCACAAATGGGGCACCAAAATTACCGGCACGTTCAATTAATTCTGCAAATGGCTCGCCTGATATGGGACGGAAAGAAGCGGTAATTAGCCCCCATATTACCAACCAGGCGGCAATAATACGGGTTGGGTAAACCAACATAGATATGCCCATCAAAATATCAACAATGCCTACTACTGGCATTAACCTATAAGCCTCATTTTGCCCAATACCCATTACGGCAAAATAATTACACCAAATTTGCTTGGTGATGATACCAAACGCGCCATGCCCTATAAAACACATAGCACAAGCAAGTCTTAGTGCGAAATAGATCTTTTGGTCGGTTGTTATACGTAACATTTTATTCTATTTAATACGCTGCTTCTCTATTTATCTGCCCCATCTGTTTTAGCCCTTTGCACTGCATACTGGCCAACTTTATTACCCGTTACTAAACCAACTTCGCAATCACTGCGGTAATGTATTGCACCATATAATCGTGACATTGCCGCATTATGCGCCAGATCAGTAAATTTTGTGCCTCTGTCAGGAAGCAGGTAAGTTAGCACCGTAGCAGCCGCACCGCTAAAATTTGAGTGCCCCGATGTATATGCCGGAAAATTTGGTACCCCTGTTAAAGTTTTAATTTCCGGGTTAGCCTGCGACGGACGCTGGTTAAAGTAAAAATACTTAGTATCCCAACAAACTATGGCGGCATCCATTTCGGCCATGTTCAATATTGCAAAGTTACGGGCCCAACGCACTTCGCTATAATTTTGCTTCACAAATTCATCAGCTGCAATAGCATTCCAGTGGCCGGTAGGTGTGTATGTTCCAACGCCATCAGCCCAAAAGGCCACCAGTTCTTCATGATCGCGGGTCCTGTTCTTACTAAATCCAAGCACTTCTTCGGCTTCTTTTTTAAACTCTGGTGAATTGGTTAAATAAGGCGGGGCCGGCCTGATAGCTGCCACCGTGAGCGTGTCGAATAAAAATGGTATAACTTTTGAAAACAGCGGCAGCATGGGTGGCCTTTTAGGCGTTTCAAGGCTTATCCAAAATTTCTCACCTTTAGCGGCAGCGATGGTTTCAAAACTCTTCCATATATCAGGACTACCAATGGCTTTACCGGCACGGTCGGTACGGGCGCGGGCGGCAAATAAAGCTGCAACCTGCTTGCCTAATGATTCGCCGGCATTCAGCTCGGCCCGGGTATTTGCGCCAGCCATTATCCTGTAAAGTTTTTCTTCATCAGCTTTTTGCTGAATAAAAGAGATTTCGGTGGGGAATAACAGCTTCATTATTTCAACAGCAGCGCCTGCAGCTACAGCGTCCTCACTTGGGTATGACGGTAATTCTGATACCGGAACCAATGCTTTGATAGCCGGATCGTTTTTATAAGGGGCGGCACGCTTGTACATGTTTTTAAAATGCCATGCTGCAACCAGGGCGTCATATTGAGCTGCGCTTACATAGGCATAGGCACGGGCAGCATATGGCGGGTTTGAAAACGGAAATTCGGGATAATTGAAAGGATTGGCCGAATTTGGCGCAGGATATGTACCATCAGCGTTTTGATATGGCGGTACGTTATGTTTTGCTACAAGTTGGCGTAATATCTCATTCCACCTTAACACCGATCCCGCGCTCCAATATTTTATTGATGCCTTTTGGTCATCCGTTAAATTACGCTGAAGAGCCTTAATTTCATTAATATCAGCTGCATACGCCGGCGAGGTGGTAGCATCAGGTGCGGCTACACTTAATGTATTAAAATCAGATATCAGCACAGGCTTCCAGGTATCGGCATTCAGATCAAGGTTACCGGGAGTAAGTGCAGGATATAAAGAGGTTCGTTCCACAATGTCTTTTTTACATGAGGAGGCCAAAATACCCACGCCCAAAAAGATGGTTGGAATTATATAAAGTAATGTTTTTTTCATCTTAATTATCATTAAATAGTTACCTGCTTATTTTTCTTTTTTGGTGCTAAAAACGTAATACACGCCTCCGTAAAAAGTTCTGGTCTGCCCCACATTCCTGCCTTTTAAAACATAATTGCCGCCTGCTGTAAACTCCAATCCGCTGATAGATTGAAAACTATATTTTAATATTACGCCGGCAAGGGTAGCGTTCATTTTATTACTTGGGAAAGGCATATCATTCTTCCGGATATCAAAACCGCCAAGTGTGGTAACTTTGGTAAGTACAGCTTCGGCATTAAATTTTAAACTGCGGTAACCTGAGCTTACAAAAAAGTTGGTAACATTAGGCATTTTAACCTCATTGGTATAATGCATTTCGGTAGTATAATATGAGTTCCTGTCGATAGTGATATTGCTGCGGCGAATATATTGACCGGCACCAGCCACAAAGAACCTGCCCGTTTGATAATTCAGCAATCCGCGCAGGGCTACATTTTTGCTATGCAAACCAATTGATAAAGGCAGATAGTCAGCCTGGTAATTACTCAGAGGAACAGAGCCGGATAAAATAGCGTGAAAGCTGAACAATCCTTTACCCAGTTCTTCTTTAACAGCCATCCACTTTATAGCTGCACTCAGGTCCTGAAAGTTTTGCTCGCCCCTTAAAGTCCCGGCAGAAGCGTTGGTTTTTACATAAGGAACCATAAACAACAAATTGATACGGTTTGAAAGCCCATAGTTGCCGCCTAAGCTGTACGTATTGGTACTTACAGTACCCAGGTTAGGGTTGTCACGTTTAAATGTCCCTTCCCAGTAGTGATCCCAGCTGCTGTGGCTGTACACAGCTGCTGCACAAAAATAATTTTTTGGGATCATGAGTGCGTCGGCCTCGGTTTGTGCCTGGGCAAATTGCGTTAAAGTAAGGCAAAAGGCCATAACAATACAGCATTTGTAAAAATACAACGGTAAAATTTTCATCATTTACATTAAAAAAACTGGGGTTAGCCATAAAAAACAATTACAAACAGGCTGATGGGTAATTATCTGAACCATTTAATAAACGGTTTTTGATAATTATCAGCATTAAAAAGATCAAGCCGTAAATCACGTTGGGTGGCATAGCGCGGTGTGCTCACAAATAAGCTATACGCTTGCTTAACCGACAATTAAATTACGCTGTGGCTCTAATTCAAAGCCTACAGAAAATTCAACATCATAACTTACAGGTTAATAATTAGCAGGAAGCATTTGGAGGCTTACCGGGAGATTCAATGAACGGAGAATTCAAATGGTAGGATATAGGGTTCATTTTAGTTTTTAGCGTTGTTGAAAACGCTAAAAACTGATATTGAATTGTTTGAAAACTGTACTCCCCTGTAAAATTGACTTTTTTCAGAGGGGTCTCATGCCCTTTTTTATTTAAAGGGACATCGCTAAACTCTTTAGCAATGATTAGGTTTGCTGTAACCAGGCGGGTTTTTACGCTATTGGCAATGCAAATAAATGACATGGTATCGCGCGTAACCTTGTATCGCAAATAATTATAATAAACTCCCTTTAATTGAAGCTGCCCGTGGTCAACTACATAATCACTCCAGTTATGAATATTAGGCAAATTTACGGGAAGTTTTATTTCGACAAGCTTTGTGGAATCTACCTTATTTTCATATATCTGCTTAACTATCTGAACTTCTGACTGGTGAATTAAATACTTAAATACCAAATTGTATCCACCCAGGTTGAACAGATGTACATTCAATAATAGTATAGCAATTAGCTTTTTCACCAAAAAGGGATAATTAATAAGGGTATAATTTTGAGGTAAATATATATATTGAGTTGTATAAAACAAATAAAAAGTAACATTTACTTTTATTTTACTAATCACAGCTCAATAAAAGATTTTAGATTAGATTGTAACATAGCTTTGTATCATGAAAGGGAAAATTACCACCGGTAATGTTTTGTATGTTTTAATAATGGTTATAGTTCTGGTGATGCTTATTAATCCAACCGCCAAAAGTTTATTAATAAGAGGATTGATGAGCATTGGCTTTTTTCAGCCCGACATACCTGCCCAGGTTTCAAAGAAACCAATAGCCGATCCTTTTAACATTAGTTTCAGGAATGCCGGAGGACAGCTTCTTAATACTGCTGATTTAAACGGCAAGATAGTATTTGTAAACTTTTGGGCTACCTGGTGCCCTCCCTGTATTGCAGAAATGCCTTCTGTTAATCAATTGTATGCACAATTTAAAAACGACCCAAACCTCGTATTTATAGTTGCTGATGTTGATAACGATCATATAAAAGCTGAAGAGTTTATGCAAAAGCACCACTATGATCTGCCGGTATTCAATTTAACCAGCCAGGTACCTGATTATATTATGGACGGCTCTATTCCTACTACCCTGGTTTTCAACAAGCGTGGTGAGTTGGTGTTTCGGCATACCGGCGCAGCTGATTATAACTCAAGTAATTTTTCTAACTACTTAAATAAACTAATTAATGAATGAGAGCTTTTGCTTTATATTAATTAACTGTCAACAGTACACGAAATAAAACATTGCATTATAAGCTAATTTGCGCTAATTAATTGTTGTTATTTTTACACTTATTAATTTTTTTTCTTTTCTTTACGTCTCCAAATCAGAACCTAAAATTCAATGAAAAAGAAAACACTCATTACCCTGTGTACTTCTGTCCTCTGCCTTGTTTCGGCGTCGGGCTTTAGTCAAACAGGTTCGCTTACAATTAGCGGCGACTCAAAAACAACTATCAGCAAACACATTTACGGGCAGTTTGCAGAACACCTGGGCCACGGCATATACGGCGGCTTTTGGGTTGATAAAAGTTTGCCGGTAAAAAAGCAGAACAGGATAAGGCTTGATATTGTTGACGCCCTTACAAAAATAAAGATCCCCAACCTGCGCTGGCCGGGCGGTTGCTTTGCCGATGAATACCACTGGCGCGACGGCATTGGCCAGGCTTCGCAGCGGCCGCGTATGGTTAATACCAACTGGGGCGGTATAACAGAAGATAATAGCTTTGGCACTCATGAGTTTCTTGAACTTTGCAGTTTGCTAAAATGCGAGCCTTATATAGCAGGTAATGTTGGTAGCGGCACGGTTGATGAAATGTCAAAATGGATAGAATACTTAAACTCAAACAGCACCAGTACGGTAGTACAGGAAAGGGTAAAAAATGGTCATCCTGAACCTTACAAGGTAAGCTTTTGGGGTGTTGGGAATGAGAGCTGGGGCTGCGGCGGCAATATGAAACCGGAATATTACGCTGATCTGTTCAGACGTTATGCTTCGTTCGCTAAAGATTATCCCGGTGCAAAGCTTAAAAAGATAGCCAGTGGACCTAACTCTGATGATTATAACTGGACCGAAGTATGTATGAAAAACATACCACTGAACATGATGTATGGCTTATCCCTGCATTACTATACCATACCAACGGGTAACTGGGGCAAAAAAGGCTCGGCAGTTGCATTTAGCGAAAAAGAATATTTTAACACCATGGTGAACTGCCTTAAGATGGAAGAATTGGTTAGCAAGCATTCGGCTATCATGGATAAATATGATCCTGAAAAGCATGTGGCTTTGGTAGTAGATGAGTGGGGAGTTTGGACAGATCCTGAACCGGGTACCAATCCTGGCTTTTTGTATCAGCAAAACAGTTTACGTGATGCGCTGATCGCGGGAACTACCCTGAATATTTTCAATAACCATAGCGACCGTGTTAAGATGGCTGCACTCGCACAAACCATCAACGTATTGCAGGCACTTATTTTAACCGATAAGGAAAAAATGATACTTACCCCTACCTATCATATATTTGATATGTACAAAGTTCACCAGGATGCCAAGTACCTGCCAATAAAGTTAGATGCGCCTGATTACGAAGTTGATGGCAGAAAAATACCCGCGGTAAACGCTTCTGCTTCACAAGATGCAGCAGGAAAAGTGCATATTTCGCTGGTTAACCTTGATATTCATAACCCTATAACCATTACTACCGGTTTTAAGGATATTAAATGGACAACCGTAACCGGTGAGGTATTAACATCTGCCAACGTTACCAATATTAATACTTTTAAAGAGCCTAATAAAATACACCTAAGCAACTTTACAGGAGCTAAAAAAGATGGTGACAACCTGGTAGTTACATTGCCCGCCAAATCAGTTGTAACACTGGAATTGAATTAAAATTTATTTAAACTTCTATTATAAATAAGTAAGCCTGTTTGACGCTGATCAAACAGGCTTTACTTTTAATACCAAGCCAACATTGTTTTATGGTTGCTAATGAAATGAAGATCAGGCGGATTTTTTGCTATTACCCGCAATGAGCGCTGATTCATAAACTGAAGAAACAATGTCGCGAGCTGAAAAGGTCCCCAAAAAGTCCAGATCAATATGATTATAAATAACCTGTTTTGACGGGTCAATAACATACGTTGCAAGCAAAGGCACATTTACATCGATCCCAGAAAACCGGTTCCAAACCGGGTCATCATCAGAAAATATCCTGAATATCCGGGCAACCTCTTTCTCTTGATCATGATAAAAATTGAGGGTAAAGCTGTGTTCCCAGGCTTTCTTTTCTAATTCGTCAGTACGTTCATCACTAACAATTAACAGATTACCACCGCTGGCTTTAATTTCATTATGAATATTATTAAGTTGTTTTAACAAAGTAAGACCTTGCTCGCGCCAATGGTGCGAATAGAAAGCGATTACCAGCGGCTTGTTTAACAGGTGTCTTAAAGAAACCGGGCCATGTGTTTCTGAACCGTTAAAAAACTGCTGCCAGCGGCTATAATCATTATATAATTTAAAATCGGGCACAAAATTTCCCGATTGAACAGGTTTTAACGGTCGGTATGGTTTAAATGGAAGATCTGTTTCAGCAACAATTTCCAGCAGGTCAAAAAACGGGTATTTATTATTTGTAGTAGTTAACATTTGAATTGAATAAGTATTTTAACGGATTAATTTTTATGATGCTATGATTGTTTTCACTTGCAACAACTACATAATCCGTAAATCATGTGGTAATCAGAAAATAACCGGCTATTTGCAGATACATTCATTTTGTTTACCAGATAAAAGTTCATGAAAAATATGTTAAATAATGAGATCAGTAAAATTGAGGTATTAAGAATTGCAGCGTGATAAGCTTAGCAACAGCAACACATGACCATCATCTTTCTATAATCATTATGATTTAAAAAGATGCGCTTATTAAGGTATAATTTGCCGTTCAACATGTGTTTTGAATGTTATAAAGATCAAATATACTATAATGTCTATATATTTAGTATATTTTTTATAAATATTTTTTTAATGATCATGCCAGAAAAGGAAGTTATTAATAATCAGCCAATTATTAATATTACTCAACCACTACTAAGATTATACAGATTAATAACTGTCAGATTCACAAAAAACAGTTGATAATACTGATAAATCAAAATTTCAAAATATTTTTCATGGGTTTGTAGGCAATAGTTAAAATTTAATTGTCCTCCATTCAAATCACCCTAATGCCGCGCGATCTATTCCCGTCAATTAAGTGTGAATTTAACACAAACGCATATTAATTAATTGATTAAACCGAAAAATTAAGGCCTATGTAACAAAACGCTTACTTACTCTCTTAAGGCACAATCACCCGGCGGGGATTGCAGTCCTTCCCAAATGATTTTTGAATGTTTATAAATGCAGGTACTGTTAACAGCACTTTGTAATTAATTCCCTTTAAATTCAATAAAATATGAAATTTTTCAAACACCCAATGGGTTTACACAAGCCATGGATAGCCAAATCCCTGCCGTTGTGTAAATTAGCCCTTGCAGGTATTGTTCTCATAAATATACAAACAACAGCCAACGCGGCCCCTAAAGTAAAGAGCGGTCTAAACATTAATACGCATATCAGTATCGCAAAAATTACCGGTAAGGTGGTTGATGAAAAAGGCGAACCACTTGTAGGCGTAAGCATCAGAATAAAAGGTACAACAACAGGTACACAAACAGATGCCAGCGGTGTCTTTTCAATAGACGGCGACAGTAAAACCGTATTAATAGTTAGCTACATCGGCTTTGCTACCAAAGAGGTGCCCGTGGGTAATAAAACTTCTTTAACTATTACGCTTACTGCAAATACAAATCTTACCGAGGTTGTAGTTACAGCATTAGGTATTAAAAAGGAATCGAAAAAGGTTGGTTATGCTTTAACAACCGTTAAAGGCGACCTGCTTGATAAAGCAAAAGAATCAAATGTAGCCTATTCATTAACTGGCCGTGTGGCTGGTTTAAGTATTAGTGGAACCAATGGAGGAGCGGGTTCATCTGCGCGTATATTATTACGTGGTGTTACAAGTACCAGCAGTACACAGGGGCCATTGTTTGTAATCAATGGGGTGCCGATGGATAATACTCAAAGAGGTCAATCAGGCGAATGGGGCGGTGCAGACTATGGTGATGGTATTGCCAACATCAACCCGGATGATATCGAGACCATGACCGTATTAAAAGGTCAGTCAGCATCTGCACTTTATGGTACACGTGCTACAGGAGGTGTTATTTTGATCACTACCAAATCGGGTAAAAAAAATTCAGGCTTTGGTGTTGAGTACAATAGTAATTACCAGATGGATAAAATTTATGACAATACTGATTTCCAAACCCAATACGGACAAGGTGAATTTGGTGTTAAACCGGCCAACCTTGCCGCAGCGCTAAGCACAGGCAGCCTGGCATGGGGCCCAAAACTTGATGGTTCATCGGTAATTCAGGTTGATGGCAAAAACCATCCATATTCAAAAACCAGCGACGATTATACCAAATTTTACAAAACAGGAAATACCTTTACCAACACCGTTTCTTTAACTGGTGGTAATGAAACCGGCGCTTTCCGCTTGTCATTATCAGATATGAATAATCACGCCATTACACCAAACAGCGGACTGAACAGGAAAACCTTTAACTTTAACGGTTCGCAAACCGTAATAAAAAACCTGGATATAAACCTGGTTGCCAACTATATATTGGATAATGAAAAAAACCGCTCGGGTTTAAGTGATGGACCAGGTAACCCCAACAACGTACAATTTTTGGCACCAAACCAATCACAAAGCACGTTAGCACCGGGTACAAAAGCCGATGGTTCTGAACAATCGTTTACAAATGATATATATGTAACCAATCCTTATTTTGCAGCTTATAATTTTGTAACCAACTCAAACCGCGAGCGCTTAATATCATCTATATCGGCCAGATATAGCGTTACACCCTGGGCATACGTGCAAGGCCGAATTGGTTATGACAACATTCATGACAAGCGTTTTAGAGTAGAACCAACCGGAACAGCGTATGTGAGCGGTAGCAATGGCAATTTAAAAATACAACAGACACAAACAACCGAGTTTAACGCTGACGTATTATTAGGTGCCAAGCACGATCTGATCAAGGATTTCCTTAACCTAGATATGTCTGTAGGTGGTAATATTCGCAAAAGCAATTATGACGGTATTTATATCAATGCCAACAATCTTATCCTTCCTTACTTCTATGACCTTTCAAACGGAGCACAAAGACTTAGCGGAAACATTGGATCTGATTCTGGTACTTTAGACGATGATCCTAAAAGACTACAGGTTAACTCAGCCTATTACACTGCTGATTTTGCTGTAAAGAACTTTTTGATTTTAAGTACATCCGGACGCTATGATTATTATAGCAGTATATCAAAAGCATTAGGTCCCGGATTTTTCACCCCTTCTGTTTCTGCAAGTTTCATATTCTCTGATCTTACTCATATCAATGGTCTTGATTTTGGAAAGCTGCGCCTTTCATATGCAAAAACAAGTAGTGCTGCAGCTGCATTTACAAACCAGGTGTATTATAGTGTAGCCAATTCAATTAATGGTGTCCCTGCAGCCACCTTTTCTTCTCAATTGGCAAACACTAAGCTAAAGCCATATACCTTAACCGAGTTTGAAATTGGTACTGAACTAAAGTTTTTCAACGACCGTTTAGGATTCGATATCGCTTATTTTGACAGGAAAACTAAAAATGAGATAGTTAATGCTACTTCTGACTGGGCAGCCGGGTATACCAACTATTATGTTTCTTCAGCATCCGTTAGTAATAAAGGTATAGAAGTTGAAATACACGGCACACCGGTAAGAACCAATACTTTTTCCTGGTCGCCATCTTTTAATTTTACCTACATTAACAACAAGATATTAGAAACTGATCTTGAAGGTGCAAACTTGGGCTTAGGTACCTACCGTCCGTTAAATGCAACTACTGCTTTTGTTAAAGACCTGCCTGGTCCGCAAATTATGGCTAACGATTATAAACGTGATGCCAGTGGTAATATTATATTTGACGCTACAGGTAATGCCGAAACTACCGCACGTATACCTATGGGAAGCGTAGTACCTAAATTTTACGGTGGCTTTAATAACGATTTTACCTATAAAAACTTTAACCTGGGTTTCCTGGTTGATTACCGTTTTGGTAACAAGGTATTATCAGCAACCAATTATTACAGTATTTTCCGTGGTTTAAATAAAATGACCCTTGAGGGCCGTGAAACCGGTGTAGTTGGTGTTGGTGTAACCGAAAGTGGTGCAAAAAATGCTGTTAACGTGCCGGCCGAAACATATTATCAAACTTTGGCACGCAATGTTTCTGCGCTAAATGTTTTAGATGGTAGCTTTATTAAACTGCGCCAGGTTTCATTTGGTTATAGCATCCCTAAAAGTATTTTGGGTAACAGTCCGTTCAACTCTATTACAGTTTCATTAGTAGGTAGAAACCTTTGGACAATCATGAAACACACCGACAACATTGACCCTGAATCAAATTTTGCTCCGGGTGTGAATTATGCGGGTATCGAAGGTACAAGCGTGCCTCCTGTCAGGACATATGGGTTAAATGTTAACTTTAAATTTAAAAAATAACAGAGATGAAAAAACAACTGATATATAGTTGCCTGCTTATAGGTGCCACCTTTATAGCGGGTTGTACTAAGAATTTCGAACAGATAAATACGGACCCTACCAAAGTAGCCCCAACTTTAATTAGCGCTCCCTTTTTGATGGCCCAGGCTCAAATTAAATTTTCAAATTCCGGGTACGATCAATTATTATTTCAAAGTATGTGGTCGCAGTCATTAGCTTCTACTTATGATTACTACGGCAATGGCGATAAGTATATTTATGCGGGCAGCGGACGCGATTATTTTTCAAGAACATGGAACACCAGCTATGGTTCATCTACTTTGATTGATGAGATGAAGAATGTTATCAAAGGCAATGCAGCTTTTAGTAACCTGGATAATTGCGGCACTATTTTGAGGATGATGATATTGCAGCGCATTACTGATGCTTATGGCGATATACCTTTTTCACAGGAAGGTCAAGCGAAAGATGGAATAGTTGCACCTGTTTTTGATACCCAACAAAGTATCTACACTTCTATGCTTAGCCAACTGGAAGCAGCAACCGCTGCTTTGGACGTATCGAAAGCCGGGCCTTCTTCTGATCTTTTTTATTCTGGAGATGTCTCCAAATGGAAGAAATTAGGTTATTCGCTGATGCTTAGAGCAGCTATGCGTTTAACTAAAGTTGACCCCGCTACTGCGCAAAAATATGCTGAAAAAGCATACGCAGGCGGAGCTATGTCCTCTATAGAGGACAATGCAAAAGTAAAAGCCGACAATACAAACGGGAATGGTAACAGTGACGCTGCTGCATTATTAGTGACTGATGATTTCAGGGAAGTAAGGTGGTCAAAAACCTTGATAGATTATATGAAGTTAACGGCCGACCCTCGCATTAGTGCTATTGCTGAAATTTCAACCGGCACCGGAAAAAAGGCTAATGAAACCCAGGTAGTTGGTGTTAATACAGCAAGCCTGCAAGTAGGTATGCCAAATGGCTATGACCTTAAAGGCGGTGCCACTGACATCGCAAATGCCCCTGGTTATCCGGGCACAAGCCCTGCTAATCCAGCTGTTACAGGCGATGCCGACGCTCCGGTTGGTAAATACTCCCGCCCTCAGTTTGCAGTTTATGACGATCGTAACCGTTATAACTTCCTGATGACTTACGGAGAAAGCGAGCTTTTATTTGCCGAAGCGGCCACAAGAGGCTGGAGTACCGGTACAGCAGCTACGCATTATGCAAACGCACTTACAGCTGATTTACAAACGCTGGCTCAGTTTGGTACAACATCTGTACCTGCGGCAAGCATAGCTACTTTTGTTGCTGCTCACCCTTTGATAGCTGGTACAGCTTTACAACAGATCAATATGGAGTATTTTGTTCATACATCAGCAACATTTAACTTCAATGAAACCTGGGCTAACTGGAGAAGATCAGGATATCCGGTTTTAACCAAAGTAAACTATCCAAATCAATTTGCCACAACTATTCCAAGAAGGATTCCTTATCCGCTTGGGTTACCATCAACAAACGCTGCAAATTATGCGGCTGCTGTTGCCAGACTTTCAGGTGGAGATACCTTCATTGCGAAGGTGTGGTGGGATAAATAATACCCCTATATAATTCTTCTAAAAAACAAGGCTATGACTTCATAGCCTTGTTTTTTAATTTTTACGCTAAAAATAGGTACGCCAATTGGCTGTAATTGCAAATCAATTACTTATTTTTATACTTGGTACACTAAACATAATCCTCTAATTAATGTGTTGTTCCCTCCCATTTACCCGCCTTTTTAAAAGGTTGTTAATAAATAAATGGAGCACTATACTCTTTTTATGTATTTCAGGTTTGCCCATTAGGGCCCAGCAACCACTTTTTAAATTACTCCCCTCCGAAGAAACCAGCATAAAATTCAGGAATGATCTGGTTGAAAGCGAAAATTTAAACGTGTTATCGTACGAATATTTATATAACGGCGGCGGTGTTGCCGTAGGCGATATCAATAATGACGGCCTCGAAGATTTGTTTTTCACCAGCAATTTGGGTCAGAATAAATTATACCTCAACCTGGGCAATTTAAAATTTAAAGATATTACTAAAGATTGCGGTGCAGAATTATCCGGGAGACCAGGTGATTGGAAAACAGGAGTTACCATGGCCGATGTGAACGGCGACGGCTTATTGGATATTTACGTTTGCTATTCGGGTTTGGGCGATAACAGTAAACGCCGCAACCAGTTGTTTATTAATAAAGGCGGCAATAAATTTATTGAACAGGCTAAGGAGTATGGCTTAGACGATGCCGGCTACAGCACCCAGGCTGTTTTTTTTGACTATAACAATGATGGGAAACTTGACATGTTTCTGCTGAACCATAATGTTAAAAAGATAAGCAATCTTGAATTTGCTCAAAACAAAAAAGAAACCGATCAACTGGCCAGCAATAAACTTTTTGAAAATCAAAACGGTCATTTTGTTGACGTTTCACAAAAGGCCGGCATTATACAAAATCCCCTCACCTTTGGATTGGGTGTAGCAGTTGCAGATATTAATAAGGATGGTTTGCAGGATATTTATGTTACGAATGATTATAACGAGCCCGACTACATGTACATTAATAACGGGGATGGAACATTTACTGACAAAAGCAAACAAAGCTTAAGGCATCTTTCGCAATTTTCAATGGGTGTTGATATTGCCGATATAAATAATGATGGCCTGGCCGACATCCTATCCCTGGACATGCTGCCGCCCGATAACCGAAGACAAAAACTTTTGCAGCTGCAGGAAAATTACGAATCATTTGAACTGATGCTGCAGCAGGATCTATATAAACAGTATATGCGCAATATGCTGCAATTAAATAATGGCGACGGCACTTTCAGCGAGATTGCTCAATTAGCTGGCGTATCCAATACTGATTGGAGCTGGTGCCCGCTTATGGCCGACTTTGATAACGATGGTTATAAGGACATTTTCATATCAAACGGTTATTTTAGAGATTATACCAATAAAGACTTTTTACGTTACTGGGGCGATTATAAGCTTAAAAAGGCTATGGACCGCGAACCATATTTATTGATGGATCTGGTTAAGGCCATGCCATCAACCACGCTATCCAACTATATTTTCAAAAACAACCATGATTTAACTTTTACTGATAAAAAACAAGATTGGGGTATAAACAAACCAGGCATATCCAGCGGAGCCATCTATGCAGATCTGGATAACGATGGTGATCTTGACCTGGTTACCAATAACATTAACAGCGAGGCTTCCATTTATCAAAATATGACTATGGAAACCGCTAAAAAAAATTATGTAGCCGTGAGTTTAAAACAACCCGGGGCAAATGTAAATGCAATAGGCTCCAAGGTTTATGTTTATAGCGATAAAAAAAATCAATACCAGGAGGTTAACCCAAACCGGGGGTACCTGTCATGTGTGTCAACCGTTTTAAACTTCGGGCTGGGTGAGCAAAGCAAAATTGATTCAGTCCGGGTGATATGGCCGGACCAAACTACACAATTATTAACCAATGTCAAGATCAACGACCGTTTAAACATTACTCATCAAACCGGTCTGGCTGCTTATAAACCTTTTAAAGACGGATCTAAACCTGTATTTGCCAAAGTAAAGCCTATCATTGAACATAAACATACTGAAACTACCATAAACGATTTTAAGCGTCAATCGCTGATGCTTTTTATGAGCTCAAAAACCGGCCCGGTGATGGCCAAAGGCGATGTAAATAACGATGGCCTGGAAGATCTTTTTATTGGTGGCGATCAAAGCACACCCGGAAAGGTGTATATCCAGCGCCCAGGCGGCACCTTTACTCCAACAGAGATAGCTGACCTTAACCATGAAAACACCTCAGCCGCGGCTTTCTTTGACGCTAATGGAGATGGGTTCCAGGACCTGTACATAGCCAAAGGAGGTTACTCGTTATTGGAACCCGGCAGCTCAGACTTGCAGGATAAGCTATATTTTAACGATGGCAAAGGTAATTTCACCTTGTCAACAACGTCACTTCCGGTACTTAATACCGACAGTAAATCATGCATCCGTCCGTGCGATTATAATAAGGATGGCAAAATTGATGTATTTGTGGGCTCAAATGTTATCCCCGGCCAATATCCGGCAACACCTAAAAGTTACCTGCTGACCAATACTGGTGATGGACACTTTATAATTACAGATGTTCCTTTTTCTGCATGCGGCATGGTAAAAGATGCACAATGGGCCGATTTAAATAATGATGGTCGTAAGGACCTGGTTATTTGCGGTGAATTTATGCCAATTATGGTTTATATTAATACAGCGAATGGCTTTACTGATCAAACGGCCAAATATTTTGATCATCAGGAAAATGGTTTTTGGAATACCTTAACCATTGCTGATATAGATGGTGACGGTAAGCCCGATATTATAGCCGGCAACCTGGGTTCAAATACACAGATACATGCTACTGATGCTGAACCGGCGGAGATGTACTATGCCGATTTTGATGGCAATGGCTCTGTTGATCCATTTTTTAACTTTTATATACAAGGTGTAAGCTATCCGTTTGTAAGCCGCGATGAGTTGAACGATCAGATATATTCTATGCGTAAAAAATTCAGCTCATACCAAGCATACTGTGATGCTACTATGAAAGACATTTTTAGTGAGGATGAGTTGACCAAGGCTACCAAATTAAACGTTAATGATGTGCAAACCAGTTGTTTTTTAAACAGGAACGGAAAATTCACAAAAGCACAGCTGCCGCTTGAGGCTCAGTTTTCCCTGATAACCCAAATAATAGCTACTGATTTTAATCATGATGGTAAAACCGACCTGTTACTGTTAGGTAACCACTCAGATAACCGCTTAAAATTGGGAAGCTTTGATGCCAACTATGGTTGTTTACTAACCGGTAACGGCAAAGGCGGTTTCACATATCAAATGCAATCAGCATCGGGGTTGTCGGTTGCGGGCGACGTAAAATCAGGCACAGAAATAAAAATCAACAGCGAAAAGTATTTGCTGATCGGCGTATCTGGTCAGGCACTACAATTTTATAAAGAGAACTAATGATAAAATCAATATTCATTTTTTTGCTGGCACTATGCAGTACAAATTGTTACGCGCAAAAGGATAAAAAGCCGTTACCTGAATATTTACAGCTTGATAAGGCCATCAATGCTGTTTCTGCGGTAATGATACACGACGTGGTAAATCCACCGGCTGCATCACGCTATTATAGTTATATAATGCTGGGTGCATATAATCTTATTTCTTTAAATAATAAGGATGTTATTCCATTGTCCGCGTTCATTAAAAGCTATAAAGATGATAACCAGATCAGTATAGAAAAAAGCAAATATAACTACCGGATAGCCGCCATATATTGTATGCTTGAAACCGGCAAACAAATGCTGCCTTCGGGCTTTATGCTGCAGGAGAACCAGGATAAATATCTCGCGTTACTAAAAACCAATAAGATTAGTGATGAAATCATCAAACAATCAGTAGCTGCTGCACTTGAAATGACAGCCAAAGTGATCAAATATTCTAAAGGTGATAATTACAACAAATTAAGCGGCAGGTTAAGGTATACTCCATTAAAAGGCGGTAAAAATTGGTATCCAACCCCTCCTACTTATATGGAAGCCGTTGAACCTAACTGGAAAACCATTAGACCAATGCTTATAGATTCGTCAAACGAGTTTGTACCGGTAAGGCCGACCCCTTTCAGTACAGACAGTACAAGTGAGTTTTATAAGCAAGCGTACGAGGTTTATAGGGTTTCTAAAAATCCGCCTATGGAACAGGTAACTATCGCCAACTTTTGGGATTGCAATCCGTTTGCGGTAACAACATCGGGGCATATGATGATCGGGTTTAAAAAGATCAGCCCGGGCGGTCACTGGATGAATATTGCGGGTATTGCCGTAAAAAAAGCTGATCTGAATTTTGACAGATCAGTCACAGTATTAACATTGGTAGCTATTACACAAATGGATGCCTTCATTAGTTGCTGGGACGAAAAATACCGCAGCAATGGGATACGGCCCGAAACCTATATTAACAAGTATATTGATATTACCTGGGTACCGTATTTACAAACGCCACCATTCCCTGAATATCCCAGTGGCCATGCGGTACTTTCCAATGCATCGGCAGGAGTTTTAACCTATCTGCTGGGCGATAAATTCGCTTATACAGATGATTCTGAAGTTCCGTATGGTGTTGGGCCACGAAGCTTTAAATCATTTACAGCGGCCGCAGAAGAGGCATCTATATCCCGTTTTTATGGAGGCATCCACTTTAACGACGCTATAGTTTTTGGCAATAAACAGGGGCGGCTGATTGCTTCAAAAATTATCGAAAAATTAAAAGCGGCAAAAATAACCCGGCAAAATTAATAGCATACCTTTAGCTAAACCGTTAGCTTACTATGAATTTAAGAACATTAATTTTAGCAGGTCTTTTTGTTTTAACAGCCATTATTTGCTTAAACTCTTTTACCGAAAAAAAACAACTCCGGATTAATGACGATGATGGTAAAGCTCTTTTTATTAGATATTGTACCAACTGTCATATGGCGCCTGATCCGGCCGGTTTAACCAGGGAGATATGGCAAAATCACGTATTGCCTATTATGGCCAGTCGTATGGGTATTATCTACCCTAACTATGACCCTTTGCGGGGATTGAGCGATGAGGAACGGGCCGTGGTGAAAAAGAATAACATTATTCCTGATGAGCCTGTTTTGACTAATGAAGAATATGGTAAAATTGTGAACTACATTCTCAGTAACGCTCCAGACAGTGTTGTATTTGATAAAAAACGATTAATACGCAATGCTTCTTTAAAGCAATTTGAACGCCAGGACATCCAGATAGCTGACAAAGTTCCCTCACTGATTACCGGCCTGGAATATAATGCCAATACTAATACGCTCTGGATAGGCGATTTTTATAAAAAAGTGTATAACTGGCAGTATGGCAAAGGGGTAACTAAAGTTATCAATAGCAACAGCCCGGTGGTTGATTTTAACTTTTATAAAGGCGACACCTATTTTACAGAGATCGGGAAGTTGTTTCCTACAGAATTGAGTACAGGGTCATACGCGCAATTAAAAGATAGCCTTAGCTCGTCCTTAATAACCGACCTGCATCGACCGGTGCATACGGAAATAGAGGACCTGGATAATGATGGTGTACCGGAGATTGTAGTTTGCAACTTTGGAAACAAAACGGGGTCGCTGTCGCTATTTAAAAAGAATAAAGCGGGCAAATACGTTGAACAGGTTTTATTACCCCTTGCCGGGGCAATTAAGTGCTATATAAAAGATATGGATGGTGACGGTAAAAAGGATATTATAGCCATGTTTTCGCAGGGTGATGAAAGTGTATGGATCTTTTATCAGAAAGATAAACTGAAATTTAGCGCCAAACGGGTCTTACGCTTTCCACCGGACTATGGCACTACTGATATGGCCCTGGTTGACTACAATAAGGATGGCCTTGTTGATATTGTAACCGTACATGGCGATAATGCCGATTACTCCAATATATTGAAAGCCTATCACGGCATCCGGCTTCATATTAACCAGGGTAATAATATTTTTAAAGAAACTTTCTTTTACCCGATGTATGGTGTAACGCGTGTATTGGCGGATGATTTTGACAAGGACGGAGATATTGATTTTGCAGCTACAGCCTTTTTTCCGGCGTTTGATAAACTGGCTGATGAATCTTTTGTTTACCTGGAGAATATAGATAAGAGCAAATTCAGCTTTAAGTCATACATCTTAAAGAGCGACGTCCCTATAAAAACATTAACCTTAGAGACGGCTGATATTGATGGTGACGGCGATCTGGATATTATAACGGGCAACTTTGCCCAAAGCCCCGGCGCCGTCCCGGCAGAACTGGATCAGAAATGGAGATCGGCCAAATATGGTTTGAGTATTTTCATGAACCAGCTTTATCAGCCTAAGAAATAATTATTAAAAAAAAAGCGTCATTGCTTTGTACAGCAATGACGCGTTGCGTATTTATTTCAACACGGATACTGCTTTATTGGCATCTCCAACACCCCAAACCGTTCCGGGTTTATCACCCATAGTGATTATCAGTTCGCCACCATTCATAATATCTGTGTGTGCAAAATAGGTTTTGTTGTAAGATTTTCCGTTTAACTGCATATCATTGATATACTTATTATGCGGACCATTATTTTTTACTATGACGTGGAACGTTTTGTTACCCTGCAATTTCAGTGTAGCTTCGTTAATAACCGGGCTGCCAAAAACATATAAGCCGTTTGCGGGATTAACCGGATAAAAACCAAGCGCCGATAATACGTACCACGCCGACATCTGACCTACATCTTCATTTCCAATGATGCCGTCAGCTTTGTCAGTATAAAAATCATCTAGAATATATCTTACTTTTTCAGCGGTTTTCCAGGGTTGTCCCGAGTAATCATAAAAATAGCTCATCGGGTGGCTTGGTTCATTACCATGAGCATACTGGCCAATCAAACCTGACACATCAGGCGATTTGAATTTACCCATATCACCCTGTGCAATGAATAATGAATCAAGCTTCGTGTTAAACTTAGCCTCCCCACCCAGTAAACTTATTAATCCTTCTACATCCTGAGGTACCAGGAAAGTGTATTGCCAGCCGTTGCCCTCG
Organism: Mucilaginibacter pocheonensis; assembly: GCF_031456535.1. Taxonomy (NCBI): domain Bacteria; kingdom Pseudomonadati; phylum Bacteroidota; class Sphingobacteriia; order Sphingobacteriales; family Sphingobacteriaceae; genus Mucilaginibacter; species Mucilaginibacter pocheonensis. Next base: position 772,974 of record NZ_JAVDUU010000003.1, read on the forward strand.
GTAAAATCGCCATGTTCGTGGATGGAAATAAATGGACTATAGGGCGTACGCCATGTGTTCTCGGATAAACGGCCGCGCATAAAACCCGCCTTTGGATCGTAATAGTTTTTATAATACTGACCGCGTTTACTGAAATATTCATAATCAGCCTGTTTATCCAACTTTTTAGCCACCTGGGCAATACACCAATCGTCAATAGCATATTCCATGCCCATAGAAACCGACTCAGCAGTGCTGTCAGCCGGAATATATCCCAGCTGTTTTACAAACCTGATGCCACGGGCGTCCTGCATAGCGGTAGTTTTCATGGCTTCATAGGCCAGTTTAGCGTCAAAACCTTTATAACCTTTCAATAAAGCATCGGCCACTACAGGAACCGCGCTATAGCCTACCATACAATTAGTTTCATTTGCCATTAAATGCCAAACCGGAAGACTGCCCTGCTGCTGATAAATAGCCAGCATAGAGTTGATCATATCATTTACATGCTCCGGATGAATGATGGTTGACAATGGATTATTCGCCCGATAGGTATCCCATAGCGAAAAAGTAGTTACATTGTTAAACCCGGCATTTTTATGTACTTTTTTATCTGTTCCCCAATATTCACCATTTACATCATTAAACACAGAAGGGGCTATCATGGTATGATAAAAAGCAGTATAGAATTTTTTAAGCTGTGATAATGAGTCGGCCTTTATCGTGATTTTTTCAAGCTGTGTGTTCCACGCTTTGTCGGCGGCAGCTACTACTTTATTAAAATCCCATCCGGGTATCTCGGTTTTTATATTCAGCATGGCATTTTCAGCGCTCACCGGCGAGATACCAACCTTTGCATATACAATTTCACCTTTAGCAGTGTTAAAACTGATCACACCTTTAACTCTGCGTCCCTTTAATTCAGTCCCCGAAACATTAGCAGTGCTGTCATATACAGCAAATGTTTTTATTGGTTTAGAGAAAACCGCGGTGAAGTAAATGCGTTGATCTGCCGCCCATCCTTTTGAAAATCGATAGCCACAAATGGTATTCTTATCCATCTGCTTAATGTAGGTTTCCACCGGGCTGTCCCAACCAATACCTTCTTGCAGATCGATCACAATATGGGCATCTTTTGATGCCGGAAAGGTATATTTATGCATGCCTACCCTTGTGCTGGCGGTAAGCTCAACGCCTATATCATAGCGTTTTAATTTTACCTTATAATAACCGGGCTTCACCACTTCATCTTTATGGCTAAACAGCGAGGTATACCCACTTTGCAGATCTTTTATACTTCCCTTGGTTACTTTTACCACGCCTGTTGTCGGCATAAATGAAATATCACCCAAATCTCCAATACCTGTACCACTTAAATGGGTGTGTTGAAAACCAATAATAGTTGAATCGGAGATATGATAACCGGAACACCAGTCCCAACCCTCGGATATATTGGTTGGGCCCAGCTGCACTGCACCGAACGGCACACTGGCGCCAACAAAAACATGGCCATGAAATCCCGTCCCGATGTAAGGATCAACATACCGGGTTAAATTTGCAGGCTTATTTACAGCTGCCTTTTGATGCACCTGGCTAAATGAATTAAAGTTAAAAAGCGCCAGCAACCCGGCCAAACAGATCTGTTTTTTCATTGATGATTTTTATAGATAATAAGTATGGGATTTATAATTTATTCAAACTTAAAAACCATATTTAATAGTTTATTAATAAACGCTTAGTTCGGCAACTGTAATACCATTACCGGCAATTACATGCACGGCCTCAAATTTAAAATACCTGGCATTAACAATCTGGGGCAATGTTACCGTTTGTTCAATAGGATTTGATTTAATATTTGAAAACTCGCCCGAAGCCACTTTCTGCCAGTCTTTGCCATCGGCACTTACGTAGTAATTATAACGGTCAACCGTTCCTTCTGATTGCTTATCTTGCCGGGGCAAATAAGAAAACGCTTTAATTTGCTGGTTTTGACCCATGTCAACAGTTATTTGCTGAGGGAAAGCAATGGTATCCTGATTATGTTTAAGCGTGCTATAAAAAGTATTGGCATACTCATCAATAGCATTTTCAGCCCTTTTTGCTTCGCCGTCGGTACCCGAAGCATCGGTAATTACCCAACTTTTGTGGCTTATGCCAAATTGCGTTGTAGTAGTTTCGCTTGCAACGCCGGCATTTTCAAACGCACGGGCCTTTACGGTTTTGCCATTGCCTATTGATAGCGGATCTTTATAAACCGGAGATGATAAAGTTGGTTCATCGCCATCCAGTGTATAATGAATGGCATTTACAGGAGCTTCGGTAGCTATAACCACGTCACCATTTTTGTTGCGGGTAATGGTTGGAGCTGACAGGTGCACTGGTTCTTTATATATCCCAAAATCGCTCAGGGCAATGGCAACCTTTGAACCTGTAACACGCAATCTTAATTTAGCTGCAGTAATATTTTGCGTTAAGCGAATAAGCCGGTTACCTCCTATGCTTGTTGCAGAGCCTGCTTGCTGCCATTTACCGTTTACTAAAGCATCAACAGCTACAGAATCAATACGTTGGCCCAGTTTAATGTTTTCACGTAACCTAATCACGTTGAAAGTTTTAGGGGTATGCAGGTCAATAGTTAATTGAGGTGTGGTAATCTTATCGTCTGTAGACCAATAGGTATACCGGTCGTTATCCAGTAAAAACTGCGGGCCATATTTCGCTTTATTACCACCGCGTATGTTACTGGCGGTAAGCGTTGCGCCTTTTGCAAGGTTAACAGCAAAAGTTTGCTTCAACAGTTTACCAAATTCAGTTAATGATCTTACATCAATTTCGTTGACAATACCCCGCTGATCAGGAGACAAGCCCAGGTCAAGAGCGGCTCCGCGGCCTACACTTTTATAGTACAGATCAAGTAGCGTATAAGGTGATTTAACGCCATCATCCTGCGTTTTATGGTAAAACCATCCCGGCCTTAATGATACGTCACATTCGGCCGGCATCCAGTATTTACCGTTGCGGGTGCCTTCTGTACCTTCGTAATCCTTAACGTATCCGTTACCAGGTTCTTTACCTTCATCCGGCGCATGGGGAGTATAAGTAGCCCAGCATGTTTCGCCCGCATGGCCTTCTTCATTACCAACCCACCTTACATCAGGGCCAACGTCGCCAAATATAACGGCGTTAGGCTGCAGTTTACGGGTAATGCCCCAGGTGTTCTTCCAATCATAATAGGTTGACCGGTCAATTTTGCGAACTTCTCGCTTGCCACCATAATACCCGTCGCCACCATTTGCTCCATCATGCCATGATATAAATAGTGGGCCATAGTTGGTGTATAGTTCCCTCAACTGCGCCTGATATATCTTTAAGTACTCCGAAGTACCATAGTTTGGATTGTTCCTGTCCCAGGGCGAACAATAAACTCCCAGTTTCATTCCTAATTTATCACATGCCTCACGATATTCGCGCAGCATATCGCCTTTGCCATTTTTATAAGGACTTTGTGATATATTATGCGTTGTTGTTTTAGTTGGCCAAAGGCAAAAACCGTCATGATGTTTGGCTACCACAACTACCCCCTTAAATCCACCCGCCTTGGCTGCTGCAACTATCTGCGTAGCACTAAACTGAGAGGGGGTTAATAGCTTAGGGTCTTCATCGCCATACCCCCATTCTTTATTTGTATATGTATCAAGCCCATAATGTATAATGCAATACATACCCATTTCCTGCCAGTTTAGTTGTCCTTTGGTAGGTATGGGGCCATAGGGTTTTGGAGGAGCCTGACTAAAAGCCCGGCAGGCGACAATAACAAATAGTAACGCTAAACAGATATTCTTTTTCATTGCAGATATTTAATTTTTAAACCATTCAGCCGGGATATCCTGTGGAGCCGACCCATTCAAACTATATTTAAGCTTTAGTGTAAAACCGCCGCCGCCTTCAATAAAATCAAGTTTAAAAGGATGCGCCCCCATCTTTAAGGCAGCTTGCCCACTCCTTTCCTGTGCCGAATGATTGCCGTCGTTATTTACAGTTATGTTATTGCCAATACGCAACACGCCGCCATCATCACATGTTAAATAAAAACTATAAATACCATCAGCGGGCACATCAATATATCCCTTATAGGTTATACCGAACGAAGGTGCCTTTACAGTAGAGGGCACTTCAATTGTATTTATAGTAAATGTGCTGTCGGTTTTGGCATTTTTCATTAAAGCTGTTTCCTTAAACGCTTTCTTATAATATTTACAGGCCAATCCCGGCTTGGTATGTCCTATTTTTGCCGGACCAAGCATATATTGTTTAGTATAATTTAAATTATAAACATCTCCGCGGGTACCATTTGGAGTAAACGCTGCTACCCTAACCAACTCATTGTTGGTAATGCTTAATGCAGTTGGCAATTCCCGCGATTTTGCATCAGGCAAAGATCCATCTATTGTATAGCGGATAGTGAGAGTTGGCAATGGTTTGCTTATGCTCAAACTTCCCTCATCCGTAAAAACATACTCGTTTAATAAATCGGGAAGATCAGGTAAACGATAATTAATCTTCATAGCATCCATCCTGCCGTAATGCTGAACCAAGCGCTTTAAATAGGAATTGTATCTATCGGGTTGGTTTGTCCACAGCATTTCGGCCAGGGCGGTCAACCGGGGCATATACATATAATCTGCGCGTTTTTCTGATGGGATCATTTCCGTCCAGATGTTTGCCTGTGCCCCGATAATGGATTTTGCTTCTTCTGCATTTAAAACTTTAGGAATAGGGTTAAAATGATATACCTTGTCAATAGAATATTGATCTGGCTGATTATCAAAGTATAAAGGCTCACCCGGTGTCATGATCACGGTATTGCCATTTTTAACTGCCTTTACCGGTGCATCAGGCACCCAGGTACGCCAATACATTATAATAGCAGTTGGGCTTATCCCGCCTTCAATAATTTCGTCCCAACCTATCAGCTTTCTGCCTTTGGAGTTAAAGAATTTTTCCATGCGGTTTATAAAATAGCTTTGCAGTGCTGGCAAGTCTTTAATGCCTTCACGAGCCATTAACGCCTTGCATGAGTCTGACTTTTCCCAATCGGTCCTGTCAACCTCATCGCCGCCAATGTGAATGTATTTTGACGGAAAAATGTCCATGATCTCGCTGAATACATTTTGTGCAAATTCATAGGTGGTTTCGTTGCCAGGGCAAATAGGTTTTGTAAATAGCTTACCCCATGAGTTTTCGCCATTGCAGGTTAAAAAGGGATAGGAATTAATAGCGGCCATCATGTGTCCGGGCATATCAATTTCAGGAATAATATCAATATGCCTCGCAGCTGCGTAAGCTACCACGCCTTTCATTTCCTGCTGGGTATAAAAGCCCCCGTAAAGGGTTTTGCCATCGCGTTGAATGATATGTTCTTTGTCTATAATGAAATCAGGATTGTCTTTCGCTTTCTTCATACAGGCCGAATCCTGGTTGTTAAACATACGCCAGGCCCCTTCCTCTGTCAATTTTGGATATTTTTTTATTTCGATGCGCCAGCCCTGGTCGTCGGTAAGATGCAAATGAAGCTTATTCATTTTGTATAGAGCCATTCTGTCGATAAACTTTTTCAAATATGCCACAGAAAAAAAGTGACGGGATACGTCAAGGTGCATCCCCCGCCATTCATATGCTGGATGATCTTCAATGGTTAAGGCTGGCAATACCAAAGCTTTGCTTACTTTACCTTTCTCTATAGAAACCGGCAGTAATTGTCGTATAGTCTCTATGGCATGAAATACACCTGCCGGATCTTTTGCTGTGATGATAACTTGCCGGGTGGTTATATTTAATTGATAAGCCTCTGGGGCTGTTAAAGCTTCACTATAAATAAATTTAATAACGTTAGACTTAGCATTTTTTGCTGGTAACAGCTGCTTGCCTAAACCTTTTAGCATTAATTGATTAAGCTCGGTAGCCTCATTTGAAAACTGTTTTGCTGCAATAATATTTGTGTTACGGGTAATAACAAATGAGCCTTTGCCAGCAACCAGCTTTGCGGGGTATGGTATCAGCGGAAATTTACCCGCACTTTCCTGAGCCATACTTTTGGTACAGCTAATCAGGATCAAGAGTGCCGGCAATAGATTTTTGTATTTTATACCGAAAGTTATCATCATTAATTTTATTTGCTGATCTGTATAATTTTCTCACTTACATTCCACCCTGCTACGCTAACTGATAGGTTCAATTTACTCACATTTTTATAGTCAATGATCACCTTCCTGGTTTCGCCCGGTAAAACTGAAACATAGTTATCACTGTAAAAAGCAGGAAGTACGCGTTGCTTTGAATTTGTATTTACCAATGACAGCCTGTTAAAGAACGCCAGTGGGCCATTGCCACTATTTGTTAATGTAACCTCAACTTTATCATCGCCCAGATATTTTGCGGTTGAATTCAGACTGCCTTGAGCCATTTTTTGTAAACCAGAGTATTCACCTTTTTCATCAGGCACCCAGTAAATATTTTCACTGATGATCTTTTTATCGGTGTTCAATAATTGGAGGCAGAGGAAAACGCCTTTATCACGTGCTAAATCGTCTATTGTTTTTTTCAATGATAAATATCGTTTTACTGTTGCAGGTGTTACATCTGAAAAAACCTGGGTAAGTATTTTTTCTTTACCATCCATATCATATGTTTTGGCAACCAGCATCATATTGGCATGGGTTTTAAAAGTGTTATTGGCAACCATTACCATACCATCTGTTGGATCATACATAATATGCAGCGGTTCGCTCCCGCTACGCAAACCATATAAACAAGCATTAGGATCTAAATAATAATCATACATCTGCCCACGCATGGCTGTCCATGGGTTCTGGGTTTTCCATATAATAGTCCCTGTATACCAATCCCACATGTGCGAGCTAAAACCCTCTATTAAACCACGATACTGATCGTAATTTACCAGTTGGGCCTTTGCTGCAAAATCTTCTACATTTTTTGGCTTACCATATTTATCAATAAACCCGTCATAACCTATATATTTATGATAATCCCAAACTGAATCTGTTTTAGTTTTACCAGTGGCCTCATCATATTCGGGTAGTACCATGTTTTTGACTGGAATGAATCTTTTAAGCGACTCATAATCGCTCACCCCAACAGAACCTACCTCTGAATTAAACGGATATGTTTTATGCGCCCAAAATGTTGATAATGGTTGTATTCCATAAGGCCCATCCCCATTACCACCTAATACATTTCTTGACATTTCCTCGGAATTGGAATAAGGAATAAACCAGCGGGTATCGTCCAATCGGGGCATAATGGTATCGCGCAGCGCTGCCAGGATATCCTCAGGTGGAGTGATCTCATTACCGCCACACCATATAGCCAATGAAGGGTAATTACGTACCAATTTTACCTGGTCTTCAATTGATTTAAGATAAAGGCCATGGTCGTCAGGGTATTTTCTGCGGGTCCACTGATCGTCAAGTTTCATTGGGTCTGTCCACCGGCCATTGCAATCGCCTGATCCCCACATATCCTGAAAAACCAGCATACCATATTTGTCACACGCCTCATAAAACTCCGGCCGCTCTATGAGTGCGCCACCCCAAACCCTGATCAGGTTTAAGTTCATGTCGCGATGAAAACGTACTTCAGCATCATAACGGGCGTCTGAAAAACGCAGCATTTCGTCTGAAATGATCCAATTGCCGCCTTTGATAAAAATTTTTTGTCCATTAATGTTAATCTGTCTGCTCTCTGTACGGGCGTTCCATTCGGTGGTGATCTGCCTAACGCCTACTTGTATATCCTGTTGATCTGATATCTTATTAACGCCTGTTATAAACTGCAGATGCATTGAATAAAGGGGTTGTGCACCGTACCCATTAGGCCACCATAGTTTAGGATTTTTTAACGAATAGTCATTTAACTGTACTGTTAGCGTTGAGTTTGCTTTTATAGTCACTTTTTTTGACACAGGGGTATTATCCAAACTATATCTTAGTTCTCCTGTGACGGGCAGATTAGTCGCATTTTCCAGTTCGGCCGATACCTGAATAATAGCAGGTTGCTGGGGGCCATCAGCTTGCCTTACACCGGGTACAAGTGTAACTATATGCGGGTTTTTGATCCTGACAGCGCCGGTTTTCTCTATGGTTACTTTGTCCCAGATCCCCGTATTGCGGTCTTTTATGGGTTGTATCCAGTCCCAACCTGCGGTATATTGTATCCCTACATTACGGGCGATAGTGCCATCACCGCCTTGGCCGCCGTTAGGATTGCCTACCACATCGGGAGGATATACAATAACCGCCACTCTGTTATTACCATCCTTAGCCATCCATTTGGTAATGTTATATGACTGACGCAAAAACATACCAGAGTGTGGCTTATCATTTAGCTTATGACCGTTTAAAAATACGTCGCAGCTATAATTTACACCCCTGAAATTGAGGTACACCTGGCTGCCATTTTGAGGTACACCTTCTTTAAAATCCTTTACAAACCAATAGGTATAATAATCACGACCTGTTTTGTATATATCAGGTATTTGTTCATTGTTCATGCCGTAAAACGGATCGGGCATTTTATTTTCAGCTATCAGGCTGGTGAGCACCGTTCCCGGAACAACCGCGGGCATCCATGCATTTGTGTTGTAGCCTGCTCGGGAAATACCAGTTCCCTTTTCTTTAACATTATTAATCGGTGCACATTTCCAACCCTTATTTAACTCATATTTGCTTTGCGCATTTGCAGTTATATGCTGAAAAATAATACAGAATAACAGGAAGGAGGCTATCGAAAATTTATAAGATACGGATTTAACTGCCGGATAAAAGTTTGTCATTATTTGGTGGTAAGTCAATTTCAAAATTAAACACTGCTTTAAATGCAGTGTTATGTTTGTTTGGTAATTTAATGTGGTATTTTATCCAATAATTAATACTCCAGTTTAAAACATGCCGCTTCTTTTAAGTTGCTGCTTTGCTGTAAGCCCGCCGGGATGTTTATTACTATTTCATCATTTTGTTGCTTCCATTTAAGACGCTGAGAACTGCCCAGTAAAGTAACTTTTTTAGGTTTGCTTACTTTAACTGATATGCTTGCAGGTAGCGCAACCTTTTCCTGATCAGACAGTACAAAAGCGTAAATAGCCTTATCATTTTTAGCTTTTGTGTAGAAAATATTACCTGTAGAATATGGCGCAACAGATTTAGAATTGTAAATACCTTCGCCATTGACTTTCATCCAGTCGCTTATTCCTTTCAGTCGTTCATATGCTACTGGATCCCAATCACCATCAGGCCCGGGTCCTATATTCATTAACAAATTACCTCCGCGCGATACAATTTTCACGAGTAGTTGTACAATTTGCTGTACTGATTTATAATGATCGCGCGGCACATAACTCCAGGAATTGCCCATGGTTATGCAGCTTTCCCAGGGATGATCAAGTGGCACTTCAGGTACTTCCTGCTCAGGTGTGGTATAGTTTTCATACTGACCGGATACTGTACGGTCAACCACAATAAGACCGGGTTGCTTTTGCCTGCCCATAGCTGCTATTTTAGGCATATCAATATCCTGATCATAGGTAATACCCCTTTGCCAATCAACACTGGTATCAATGCTGCTTTTAGGGCGTACCCATCCCCCATCGAGCCATAAAATATCTACCTTGCCATAACCGGTCATTAGTTCACTTATCTGGTTATAGGTAAAATCCTTAAATTTCTGCCAGCGTTCCGGATGTTTCTTGGGGTCATAATTTACATTACGGTCTTTTGGCGGAAAGTACGGCCACCAATAATTTTCGGTATGCCAGTCTGGTTTGGAGAAATAAGCTCCAACCATAAAGTTTTCTTTACGGAATGCGTCAAATATCTCCTTAGTAACGTTACTTCTGGGGTTTGCTGAAAACGGAGTTTTGGTACTGGTGATCTTATAATCCGTTTCTTTAGTATCAAACATGCAAAAACCATCATGATGTTTGGTTGTAAATATCACATATTTCATCCCGGCATCTTTTGCCGCTTTTACCCATTTTTCGGGGTTGAATTTTACCGGATTAAAAGTGGTTTGCAGGTTTTCATATGCGGTTTTATAGCCGTTGTAGGTAGCGCTGTAAGGGCCGCGGCGCTGTGTCCATCCTTCATCTTCGGGGCAAATACTCCAGCTTTCTACTACCCCCCACTGACTGTAGGTACCCCAATGCATGAAAAGCCCGAACTTTAGGTCCTGCCATTTGCTGATTTTTTCCTCAACCAGCGGATCGCCCGGCGGAACATATTGTTTGGAAACATTATGCTTTTGTGCCATTAAAATAACACTATAAAAGCTTAAAAAGAGTAACGTAAACAGTTTTTTCATGAAGCAATCTATTTAATATAACTGACAATAATTGGTAGTGTATTGCCTACACACTTTTTAAAATATTTTAAAAAACATTCAAACTTTCATCATTTTATTTCCTTTTTAGCAATTAATGTTTTATTATTGTTACATTAAAATTAAGGTTTAAATTTAAGTGATTAATTAAAACTCTTGAACTTGAGAGACAGAAAAATTGATACGCTGAATTTGTGGAAACTCATTTGCAACAATGATGACGAAAAGGCTTTTGAACTTTTCTTCCACTTATTAAATAACTCACTGATCAAATTTTGCATTCTTTATGTTAATCACCGCGAAATTGCGGAAGAAATTGTGTCTGATGTTTTTGTTAAATGCTGGTTAAACAGGAAAACATTACTTGAGATACAAAACCCCGAAACTTATCTATTTGTCGCGGTAAAAAACCAATCATTAAATCACATAAAAAAATACTCCAATATCCATCTGGTACAAATTGACGAAACCAATTCTGTTGAATTTGTAAATACCTATAACCCTCAAAAAGAAATAGAAAATAAAGAGCTGATTTTCAGAATGGATAAAGCTATCACCGCATTACCTCAACAATGCCGGATCATATTCAGGCTAATTAAGGAAGATGGCATGAAATACAAAGAAGTTGCTGAAATTTTAAATATATCTCCCCGCACTGTACAAACACAGCTTTTCAGGGCTATAAAAAGGCTAAGTATTGTTTTAAGCAACTACAATAAATTGAATAACTACACCCCTAAAAGCGATATTTTCAAGGCTTTAACCATGATCTCTGTGATATTACAACTATTTTTTATAACCTTGTAGGTAATTTATCTAAAAAAGTTGTCTTCCTATTAAACATCATGAAATATTCAAAATGGGCGATGATAGGTTTATAGAACTGGTTAATAAAAAATTGACCGATGAGATTAGCCCAGAGGAAAGCAAAGAATTTCAACATTACCTGATTAATGATGAAATAAAACGCCGAGATTTTGAATTTCTTAATATCTATTGGAACAGCAGTGATACCAATTACGTAGATAATGCGCTTTCTTTCCAAAAAATAAAAGAGAAGATAAAAAATCAGGAAACAGCAGCCGCTACTGCTACTTTAAAAAAGACATCTTTTTATAGCTGGCGGGCAGCAGCAGCCATTATTTTGCTTGCCGGCTGTGCATATTTTTTCTATTCAAAGCTTATCAGCCCAGTTTCTCCGGCTTTAGTTGCAACAAAAAACTCATGGCAAAATAAAAATACCGTAAAACGCGAAAAATCAACCATTGTACTTACCGATGGAACCCGCATTATATTAAACTCTCAAAGCTCACTGAGATACCCCACGGCATTTACGGGCAAAACAAGAGAAGTTTATTTAAGTGGCGAGGCTTTTTTTGATGTATATAAAGACCGTGCCCACCCATTTATAATACACACCGAAAAAATGAACATTAAAGTGCTTGGTACAGCTTTTAATGTAAAGTCATATCCCAATGAACCTCAGAGTGAAACCACCTTAATCAGGGGTGCAATTGAGGTTACGCTTGATGACAGACCGTCTGACCGTATCATATTAAAACCAAGCGAAAAACTCATTGTAAAAAACAGGTTATTTAAAACCGTTCGCGAAAATGCCGGTAAATTAAACCATGCCGAGACAAATATGGGTATGCAATATGTATTAACTTCATTTACCCCCCTGCATCAGGGCGACAGTACTGTTTTAGAAACTTCATGGACTCAAAATAAGTTCATCTTCAGGGATGAGAGTTTTACTGCGCTGGCCGCACGTATGGAAAGATGGTATGGTATTGATATAAAGTTTAAAAACGACAGCTTAAAGCAATACAGATTTAGCGGTGTGTTTGAAAAAGAAACTATAAATCAGGCACTTGACGCTCTGCGCATGACAGAGAACTTTAGCTATAAAATTAAAAAAACAACCATTTATCTTTATTAAACAACTTATTGCTGCGGGCCTTACTAAGGTATTTGTTTGTAGCAAAGAAAACCTGAGGCGTTGTTTAACAATATTCCTCCTTATAAAGAGTTACTCTCCTATCTTTACTTTCTAAAATTTATGTAGATTTAACACGTAGCAGTGGCGTAGTGAAAGATATTGACTATTAGGTCCTTATTTATAATGAAATTAACGTGTACTTTAATAATATTCTTCGGTTTACTCATAATTCAAACGCTACATGCTCAAACACGTATAACCTTAAATTTACAATCAGCAGATTTCAGAAAAATATTATCGGCAATTGAACGTCAGAGCAGTTATCATTTTGTTTATAGCGACAGGAAAATCCCCACATTAAAAAAGACAAGTATTAATGTAAAGAACGAGGATATATTAAAAGTACTGGATGTAGTTTTTGCAAATTCTGGATTTACTTATACTGAACTGGCAAACCACCTGGTAGTAATTGCCCCCGATGATGAGATTGTAAACATTGTTAAAGTTAATGGCAGAATAACCAACCAAAAAGGCGAAGCCCTGCCGGCAGCCACTATAAAGGTTAAAGGATCAACCGCGGGCACTCCTACTGACAATGACGGACGGTTTTCTTTTGACGTTCCTGATCATTCAACCTTAATTATTAGCTATGTTGGTTACCAAACTAAAGAAATAAAATTAGCAGGCAACTCGTCTGTTAATGTTCAATTAGCGGAGGGAAATATCTTAAATGAAGTTGTCATAACTACATTAGGCATACAAAAAGACGAGAAAAAAATCGGTTATGCCATGAGCGTTGTTTCTGGCGACTTATTAGATAAGGCAAAAGAGTCAAACATAGCATACTCTTTAGAAGGGCGTGTAGCCGGACTAAGTATAAATGGTGTAAACGGCGGACCTGGTTCTTCGGCCAGGATTTTATTAAGAGGTGTAAGCAGTTTTGGTGCTGGATCGCCGCTGTTTATTATAAATGGAATACCTATTGACAACACACAAAGAGGTACCGCAAATGAATGGGGCGGTGCAGATTATGGCGATGGTATAAGCAATATTAACCCTGATGATGTAGAAAGTTTAACCGTATTAAAAGGCCAGTCGGCATCAGCGTTATACGGCGCGAGGGCGGCAAATGGTGTAATTGTAATAACTACTAAAAGCGGCAAAAAAAATTCAGGTTTTGGAGTTGAATTCAATTCTAACTACCAAACCGATAAAGCAGTTAATACATTTGACTATCAAACCGAATACGGACAAGGCGAAAATGGCCAAAGGCCAATTTCCGTCAACAGTGCTGTGTCTGCAGGCAACTTAGGCTGGGGCGAAAAGCTTGATGGAAAGCCTACGATTCAGTTCGATGGTAAATACTATCCATACTCCGCGGTTAAAGATAACATTCAAAAATTTTATCGCACCGGCCACTCGTATACCAATACCGTAGCTTTTAACGGCGGTAACGAAACCGGAAGTTTCAGGCTCTCATTTTCCAATCTTGATAATAATTCCATTATCCGAAATAGTGGATTATTTCGCAAAACAATAAACGTTACGGCTAATCGAAATATTACAGATAATCTTGCTGTAAACCTTGTCAGCAATTTTATCTTGGAATCATCAAATCTTAAACCCAACCTGAGCGATGGCCCTCTTGATCCCAATAACATTCAATACCTTGCAGCTAATGAAAATCAGGCAGCATTGAGCCCTGGTTATGATTCAAGCGGAAGCGAAATACGCTGGAACAACGATTCGTTTGTTACCAATCCATACTTCGCTGTTAATAAATTTATAAACAAAACAGGTCGCCAGCGTTTGATATCAGCCATGGTTGCTAAATACACCTTTAACAAATGGCTGTATGCGCAGATCAGACTGGGATATGATATTTTGTACGACAACAGGTTAACTATAACTCCAAGTGGCACAGCCTACTCTCCTGGTGGTTTAGGATCAATGGATGAACAATCAAGCACAAAAAGATCAGAATTAAACTCTGATATTTTAATTGGCGCAAAACACCATATTATTGAAAATTTGCTGGATATTGATCTTTCTGGTGGTGCAAATATCCGTAAAAACACTTTTGAATATACCAGGCTTTATGGCGGCCCGTTCATTGTACCGGGGTTCTATGATTACTCCAACCTATCTGTCAAAAACAGTGTTTATAATTTCAAGGGACTGGAAACCCAATCAGCATATTACACAGCCGATCTTTCGATCAAAAGTTATTTAACACTAAACACTACGGGCAGATATGATTCATATTCTACACTCCCCTCATCAAGCCGGGGAATATATACACCATCTGTATCGGCAAGTCTTATATTCTCAGAATTTGTGCGGATACCAGCGCTCGATTTTGGTAAAATAAGGTTTTCATATGCAAAAACCAGCGGCGAACCATCTGACGTTTATATAACATCGCAATATTATACCATTAATAATTCTATAAACGGTGTTACCGCGGCGGGATTTAGCACAAGCCTCCCTAATTTTCATTTAAAGCCCTTTACGTTAACTGAAAGCGAGGTAGGTACACAGCTCAAATTATTTAATGGAAGATTAGGGCTCGATGTGTCTTTCTTTCATCGTAAAACAAAAAATGAAATTATTACCGGTGATCTTGACCCCTCTTCGGGATATACAAAGCGATATATAGCCACCGGTTCTACCCAGAATAACGGATTAGAGGTTGAACTGAACGGCACACCGTTTAAAACTGCCAATTTTACCTGGACTCCCTCCGTTAATTTTACTTTTGTTCAAAATAAGATATTGCAAACTGACGGCGTTGCATCGTCTAACATAAGTTTTGGAACGTACAGGCCCCTTAACGCTGCCACTGCTTTGGTTAAAGGCTTGCCCGGGCCGCAGATAATGGCAAATGACTACCTCCGTAACAGCAACGGCCAAATCATATTTAACGCGAACGGATTGCCCATAGCCGGCCCGCGTATGCCAATGGGCAGTGCTGTACCTAAAATTTATGGCGGGTTAAATAATAGTTTTACCTATAAAAAACTTAACCTGTCATTTCTTATTGATTACCGGTATGGAAACAAAATATTATCAGCCACCAATTATAACAGTATTTACCGCGGACTTAATAAGTTAACACTTGTTGGCCGCGAAGGCGGCGTTGTTGGCGATGGGGTAACTCAAAGCGGCACAAAAAATGCGGTAGTTGTTCCGGCCCAAACTTATTACCAGTCGCTGGCGCAAAATATTTCGGCATTAAATGTTTTGGATGGTAGCTTTATAAAATTAAGGCAAGTAACATTTGGCTATAGTTTTTCAAAAGGTTTTTTAACAGGCTCGCCTTTTGAAGGTATTACGATATCTTTGGTCGGTCGTAATCTTTGGACAATTATGAAACATTCAGATAATATCGACCCGGAATCAAGCTTTTCGCCAGACATCAAATACGCCGGTATTGAAGGTGCAAGCTTACCCCCAACACACACTTATGGAATTAACATTAACTTTAAACTCAAAAAGTAACTTCAAAAAAATGGCTTCAACCATGAAAAATTTCTCTGGGCTATTCGTAGCTGTAATCATCTCATTCATTAGCATTAGCACTATCACTCAAGCACAGCAAATCCCTTTTTATAAAGACCCCTCGCAATCGATTGATAAAAGAGTGGACGATCTTTTATCGAAACTTACCCTCGAAGAAAAAATATCGTTGTTGGGTTATCGCAGCCAGGCTGTACCCCGCTTGGGCATTCCCGCTTATAATTGGTGGAACGAAGCGCTGCATGGCGTAGCCCGCGCCGGTGAAGCCACCATATTTCCACAGGCCATTGGCATGGCAGCAACCTTTAATGACGATCTTTTAAAACAGGTAGCGACAGCCATATCAACAGAGGCCCGTGCAAAGTATAATCTGGCCATAGCCCAGGACCGGCACCTCCAATACATGGGCCTCACCTTCTGGACACCTAATATTAACATTTTTCGTGATCCGCGCTGGGGGCGTGGACAGGAAACTTATGGCGAAGATCCATTTTTAACCGGTCGTATGTGCTCTGCATTTGTTAAAGGCTTACAGGGCGATGATCTCCACTATTTAAAAACTTCGGCTACGGCAAAACACTTTGCGGTTCACAGTGGCCCTGAGGCAGAACGGGATCGTTTTGATGCCAAAGTTGATGAGAAAGACCTGCGCGAAACATACCTGTATGCATTTCACGAGTTGGTGGGCGCCGGTGTTGAATCGGTTATGAGCGCTTATAACCGTGTAAATGGCGTGCCCAACTCCATCAATAAAATGCTGTTGACCGATATTTTGCGAAAAGAATGGGGCTTTAAAGGCCACGTGGTTACTGATTGCGGCGCACTTGATGATGTTTACCTTACACATAAAACTTTACCTACCGGCGTTGAAGTTGCTGCCGCTGCTTTAAAAGCCGGTATTAACCTGGATTGTTCATCCGTTTTGCAAAATGACGGATTAAAAGCCATTCAGCAGAAATTATTAACGGAAAAAGATGTGAACCAGGCCTTGAGCGCTATACTACGTACAGAATTTAAGCTTGGTTTTTATGATGATCCAAAACTTAATCCTTACCATAATTATGGTGCCGACAGCATCCACAATGCAGAACATTTGAACCTTGCCCGTAAGGTAGCACAGCAAAGCATGGTATTGCTTAAAAACGATAAGAACATTTTACCGTTAACCAAAGCCAATGTATCAAGCATTATGGTTGTTGGCCCTAACGCAGCATCGCTTGATGCTATGGTAGCCAATTATCACGGTACCAGCAGTAAAGTGATCAATTTTGTTGAAGGTATTACCGGCGCTGTCAGCAAATCAACGCGGGTTGAATATGACCTGGGTTGTGATTATAGAGATACTACGCATTTTGGCGGAACCTGGGCAGCCGGAAATGCTGAAGTAACCATCGCAGTGATTGGTCTTTCGCCGGTATTGGAAGGTGAAGCCGGCGACGCGTTTTTGTCAGAAAGCGGTGGTGATAAAAAGAACCTGAGCTTGCCTGCCAGTGAAATAGCTTTTATGAAAGCATTACGTAAAAGCGTTAAAAACAAACCGGTTATAGCAGTGATAACTGCAGGCAGTGATGTTGATGTTGCGGCTATTGAACCTTACGCTGATGCTATAATATTTGCCTGGTATCCCGGCGAACAAGGTGGAAATGCGCTGGCCGACTTGGTATTCGGCGACGTATCCCCGTCCGGGCATTTGCCGCTTACTTTTTACAAAGATATGAGTAATTTGCCCGACTATCAGGATTATAACATGAAGGGTCGCACCTACAGATACTACAACGGCCCCGTTCAATATCCGTTTGGTTTTGGGTTAAGCTATACCTCATTTGCTTACGTGCTTAATAGCAAACCCAAAGCCACCTATAAAGCGTCAGATACATTAACAATTACTGTTAATGTTAAAAATATCGGCAAAGTAAATGGCGATGAGGTAGTGCAGGCTTATATAGAATATCCCAAAATTGACAGAATGCCCGTTAAAGAGCTAAAAAGCTTTAAACGCGTGAGTTTAGCAAAGGATAAAGACGAAAATGTTACGCTGAAAATTCCCGTGCAGGATCTTCAAAAATGGGATATGACCGCTCATAAGTGGAAAATTTATCCCGGCAAATACAAACTGGTGCTTGGCAGCAATTCAGCTGATGAAAAAGCAAGTATTGATTTTAACGTAGCCCTGTAACCATACCTCTCTGGCGATCTTACTAAAATGCGCAGTATATTTAAAACATACTGCGCATTTTTATTAGGTTAAATTCAGACCAGAAAATCAACACTGTTTACCCCTCGGATTTTTTTTAGTTCGGCCACTACCGTAATTACAGCTTCCTGTTGGTCAAACTGTTTTTGAATGGTTATTCTGATTTCATCATTGCCATCGCCGGCAACCAAACTGATCTCCTCAAACTGAATATTTCTGGCTTTCAATACATCCTCTATTGCCAAAAAATCAACTTGCTTTTGCTCAAGCACCATCCTGATGCTTCTGTATTTGTTTTTCTTAAAAAACCTATTCTCAAAAGGCTTAAATACAGCAAGGATAATTAATGCTATAAATGTGGTACTCACGGCCTCAATGTATAAACCACCACCAGCAGCCAGTCCAATACCGGCTACTGTCCATAAACCGGCTGCAGTAGTGAGGCCCTTTACTATCTCATTACGCATAAAAAATATAGTTCCGGCGCCGAGAAAGCCTATACCACTTACCACCTGGGCAGCCACGCGCGATGGGTCAAATCCCACGCCTGGTTTACCAACAACATCATTGAATCCGTAGGTAGAAACCAGCATAACCAGTGCCGAGCCCAAACCAACCATCATGTGGGTACGTAAGCCCGCTGCCCAATGACGACGTTCCCGCTCCCAGCCTATTATACTACCTAATAATGCGGCTACCAGCAGTCGCAAAAGCATATCGTAAGTACTTATCATTTGTCAGGTTGATATTACCGAATGGTATTTATTGAAATTAGCTAAAAATCCGAACATTGAAAAATTTGTTTTAAAGACGAAAAGAGTAACGGGCTTACAGAAAACCAGTGATAATGAACCAAACAAATTTTTGTCAGCATTGTCTATCTATTAATCTAAAAATAAAATATGATCACCAGCGGCGTTACATTTGGAATAACCAAACAGGATGGCTCTTATATCAATATAGCCATTGATCCGGCAAACATCAATGAAGCTAACCCAACCAATGCCGGAACTTATAAACTCTACCATGATATTGATAGCCCTAAAACTTTTGATAAAGGCTATCTGGGCGCCATATTTCTTGATGATACAGATACCGGTTATCATTATTCGGGTGGTACAGAGCTTACAGATTTCGAGCTGAAACAATTAGCGCAATTTATTCGCAACTATCATGCTACCGGAACGGAATTTGACGACCATAAACGCGATATCAGCTCCAAATAATCTCCCCCGTTCCTTTATAGTGTCACTTTGCTAAATTCCTGCAGGTATTTGGCAATATAGTCCTGCTTGGTTTTTGACTTATATTGCATAATAAAACGTGGATGTTCGAGCGCGATGATCTTTTTGAAAAATTCATTTTTCATATTGAGCTTGCGTAAAAAGGCTTCATTTTTACCGGTGCCAAAACAAAAACAAATATCAGTTTCAAAACCAAGGTCTATTTGTTTTTTTATGTTTTCAACTATAAAAGGATATACCGCTTCCTGAAGTTCGGGCATATCATAGTAGTTATAATTCACTTCTTTGCCATTACCCCTGCTTATGGTAAAACCCAGCGGGCAAACCGAATGAATATAAAACTGATTATAAAACTTGGTTATGCCACCAAATGAATCAATCATTTCATAAATGTATTCTGACGATGGCTCATGCGCCATGGGCCCCGGGTATGGTATCTGGCATTGGTTTACCATTCTTTTAGGATCGGTAAATGAAACCCCTGTCATGCCTGAACCAAATCTTCCGGGATTAATACCCAATATTAGATGCCTCGGATGGTCGTCGTTATAATACTTTCTGTAAAACTGGGTAGAAACAGCCAGAGCAAGCTCATTTTCTTTAAAGGGGTTCATGATCCTGATACCGGGCGGTAAAGACCCGGTAAATTCAAGCTGCTGATTAAAGGCAATTATTCTGTCGGCAAAGGTGCTCATATTAGTTGCTAACTTATTCAAAAAGTACAGATCCCGAAAATAAAAAATCCCGGCGCCATCGCGGCTACCGGGATGATAGTATCCAAACCAATTAAATTATTATTTCATATATTCTTTATCCAGAAACAGGTATCTGGCACGGTTAACCTCGGGTTTAAGCTGGCTTTTAACATCAATATTCATAAACTTAGCATTGTTGTTATCAGTAATTGCTTCCCATTTAGGCAAACCACTACCGTTGGGGTTACCTGTTTTTATGAAGTTGGCAAAATAATTTTCCATAGTTGCCGATACCTTATAATCCTCAGGGGTCCAGGCGTAAACTTTATTACTGGCAAGGTTACCCATAGCGTACTCAATTTCTGAGGCATGTGACGCGCCAACCGCGGCGGGTGCAGGAGGTGCCGGTTTTGCCCCGTCATTTTTTACCACGCCACCGGCAAGCCCGGGAGTTGCATTACCCATTTGAGCAGTCATGGCCGGGCGAATGCGTGAAAATTCATAACGATATACTGGTTTGCCACCAGTTTGTACCTGAAGGTCGGCCCACTTCCAGGTGCTGTAAACTATAAAACGATCGCTTGACAGCGCGGTTGCCGATTTGATAACCTCTTCATTGGTTGAGGCAGGATATAGTTTCTGAACTTCCTCTGCGCGGTCACCGTAAAGCTGTTTTACTGCTTTGCTGTAGTTTTCGGGAGTTGGCGCGTCAGCTCTTAAAACAAACTGATAAGGTACTTCCGCAGAGTTCCATCCAACCAGCAAGGGCACATGGGCCTGCTCACCGGCCTTAAAGATGTCGGGTATTGATTTAGGCAATAAATAACCATCGATAGTAGCCGATGTTGCCGGGGCTCCTGCCCTGAAAACGGAGTCAAGCAATTGTGAAGCCGGTAAAGCTCGTAAAGCAGCCAATGAACCTGCATTCAGGCGTGCCGCTAAAGCTGCACCATTCTTTTCGGCCTCCGCCAGCGGAATGGGATAAAGTGTTGGTTTTATAGCCGCACCGCTTTCGCCAATGGCGCCCGCGATCAGATCTTTTGATAAAGGCGATGCCATTTGTACGGATACCGAAATTGAACCGGCCGACTCTCCCGCTATTGTAACCCGTTTTGGGTCGCCACCAAAAGCTGCTATATTTTTTTGAACCCACACCAAAGCCGCGTGCTGATCAAGGTATCCATAGTTACCAGATGAGTGATTGGGGGATTCTTTAGTTAACTCCGGGTGAGAAAAAAATCCAAATATGCCAAGCCGGTAGTTCACAGTAAGTGCAACAATGCCTTTTTTTGCCATACTTTCACCGTCATAACGCGGTTCAGATCCATCGCCAGCGGCAAGACCGCCTCCATAAAAATAAACCAATACAGGTAGTTTTTCCTTCCCGGTTTTAGCCGGGGTCCATACATTCAGATATAAGCAATCCTCACTCATACCAGATGAGCGGAAATTCATATCGCCAAATATTGGCTTTTGCATGGCATTATGCCCAAAATGATCTGCCTTAAGCACCCCCTCCCAGTTTTTGGCAGGTTGCGGCTCTTTCCATCGCAGGTCGCCAACAGGTGGCTGGGCATACGGAATACCTTTAAAGATCAGAATAGGCGATCCGGACTCTCTTGTTCCTTCTACTACGCCGTTTTCAATGTTCACCCGATCATTTATTTGACAAAATGCTTTTAAAGTGATGATTTGTGTTAGCAGTAATACAGCTATTAATGTTTTTTTCATACTGGGTGCTGGTTTATTAATTGGCTTAAAAATGAATAGTTTAGCTTTATTGTATCATTTTGTTACAATAATAAATTAAATTTAATTAAACATCAATTTTTTTGTTATTTGCCAACGGATCTTTTACAATAAAAATGAGCAACGAATTTGAAAAACAGGAAATGAACGTCACTGGCGAAGGCTTTTTGCCCGGTTTAGCTATTGATACGGTTATTTTCGGTTTTCATGATAACAAATTAAAAGTTTTACTGCTTACCTATAAAAATACCGGTTTGTTTGCCCTTCCCGGCGGATTCATCCGTATCAACGAGGATGTAAATGAAGCTGCCCGGAGGGTTTTATACAGCCGCACCGGCTTAATTGATATATTTCTTGATCAGTTTTACGTTTTTGGTGATAAAAGCCGGCATGATATCGCTCCGTTAAAAACCATTATGCAAGCCCGGGAATTTACCCCCGACGATAACCACTGGTTATTGAAGCGTTTTGTGTCAATAGGTTTTTACGCGCTTGTTGATTTTACAAAAGCCATCCCTACACCCGACAGTATATCAGACAGTTGCGATTGGTTTGAATTAGATGACTTACCTGTATTAATGCAGGATCACAGGCAGATTATCGACAAGGCCTTACAAACACTACAAACAAACCTCGATCATAAACTCATAGGATTTAATCTGCTATCAGAGAACTTTACCATGGGCGACTTGCAAAGTCTTTATGAAACTATCCTCAATAAAAAGCTTATTCGTGCAGCCTTTCAGCGTAAAATGCTCAGTTCGGGTATATTGGAACGGGTTGCAAAAAAATGGACCGGAGGAGCACATAAGGCCCCCTATTTATACCGGTTTATGGCCGGGCGATAGCAGAATGTCATAATTGACCCCTAAAAGTGTCGTATTCCCCCCTTTCTTACCTTACCTTATCGGAGTAACTTTGATCTGTAAATAATTAACAGTCTGAGCATATCGCAAAGTCTTCTACATATATCAATTACGAACACTTAAATTAAAAACGCAATGGTAACCATCAATCCTTATTTAAATTTTGCCGGCAACACCGAGGAGGCTTTTAACTTCTACAGATCAGTTTTTGGCGGAGAGTTCGCGGCGTTAATACGTTATAAAGACACTTTTGAAGCTGAACGTACGCCTGACTCTGATAAGAATAAATTAATGCACGTGGCTTTACCTATGGGAAAAGGGAATGTGCTAATGGGTACAGATGTTTGGGGTGATATGGCAGAATCATTAGTTCAAACCAATAGCTATTACA
Source organism: Mucilaginibacter pocheonensis (assembly GCF_031456535.1). NCBI lineage: Bacteria > Pseudomonadati > Bacteroidota > Sphingobacteriia > Sphingobacteriales > Sphingobacteriaceae > Mucilaginibacter > Mucilaginibacter pocheonensis. The sequence goes on from NZ_JAVDUU010000003.1 coordinate 795,945, forward strand.
TTTGCATGAATGGCGCAACGCCAGAAGAAACTGGGAAATTATTCAACGCGCTTGCTGTTGGAGGCAAAGTTGTCTATCCGTTTGATAAGGCCCCCTGGGGAGGTTATTTTGGTCAGTTAGTAGATCAGTTTGGCATTCAATGGATGGCTGATTCTATGGAAACAATTAATCCTTATTTGAATTTTGCCGGCAATACCGAAGAAGCTTTTAATTTTTACAAATCAGTTTTTGGCGGAGAGTTCTTTATGTTAATACGCTTTAAAGACAATGTTGAAGCCGACCGTACCCCTGAAGCCGATAAGGATAAATTAATGCATATATCCCTGCCTATTGGTGAACCTGGCAAGGGCAACGTTTTGATGGCTACAGACGCTATCGGCGAAATGGGAAAAGCCTTAATACAGGGCAACAATTTTCATCTTACCATTACAGGCGGAGATGTGAACGAAGTAAGAACTTTATTTAATGCACTCGCTGCCGGCGGCGGCAAGGTGTCGGTTCCGTTTGATAAGGCTTCCTGGGGAAGTTACTTTGGTATGTTAACCGATCAGTTTGGTATCCAATGGATGGCAGACTGTGCTGATCCGGATCAACCGAAACAATAAACATTCACACAATATATCTTAAACCAAAAAAATCAAAAAACACATCATGAAAATCGCTGTAATTATTGTACGCATACTTGTAGGCCTCATGTTCCTGTTCTCATCTATAGTAGTGCTTTTTAAATTGGTGCCAACACCTGAGCTTAAGGGCGGCGTTAAAGTATTTATGGAGGGAATAAATGCCTCGGGATATTTATTACCATTCATAAAAATAACCGAACTCGTATGTTCCATAGCTTTTATAACCGGGCGGTTTGTTACGCTTGCTACAGTGCTAATATTTCCGGTTATGTTAAACATTGTGCTTTTCCATGCATTTTTGGACCCTGCCGGCTTACCTACAGTAATAGCACTCCTTATAGGCGTTTTATTCCTGGCCTATGCCAACAGAAAAAATTATGCGGCCCTGTTTGCTGTAAAATAAATCGGCAATTAGCGGCAGGCTTAAGTAATATAGAACCATGTTGAAGTTAACGATGGCTCTGTTGTACAATAAGGCATTTAAAAACAAAAAAAATGACAGTAGAAATTTTTAAAACCAATGTAAATACCCGCAAATACGCGGACAGGTTGGTGGAAAGGATACATAAGACATTTTCAATGTATAATGCAAATTTTGATCTGGAAGATTGTGACAAAATACTTCGCGTTCAATGCAACAGCGGATCGATAAGATCACACGCTCTGATCATGTTTTTGAAGGATTTTGGGTGCCAGGCCGAAGTGTTATCGGATTAAAAAATCATCGGTCCTGCAAACAAAAATCAACATCATTAATTTATAGTTAATAAAGCAAAAATCATGTTAAAAGACAATAAAACATTTAGCAGCTTTTCGGTTAACGATTTAGCCCGGGCCAGGGAGTTCTACGGTAAAACACTTGGACTTAATATTCATGATGATGAAAAAATGCCCAACTTGTTAAATCTGGAGATCAACAAGGATAACGTTATTTTAATATATCCTAAACCCAACCATGTACCTGCTACATTTACAATACTCAATTTCAATGTACAAAACGTTGAACAAACAGTTGATGAGTTAACCAGCCGTGGTGTAAAATTCATTATTTACAACGATGAGAACTTTAAGACAAATGAAAAAGGAATTTTAGCTGGCAACGACCAGGGCCCTACCATTGCCTGGTTTAATGACCCTGCTGGAAATATCTTGTCGGTTATCCAATCGGGGAATTGATCCCAAGTCTATCAATTTTAATAAAACAGCGGGATACACATATCCCGCTGTTTTATTTTACAATTCATATAATATAATACGCTCACCTTGTAATGTTTGTTCATGCCAATAACATTATCACTTATACTGCACTCCATTTTCCTTAAAAGCATTTATAATTGTAACTTGTAGTAAAATTATACCCTAACTGGGAATAAATTCCTCACTTTACACAGCACCCAGGCTAAGAGTTTGTCTTAACTCAGGTATTATCAGGCCTTAATTTTTACTTACATAACTATATTATAGCCCTGCAGCCAAATAAAACCGTTTATATAGAATAATCTCCATTTTAGGTACGGAAATTGAATATAGGGCATTAAGTGTATTTGATTGGTTTTACACGCAAAATAAATAAAAAAACAAACCCTGAGCATCACTTTAACGTACACCTGATAATTTATGGCCTTAAAAGAAATACATTAAATATCTCCACAATAAATATATACTTTTCCCCTGTTAGCATAACTATCACAAACACGCAAAATGAAAAGAACTTTACTAATTGTTGACGACGATTTGAGCATATTAAAATTACTCAATTTTATCCTTTCAAAAGATTACGATATAGTTGTTAAGAACAACGGTATTGATGCATTTGGCTGGCTTGAGGACGGAAATATGCCTGAGTTAATCATATCAGATCTGCAGATGCCTTATTTTGATGGCCAATCATTTATAAAGAACGTAAAAATTAGCGGTTTTTATCGTGATATACCTGTTATATTACTTTCTGCAGCGCATGACCTGGATGAACAGGTAGGCAAAATGCCTTTTAAAGTTGATGCTTACATACATAAGCCATTTAAACCTAATGATCTGAAAACGGCAATTAACCAACTTTTACATGCTTACGAACCAACAAACATCTGATTGGAACAAAAATTCAGGTTCACACGTCAGAATTGCTTATGCAGGCTTAGAATTAAAAGAGTTAGTTTTAAATGGCCTCAATGAAAATTTCAATATCATTTACAACGATTCTATTGCCCAGCTTGAAGAGTATTTGGGTAATCAATCAATTTTAACAGCACCAGACATTATTTTGATTGAAGTTGATGATGAAGGAAAATGTTTTTCGTTGGTTCAGGAAATTAAAAAGAGCTTTTTACTTAACGGTACAATTATAGTATTGCTATCGGCAAAAGGCGATAGTGATCTAAAACAAAAAGCCATGCAATTAAAAGTGCATGATTTTTATAGTGCACCCTTCTTAATTGATAACTTACGCGAACGCTTAAATTTTCTGGTTACGTTCAAGTTAATAAAACCACGATTGCTTGAGCTTTCAAAGGAAGTTGATATTACCTACAGAATGCCTTTAGGCAAACGCATGGTCGATCTTCTTATATCTGGCAGTATGCTGTTTGTACTATCGCCATTATTCCTGCTTATAGCCATCTTAGTAAGATTGGATTCAAAGGGACCCGTATTTTATAAAAGCAAACGGGTAGGCACTGGTTATAAAGTTTTCAATTTTTACAAATTCAGATCAATGCGTACCGATGCAGATCAGCTGTTGGCCAAACTATCCGCAGAAAACAATCAGTATGCTTCGGAAACCGGCAACAACCAGGCGGCATTTGTAAAAATCAAGAACGATCCTCGTATTACCAAGCTGGGACAGTTTTTGCGTAATTCCAGCCTTGATGAATTACCGCAACTATTTAATATTTTAACAGGCGACATGTCTGTGGTTGGTAACCGGCCTTTACCTGTTTATGAAGCCGAAATGCTGACCTCCAATGAATGGTCTATGCGTTTCCTTGGCCCGGCCGGCTTAACCGGTTTATGGCAGATCAGTAAAAGAGGCAAAGAAGATATGTCAGAACGGGAGCGAAAGAAATTGGATAATTTTTATGCCCAAAAATATTCCATGTGGTTAGATTTTAGAATTATTATGGGAACTATCCCCGCCCTGTTTCAAAAAGAAAAAGTATAAAAATAATGAATAAGAATATAAAAAGAGTTTGTTTTTTATTGATCCTTACTGCTTTAACTTCACATTTACATGCACAAGAAACCTTTGTTAATGATATTTCATATCCATATCTGGAAAAATTAATAGCTACCGCAAAGAAAAACTACCCGGAAGTAAAAATGAAGCAAAGCCAGGTTAATGCTGCAAAGACCACCTATAATCAAACCAAGTTTGCCTGGCTCGACGGATTCACAGCCTCCTATATATACAGTCCGCAAAGTTCTATTAATATTTCTCAGCCAACCATCTTTAAAGGTTATCAGTTGGCTATTGGGCTTAACATTGGGCAATTGTTAAAAAACCCGGGTGCAACGAGTGTTGCAAAAGAGAATTACAAAATTGCGGAATATGAACAAAGTCAATATATGTTAAGTTTAGAAGCACAGGTAAAGCGTTTTTATTTCGCATACCTTGGCGCCCAGGCTGATCTAAGGCTACGTTCAAACGCTGTTATTGATGCCGAAGGAGCTGTAAAGCAGCTTAAATATGCTTTTCAAAAAGGCGAAACCACCTTTCAAATATATAACTCGCAATTAAATAGCCTTTACAATCAAAATTCATTTAAAGTACAAGCTGAGTTGGCGGCCTTTACAGCTAAAACCAATTTAGAAGAACTATTAGGCACCAAATTAGAAGACATCAAATAATAATGGAAATAGGCAACTTTTTTAAGCTTTTACGTAAATACAGAATTATACTTGTCCTTATTCCGCTCATAACGGTTATTGGTGCATTTTTTCTTGTTAAAAACCTACCTGATAGCTATGTATCACATGCGCAGATAGCAACCGGTATTGTTGATGCTTCAAGGCATCTGCTGGATAAAGATGATAATATAAATGCGCAGCAAGCACAGGTTTATCGCGAATTCAGTAACCTCATGGCTATTATGAAGTTAAAGAAACTGATTAATCAGGTTTCTTATCAACTGATTATCCATGACCTTAGCTCCCGTACCCCGTTCCGTAAATACAGTAAGGATCTGGCAGAATTACACCCTTATCAAATTGAGCGTGCGCTTGCTATTTATAAAACTAAACTCCAGCACTTTGAGCCACTTTCACGTTCTAATCCCGAAGAAGACAGGCTGAATAATACGCTTATATCTATGCAATATGATGAGGCCTCGATACTAAAAAACCTTCTCATATATCGCGACGATGATAGTGATTTTATATCGATAAGTTTTGAATCAGAAAACCCGGAGTTATCCGCTTTTATAGTGAATACGTTATGTAAGGAGTTTATTAGTTATTACACCCAGAGTGTAAGACAAAACGAATCAACAGCGGTAAACTTTTTATCAAAATTACTTGACGAAAAAAGGGAAGCCTTAAATAAGAAAACCGAGGAACTGCAACAATACAAGATACAAAATGGCGTATTGAGTCTTGACGAACAATCAAAGGCAATTTACGCGCAGATATTAACTTATAACGATAGAAAGCAGCAGACCGAAAAAGACATTATATCTAATGAGGGTGCTATTAATTCAATCGACGCAAAGTTTAAACCTGGCGACAGAAAATATCTTGAAGCTGCAATGACCAAATATAATGAGGTTATCCTTTCAACGCAGGATCAACTGCATGTGCTTCAGGATAAATATGTACGCAGCGGGTTTGACCCCAGGTATAAAGCATCAATAGACTCTGCTCAAAATGTTCTTGCAGGGCAGGTAAATCAAACATCCGATAAATATATTACCAACCCGCTTACCGCTAAGGATGAGTTGGTTCATCAAAAACTGGGACTTGAAATATCACGGGACCTTGCCAAATACAGTGTAAAATCTATTGACCGTGAATTGGCCAATCTTAATTCAAAATTCTCACGACTGGTACCTTTTGATGCCACAGTAAAAACGTACAATTTTGCCATTGATATTGCGAGTAAAGAGTATTTAGAGGTTTTAAATAAGTATAATGAAACCAACCTCAAGTCAAACTTCTCCATTAAACTGCTGCAGGTTGAAGTTGCCACACCAGATAAGGCACAGCCTTCAAAAAAGATCTTTTTAGTGGCCTTTTGTGCAATAATAAGTATAGCTGGTTGTTTACTTGTCCTATTTGTATTGTTTTATCTTGATAAAAGTGTAAGAACACCTGTAGACCTTGTTAATAAAACGCAGCTGCCTTTAATAGGTTATCTGAACCGTATTGATGGTACTGACCTTGATCTGAAAAAGCTTTGGGATGTTGAGCATCGGGATAAAATGAAGCTATTTAAAGAGCAGCTCAGGTCGATAAGATTTGAAATAGACCAGGAGTTGCAAGGCGAAAAAGTATTGGCCATAACCAGTATTGATTCTGCCGAAGGCAAAACTTTGCTCGCAATCAGCCTGGCTTACTCCTATTCCATGATAAACAAAAAGGTTCTGTTAATTGATGGTAACTTTAATAACCCAACCATAAGCAAAACCATTTCGCCAAACACCTATGTTGAGAATTTCTTTAAAAACGCTCCATCAGCCTCTCTTGATGTAAACAGTGGAACCACAACAGTTTTAGGTAACCGGGGGGAGGATATTACTTTGCTTGAAATTGGCGATGAAACCTTTGTAAATAGCCAGATGGATAATTTAAGATCAAAATATGATATCATTATTATCGATACGCCTCCTTTAAATTCTTTAAATAAATCTAAAGAATGGATATTGTTTGCCAATAAAGCTTTGGTTGTTTTTGAATCAGGCAAAAAGCTTGCAGGTCAGCAAATGCCTTATGTTTCTTATTTACGCGGTTTAAAAACCAAATTTGCCGGTTGGGTATTAAACAAGGCTAATTTAGATCAAAATGAAGCTAACGCTAATTAAAGTGCTAAACTTTTATGAGAATAGAGCCTCAAATACCGCAGGATAAAGACAAGGATCAACCCAAAGATCAAAGCTTGCTTGAAAAAAGATCCCGAATAGTCGCAATAATAGTAGCATTTTGCGGGGTTTTTGTATGGGCAGCAAAAATATTATTTTTTTAGACGGCTTTATAAATGCAGAGCGATCAAACCGGTAATAACGTAGTTAGAGGAACATTTTGGCATAAGGTTATTGACCAAAAGTTTTCAAACCCGTTTGTACTTTTTTTCCTTTTACTGTTCTCGTTGCTTTCCTGTTTTGCTGTTTATCAATTTGGAATTATCGGCGGAGGCGGAATTCTTGCGCTTATAATTGGTTTACCTGCCATATATGTTATTACCCTATACCCTAAAATGGGTATTTCTATATTGATCATAGCTTCATTCTTTATTAGTTACGTATCAGAGTTTTTACCCGATAGCGTGCCGATAGGAACCCTGCTTGACGGCATTACTTACCTGCTTATATTAGGCCTTTTTATTAAACAAAGAAAAGAGCGAAACTGGATCTGGTTTAAAAACCCAATTAGCTATATAATTATTATATGGCTGGCGTATAATTTATGCGAAGCACTTAACCCTATATCCCCTTCAATACTGGCATGGGTGTATACTGTGCGCACAGTAGGTTTTATAATGCTGATGTATTTTGTTTTTACCTATCAAATCAGATCTGTAACTTTTATAAAATTCCTTTTTAAGCTCTGGCTTGTATTAGCTGCTATCGCCTCTATATCGGCCTTTCAACAGGAGAAATTTGGTTTCTTTGGATTCGAAAAAAAATGGCTGTACGCCGATGCCGGGCGTGTTAGCCTTCTTTTTATCGAAGGCCACATGCGTAAGTTCGCCATATTTTCTGACCCGGTTACTTTTTCATACAATATGGTAATTGCAAGCTTACTATGTATTTCACTCATTACCGGTAACCTGCGTTTGTATAAAAAAATAATTTTAGGGTGTATGGCATTCTTTTTTCTGTACGTAATGCTTTTCTCGGGTACAAGAGGGGCTTATGTGCTAATACCTGCAGGATTAGTTATGCTGGCCGTGCTAAAGTTCAGTAAAAGGGTATTGATATTTTCATTGATAGCCGGTTTTTTTCTTGGTGTTTTAATTTTAATGCCTACCTCTAATCCGCTTATTAAAAGGTTCCAGTCGGCATTCAGACCCACCAAAGACGCATCCTTTAACGTAAGGGCCGAAAACCAAAAGCGTATACGGCCTTACATTTTGTCGCACCCTATTGGCGGCGGTCTTGGTTCTGTTGGCATTTGGGGTCGACGGTTCGCCCCGAATTCGATGCTTGCCAAATTCCCTCCAGACAGCGGATATGTGCGCGTGGCGGTAGAGATGGGTTGGATTGGATTATTACTATTTTGCACCCTTATGTTTATTGTGCTCTATAGCGGTATCAACTATTATTATCTCATCAGGGATCCAGAGCTTAAAACCTATAGTTTGGCCATGATCCTGGTAATTTTTGCCTTAAATGTGGGTAGTTATCCACAGCAGGCTATAGTACAGTACCCTACAAACATTTTGTTTTACCTGGCTATTGCTATTTTAGTTGTCTGTAATCGGCTTGATAAGGAGGGCCGGCAGAAGTCGGCAATAACAGTGCCCGATAAGTAACATGTATTATTAAAAATTGGAATAAGTAAATGGCATTAGTATCAACCATAAAATCAAACCCTGGCTTAAAGCGCTTTGTGCATTGGCTAATTGTACGCAGCGGCGAAGCTAAACCAAGGTTATGGGTGCGTTGGTTTGTAAATCCTTTTTTTCATCAGCGCGGGCGCAGATCGGTGGTACGGTTCAGGGCCCGTATGGATGTATTCCCTTTTAATAATTTTGCATTAGGTAATAACAGCATTATTGAGGATTTTGCAACCATTAACAATGGCGTAGGTGATGTTATTATCGGTAATAACTGTGGCATTGGCATTAGTAATGTATTAATTGGTCCGGTAACTATGGGTAACTACGTAATGCTTGCCCAAAACATCGTTCTTTCGGGGCTTAACCATGGGTATGAGGATATTACCGTACCTCCCCGCTTACAAAAAGTAACCACAAAAAAAATCACCATTGCTGACAATGTTTGGATAGGCGCCAATAGCGTGGTTACCGCAGGTGTTACTATAGGCAAACATTCCATTATAGGGGCTGGCAGCGTGGTTACCAAAGATATACCTGATTATGCGGTAGCAGTAGGCAACCCCGCGAAGGTGATCAAAAGATACAATTTCACAACAAACACCTGGGAAAAAGCGTAACAAACGATACATGTTTTTTTTAAAAAGAGTTATTAATAAATATACGCTTTCTTTAGCCAGCAACGCAGTTATGCCGGTACTCGGTATGGCCATACTGTCTTTAATGGCACGTTACCTTTCAAAACCTGACTTTGGCGATTATATCTTTTTCCTGATCTTATTCACCCTTGCAGATACCTTTAGAACGGGTTTTTTACAAACATCTTTAATAAAGTTTTATGCAGGCACAAGTAGCGAGCGGGGTGCAAATATTGCCGGCTCGGCATGGTATGTTGGGTTTATTATAGTATTTACATTCGCGGTAGGCAATTTGCTGGCACATTTTTTTTATTTCGGCAGCAACCCCAATATGCTTGTCATATTAAAATGGTTCAGCGCTATTTTTCTTTGTACACTTCCATCGGCAATAGCTTTATGGATATTACAAGCCGAAGAACGTTTTGACAAGCTGTTTCTGCTGCAATTAATTAACCAGGGCGGCTTTTTTACATATATATTATTGCTGATCATATTTCATCATGTTACTTTTCAAAATGTTATATATTGTTATTTATTTAACAATGTAACAACCAGCATGACAACCATGATCATAGGTTGGTCCCGGGTAAAAACCATAAGCAGGAAAAGCTGGGCTTCTGTTAAACAATTGGCACATTTTGGCAAGTTTAGTGTCGGAACCTCCATCAGCTCCTACCTGTTGCGCAGTTCTGATACATTTATTATAAAAACGATGTTTCCATCAGAGTTACTGGCGGTTTATTATATTCCGCAAAGGTTGATGGAGATATTTGAAATACCACTCAGGGCTTTTATAGCAACCGCGTTACCCGTTATGTCAGCAGCAGTTCACCGCGATGACAAAAAACATGTATCCTACATCATGAAAAAATATGCCGGTATGCTTACTATCGCGTTGGTACCCATAGCCATAGTTTCATTTATAACCGCCGATCTGATCGTCGGTTTATTATTTGGAAGTAAATACCTGCATTCAGATGCCGGCAATATCTTCCGCATTTTTATGTGCTTTGTAATGCTGCTCCCTATCGACAGGTTTTTTGGGATAACACTTGACATTATTAACAAACCCCACCTTAATATGATTAAGGTATTTATTATGCTGGCCGTAAATGTGACAGGCGATTTTTTAGGCATATTTATCTTTCATAGTTTATACAGCGTGGCTGTAGCATCTATTTTTACTTTTTTTTCGGGAGCTGTATTTGGTTATTGGGCACTTAAAAAACATCTTGAATTTAAAATGGGCGACATATTCAAGTTAGGTTATTTAGAACTAACTGAACTGATAACTAACCTGTACCAAAAAATACGTAAAAAGCAACTGGGGTCAAATTAACATGGAGCTTAAAAACAGGCATATTATCATATTTTCGCAAATGCAATTTGACGGCCGCCTGGAGTCGACAAATTACACCATGGCCAAACACCTGGCTAAAGACAATTATGTATATTATGTTGACCGGCCCTTCACCTGGAAAGACTATATTAAATTAAAAGATACACCGCAATATAAAATACGAAAACCGCATTTCTTTTCATCAGCCAATAGTTATATCCAAACAGATATTCCCAATCTCAAGATCATTATCTCACCACCGGTACCTTCTATAAACATGCTCCCCGAAGGGCCTTTTTATCGTGCTGCTGTAAAATTAAATGAAAATATAGTTGCCCGCCGGTTAAAAAAAGTGATCAAAAACTTAAATATCCAGGATTATATCTACATCAATTCTTACAATTATACCTATCCCGCATTTCATCGCTTAATAAAACCAGTGTTAACGGTTTACCATTGCGTTGATCCGCTTATAGAACTTTACCAGGTTAGGCATGGTTTAATATCTGAGGATATTGTTGTAAAAAGTGTAGATCTGGTCATTTGTACAAGCAAACAATTAAGAGATAGCAAAAAAAAGCTCAATAGTAACACCTTTTTTATTCCTAATGCGGCCAATATAAGCCACAGCCAAAAAGCGCTTGATCCACAGCTGCCTGTAGCTGATATTTTAACAGGTATACAAAAACCGGTAATAGGTTATTTTGGAAACATTGAACGCCGTATTGACTATGACCTGCTTATTGAAGTGTTAAAACAGAATCCGGATAAAAATTTTGTATTTGTTGGCCCTGTTGAAACAAAATATGTAGATCCCAAAACCTTTGAAGCGCCAAACATACAACTAAAAGGCGCCGTTCCCTATCAGCAAATGCCCGCTGTATTGAAGGGTTTTGATGTAGCTATCATCCCTTTTAAAAAGGATAAGGTTAGCAGCTCCATATTCCCATTAAAACTATTTGAATACATGGGATCAGGAAAGCCTGTGGTATCAACCGATTTTAATACCGATCTGAAAGATTTCACCGGCGATACCGTTGCTTATTGCCATAATGCAACGGAGTTTACGGCTGCTATTAATATAGCTTTAAATGATACACCCCTGCTGCAGCAAAAAAGGCTTGCAGTTGCCGCGGAAAATACCTGGGAGCATCGCATTACAGAAATTAAAAATCTGTTGGCATTAAATTTAGAAAGAAAACTAAACAATTGAATTTTCAGTATAAAAGCATATAAAGATAAATGTACATGGACATTATAAAATTGATAGCAACGATAATAATGGATGCGATTTTTATATACCTCGGGGTATATTGCATTTATCTGTTTTTTTTCTCAGTGATGGGGAAATTAGTGCCCATTAAGGAACCACCGGCTGCTACTTCATTAAGTCGCTTTGTAATTTATATATGCGCGTATAAGGAGGATGAAATTTTATTAAGCTCGGCCGCAAGTGCGTTGACGATTGATTATCCCAAAGACATGTTTCATGTTTGCATTATTGCGGACTCTATAAAACCTGAAACCATTGAAAAGTTAAAACAAATGCCTTTACAGGTACTGGAAGTTGTTTTTGAGAACAGCACCAAATCAAAAGCATTAAACAAGGCCATTGAAAATACCGCGGATGGCTTTAATGCAGCTGTAGTTTTTGATATTGATAATATAGCAGCAACCGATTATTTATATCAGATAAATAATTTTTTAAAAGCCGGCGAAAAGGTTGTACAAGGCCACAGGGTAGCCAAAAACACAAATACATCGGTAGCAGTACTTGATGCGATAAGCGAGGAAGTTAACAACCACATTTTCAGAAAGTCACAGCGTGTATTTAAACTATCAGCAGCCATCATTGGTTCAGGCATGGCGCTGGAATATGGTTTATTTAAGAAGACAATGGCACAGATTGACGCTGTTGGTGGCTTTGATAAAGAGATGGGATTAATCCTTACCCGGCAAAAAATAGGCGTTGCCTATGCAGAGAATGCGCTGGTTTACGACGAAAAAGTAAGCAATCCGGAAGTATTCAAAAAGCAGCGCAAAAGATGGCTGTCGGCACAATTTAATTTACTGCGTAAATATGGGAGCAGCGGATTTGGCCAGCTATTTTTGCATGGTAATTTTGATTATTTTAACGAAATATATCAAATGTCGATATTACCCCGTGTGCTCATGCTTGGGCTGATGCCCTTTATGCTGCTTATCTCTCTTCTCATGCCAGGCATCGGTCCTCACTGGTATTTATGGCTTATAGCTACCGTTTGCTGTTATATTGGTATTGTTGTTGCCATACCGGCATCATTCATCAATGGAAAGCTTTTTAGTGCGGCGCTTAAACTGCCATTAATATTTTTCACCATGCTGCTATTGCTGTTTAAGCTAAAAGGAGCAAACAAAAAATTTATTCACACACCGCATGATCACACCGCCGCTTGATGATACCGCTGGATAGGCATCAAAAGCCTGATCTGCAAATTATACCTTTATCATATCAACAATATCGCCGATGAAAAAAGTTTCTATAGTTACCGTAAATTTCAACCAGCCACAGGTAACTGAAGATTTATTGTTATCCATAGAAACAACAAACGATTATTTTAACACCGAGATCATTGTAGTTGATAATGGCAGTAATACCAATCCGGTACCAGCATGGTTATTAAAATACCCCTCTGTAAAATTTATCCGCTCTGAGGTTAACCTGGGTTTTGCCGGGGGAAACAACCTGGGCATTAAAGAAGCAACTGGCGATTATCTTTTTTTGGTTAATAATGATACCGAATTTACCTCCGAATTGATTGAAAAGCTGGTTACGGTAATGGATAGTAACAGCCATGTGGGTATGATATCGCCCATGATCAAGTACTTTAGCGACAAGCAACTGATACAATATGCAGGTTACACCCCTATGAATTATTATACCTGCCGTAACAGTTGTATCGGTTTAAAACAGAAAGATATTGGCCAGTTTAATCATATCAACGGTCCTACCGCCTATTGCCATGGTGCGGCCATGATGATCAGAAAGCAAGCTATTGACAAGGCTGGCTTAATGAATGAGAGCTTCTTTTTATATTACGAGGAACTGGATTGGTGCGAACGGATCATCCGGGCAGGATATAAAGCCTGGGTAAATACTGATGCCATTATTTATCATAAAGAATCAGTTTCTGTTGGAAAAAAGAGCAGCCTAAAGGAATATTTCATGAACCGTAACCGTATACTTTTTATACGCCGTAACGCTTCATTCATAAAAATGCTGATCTTTTATATTTACTTTTTATTATTAGTTGTACCGCGCAACCTGATAACTTATATAAAAACCAAAAACAACAATTTCATACGCATGCTTTTTAAAGCTGTGTGGTGGAACTTTACCCACTCTAAAAACAGCAGTAATTTAGGTTATCCCATTAAAACCATCGCATGAAAATCATTTTAGTATTAAGCCTTATCATTGTTTTTTACACCTTTGCCGGGTATGGAATACTTTTGTACTTTATTATCCGCGTTAAAAGAATATTTAAAGGACATAAGCAAACTATAGACGAGCACCCGGATAGCCTGCCAACTTGCACACTTGTGGTTGCCGCCTATAATGAACAAGGTTTCATAAAAGAAAAAATAGCCAATAGCCTTTTATTAAAATATCCGGCCGGTAAACTTAATCTGGTTTTTATTACCGACGGATCATCAGATGATACACCAAACATTATAGCCCAATACCCGCAAATACAATTGCTGCACCAACCACAACGGGCTGGTAAAATTGCAGCCATACACAGGGCTATGGACTACGTGCATACAGATGCTGTTGTTTTTACCGACGCCAATACCTTTTTAAATAAAGATGCTTTAATTAAGATATGCAGGCATTATGCCGATGAGACCGTTGGAGCTGTTGCCGGCGAAAAACGCGTGCATTTTGATGAAAGTGCAGACGCAAGCGCCGCCGGTGAAGGCTTTTACTGGAAGTATGAGTCTGCGTTAAAAAAATGGGATTCAGAGCTTTATTCAGTTGTAGGCGCCGCCGGTGAGTTATTCAGCGTAAGGCGGTCATTGTATCAGCCTGTTCCTGCCGATACAGTTCTGGATGATTTTATGATATCTATGCTGATAGCCAAAAAAGGTTATCGTATAGTATATGAACCTGAAGCCTACGCCACTGAAACCGCATCAGAAAACGTAGCGGAGGAGTTGAAAAGAAAAATCCGAATAGCGGCCGGGGGTATACAATCCGTATTGCGTTTAAAAAGTTTGTTTAACCCCTTCCCTTACCCCGTACTCTCTCTTCAGTACATCAGTCACCGGGTTTTAAGGTGGACGGTTACGCCTTTCCTGCTCATACTTTCATTCTTGTTAAATATAGTATTGGCTATTGATCCGGGCACAATCGGCTACCAGTTGCTGTTGTTTGCACAGGTGCTGTTTTACGTGCTTGCAATTTTGGGTTTTATCATGGAAAAGAAACAATTACGTATAAAAATATTATTTATACCATATTATTTTTGCGTTATGAATTATGCAGTTTTAGCTGGTATTATCAGATATTTTACCACTAAACAAAGCGCGGTTTGGGAAAAAGTTCAGCGCAAGCAATAGTTCTACCTTCATAAACTATATAAATAATTGATTTTAAGTTAGTTGAAATAAAACCGACTGCCCTTGAAACTTATTTTATTTATCAAAATAATCATATATTTTTAAATATAAATTGGTATTTTAACAAAAATAAAGCTCGCGCAATAAAGCTTAAAAATCGGTATAAATGGTTAGCAAGTTATAGATAGCAACATCACATGACTTTAACTAAAATTCATATAAGATTTCAAGATGATGTCAGCTGGCAAAATGGATTGGAATGTGATTATGCGTTAAAGAGTGGCCAGGTTGATGTATGGCGAATCAGGATCAGTTCCAATATTTCATTTATTGATGATTTTTTTAAGGTGCTTTTGCCTGATGAGATCATACGGGCTAATCGCTATGTGCAGAAAAAAGACAAACTGAGGTTTATCATAAGTCGTGGCTCATTACGGTGTTTACTCAGCAAATACACCAATATACCTGCTACCGCCATTAAATTTGTAATAAGCGCAAATAAAAAACCGCGCATATATCAACATGATTTAAAGTACAACGTAACCCATTCCGGCGATTGGGTTTTAATTGCCATATCAAACACGGATGTGGGTGTGGATACCGAAGAAATGGATCCCGCCTTTAACTACAAAGAGATACTGGCAGATAACTTTAGCAGGGACGAGATTAACTACATTGCCCATTTAGACTCTATTAACAGTTTCTACCTGCTTTGGACACGCAAAGAAGCCATGACCAAGGCAACCGCGCAGGGGGTTGACGACAATCTTAAAGATATACCCTGTTTAAACGGCGATCATGAAATGGATAGCCATTCACTTTCATCGCGGGGGAACTGGCAATTGAACAGTTTTAAACCCGACGATCATAATATGGCAAGTTTAGCTACTGAAATAACAGCCGGACACATCGCCTATTGGGACGCTAACTTTGAAAGGTTTTTACCTTGCTTTAAACAATCCGTACTTTAGTATACAATAAATAGCCCTAACGCCGTCCCTCCATCCTATTTTTTTGCCTTCATCATATGTACGTCCGTAATAAGAAATCCCAACCTCGTATATCCGGATCTTGGGCACTCTTGATATTTTAATGGTAACTTCCGGTTCAAAGCCAAAACGCTTTTCAGTAAGCGGTATTGATTGTATAAGCTTGGTGTTAAACAACTTATAGCAGGTTTCCATATCAGTAAGGTTCAGGTTCGAAAACATATTTGATGCAAACGTAAGCCACCTGTTACCTATAGTATGCCAAAAGAACAAAATGCGGTGCGGGTTACTGCCCATAAACCTCGATCCGTAAACCACATCGGCAAAGCCACTAATTACGGGTTTAAGCAGGTCATTATATTCCACAGGGTCATATTCAAGGTCAGCATCCTGAATGATCAGATAGTCGCCCGTGGCTTTTGATATCCCGGTATGAAGCGCCGCCCCTTTTCCCTTATTTATTTCATGTTTAAAGTATTGTATATTTAGTTCGGGATTTGCTTGCTGGTAAGTGGCAATAGCTAATTCGGTATTATCTTTTGAACAATCATTTACAATAATGATCTCTTTCTGAATATCGTTTGCAAGGTTTACCGATTTAATTTTATCCAAAATTAAATGTATCGTGTTACCTTCGTTATAAGCAGGGATGATAATTGATAGTTTCTGTATTGTCATTATTGTTTTGTTGTCAGGTACGCGGCTGTTTATTTTTTATGCCGCGGTAACGCTAATTATATCTTATTGAAAATATTTAATGCAAACTGTACTAAAATGGGTTAAAAATCACCTAAAAAAACCAAAAGTAATGTTTATCCTAATATTCTTGTTTGGTTTAACCCTATTGTTTTGGTTTTGTTTGCCCAAACCATTATTTAAGAGCCCCACCTCCTATGTAATAGATGATAATGCAGGCCAATTGCTGGGTGCATCAATAGCTGCAGATGGCCAATGGCGTTTTCCTTATAATGATAGTGTACCTGATAAATTTAAGCAATGCATTATTGCTTTTGAAGATAAACGTTTTGAGCATCATCCCGGGTTTGACATACTGGCCTTTGGCCGGGCCTTCAGGCAAAACATGCAGTCAAAAAAAGTAACCAGCGGTGGCAGTACCATTACCATGCAGGTCATCAGGTTGGCAACAAAACATAAACGTACCATCTGGAATAAACTTTTGGAGATATTTATGGCCCTGCGGCTTGAGGTTACCTATAGTAAAAAGGAGATAGTCGCCCTTTATGCCAGCAACGCGCCGTTTGGTACCAATGTAATTGGGCTGGATGCAGCATCATGGCGGTATTTTGGCCGCGGCCCCGATAAATTATCCTGGGGTGAAATGGCAGCGATGGCCGTTTTGCCCAATTCCCCGTCACTGGTACATCCGGGCAGAAACCGGGCCCTATTACTTAAAAAACGTAATTCACTGCTTAACCGGTTAAACAAACAAGGCATTATTGACAGCACGACCACGGCTTTGGCCAAATTAGAGCCGGTGCCTGACAGACCCATGCCATTACCCACGCTGGCACCCCATTTATTGCAACGCTTTAAAAACGACCATCAGCATAACCCTCAGGGCGATACCCGTGTCAGGACGAGTATCAATTCATCCCTGCAACAACAGGTAAATGATATTCTTGAACAGCATCACCAGGTTTTAAAGGCTAACGATATTAATAATATAGCTGCCATTGTTTTAGATGTGGAAACAGGCGCTGCACTGGCCTATGCTGGTAATATATCGCATCGTGAAGATCCGCAAATGGAGAGTGATGTTGATGTAATTGATGCCCCACGCAGCCCGGGCAGTACTTTAAAGCCGTTGTTATACGCCGCCATGCTGCACAATGGTTTGATATTGCCCAATAGCCTTTTACCCGATGTACCCACATTAATAGCCGGCTATCATCCGGAAAATTTTGACCTGGGTTATGATGGCGCTGTGCCTGCATCCAGGGCATTATCACGCTCTTTAAATGTACCCGCGGTAAAAATGCTTCAGCAATTTAAATATGAAAGATTTTATGATTTTTTGCAAAAAGCCGGTATTACAACCCTGACAAAGCCCGCTGATCATTATGGCTTGTCGCTCATATTGGGAGGGGGCGAAAATACCTTGTGGGAATTAAGCGGAGCTTACGCAGATATGGCCCGCGTGTTAAATCATTATAATAACTACAAAGGCCAGTATAACCCCGCTGATTACCATAGTCCTGTTTATAGTATATTGAATAAGACCGAAAAGCCAGGTTTGGAACGCACCGGCTTGCTGGATGCAGCATCGATATATTATACTTTTCAGGCTATGGAAGAAGTAATGCGCCCGGGCGAAGAGATGCTCTGGCAGCAGTTTAGCTCCACCCAGCGCATAGCATGGAAAACAGGTACAAGCTTCGGCTTTCGCGATGGATGGGCAATAGGCATTACCCCACAGTATGTAGTGGGCGTATGGGTAGGTAATACTGATGGCGAAGGGCGGCCGGGCCTTACGGGGATCAATACCGCCGCCCCCGCCCTGTTTGAAATTTTCAGGCTGTTACCCGTATCACGCAATTGGTTTGAAATGCCTGCAGGTGAAATGGTAAAAATCAGGATATGCCACCAAAGCGGTTATCGCGCTGGGCAATATTGCCAGGATATTGATGAAATGTTGGTACCTAAAGCCGGGCTTAAGGCGCCGGTTTGCCCCTACCATCAACTCATCCACTTGTCGGCTGATGGTAAATATCAGGTAAATGGGAACTGTGAATCGCCGGATGCTATGGTCAATAAAAAATGGTTTGTATTGCCGCCATCCATGGAGTATTATTACAAAGCCAGGAATTACCAGTATCATGTATTGCCGCCGTTCCGCCCGGGTTGTACACAGTTAGAGAACGGCAATGCGATGGAAGTGATATACCCTAAAGACGGAGCTAAAATATATGTGCCTCTTGAAGCCGACGGCAGCCGGGGCCGGATGATCTGCAATGCCGCCCACCGCGTACCGGGTGTAAAGATTTTCTGGCACCTGGACGATCAATACATAGGCGAAACATTGGATTTTCATCAAATATCCTTAAACCCGCTTCCGGGCAAACATATACTTACACTGGTTGACGGTAACGGAAATACTGTTAATATTGGTTTTGAGATATTGAATAAGGAAAAGTGATAGCCGCTTTTTATCTGTAATATTTGTTCAATTTTTTTATCGTGCGCTAATTTCAATCAAAACTCATCACTCAAAACTGAAAACTATAATTATATTGCCCGTAAATTTTAATTGACATGCTTGAGCAGTATGATCTGCATAATTTACTGGTAATTGACATTGAAACTGTGCCGCAATACAGCACACATGATCAGGTGCCCGAACACTTACAGAAGTTATGGGAGCTAAAAACCCAAAATCAACGTAAAGATGATACGGCCGAAAATTTTTACAAAAGCGCGGGCATCTGGGCCGAATTCGGTAAAATAGTTTGTATATCAGCGGGAATATTTACCGGCGGTAAAGATACCGGACTCAGAATAAAATCATTTGCCGGGCACGACGAAAAGGAATTACTGACCAAGTTTTCGGCTTTGCTTTTCAGCCAGCCCGCAAACCTGGTTTTATGCGCTCATAACGGCAAGGAATTTGACTTTCCGTACATCTGCCGCAGGCTTTTGATAAATGGGCTGCCTTTTCCGCCGCAGTTGCAGATCGCAGGTAAAAAACCATGGGAGATAGCGCATTTAGATACTATGGAACTATGGAAATTTGGCGATTATAAAAACTACACATCCCTGAACCTGCTTACAGCCATTTTTGACATCCCTACCCCAAAAGATGATATTGACGGCAGTATGGTTGGCCACGTTTACTGGAACGAAGGCCAGCTGGACAGAATATGCACCTATTGCCAAAAAGATGTAATAGCCACCGCACAGCTGCTCAGGCGCTACCGTGGGGAGGAATTGATAAAAGATGAATTCATCACCATAATAGGTTGATAATGCTGAAAGTAAATGATCTGTCAATTGATTTTAAAACGCAAAACGGCTTATTTAAAGCGGTAAAGAACATATCATTCAGTTTAAAAAAAGGCGAGACCATAGGTATAGTTGGTGAATCAGGCTCGGGAAAATCAGTAACCTCACTGGCACTGATGCGATTGCTGAATGCAGGCCAGGCTATGATCAGCGGTGAGGTTTTGCTTAATGAAACCAATATATATGACCTGCCCGAGCGGGAAATGCGGCATATCCGCGGTAACCGCATGGCCATGATATTCCAGGAGCCCATGACCTCCCTTAACCCTGTGCTTACCTGTGGTTTTCAGCTTACTGAGGCTATCCGGCTGCATTTGGGTTTAAGCAAAGCCGAGGCTAAAAAGAAAACCATTGAATTATTTAATGAGGTCCAGCTCCCCCGCCCCGAAGCGATATTTGACAGTTATCCGCATCAAATATCAGGCGGACAAAAGCAAAGGGTGATGATAGCCATGGCGCTTTCCTGCAATCCCGAGCTATTGATAGCCGACGAACCAACCACCGCATTGGATGTTACCGTGCAGAAAGCCATCATTGATCTTTTGATCAACCTGAAAACCAGCCGTTGCAGAAGCTTAATATTCATATCGCATGATCTGGGTGTAATCAGGGAAATTGCCGACCGTGTTCTGGTAATGTACAAAGGCGAAATTGTAGAAGAAGCTTCGGTAAAAGATCTGTTCTCAAATCCACAGCATCCTTATACAAGAGGGTTGCTGGCCTGTCGCCCTACCCCGGCTCAGCATTTGAAAAAGCTTCCCGTTATTGCCGATTTCTTTAACGCTGATATGAAGGCGGACACACAGTCGGCTACTATTGACCATATCCGTGCCTTATACCACTATCCAACAGCCGAAATTGCCGAAAGAAAAAAAGAATTATACCGGCAACAACCCCTATTAAAAATAGACGGACTATCAACCTGGTTTCCTGTTAACCGGGGTTTATTTGGCCCGTCGGGCCAGGTGGTTAAGGCTGTTAACAATGTGAGTTTTGATGTTTACCCCGGCGAAACCCTGGGTCTGGTTGGCGAATCGGGCTGCGGCAAGACAACCCTTGGCCGAACCATCTTACGTTTAATCGAGCCTACGGCCGGCAGCGTAAGTTTTGAAGGTACTGAACTCGGAAAACTCAAAAAGAATGATCTTCGGGAAATCCGCCGTGATATTCAAATCATTTTTCAGGATCCTTATTCATCTTTAAATCCGCGGCTAACTGTTGGTGAGTCGTTAATGGAACCGTTACAGGTACACCAGTTTTATAGCAACAATGCCAGGCGTAAACAAAAAGTATTGGAACTGCTGCAAAGGGTAAACCTTTTACCTGAACATTTTAACCGCTACCCTCATGAATTTTCGGGCGGGCAAAGGCAACGGATAGTAATAGCAAGGGCACTTGCCCTGCAGCCTAAATTTATCATCTGTGATGAATCGGTGTCGGCACTTGATGTATCGGTACAGGCACAGGTGCTTAACCTCATCCGCGAATTGCAGCAGGAGTTTAAGTTAACCTATATCTTTATATCACATGACCTGGCCGTTATTAAACATATATCAGACCGTATGATGGTAATGAATAAGGGCCAGATAGTTGAAACAGGGTATCCTGACGATATTTATTACAACCCAAAAGAGGACTATACAAAAAGGCTGATAGCATCCATACCGCAGGGATAATCTGCATATCATTAATGAAGGTGAAATTTCGGTGTTGGATCTTCGAAATTCAGCATTCATTATTAATTTCATTCTTAACTTAATAACATCGGGGTTTAGCTACTTTGCATCTTTACACTCTGTTGCCAAACCCAATCGCTTAACACGCAAATTCCGTATCTTTGCATAAATACTTATGTATGTCTAAAAAGAAAAACAATTCTTCCATAGTTCAGGTGCTTACTCAAATGGTGCTTGACATATTTGAACAAAACGGCAATACGCCGCTAAACTATAAACAGGTTTCTGCTAAATTAAATGTCCGCGATCCGGAATCGCGCGAGATCATATTTGATATATTAAAAGACGAAGCAAAAAAATCGGTACTAAAAGAACTTTCACCTGGTAAATTCCAGCTGCTTGAGCTAAAAACATTTATTGAAGGTAAAGTTGACCTAACCAATGATGGTTCGGCCTTTATTGTAACTGATGATGAATTTGAAAGCGATATTTTTATTGCTCCCCGTAAACTGCGCAACGCGCTCAATGGCGACAGGGTTAAGGTTTATGTATACGCCAAAAGCAAAGGCAAACGCAAAGAAGGTGAAATAATTGAGATCATTCAGCGCGCCAAAATGGAGTTTACAGGCGTGGTAAAATTATCAGAACGCTTTGCCTTTTTTATACCTGACGACCGCAAAATGATGCACGATATTTTTATCCCGATCAGTGAGCTCAACGGCGCTAAAAACGGGATAAAAGCAGTGGCCGAAATTACCGACTGGCCTGCTGAAGCTAAAAACCCCATAGGGCGCATCAAACAAATACTTGGAGCCCAGGGCGAAAACGATACGGAAATGAACGCTATCCTTGCGGAATATGGTTTCCCCCTATCGTTCCCGGCCGAGGTAGAGCATGAAGCGGACGAAATTTCAGAGGTTATCACTAAAGAAGAAATAGCCAAAAGGCGCGATTTCAGAAACATAACTACATTTACCATTGACCCTTTTGATGCTAAGGACTTTGATGATGCCTTGTCTTTTAAAATATTAGACAATGGTAATTATGAGGTAGGCGTTCATATTGCCGACGTATCGCATTACATCGCTCCTGATTCGGCCTTAGATAAGGAAGCTTTGGAGCGTGCCACATCAGTTTACCTGGTAGACAGGGTAATACCCATGCTACCCGAGCGCTTATCAAACGGCCTTTGCTCCTTACGGCCTAAAGAAGAAAAACTTTGCTTCTCGGCTGTTTTTGAACTGGATGAAAACGCCCACATCATTACCGAATGGTATGGTAAAACGGTTATTTTTTCGGACAGGCGCTTTACATATGAAGAAGTGCAGGAGGTGATTGAAAATAAAGAGGGCGAATTTGTAACCGAAATATTAAAATTAAACGAACTGGCGCATAAACTGCGCGAGCGTAAATTTAAAAACGGTGCTATTAGCTTTGAAGCCACAGAAATTAAATTCAAGCTTGATGAACGTGGTAAGCCCATTGGCGTTTATGTGAAAGAACGTAAAGATGCACACAAGCTAATTGAGGATTTTATGCTTTTGGCCAACCGTAAAGTGGCCGAACATGTAAGCAAAATGGGCAAAGGCAAGCATAAATATACTTTTGTGTATCGTACCCATGATTCGCCTAAGCCCGATGCTTTAGCCAACTTTGCCCAGTTTGCAGCCAGGTTTGGATATAAGATCAATACCAAATCAGACAAGGAAACGGCAAAGTCATTAAATTTTTTGATGGATGATGTAGAAGGTAAAAAAGAGCAGAATGTGCTTACCCAACTGGCCATACGGTCAATGGCCAAGGCTATTTATACCACCAAAACTACCAACCACTACGGGCTTGCGTTTGACCATTATACCCACTTTACTTCTCCTATTCGCCGCTACCCGGATGTGATGGTGCACCGGTTGCTTTTTCATTACCTGAACGGCGGCCACTCGGCCAATGCTGAACATTACGAAAAGCTATGTTCACATAGTTCGCAAATGGAGAAAAAGGCCGCTGATGCTGAGCGTGCTTCTGTAAAATACAAACAGGCCGAATATTTGAAAGACCAGGTTGGCAACATATTCACGGGCATCATATCGGGCGTTACAGAATGGGGTATGTATGTAGAGATCATCGAAAATAAATGCGAAGGTATGATTCGCCTGCGTGATATATCTGACGATTTTTACACTTTGGACGAAAAGAATTATGCCATTATTGGGCAGCGCAAAAAGAAAATTTATCAACTGGGTGACGAAGTAAGGATCAAAGTAAAAAATGTTGACCTCACCAAAAAGCAGATTGATTTTTCGTTAGTACAGGAATAATATTTTAGTTGAAAGAGCACGGTTTGATTGAGGGTCAATCACTCATTCGTCAGGCACCATCTCAATCAGCTACTTGATAAATAAAATGAAGAAACTTACAGATCTGCAGGCATTGATAAGTGAAGCTATTGATAAATTGACCTTCCCTGAACAACCTGCTGAATTATATGAGCCAATAGGCTACATATTGGCTTTGGGCGGTAAACGCCTGCGCCCGGCACTACTGCTTATGGCTTGTGACCTTTTTGGCGGCGATGTAGAAAACGCTATTGAGCCGGCTATGGCCATTGAGGTTTTTCATAATTTCACGCTGATGCATGATGACATCATGGATAAAGCCCCATTGCGCCGTGGCAGGGTAACTGTACATGAGAAATGGAACGCTAATGTAGCCATACTCTCCGGCGATGCTATGATGGTAGAATCGAACAAGCTGATGATGCAGGTTGATGATGCTATTTTACGCCGGGTAATGGATGTATTTAACGAAACAGCCACCGGTGTATGCGAAGGCCAGCAAATTGATATGAGCTTTGAACAGCGCGATGATGTTAATATTGATGAGTACCTGAACATGATCAGGCTTAAAACCGCTGTATTATTGGGAGGCACCCTTAAGATAGGCGCCATTATAGGCGGTGCTCTATTGACCGACGCGCAATTGCTGTATGATTTTGGTGTTAACCTGGGCATAGCCTTTCAATTGCAGGATGATATATTGGATGTGTACGGCGACCCCGACAAGTTTGGCAAGCAGGTGGGCGGTGACATTATATCGAATAAAAAAACCTATCTGCTCATTAAAGCTCTTGAACAGGCCAAAGATGCGCAGGCTATAGAACTGAACAGTTGGCTTACATTGCAGCAATTTGATGCACGCGATAAAGTAACCGCCGTAACTGATATATATAACCAACTACACATAAGGCAAAGTGCCGAAGATGCTATGCAAACTTACGCTGATAAAGCATTTGGCGCCCTTGATAATATTAACCTGCCCGAAGAGCGCAGGCAATACCTGAGGCAGTTTGCCGATAGTTTGCTGGTAAGGGAATATTAAGAAACTTAGTTGCCATCACGAAAAAAACAGTTCAGGTCATCCTGAACTTGTTTCAGGATCTCTCAGGACTGTTAGCATGCTTGTTATACAACCTTAGTGATGGGATGCCGAAACAAGTTCGGCATGACTTCATTTTTCAATCATGACAATTCTTTATCTTAATAACAGGGTGTCAATCACGGAAAAACAGTTCAGGTCATCCTGAACTTGTTTCGGGAACTCTCAGGAGGTTAGCATGCTTGTTATACAACCTTAATAATGGGATGCCGAAACAAATTCGGCATGACTTCATTTTTAATCATGACAATTCTTTAATCCCTGGGGTACGGACATAAAAAAAGCCCTGATCAAATTGATCAGGGCTTTTTTTATCTATTTGAATTAAACTACTTACTCAGCTGGTGTTGCTTCTTCAGCGTCTGCTTCTTCTTTCTTTGCTTTTGGTGCTGCTGCTTTTTTAGCTTTTGGTGCTGCTTCCGCAGTTTCAGCTACCGGAGCGGCTGCTTCAACAGCTTTCTTTTCAACTTTTGCTTTAGGTGCAGGAGCTGCAACCTCAGCAACAGGTGCTGTTTCAAACGGAACTACAGAAACGTATGAACGGTTATCAGCTTTTTTTCTGAAGATAACTTGTCCATCAGCTAATGCGAACAATGTATGATCCCTGCCGATACCTACGTTAACGCCCGGGTTGTGTTTAGTACCACGCTGACGAACGATGATGTTACCTGCAATAGCTGGCTGACCACCGAAAATTTTGATACCTAAACGTTTGCTATGCGACTCACGGCCGTTTCTGGAACTACCGGCCCCTTTTTTGTGTGCCATTTCTTAATATCTTTTATGGAATTGAAGAACAACTCCGGTTTAAACTTTAATTATAATGTAATACCGGTGATCTCGATCTTGGTAAACTGTTGACGGTGACCGTTTTTCTTTTTGTAACCTTTTCTTCTTTTCTTTTTGAAGATGATCACTTTATCACCTTTTAAATGAGACACGATCTTAGCCGATACTTTAGCGCCTTTCAAATCAGAACCTAATTTGAATTTACCTTCGTTTTCTGCTAACAATACACTGTCAAATTCAATACTAGCGCCTTCATCACCCTGTAACCTGTGTACAAAGATCTGCTGGTCTTTTGCAACCTTAAATTGCTGTCCGGCTATACTTACTATTGCGTACATGTTTGTTAATTATTGTTTTAAAATTCGAGGTGCAAATATAGGGATTGATTATTTAATAAACAACATACCATATTTTTATTTTTTTAGCCGTTCCTCTGCGGTCAGCAAACTTTGTTCAATTTCCTTTATTAAATTTTTATTAGCATCAATTAACCGCGGATCGCCAACATATTCGCTGTCAAATACAACCCTTTTACTTTTCTTTTTGTATTTAAACTCAATTATGTAACGTATCGATTTGTCTTTTCTCCCTTTTGCAGTATCAGCAAGCTCGTTTGCCGGGAAATCCCAGAAACCAAGGTCGGCCGCCTTGCGGTGAAGGTAAAGCAGGTCATCCTGAGTAAGTCTGAGGTGCATTTTCACAAGCGAGTCGCGCTTATTCACGTACTGATAATCACCTGTTTTAGAATCATACTTATTAACCAGGCTATCTACCGGACCATACTGGATTGACATCGAATCGAAATCAGAAAACCTGTAGGGAGCATTTTTGATCATCATGCCATAATAATAGAAGCAGTAAATTAAAAACGGCACGATAACAACCAGTGCGAAAAATATCTTTTTGGAACGATCAGACATATGTTAATTATTGAGTTATTGAATTATTGAGTTATTGAATTATTCAGTTGTTGAATTGTTAAGTTTTGATTCTTTTGAGCTTGGCAATGTCTTATTGATTGATACTGTCTTTCTTGATGCGGAGGCAATTTTAAGAATTTGGTTTGCTTCATCTACTAAAGAAGCTAAATCTGACAATTTAACAATCTCAGCTTCAATAAGTACTTCCATCCAAAAGGCTGATTCATCTGCTTCTTCAACTACAATTGAAAGTTTTGCGTGAAACTCTGCCTGAGACCTTGCCCTGCAGGCTGCCCGATAATTAGCACCAACTGAAGAAGCCGATCTTAATAACTGCCTGCCTATAATCTTTGCCTCTTCCGTTTTAGGCAAGGTTTTAAAAAATTTGATGTTATCAATAACGAACTTTTTTGTGCGATTTTTAAACATCTCCGCAAATGCAATCCTATCATTATTAGCCATAGCGTTTTTAAAAATCAATAATTCATTAATTCAATAAATCAATAATTA
This sequence comes from Mucilaginibacter pocheonensis, assembly GCF_031456535.1. Lineage (NCBI taxonomy): Bacteria > Pseudomonadati > Bacteroidota > Sphingobacteriia > Sphingobacteriales > Sphingobacteriaceae > Mucilaginibacter > Mucilaginibacter pocheonensis. The sequence continues at coordinate 823,191 of NZ_JAVDUU010000003.1, forward strand.
TTTCAGCTCTCCCTCCCATTTACTTACCACCGCTGTGGCCATGGCGTTACCCAAAACGTTGGTTGCCGACCGTCCCATATCCAGTAAAGGATCAATCCCTATCAGTAAGAACAAACCGGCTTCGGGTATATTGAACATTGACAGTGTTGCCGCAATTACTACCAGCGAAGCCCGCGGAACCCCCGCCACGCCTTTGCTCGTAAGCATTAATACAAGCAGCATAGACAGCTGGTGCCCGAAAGACAAATGAATGTCATACGATTGTGCCAGGAACAGCGAGGCAAAGGTCATATACATCATTGATCCGTCGAGATTAAATGAATAACCTAAAGGCAATACAAAACTCACAATTTTGTTGCTGCATCCAAAATTTTCCAGCTCAATAAGTACCCTCGGGTAAGCGGCCTCACTTGTTGATGTACTAAATGCTATCAGCATTGCATCTTTTATATTGCTTACCAGCTTAAATACCGGCTTGCGCAATACAATAAACCCGGCAAAAATAATAATAAGCCAAAGCATGACCAGTGAAAAATAAAATTCACCGATGAAAATGCCGTAGGTAGATAAAACCCCCAATCCCTGTTTGGCAATAACCGCGGTTATTGCTCCAAAAACCGCTATGGGGGCCATCTTCATTACATAACCTGTTATTTTTAATATAACATGGGCTATGGCGTCCATTGCTTTTATAACGATCTTACCTTGCTCGCCTATGGCTGCCGTAGCTACCCCAAAAAATAACGAAAACACAACGATCTGTAATATCTCATTATTGGCCATGGCCTCAATAAAGCTTCTTGGAAAAACATGCGCTATAAAATCGGTTAATGATAATGCCGACTTCTTAATACCGGTACTTAAGTAACTGTTAGGTAACGGTAAGTGCATCACTTTTCCCGGCTCAAACAGGTTCACTAAAAGCATCCCCAGTAATAACGAAACTAAGGTAGCACTCAAAAACCATAACATGGTTTTACCGCCAATGCGGCCAACAGCTTTAATATCTCCCACTTTGGCCACCCCTACCACCAGGGTTGTGAAAACAAGGGGCGCCACGATCATTTTTATCAGCCTTAAAAATATATCGCTTAAAATGGTAAATCCTTCCAGTTTATCCTCGCGGATAGAATTATTATCTTTACTGATCTTTAATTGTTGTACTTTTTGAGCTTGTAGTGCCGCATAATCAGCCGTGGTACTGTCTTTTAATAAAACCAATTTTGTATTTATGGCTTTTATTTGAGCATCGGCGGTATTAATATTTAAGTTGATCGTATTAATTACCCGTACATTGTAAATGTAGCCGGTTATTACACCTATTACAAGTGCAATAAAAATGTAGAGTGTAAGGTTACTTTTTTTGGGCATATAGTTGATTGCAGGGCGCTAAACTACAACTATTTAATATTTTGGTAAAATATTTAAACACACATGAACATCACTACTTACGGATTACAGCATATAAAGAAGGAAATTCAGCACTTGCCGCATGAGCAATTAACTGAATTACTGCTCCGTTTGGCACGATATAAAAAAGAGAATAAAGAGCTGCTGGCCTATTTATTATTTGAGGCTTATGATGAAGCTGCCTTTGTTGAAAAAGTGAAGGGCGAAGCCGGTTTTATGTTCAGCCAGTTACCGGCGTTAAGTTATCATGCCGCGAAAGGGATGCGCAAAATTTTAAGGCTGCTTGGCAAATACACTAAATTTACCGGATCAAAACAGGCTGAGATAGAATTGCTTTTGAATTTTTGCAGTAATTACCTCGAATATGCAGACAGGCGCACAGCGTACAAACCCATCAGGCTTATATTTACCAGGCAGGTAGAAAAAATAAAGAACTTAATAAGTAAGCTGCATGAAGACCTGCAATTTGATTACCTGGAAAATTACAACGCCGTACTTGCCGATGCCGAAAAAAAACTCGCCTGGTTTAAAAAGAATGATTACCAGTTGTAACATACAGCAAAACTTAACATCTAAATAAAAAATCTATTAACACTGTGGCCAACAAAGAAGCAGCATTCAAGCAAATATATGAGGCTAATTCTAAAAAGATATTCCATTTATGCTATGGCTATACCGGCGATGACGATGCCGCGAATGACCTTTTGCAGGAGACCTTTTTAAAGGTTTGGCAAAATTTAGAAAAGTTCCGTAACCAGGCCATGATATCAACCTGGATATACCGTATTGCCGTTAATACTTGCTTAACCTATTTACGATCAGAAAAACGACAGGCTAAAGACGAGCTTACTCCACAAATAGCTGAAACCAAAAGAGAAGAACTATCGGATAAAAACGAGCAGGTGGCTTTGCTGTACAAATCAATTTCAAAGCTCGAAGAATCAGAAAGAATTATAATTACAATGGTGCTCGATGAGGTACCATACCCCGAAATAGCAGAAATTTCGGGTATATCAGAAGGAAACCTGAGGGTGAAGATTTATCGTATAAAACAAAAATTAACAGAATTATATAACCAGTATGAAAGACTTTGATCATTTGATGTCGGTTTGGCAGGGACAGCCAAAACCAGATCAGCTTTCAGTTGACGAGGTGCTGAAGCAGGTAAAGAAGGGGATTCGCGGCATAACTACAAAGTTATACTGGAGTATAGTAGCCATGGTGGTGATAACCATATTTGCATTTATCATTACATTTTTCCTGGCCTTTAAATCGTGGGTAACCACAGTGGGTATATTAATTGTGCTGGTCACTATGCTCATGTACCTGTCGCTCATTGTGAGGCATTATCACATACTTAGCAAGCGCGATGCCACGCTAAACCCAACTGAATATCTGGACAGCCTTAAGGCATACCAAAAAAACAGGACCAAAGTAGTTGGCTGGTTCTATTACATATACACCCTACTCATCAGCGCTGGCCTTGCCTTATACCTCATTGAAGTGCTGGAAACCACATCAACCCTTTTTAAACTGATTATTTATGGCTCAACGGTAATATGGTTTTTGTTCACCACATTTTATTTAAAACCGCGCATGTTCAAAAATGAGGAAGAAAAGCTTAACCTGATGATTGACAGACTGGTACGCCTTAAAGAGCAGTTCAACTAAAATTCAGTAATTTAATGACCCATCATCCTATTATCATCCAAAAAGCTACTTTGGCTGATGCCGACACCCTGCTTAACCTTAGTAAAAAAACTTTTTTTGATTTTTTTGGGCATTTAAACGACCGTGCCAACATGGAGGCCTATGCCGCTACTGCATTCACTCCGCAAAAAATACAGGCCGAGATCAGCAATCCCGATTCGCATTTTTATTTTGCTATGCTAAATAACCAGATAGCCGGCTATCTGAAAATAAATTTTGGGAGCGCCCAAACCGAACTTCACAACACCCCTTCGCTCGAAGTGGAACGTATTTACGTTTTAGCTGAACATCACGGCAAAAAAATTGGCCATCTGTTATTAAACTTTGCCATACAAACAGCAAAGGATAACGCGCTTGACTATGTTTGGCTGGGCGTTTGGGAACACAATCATAAAGCCATCAGCTTTTATGAAAAGCACGGATTCAAAACATTTGGCAGCCATCCGTTTATGCTGGGCGGCGATAAGCAAACCGACCTGTTAATGAAAAAGGAAATAACCGCCTAAGTATTTTGAGCTCATAATTTGTTTTGATTGATAAGGGAATGTATTACCTGCTCCCTCAGTTGCCTGCTGATGGGAACCTGGTGCTGGCCCACATGGAGCATATTGCCCTCAATGGAGGTAATTTTACCATGAGCAACGATGTATGATTTATGAGTTTGTAAAAATTTGCGGTTAGGCAGCTTATCGGCAAAGCCTTTCAGCGTGCTATGGGTGATGATCTTTCTGTTATGCGTATGTATCTCTACATAGTTTTCCATCCCTTTTATATACAGCACCTCGTCAAATATTACCTTTTCAAGCTTTCCGTCGCTTTTTACAAACAGATACTCGGCTATACTGCTGTTATCCCTCAGCTCAAAATAATCTTTAGCCTTAAATGCGGCTTTCATAAAGCGCTCAAAAGAAATTGGCTTTAACAAATAATCAAGCACATCAAGGTCAAAACCATCGGTGGCATATTCTTTAAAAGCAGTGGTAAAAATTACTTTAGGCGGGTTTGGCAATGATCTTATAAAGTCTACCCCATTTAAATGAGGCATTTGTATATCCAGGAACAGCAGGTCAACCGGCTGCTGCATCAGCACAGCACCAAGTTCCATGGCATCTTCACATTGTGCTTTCAGGTCAAAAAATCCTGTTTTAACCACATATCCTTCCAAACCTTTCCGTGCAAAGGGTTCATCATCGGTAATAATGCAACTGATTGGCGTCATCTTTAAAATTTTAATTCCAGTTCTGCTATATAACTATTTTCGTGGGCGCCGGCAACCAGCCTGTGTTTGCCGGGATAAAGTAAATGCAGGCGCCTTTTTAAATTCTCCAGACCGATGCCGCCATAATTATCAGACGGTTTTATCTGACCCGGAATATCATTATAAACCTTGAACAAGATCCCGTCGGCCGTAGCTTTGGCAACAATATCGATCACATATTTTCCGCCTGCGTATTTAAAGGCATTTTCAACCAGGGGCAATAAAAGTAAAGGATAAACCTGCTGATCGGCCAACTTCTCATCAAAATTTATAGTTAAGCGCATTTTTTTACTTGCCCGTATTTTTTGAAGCTGGATATAATTTTCAAGATACTCCAGCTCCTGCCTTACCGATACCTGCTGCTGCTGGTCATAAAGCTGGTACCGCAGCAGGCTGGAAAGCAATTCTGTACTTTTTTTGGCGCCCGGTACATCATCGTCCATCTGAAAATAAATGGTATTTAACGCGTTGAACAAAAAATGCGGATGATACTGCGCCTTTAAAAACTTCAATTCTGTTTCCAGCTGATCGGTGGTTAGCTTTTCAACCAGCAGTTGGTGCTGCACATATGCTGTAAGGAACCTGCCGCTGCGGATAACACCGTAATAAATAAGTGTATATAACAAGGGCACTACATTAATACTTGCCAGATCGGCCCATGACAAGCCATCACCTGTAAAAGCGGTTAAAGGGGTAAAAAATAAATTTACCGTGATGGTATTCAGCAAGGCCACCGTCAATATTTCCCGCCATAATAATGATGATGTTAATTTATATGCAGACTGCCGCTGATCATTCAGGTTACACACCCGGTTGATCATGTATATATTCAAATAACCAACAACTATGCTTAACACAATTTCCATAGAAGTGAGCAGCATTGGCCTTACCCAGAAATGAAAACCGGTTTCAGTATCCTGCAGCAGCCTTATGGTGGCATAAACAATGAGGCCATAAACTGCGGGGAAAATACTTTTCAATATGCGTTTGGTTGTCATCTTTTAAGCGGTGGCTTCGGTTAACTGTTCTTTCATTATCATTATTCTGGCTGGTTCCTGCGCTGCTTTTTTCTTAGCAGCAGTTACAGGTTTCATACCAAACAAAAAACCAATTACCGGGTACGGTTTTATAAAAAGATGGTAAATGCCCATGGTAATAAATAAGGTTACCCCTACTGTATAAATGTATTTCATGATAACGGTATCGCCGGCTGCCTTTGTAATATAATAGGCTAAAATAACAATTACCGTTTGATGAAGGATATAAAACGGATACACGGCCTGGTTTAAATAATTTAAACTGCGGTGCGGCCGGTTCAGGTATTGTTTGCCGTACCCTATAAAGCCCAGCATCCATCCCCAGGCAATAACAGGGCGCATGGCTACGGAGAAAAACGGCCATATTGACTCGGGTATCATAGGCAGCCTGGCATCGTTAAGCCATACATAATAGTTCATGAGCAGGAATACAAAGCCAACACCAATGGCAAAACGCCGGTTACGCTGCAGGCTATCCATTAGCGACGGCACCAGGATGCAGATAAAGCCCGCCAGCACAAAAAACAACCAGTAAACAAAATAGCAGCCATCATGTACAAGGTCGGCAGTTTCGGGAAGTTTTTTGCTGAGCAGCGCGTACCATATTATTGAAGGGATAGCCAGGAGATATACCAGCTTACCTTTACTTAAACGGTGCAAGGCTTGTTTAACACCCTTACTTTTATCAGATATCATCCACATAAAAAACGGGGCGAACACCAGGTCATATATAAACAGATACGCAATAAACCATAAGTGATGCCAGCTAAAGCTGCCACCCTGCGGATATGGCACAAACTCAAATACAGTTTTATAAAAGTCCCAGTAATTACCGGTAAACCCATGCGCCAGCCGTTCCATATAAATTTGCGGCGGTACTATAATAAATATACCCACCAGCAAAGGAATAAACAAGCGTGTAAAACGGAGCTTGATAAAGCTTAACGCGCTCCTGCGCTGCATCATATAATAGCTTACCGTACCGCTGATAAAAAACAGCAATGGCATGCGGAACAGATGCAGGAAACCAACCGTATATAAAAGCAATGTGCTGGTTTCTTTATCCCTTATGTGCCAGATCTCGCCCTCGGCATAAGGCATGGCTGAATGCAGAATTAATACCCCTGCAATGGATAATATCCTTAACCAGTCCAGGTACGTTTGACGTTGTGAAGTTTCCATGTTGTTTTCTTTTTTATTCAAAAGAAGCAACAGCATATCGCCTGGTATAATTATTTTGACCAATGGCAATGTTATGGTGACCATTGGCAGTAAATGAACCTTTTTTGCAGGGGAATACGGACAAGGTTACTTTTATAAAACCGTTCTTTACGGGCATTTCTTCCAAACCCGGTCAACCACATCTGCAGGCAAAGGTCAATCGCTTGAGCAAAACCTCAGCCAATACAATAAGTCCCTGAAGTGATACTATTCACATAAAGCAGGTTTTATTGTTTCAGGATATTGTTCATCAATATCACAAAGAATAATCACATCAATAGGCGATCAGTCTTTTAAAAAAGGATTAAAATTGCGGGTGCCGATTTCCATTCCGGCGGCCCGGCAAACGGTTTTATCGCCAAACTTAAAGTTTATGCTATCCATAGCCTGGTAAAGCCTGATGCGCTCCTCATTATCCTCAAATAAATTGATCTGGTAGCTCCCACTGCACAGGTCGCTCAGCCTCACGCCTATCAGCCGTATCGGCCGGTGCTGGTTCCATGCTTTCTTAAGCAGATTTTTTACGCCTGGAATTAAAATATGTTCGGCCGCGGTAAGGGCAATTTTTTGCTGCTGGGTATGGGTTTCAAAATTGGCATAACGTATTTTGATAGCCATGCATGATGACAGCTTGTTTTCCCTGCGCAGCTTGCCCGACAATTCTTCGGTCATTGATACCAGGGTAGTTTCCAGTGTACGCAGATCATTTACATTATTACTGAAAGTACGCTCTGTTGATATTGATTTACGGTCGGAATACGGAAGTATTTCACCATCATCAATACCATGTGCCTTTTCCCACAGGTATCTGCCCGCTTTACCAAAAATGGCTTCCAGGAAGCGGATATTTGTTTTCTGCAGGTCGCCTATTTTTTCGATGCCATACTGATAAAGTTTTTGGCAGGTGCTTTTACCCAGGCCCGGTATTTTGCCAATGTTCAGGGGAGCTAAAAACTGCAGTTCTTCACCATGTTTAATAAAAAGCTGTCCGTTGGGTTTGGCCTCATTGGTAGCCATTTTTGCCACAGTTTTGCCGGATGCCATGCCAAATGATATAGGCAGCCCGGTTTCCCTGATCACTTTTTGGCGCAGATTGGTGGCTACCTGGTAACAATCATGAAAACGATCCATCCCGGTAAGGTCGATATAAAATTCATCAACCGAGGTTTTTTGATAAAGCGGTACCGAGTTATGGATGATCTGTGTAACCTCGCGGGATGCATCCGAATACCGGCCGTGGGTACCATGTATCACAATAGCATGCGGACAAAGCTTTAAAGCCTGCCGAGTAGGCATGGCCGAATGTATACCGTATTTACGCGCTTCGTAGCTGCACGAGGCTACTACCCCCCGTTCGGCCGAGCCGCCAATGATCACCGGTTTGCCAATGAGATCGGGGTTAAACTTACGCTCAACCGATACAAAGAATGAATCAAGGTCAATATGTACGATATGCCGCTTAAAATTCATATACAAATATGAAAATAAATTTAGTATTTTACTAAAAATATTAGCATTTTTGTTTTATCAAAAACCACGCGCCATGAATATGTATGAAGATTATTTAATGCTGCTTTCGCCTCCTGCAACGGTGAAAAATGAAATTGCCCGGTATAAAAAAGCATCAGCTAAATTAATTGGCAATTATAAAAGCATGGACTCCCCGGCGCATATTTCCATTCAGCACTTGGAACGTCAAAAACCATTCATGGCACAAACCAATGTTACACGGATGGAAAAAAGCCTGGCTGCGTTGCCGCCTGTTCTGTTGCATTTGGATGGGTTTAAATATTTTACGCATCTGCATGGCCAAATGACCATATATGCGCATATAAGGATTACGCCGGCGGTTGATGAATGGTTTACTCTGTTAAAAAGGTCACTGCACGTGAAGAAAGCCATTGTACCTCATATCACAATTACAAGAGATATTCCAGAGGGCGACTTTAACCTTTTGTGGCCGCATTTCAGGCATAAAAAACTGGTTGAGCCATTTTGGATAAAAGAGTTGAAAATGCTTAAACGCGAAACATTTGCACCATCGCCGCAGTGGACAGCATTTAAAACCTTTGAATTTAAAAACATTAAAAATACAGCAAATACGGCCGAAGCAATTATTAATAAACAAGCCGCCGCTGAAAATTATTTTCCGGATCAGTTTAACCTTTTTTAATCAAGCCTATCATGAACAACAGCGATTTTTTAACCGTTATTGCAGTACCTGAACATGTAAATGAGAAGATCAGATCATTCAAATCTGCATGTGTTAAGCACATCGGGAAATTTCCGGGGATGCACGCTGAGGCGCATATTTCTATTGAAATAATTACAGATAAAGTTGACCAGGTTACCCGCAAGCCATTATTGCTTACCCCCTTTTATGAAATGGTTAGCTTTAAAATTAAAACCATACCACGGCACGACCTGAAAATACGGGGGTTTGACTTTTTTACCCACGGATCAAATTTCAGAACCATATACGCGGCTATTGAGCTTGACAAAAAAACAGGAGAATGGTTTGACAACATTAAAACGGCCTTACGAATGAGGAGCAGGCGGCTCAATCCGCATATTACCATTGCCGGCCGGGTTTCTACAGAAACATTTAATATACTATGGCCGCGTTTTCAAAAACTGGAATATAATGACACATTTGAGGCCGACTGCCTAACCATATTGGAAAAAGAAAGTGATAACAAACATGACCGTTACAAAGTACATAAAAAGATCCCTTTTGGTAAAAAAGCGGCGCTTTCACATGCCGGTTTTAATTGAATTTGGCCGGCAAAAGGTGTAAATATCTAAACAGTAACCTTTTAAGTTTTTTAACAATTTATTAACCATAAACAAACCTTTTTCTATATTTGCGCCGGGGTAAGTCTTTTACGGCCAGCTCCTCTTGAACTCCCCCAGGGTAGGAATACAGCAAGGGTAGAGAGTTGAGCGGCGCGATAAAAGTAGCTTACCCTTTTTTATGCCCTAAATTTTGAATTTGCAGTCGGGGCTTCATTTCACTCCATTGGTTTTTCAGCAAGTAAAATAAGTTATCATTGAGATGAGGAACGAAGTTAGTTCGACATTCCCGGGTCAAAATTCAATTCCCGTATTACTTCTTTTTTATAAACTGATTATCTTCGCAACATGCTCGATATCCTCATTATTGGCGGTGGCCCAATTGGTTTGGCTTGTGGTTTGGCTGCTCAAAAGGCCGGTTTAAGTTTTATTATCGTAGAAAAAGGCTGCCTGGTCAACTCTTTATACAACTATCCTTCAACCATGACCTTTTTCTCCACGTCCGAGAAACTGGAAATTGGCGGCATACCTTTTGTAACCGTGCATAATAAACCTACTCGTGCTGATGCATTGGAGTATTACCGCCGGGTTGCCCTGTCACATAACTTGCCTGTTAATTTGTTTGAGGAAGTTACTAAAGTTACAAAAGAGGATGACGCTTATACAATAACCACCAGCAAGGCAACTTATCAGGCTAAAAGGGTAATACTTTCAACCGGTTTTTATGATATTGCCGTTAACCTGGATATCCCGGGCGAAGATTTGCCAAAGGTTAAACACTATTACCAGGACCCGCATTACTACACCCTGCAAAAGGTAGTAGTTGTTGGCTCCAGTAACTCGGCCATTGATGTAGCACTTGAAACTTACCGCAAAGGCGCTGAGGTTACCCTGGTGATCCGCGGCGCTGAGGTGAGCAACCGGGTTAAATACTGGGTACGGCCCGATATTATAAACCGGATAAAGGAAGGCAGCATCAAAGCATATTTTAACTCCAATCTTCAGGCTATCCGTGAGCATGAGGTGGATATTCAAACTCCCGACGGCTTAATTACCATTCCTAATGATTATGTAATGGCCATGACGGGCTATAAGCCTAATTTTGATTTTCTTAAAAAACTGGGTATTATTTTGTCTGAGGATAAATTTATACCTCAATATAACCACGAAACCATGGAAACCAACCAGCCCGGTTTATATCTGGCCGGGGTTGTTTGCGGTGGTTTGGATACCCATTTGTGGTTTATTGAAAACTCCCGCATCCATGCCGATATGATCATTAACGACATTGTGGCTAAAGGATAAAAAGCACCTCAACTTGTGGCGTGGCTTAAGCTTCACCTATGTATCAGGCATTAATTATATGGTGCTTTCATGCGTATAATTCATCTGCAAAAAAGGGTTAATTCTGCCCGTTGACCTTAATAAAATATTTAGTTAAGTTAATTTAAATACTCATTATAAAACGATTATAGTTTTAATTTAAATAAAATAGTACTATGTATTGCATAATACCATATAAAACAAGTATCTTTATTTATATTTTAAAATCTATAAAGTAAAAATTATGAAATCAACCCTTCTTGCACTGCTACTGCTGGTAACCGGCAGTACAGTTTGTTTCGCCCAGTGCGACAAAACCCTGATCCTGACTTCCTCAAGAACTGAACATCTTGATGCCGATGGTAATTTAGGCAGAGCCGTAGATGAGCAAACGGCAATTGAAATAAATAAATCAAAGATCTCCGTTGTTATTGAGAATGGGAAACAAACCCTCACGGGAGTTATCAAATCAAACACCTGCAACTGGACCGCTCCCTTTAAAGAGGGAAAATCAGTTATCAATACTACCATTAGTGACGAAGATGGTGGCGGCGAAAAAGATTATACACTTACCATTGAAGGGAAAGATGGTAAGGTTACCCTGCTTGCCCAAAGCGTACAAGACCCCGAAAGAAAATTAAAGTTCACTTTGGATAAGTTTGAAGAAAAAAAAAGATCGCATCACTTTTCCTGCGTCCTCGGCAGAGAGGCAAAATTTTACCATGCAAAAACTTTAAGTATATTTTGGTGATCACAGCCCGGTCCTCTTTTATCCAGAGAGCCGGGCTGTGTTTATTTAAGTACCCCTGGAATAAAAAAACAAATGGACATTTAAACAGTATGTTATATGCCGGTGAGTTAAAACTTCTTAAATTTTAAAAAGGATCAACAAAAAGTGTTAAAATTGATGTCAACATGCATTTTTTTATACTTTTTTGAATTCTTTTTGATCAGACCGTGAGCTGTTTTAAGTTGATTTATGTTAAAATATAGCTTTAAAAAGCCTCATGATTACAACGGGCATCTTTGATATTTTAGACTCCAAAATACACTGCCCCAAAAACTGAATATAATCTTAACGTTATTAAATCATTTTTTTCTTGCATAAGTAAAAATTTATGCAATAATTTGCACCCAAATTAAAAACACAGTAATACCATTAAAAAATGAATCTACAAAGCTTAAATAAGCCCGCAATAAGAGCAAAATTTGCTCCGGCTGCCGCTGCTTTGGTTTCAACTGTTTTTTTATGCTGCCCTTCCCGACGAAGGCCCTATATGCCACGGGTTTGATTTAATTTACTATCCTGAATCCCTCAAAAAAGAAAGTTTTTAAACTTCTTTTTAAAAAAACCATCTAATTATTACGGCTGTTAAGCCAATTAATTTACGGTAATATCCATTTTTAAATGACCATACAAGATTTTGATATTAAGGTTGCTACTGCCCAGCATGTAGATTATGCCGCACAGATATGCGATGAAATGGCCGAGTCGGCAAAAGCCCGTGGTACGGGTATTGCACAACGCTCGCCAGAGTATGTTGCAAATAAGATGCTGGAAGGTAAAGCCGTAATAGCTTTACATAAAGACGGCACCTGGGCTGGTTTTTGCTATATTGAAACATGGAGCCATGGCGATTTTGTAGCCAATTCAGGCCTTATTGTTAATCCCCAATTCCGCAAAGCTGGTTTGGCAAAAGCTATTAAACACCGCATTTTCCAGCTTTCCAGAACCAAATATCCCAACGCGAAAATTTTCGGCCTTACAACCGGATTGGCTGTAATGAAAATCAATTCAGAACTGGGGTATGAACCGGTTACCTATTCTGAACTTACCCAGGACGAAAACTTTTGGGCCGGCTGCAAAAGCTGCGTTAACTATGATATATTAACCAGTAAAGAACGCAAAAACTGCATGTGCACTGCCATGCTGTTTGATCCGGCCGAGAAACAAAAGCAGGACGAAGAAAAAATGAAAAGAATTACGCATAAAGCTACCTTGCTCGAGCGTATTGAAAATGCCATTAAAAAAAGAATAGGACAGGATTAAGAATGCTGAAACCATAAGGTTTAAGCAGATCACCAAAAAAATATTTTAAAACATAAAAGCTTTAAGCCTTTTGCTTTCAGCTTCAAGCCCAACAAAGAATGAAGAAAAAAGTAGTATTAGCGTATAGCGGCGGATTAGACACCTCTTTTTGCTGTATATATTTAACACAGGATCTTGGTTATGAAGTACACTCTGTTATTGTAAATACCGGTGGTTTTAGCGACGAGGAATTAAAAGGCGTTGAAGAACGGGCCTACAAAATGGGGGTTACATCGCATCATGTGGTTGATGAAACTAAAAACTTTTACAACACCTGTGTACGCTTTTTAATTTATGGCAATGTTTTAAAAAACAACACTTATCCCCTTTCGGTAAGTGCCGAGCGTGTAAGTCAGGCTACCGCAATTGCTAACTATGCCAAAGAAATTGGTGCCGAGTTTGTAGCTCATGGCAGCACCGGAGCCGGTAACGACCAGGTACGTTTTGATATGATCTTTAACATCCTTGTACCCGAGGTGCAGATCATCACCCCTATCCGCGATCTGAAACTGAGCCGCGAGGAAGAAATTGAATACCTGAAAAAACATGGAGTTGATATGAACTTTGAAAAAGCAAAGTATTCTATCAATAAAGGTATCTGGGGTACATCTGTAGGTGGTAAAGAAACACTTACCTCAAATTTGGGCTTGCCTGAAGAGGCCTGGCCTACCCAGGTTACCGAATCTGAAGCTAAAAACTTGGAGTTGGTTTTTGAAAAAGGAGAATTAGTAGGTATTGACAGCGAAAAATTCGATCACCCGACAAAAGCTATACAGGCGTTGCAGGCTATCGCCCAGCCTTATGGTATCGGTCGTGATATTCACGTTGGCGATACTATTATTGGCATTAAGGGTCGCGTGGGCTTTGAAGCTGCCGCGCCAATGGTTATCATTAAAGCACATCATACACTGGAAAAACATGTGCTCACTAAATGGCAGCTGTCATGGAAAGACCAATTATCCGCATTTTATGGTAACTGGTTACATGAAGGGCAATTCCATGACCCCATTATGCGTAATATAGAAGCTTTTTTAACTGACACCCAACAAAACGTAAGCGGTAAAGTATTTGTACAGCTGAATCCATACCGTTTCCAGGTGATCGGAATTGAGTCTGATCATGATCTGATGTCGAACAAATTTGGCAGCTACGGCGAAATGAACAATGCCTGGTCGGGCGAGGATGTAAAAGGCTTCTCCAAAATATTTGGCAACCAGGTAATGATCTATCACAAGGTAAATAATCAGGCTAAAAATGATTAAGACGGCTTTTTCAAAAGGTGATTGTTTGGAGCACTATAACTGGGGCGATGATTGTCACGGCTGGACTTTTATTGACACCGAAACATTATCGGTAAAGCAGGAATTAATGCCGCCAGATACAGCCGAACAACTTCATTATCATGAAAAAGCCACGCAAGTGTTTTTTATTTTAAAAGGTCGGGCTACTTTTTCTGTTGATGGCAACGTCACCGAGTTAAAGCCCGAACAAGGCATTGAAATTTTGCCGGGTCAAAAACATTTTATCAGTAACAACGACCGGACCGACCTGGAATTTATTTTATATTCTTATCCATCAACAAACAATGACAGGATCAACATTAAATAAGGTACGTGCAGGCATCATTGGCGGCGCCGGATACACCGGGGGCGAGATGCTGCGCATCCTGATCAATCACCCCAACGTGGAAATTGCTTTTGTTCATAGCAACAGCAATACCGGCAATCATATTTATGAGGTGCATACCGACCTTTTTGGCGACACAAACCTGCGCTTTACGGGCGAGCTATCGTTTGCAATTGATGTACTGTTCCTGTGTGTGGGCCATGGCGATGCCAAAAAATTCCTGGAAGCAAATAATATCCCCGATCATATCAAGATCATAGATCTTAGCCAGGATTTCAGGTTAACTCAAAACTCAAAATTCAAAAATAAAAATTTCGTATACGGCCTGCCCGAGCTAAATCGCGAAGCTATAAAAACTGCCGATAACATTGCTAACCCTGGTTGCTTTGCTACCTGCCTGCAATTAGGCCTGTTACCGTTGGCCGCCAAAGGGTTATTAAATCAGGAGGTGCATGTTGCCGCTACAACGGGTTCTACCGGTGCGGGGCAAAGTTTAGCTCCTACCTCCCACTTTACCTGGCGTAATGACAACCTGTCGGTTTATAAAGCATTTAATCATCAACACTTAAATGAAATTGGCCAATCGTTAAAACAGTTACAAAACGGATTTAATAAAGCAATAAATTTCATCCCTTATCGTGGTGATTTTACCAGGGGTATCATAGCGTCTATATATACCGATAGCGACCTGAGTGCCGAAGCTGCACTTAAGCTTTACCAGGATTTTTACGCCGGCGATCCATTCACGCATGTAACCGATCGTAATATCGACCTTAAGCAGATCGTAAACACCAACAAATGTTTCCTGCAGGTTACCAAGCATGATGGCAAATTATTAATAATAAGCATATTAGACAATTTACTTAAAGGTGCCTCCGGTCAGGCAGTACAAAACATGAACTTGTTATTTGGCCTGGACGAGCGCGCAGGATTGCGACTTAAGGCGACTGCATTTTAGCTAAGAGCAAAAGTTTAAAGCCAAAAGCAGGAGCCGTAAACCAAACGAGTATAACAATCAACCAAGTAAAGGCCATGCCGATTGGCCTGTTAAATCACTTATAAAACAAAAGCTTTGTGCCTTGGCCTTAAGCTTTTAGCTACTAACATGAACTTATTCAACGTATACCCAATCAATCCAATAAATATAGTAAGAGGCCAGGGCAGCCTGGTTTATGATAATCATGACACTGAGTACCTTGATATGTATGGCGGTCACGCCGTAATATCCATTGGCCATACCCATCCTCATTATGTAAAACGCCTGGAAGACCAATTGCACCAATTGGGGTTTTACTCCAATTCCATTGAGATACCGATTCAAAAAGAACTGGCTGCCAAATTAGGCAAGGTGTCGGGCAAGGAAGATTACCAGTTGTTTATGTGCAACTCAGGCGCCGAAGCTAATGAGAACGCGCTAAAACTGGCTTCTTTTTACAATGGCAAAAAAAAGGTTATCGCTTTTACAAAAGCGTTTCATGGTCGTACCTCGCTGGCTGTTGCTGTAACTGATAACCCAAAGATTGTTGCGCCAATAAATGAAACTGACAATGTAATATTTTTACCATGGGGCGATGAAACTGCTTTAGAGCAGACTTTTACCGATCATGGAAACGAAATATCATCAGTAATTATTGAAGGGATACAAGGCGTAGGCGGCATACAGGTTGCTCCGGAAAGTTTCCTGCAAAAAATCCGTACACTTTGCGATCAGCACAACGCGGTTTTCATAGCCGATTCGGTACAATGCGGTTATGGTCGTACCGGTAAATTTTTCTCGCAGGACTTTGCCTCTGTTAATGCCGATATTTACAGCATGGCCAAAGGCATGGGTAATGGTTTCCCTGTTGGTGGTATCATTATTTCGCCTAAGATACAGCCTGCTTATGGTATGCTTGGTACTACTTTTGGTGGCAACCATTTGGCATGCGCTGCGGGCTTAGCCGTATTGGAAGTTATGGAACAGGATAACCTGATGCAAAATGCCGCTACAATTGGTGAATACCTGATTAAAGAAATCAAAAAGCTTGAACAGGTTAAAGAAGTACGCGGCAGAGGTTTGATGATCGGTATTGAATTACCCGAGGAATTATCAGATGTGCGAAAAGAGCTTTTATTTAAACATCATATTTTTACCGGCGAGGCTAAACCTAATGTAGTAAGGCTATTACCCGCTTTAAATTTAACCAAAGCACATGCCGATAGATTTTTAGAGGCTTTTGTAAATGTATTGAATCAATAATTCGCTATTAAATATCCGGGCTAATGAAACTATTTTCTTCTGTTAATGATGTTACCAATATCAATGCGCTTGTTAAAGAAGCATTGGAGCTAAAACAAAATCCGTACGCGCACCAGCATCTGGGTAAAAACAAAACGCTGGCGCTGGTTTTTCTGAACCCAAGTTTGCGCACCCGCATGAGTACACAAAAAGCAGCGCTTAATTTGGGCATGAACGTAATGGTACTTAATATTGATAAGGAAGGCTGGGCATTGGAACTGCGCGATGGTGTGATCATGGATGGCAGCACGGTTGAGCACATCCGCGAGGCCGCTGGCGTTATGGGCCAATATGCAGATATTATAGGTGTGCGCTCATTCCCTGGCTTAAGGAACCGCGAGGAAGATTATAGCGAAATGATATTTAACAAATTTGTTGAATTTTGCAAAGTGCCTGTAGTAAGCCTGGAATCGGCTACACGGCATCCGCTGCAAAGTTTGGCCGATTTGATAACTATAGAAGAATTAAAAACTAAAACCCGGCCTAAAGTTGTATTAACCTGGGCACCGCACATAAAACCACTGCCGCAGGCTGTGCCCAACTCATTTTCTGAATGGATGTGCAGGGCCGATGTTGATTTTACCATTGCCCAGCCCAAAGGCTATGAGTTATGTACCGACTTTACTCAGGGAGCTACCATTACTTATGACCAGGACGAAGCATTAGCCGGTGCAGATTTTATTTACGTAAAAAATTGGTCGGCTTATGAGCCGTACGGTAATATATTGGGTAAAAATGAGGAATGGATGCTCACCAATGAAAAGCTGAAACAAACTAATAATGCAAAAGTAATGCATTGCTTGCCTGTTCGTCGTAATCTGGAGCTTTCTGATGAGATTTTGGATGGCAGCAATTCTATTGTGATACATGAAGCCGGAAACCGTGTTTGGGCAGCACAGGCAGTATTAAAACAAATGCTTGAGCATTTATAGTTATGTATATTCCGAAACACTTCCAATTAACTGATCAGCAGGAAGCTATTAGCTTTATGCAACGCTATAGTTTTGCTACTATAGTAACATCAGTTAATGAAGTGCCGGTAGCAACACATCTCCCCTTTTTGGTTCAACAGCGCGACGATAAGTTAATTTTGTCGTCGCACTTTGCTAAAGCAAATCCACAGGCGCAAATTGTTGGCAAAACGGTACTGGTGATATTTAATGAGCCGCACGCTTATATTTCTCCTGCTAATTATGAGAAAGAAACCAATGTGCCTACGTGGAATTACTTAGCGGTACATGCTTACGGTAAAGCTGTATTGTTGGACAATGACGACGACACAGCACAATTACTGGCTCAAATGATCAGCAATTACGAAGCCGGTTATTTACATCAGTGGAACAACCTGCCCGACGATTATAAACAAAAAATGATAAAAGGGATAGTTGCATTTGAAATTACCGTGGACGACCTGCAGGCTAAAAAGAAACTGAGCCAAAACCGCAGCGAACCGGAAAAAGAAAGCATTATAAACACTTTAAGTAAAAGCGATAACAACACTGATAATGAAATAGCTAAATATATGGAAGCTATGAAACCTACTAAGTAGATTTAGCTGCCCTGTTTATCATTGCGTTTAAAGTTAATCCCTGTACTATAACCGAAAATATTACTATAAAATAGCTTCCTGATAAGATTAGATGCCGGTATGGCGTATTTGGCAATGATAGGGCCAAAGCTATGGAGATCCCCCCACGTAAACCCGCCCAGGTCATGATATTGATATTACTGTAATTTATTTTCAATGTATGGCGTAAAAAGGTGAGTGGCAACATTATACTAAACCAGCGGGCAATCAATATCATCACAATGGATATACCGCCGGTTACCCAGTAGTTATTTACATAAGGCAGGTTAATGAGTTGTAAACCAATCATCACAAATAAAATGGTATTTAGTAATTCATCAATCAATTGCCAAAATTTCTCCAACGCCTCGTGTGATCTTTCTTTGTTATCCTGATTTATAGAATGGCTCCCGGCAAATAAACCAGCGGTTACCACTGCCAATGGTATAGAAAAATGCAGGATGGTTGCCAATACCGATAAGCCCATTACCAATGCCAGTGATATCAAAACAATGGTTTGAAAATCTGTAACTGATTTCATAAGCCGTTGCGCAAGATATCCCAAAATTGCACCTGCTGCAATTCCGCCAAGAACCTCTTTCACTATAAGCATAATAACCTTTGCCAGTTCAATATTCTCCTCGCCCACTTGCGTTATCTGCAGTATAATAACAAACAAAACAAGCCCTACAGCATCATTAAACAATGATTCGCCAGAGATAATTGTTTCCAGGTGGACCGGCAGCTTTGAGTTTTTAATAATAGCCGACACCGCCACCGGATCTGTAGGTGATACCAATGCGCCAAACAAAAAGCAATAAATAAGCGGCATATGGATGTGGAAGAATGGCGCCAGGTAAAATAACAGGAAACCAAAAATGGTAGTTGATAAGATCACACCCAGCGTGCTTAGTATAAAAACCGGCCGCATCGCTTTTTTGAGCTTTTCGCCATCGAGGTTAAATGAACTCGAAAACAGCAGGAACCCCAGCATGATATTAAGTAAAACCTTCGAAAAATTAATATTCTTAGCCAATGTAGTGAGAAACCTGGCCGAAGCGGGGTTTGACTTATCAGTGATCAATATAATAACTGATGAAATAGTAGCTATTAAAACAATGCCAATAGTACCGGGAAGTTTGGTGAAACGTGCATTGATATAAGAAAAAAATGCACTCACAATAACCAATAAAGCGATGATAACAAACAGGTCCATAAATATTTAGCTTATTAAGTAATAAAATAAGCTAAACAATGTTTTAAAAGGCGCGCTTTTTATCTTGATTCAGGATCCGTCATTCTGGTTTTGGTATCAAAATAGCGTATTATTAAACGATTATCGCTGTTTTTAGTGAAATAAGATATAGCCCAGCTGAAAAATATGGTTCCCTTATTAGTAAAACCTGCCAGCGACATGATATGAACAACACCCCACAGGATCCAGGCCCAAAAGCCCTGCAAATGAAGCCATCCAAGGTCGGCCACCGCCTTATTACGACCAATGGTAGCGAGTGAACCTTTATCTTTATACTTAAACGGAAGAGCGGTTTCACCGTTAATAATACGAACAAGATTTTTGGCCAGCCAGTTTCCCTGTTGTATAGCAGCCGGCGCCACGCCAGGATGGCCGTTTGGCGTTTCGGGCGTTATCATAGCGGCAACGTCACCTATGGCAAAAATATTTGAATATCCATTTACCCGGTTTATTTCGTCTGTTTGTATACGGTTACCTTTTGTTATAGCTGTTAAAGGCATCCCTTCGGGCACTTCGCCTTTAACGCCCGCAGCCCACAGTACATTGCGGGTAAGTATAACGGTACCATCGTCAATTTTAAGCTCAACCCCGTCATAACTCTGCACATGCACATCGTTAAATATGGTTACCTCCATGTCTTTTAAAAACTTTTTGGCTTTGGCAGATGCGCCCGGCGAAAATGCTGCCAGTAATTCGGATTTACCTTCAACCAGGTAAACCTTCATGTTATGCTTTCTTAAGCCATGATAATCTTTCATCAATATCAGCTGCCGCATTTCGGCAAGTGCGCCTGAAAGCTCTACTCCAGTGGGGCCGCCACCCACCACTACAAAGGTCATCAGGGCTGCCTTTTCTTCAGGGTCCTTTGCAATCAGTGACATTTCGAGGTTTTGAAGGATAAGGCTGCGTAAGTTTAACGCTTCCGGAATATTCTTCATGGGCATGGCAAAATGCTCAATTTGTTTATTGCCAAAAAAATTGGTGTTTGATCCGGTTGCAATGATCAAATAATCATAGTAAATGGTTCCGATATTGGTATTGAGTGTATTATTTTCCGGATTTATCCGCTCCACTTCGGCCAGCGCGAACCTGAAATTGTTTTGTTTGGTAAATATCCGGCGTATGGGAAAACCTATTGAGTCGGCGGCGATGCCACCCGCGGCAACCTGGTAAAGCAATGGCTGAAAGGTATGGTAGTTGTGTTTATCAAGCAAAAGCACATCTACAGGTGCATTTTTTAAGTTTTTGGCTAATTGCAGCCCGCCAAATCCGCCGCCAATGATCACCACGCGGGGTTTAGTACTTTTCTTTTGATCCATAGGAAAAATTTCACAGCAAGTTTAATGCCTTAAAATTTCAATTATACTAATTATTTCATAATCAAATTGTAAAGTTGCGTATATAATATATTAATCATTTTTTAACGTTTTTTGAATAAAATAGACGAAAATTTTCTATTTTTAACAGTTTTCTATTTGTTTTAATAGAAATTTGGCTCTGATGAGGTTATATTATTGTTAAGAATGAATAAAATTGATACAGTTTCAGAAAATTTAAACTCATTATCAAAAAACAAAAGCCTGTACGTAATAAAAATAGGAGGAAACGTTATTGATAACTCTGAAAATCTATATCATTTCCTGAAAGACTTTGAAGCACTGGATGGATTTAAAATATTAGTGCATGGTGGCGGCAAAGTTGCAACACAAATAGCAGAGGAGTTAGGCATTGAAGCAAAGCTTGTTGACGGTCGGCGCATTACAGATATTGAAACATTAAGGGTGGTTACCATGGTATATGGCGGCCTCATCAACAAAAATATAGTTGCTCAATTACAGCGTTTCGGTAATAACGCAATAGGCCTTACCGGGGCAGACGGTAATTTTATACTTGCAAAAAAACGACCTGTAAAAACCATTGACTATGGCTTTGTGGGCGATCTGGATGAAAAATCCATTGATCCGGAAAATATAAGCCGTTTGTTGGAAGCCGGCTTCACTCCTGTTTTTTGTGCCTTAACACATAATGGCGAAGGCCAGCTATTAAACACCAATGCCGATACTATTGCTTCGGCGTTGGCAGTAGCGCTGTCATCTTTATATGATACCACGCTTATTTATTGTTTTGAAAAGAAAGGCGTATTACAGGACATTAATGATGAAGATTCGCTGATTAGGGATATTGACCCCGAACGCTATGAAGAATTAAAAACCAGGCGCATTATACACAGCGGTATGTTACCCAAACTTGACAATGCTTTTACAGCCATTTCATGCGGTGTAAAGGCGGTGATCATTGGCAAGTCTGACGATCTGGGACAATTAAAAGATAATAAACCATTTGGAACACGTTTAAGCAAGAACGCATGAATTCATCACAGCATTTAGCCATATTGGGCTCTGGTAATATCGGGTTGTCATTAGCTAAAGGATTAGTTAAAGCAGGTATTTGCAAACCCCAGCAAATTTCACTTACGCGCAGAAACGTAGCGGCCCTGGCAGAGTATGCTCAACTGGGTTATCATACTACTGACAACAATATGAAGGCGGTGAGGAAAGCCGATATTATTGTTTTGGCCGTATTGCCCCAGCAGCTTAATAAGCTCCTTGATGAAATAAGGCCCATTATCAAAGCCGAAAAACAATTGCTTATATCAGTAATATCGGGTGTTAGCTGCAACGATATACGCCAGCAACTTGATCTGAATGTGCAGGTTATAAGGGCTATGCCTAACACAGCTATAGCTATTGGCCATTCCATGACCTGTATCGCTACAGATAATGGCACCAATAAAAATATCAACCTGGTAAAATCTCTTTTTGATACTGTAGGTGTAACAATACAGATCAATGAGGAGTTAATGACATCGGCAACCGCGCTTTGTGCCTGTGGTGTTGCATTTTTCCTCCGTTCTATACGTGCAGCTTCACAAGGGGGCACCGAGATAGGCTTTCATGCGCATGATGCCCTGAAAATGGCTGCCCAAACCGCCAAAGGCGCCGCCGACCTGCTGCTTCAGCTTGCATCCCACCCCGAACAGGAAATTGATAAGGTTACATCGCCAAGTGGTTGTACCATTGCCGGCTTAAACGAAATGGAACACAACGGTTTTAGTTCGGCTATGATAAAAGGGATAAAGCTTTCGGCCGAAAAGGCGGGTGACCTTTATAAGAAGGGTGAATAATTAAAGTTAATTACAGGCTTTAACCCCATATTTATTTGATAAGCGTTTATCAATTTGATAAAGTTACTAAAACAACAAACTATTACTTATTTAATCTTAAAAACCCAATATGCCAATAATCGGCCATTTTCAATATTGGCATAACTTTGGCACATACGCGTTAAGCGTTTATTTTTTAAAATGTTAACAGTCGAAAAAATTGGTGGTACTTCCATGACCGCCTTAAATGATGTGATCAAAAACATCATCCTATTTGAACGTACCGGAGAACAATTATACAATCGCATCTTTGTTGTATCCGCTTTTTCAGGGGTAACCAACCTCCTGCTCGAGGATAAAAAAACTGGTGAGCCTGGTGTTTATCACAAACTGGCAAACTATAAAGACTTTCATAAACCACTTAAAGCACTTATTGTAAAGCTTAAACAGATCAATAAAAGCTATGAAAGCCTGGGTCTCGACATTGCTGAAGCTGACAAGTTTATTGAACAGCGTATCAACGATGCCAAAACTTACCTGGAAAACCTCGCCAACATTCTGGCATCCGGATATGTAAGCAAGGATGGTATTTTGCAGGCCGCACGCGAGATCCTGGCTTCAATTGGTGAAAGCCACTCCGCCTTTAACTTTACCAATATCCTGCAGAACATGGGCATTAATGCCACGTTTGTTGACCTGAGCGGCTTCCATGATCCGCGGTCGTTCACTATTGACCAGCGTATAAAAAAGGACCTGCAACATATTGATTTTAAAAGCACCATTACTATAGTAACCGGCTATACGAAGGGCACGGAGGGTATTATGCGCGAGTTTGACCGCGGATATTCGGAGGTTACCTTCAGTAAGATCGCTGTGGCTGTAAAACCGCAGGAAGCCATTATTCATAAAGAATACCATTTATGTACTGCCGATCCTGAACTGGTGGGGGTTGACAATTGCTTCCCTGTTGGCAACACCAATTATGATGTTGCCGATCAACTGGCTGATGTTGGGATGGAAGCCATCCACCCCAAAGCTTCGAAACCGCTGGAGATAAATAACATTGACCTGCGAATTAAAAATACCTTTCAACCTGAGCATCCGGGCACGCTGATTACCCGTGAGTACTTTTGCGACAAGAAACGGGTTGAGATAATTACAGGTACCGAACGGGTGATCATGATAGATATTTATGATCCGTCGATGGTGGGCAATGTGGGTACCGACTTTCACATCATGCAGCTTTTCTACAAATTTGGCGTAAGCTATACTTTTAAAGCCACCAGTGCCAATAGTATATCTATAGTGATATGGGATAAGGATTTTAATAAAAAACTGATTCAGGAGCTTGAAAACGATTATGAAAAGGTTACTGTAGAAAAAATGGCCATGGTTTGCCTCATCGGTTCCAATATGGATCAACCGGGTTTACTTGCCAGATCCGCGACCGCGCTGGCCCAAAAAGGCATCAATATAAAAAGCTGTGGTTTTGCCCTGCGCAAAGTTAATATCCAGTTCCTTATAGCCCGCGAAGATTTTAAAGAAGCTATTAAAGCGCTCAATAAGGTAATGATATAGTCATAAGGTGACGCACAGGGACAAAGCCATTAATAACATTGAGCTTTGTCCCGTGCTTTTAACTCTTTTGTAACTTTCGCGCAGCAAACTTTTATAAACGCTCCGTTTTTAGCATATTTAACTTTTACTTAAAGTCCCTATGCGTAAAACTTTACTCCTGTTGGTGCTCATTTTTATTGCTTTGAATGTACTTGCTCAAAAAGCAAGTAAAAAACCATTGGATCATTCGGTTTTTGATGGCTGGCAGAGTATCAGTAACCAACGCATCAGCAATAATGGGAAATGGATATCCTATGTAATAAATACACAACAGGGTGATGATGAACTGGTGATCAGCAATTCAAAAAACACCGACAAAATAAAAATACCCCGTGCTGACACCGCCTGTTTTAGCAGTGATTCAAAATTTGCAATCATCCTGATCAGGCCATTTTACAAAGCCATCCGCGAAGCGAAAATAAAAAAGAAAAAACAGGCAGATTTTCCTAAAGATACGCTGGGCATAGTTACACCAGGTACACCCTTAATAACGAAGGTACCGGGCATCAGATCATTTAAGCTGGCCTATAATGCTCCAGTTGTGGCTTACCTTGCAGCTGCAGACACCATAAAAAAACCTGCGCCTAATGATACTTCTAAAAAGGCGGTGAGTAATACTATTGCGCCACCAATACAAGTTGGTGCAGATTTAATGGTGAACAAACTAACCGGCAAAACAACGCGTACATTTAAATATGTTACAGATTACCAGTTAAGCAAAAACGGGAAATTACTTGTCTTCGCGGTTACAGCGCCGGTAAAGCAAAAAGAGGTACAATCAGGGATGTATGTTTATGATATTGATAAGGACATATTGAAAGCCATAAGTACCGGACGCGGTAACTACCGTAATATTACCATTGATGATAACAGCAGGCAAGTAGCTTTTACAGCCGAAAAGAACCCTGAAAAAGCCCTGGTTAAACCCTTTAAACTTTATTATTATAACGATCTGAAAGACAGTGCCGATGTTATTGCGGCAGCCGGTATAAAAGGAATACCACAACAATGGGCTGTAAGTGGTGATGGTAAAGTTTACTTTAGTAAAAGCGGCAACAACCTGTTTTTTGGCACCGCCCCTATTCCCAAACCTGCCGATACTACGATTGTTGATTTTGAGGTAGCCAAATTGGACATCTGGACTTATAAAGATGATTATCTGCAACCGCAGCAGCTCAAAAATCTTCAGACCGAATTAAAGCGCAGTTATCTTGCAGTTATAAAACCTAATGATATTGAATCCAAACCATTGCAATTGGGCAGCAAAGCTATACCAGAGGTACAAGTTGCAAATAATAAGGACGCCCGCTATGTTTTGGGCATTACCGATACAGGCGCGCGCGTACAAGCCCAATGGGAAGGCGGAACCAGGCGGCAGGCTATATTGATAGATACCAAAAGCGGCAATAAACGTCTGATCAATACCAGCAAGGCGCAATATCAATTATCTCCGGACGGCAAATATGTGATATGGTTTGATCCCGAAGCGCAAAACTGGTTTAGCTATACCATATCCACAGGCAGAAAAACCAATCTCACCGGCTCAATAGGCACCAAAATGGGCGACGAACTAAATGACGTGCCTAACTATGCTCCGGATTATGGTACTGCAGGTTGGTTGCAGGGCGACAAAGCCGTATTAATTTATGATCGCTACGATATATGGCGCATAGATCCTGCTACAGGTTATGCTATAAATTTCACTAATAACATCGGACGTAAAAACAAAATAATTATCCGCTACGTGTCAACCGATCCAGAGCAAAAATTCATTCCTAATAAGCAGGTAATGTGGTTACAGGCTCAAAACGAAACAAATAAACAATGGGGATATTTTACTAAATATCCTGAAAGCCATTCGGCTCCGGCAAAAGTTAACGTGATCCCGATGAGTTATGGCGATCTGCTAAAGGCAAAGAACGCCGATACCTATATTTATACCAAGGCCAGCTATGAACTGCCGCCTGACCTGTACGTATCAACTAATTTAAAAAAGGAAATTAAATTAAGTAATATTAATCCCCAACAAGCCGAATACAATTGGGGAACAGCTTCCTTGGTTCGATGGACAACCCCAAAGGGGCATTTGTCACAAGGTATTTTATATAGGCCGGAGGATTTTGATCCAAATAAAAAATACCCGATGATCGTTTATTTTTATGAGAAACTGTCAGACGGACTTTATAACTACATAGCACCGGCTCCTACCCCTTCGCGCCTGCCAATATCCTTTTTTGTAAGTAATGGGTACCTGGTTTTCGCACCGGATATCAGCTACCAAACCGGGCATCCCGGCGCATCGGCAATGGAGTATATCAATTCAGGTGTTGAGTCATTAAAACAAAACCGCTGGGTTGACGCCGCCCACATAGGCTTGCAGGGTCAAAGCTGGGGAGGCTACCAGGTAGCGTACCTGATAACGCAAACCAATATGTATGCCGCAGCCTGGGCCGGTGCTCCGGTAGCAAACATGACATCGGCTTATGGAGGTATCCGTTGGGAGTCGGGCTTAAACAGGCAGTTTCAATATGAAAAAACACAAAGCCGTATCGGTGCTTCGCTATGGGATAAACCAGGTCTTTATATTGAGAACTCCCCCTTATTTCAGCTTCCGAATGTAAAAACCCCTGTGGCTATTATGAGTAATGACGCTGATGGAGCAGTACCCTGGTACCAGGGTATTGAGATGTTTACCGCATTGCGCCGTTTGGGTAAACCCGTTTGGCTGCTGCAATATAACGGCGAAGCCCATAACCTTGTATTGCGCCAAAACCGCAAGGATATTACTATACGTGAGCTTCAATTTTTTGATCATTTTTTAAAAGGAACTCCAATGCCGGTATGGATGGCCAAAGGCATACCTGCTGTAGATAAAGGCAAAGACTGGGGTTTTGAACTGCTGAAATAGCAATTTTTATCAATAGAAAAGCCAGGCGAATACCTGGCTTTTCTATTGATAATGTATAATTATATTTCTCTGTTTTGATCCCATTTTTCGAGGTAATCAGCTACACGTCTTACAAATGACCCTCCCAGTGCGCCATCTACCACACGGTGATCGTAGGATAATGACAAGAACATCATATGGCGGATAGCTATCATATCGCCCTCTTTTGTTTCAATTACGGCCGGCTTTTTCTTGATAGCTCCTACCGCTAAAATGGCTACCTGCGGCTGGTTAATGATAGGTGTACCCATCACATTACCAAAAGAACCTACATTGGTTATGGTAAAGGTGCCATCTTTTA
The DNA here is from genome assembly GCF_031456535.1 of Mucilaginibacter pocheonensis. NCBI lineage: Bacteria > Pseudomonadati > Bacteroidota > Sphingobacteriia > Sphingobacteriales > Sphingobacteriaceae > Mucilaginibacter > Mucilaginibacter pocheonensis. Next base: position 850,786 of record NZ_JAVDUU010000003.1, read on the forward strand.
CATCATCAGGTAAAAGTTTACCTATGCGTGCCCGGTTTGCCAGATCATTAACTGCCTTTGTAATGCCCAGCAGGTTTAATTCATCGGCTTTTTTAATCACCGGCACTATAAGATTACCGCTTGGCAAAGCGGTAGCCATACTTATGTTAATAGCTGCTTTTTTAATGATCTGACTACCATTTACGGTTATATTGATCATCGGGAAATCTTTTATCGCTTTTACAACAGCTTCTATAAAGATGGGTGTAAAGGTTATCTTTTCGCCCTCGCGTTTTTCAAAGCTGCTTTTCACTTTATCACGCCACATAACCAAATTGGTTACATCAGCCTCCACAAACGAGGTAACGTGCGGTGAAGTTTGCTTGCTCATTACCATGTGGTCGGCAATTAAGCGGCGCATCCTGTCCATCTCTATAACTTCATCTGCTCCCGATACTGAAGCCACTGCCGGTTTGTTTTCGCTATCGGCAGACTTTTGCAGTGGTTCTGGTGTTTTAGGTGCAGGCTGTGCTATTTCTGGCCGGATGGATTCAGCATTTACCGGGTGCTCTGGTGTTAACGGCTGGCCGGTTTTTTGAGCAGCCGTTGGCTTTTGCCTGTATTGCAGGTAATTTAAAAGATCGTCTTTTGTTAACCTGCCGTCTGAACCGCTGCCGGGTATTTTGTCCAGTTCATTGATACCAATACCTTCCTGGCTGGCTATATTCTTTACTAATGGCGAATAAAAACGCCCCTCACTTTTAAATGTTTCCGTCCGGCCAGTACTCTGTTCCAATTGATCTAAACCCGGTATCGACACCGGTTCAGACAAAATTGTTGATTGTACGGATTGATAGCCCGGAGTTGTATCATTGGCCACAACCTTTTGTTCTTTTAATGTGGTTTGTTCTTCTGCAACAGGTGCAGCAACCGCGGCGGCTTCGGGTTCACCTGATGATATCTCATCAGTTTCAATAATTGCTATTATTGATCCCACCTGAACAACGTCATTTTCCTGGCAAAGCCGCTCAATTAGTTTGCCAGCCACCGGCGATGGAACGTCTGAATCAACCTTATCAGTCGCAATTTCCATTACTGTTTCATCCGCGTCAATATGATCTCCTGGATTTTTTGTCCATTTAATTATTGTTGCTTCAGCAACGCTTTCACCCATTTTTGGCAATAATAATTGGTATTTGGCCATGAAAAAATTATAGTTTCTTTTTCAAAATTAGGGATTTCGATCTTACTTCGCAATTTATGTGAGTAAAGTATTCAACATTGATAAAGCCATTACAGCACTTCGTTCAATGTTTTGCCTGCGTTTGTTACCAAATGTGAATTTCTTTATTAACAATTTTTGCCCGCCGGCAACTGCAACCCACACAGTACCAACAGGTTTATCAGCAGTTCCGCCATCCGGCCCGGCAATTCCGGTTATTGCTACGGCAAAATCTGATTTGAAGTTTTTTAATGCACCTTCAACCATTTCTGTTACCGTTTCTTCGCTAACAGCGCCAAATTGGTCAAGTGTTTCGTGTTTTACACCTAAAATACTTTCCTTCAACTGGTTCGAATAAGTTATCCCTCCGCCTAAAAACACTGCAGATGAGCCCGCGTGTTGCGTAAAAAGATGAGAAAGATAACCGCCAGTACAACTCTCGGCCACTGACAGGGTAAGCCCCTTTGCCGCCATTTTATCAAGTATTGCCTTTTCGATAGCAATATCCTGATCGACTACGAAAACGTTGCCTATGCGCTCAATTATCCTGTTTGCAAAACCGTCAACCTTTGGCTGTAAAACTGATTCATCGTCGCCAAATGCGCTTAGTCGCAGGCGTACCATGCCGGGCTTAGGCAAATAAGCCAGCTTAATATCAGGCGGAAGGTCATTTTCAATATCTGCTATACGCTCGGCTAAAAACGATTCACCCTCCCCTACAGTTAAAAGAGTTTTATGGATAATTACCGGAAGTTTTAAGGTTGATTTTAACTTAGGCAGTACCTCGCCTTCCATCATGTATACCATTTCGAAGGGTACTCCAGGCATTGAAACATAAATAACCCCCTCGTGGCTAAACCACATGCCTGGGGCGGTGCCGTTATGGTTTAATATAATCTCGCAATTTGCCGGCACATAAGCCTGCAGCCTGTTAACCTCAAGCAATGGGCGATTGTATTTTTCAAAGATCTGTTTTACATTATTAAGCGCCTGCGTGTTTTCAACCAACCCTACGCCAAAATATTCGGCCAGTGTTTTTTTAGTGATATCATCTTGGGTTGGGCCCAAGCCGCCGGTAATAAAAACAATGTTTGCGCGACCCGCCGCTTCACCCAGGGCCTTTAAAATATGTTCCCTATCGTCAGATATTGAAGAGATCTGTTTAACACGAATTCCTATTTTGTTAAGCTCGGTTGCCATCCAGGCCGAATTGGTATCAACAATTTGACCTATAAGTATTTCATCGCCTATGGTTATAATTTCTGCCAGCATTTTTAATTAATAAAAAGTTCCGTTATTGATATAATCGTTTCGCTTGCTCAGTTTTAAATCCTGCAAAATAGTTGACTTAACCTTTAATGTAACATTGTATGATTTTAAGTAGCCAAAAGGGATCCATTGAACCGACAGGTCCCAGCAATGCAAGTCGCGATATATAGAAAAAGAGGTGGCGCTACCCAACTTACCGGCTTTAATATCATAGTTGGTTGAGTATTGCACCTTCCATTTTTGCGTGACATTAACATCGCCGGTAATTTGTACGGTATTACTCGTTGAAATATTATTATTAGAATTGCTATAGCTATAACTGTAATTAAAAGAAATATTCCACGGAACATTAAAATCAACATAAGCATTGGGGTCACTATTCACCAGGGCCAGTCGCTGGGCTTGCTGCGAGTTCATATTTTGCAATGTGTTTGTTCCCGGTGTTGCAGGTGCCTGGGCCCTGGTTGAATTTAAACTGCCACTCATGGATATACCAATATTGCTTAATTGCGGAAATTTACCATCCTGCCAGGTATAACGATTGATAGGAACAGCGTATTTCTGGATAACATTGTTTTGGATAGAATCACGTATCCTTACTACATACGGATTTAAACTACCTTGGAAACTAATATTAAGCTTTTGATTAAAAATAGCGGTATGGCCCGAAAAGGTAATGGGCGAAAGTTTCATTGAATCGGCCGCGAAATTGTAAAAGGTTGAAAAAGATAAGCCTTGTAAAATGGTTATCTTCCTGTCCACTCCTGACGTGTCGGTGCTTTTGGCTTTTACCTTTGCTTCAATGGTGTTATCTAAACTAAAATTAAGTCCGGCCTGTTTTCCGGGTGAAGGACCGCCATAAACCGCTCCGTCAAAAATAGAATATTTTTGATAGGTATAAGGATAAGGTATGGTGGCGTTACTCACCGCCGTCTTATAATATCCAAAGCTCGGGTCTGAGAAGTCGGGACGATAACCAAAGCTAATTGACGGAGTTGCTACGTGCCGTATAGCTTTTAAATTTCCATGTTTAAAATTTATCTGCCCGTATAATTTAGTTGACAAACCCGTACTTAAGCTATACTCGCCCGCGCGTTTAAAACCTGGGATGGTATCAGTAATTAACTGGTCTGAATTACTGAGGCTTCCACGCTCAAAACGTTTGTTTATGCTTTGAAAATACCAGCGTTCAGTATAGTTTACACTACTGTTAAACTGAAAATACTTAAGCACATTTAAACCTAAACTTACTGGTATTTGATGTTGAAAGCCATTTTGCAAACGTTTGGATAAGGTTTCACTTTTAAACAATTGCGACTCAGGCACATCATTTACCTTATTTGTGGCTGTCATGTTATAGCTAAGCGTAATTTTTTGATACCATTTTTGTTCGCCAACCCTGTCCTTTGAATCGAAGGGGTTTATTGACGACATACCAAAAGCAACGGTTGGCAGCTCTAACGTAATTGTTTTGCGCGCTATATCCTGACTATGCGAAAGACCTACACTGAGGTTAAAAGGTGTTCCGGCCCACGTTTTACCATAGGAGATACTTGAACGCAAACTACTTTGAGCTGCGGTTACGGGGTTATAACCTGATGACGACGGATTTCTGGAAAAATAGCCGGATGTACCCGCATTTACTGACGCGCTGAACGTTGACCCGGGGTTGGCGTTGGCATCCTGCGAATGTGTCCAGTCTATATGAATATCCTTAGCGGCCGGATCACCGGGCAAACCGTATTTATGCGATCCAAAACTTAGCGCGAGGTTGCCGGTATATTTATACCGCTTCAAATACCGCATTACGCTGTTCAGCTCATACGAGCCTTTTGAATATACGGTGGCCGTTGTTGTAAGATCAATATAATCATTAAAACCCAGGTAGTAGCCAAAATTCGACAACTTGAACCCTAATTGCTGATCCTCACCAAACGTAGGCAGTATCACACCTGATGTTCGCTGATTAGGCTTGGGAAAAAAGCCAAACGGTATGGCTAAAGGTAAAGGAACCCCCTCTATCTCCAGGTATGCAGGCCCGGATATAATCCTGTTCTTTTCGCCAATTCCGCGGGTTATAACTATACCGAAATGAGTATCGGGATATGGCAGATCGCAGGTGCTAAAGATCACATTACGATAAGCTACCTCTGTTTCATTTAGCTTTTTGGCCTGCCCGCCCGATATAAAATTACCATCCTGCTCTGATGCCGGGTTGTAAAGTTTACCTTTTTTGGTTTCATAATTAAACAGCAGCGAATCTGATGATACCGGCTTATCGTTTTTCTGCTTGGATATTGGCCTGCCAACATACCTCTTGGTACGTGGATCAATACTTCCCCTGGCAAATATGACGTGATTTTTTTGATCAACCTTTATATAATCGGCATCGAGCTCAAAATCACCATAGGTTACACGGGCGCGGCCATAGAGGTATAAAATATTGTGTTCAAAATCATTGCGGGTCGAATCTTCTGCTACCGCCTTTACTTCAGATTCCGGGCCGTCGCCTTTTTTTGTAGTGTCATTTTGAGCGGCGGGATTTTTACTCCGGATAGTAGTGTCACTTTTACCTTTAATGGCCTTCTTGTTTTTGGAAGTATCACGTTTGATAACTGTATCCGTAGCCGCGCTTATGTTAAAATCTTTATTTAAACCTTTGCCTTCGGCATTAATAGCATTTCCAGTGGGAGTTATTTGTTTGTTTTTCTTTAATTTCAACAGCTTGCTGTCCTTTACAGAATCAAGTTTTATAATAGTATCTGCAACAGATTTGCTGCTATATCGTTTATGTGATGTACCTTTGCTTTCGGCAAAAAATACACTTACCGTTAAAATAATTGCAAGCAGAAAAAAGAAGGTTGTAAATTTCAAAGTTGATTATGAATAGTATTTTTGCAGATAAAGTTAACAGCGTTCAAAAATAATGAAAAATAGGGCATTGAAAAGATTGATTTATAGTTTATCGGTATTACTGACACTCCTTTCATTTTTTCCGGTTACTTCTTATGGTTTCATAAAAAAAGATACTATAACTAATAATTTAAATAAAGATACCGTTGTAGCCAGCACTGGCTTTAAGATCAAAACTATTATTATTGATCCTGGTCATGGCGGTAAACCTTCAAGTTCAACGGGTCATTTTTCACATGGCGCATCAGGCGAATACTCTTCTGAAAGGAATGTAACGCTTGCCATTGCGTTTAAATTGCAAAAAGCAATAGAAAAAGATATGACCGATGTAAAGGCTGTAATGACCCGTACTACAGAAGATGATGTTTCCTTTGAAAGACGTGCTGAAATAGCCAATGAAAACAAAGGAAATATTTTCATCTCGTTACATTGTAACTCTTTATCCGATAGGCGGGTAACCAGAAGAGTGGGCACCAAACGCCATAAACCGGTTTATAAAACAACTTCGGTACCCGATCGTTCCGGTAAAGGTGTTTTGGTGCTGGTGTATGGATTAAAGCGTACAAGGGAAGCAGAAAATGAAATAAAGGCCAACCAGGTAGAGGGTGACTCTGAAATGAATGCCGGTTTAGATCCTAATGATCCTATTACCATTATTCTGACCAATGAGTACAAACGAAAATTCCGTCAGCAAAGCATAAATCTTGCAAATCTTATTAATAATGAGTTTGTACAAACAGACCAAAGACCAAGCGAAGGTATACGGGAACAGAGTATATATGTGCTGTGCCATAGTGCCATGCCATCGGTATTGGTGGAAACCGGGTATATAAATAACCCCGATGATGAAAAGTACCTAAATTCTGAAGATGGGCAAAACGAAATTGTGGCTTCCATTGTTAGGGCTTTAACAACTTATAAAAAAGAGATGGAATTAGTGTCGCGATAATTCACTATTAAACGTAAACATAAAAGCACTAAATACAGTAAACTACTTAAACCCCATAACAATTCTACTTAATGAAAATCTCAAACGAAACTAAAATAGGTGCACTTACAGCTATTGCAATTACCATATTGATATTGGGATACAGCTTTTTGCGCGGAAATGATGTTTTTTCAGGCTCAAATAAATATTATGCGGTTTATAAGAGCGTGGAAGGGCTTGCCGTAGCAAAACCGGTATTGGTTAACGGGTTTCAGATTGGGCGGGTATCAAGCATGAAACTACAGCCCGACGGTCATACTATTGTCGAGTTCAAAATTGATCCTGACTACGTTATACCAAATAATACGCTGGCTAAGCTATCAAGTACCGATCTGTTGGGCAGTAAAGCCATTGTTTTTGAACTGGGAAACAGTAAAGTACCCGCTGATGATAAAGACACTCTACGGGCAGATATACAGGGTAGCCTGGCCGAAAGCCTGCAACCTATTCAGAAAAAGGCCGAAATGCTGATATCAAAAATGGATTCATCACTGGCCGCTATAAACAAGATACTGAATCCTAATTTTCAGAAAAATGTAGACCGTAGCTTTATGAGCATTGCAAATTCATTGCAAACACTCGAAGGTACTACTAAAAAGATCGACAACCTGGTGGCTTCTCAATCGGGCCACATCAACGGGATACTTTCAAATGCTGAAGTTGTTTCGGGCAGCTTGAAGAGCAGCACAGCACATATTAACGGCATGAGTGCTAATTTTGAAAAGGTGAGCAATGATATAGCTGCCGCTAATATTAAACAAACACTTGATAACGCCAACAAAGCTATGGCCGATCTGCAGGCTACGATCACTAAGATCAACAATGGCCAGGGATCAATGGGTTTATTGCTTAATGACGAAACGATGTACAAAAATCTTACGGATGCGTCAAACAATCTTAACAATTTGTTTATTGATCTGAAGGCACATCCCAAACGATATGTAAGCTTTTCAATATTTGGCGGTAAAAAAGATTAAGGATTGTTTGGGGTTAGGATTGGGAACGGATTCTTATTCAAATGGGGTTCTTTGAAACAAAGATTCAAATCACTTAGTCATAAAAAAAGCAAACGACAATATCGTTTGCTTTTTTTATGAGGCTAACCTTTTCAGTATTTCCCCCTTACTTACTCAATATTAAATGTTTTGCCTTCAATGGCCAGTTCAGTTAAAGGAAAAACGCTCCGGGCCTCATCAAGCAATTCATTTAACGTTTTATATCTGGCTGAGAAATGGCCGATCAATAATCTTTTCGCATTGGTTTTTAATGCTATCTGAGCTGCCTGTAAAGCAGTGGTGTGATGTGTTTCCTTCGCCCTGTCAAGCATATCATTTAAAAATGTTGCCTCGTGATAAAGCAATGTTACATTACTTATCTGATTAAAATATTGCTCATTATATATGGTATCTGAACAATAAGCATAAGCTTTTGGAACATTGGAGTCAACCGTTAAAGTTTCATTTTTATACACTACACCATTTGCTGATGTATAATCGCTCCCTCTTTTAAGGGCTGTATAGTATTCCACAGGGATATTTAGTTCTTCCAGTTTTTCTTTTATCAGCTTACGTAGGCGCTTCTTTTCCCTGAAAATAAATCCACAACACTCTATACGATGATCCAGGGGAATGGTTTCTACAATGATATCGTTATTATTTACGATCACTTCGGCCTTTTGAGCATTAGTTGCAACAAATTCAAGCGGAAACTGTAAAGTTGTTTCCGAATATTTAAGTTGTATATCAATAATCTCTTTTAAATGAGTCGGACCGAAAAGCTGCAGCGCTTTTTTCCGACCATTGAGGTGCATAGATGAAAGCAGGCCAATCAAGCCCAGGTAATGATCGCCATGAAGGTGGCTTATAAATATATGGTCAATGCGGCTGGATTTAATATCAAACCGCAGCATTTGTTGCTGGGTGCCTTCGCCACAATCAATCAAATACAAACGTTCATTAACGTTAAGTGCCTGCGATGTTGGGTTTCTGTTAAAAATAGGGGTTGCCGAACTGCTCCCAAGTATTGTTACCTCAAATTTCATAAAGGGTAAACAATCATAAGGGTTATCTTGCTTCTTTTTTCAGTTCTTTTTCAATCTCCTCCATAAAAACAAGATCGATGCCTTCTTCGGCTGTAGGAACAATGTTAAGTACGTTATCCAATTGCGAGATGGTGACAAGACGGGCAATAGCGTCGTTTAAACTTGCCAGGATAAATAAGCCTGAAGCATTTTTACATAAACGATGGCCAACCAGCAAACTGCTTAAGCCCGAAGAATCTGCAAATTTCACCTGCGAAAGATCAAGAATTATATTACGCTGACCTTCGGTGTTAATCAATATCAACTCAGATTTTAACTGAGGTGTTACCAATGAGTTCAATTTGGGCTCATTTAGCTTCACTAAAATATATTTCTCGTGCTTATCGACAGTAAATTTCATTCTTCCTAAATATTAAAAAGCTAAGATATGATTATTTTACTTGTAATTAAAAATTACAAATTCCTAAGCGCTTCAATAATCCCGGTTTCTACCCTGTTCAACACGCTTGCATTATCTGGTTTTACAAATACTTCACCTATAATTTGCTCGTAAAGTTCAATATAACGTTCTGATATGGAGTTTACTATTTCAGGTGTCATAACCGGTACTACCTGACCTTCCTTACCCTGAAAACCATTCTCAATCAGCCATTTTCTTACAAATTCTTTAGAGAGTTGTTTTTGGGGCTCACCCTTTTGCTGGCGTTCCTCATAGCCTTCTTTGTAAAAATACCTTGATGAATCAGGCGTATGTATCTCATCAATCAGATAAATTTGGCCATCAACTTTACCAAACTCATACTTGGTATCAACCAATATCAGTCCCTGTTTCGCGGCTATTTCAGTTCCGCGTTTAAACAACGCCTGGGTATAAGCTTCCAATCTTGCATAATCATCGGCCGATACGATATTTTGTTTTAATATTTCTGCTTTTGATATGTCTTCATCATGCCCAACAGATGCTTTGGTAGTGGGTGTAATAATGGGTGTTGGCAGTATATCGTTCTCTTTCAAATCTTCAGGTAAGCTTTCACCGCAAACCTGCCTTTTCCCGTCGCTATACTCCCGCCAAGCGTGACCTGCTAAATACCCGCGAATTACCATTTCAACCTTAAAAGGTTCGCAAATACGACCGATGGTAACACTCGGATCGGGAACAGTTATTACCCAGTTGGGCACAATATCGGCAGTAGCTTCCAAAAAACGGGCCGCTATCTGATTTAAAACCTGGCCCTTATAAGGAATAGCTTCGGGTAATACCACATCAAAGGCCGAAATACGGTCGGTAACAACCATAGCCAGATACTTATTATTTATAGTATAAACATCACGTACCTTGCCTTTATAAAAATTAGTTTGGCCCGGTAAGTTAAAATGAGTTTCTTTTATCGCGTTCATTCTTTTAGTATCAAGTAATTAGTATCAGGTGGTTAGTATTTACAGTTCCGGGCAACAGATTAAAACTCTGTGCTGATACTTGATACTAATTACCTGATACTAAACTTTTATTGTATATCCCCGTAAGCTGCCAAGATTTTACGTACCAGCTTGTGTCTTACTACGTCTTCGCCGCTCAGGTAAACAATTTCAATTCCGTTAATATCAGTTAATATGCGCAGGGCTGTATGCAGGCCCGATTGTTGTTTCTTAGGCAAATCTATCTGGGTAACATCCCCCGTAACGATAAACTTAGCCGATGGCCCCATACGGGTCAGGAACATCTTGAGTTGCATATCTGTAGCATTTTGCGCTTCGTCAAGTATCACAAAACAATTGTCAAGTGTACGGCCGCGCATAAAGGCTAATGGCGCTATTTCAATGGTACGGTTTTCCAGGTAAAACTTTAATTTTTCTGCCGGTATCATATCATCCAGCGCGTCATACAAAGGCCTTAGGTAAGGATCTATCTTTTCTTTAAGATCGCCTGGTAAAAACCCGAGGTTCTCCCCTGCTTCCACAGCAGGCCTTGTTAAAATGATCCGCTTGATCTCCTTATTTTTGAGAGCCCGTACCGCCAACGCAACAGCTGTATATGTTTTACCGGTACCGGCAGGACCTATAGCAAAAAGTATATCGCTTTTATTTATACAGTCAACCATTTTACGCTGATTGGCCGTACGTGCTTTAACCATTACACCATTTGGGCCAAAAACAATCACTTCGCCGCTTGCAAATTTATCGGTCACCGGATCGGTTGACGGTGCACTGCTTACTTTTGACCCGAGTATTCGCTCAAGATCGGTAATATTCAGGTTTTCAAACTTCTCTACATGTTGTAGCAGGTGATCGAATTTTTCCTGAAAAACATTCAGTTCGTGATCATCACCCAGAATTTTAACTTCGCTGCCCCTGGCAACTATTTTAAGCTTAGGATATTGTTTCTTAATGATCTCAAAATGATCATTATTTGGCCCCCACAATACTGCCGGATTTACGTTTTCAATTGATAACTTTAGTTCGTTCAATACTAATTTGATTTTTTAGTTACAGATTTTTATGAATTAAAAATTGAATATTTGTAGCTTCAAATGCTACTACAAGATTAGCAATAAATATTTATAAAATTAATGGCAATAATAACATTAACTACTGATTTGGGCGATAAAGATATTTACCAGGCTGCACTCAAAGGCAGCATCTACAAATTATTACCTTCAGTTAATATTGTTGATATTACCAATAGCGTTGCCGCCTTTAACGTACAGCAGGCCGCTTTTATATTAAAGAACAGTTTTTATTACTTCCCCGAAGACACTGTACACCTCATTGGTATTGATACCGTTTACAATGACCATACAAAATATCTTGCTGTAAGATACAAGAAACATTATTTTGTTGGTGCCGACAATGGTATTTTTTCGCTGATGTTTGATCAGGATCCTGAAGAAATTGTTGAGATCAATATCATGCAGGATCTTAAATTCTTACATTTTCCACTGGCCGATATTTTTGTCAAAGCCGCTTGTCATCTGGCGCAGGGAGGCAAGTTAACCGAGATAGGCATACCTGTTCATGACATCGAAAACAAAATGAATTTACAGCCTGTTATTGAAAAAAATCTGATAAAAGGTGTGGTTATTTATATTGATTCATTTCAAAACGTAATAACCAATATTACCAAGGAGTTTTTTAACAATGTACAGCAGGGGCGCAGGTTTGTATTAAATTTTAAGCGTAACGAAACAATTAACCATTTAAGCTGGCACTATAATGAAGTGCCGGTTGGCGAAAAACTTTGTCTTTTTGGTATAAGTGATCACCTGGAAATAGCCATAAATAAGGGTAACGCCAGCGGTTTATTGGGTTTAAACCTTAACGACAAGGTGATTATTGAGTTTCAATAGGTTTTAAATATGAAAAAGATCATTCTGCTTTATTTATTTTGCTTTTGGGGTACGGGCATGCTTTATGCTCAAACAAATTCTCAGATAAGTGCCGATTCTATTGCTTACCAACTGCAACGAAAAAAGATAAACGGGATGCTTGATATGCGCAAGCAGCGTTTTGGACAGTATCAGCAAAGCTTAAATGAACATTCGGGGATATTTGGCTTGCAAACCAAAAATGATATACGTCGGTCAAATAATATTTTGATGGATATTGTTAAAACTGACGACAATATTTACAAAGAGCTCAAGATACTGCTGGAATACCGCGCCTTCCAACAAAGGCAGATTCAAAATCATACAAAGGAAGCGGAAAGCATTAACCAGGGCTACATGACCACCATCAACAAATTGCGGCAAAGAAATTTACAGTTAAAAGCAGACTTTCAGAAAGCTGTGGAACAAAAACAAAGTTCGCAACGTAATTATATTATCATAATAGTTCTCATGCTTGCGTCAATTTTATTTCTTTTAAACAAAAAAAGTAAAGTTAAGGTGTAATTTTGCACCCAAACTACACCAAGCATACATGGCAAGAGGACGACTGAACAGTGGCGCTAAAGCTGAGACAGAATTACCCAAAGCAAAAATAAACAGACAGAGCATACAGAACATTCGTAAACTGCTCACCTACATAAAACCTTACAGGGGCAAATTCATAGCCGGGTTGATATTTTTGTTTATATCAAGCCTGGTGGGGCTTGCTTTCCCCAAAATATTAGGAGCTTTGATCGATGCCGCACAAGGCAAATATCCAAACAGCTATTTACCACATAGTTTAAATGCCATAGCTTTTGCAGGTTTCATCTTATTATTCGGGCAGGCCTTTGTGTCTTTTTTCAGAGTAGTTTGGTTTGTACAGGTTGCCGAAAAATCGCTGGCTGACATCAGGCGCGATACTTATTTTAAATTGATCACCCTGCCGATGAACTTTTTTGCCAACCGCCGTGTTGGTGAACTGAACAGCCGTATATCAGCAGATTTATCGCAGATACAGGATACACTGACCACCACCTTTGCTGAAATTATCAGACAGCTGGTTATCATGGTCGGCAGCGTTATTTTGCTTGCAGTGGTATCTATTAAGTTAACCCTTGCTTTGTTGGCTATACTGCCTTTTCTGGTGGGATTTGCCGTATTTTTCGGAAGATATATACGTAAACTATCACGCCAAGCACAGGATAAACTGGCCGAATCAAATACTATTGTTGAAGAAACCTTACAAGGCATTGCCAATGTTAAAGCATTTGTAAATGAGGCTTATGAGGCTACGCGTTATGATAAAATTTTACGCTCTGTAGTTAATATAGCTGTTAAAGGAGCCAAATTCCGCGGTGTATTTGCTTCATTTATTGTATTTTGTTTGTTTGGCACATTTGTAGGAGTAATATGGTATGGTTCAGTATTGGTTAGTAATCATGAGATTTTGGTGGGCGATCTTACCACCTTTATCATGTACTCTATATTTGTAGGCGCAGCTATGGGCACCTTTCCTGATTTGTATGCCAATTTGCAAAAGGCTGTTGGTGCAAGTGAGCGCGTATTAGAAATACTGGCCGAACATGGTGAAGACATACAAATGGTTGAAAACAACAACCAGGTTGACCAGCAAATTAAAGGCGATATTGCTTTTGAAAATGTGGTTTTTGCCTATCCTTCGCGTTCAGAGCTTACCGTTTTAAAGGGGATTTCTTTTGACGCGACAGCTGGCCAGCGGGTTGCTATTGTTGGGCCAAGTGGTTCGGGCAAATCAACCATGGCTTCTTTGATACTACAGTTTTATCACCCGCAAAATGGTACTATTTTGTTTGATGGCCGCCCCGCATCTGATTTTTCTATTACAGATATCCGTAACCAGGTAGCTATTGTGCCTCAGGACGTAATGCTTTTTGGCGGATCGATATTAGAGAATATTGCTTACGGCAGACTTGGCGCTTCAAAGGAAGATATTATACAAGCCGCTAAAAGGGCCAATGCGCATCAGTTTATCTCCTCGTTTCCAGAGGCTTATGAAACTATTGTAGGCGAGCGTGGTGTTAAACTATCGGGCGGCCAGCGCCAGCGTATAGCCATAGCAAGGGCTTTGCTCAAAAATCCTTCGATACTGATACTGGACGAAGCTACCTCTTCACTTGACTCAGAATCAGAACGTTTGGTTCAGGAAGCTTTGGAAGAACTGATGAAAGATCGTACCTCCATTATCATAGCGCACCGCCTTTCAACCATCCGCGAGGCAGATAAGATCATTGTCCTGGAGAAAGGCGAAATCATAGAATGCGGTAACCACCTGGAACTGATCAGTAATGAACAGGGACTTTACCGCTATTTGAACCAGTTGCAGTTTGACGCTCAAAACAGCTAAAATTTTGCTTTAAATATCAAATTATACGCTATAAAATGGTAAATAATCTGTTATTTTAACAAAAAAACACACTACTTTATAAACGTAATACGTAAGCTCAAAAAAACATACAACGTAATACGTACAACGTACAAAAATGAAATTAACTATACACGGGGCGGCCCGGCAGGTGACCGGCAGCATGCATTTGCTGGAGGTTGACCGATATAAGATTTTGGTGGATTGCGGATTGGACTATGAGAAAGATCGCAGCATACAATCAAATGAAAATTTTCCTTTTCGCCCTGAAGATATAGATGTTGTAATACTTACTCACGCGCATATTGACCATTCGGGTAATCTACCTACGCTTATTAGGCTTGGCTTTAACGGCCAGATATTGTGTACCCCTCCTACTGCCGACCTTACCGAACTATTGTTGCTTGATTCCGTTAGCATTTTTATGAACAAGGCCAATAAAGGCAACAGAAAACGCGGCAGGGGAAAATTTAATGCAGGCGGTGGGCCGCAACCGTTATATTTACAAAAACACGTAATGGATACGGTTGACCGATTTGTGACCATTGGTTTCAACAGGCCGTTTCGTATCAATGGGAATATTGAGCTTACTTTTATTCCCGTTGGTCATTTGCTGGGAGCCGCGGCGGCTGTACTAAAAATAACCGAGAATGGCGAAGAAAAATCAATTGCCTTTACGGGAGATATCGGCCGTAAGCATTACCCGGTGCTGAATGATCCGCAAACTTTACCTCCGGTTGATTACCTGGTTTCAGAGTCCACCTACGGGGGGCGTTATCATACCAAAGATAAATCAGTTGAACAAACACTCATCGATGTTATTGATAAGGCTTGCATTAAGGAACAGGGCCGCCTCATTATCCCGGCATTCAGTATAGGGCGTACCCAGTCATTGGTATATTCTTTGAATAAAATTTTTAGCGAAGGCTTATTGCCCCAGGTGAAGGTATTTGTTGATAGCCCTATGGCCACCATGGCAACGGGTATCTTCAGAAAATACCACAGCCACGTGAACCAGGAAGCACAGGATTTTTACAAGGATAAAGGCGATGAGTTTGAATTTGATAACCTTACCTATGTTGAAAATTTGAAGGATAGCCGGCAGATCTCCAATTATTACGAGCCCTGCATCATCATATCATCGGCCGGTATGCTGGAAGGCGGGCGTATACAGGATCACCTTTTTTATAATATACAGAACTATTACTGCACCATCCTTTTTATAGGTTACTGTGCAAAGGGTACTTTAGGTCACCGTTTACTTCGCGGCGACTCCATTGTTCACATTAAAGACCGTGAGCTGGCCGTTTACGCCACCATTAAACAAACTGATGTACTGAGCGCCCATGGCGATCACAACGACCTGGTGGAGAATATAAAACAACAGGACAAGTCAAAACTAAAAAACGTTTTCCTGGTACACGGCGAGGCCGAAAGCATGCAATTGCTGGCCACTGACCTGGAACAAAACGGCTATACAGTTACCATACCAGAGAAGGACGTAGCTTATATGCTTTAACCTGAGGGAACCCCGCGAGTTTCTATATTCAAAAAACTTGTCGCTCTGAGCACATAGAAAGATCTTCTTCAACAGGCTTATCGCAGAATAGATACTTCGCTGCGCTACCCATGACGGCTTGCTTTTATGCTATTGCGAGCGACCGCTCGGCAACCCTGGCATTACATGGCAGCCCTGTGTAGTTCGCAATTGCTTCGTACCTCACAATGACGCGCGGGGAATGTTGTCATCCTGAGCGATAGCGAAGGATCTTCTTCGCCAGGCTTAACGACAACTTTTCTTTTAAAGAGCATGCTTCACTCGCTACCCATAGGTGGATGGGCCTGTCACCCTGAGCTTGTCGAAGGGCGCGCGTAGGGGCCTTTCCCCGCTATCCTTCGACAAGCTCAGGATGACAGGCTTTTTTGTGTTATTCCACTTTCAAAGTTAGCGGCTTTACAGTGTTTCTTTATACACCTGCCTAAAGCAAAATGGCACGAACCCTCAAGGATCCGTGCCATTTGCATTAAATTATAAACCTCGTGTTTAGTTATTTATTAAAGTGATCAATGATCAGGCT
The DNA here is from genome assembly GCF_031456535.1 of Mucilaginibacter pocheonensis. Lineage (NCBI taxonomy): Bacteria > Pseudomonadati > Bacteroidota > Sphingobacteriia > Sphingobacteriales > Sphingobacteriaceae > Mucilaginibacter > Mucilaginibacter pocheonensis. The sequence goes on from NZ_JAVDUU010000003.1 coordinate 867,042, forward strand.
TGCAAGCTCCACACCTATGCGTTCCTGGGCCTCGTTAGTGGCTGCGCCAATATGCGGGGTCAGGGAAATTTTTGGATGCTTTAATATTTCTTCGCGTGGAGTAGGTTCGTTGTCAAAAACATCAAGAGCGGCAAATGAAACCTGTCCGCTGTTTAACGCATCTATCAAAGCAAGCTCGTCAATGAGGCCACCGCGAGATATGTTTACCAGTCCAACACCTTTTTTTGTTTTAGCCAGTTCTTCAGTACCTAAAAGGGCTTTATCAATAAATGGCGTGTGCAATGTAATAAAATCAGCAGTGGTGATGATCTCATCAAGAGTGGCTTTTTTAACCGAAACCTTAACAGTGGTACCGCCCCCCAAAACAATATCCAGTTCAGGGTTAAAATCAAAAAGGTCATAGGCCAAAACATCCATACCAACACCAATAGCTATTTTAGCTACTTCCCTGCCGATACGGCCAAAGCCTACAATACCCAAAGTTTTACCGCGAAGCTCAACGCCTTTGGCATAAGCTTTCTTTAAACCGTTAAAATTGGTAGCACCTTCAACCGGCATTTTGCGATTGCTATCGGGCAAAAAGCGTACAGCACCAAATAAACTGCCGAATACCAGCTCGGCAACTGATAATGAAGATGATGCCGGTGTGTTGTAAACACTTAATCCCTTCTCTCTGGCATATTCAACATCAATATTGTCCATACCAACACCACCACGACCTATTACTTTAAGGTTGGGGCAGGCGTCAATTAATGCTTTACGTACTTTAGTGGCGCTACGTACAGTAATAGCATCATAATTTTTTAACTTTTCAGGAAGCTCTTCCTGGGGGATATTGTTGGTATCAACAAAAAAACCAGCATCTTCCAGCAACTTTTTGCCTATCGGATCGATACCATCGTTAGCTAATATTTTGATCATCTTATTAAAGTCATTGGTTCACTTGTTCACTTGTTCATTGGTGTGCTTCATTAAATACTAATGAACCATTGAACAAATGAACTGATGAACCATATAAATTATTTATTATTTTCAGCAAATTCCTGCATGATATCAATCAGCACATAAATGCTGGTTATTGGCAATGCATTGTATATAGATGCGCGGAAACCACCAACACTCCTGTGTCCTTTAATACCAACTATGCCTCTTTCGTCGCATAGTTTAAGGAAAGGTTTTTCCAACTCAGCGTTTTCCATCACAAAGCAAACGTTCATGTTTGAGCGATCTTCAACAGCAGCAACGGCTTTAAACAATGGGTTGCGGTCAATCTCGTCATACAATACTCTTGCTTTTGTAATGTTTTCCTGTTCAATGGCCTCAACTCCGCCTTTAGCCTTTAACCACCTAAGCGTTAACATAGATACGTAAATGGCAAAACATGGAGGAGTATTATACATGGAACCGCCTTCAATTTGCGTTTGATAGTTAAACATAGAAGGAATCTTACGGTCAACTTTACCCAGCAGATCGTCCTTAACTATTACCAACGTTACACCGGCAGGGCCCATGTTTTTCTGCGCGCCTGCATAAATAAGACCGAAATCAGCAACGTTAACCTTGCGGCTGAATATATCTGACGACATATCACAAACTACCGGTACCGGTGATGCTGGAAATTCCTGCAACTGTGTACCATAAATGGTATTGTTTGATGTGATGTGAAAATACGCAGCATCAGCAGGTATGGTATAATCCTTAGGGATATAAGTAAAGTTGCTTTCTTTTGACGACGCTACAATTTCAACCTCTCCAAAATATTTAGCTTCTTTCAGGGCTTTATTTGCCCAAACACCGGTTTCAAGGTACGCGGCTTTGCCGGTTGAAGGCAACAGGTTATACGGAGCCATAGCAAATTGCGTGCTTGCACCTCCCTGTAAAAATAACACCGAATAACCTTCAGGAACATTGAATAATTCTTTTACCAAACTCACAGCTTCATCCAAAACTGCCTCAAATTCTTTTGAACGGTGAGAGATCTCTAACAATGACAACCCTGTACCATTAAAATCGATTACCGCCTCAGCAGCTTGTTTTAAAACTTCCTGAGGTAAAATGCCTGGTCCGGCACCAAAATTATGTTTCATATAATTAACGAATTGTAGGTTCTGAATACACGATTAGGAACTTTGTATTTAGTTGGGCCGAAGTTAATTAATTTGACAAAATATATAGAGTTTATTTACATTTATTTTAAAATGTCAATTAATCAACAAAAAGCCCTTTGATTGCAAATTTGTAAATAAATCCTTTTTAGATAAGGTATTTTATTACGATTGTAATAACTTTTCGGGATATTTAAGATGAGCTATAGTAGTGGCCGGATCGGCCGACGAGAACACAGAACTGCCCGCAACCAGCACATTTGCACCGGCATCAACCAGTTTTGTAATATTATGCTGGTCAACTCCACCATCAACTTCAATAAACAGACCTGGATTTTTTTGCCTGCTTAGTTCCTTAAGGTCCTTTAATTTTTTGTAAGTATTATCAATAAATTTTTGTCCGCCAAAACCCGGGTTTACTGACATGATCAAAACCAGATCAAGGTCGGCAATAATATCTTGCAGCAACGTAACCGGTGTGTGCGGGTTAAGGGCCACCCCTGCTTTGCAACCCAGTTCTTTAATGGCCTGTATGGTACGGTGTAAATGCGGGCAAGCTTCGTAATGCACTGTAATGCCGGCAGCCCCCGCATCCTTAAAAGCTTTTAAATACCGGTCGGGATCAACGATCATTAAATGTACATCCAATGGTTTGGTAGCGTGTTTTTTTGCGGCATTTACCACGGGGAAACCAAAAGATATATTGGGTACAAACATACCATCCATAATATCAACATGCACCCAATCAGCATCGCTTTTATTAATCATTTCCAGGTCGCGTTGCAGGTTGGCAAAATCGGCAGCTAAAATTGATGGTGCTATAAGATGATTCATATGCAAATATAGTAATCCCCTCAACCCCCTAAAGGGGGAGTTATAAATTTAGTGTAAAGTTTTTTGGTGCTCCACTCTTCTATTGCCATTTCAGCATGGCAACGTGTGATTTTAATAGCCAAAAGTTTGTCATCCAGAGCAATAGCGAAGGACCTTCTTCCCCCTGCTATGTACCAGCTTTTCTGTTGAAGAAGATGCTTCACTACGTTCAGCATGACAAGGGAATGTAAAAAAAGGGGATGTAAAACATAAAAGTGTTGTCATCCTGAGCGATAGCGAAGGATCTTCTTCGCCCTGCTGAGCACAGGTTTTGCTATGGGAAGAAGATACTTCACTCCGTTCAGCATGACAAAGTGTGCGTTATAAAATATTAAAATAAAATACAAAGTCTTGTCATCCTGAGCGATAGCGAAGGATCTTCTTCGCCCTGTGAGTATCGGCTTTTCTATGGAAGAAGATGCTTCACTCCGTTCAGCATGACAAAAATGTGAGGTGTAAAATGTAAAGCTTGTCATCCTGAGCGATAGAATGACAAATAATATACGTTTTGGATCATAACAGATTCTTGACCATCACTTAGCGGGGCATATATTAAGAAAAGAAATTTTGTTTATTGCGTCTTTTTCGAGCACCCCAATTTAATCACAGTTAAGCAGAAGGTCATAGTACTTTTTCATCAGTATGGTATCATAATTTACAAGGGAGCTGTAGGCCTCTGATACCAGCTCGTTCAAAATTGACGAGCCAAGTTGTCCGCCTCCATTGGGAATGGAGTCATAGTATACTATTAAATCTTTAACCCTTATGATCTCATATAACAATAACTGAACCAAATCAGTCTGTGAGCCCGACTGTATCCCATGCGGATTATTGTTCAGAAAATCTAAAGGATCATTCGTAGAAGGAGTCATTTTTTTTTCAAGCAGGATCGGACTTATGGTTTTACAACTATCTATTAACTATTATAAAGCTCAGACAGGTTGATTTTGTTTTATTTTTTTAAAAAAACTTCAGTAAATCATTTAAATAACAAAACCCTCGGAAAGAGGGTTTTGTTATTTAAAATTCTATAATTAATTTTCAGCCTTCGGCGACTCAGGCCTTGGCAATAATACTTTTCTTGAAAGCTTTAATTTTCCTTGCTTATCAATATCAAGTAGTTTCACCCTCACCTCATCTCCTACTTCAAATATGCCGTCCATTTTTTCAATACGACGGTGATCAATTTCAGATATGTGCAGCAATCCGTCTTTACCCGGCATAATTTCAACAAATGCACCAAATGGCATAATTGATTTTACTTTACCCTCATATATTTCACCAACTTCGGGTTTTGAAGCAATGGCTCTGATACGTGAAAGCGCCTGGTCGATAGATGCTTTGTTGTCGGCAAATATCTGAACAATACCCTGGTTGTCTTTTTCCTCGATAGAAATGGTTGCACCTGTTTCGCGCTGCATTTCCTGGATAATCTTACCACCGGGCCCTATAACTGCACCAATAAATTCTTTATCAATTTTAATGGTAACAATACGTGGCGCGTGTGGCTTGTAATCTTCACGGGGCTGAGTAATGGTTTTAGCCATTTCGCCTAAAATATGCAAACGGCCTTCTTTAGCCTGGTTTAAGGCGTTGGTAAGTACTTCGTATGACAGACCATTGATCTTTAAATCCATTTGAACAGCAACAATACCGTTAGCGGTACCGGTTACTTTAAAGTCCATATCACCTAAGTGATCCTCATCACCAAGAATATCAGAAAGGATAGCATATTTAGTACCCATTTCATTGGTGATCAATCCCATGGCGATACCTGATACCGGCGATTTAATTTTAACACCTGCATCCATAAGCGCCAATGTACCGGCACAAACCGTAGCCATTGATGACGAACCGTTTGATTCTAATATGTCAGATACTATACGGATAGTATAAGGATTTTCATCCTCAGACGGCAATACTTGTTTTAATGAACGCATAGCCAGGTTACCGTGGCCAATTTCGCGGCGACCAGCACCTCTGTTCGGACGAACCTCGCCGGTTGAGAAACCAGGGAAGTTATAGTGCAACAGGAATTTTTGGTATCCGTTGATGAACGCGCCATCAATCATTTGCTCATCATCCTTAGCACCCAAAGTAACGGTGGTTAATGATTGCGTTTCGCCGCGGGTAAATACCGCCGAACCGTGAGCAGATGGCAAATAACCAACTTCGCTCCATATAGGGCGTATCTGGGTAGTTGTACGGCCATCCAAGCGTTTACCTTCATCTAATACCAGGTTACGGATAGCATCATACTCCACATCGTGATAGTATTTTTTTGCCAGGAATTTGGTAACATCATCTATCTCGCCTAAGGTTTCGATATAAGCGTCACGAACTTCTTTAAATTTAGCCGAACGCTCGTCTTTTGCAGATGCAGAAGAAGCGATAGCGTAAACCTGGTCATAAGTTGCAGCATAAATAGCTTTTTTAAGCTCTTCATTACTGTTTTCGTGGCTGTAAACACGTTTTTCAGATTTACCAACTTCAATGGTCAGCTCTTTTTGAGCTAAACACTGTAACTTAATAGCAGTGTGCGCAAATTTAATAGCCTCAACCAGTTCAGCTTCCTGAATTTCTTTTGATTCACCTTCAACCATGTTGATATCATGCTCGCTGCCGGCAACAATAAACTCCAGGGTTGCTTTTTCAAGCTGGCTTAAGGTTGGGTTGATTACCAACTGGCCATCAATTTTAGCTACGCGAACTTCAGATATAGGTCCGTTAAAAGGGATATCAGAAACGGCTAAAGCCGCAGATGCTGCCAAACCGGCAAGGCAATCAGGCATAATATCTTTATCTGCAGATATCAGGGAGATCATTACCTGGGTATCAGCATGATAATCTTCAGGGAACATTGGGCGCAAAGCACGGTCAACCAAACGTGAAATTAAAACCTCATAGTCTGATAAACGGGCCTCGCGGCGTAAAAAACCACCCGGGATACGTCCGGTGGCTGCGTATTTTTCCTGGTAATCAACAGAAAGGGGTAAAAAATCAACTCCCTCTTTCGCTTCGGGCGACGATACAACCGTAGCCAATAACATGGTATCACCCATTTTAATAACTACAGAGCCATCAGCTTGTTTGGCCAGCTTACCGGTTTCGATCTCAATGGTGCGGCCGTCACCTAAATCAATAACCTTTTTAATTACATTTAAACTCATCTTTTTTTGTTTGTGATGCCCTTTTCATCTTTCGGAGCGCATCGGTTTTATGTATGTGAATATTGTTTCAAAAGTAAAAAAGCCATCCTCTTAGTTCAGGATGGCTTTTAAATAAAAAATGAGAGAATTACTTAATGATATCCCTTAGCTGTAAAGCTTTGATGATAGCACGATATCTTTCAATGTCTTTTTTGTATAAGTATGCCAATAATGCACGGCGTTTACCTACCAATTTTTGAAGTGATAACTGGGTTGAAAAATCATGTTTATTTTTTTTCAGGTGCCCGGTTAAATGTGCAATACGGGTAGTAAATAAAGCTACCTGTCCTTCTGCAGAACCTGTGTCTGTAGCTGATTTACCGTGTTTTGCAAAGATCTCTGCCTTTGCCTCTTTACCTAAATACATTACTTGAATAATATTAAAGCGTGAATGATTAATTATTTGAGGTGCAAAGATACAGTTAGTGTTTCATATTTGCAAGGGATTTAGCAAGTTGAATAAGCATATGTTTACCTAATTACCTATCCAGCTTTTGTAAATAGCTGCCTGCAGTGCATCAGGGTGTGGTATTGGGGTTATAGCGAATGTTTTTTCGTGTTTCTTTCCTAAAATTATAGCTACATCCTGCTTTATATCTCCTTTTTGTAGTCCGAGTGTTAGCGTATCTCCTTCCTTTTTTGATTCAAGCGTTTTATTAAGTAAACTGAGTGTTGCCGGGGTACCATTAACGGTCAATATTTTGGTTCCGCCCCTGATGTTCTTATTCCAGGCTGGTGAATTCCAGTCAACAGATGTTATCCTGAGCGTATCGCGCTGTTGCCTCACGTTAATACCGGTCCAGGCGTCAAATTCAGTAGTGGCTGTGGTATCAATTTTAAGTCCGCCATAAGCGAAATATTTTGGGTAATCGGGTGGTTTAACGGTTGAGGCATATTCAAACAATTCGGGCAATGACATGCCTGCTGTCTTTTCGCATTCGTTCCTGAACTCCTGCTCTGTAAAACCACGTTTTACCTGTTTATAATATTTGTAATAAAGCAATCGCATTACATCATCAAGCGTCTTTTTGTTTTTGGTGGCATGGCGTATACTAAAATCAAGCATTAAGCCAAGTACCGGGCCTTTATCATAATACGAAATTGTCTTGTTCATTTCGTCATCAGTGCCGCCAAAAGGTCCGTCGGCCCATGTGTTATAGCTGGATTGTGTAGCCGACTGGTATAAATGTCCGGGCTTGTTTTCATAGTTCCGGATGTTGTTTTGAAAATCGCCCAGCATATCTTCATCGGTCATTAAACCGGCACGCCTTACTATCAGGTATTCATAATACACGGTAAATCCTTCCGATACCCAAAGCATATTGGTATGGTTTTCTTTTGAATAATCAAACGGGCCCAGCTCAATTGGCCTTATGCGCTTTACGTTGTAATGATGAAAATACTCATGCGCTATAAAATTGTATAGCTTTTTTCTGGCCTCGGGCGTATTAAAACCCTCGCCGCCGCTAAAACTTAGTGAGGTAGAATTTAAATGTTCAATTCCGCCGCCACCTGCACCTATTGATAAAAAGGTATAATGCGTGTATGGTATTTCGCCAATAATATTGCTGCCCGTTTCAACTATCTTCTTCAGGTCGTTCATAAATGCCTGCCGGTCAAAAGCCGGGAGCTGATAACCGATAAAATTATGCGGCTTGTTTTTTACGGTAAATGGCGGCAGTACTTCAAGGTTGCCCATAAGGAAAGGACTGTCATACAATACATCAAAATCGTCAGCTTTATAAACATGGTATTTGCCGGGAATGGTATCTAAACCTGTAGCCACCATATTGGTCCACTTGCTGTAAGGTTTCATCTGTACGGTAACCGGGTGGTGCAGTTCTTTATCAAGGTACATAAACAAACCGCCGGGTGTAATGTAACCCCTTGTTTCATCAAGGTAAACATTACCCACAAAAGCAACTACGGCTTTAACATCGTATGAAATTTTTAACAAAGGTGCATTATTACTATAAACCCGCCAAACATTTTTGGATGGCTTATCCCATTTAATGGCTGTACCTTTATTATTGGTAACCCTAAAATTTTGAACAGCACCAGCAAAATCAAGTAACTGGTAATATCCTGGCGTCCAGGCGCACATCTTAAAATCGAGCGTTTTTCCTTTCGTCTTGCTTGTCAATTCTACATGGTAAAAATGATCGGCCGCTTGTTCCATAGAAACGGTGTATTGCATATTTACAGCTTGCTGCTGCGCAATTGCACTAATACTTGAAAATAAACAAACAAGCAACAGGAATTTACGAAGTATTTTCATGGCAATAAGGAGTTTCCCGAAGATAAAAATTACAATGATAGTATTGATAAACCACAGCAGGTTTTGTAAAATCAACAAACAATTTCTCAGTTTTAAACAATCTGACCGGCACTCATTATATTTGCCACATGGACACTCCCGCTTACTCCACTTTTGAGACCGAATTCCGCGTACGCCCCGATGACATTGATATGTTTCAGCATGTGCATAATAGCAAATATTTTGATTATGTGCTGGCCGCCAGGTATGATCAGATGGAGCGCTGCTATGGCATGGCTATGGAAAAGTTCATGGACCGAGGCTTTGGCTGGGTGGTACGCACAGCCCACGTTGACTATAAACGCGCCTTAACCATGGGCGACTACTTCATTGTAAAAACCGGCATAGAAAGCATTGACGATAAAGGCTGCCGGGTAAAGTTTACTATTACCAACAAGGGCACCAATAAAATTAGCTGCGACGGCTGGTTTGATTATACCATGATTGATATGACCACCGGCCGGGGAGTTAAGATACCGGAAGATATAATTGAACAATATTTGATATAGTAGGGAGTGATGAGTAGTGAATAGTGAGTTTTTTGATTAACGGATATTCAGGATTTTTCATTAAATTATTTGTTAATTTTTCCAACCACTCACCTACTCCTTACTCATCATTCCCTGGTACCTATAGTAGTTATTATAAAAAAACAAATAAGCCACTATCAGGTTAAGTGGTATCAGCAACCATAGTAAGTGGAACATAATAACCCAAAACAGTACCATGAAAAGGCCCAATATCCATTGAATATATTTTTCCATATTTAAGCCAAACCAATATAGCAGGCTATGGAACAACATGGCTGTACTCAGCCCCGCAAACAATAGTTCCGCTGCCATAAGCAGGTTAAACCTGCTAAAAAGCCAGATAGTCTCTGGCAGCAGCAAACAGAAGTAAATCACGGTAAAATTTAAAAATAGCCTAAATCTGCTGTAAGGCAGGTTACGCGAAAAACTTAGCTGGGTTTCTTCAAAACGGCGTTCTTCAAAAATGAGTACCACATGCGCGGTTATTACTGCCAGTATGGCAATGCCGGCAACGCGCAGATCGCTTCTCACATCTGCAAACAAATAAAATACCCCGGTTACTATTAACCACGATATTGCTTTGGTAATAACATAAGGCGCCTTTAGCCTGTCGAAAACATGATATATATACACGCTGAAATAAGGCTTGCGCCATTTGCCCGTTAACCTTAACAATACCGACTGCGTGCTGCCCTCAATCAAACGGTTTAACATGTGTACATATAAAACTGCGCTACACCAGATGATGCCCGTTAAAAACACCATGATGGCCACCGGTAATATATAATAATGATGACTTATGCCTACCCCAACGGCTAATAAAGCATAGATGAGCACAGGCAGCATAATAAAAGTTTGCGCATAACACCAGCCAGCCAATTGCTTATATCTGCTCAATGAATTGCTGCTGTAAAACAAAAATTGTTTATCGGCAGTTAAAAGTTGCCCGGTAACATAATGCCAGCTTTTAAATACATACAAAAGCCAAACACCTGCTACCAGTAATAACATCATTGGGCTGCTGGTCATGCCCAGCATTAATGATTTATGATAAGTAATAAGCATATTACCCGGTACCGCGCCTATCATTACAAAAAATACAAATAACAGTATAGCCGCATGTACCTGGTAAAAACCGTTACCAAATACCTTTATCAATACATTGGATAATGGCTGGCGCATTATGAAATAAATTTCAGGGTTTGCTCCTCAACCAATAATTCACGCGCCGCCGGCAACTCCGCATGCTCCAGCGCCTGGTGCGATGACAGCAGGAAACTTGTCCCTTCCTGTCGGTATCTTTCAGCAATCCAGGTGTTGAGTATCGTTAGCGACGCGGTATCAATAGTGATCAATGGCTCATCAAGCAGAATCAGTTTCGGCTTGCCCATAAAAGCCAACACCAGCGAAAGTTTTTTGAGCATACCGCTGGAGTAAGTACCCAGCGGGCGGTTCACATAAGCCTGCATTTGCATGGTGTTAATGTAGTGCTGCTCCTGCCCTGCCGGCGCGTCTTTGGCTTGTGCAAACAGCGCGATCATTTCTTTGCCGGTTAAAAATTCAGGAAATATGGGCTCAGCTTCGGCAAAATTTACCAGTTTGCGGTAGGCCACCGGTTGTTTTTTTATGCTGATATTATTATCCAGCAATATATCGCCATCAAAAGATAATATACCCGCAATTGATTTAAGCAAAGTACTTTTGCCCGAACCATTCACTCCTTTTATCCAGTATATGCCAGGATCGATGGATAATCCATCAATCTTTAATGCCGGGAAACCGCCATACAGTTTTTTGAATTTCATAAATTGCAGCATAGGTGTTTTGATAAAGAAGAGATAATCTTTGTTACAAAGGAAAGGTAAATGCGCATCCCCTCAATAAACACGTATAGACTTTAAGGTTTTCTATTCAACAATGATCGCAAATCCGAAAACACACATCCAACATCAAATAGCCCCCTCTATCAGCGCGCCATAAAATTCGCTAAGGTCCATGCCTGTTGCCCTCACTTGCTGCGGAATCAGGCTATTGGCCGATTGCCCGGGCGTAGTATTTATCTCGATAAAATAAAAATCGTTGGTGCCTTCCAGTAAAATAAAATCAACGCGCGCCATGCCCTTGCAATTGAGGCGATTGTACACCTCGGTCACAATGCCTGCAATCCGTTCGTTTTGCTGGGGCGACAGATCAGCCGGGGTCACCTCTTTGGTTACGCCCGATGTGTACTTAGCCTCGTAATCAAAAAAATCTTTTGACGTAATGATCTCTGTAGCCGGCAAAACAGTTATTTTACCATGAAGCCGGGCAATACCTATGCTAAATTCCCTGCCTTTAATAAACTCTTCCACCAGGATCTGTTCATCCTCATGAAATGCTTTTTTTAACGCTTCGGGCAATCCTGCCACATTATATACCTTGCTCATGCCTACGCTGCTGCCGCCATTATTGGGTTTAATAAACAACGGAAACTTTAAGGTAGCCGCAATAATGGCCACATCGTGCATATCTTTTTCAAACAAACGCATAGAGTGAGCTGTGTGCAACCCGTGTATTCCATTTACTATGGTTTTGGTATAGGCCTTATTCATGGTTAAGGCCGATGTTGTGGCATCGCAAGTGTTATAAGGTATGCCCAGCATATCCAGGTATCCCTGTAATTTACCATCTTCGCCGGGGGTACCGTGCACAGTGATAAAGGCAAAATCAAATTTTATTTTTTCGCCGTCAACAGTTATCGTAAAATCATTTTTATCAACATCAACCAATCCGTTTGCTGATTCATAAAACCACCTGTCGCGGTTAATGAATATGGTGTAAACCTTATATTTTTCGGCTGATAGATTGGCTGCGATGTTTTCGGCACTATTTACAGATACTTCGTACTCGCCGGTAAAACCACCGGCTAAAAGAGCTATGTTTTTTTTCATTTTGGATGTCAGATGTTCGGTCTTTGGAATTTTATATTTCTATTTTGTAGCAATTAAGCGCCTCTTGTTTTCGATTTCGAAATTAATGATAAAAGTAATTAATATGTTAAGCATGGCCGCAAAATCCGAAATTGAAATTCCGAAATCCGAAATTATCAGTATGTTTGATACTTAATTTGACTGTAATTATCCTTAGATATCAATGAGCAAGTTTGGGGCTTACTTAAAAACAAAATCATTTCGCAATAACATCATAATGGCTATTATCACGGTAATAGCTGTAGTTTTAATAGCTTTTTACAGTTTGGGGTATTATACCCATCATGGTGCAGGTATACCGGTGCCAAAGCTAAAGGGCGAGTCTGTTGACAAAGCCACGGCTATACTAAAAGAACAGGGTTTTGATTATAAAATTGACTCTGTGTATGTGCAGGACATTGCACCCGGGACCATTGTTGAGCAGGACCCTGATGCCGGCACTAACGTAAAAGAGGGCCGGGTGATATATTTAACTATGGTTACTTTACTGGCGCCCAAGATCTCGCTTCCTGACCTGGAGCAAAGCAGTTACCGCGAAGCGGTGGCAACACTGTCAAACTACGGCTTAAAAATTGGTGATACTACTTACCGCTCTGATATTGCCCGTGACCGTATACTGGAGGTTCGTTTTGGCGGCCAGGTGATCAAAGCAGGCACCAAGATACCTAAAGGGTCACGTATTGACCTTGTTTTGGGCGATGGTGAAGGCGCGAGTGAAGTTGAAATACCCGAGCTGGTAAACCTTGACCTTGATGCCGCCCGTTTTGCTATAAAAGGATCGGGTTTAACTATTGGTACCATTACTTATCAGGGCACCATCACCGACTCGACTAACGTCGTGGTGGTATCACAATATCCTATGAAAACCGACTCCCTGAGTAAAACAAGCATAGGCACCCGTATAAACTTAACAGTTACACAAGGCACAAAAACACCCGATGCCCCAGCAAATTAATGCCGTTGAGTTGCTTGCCCGTTTAAATAACGGCGAACAATTAAATTTAATTGATGTACGGGAAGCAATGGAGTACCATACCTATAATATAGGCGGGCGCAGCATCCCCTTGTCAAAGCTGGAACAAAATCCGGATACCATGGGTTACAACAAAACTGATGAGATCATCGTTATCTGCAAAGTGGGTTTACGGAGCAAAACCGCGCAAACTATATTACTGCAAAATGGTTATCAAAATGTTAAAAATTTAGCAGGCGGATTAATAGCTCTCCAAAAATTGAAATAATTATTAAACATCCTATTTATCATGACAGAACAGAAAGCGCCGTCAAAGGGTATACTAAAAAAATTCATCATAGCCCTGGTGCTCGTTATAGTAGTATTACTGGGTTTTACCGCTGTAAACTATTACTTAAAATACTTTGGCCCAAATGTTACCAGCAAACAGGAATATTTGTATATACATACAGGTGCCACTTATGATGATGTGCTGAAAACCATACAACAACAGGATATGGTAAAAGATACCGCCTCATTTCATTGGGCAGCTGTTAATATGAACTACCCTAAAAGGGTAAAACCGGGCAGGTATCGTCTTCACGAGGGAATGGGCAACCGTAAATTAATAAACATGCTGGCATCGGGCACCCAGGAGCCGGTCACGCTTGAATTTCATGGTTTGAGGCAAAAGGAACAATTTGCTGGCTTTGTATCAAAAAAGATAGAGCCCGATTCGGCATCGGTTATCCATTTACTTGACTCTGCGAGTTATGTTGCTAAATACGGTTTCACTACCGACAACGTGTACACGATGTTTATGCCCAACTCGTACCAATTGTACTGGAATACATCGCCCGATAAATTCTTTGAAAAGATGTATGCCAGTTATCAAAAATTCTGGACACCTGAACGTAAACAACAGGCAGCTGCTATTAACCTTACCCCACAGGAAGTATCTGTATTAGCCTCTATTGTTGACGCCGAAGCCCTGCATGATGATGAAATGCCTGCTGTGGCTGGTTTGTATTTGAACAGGCTTAAAAAAGGCATGAAACTGGAAGCCGACCCCACCGTAATTTTCGCGCTGAATGATTTTACCATTAAACGCGTATTAACGAGGTATTTGTCATACAATTCGCCTTATAACACGTACCTGAACAAAGGTTTGCCACCAGGGCCTATCATGATGCCGTCTGTTAACGCAGTGAAAGCTGTTCTTAACTATCAAAAAAGCGATTATATTTATATGTGTGCCAAAGCAGATTTCTCAGGTTATCATGCTTTTGCAACAAACGTTACCGACCACCTGGTGAATGCGCGTAAATTTCAGCAAGCCCTTAACGAACGAAACATTAAGCGATAATGTTTGAGCATACTACTAAAATAAGGGTACGATATGGCGAAACCGACCAGATGGGTTATATGTACTATGGCAACTATGCCGAATTTTATGAGGTTGGCCGTGTAGAGATGCTCCGGAGCCTGGGCTTAACGTACAGGGGTATGGAACAATCGGGCATTATGATGCCTGTATTGGAGCTCAAATGCAAATACCTGAAACCCGCCCTGTATGATGAACAGATCAGCGTAAAAGTGATCATGGATAAAATGCCCGGCATACGGATCCATTTCAGGTACGAGCTAATTAATGAAAAGGACGAGCTAATAAACCAGGGCGAAACCCTGCTGGTATTTATCAATATGAAAACAAATCGCCCATGCCAGCCCCCGCAGGATTTCATAGATAAATTGCTGCCATTTTTTGAGTAAGTTTGGTTTAAATGAAATGGCTGCATCATTTTCTTCTCCGGTTTGCATTTTACCGGTACATAATTGATTGGACAAAATATATTATCCTGCCGGGTTTTCGTCCGCTGCCATTATATACCGTTATCGATTTCTTTATAAGGGAGATCTCCAACAGTTCGCTGGTAAACAGGGCCTCGTCATTGGCCTATAGCTTTATGCTGGCTATTTTTCCGGCTACTATATTCTTATGTACGCTTATACCCTATATACCCATTGATAATTTCCAGAGGGAGCTGTTGAAGATACTGGCCAGCATTATGCCCACAAATGCTTATCTGGCGTTCAGGGACACTATTATAGATATTATCAAGAACCAGAATGGCCAATTGTTATCTTTTGGTTTTTTAACAACACTGTACTTTGCTACCAACGGGGTAAGCAACCTGATGAAAGCCTTTAATAAATCGTCGCTTATTACCGACAGGCGCAGCTGGTTAAAAAGGCGCGTGGTGGCCTTTTACCTTACCATAGCTATTAGTTTTGCTCTTGTGATAGCTATAGGCATCTTGGTAGCCGGGCAGGCCGCCATCAGCTTTATTAAATACCATCTGGCAAGTAAAAACATCTTTTGGTTTTATTCTATTCTTTTTCTTCGCTGGATAGTTAGCTGGCTGGTTATAGTAATCATATTTTTTGCAACCGTGTCGGTTTTATACCGTTATGGCCCGGCTCACAAAAAAAGGTGGAAGTTTATAAATCCCGGATCAGTTTTGGCCACAGCGCTGGCCGTGTTAACCTCTTTGGGGTTCTCTTATTATATTAACAACTTTTCGTCGTACAATAAAGTTTACGGTTCTATCGGTACGCTCATTGTGGTAATGATATGGATGTACTTAAACTCCCTGATTTTGCTCATCGGCTTTGAATTAAATGCAAGTGTTGAGCTTTCAAAACGCAATATTAGAATCGTAAAACCGCGTTTTAACAGCTTCAGAAGCAAAAAAACAGAAAATCAAAAAGATTAATAATCTGGTTTACAAACACTTATTTACTAATATTAAATAATTGAAAAAAAACTATAAACAGATTTGTCAATTCGGTTCAGATTTGTACTTTTGTCGCCGGAGAGCTGGCAGAGTGGTCGATTGCGGCAGTCTTGAAAACTGTTGAACTGTGAAAGGTTCCTGGGGTTCGAATCCCTAGCTCTCCGCCATAAGGCAAAACAAAAGAAACTGCGTCATTCGTAGAGTCTTTTCGAAAAACTTGCCAAAAACAGCATCAGTAAAGCGTAGAGCGCATAGGTTCTGAACCCTAACTCTCCGCAGAAAGCATTTAAAAAGTGTAGAAAGCCCTTTAATTGAAAGATTAAAGGGCTTTTTCTTTGTCATTACCTACCAAAACTCGCATACAATCGCAAAACTCTTTTGCGTCATTCGTAGAGTCTTTTAAAAGTCAGGCTAAAAAATAAAAAGACTCTACGAATGGCTTATAACCAACTGTATTACAGCATGTTTACGAGATGGACATCTTGTGATACAGCAGGCACAAACGTAATTTTGTTAACCTTTTTATTAATGTGTTATGTTGGAAAAAAGCTTTGGATTGATGTTTTTCTTAAAACAACCAAAAAATCAAAATGAAACCCTAAGGTTTATTTATGTAAAGATCACGGTGGACGGAAAGGCTACCGAACTTTCTACAAAAAGAAAATGTGAGTTATCGCGCTGGAATACCGCGGCCGGTAGAGAATCCGGAAATAAAGAGAGCACCAAGGAACTCAATTATTACCTGGATACGTTAGAACAAATGATCTATCAGGCTAAGAGATCTTTGAACGATTCCGATAAGCCTGTGTCAGGTCAGGCAATTAAAGATATTATTAATGGTGTGACTGAAAAGCCAAGGATGATATTAGACGTATTTAAGCATCACAACGACCAAATGAAGGCGCTGGAAGGCATAGATTATGCTTCAGGAACCATTGGACGGTACGAAATTTCAATGCAGCACACAAAGGATTTTATCAGGTGGATGTATAAAATAGATGATAAGCCAATCAAAGAATTGAATTATGAGTTTATATCCCAGTATGCTTTCTGGTTAAAGACCGTTCGAAAATGCAATCATAATTCCACAATGAAATATCTGGCCAACTTCAAAAAGGTCGTATTGATCTGCGTTAAAAATCGGTGGCTTCCGGCCGACCCGTTCGCAAACTTTAAGCTTACAAAAAAAGAGGTCGAGAAAATTGCCTTAACCGAATTGGAGTTAAAAAAAGTCATCGAACGAAAATTCGAAACAGAGCGTCTCGACCTGGTGAGAGATATATTTGTTTTCAGCTGCTATACAGGCCTTGCCTACGCGGATGTAAAGAATTTAAAAAGATCAGACATTAAAGATGGTGTAGACGGCAAGGAATGGATATTTATAAATCGAAAAAAAACCAATTCAGCCTCCCACCTACCCTTGTTAGCTCAGGCAAAAAAAATTCTGTCAAAATATCGGGAACATAGCAGGTGTGCGGACTCTGGTTATGCACTACCTATTTTAACGAATCAAAAAATGAATTCCTATTTAAAGGAAATTGCAGATTCCTGCAAGATCAACGCGGAACTCACCTTTCACATCGCGCGGCATACTTTTGCTACCACGGTTACGCTAAACAATGGAGTTTCAATAGAAGCGGTTTCAAAAATGCTTGGCCATTCATCAATTAGGCAAACGCAGCACTATGCTAAAATGCAAAATTACAAAGTAAGCCAGGATATGCTTTTATTAGAAGATGCGTTAACAGCGAAAAGCTATTAGGAACAACGTCAGTTCTAAGGTCAGTAAACCAATGCTGACCTTAGAATTTGATTTCTATAAGACTTCCCTGGTAGGGATCATAATTTGGCTGATAGGTTATGTAGCCTAAAGAAATTAGTTTGGCGATACATTTATGATAGGTGGTTATACTACCAAAATGGGCCTTCTTCATAAGGTTTTTGCGGGAGACCTTAAACTGTTTCTTAAACCCGGATAAACACCAGATCTCTAATAGACACATATAAAGGCTAATATGCCATACGGTGACGTTTTCATCGCTAGATATCCTCGAATATAATTTCACTATGATGGATGGCTCAGGCACGCTTATTTTCCCTTCCCTACTATCATATTCTCCACATCTGACTTTTTGTACAGGTGTATCCCTCCTACTTTATTTGATTTAAGTTTGCCACTGATTCTTAAATTTTGAATTGTCCCTGTCGAGATCTTCAATAATTTTCTGACATCTGAGCATCTAAGCCACTCATCGGCGTTATTTCCAGAAGTCCTTATTATGGTTGTAAGGTCATTCAATAAAGCTTGTCGAAATTTCTCTAAGTCATCCTTTGTAATCAGTTCATGTGACATTGCAAATCAATTTAAAATTCAAGAACGAAAGTAAAAAGACAGCAAAAGCGAAAACAGTGAAAGGGGGTGAAAAATTCTTTTCACCCCCTCCTAAAAATATAGAGATTTTAAATCAAGATAACATGGTAACCTAGGGAAAATATCACATATGAAAACGATCCCAGACGATGGAAAAGTTAATTTTAAGGCATGTTTATTACTGTCGAACCAGGGACCAAAAGATTATGAGTATTTTATTTGCTATCTGAAAAGTAAGTAGGAAATCGTGTCATACGATTTACAGAGGCCAATTTAAGACTATTTTACGATTTGGTCAAGGATGCGTTGTTACATATTTGTTACTTGAATATATATAGACCTTTAATATACTAATGTCTACTTATTCATATTTAGATTTATAATCTTTCATCGAGAATCAACGAACCGAAAATTTGAGCTGTTTAATAATGGCCAATACATATCGATCGGTAGGCTTCTTCTTTTGATTAATAGATGCTGTTTGAAACAGCCTTCCGCAAATATCATGAAACATAATATCGTTTATGTTGACATAAAAAATTTAACTAACATTAATAATAAATTGTTATCCTTTGTTAAAATAGCAAATTGATTGGCTGCAATGGCTAACAGTTGCTTTAAAATGACCAATGTCATTGACTAGCTAATCTTAACGGCCCATAAACCGCCTTGTTGCAATCGGTTTAACTCATATATTTGTATGAGGGCCTCAGTAACGGCTTCAAAATTTTAAACCTTATTAACTAGCGTGATTACTATTCATCTCATTCCAGCCAGTTATGGCGATACGCTTCTCCTCAGTGTTTATCCTGTCGATCAAACCCAGCGCGAGACATTTTTATTAATAGACTGCGGGCTGCGCTATAAGGCCAGTATCCTACCGATCATCAAGGACTTAAAAAAAGCGGGCAAGCGACTCGACCGGTTCATTGTGACGCATTACGATAATGATCATATACACAGCGCAACCAAGCTGATCAAGGAAAACGGAGCCTTAGCAGAGCCGAAGATCATTTCGATTGAACAGGTCTGGCTGAACACCTACAGGCATTTACAGGATGAGCCAAAGGCCGTAAAGGAATTATCCAAAGAGGAAGAACTGCTCTTGGAGGAATTCATGGCGGATCACCAAGAGTTTGGCGGCCCGGATGAGGATGGTCATGAAATCAATGCGGAACAAGCGTCTTTTTTGGGAAAAGAATTACTAGCAAAGGGATATCCTTGGAACAGTGATTTTGGCGGGAAGGCGGTGTGTATCGAGAATGGTCGGGAGGTGCTAGTGAATGGTACGGTTAAATTAACGCTCTTATCTCCTACGGCAGCGGCCTTGCATGAATTGAAAGCCGAGTTTGAAGCAATGCTGAAAAAACTTAAAATTCCGCTTTCAGGATCGGAAAAGATCGACGATGCCTTTGCGCTGTATGTGCAACAAGGTGGCCATATCGCGGATCTGCCGTCGGGCTATGAAATTTCCGGAACAGGGAAGATCAACGAGGCGTTGATCCGCAAGCTGAGCGATGGTTCGGGTTATGATGCAGATGGTGCGGCGGCGAATGGCAGTTCAATCGCTTTTATTTTGGAGGCGAATGGTAAAAAGCTGTTGCTGCTGGCGGATGCGCATGCGGAAATGATTATGACACAGCTTAATAAAGTATATGGTGATGATGCCAACTATCCAATTTATTTTGACGCGGTGAAAGTTGCGCACCATGGCAGTTACCGTAACAATCATCCGGATCTGTTCAAATTGATTGACAGCCCTAAATGGTTGTTTTCAACCAACGGGTTGCACCAATCACATGCGCATCCGGACCTCCAGACGATCGCACTCATCGTGAACCGGAAGCTGACGCATGGCATAACGGAGCGAGAGCTAATCTTTAACCATACCCTAGAGCACATGGAGGGGCTGGATGATCCGGAGCTCAAGGCGACGTTTCATTATACCGTAAAAATGCAGACCTTTATTGAATTAGATGTATGATCGATACCGAACACTTAAAAAAATGCACCTGTCATATTCGCCAAGAGGGTGATTCGGGCACGGGCTTTTTTGTAGGCCGAGGCCAGATCCTGACCTGCCGGCATGTGGTGCCGGGAATGGCAGTAGGTGACATCGTCAAAATAGTAAGCGTCGATGGGGTGCCATTTCAGGCCGGAGTGCAGGCGATCTGCCCGGAATCTGACCTGGCGATATTGCTAACGAACGAATTTGCGAGTCAGCACATGATGGAACTTTATGATGCCGAAGTGGTGCGCGGAACCGAATGGGCCTGTCACGGACATCCCGATGACCCGGGCAGCCAAGGCGCAGGACTGCCACTGGATGGTGTGGTGGCCGATCAGATAAATGATCCTCATGACCGCACTCATGATTTGACATTGACCGCACAAGGAGTCAGCCTGAGCGCTAAATATAAAGGCTATTCCGGCTCGGGGATGATCGATGCGGCAGGACGCGTGATCGGAATCATGAGATATAAGGGCACGACCTATTTGCATGGCGTTAGCGTTCGCAAGGCCGCGGCCTTTTTAATTCAGGAAAACGTGAGCGTTAAACCGGATTCGCTCAGCGATTTTTCGGGACTGATCGCGGAGGCCTTTGGCTCACTGGAGGGAGCAATCCGTGGAATCTGTCTGGCGACCGGAGGCCAGGTGTCGAGTAAACTTAGCCCGCAAGCCATCGTAGAGAAATTAAAAGGCGGGCTGTTCTACCCGGCCGGCCCGGCTACGCTGCGCGAGGTGATCACGCGGTTACGGCGCAACGAAACAGATAACCGGCAACTCTGGCTGGGTTGGCTTAAGTTTTTGACTTATGTTGCGGTGGTCAGGGGAAGTTATGAGGAGGTGAACAAAGTTAGTATCACGATCGATTCGACTCGGCTATCCAAGCTGCTCAATGTGGAGCTTACCCCCATCACCGTGCCGCTGACCGTAAGTTTGAATTTTTTTTTTACGGACAGCCAGCAATTCTTTTCGATCACCGGTGAATACCTGAGCAGTCGCTGGATGAACAATGAGCTGAAGCATAACAGCTGCCATGTGTTCAATTCCCCGCATGGAGATTTCGGCCTGGGTGGCGTACTCACGGCGGAACGTAAAAATCGCATTGTCGCCGATATTTCCACGCCTTCCGAAGCCGGCATGATCGTGCCCGGCAAGCTCGATTTCGGCGTCATTAGTTTGTCCGAGCTTACGCGTCAGGTCAAACAGAGCCAAACGATTACAGAAGCTACACAAAACCTTGAAAACCTTTTTAAAGATGCCCTTAATTAAAGCCAATGCCATGCTGGACAAACTGTCCCAGACGGATTCATTTTTTAAAGATCCGGCTATTTCTTGCTGGGCGAAAAAGCAAGGAAAGATCTCGATCTACTCGTTTGCGATGGTCTTTGCTACGGCGGAGGAATTGCAAGCAAATTATAAAGCAATGCGCGATCACGTGGCAATTTCCTTTCAAAGCCAGGTACTGGAAAGCAGCGCGGAACGATGGAACTTATATCTTTTTTATATCGTGCAGGAAAAGATGGCGCATGGGCTTAAGCAGGAGATCGAGCATGATAAGTTCTCTACCCGCAAGATCGTTTGCGCTAATGTGGAGGGGATTATTGATGAAGTACGCATACAAGCACTGATCGAGGCGGAGCTGTTCGATT
Organism: Mucilaginibacter pocheonensis; assembly: GCF_031456535.1. Taxonomy (NCBI): domain Bacteria; kingdom Pseudomonadati; phylum Bacteroidota; class Sphingobacteriia; order Sphingobacteriales; family Sphingobacteriaceae; genus Mucilaginibacter; species Mucilaginibacter pocheonensis. Next base: position 888,822 of record NZ_JAVDUU010000003.1, read on the forward strand.
TTCCAATCACGCAGCGCCCCGTCTCTACGGGTACGCTCCGCGGCTTGCTGGACAGCGCGCATCCGGCGGTGGGTCAAGTATTGTCAAAATTTGCCGATGCGGACAAGACCGCCAGTTTAGAAGACCTTTTAAATTTATTGGGCCATGAGTAAGATCCGTCAAATTGAGATCAGCGACTTTCGGGTCTATGAAGGTAAACAAGTGTTTTCCTTCGAGCAGGGCGGCAAACTGGCCAACTTGGTGGTGATCTATGCGCCGAACGGTTACGGGAAGACCTCGTTCTTTGATGCGGTGGAATGGAGCTTTTCGGGCAAGATCGGCCGCTTCGAGCGGGAAAATATCGCCGAGGAGGTTCAGCGGCGAGATTTTGCAACTGGAGATCAGATCCTGCTGACCAACCGTAAGAGCTTTACCAAGGGCCGCGAGGGCCAGATCACGGTGGTAACCGAAAATGGTAAAACTGTGCAGCGCCGGGTGGATTCGCGCAAGATCAACGGCCGGACCGGTAAATACGATTACCGCCAGGGTGTGTATTCGGGAACCTTGAAGGAGGCCCATTTGGCTAAATTGTGCAGCAGTAATTTGCTGACCCAGGACCAGATCGATTCTTTTTTAAAATTCACGACCCCGGAAGAAAAGTTTACTGCGTTGAGTCAAATCTGGTCGGAAGGCGAATCGGCGACGCGGACCTATAAGCAGCTGAGCAGTTATTTGCGGATGATCGAAGGAGAACAGAAGGCGGCGCAAGACCGGCTAGGGCTGATCAAAAAAGGCATCAAGGCTTTGCTGAATACGGATCAACATTTGCAAACGATCAATACTCGCATCGTGGATCTCAAAAAAGATTCGGTTCTGGGCTTTACAGCGGAGTCGCTGGCGCATCCTGTGGATGAAGCGGTTTATCAATCGCTGCGAGAAGCGGCACTGAGCTTTTTAAAGAGAGGTGAATTCCAGCTGGAGCAGCATATCCGTTCCCGGACGGGCTTGCAGGACCTAATTACCAGGTTCCCAGCGTATGCACAGGCCAGCAAAGACCTGCCGGTCCGGCAAAAGGAACAGGCGGCTTTACTAGCCCTGGAAAAATTATACCTGGATCTGCGGTCGGCGACCAAAGCGGAAGCCGAACGACAGGAATCGCTGGCAGCGGGGATGGCTCGGCTAAAACAAGTAACTGAACTCTTGGGCTTGCTCGATATCTATTTGGCGGAGCAGCGAGAATTAGGCTTGCTACAAAAACAAGAGCAGGACTTATTATACGATAGCGAAAGAGAACTGGCAAAGATGACAGTGTACCGCGAATCTTTCCGGGTTTTACATACCTTGCTGCGACAATGGGAGGATGAGCGGGCTGAGCTTCGCGAAAATATTAACTCCCTACTGGAAAAACATCAGCAATTTTTGTATTGGCGGGATACTTCGGAAGCGGACCAAAAAAAGATCAAGGAGTTCGAGCGGCTATTAGCGGAAAAGCAAGTGCAGATCGACGGGTTTCTCAAAAGGCGACGGGAAGTAACCCAGTTACTGGAATCCGCTGATTACAGCGAATTGTTGGACGCGGACGTGCTGGCATTGGGCGAACATTTGACCACTTACCGGGACTTGCAGCGGCAATTTGAGCAAAATAGTCAGGAACTGGAGCGGGTCAAAAAAGACTACCAGCATTCCGGCTCGCTGGAAGAGAACCTGGACCGGCTGCTAGCCTGGGGCGCGGAATATGTGCAGGCGCTGGATGAAAACCATTGCCCGCTTTGTAAAACCGAATTTGCGAATGTCAGCGACTTGATGAATCAGATTCGTTCAGAAAAAAGGGTAGCGCTAAAAGTGCAGGATCAGGAGCGGAAAATCTGGGATCTGGAAGACAAACAAAAGAAATTAGCAGGGCGTCAGCAGGAAGTCAAAGCGCAAATCGAGGCTTATTGGCGTAGTGTACTGCAAACGGTGAGTGTATTGTTGGAAACCGCGCAGCGGGAAAAAGATGATTTGACCACGCAGCAGCGCGAATTAAAACAAAGCCAATTGTACGCGGGTGATATGGCGGAATCCTTAAATAAAGAACTCAGCCCTTACTTGAACGATGCATCTGAGAACAGGGCGGCGCCGGCGGGGCTGGATGAACTGCTCGCCGCGCGCCTGGAATTGCTGACGAAAAGAACGGAACGTTTAGCCACAGTGTTAGACGGTAAAAATGAACTGATGGAGCGGGCTGATAACCGGGTGAGCGTGAACCGGAACCGGAGCGCGAAACTGGATAATTCGATGGCACTCTTGCGCTCCTCAGCTACATCGCTCAGCTGCGAGCGTCTCGCAGCTGAGCTGGGCGTACAGGTGAGCATGCTTACCAAAGAAGATTTTGAAAACCTGCAAAAAGAAACGCAAGAAAAGATCAACGGGCTTCGCCGCGAATTGGCGGCTTTAAAGGCCCAGCTCATCGAGTTGAATGGCAATATGGCTAAACTTAAAGAACCATTGCGGGAAGAAGCGATCGCAGGAAGGGAGTTTGAGCTGAAGACCGTGATCAGCGCACTGGAAGGGTCGATCAATACGTATGCTGCGCTACATGATAATCACATTTTGGATGAGGAAGATGGGATTGAATTGATTACGGTGGAAAATGCTTTGAAATATACCATTGATCAAATCGCTTTAGTCGAAGCGGAGATCGAGCGTTTGAGGGACTTCACAATTCAAATTGAGCTGATCAACGAAAATATCAACAAGGCCCGACTGGAAGGTGAGCAGGCAGATATTAATAAAACGTTGCCCCGGCTGGAGCGGGCCAAGGCCAAGCTGGTGACGGCTCGCAAAGCGGCGGCGGAATACATTGATCGGGAGATCAGTAATTATTTTAACAAGGAGGTGATCAACCAGATCTACTCGCGCATTGAGCCGCACCCGGAATTAAACCGAATCGATTTTACCCCGCAGATCCGTGACCAGGGACCGGGTTTGGAAGTGCATGCCGTAGGTGCGAGCGATCATTTGAACCCTGTACTGTTTTTGAGCGCGGGACAATTGAATGTGTTGTCGCTTAGCATCTTTTTAGCCAAGGTGTTTGAAACGGGCAGCGAGGTAATCTCAACGATCTTTATGGATGATCCGGTGCAGAACCTAAGTGATATTAATATCCTCTCTTTTTTAGATTTAATCCGCTCAATGATCACGACCTATGATAAGCAGCTGGTGATCTCCAGTCATGATGAGCATTTCTTCCGGCTGATCCAGAATAAGCTGCCTGCGGAGGATTTTAACGCGCGTTATATCGAGCTGGCCGATTTTGGACAAATAAAAGCTAGCGATGGATAAAATCAAGACGCTTTATCTCCTTTCTATAATTTCCTCTATCAGGAAATCAGCACTTTGCGGTCGCAAACCGTTAGCTGTTACACATAGGTTTTCCGCAGCATTAAGGTCATCGGAAACCGAAAATAAATCATACAAGCCAATCAGCGCGTTGGCTTTGTTTAAATAGGAGTTTACTGCTTCAGGCTGGGAAGCGATAAGCCCATCCATGAGGGTGATCGCTTCTCTTAACAAAGATTCACTATCGTCTCGTTTTCTATTCCTGCCAAGTTCAAGCAAAGCAACCCCATAATTATTTAGGTAACGCTGATGATCGATCTGGCCTTGAATGGCTGTTTCAAAGTCTTCCTTGGCTAACAACAGCATATGTTCTTTTTCCTGTCGCCCTTCCAAACGTTGGCAAAGCGACAATCGCTTATTGGCCCTTTTGTAGAAAAGTTCCATCATGCCGGGATTAAAAACAATGGAATCTGATAAGACGACAATCGATTCTTTCAAGTCTTCAATACCATCATCCGGTAAGGCGTTAGCACAGTATTCTAACAGGTCAGCGAACGCGATCACATATTTTATTTCCGACGGGGAACAACGCAGGCTCGCGCGAAACGCCGATTTAGCCTTTTCCGTATCGTCAATCCAGTCACCATTCTCCTCATAAGTTGCAGCCTTCCAAAGGCTATGTCCCAGTCTGAAATGTGCATTGCAATTCCCGGGCTCCAGCTCTGAAAGGGATTGATAATGGTTCGCCGACTCCTTAAAGAGCTGAATAGTCCGCGCATCATCCCCCATTTGCAGTGCAGCCTGGTAGGAATAATCGCCTGACACGGACAACACTTCAGCCTGAGAACCATCTATGCCCAAAAGCGGTTGGATTTGGTAATACAAATCCAGGTAATCCGGCTCAATGCCGCCTAATTCACAAATTTCCTTTTCAGTAAGAATTTTGTTGAAACGGGCTGGTTCAAAGGTGCTGTCATGTACAAGAGCCTGCTCGTATCTTGCCAAAGCGTTCTTTAATAGGAAAAGGCGCTCCTGATCCTGCTTTTTCTTTTTAGCCAGGATGACCGTGTTGTTTCCCCAGTTGTAAAAAGGTATGGCCAATTGCTTCACGAGATCCCGGTCAAAATGCGCGAGAATTTCTTTTTCCAGTTGTAGTAAAGTCGGATCGTTAGTAACATAAATGTCCGTTTCAACGATTTTATTTAGCCGCTTGCCTAATTCCTTGGTCTTCCTGTTTGGGGTATTAATCCGGATGTTCCAGGCACCAAGGTACGGCGTACCGGACACATCGGTAAATTTGATGGCGCTACCTGACGAACTTTCCCAACCGATCAATCCTTTCTCGGCATCGCCAAGGATCACGATAGGTTCTATGTTACCTAACTTTCCAAGGATGATTTTATTTTGTTTGTAGGACAGTTTAGCTTCTCTGATCTCAAGAAAGAAATGCTGTGCGAATTCCAGTGTACTGCTAAGTAAGGGTGCCAGGTCGTTCTCTATACTGATCACTTGTTTGACCTGCCCATTAATAATGATTTCATGCTTGCGCGAAGTATTTACATAATTCCCCTCGCTGATCGAGTAATTGGAATGGAAGAAAGAGTTGCGCAACTGGTTGCTGTAAAAAAAATCGAAACAGTTCATGAGTGGTTCGAATCCGCAGCTAACTGCCGGCTCCCTGATTTTCGCGATCTTCTCTCTTGGATAAAGATCGTCCTCATCAATATCATCAAAAAGGAATGGCTGGAAACTGCCGCCATTGGCAATATTGACAAGGTTGCCGACCATCCGGTACAGTTCATCCATTTCAAAGAAATGGCAATAAAGGAATAACCCCAGCCGCAATGTATTCTTATCGCTGAAGTCACCGCTCATTAGTTTCGGAAACTCCGTAAAAAGGCTGTCGCTCTCATAAAAGTGAGTGAGCGCGAAAATGTCACCCATTCCCTTATATCCAAGCAAAACGTTTACAAATTCAAATTCATTTTTTGCCCGGCATTCTGCTAACAGCCGGGAAAACTCCGATTTAAAAAGGCCTATTATTTCCATGATCAGGTGAAAATTATTTAATTCTTAAGGATCCATCATATTTGTTTTGTCACTCATCTATGATCTCGTCAGGACCGTATCGCGTGCGCGAAACAATATTTCGCTCACTGTTGACCTTGACCGAATTGATGACATGAACGACAAGCGATTCCATATCTATTTCCAGCGTTATAGGGCGCTTATCCGGATCGATCTTCTCCGGTTTGTAACCGTATAGATCTTCAAACAAACTGGATTCCTCCGTTGCTTCATCAGTTGGCTCCGGTACCCACTCTGTAACATCGTAGGATGGGATTACGCCTTCCCCGTCCCAATCCGTCAGCCGGACAACTGAATCTGTCCCCTTCGGTAATACTATTTCGCGGACCCGTGAGGCTTTGTTAAACAAGACCAGGTTGGCATGCATCCCTTCAACCTGGGCAGAAGGGAATATTATACCGTCAAAATTGAAAGATGGTTCTGTTGCTAAAAAATCCGAGATCGCCTGGGTCGGCAGGTATTCAAATAATTCATCGTCCGGCATTATCGGACGGGTGAGCTGCTGTGACAGCTCATCTAAAAAAGCCACCTTGGCCAGTTGTCTCGCAAACGCCGGATCAAAGATGCTGCCTCTGATTCTGATATTTCCGAAGGAACGCAGGTCCAGCATTTTAAGTTCCCTGATGATTCTGAAGTTGGCGACGGCTACCTGTGAGCCTACGAATGGTCGAACCTCGGCCAGTGCGGTATCCTCGTCTTCGGCACCATAGAAGACAGAAATCCCGCGCGCATTCATTCTGCCATTGCTGGCAAAGGCGGACGGCGGCGGGCCGAGGTGGAGTTCCGGGCGTCTTAACGCTTCCGTTAATTTTTCATCGGACTGAAAAACCCTCGCCCTGAAAATACTGGATATCTGGTGGCCAGCCCCGACCTTCACGACTACGGGTCGTTTTTTGTCGGTTTCGGTATCCTCCAGCCCCGTAAAGATTTCTGTAAGATGTTTGGCACCGGCATGATTAAAAAATCGATTTTCCGTTTTCAGGCTCATTGTAAATTTCGCCCATTCCTGCTGCCAGCTTTCGTCCTCCAAACTCTTTGTCGTATAATAGCTGTCATTCGCAAACTCCGTTTCTTCACCGATCTCGGCGCTGCTGTGATCATAATATTTATCCTGAAGTACAGCCTGGATATCTTCGGCAACTTCGTTTTCCGCTTCAATAGCGATGGCGATGGCATCAATGACCTCGTCACCGGAACGGCTCCAGTTATAATCGGATTCGCGGTCAAAATGCATCCGCTCTTCCATGCTGTCCATGTCATCCGATGTCCGGGTATAAAATATCTGGAATGCCGTATCGACCCGCTCTGCAATCTCTCCCAGGCGGTAACCCTTTGCTGACCGGTCGCAATAGGCGCATTTTCTTTTTTTGCCCTTGTCCAGCATCTCTGCGCTTAGAAATTTTTCCCCGATGCAGTAATGGCAGGCATGTTTTAATGGGATTTCGTCGTCAACTGGGTAATTCAAAATATATTAATTTTAGTTAGCTCTAAATTAGCGAATATTAAAGGAGTGACCGAATCACAATACCCGTTTGAGTATTTCCGTCACACTGATAAAACAAAGGTCTGCCTTCGTTTTATCAAGGCGCTCTTTCAACTCCCGGCCAGGGTGGATATAATTGCGGTAGATCCGGGACAAATTGCTGAGATGCGGGAAATCAGTCCCAAAAAGCTTCTGCGATTCAGCATGATCGATAAGGTCACTTAATACGCAGTTGTATAATTTTTTCGGCTTCAGTGCGCCTTTGTCCATGACCGGTATTGTCGCCATTTTTTTCTTCTCAAAATAATAGGTTAGGACCAATTCAACCATAGAACCCGAAAGTACGATGGTAGCTTTGTCATTGCCTACAAGCGCATTAAATACCAACTCATTGTAGTCCCTTTCAAGCAGGGTAGAAAACTTTTTATTCGCCTTTTTGATTTTTTCGATCAGGCTGAAATAATGGTGCTGCTCTAACTTTTCGGGGGTCATGGACGCGATTCCGGCGATCCAGTGAGCGGGAAGCTTATAGTTTTCTAACCGAGTCAGCTCCACTTCAATATGCGGGTTAATAGCATAGACCATCACCTGGTAATCGTTGCGTTCACCCGTTTCAATTATGTATTTCCTGCTGATCCATTGATCGCGCAGCGAATCAGCGAATTGCTTTTGCGCCCCCATCAATTGTGGGAACCTGTTTTTCGGGATGGGCAGCTTGCCGTCCTTAAAGCTGCTTTCCTTTTTAATATTCATTAAAAATATCCGCAATTTATCCAGTGCGAAGTCCGACTCTTTTTTCAAAAGGGTAATGGCTTCCATTTGCTCCTGTTCAAGTCGCTTTTTGATCTTAACTTCTTCCTCTTGTTCGTTAAGTTTTTGCCTGGATGACTTCAAATTATTTTTTATAAGCTCATCCTTCGGGTCAATAATCAGTCCTTTTTCGTACCATTCGACCGCCTGGGCATAGTCTTTCCTTTTATCGGCGATCACTCCAAGGTTGTTACATGCTCCGCTGCTGTTTGGATTTACTTCGAACAACCGTACGTAAAGTTTATAGGCCTTGTCATCGTCTCCAAGCTTGCTGTTGGAATAGGCCAGTTCAAATAACAAGTTTGCCTCCTCTAATTGCTGTTGGGTAAAATATGCAGAGAGGTTAATCAGCAACTGATATGATTTGGCATCAAAAATATTTGAAAATATTTCCTCAAGCTGCGAAACCATTGCGGCTCTTAGCGCATAGTAATCGTCCAGATCTTTAATCAAATCATTTACTGCCAGATCTAATTTCCCTTTATTTTCTGAGGCTACACTAATTTGAATTCCATGCGAACTGGCCAGTTCGTCTATGATAAAATCATAATTATAAGTGCCAATCAGTGCCAGGGTTTTTTTTAAGGCCTGATGGATATCCGCTTCTTTGTAAAGTGCCTTGGTCAGAATAAAGCGCGTAAACCAGAGTTTACCCTGCTGTAAATTAGTCAACCCTTTTGCCTTGATCTTTTTAATGAGTTTATAAGCTTCATCCAGGGAGGGTTCAAAATAGATGGAATCAGTAATATTTGGCGAAAGCCAGACCGGGCCGCCTGTTAAACTACCATCACTCATCTTTTCTTGGGTGATCAGTAATTCATTCAGCAACCCGTTGATAGCCCTTTCGTTGCCCGTCGCTGCATAAAGGCTCAATAAGCTTATAATTCCAAACCAGCAATCGTTATGCTCGGCTGTTAAATTTAAAGACTTTCTGTAAAATCCCTCTGCTGCTTCGAGGTAATTAAGCTGGAGTTGACAGACACCCAGCATATAAAGTATAGGCCATTGGTGGTATCCGCCTTCCTCTATCTGCTTTAAACTCTCATTATAATAATTCAGCGCGGTTGAAAATGCGCCATTCTTATAATAATACCAGGCAAGGTTCCAATAGAGTGAAGCTGACGTCGCCTCATTATTAATGGCATCGTTATAAACCAGTAGTTCCTGCTTAAAATTCTCGTTGCGCCTGTATTGTAGTGCCAGGTTAATATAAAATACCGGCTCTTTAGGGAATTTAGTGATGGCTTCCTGATAAAGTATTATTCGCTCTCCGTCTCCGTAGTAGGAATAGCCTGAATGGTAAACATCTATTGGGGTTTCCTTGGCCTTACGTGATTTTTCGTGGTAATATTTAGCTTTTGATTGGTCATAAACATAGTCATCATCTTTACTCCTGTCATAACATTTCTTGTCATAAATGATCGACAAGCTATGACAGACGTGACCGGTCATTACTTCGTTCTCATCACGGCGGAGGAGGTTCAACAGATATGTTTCCGCATCTTTATAAAGCTTGTTGTTGCTGGCTATCAGCGCCTCAATATATTCATAGGTAAGTTTTTGAGGGAAATCCGATCTCAATTCCATGCAAAGCGCTAAAGCCTCAGTTTCTTTGTCTTCGGAGTAAAACTTCCAGGCCTGGTTAATCTTATCTTTATAAATCTCTTCTTCGTCGCTCTTGTTCATTAATGTGGAGGTTTAAGCAACTCTAATGTACAACTTTATGCAAATCTAATATGCACACCATACTATATTAACATTAGGAACCACTGATTTTAATGAAATTAAGAAATAACCACATTGGCTAAAGCAACTTTCCCTGTGCATTTCGGGTAATGAAGGCAACCATAAAATTCGCTGTGAGGCCCTGTACGTTTGATCATTGGCCCGCCACATTCAGGGCAATTGATCGCGGTCCGATTTTTTGAATCATTAGCCAGAAGCAATTCCATTATAAATTTACTCGGCTGGTTCTCATTGTAAATCAAGTAATTTTTATACCGAGCTCTTGTTATGGCTACATAAAAGACCCGGCGTTCTTCTGCATTTTCAAAATCGTCTCCTTCCTGTAGCAAATAGTTAAGCATAGGGTCATCTGCCATTTCTGAAGGAAACCCAAGTACTCCGGAGTCAAGATCCAATAATATAGCGTAATCACAAGTCATCCCTTTTACACCATGTGCGGTAAAGAATTTGATGCCAAGCTTAGGATATTGATTTTGCAGATAGCGCATGTCTCTGGGCGCATTAAGTTTATACCGGCCTATCATAAAAACACTGGCGTTAGATTTTTCGGCACTAATCTTTCCTAATATTTCTGATAGATGCTGCGTTCGGTACCTCAGATAATGTTCCCGTCCGCCACCTCCAGTGATTTTGATGAATTCAAAACTTATATGCCCCTCCGGAGTCGGTAGTTGAGCGGTCAATTGCTTTGAGATCTGGGAAGGGTTTTTCTGTACAAAAGCGCTGCTTACATTAAGGATTTGATCATTAAATCGATAGGTTTTCAAAACAGCTGTCTGGCTCGTTACCCCGAATTGAGTTTCAAACTGCGTGATAATTGATAGGTCACTTCCGGTAAAACGGAAGATGGATTGCCAGTCATCACCAACCGCATAAAGTTTAACACCAGGATTTTGGATGCGGATTGCCTTGAGTAACTCGTAACGTCCGAGGGACATATCCTGAAACTCATCTACCAGGATATATTTATAAGGCTTCTTAAACGCCCCGTTTCTGAAATGCTGAGCCGCATGGTTAATCATATCATTAAAATCCACCGCAGGAATGCCTTTTAAATGTTTATCGTAAGCATTGAAAAGCGGGCCCATCACATCCAGGAATACACGGAAGCGTTTATCACCTTTTTTCGGCTGTAATTCGTCGGGTAATTTGCCACAAGATTTCATTAACCCAAGAAATACATGGATCAGGTTTATGAATTCTTCATAATCAGCTGATTTTTTAATAAGTTCCAATATATCCTCGGGAGTACGCTCTCGCATTTCAACGCCTTCGGCAAGCAATCTTTCTTTTAAGTTACGGATCAGGTTACCTTCAGTTGCTTCGTAAGCATACGATTTTAGTAGGCGGGTCTTATATTTCTCGTGAATCAGATCCTTCCATGCCATACCAGCGTGATAGTATTCGCGGGCAGTCTTATACGGAGGCCGGGTAGTGAAACTTTTTGCCACGTCACCATTTCTTGCAATTCCGTAATGTTCATGCCATATCTCATAATCTGTCAAATAAAAGTCGGGCTGGTAGACACCAAAGGTAGGATTTCGATCCTCTGCTTCAAGCGGATAATGCCGTTCGTACTCGTAATTAATATTAAAAAGGCAAAAGAAATTGGCAATTTCCATCTCCTGCTGGCTTTTTACTTTAATGCCGTCAAGCGTAATGTTTTTAAAGCCCTGCTCATAGGTCAGGTAATCATTCCTTGTCTCAAACTCCGATTCGTCTTTGGGAGGGCGATTGAAAAACGACAGGTAATTGATGGCCTTTCTCTGAAACGACAGATCACTAAGGAACAATTCGTCAAATTTTTCCTGCAAAAAGCATTTCGCTTTATCACTGTCGTCAAAGGCCAGGCGTATTTCCTGATCGGAACAAGTACGGCAAACCAAGAATCCAAAGCTGTTAAATGTGCGTACTTCTAAAGTATCTGCTCCTGATAAGCCCTTGCAAAAATCCCTGCAGCGCTGCCGCATTTCCAGAGCAGCATTATTGGTAAAAGAAATAATTAATAACTCATCAGGGGCAGCGATTTGCTTTTTCAGTAAGTAGGCAACTTTTCCTGAGATTGTCGTTGTCTTACCCGTGCCTGCTCCGGCAAGGACAAGGTTGTTATCTTCGTCCCGAATAATTGCTTCGGTTTGATCGGATGATAAAGGATAAGCTTCAAGGCCGGCAAAAAAGGCAGCATATTTTGTTTGTTCAAACCTTACGAATTCATTGTTATAATCCTTCCGTTTGTCGGCGCATAGATCAAAGTTTTTACAGAATAGCTTTAGTGCTTCAATTTCTGCCTCGGCTAAGCCCATACTATCAAAGTCCGAAAGGATAGCTTCACGAGTAACACGGTAAGTATTTAAGAATGCCTTTTCATCTGCGTTGGCGAAATATCTTTCAAAACCGGTTAGCGTAGAAAAAAGAGTATTGGCTTCTCTCACCTTATAGATAATACCCGGAAAAGATTGTTTGAAAGCTTTTTTTCTGCGCCAATCTTTAATCAGGTACCAGACCCCAACGATGGAGATCAATAGCAATATAAAACGTATAAAATCAAAAGGGGCCTTCCTATTGGACATCGTAATTTTCGGTCAAGGATGCTGAAAGTTCTGTATAAAATTGGGAAATAACAAGTGGGCCGCAATTCTCAAATGATGAGTTTAGGCAGCTATATAACATTTAGCAATTGGGAACAGAGAAAAAGTAACAAATACCCTAGGATTTGATAACTTCGATATCTCGCCTTGGCGCATCAACAGGAAATTGTCTCGCTTATGCAAACTACTATTCTTAGTAAATCAACAGGATAAAGACAATCCAGATGTCTATTGAGGACTGTGCCACGTAATCTACACCTGTTTTTGCATTTCAAGCTGTGTACCTATGGTTTGAATATCTTGATCCGTAAAATAGCACGCTCCCAACTGCCCAAATGTACGATTCTTTTGTAACGATATATATCCCTTAAAACACCCTTCTTGAGTAATCATAAAGCAAGGCCCCGCCTCTCCTGGCATCGCCTTTTTATCTAACTGCAGTTCAACCTCCTTGTCGGCAATCAAGCATTTAATATTTATCCTATCCATGATATAGTGATTAAGAAATTACAGGATTGGGTAAAATGGGCAGTTTGGCAAATTTGAGTACCTCCAGACTTGCAAAGCCGAACTCAGCAACCACCTTACCAAGTATCAAATAGCACCCTGCGCCACGGAATGGGTAAATTGGTGTATTGTTAGGAAAATGTACTGTATCAAAGGTGTTTCCCTCCACATCTAAAAAATTGCCGAACCACATTTTCTGATTGTTTTTTGTTTGAACGGTTTTCTCGCATACATACTGTCCGACCATCCGAACGATCTGTCCTACATGATTGATTAGGTCGTTAGCGCAAATTTCACCGCGATAATCTGTTTGCAACAAATCGAACATGGTCATACTTAATGGAAAACCCAGTAGTTCCAGTTCATGATAGGCGTTCTCCAACGTAGTATTGACCAGCACGGGCAAGGAATAGTTTTTTGCTTCCATACAAAACAATTCCGCGTTATTGTTAGGTTTTGTCTTGGCTCCCAGTAGAAGATGTATGTCCCACAACAATTCCTTTTTACTCTTTCCTGTAAACCGCAACGCACCTACGCGGATAAGCGTGATACCGTTCTCCAAACCTATAGCGGTTCTTTTGATAAAATCCTCCAGGCTCTTATATAGCCCGTTTCTTCGGCGCTCCTCCGGGATCAGTTCAAAAAATGCTTCATTCAAACCGTGAATACCTACAAAGCCGAGGTAAACATCCACGCCCATAATGTTGACAATACTATCGCTGTTATTCACGCACGGCAGATGCACAATCCCTCCTGTACGCTGCAATTCCTGCACATATAGCGCCCGGTCATAAAATCCCCCGTAATTATTTAATACCGCGACCATGAATTCCCGCGGAAAATAGGTTTTTAAGTAGAGGCTTTGGTAGCTTTCTACGGCAAAGCTTGCAGAATGTGCTTTGGAGAAACTGTAACCTGCAAAAGATGATACCTGTCGCCATACTTCTTTAACGATATCTTCCGGCCGGCCTAATGTAATTGCTTCCTGATGAAACCGCTCAACCAACTTGTCAAATTCTTTTTTAGACCTGTATTTGCCACTCATTCCCCGCCTTAAAATATCGGCATCCGTCCCGTCCATCCCAGCAAAATGGATACAAACCTTGATCACATCTTCCTGGTAAACCATAACGCCGTAAGTTTCCTTTAATATTTCTTCCATGACCGGATGCAGGTATTTCACGGTATCTGGGGCATGGTGATATTTGATATAAGTTCCCATCATGCCCGAACTGGCCACACCGGGACGAATTATAGAACTGGCGGCGACAAGTACGCGGTAGTTATCGCAACCCAGTTTTCGGTTGAGCTGGATCATGGCAGGCGACTCGATGTAAAAGCAACCCTTTGTATTCCCTATTCTTAGATTGGCATTGACTGCCGGGTCTTTCATAAAGTTCTTGACCTGGTGGATATCGATCTTGCGCTGCTGGTTTTCTTCGACCAGCTTGACGGCCATTTTGATATGCCCGATACCCCGCTGGCTCAGAATATCATATTTATCGAAACCGATCTTTTCAGCTTCATACATATCCCATTGTACGGTTGCCATCCCTTTTGGCGGTAGGTCAAGCGCTGTATAGTATGTGATGGGCTCTTCGGTAATCAGCACACCACCGGCATGTATAGAGCGTTGATTGGGCATATTGGCCATACGCTCATAGATTGCAGTGATCTTTCTGAAAGCATCGTTGTTTCGGTTAAAAGCCAGGCGCGTGGTGTCTGTAAATCCGTCGATCTCAGATTTAGGTAATCCCATCACCTTGCCGATCTCGCGTATAATGCTGCGATCCTTAAAAGTGGACATTGTGCCAAGCAAAGCGGTATGCTGGCTGCCGTAGCGCTTAATAATATAATCCTGCACATCTTCCCGCTCGTCCCAGGAATAATCAATGTCGAAGTCGGGCGGCGAAGTCCGCTGTGCGTTCAGGAACCTTTCAAAATACAGGTCCAGTTCAATAGGGTCAACATCCGTTATTTTGAGACAATAGGCCACAATGCTGTTTGCCCCGGAACCGCGGCCCACATGATAATAGCCTTGCGAGCTGGAGTAGCGGATAATATCCCAGGTAATCAGGAAATAAGCACAGAAATCGAGTTCATAAATAACTTTAAGTTCATGCTTTACCCGCCGCAGAGCTTCTTTATTGGATTTGCCGTAGCGATACTCCATACCGCTGATCGCCAGTTTTTCCAAAAGCTCCCGGTCATTTTTCTTATTGCCGGTAAAGGTTTTGCGGTTTAAATTAACCCTGCCTTTGGGATAATCCATCACACAGCGGTTCATCAGGTTCCGGGTGTTGTCCAGTATAAAGGCATACCGGGAGAATTTAGCTTCCAGTTGCCCTGGGGCCAAAAACTTATCGGTTGGCGCACATTTATCTTCAGCGGTAACTTCTGTCAGTACCACGTTCAAATCGATACCCCGCAGGTATTCATGCAGCCTGTATTCAATTTTGTCGGCGATAAAGACAGGCTGCAAAGCCAGGAGTTTTTCCCGGATGCCGCTGAGGTCTTTGTTAAATAAACTATTGAGCTGATCATACCGGATGCCCAGATATTCGTTAGCCTTCAACGGCTCCTGATGGCCATAGGGATAAACAACATACGCGTTTACAAACGCCGGCGCGAGATCAGGCAAAGATTTTTGTTCCAGGTTATGTTCCGACAGGAAATCATTCAGCTCCTTCATGCCTTCCTTATTTTGGGCGATGCCAAAGTAAAGTAAGCGTTTAGCCCGCCTGAATTCCAATCCCGCGACGGGCTTGATACCTTTCTCGTCACACTCCCGCATAAATTCCATGATGCCAGTGGAATTATTAATATCGGTCAACGCCATTTGGGTCACACCGCAGGCAATAGCTTCCTCCACCAATGCCGGGATTGACATGGTGCCAAAGCGAAGGCTATATTGGGAGTGAACGTTGAGGTACATGGCATTAAAGGTTAAGATTGATACCTGAAGCCAGTTTAATGGAGTCCGGACCAAAGCGTCTGCGGATTTTATCCATCGCCTGGCAAAGACTATATTGTTCTTCAGATTCCGAATAAAGGTCGATTTGCTCAAAGCCATTGACCAAATTTGACAGGCGAACGCCAACGAGCCGGATTAGCAATCTCTTTTGATAGGCTGCCTTGAATAATTCTTTCACCTTTTTAATGAGCGGGCCGTCTAAGGCAGTATAGGGTATAGTCGCCTGCTTGGTGACATCTTCCCTCGTAGAGTATCTTACCGTCACTGTAACACAAGCGGTTTGCTTTTTCTTTTGACGTAACTCAAAAGCAAGTTCCATGACTATAGAGGTTAATAAATAATTGATGGAGATGAGATCGATGCTGTCATTTTTAAAAGTCGTTTGCGTACCTATAGATTTTTGCTCCTGATATGGAATGATAGGTGAATCATCGATCCCTTTGGCTTTTTGCAATAGCCAAATACCGTTTTTGCCCAGAATACTGTTCATATATTCCGGGTGAACCTGTGAAAGTTCATAGATCCGCTTGATACCCATGTCACTTAACTTGATAAAAGTCTTTTCACCCAACCCAGGAATTTTGCGGATGGATAAGGGATTTAAGAATGGCTGAACGACGGCCTTTTCGATATTCAGTTCCCCGTTGGGCTTGCACTCGTTAGTAGCCATTTTCGAAACAGTTTTATTTATCGAAAGACCGAATGAAATTGGCAATGCCGTTTCCCGCATGACTTTGGCTCGCAGTTCCTTGGCATAAAGCAGCGTACCAAAATGTTTATCCATGCCTGTCATATCGATATAGTGTTCATCGATGCTCGCCTTTTCAATGAGCGGCACATTTTCTTTCAGGATTTCCGTGATCTCGTGTGAAGCTTTGGAATATTCATCCATGTTTCCTTTGATCCAGATGCCGTGCGGACAAAGCATGCGCGCCATTCTCGCTGGCATGGCTGAGTAAACCCCAAATTTTCGTGCTTCATAACTACACGACGCTACAACACCACGATCCGACAGGCTGCCGATGATCACCGGTTTGCCTGTTAGTTCTGGGTTTTTACGGACTTCAACGGATACAAAAAATGCATCCTGGTCCATGTGGATGATCTGGCGGTCTGTGCTCATTATGCCTTCGGATTAATTAGTAAAGTGATCAATTTTTTATCTCATCATTTTTTGCTTTTATTCGTTCAGAAAACGGATAACAAAACTAATACTAAAAATATTAGCATTTTGTTTATATTTGAAAATAATTTTAGAGCGGAGCTAAATGACTGATAGCTTGTTTTATAACCCATTTCTGCGCATTAAGGAAGACACCCTGAAGAAACTCATGGGGGTAGGTAAGCCTTTTGTGGTTATCCAGCGCTTTCAATGGCCGGGCCAGCCATTGCAAAAGACCTTTTTACTGTCTGCTTATGCCGATGAACATGAAGCACGTTACCATGAACAGGAATTAGCGCCTAAAGAAGGGAAAATGCAAAACCTGCTGGATTTGAACCAGTACCAGACGGTAATTAAGCTTTTGAAAAACGAATCGGGCATTAAGATGTTTTACAATGGTACGATAGATGCCCGTCACGAAAAAAGGTTACAAAAAGCCTATGTGAAAAGTGTATCCGCATATATTCACTATATCCGCATGAAAAAGGAAGATCACTATGATGTGCGTATATTTGTTGAGCACGGCCGTTTAAAGGCAGAGATAACCTCGGGTGATCAAAGCCATACAGCCCTTTTTTATGATATGATCAAATAGCTTATGTGCAGAGATATCAGCTTTCATTCAGAAATACAGATCGTCACGCAGGATTTCAAAGGCATTCAACTGGCTCCCAGTCTGGCGCATTATCCTAATGATATGGTACATGTAACTTGCGAGGTACTGCCAACCCACCCCATAGTAGTTAACCGCAAAGCTCTGGTGCTTGCAAATATGAGCTGGGGAGTTGTAAATACCTGGATTGATGATCCGAGTGAAAGGCAAAAGCAACGGTCCAATATGGTCAACGCACGTTCAGAAAGAATTATAGATGACAAAAAATCCTACTGGTATAGAATACGTAAAAACCGCTGTCTGATTCCGGTTACCGGTATTTATGAGCACCGGGAAGTAAAAGGCTTTAAGAATAAAATCCCTTACCATATCAGCCTTGAAGGCCGCAAAGGATTTTATGTGCCTGCACTTTATCAGGTCAGCCAGGAAGTTGATCAGTATACCGGCGATCTATACAATTTCGCATCATTCACGATGATCACCAGGCATGCCAACGAAAAAATGCAGTGGATACATAATTCAGGGGACAATAAGCATCGTATGCCGCTGTTCCTCACGCCCGAAATGGAACAGGCCTGGGTACTGGATGATCTGAGTGATGATGACATGGATGAGTTTTTTCATTTTGAAATGCCATCAGATGCTATTGCGCATTACCCGGTATATTCCATTCGCAGCCGTAAGCCAAAACCGGAAGGTATAGTACCGGACGCTTATTATGACTGGGGTAAAAAATTGCCTGTTTACGGTCAGGAAGAGCCTCCGGCGGAACAGAAGAGCCTCTTTTAGTGAATTAAACGATCAAAGTTTCGGTATTTCAGGCCCGTCATATGGATGTTCAAGTGCATTTTTAATTTCACTCAACCGATGCCTTGCATGTACATTCTTGGGATCGTTTTGCATCAGTTCCAGATTCCGCTCCACTGCTTCTTTTACATTGTATTGGGTAATTGCCCGGTTAATTCGTAGCACCTCTGGTAAAACGGCCGTCTCAAAGTATGCTATCAACTCCTGATCTGTCATGTTGCAAACATAGTAATTACTAACTTTACCGTCTCACGCAATCTCATTATGACATTTAAAGCATACCGACAAACCTTACCAAACAATGCAGATTTTTAATTCAAAGCCATCTACATGGCAGGACCTTCAGGATATGGTTGGGCAACTTTTTACCGAAGTCGGGTATACCGTTAAGGTTTCCACGGTTATCGATTTAGTCAGAGGTCAAAAGGAAATCGATGTTTATGTCCATGATCATACCAGTGAATACGGAACAACTTTCTTAATCGAGTGTAAATTTTGGAATAAACCTGTTAATCAAGAAACTATCATTTCGTTCAGTCATTAATGACGCCGGGGCGAATTTTGGGTTCATTGTTTCCAAAAATGGTTTTCAAAAAGGCAGCTACGAGGCCGCTGAAAAAACCAATGTCAAGTTAGTATCCCTGGAAGAATTAGAAGAAAGGTTTTATAAAAAATGGCAGGTAGGCATGGCGCGGAAATTCATGCCTGTGGCGGATCGCCTTTTTCCTTATTGGGAAATGATTGGTGGGAAGCAGCCTAAAAATGGCAAACTTGATTGGGATACGCATTTACTATTGAATCGTGCATATAATCCATTTATTCGTTTGGGCCCAGGTGATGAGAGCAACTTCAGGAAGCGGAACTACCCCGAGATATTGCCGGTGCTGGATGACAGCTTTCTAATCACCGGCTATATTACGCTCAATAACGACAGGGATTACTTTGATTTTATTGCTGATAATGCAGAAAAATCGTTGCGCCATTACCAGCTGATGTACCATGAAATTTAGAGTTTGTCAATAGTTTTTTGGTCTTCATCGGAAAACCGAACATGCTGCGAAAGATCTTTAACCAGATTGCGGGCAAAAACGGCGCCTTCGGATTGACTGTTCATCACATCATCTTCGCCGAGATTCGCGTTGGAGCCATAGATCGCCTGCTTTAGCTCCCGTCGTTGTTGTAATTCCGATAGCTTTCCGTCCAGTTTTTCTACCATAGAATAATCAGGCGTACCTTTTTCAAGCAAGTCCCTGAAATCCTTATAAGGCTTCAAATTGACCTTCATTACTTTTTGCATGACTTCGCCCCACTGCAAAAACTCCTGAAGGTTATAATTAGGATTGTTCTTCTTGGCCATGTACTGAACCATCGCTAAATACTGTTCAGGTGAACCATTCCAACGGCGGCCAAGGCCCAGCAATCTGGATATGAATGACAGAAAGCCCATAGTTTTTCATTTTGGTTTATTCAAATTTAGAGAATATCCAAATATTTTTCAACGCCAGTATACCAAATGGAATGATGGATCATGCTACCCGGACCTGTTTTGCAGAGAACTGGTAAACGTCCTGTGTATCGTCAAAAAATCTAGCGTAACTGAATCCTGAACGGCTAAGAACCTTTTGTGCGGCAATATTTTGCCGGTTAATCACCGCTGCAATTTCGCCGATTTGCTGATTACGCAGACAATCGAGAAACTCCGGTAATAACGACGACATCAACTTTTTCTGAGAATATTCAGTTTTGATGCAAAACTCAATAAAGTAAGGATATTTCTGAAGTCGGTAATGTTCTTTGGCTAAGTTCGGAGAAATAACATCGATAAGACCAATGATGCGATCATTACTTTTAGTACGAATAAAATGCAAATAATTTCGTCCGCAGTGCAAACTAATGAGCGCATTTTTCAACCAGGCATCGGCCTCGGTGCGGGAGTATAGCCGTTTAAATGGTAAATACTTTAGGGTTTGGTCGTCTGAAAGCAGCGCGAAAATATCGTCAACCATGTTAGACCAGCGTTTAAAATCTGTCGCATCAAAAGATTGGATAATTAAGGTTTCGTTTTCAAGAAGTACCGGCGCTAACATAGGGCTAAGGTAAAGCATAATGTAGTTTAATCGCAACGACAATAAGCAAAAATGATAAAATAAAAGCCCCCTTGCACTTGCTGCTGGGGGGCTTTAACCTAAACCTTATCACAATAAAACGGATGAAGATATCCGCTTTTGATGGTGCAAAATAGCAAAATAATTTTAACGTGAATGTCAATATTGACGATTAAAAGCATTAGCCCTCATGTATTCATTAAAACGTTGTTTGTACAGACGCTCCTCATTCAGGCGACGATTGATCACCCCGCAACGCCAAAAGCATAACACCCATGTCAATCCTATAACACCAAACAAAGTAAATGTTTGTTTTCTAACTTCTGCTTCTCTAATAGTTCGTTCTTTCACTGGCAATTTTACATCTAACTTTTGATGCGCGTTACTTGCTCCCAAAATGCCAAAAAAGGCAAAAGTGGAGATCAGGCACGCAAGCAGAAAATTTCTAACGATGGCTTTCATGGTGTAAATATGAACTTAAAGTTACTAAGAATATTAGCTTAAATCAAACATTTTTTGACATTTTTTATAGTGAAAAATTGACTTACCGTAAAGATAATGTACAGTCTTTTGAAAAAATGGGACATCACCTAAATTTTAATTCAATTCAACAATCTTGTTGATTTTCCTGGCCTCCTGAACGCGCTCCCGTATCGTTTCAATAATGTCAGATAATGGAATACCCCGCAGCCAAATCACCGGGTTTTCAGGATCTGTACTTTTGAGCGTAACATCCATTAACCGAAATATTTGCAGAATAAAAGATTGTGTTACTATATAGTCCTTTACCCTGTACATTTCTACCTGATCAATCCGCTTAAAAAATATACCTCTGCTTATCTTGATATATTCTTTGCCGATCAGGTACTCAAAGTTTCTCAAAAACAGTATTCGGTACCAGGCGAAGCCGGTAACGGCTATTCCGAAAACAATGAAATACGGCGAAAGCTTCCAGGCTAAAAAAAGAAACGTCAATGCCAAAGCCAGCAATGGCAGTACCTTTATGAAGGAAAAAATCACAGAAGGTTTAAGCGTGATATCGTCTTGATGATTCATATTTTAATTCGTCTAAAAAGGTTAATTGATTGAGTGGTTTACAGGTTCGGATCATTGTGCGAACGCCCAGCGCAGTTTCAAAAGCGTGCAGGCTTAGCTTATCCTCTTCAAAAACTGTTTTTTTTTCTTTCAGCCAGGCAATAACATTGCCTTCCTGAAATGTCAGCTTTACCGCTTTGTTCCTTATAGCGGTGGCAACTTTGATGTCGGTGATTCTACCTATCAATTCGTCACCAAACGCCAAAGTAAACTCACGGCCTTTTAGGTTCAGGCGTATCCAATTCAACTGCGCATTGCTTATCCTTGCACCTGTCGCGATAAATAGCAGGTCATTAAAGTTTGGGTAGGTAGTTTGATTCAGTGTTAAAAGAGCTATGGCTTCCACTGCTGAGAAAGTAATGATAACCTGTCTGGCAAACTGATCTCCTGCCATCCATAAATTGTTGGTTACAGGTACACGATGAATATTTTCGCTGAAATATTCGGATTCATTGCCGAAATCAAAAATGGGTTCCTCCACAGCAAAAAATCGCTGAACTTTTGGAGGAACCCCGAGGCTGGTTAAATAATCATTCATCAGCGTGAACCACCACGGGTGTACGTCCGGTTCATCTGATTAGGCACGTGTGAATTTTGACTTTCAGCGGCGTCCTGAACGGCATGGTAGTAACCCGGACTTAACTTAGCAGCCTCAACTTCGTTTCGTTTTTGATTGAACAGCATATTTAGTCCTTTATAAACCACATAGGTTAAACCGCCGTCGATCAGTATCGAAGCAACCAGGGCTAACTTATTTGCCCGGATACCATGTGTATCAGTAGCTGAAAAGCCAAACGTGGTTTTATCAGGTAATGTTACCTCTTTACCCTTACGGTAATTTTCCTTTTGTGCGGCGGTCAAAAACTGGAGGTTGACCATATCTGGAGCCAGGATCTTTTCGGTGTCCGAAACGATAAACTCACGGGTTTCCGCGTCATACTCAACCAATAGTTCTTTTTTATTGCCTTTATCATCAGTGGTAGTTTTGAGATAATTAGCAACTTCGCCTTTTTCGAGTTTTTGTGCCTCATTATCATCCAGGAAAGATGGCGTAGCAGGCTTCTTATAAACAGGATGTATCAGCAAGTTGATTTTGCCGTTTTCGTCCGCCTTTAATGAAACTTTGGCATCCATAGATTTAATTTTGATGTTCTCTGCTTCGAGGTTTTGCAGCTGCATCAATCCTGTGCGACGGCCCGATAACAAGGCTTTGAGGTCGTCTACATTCAGCAGCAACTGACCGCCGGATGCAAGGCCGATAGTTTCCAAATCCTGCATTGGAAGCATCTTTTCGTTATAGTGTATGATATCCATCTTATCTGCCGATTTTATTACGTGTTACAGTTACCGTTTCACCTACTTCCTCAGCTATTAATTGCTGCTCAGCGGGATTGTTTTTTGCGCTTACAAGGGATTTAAATAGGCCATCTGTTTGTTTCAGGTTAAACTTGTTGCCTTCCATATCCTCCATTTTGAAGGTTTTACCCTTCAGGTCAAGCACCTTGTAAACATTGTTGTTATAGGCTATTTCGTCACCTTTGGCCAGCGTTGCGACTTCGCCACTTTTTTCCTGGGTTTTAATTTCGTCCCCAGTGGTATTGCCTTGTTTTAGATCGCGTTTTTCACCGAGATCAAGCACAAAGTCATAGATCTTTTGTGCATCGGCAGAGGCACGGAACAGTTCAAATGGCTCATCCTTTAAAATTTTCACCCAACTGTTAACGTAAGCTGCGTGCTGTCCGAAATTATGGCCGATCTTTAACTCGCTGCCAATCATTAGGGAGGCTATCTCCGCGCGTAATTCTTCGCGGGCATATTGTTCTGAGCCAAACCGGCCTTCCATTGGTCTGTTCAGGCGACTTTCATGTCCTGTCCAATGTCCCAGTTCGTGGAGGGCAACAGCATAGTATTTTGTTTCGTTATCGAACTGTTCTTTAAGCGGCAGCTGAATGGCATCTCTGGTCTTGTTGTAATAGGCCTCATTCCCGCCGTGATTAATCTTGGCTCCGCTCGCTACCAGTAAGCTTTCAGCTTTTTCAATAGGCGTCCATTTCTGCTCAGAACGGTTTTGAGCTAGATATTCGTCCAATGGCGGCAACCCTTTGATTTGTTCCGCATTGAACACCCAGGCATTGGTGATAATTGGCTTATCCAAAGCGGTCACACGTGTCTGGGTTTGACCATTTTCATCTTTAATTTTATCGCCGTTCACATCCCGCATGGCTTCCATATTGGAGGTTTTAACGAAGTTGATCAACGTGGCCTTGGCACCTTTCTCTACTGTGAATCCCGCGTAATCCGCCTGCTTGAGCGTCATCCAGCGCGGGTCCTGATGTCCCTGCATGGAAAGCCAAAGGGCATTCATACCCCTGTAATTTTTATTAGTAGTCGGGTTTACAGGAATGGTGAATGCCGGCGCATCCGAGTCGTTCCATGGTTTTTGAAATGGCGACGTGCCTTCCTTCAATTCTGCGATGAGCTTATTAGCAATTTGCTCATGTAAGGGTTTAAAGTTTTTGCTCATGATTTGTAGTTTTTAATATTTCGTATAAAAAATTCAATGGATTGATGTATCGATTTTGATATCGGACGCTGAAATGCAGGTGTGCTGCGGTCAAACGACCTGTTGAGCCACTAATGGCGATAGGTTGGCCGGCTCTTACAGAATCCTGCGCGTTGACCAGGAATTTGTCTAAATGACCGTATATAGAAGTGATTTCTCCATTTTGCAGGCTGATGGCCATTCCAAAAGAGGAATTGTAGCATTCAGACCGGACGATACCGTTAAGCACTGCATAGACCGTATCGTATTTCGCTCTTAGGTCAACTCCGTTGTGGAACTCTATTTTTCCGCTAATTGGGTTGATGCGGTAACCAAATGGTGAAGTAACTGTCAGTAATTTTAGCGGCAGACAAACGATACTTAAAGCGATGATCGTCTTCATCGGGAGTAAGCTTTTTCGAGTGCCTGTTTTTCTACGGTTTTTGCTGGCTGCATGGCTTTATCCCATATCGCGGGGTTATGGCTTGCTATTTCAAGTGCCTGCCATTGTGCAGTACTCGTCCCTCTGTCTAAAAGCAAACTGATCTTATATAAATCCTTAAAATGATCAAGAGGCATAGTGGAACCATTGGCCGTTATATCACTCAGAATGGTATTTTTATCCTTTAACTTTAGTAAAGACTCTGGTGGGTAAATGCCTTCCTTCCCATTGTTAAAGGCCACATACACTTCTTTTGATTGCTGACGGTCATAGGTCACAATGGCAACGTTTCCCTGGCCGTTTGCAGGGTCGATGGTTAAATCTGGTCGCACGAGCACGAGCGTACCATTGAGATTTTCATTATTCATGATTTTAAGATTTAATGATTTTTACTGTGCGGATGATGGGCGGAAATGGCTAACCATTTGCTGAATTTCCAGGCTGATCCGGGAAAAGTTCTGCCGCAGGATTTCATCTCTTTTATCTCCGAAATTGTAGAAGGTTGGTAATGGCCGATATGCTTTTTCCTCTTTAGCGATTTCTTTCAGGTCAAGCGATACCCGACAATTCACTGCCGATGTTTGAAACTGGCCGGTATAGTTTTCCTGTGTATCTGTTGCCAGTACGCCGACCATTTCTCCAGCATTGAGTGATGCGATTTTGCCCGCGGGTATCAGCACCTCCAGCTTTTCATTCAGTGAAGTAGAAGTTTTGTTGCGATCAATGGAAAGGCCTTCACCGAGTTGCTTGGACTTACCGAATAAGCGTTCCAGCCATTCCAGTGTTTCCTTATTTCTAACAGAGCCGGATAAAACATTGCCTATAACCGCAGTGATGGTTGCTGCCGTGTCTTTACCATATTGCTGGTTGAACTGAGGTAGTTCCTGAAGGCCCAAAAGCACCGCTACCTTGTTACTTCTGGCGGTCGCAATCAGGTTTTCTATTTTATGAACGAACAACGTGGGCACTTCGTCAACGATCAGCGCTGAGGGGAGATTACCTTTGTTGTTGATGAGTTTGGTGAGACGGTTAATAACGATCGAATAGCAGGCCGAATTTATATTTTGCGTACTAGGATCGTTTGCCAGTACCAGTATGCCGGGCTTTTCTTTTGAGGATATTTTCAGTTCAAAATCATCGCCACTAAACACCCAAAAAGTCTCTTTTGTGGCAAGTCTGCTGATAAAAATCTTGAGTGTACCAACCTGTCCCTCTAACTGGTCAAACGCCTTTGCTTCATAGGCGGTCATAAATGGTGATAGCAATGATTTGAGTTCCGGCTCTGAAATCAGGGCGGTAAATATTTCTTCGTACGAGCGATTCAGCAGTGCGAGCACATGTGGAAGGCTACAGTACTTACCGCCATTATATTTGCTTAGAAAATAAATGCAGGATGCCAGGAAATTGATAGCAGACTGCGTAAAGAACTGATCGCTGCCGCCAGAACGGTCTCCCTTTTTTAAGGCTTCGACCAGACCCTCGGCAGTCTCCGCTGCATCTGCCAGTGAGCGGATATAATCTGCACGCCAGGGATTAATACGCCTGCTTTTTTCAATCTCATTAAGATTAAGCACATGAAAAGTAAAATTTTTGAGTTTGCCCTTGCTTTTAGCCAGCAGGTAGTGGTAGTAAGCGATATTGCCCAAGTCCGGGAACTTGAAATCATATAGGCATACCGCGAACTCCTTTTCACCGATCAGCTGGCGGATAAAGGGATTTACAATGCTAAAACTCTTCCCACTACCCGGCACTCCGATTACCATAGACGCTCTCAGCACGGGTATATTCAGCCAGCCTTGCCTTACTTTTTTATTGAAGTAGAAAAGCATAGGAATATTGACCGAATAAGGTGTTTCTACTTTTTTCAACGGTTGCATAAAGCTTTCTGCTTCCGTATTCCATTTGTCCTTACCAAGTCCGGACCGGATTAACTTGGAAATGTTATCCATGGCCAAACTGGTCATCAAAGCACCGACGAATGAAGAAACGATATAGGCCAGGTTAAACCATGATGTATAGGCAAAAGCCAAAGTTGAAGGACGACCCTGTAAAATGATGCTGCCGAAAAACAGGAAAAGACCCAGGCTTAGCGGATAAACAATGTGTTTTTTGGGGTTGAGGTCTTTTTCTTTTTTTGCCAGCGTACCAATACTAACCAGGCACATGAGCGTCATCGTGGCGAGTTTGCTGTAAACCAGGCTATCATAAATAGCTATATGTGAGATCTTATCTAACGGGGTAAAAAAAAAGCCCCAAAAAGGGGCTTTGCGGTAAACGAAGATGACGACTTCAAGCAGAACAGATAGGTATATAGCAGCTTGCATGAACCCATGCAACTTCTGCTGTTCACGGGTTTCTTCCATAAATCGTTGCTTTAAAAGTCAATGGTGTCTGCCCCAAGCAAATCTTTGTAGTTAATAGATAGCGTTACCACCCGTCCGGAAATTTGCTGTTCGCTGAGTTCGGCGCGCAGCACCTTGTTGCCGGGAAAAGACATTTTTTTAAATACAAAAACGTTGCGGTAATATTTGGAAAAGGATGGCACGCCGGACAACACGAACAGCGGGTTGATTTCAACCGATTGAATGTTGCTGGCTTTCGTTACCTTTTTATCGTCGATCTTGAACCGGAAATCCTCAATATCATATTTGAGGTTGGTTTTGTTTTTGAAGGCGATGTCTAAAAATATATAGTCTCCCAAAGTGGCAATGTGATTGACCTGCCCTTTGAGGCCAAAAGCTTTCACCTTATCAAGCTTCTTTTCAGCGCCTTCGGTATAGAGTTTCAGGCAAAGAAGTTTGAGCTGATTTTGCGAAAGCCCGATCCCGGAGATATCCAACGGGCGGGTATCTGCCGGATTGATATTTATTTCTGTCGGCACACCGGGATAACCAGGCAATAATTGATACTGTGCAATGTATTTTTCCCCGGCGATGGTAATCACCGAACCGGTAAACGTTTTAAGGGAATCTTTCAGCTTAATACGCAGTACATTTTTAAGGGGTAAATCACCAATGAGGTTTTTATCCGATATATCCACGTACTGAACAGGTTCAGGTGAGATAAAATGGATAGTTAAATTTTCCGGTAAATAAACAACCGGCAGTTTGTCTTGGGCATGCGCAAAGGCAGCAAAAAGCAGGAACAGGTATGGCAGTAACTTTTTCATATTAATATTTTTTTTGAGCGTTTTGTAATGCATCGGAATCGATGAGATAGATGTAAGAATTGTATTTGAGCTTGGCTTTATTTTTCCGGATCAGGTCAGCAATAGCGGAAGAAGTTGACTGGAATACTTTGTCAACTGTACTCATCAGGAACTGGCTGCCGTTAGAGCTGCCATCAATAGTGACACCTTGCACGGTATTGCTGCCCAAATCCTTAGTGAACTCCCGAAATGATGAAGCCGGAACATACAGGCCCGGCATACCATCCAGGTCGTAGACTTCCAATTTTACAGGCAATATTTTACTCTCGTAAAGAATTGAAGTGATGGACAAGGTTACCCGCTGCTCGGAAAAGCCGCTGATCTGGGCAAAAAGATAGGTGCCTTTCTGTATCAGGATATCTCCGGCTTTGATATCCTCTAATAATTTCAGCCGCAAGCGTGAACCTGCGTAACCGGTAATATTTTCATCGATAACCGCGCTGATGAAATCTTGTCGTTTTTCCGGCAAAACGGTATTAAAATCGGCTGAAGGCTGGCCGGCTCTGACGACGGTAAACTTAATTTGCGACGCTTTTGCTTTCGCGATTTTTTCAGCGGCATCCCGCTTTTGCTTTTCAGCTTTATAGGCAGGATCATTGGCTTTATTGATACTATCCATAACCGCCATTTGCTGCTTGAAAACTTCCATAGGGTCTTTTTCATGCGGCTCAGGTGGCGTCTGGTTTCTTTGGCCCGGTGGCGCTTTTGCATTAATGATCTTTGCCAGCTGCCGTTCACGGTTCATAGTACCGTCCTCCACCTCGTGTGATTTCGCTTTTGCCGCGATGGAATCCAGCATCTTTTTCTGCTGCTCGGAGTAATCATTATGGTAAGCCGGATTACTGGTCGATTCTTTTGGTATTACACCGACCGCGGAATTACCATCGGCCTCTTTGTAGGTATTTCTAAAGGCATCCAGTTTATCAGCAAGTTGCCGTTTACGAACATCATTCGATACGTTTCCCACGCTCGGGTTTAGGCCCACTTTCGGAGTAGTTTCCTGTTTTGGTTTATCGAAGCTGCTATGCCATGCATAATAAAATAGGCAGAAAAACGGCAGCAACACCAACGGCAGGATGTATTTGGGTTGTTTAAAATTGATTTTCATGATATTTAGTGTTGAATTTGTTGCAGGCTGTCAAGCGCATTTTCAAGCAATACACTATCGGCTGATGAGAGTTGGTTCCTGGCGCTCAGACTATCAATGAGTTTTTTAAGACGCAGGCCTTCTTTGATTTTTGCTGCTGTTTGCAGGATCTTGGAAAACCCATCGCCCACCGGATTTACCGGTTTCTCCGCGTGCATTGCTTTGGGTTCCGGGTGGCGGAAAACTGTAAAAGACAGCGCGGCAGATGCCAGCATCAGCGCAATCATTAGTCCCAGGATTATTTTGGGGTGAGCGTTAAGTAAGCGTTTTGAGAAATTACCTGCAATGGAAAAATAAGTGCCGAACTCTTTGCGTACTTCTGAATACAGCGTATCCCTTGGATCGCGGTTAGAATGTATTTTTCTCCACATCTTGTAAGTCTTTATTTTCGAGTGTTTTCCAATTGGTGATCAGCGCGCCGTGTGGGTTATTGTCACTACGTGGGATATCTTTCAGGTTACCCTCCGTGACCAGGGAGCGAATCACCGTTGAGCTGCGCCGGTCTATTTTCAGCTTGCCGTAGTACCTGAAATACTTTCTTGGCATGTCCAGCACAATGGAGTCGGTTTGAAGTGTAAGCACAGAACTTGATGACAGGATTGAATTAAAGAAACCGTTCTCTTTGAGGTTATTGTATTGCTGCATTCCTGATTCATCCACCAGGTACATGGCCTTTTTCATTTGATATTCCATGTAATTATCGTCTGGCGTCAACGAGAAAAAAAGCGAATGAAATAGATCAATATGGGCGCGGTATTCAGCCGGCCGGTTCATTTGCATATCGGTTTGACGGGCAAGGATCGGCACGTTGTTATCAAGTAGATAAATATTCTTATGTGCATTGGAAACCAGCTTATAGGCATATAAGCAGTTCATTCCAACAATAACTAAAGATGTCACCAGGCTGCCTATGGCAATGACCGTCGCAAGCCTGATCTTGGCTTCGATGTTTTTAATAATCATATTGTTTGGAAATAAAAAAGGCCGCCTTTTTTTGAAAGCAGCCCTTTGATTAAATGATGAGGTGACTAAATAAAACTTCCGGAGGCGCGGCGCGCAACCCCTAATACAGTTCCGGCGCTTCTGCCGAAAGTAGACGTGGCGGAACTAATACCCGATGTAGATATTATCCAAGTGGAGATGCTGGGTACAGTAAACATGCAGATCGCACCGATTAGGAATACGATGATGACGGTTCCAAAAGACAATACGCCGTTGCCGGCAAACACAGCCATTTTTTCCAAGTTAGCATCTAAACCGTTTTCACCAACAAGTTCTTTATACTTACTAATTTCGGACGTCATTGCATACTCCTGCATCAAACCAGTTAAATACATGATCAGATAAGCAATTCCGCTATAAAGGTTTACGGAGACAAAACGGGCGATCCAGGTACTAAAACTATCCCTGAAGGCTGGCAAAATACTTACGGCAACCGCAAATGGCCCGAGTATGATCAAAATGGTGGAGTAAATAATTTGAATCATGAAAATAACGTACACCGCAATTCTTAATATCCAAATACCAATCAATTCCAGCATTTGCGTAAAGAGTAATTGCAGTCCTACCTGTAATCTGTTTTTCAGCTCTAACAAAGGAGAAACCACGCTACTAATACCCTGTTTTACCGTACTGGTTACCGAATCCCATGCCTGACCGTACCATGTGTCGCTCTCTTTTTCGGCTACTTGTGTTTGAGCTTGATAAGTATAAAGAGAGTTGGCTACCGCAAGCATGAGGTTAGCGCGATTTAGCCGAAGGTTATTGACGGTTGTTTGCTCGCTGTTGAACATTAGCTCTGTCTGATTGGTTACCACATCTGTCGGGAAAGCAATTACTTTAACAAATGTTCCCCACCAAAGAATCACCATTGCTAAGCCAAAGGGTCTCATCAGTGGCATAATCTCCAATTGCTTGTCACCAACCATCATCTCGTAGCTTTTTATAGCGAAAAAAACAATCATAAATATGGCGGCAAGTGCTTTTGCATCATTTATAAACAAGTCAAAATGTGTCCATACCGAATCCTTTAATCCCTTTAGAAAGTACATGACTCCATAGTCATAAACACCATCACCCTGAAGGAATTCGATGGTCTTTGTATTATCAATATTTGCCGTTTGTGCAAATGCTGCCGGTGCTAACAGGCACAGTAGCATGAATAATATGATTTTCCTTTTCATTGCACATGTTGTAAAACTTTGTTAGCGATATCAATATCAGCATGAGGAGTCCAGTCAGGCACATCAACCTGATTGGTTTTCAACCGCTGTTGCTGGGCTGTCATGGTAAGGGTTGATTGCGCCGAAGATGTCCGGATCGCCCACACACCGGAAAGTCGTCTGTATTCCAGAAGATATCTATGGTAAGCAAGAATACGCGCACCGCGATCCATATCCGTCGAATGGGCCGCTTCAATACGCTGTTTAAGCATATCCAGTTCATTTTTGTACCAACTGTAAAGGCCTTCGGAAACAAGTTTTGCAGAAACTTGCGGGGAAAGCCCCGAAAGTATGGAGGCGGCTGAGTTATTGATAACCGGCGAAAGCTGGCTTTTATAATAAAGCAGCCATAACGGATCTGCATCACTAAGTAGGCCGGATTGGTTTGCTATCTCCGATAATGCCGTATTTCTAATCGTATCTGATTGCAGCTTGTATTTATTATCAGTAGTATTTAAGGCCCCAACCAAAGCGAGGCGTTGGGTTTGCGGCCCGGAGCCACTCAGGGGCCGGAGGTCTGTTTTGTGGTAATTGGGATAAAAAAGCCCCCATGTCAGCCAGTAGTACGGGTTTAGGCTGAGAAAGCCAGCTTTTGGTGTGAATTTATTTTGATCCCATTGCAGGTAAACCATGCGTTCCTGCTGGTACCTAATACTCTGGTCTTGCACAACCGATTGTGCATAGCATCCGCAGGCCCATTGCAAAATGAGCAGCGGCAATAAAATTATACTTTTCATTGTCTTAAATATTTAGCGTTTTGAATGATCTGTGAGACGATGGCTTTATCCTGATTGATAAACCCTGAAAACGGGTTAAGGGAACTGATGATTCCGCGTTCTTTTGCCCAGTACATAGCGCGCCAGGTGCCGTAAGCAAGACCGTCGATAATCTGAAGTTGCTGGGTGACTTTGCGCAACAGTTCATCTCTTGCACTATAGTTTGCAAGTACATTGTCCCCATCTTTGAGAATATATCCTGAAACATCAGTTACCAGCAAGGTCGCCCGCGTCCGCATCTGGGAAGTTATATTGCTTACGACCAGCAACAAGGCCGGATCGGATTTAGCAAGCAATAAGGCCTGTTGAACGTAACTGGTTATATCAGCAATGATCACGGCCATGTTTTTTACGGCAAGCCCGTCTTTTAATGCGGAATTTACGTTGGATAAAGACTGATAAATGATGGTTTGAGCTAATACCACGGAACCTACGTTCGTGTTGAGATCAGATACGTTATTGTTGATTTTTCCTAAATACTGATCATGAGTGGCTTCCGCACTGCTTCTGACGGCAGCATTCTCTGTTACGGCAGCGAAGTGCCAGGGGTCGACCACATATTGCTGTGCCTGTACCATACCATTGTAAAGCAACAGGCAAAATATCCACTTTTTCATTTGAGGTATTTTGCATTCTGAATAATGTCTTTTCCGATATCCATATCAGCATCAATAAAGTTTTGGAATGGGTTGGCGGCTTTCAGCAATGAGGAAAGGCTGGAATATTGCATCATGCTCAACATGTTCCCGGATAGGTTTTGGATGTTGCTCAATTCCGATATCACGTAATCGAAAAGCATCTTACGGTCAGATGCTTTCATCTGATTAACGTCACCCAACGATAAAGTTAACCCAGTGACGTAACCCATCAGGTCTTTTGCTTGCACCACAAACTGTAGTTCTGATTGATATCCTATGGCCAGCAGTGCTGGGTTTTTCTGTACCAACTGAATGATTTGTGCTTGATTGCTAATTATTCGGCTAACCATTGGACTGGCGTAAATTCCGATATCAGCCAAATTAATTGCCGTACCTAACGTGTTGTAGCGATGTTGCAAATCTCTGTAAGTCGTTTTAAGTTTTGAAAGCATGGTCAGGTTAGCCTGTTCATTGGCATTTACAGTAGCCTGTTTGTTTCTGGCGGTCACTTGTAACTTATTTTCGGATTGAGATTCAGAAACTAATTGATGAATTCCAACTATGTCTAGTGTTTTTTGCTGGGCAAATGCAGTCATGCAAAGTCCAAGAAAAGTGGCGAGCAGAAATAAAGTTTTCATTGTTTAAGATATTTAGCGTTAGTTAATACATCATTGGCTATACGCACATCCTCATTCTGCCATTCAGCCCATGGATTAAGTGAACGAAAAATGCCCTCTATTTTCGCCCAATACATGGCACGGTTCATACCATAGGCAATACCGCGAAGGATGCGCATTTCTGTAGCGATATGATTTAGCAGTTTGCCTCGTTCACCGGAGTCCATGAGATTGCTGGTGCCTCCCTTTAATACAAAGGCGCTTACATCTGCGGCTAAAGTTGCCGCACGTGTTTGGAAATCACGAGCGCCCTGTTCGGCAAAGAGCAATAACACAGGGTCTGATTGCGCCAACTTGATTGAACTTTCCACATCCGAAACGATATCCGATCCGCATTCCGCTATCTCTTTAATCGTGGTTAGGTTGTTGATCACAGATGCTACCTGGCTAAGCCCTTGATAGATTTTGTTCTGCATGTTGTTGACTATGACCAGTTGGCCGGTGACTGCCAGTTGGCCTTTCTGGATAAGGTCTAACCGATTATTAGTTGTATTTAATTGTCCGTTGATAGTAGACGCGCTTACGGCAATGGCACCGGAAACAGCCGGGTCAACAACAATTTCCTGAGCCCAGGCTGCTGCAAACAGCATACAGCCCAGCATGGTGGTAATTAATTTTTTCATATTAAGATTGATTTACTTGGGTAATAAATGCGGGCAGGGATTTGCCGCTTGTTTGAAAATCGGCTACAAATGCGTCAAGCCCTTCGGAATAGCTGCCAAACCTCCCGATGTATTTTTCAACAGCTGATTTTTCAGGCTTTTCTGTAGTGTAGGTCAAATATTGATGCAGGGAAACTTCAACACCATATACCTCACCGGTAGCGCCGCGACGTATATACACTTCTTTGAAGCGCCCTCGATTTTCTGCATTGTCCAGTTGATTAATGGTAAAGATCTTCCGGCGCTCAGTTTCGCTGATGGCCAGCAATGCGGCTATTTCATTATAGTTGTCACGAAACTTGGTTTGATCCAGGAGGCAGATGGTATCAGAATTATTGATGATGCTATCTTTCACTATGCTATTGCCGATGATATCACCAAGTTCCTGTGTAACCACAATGGCTTCACCCCAAAACTTGCGAACGGTTTTATACAGATAAAGTAAATATCCAGCCATAAGTGGGCTGGCAATCGCCTTCCATGCCTCCTCAACAATAAGGGCCTTCCTGCGATCAGAACGGTACCGCATCTTTTGGATGAATACGTCCATTATCGAGAGCGTAACGAGTGGAAATAAAATTTTATGCTCCTTAATTGCGTCAATTTCATAGACTATGAAGCGCTCCGTAAAGAGGCTTTTGTCCGTTTCTTTATTGAGCATGGTGGCAAATTCACCGCCTTTATAAAACTTCTTTAGTACGTAGCGAAACTCGTCGAAATCAAAAACGATCTTTTCTTCCTGCTTGATTTCCGGGATTTTCTGAAGCGCAAAATCATAGAAGGTATCAAATTTCAGCTCGCCGTTTACCGGGAAATTTGCCGCGTAATAAGCGGAAATGACATTGGCAATTACATCTCGCTCAACTGGCATCAATATGCCTTCAGCACCTTTCCAGGCAACGCCAATAAGTGTACACAGGAAATCTTTTTTTTCAATGTTATACTCCAATTCCGTCATCTTGAAAGGATTCATGGTGATCGGGGAAGTATCTGAGTAGGTGATGTATTTACCCCTATAGTAAGCGCACAATCCAGAGTAAGAATGGCCTGTATCCACGATTACTACATCCATATTATAAAGCATGTATTGCTCGATCAGGGCATTCATAAAGAAGCTTTTTCCTGAACCGCTGGGGCCTAATACAAATTTGTTACGGTTATTGATGCGGCCAGTCCTCATTGGCAAATCAGCCGGATCAATACCTATCGGGATGCCCTGCCTGTCGGTAAAGCGCAACAGAAAATCCGAAGGCTCATCCTTTGGCAGGGATTCCTTAAAAAAGAAGCACATGGCAGCATCACAGGTAGTCAGGAACCAGTCATAGATTTTTAATTCGCCGCCATTTCCAGGCAATGCCGTGCGAAAAAGCTCCAATTGGTTGTAGGCATTTTTGCTGGGGATGATCCCTAACTGAAATAGTGAGCTTTCCACGAAATTGGCTGCCTTTGGCAAGGCTCCTTTGGCAGCACAGATTAGAATATTGAAATGTGCATTTACCAGTAATTGATTTTCCCTGGCAACATCGGTCAGCAAAAGATCAATATCCTCAACGCAAAGTTGATTAGCGGGGTCAGGGATGCCCGCATGCCGCTTCCTTTTTTGCTCCAGTTTCCGTAAGGTCATTACCTGATTGGGAATCTCGATCACCTGGTTATAAACCACGGCATCACAACCGGGAACCTTGAAAAGGAAGGACAGGAAATCGACAGGAAATCCACGCGTACTTTCTTTGTCATTGAGTTCTATATGCGTCGAAACTTCAGGCGGAAGATCGATGCTATCAATATTTATCAGGCTGATGGAGCGAACAGCACGTTCTCCAAGATTAATTTCTGTTTCTGTTGGAGACATGTTATTGAGACTGATTGACCCGCTTTTAAAGTTCATGCTGAGTATTTGCAAGACCAACTGGTTAATGGCAGCCTCGTGCATTATCTTCCCGGATGGTAAAACATCAAGTACTTTTCCTACTGATTGCATAAAGTCCTGAAGTCCCTTAGCATCGTAAGTGTAAAAAGCACCTCTTTTAACCTGTTTAGTAATGGTCAGGTAAGTTGAAACGCGAAGGCATTCCCGGTTTTCAAAATGCGCATTGTAATGACGCTGCAAATATTCATCGGCTTCCCTGGCACGAAAAGCATACCTGCTAATCACATCATGCTTTTGAAGTAAATGACCTTCACCCAGAATTTTGACGATATTGATCAGCAGGTGGTGATATTCTTCATAACCAGAAGGGTCGGCTGAATAACGAGTAACCGGGTTATTAATCTCAATAACGATCGAATATTCTCCAGTTAGTCCAATGAGCAGATCATAATCGCCTTCCTTATTAATTCCCGCGTACGGGATGTTAAACAAGCTTTTTGCGGACATAATGATTGAGGATTAAAATGTTGGTGTTTCGGCTTTTGGCGTGAAGACCGCCTTTTTGCCTGGAGGCGGTGTAGAGAAGACCGCCGACTATGCAGCCGATAAGCACAAATGCCCCGAGCCACATATTGATCAGGGACATGACCAATGCGCCGGCAACAAGCCCGGTAAGTAATGAGGCCAGGCCCCAATAGATGAACTTTCCTTTAAAGCCTTTGAAAATAAGGGGCTTCTGCAGCCCCTTATAAACAGCGAATTTCCTGGCCATTTTACAACCCGAAGAAAGCTTTGATGACCAATGCGGAAACGACGAGGAAGACGCACGAGCCGCCCCAACCCATCAATTCTTTGTTGATGTCTTGATCACCGGAGTTCCATTTGGAGTACACGCGGATTGCGCCGACAATGCCGACAATGCCGCCGATAACAAGGGTAATGTTGGTTACCGGTGCGACATAAGTTTTGAGGGTTGAAGTAGCGGTATTTAAACCATTTACACCACTTTGTGCGAATACAGGCACGGACAGGGCGATCAGCACGGCTGATGCCCATAGTTTTTTTGTTTTGTTAAACATTAAAAAGGAGAAAAAAAATCGAGGCGGAGATCTTTTAAAGCCAGATGGAGAAAATGGCTGGATATGCTAACAGGCGTTTAGATCACGATATACGCCCTGAACGATACACCCAATGGAGAATGGATGAAAAAGGGTAACGAGTGCGGTTAAATGCCAAAGATGGCACGGAGAAACACCCCCGCAAGCGTCATAAAAAGGGCGGCAAAGAACCACGCGGCGACATCCGCAGTGAATCTGTCCTTACCCATTTGCACATTCTTGTAAATACGCAACCCGCCGATGATGCCAAAGAGTCCGGCAACGATCAGGGATAAATCAAAAGCTGAAAAGAATGTAGATTTTAAATCCTGTTGTGCCTGTTGCATTTCTGAAATTCCCGGCTGAGCCGAAACTGTACAGGCGGCAATGCAACATGCCAGAATAAGAGAAATTTTTCTCAATAACTTACTTGTTTAATATACTCTACCGCTTCATCACGGCAAAGATTAAACATGTTTTTAAGGGATACGCCGCCGCTTGCGTATATTGGAGAAGCGATGTCGGCGCTTGTTAATTCAGGTGTAAGCGCGACCGCGTTAACCTGTTCGCTAAAGGACAATTCATTGGTGTCATTGTCTTCATTTATTCCTCGATTTCGCAGGTGATCCCACGCAATCAGAATTAAATAATAGACGGAGTATAATCCGCCAAGCCATAGGATAAATTTAAACCAGTTCATAAATCATTGTTTTGAATAAAGTGTTTAATTATTGTTTTTATTTCGGGTTGGGAATCAAGCAAATATTTGACTGCGAAGGCTACCAATTTGGAAACATCCACACTGGTAGCCATCTTAAATTGATTCATCGTCCGCACGGTTTTCTCGTCAAACCGGACGTGCACCATACTTTTATTAGGGCTGGTGTCAAATGCGAGGATAGCATCCAATATGGCAGCTTCAAACTTCTTTTCTGCTTTGCGTTGTTTTTTGACTTGTTTATCGGTGGGCTTGGTTAGTTCCTGCCTTAGCTGGTCAGCCAGCGATTTCATGTTTTCCATATAAATGATCAGCATAAATTTTTTCAAAAACGGGGATGATTACCGGGTACAAGGAAATTGGAGTTTGGAAAGTATTTGTGCGCTGAAAATCGATCCGGTCAGGCAACACATCTGTGATTACTCCGAACTTGGCAAGCTGGGTGTTAACCTCCTGCATGATCTCAAATTTGGCGTTGGCTTTTATCCTGTTAGGAATAAACACCATTTTAATCTTGGGATTTACCTTTCGCAGAACCACCGTAAACAGCATCGTTGATTCAAATGTGAACTCATCGTAAGCGAACGGGCAGATAAAAAGATCAGCTGCGTTAAAAACAGCGAGCAAGCCATCATCATCAAGTTTACCCGGAAGATCGATAAGCACAACATCCTTGCTATTTTTCATAAGCACCTCTTTCAGTACGGGGAAAGTTTCCAGGGTGGCTGAAAGAACTTCATAAAGCTCTTTGTTTTCTAGTATTTTAGCCTTCTCGTATTTCTGAGAAATGGACTGCTGATAATCCATATCGATCACTGTTACCGGGCATTTTTTTGCCGATGTGAGATAGTTGGCGAGCACGAGGGTTATGGTGCTTTTACCCGCGCCTCCTTTTTGGTTTCCAATAATTATGGTCATGATTTTATAATTTAACGGGTGTTGGTTCTTGCTTTCTTTTGTCGCCTGCGGCGCATACCATGGATTTGCTGATCATCTACATCATCTGCTATCCATACCGGGCGAATCATTGACGCAATTGCGCTATCTTCATCTTCGAACTCAGCTTTCTGGGGAATAACTAAAAGCGATTCCCTATTTTCAGCTAATAGTTCTTTTAACGGTAGTACTTCACTACCCTTAAAAACCATTTTCTTGTCATGGTCAATGATAGAATAACCATAAGGTTGCTTTCCTTCAGCCGAATGAAATAAGACTTGAACCTGATAGAAATCGGACAAAAATTCTTTAAAATCTGGGCGATGCTTTGTTAGCCTGAATACCTCACGCAATTCGGCGATACGCTGTACCGGCCGCTCATAGTTATTGATCTTGTCATTGATTGTTTTTTCATCAACATCTTTACCAGGCAAGCCGAGGCTTTCCATGATCATGAAAAACTGCGCTCGGGTGCTAAATGTATAAGTTAAGGCTCTGTCAATGCCGAGCACTTCTTTAAGATTTCCGATAGCGCGAAGCTTTTCGTAAGCGCTGTTTATTTTTTTGCCTTGCTTATCAACCCTTACCGAAACGACATGGACGTGGTTATTATCGGTGTCCTTATGATAAACTATCAGGTAGGGTTGCTTACCGTAACCCATTTTATCAAGCCAGGCTACTGCAATTGCTGTGAGTTCCTTACTTGAATAATTTCTGCCTTTTGCGGAAAGAACGGCATGAAACTGTGGTTTTTTTATGCGGGTGTTTTGTGAAGCAACCATTTGCAGGTAATTAATGTAATCCTGCGGCCGTAACCGGCTTAGACTTTCCAATGAACCGAAATTGGCAACCCGCATCAGATCGCCTTTATTCCGGTCAATTTTATTGGTGTTGTAAACCACCCCGCTGAACTTAGCCGATGAGGAAAGAATTTTGACGATCATAAAATATAACTAAGGAACTGTGTAGCAGAGTCGCTGTATTACTGTATAACCTTATCTCAGCCTAACCGTGTACCGGAGTTACCGAGTAGCTAAGGACCGTTGTAACCTTGTTGCCGGATAACTTCATAGCCAATGGGCTATATAACGATATACCAGCATATCAATAGAGCCTTATACCAGGCTATCCGGTGAGCTATATACTTTTTTAACTCAGTACCTAAATAGCTATAGATCAATGCAACAGGCTATCCCGATAGCTAAATCGCAGTAGAACAGTATATCTCCATATCTGTATAACCAACAAAGAGTTATTATTTTCCGACGAGCCTGATCACTTTGCGTAAACTTATTTCGAGTTGTTGTTGTAATTGCAGGTATTTTAAAAAATGGGAATCGAATTGTTCAATTATTAGCGGCGACATAGCGCCTTGTAATTTTAGTGTATTAGCATGTTTTGCTAACTGGTTGATATTATTTCCAACTCTGCCCATTTCCGCGAAGATGTTATCCAGGTTTATGATTAGCTCTTTTGCGTTAATGATAGTTGTACCGGCATTGTTTAATACCTTTCTCCTTAACAACTCAGTTTTGCTAATGCCCAATGTTTGCTCCAGGGAGAGGATAAGATTATATTCATCTTCTGTGAATCTCGCATCGATCTTTTTGATTCGCTTTCCGCTCTGCAATTGGGGCCTGCCCTTAGCCATATCTAATCCTCCATAAAAAACGAGTTGCGAAGTTTTCAAGTCCCCCCGGAGGGCAAGATTCTTTTTGTCGGACAAAAAGACATCTTGCCGTAGGAAAATCAAAGATTTTCCCGGATATCCAATTCCGAATTTAGCGGCCTAGCGGCGATTTAAAACTCCCGATTGGGGAACAATACCTTCGCCAATTTTCGGTTCCTGAATTTTAGCGGCGGCAACCAGTTTGTCATTATAATCGTTAAATCCTTCAAAAGCGAAGGACCGGTCACTGGCATACGGTAGCGCTGAGATAAATTCTTTGGAAGCCGTTAAACCTGATTGATCACGGTCGAAATAAATATCAAGGGATGAAAACGACTTGGCCCTTTCAATTCCTTCAGCCAATAAAGCAATGGTATTTAAAACTATAACACTATGATCCGACATAGCATTTTCCGTTTTCCAGCTGAGGTAATTTATAAACCCCTCGAATACCACAGCTCTTTTTGAATGCCCTTGTATAAAACTTATTGCTTTATGTCCAAGGCATCCCTTGAAGTATTTGTTCCGAACTTCCCAGGAATCTTTTTCGTTTTTCCAACCCGCGGCATAAAAGTGTTTTCGTTCACCTTTATGATCCTGCACAAAGTAGTATACTTCATGAAGTGTATCTTTTGCCTGTTCAAAAACTTGACGGCTCTTAAGATATTCTGTAATGGCAGGATGTGTCCCGATTTCCTTTGTTTCGACTACAATGTAATTTGGAACCTTAACAGATATACGGGGGCGCAATGGCTTTTTCTCAATTGAGGATATATTGCAAACATCCTGTATCTTTTGAATAACCTCGCCAAAAGATAAATGCGCCCATAAGGCCAGGCCGAGATCGACAATATTCCCGCCTTTGCGAGTACCATGATCAAACCAGACCCCTAATTCATCATTAACGCTAAGTGACGGTTTAGTGTCATTTTCTCGCAGAATACTGATATACATTTTTTCCCGCCCATATTTTTTAACAGGCTGATGACCAAGGCGTGCTAAAAAATCGACAAGGGAAGCCTGATCTTTTAGCTCTTTTGCTGTAAGTAATACTGACATTTTTTAAAAGTTAAATGGTTAATACTGGGGAGGGCCTGGGCTCAGGTTAGCTTAGAAATGACGATAGACTTTGCAAGCAGTTCAATTTCAAATCGGTCTATTCGCCAAGCAGCGGAATGATCACCATCTTTTCTGACGATGATCAGACCATCTCTGACCCAATTTTCTACTGTTGCGCGTCCAAACGCCTTGAAAGCTTCGCTTTTATTGAGGTAGGGCTTAACCTTTCCCGTTTTGATCAATGCGGAGAGTGCGCCTAGTTGGGCTGCAGCTTCCGTGATTAGCTTTAGTTGAAAAGGATTTATTTCCATGTACCGGCAGCGGGTAACGACCCCGGTAATTCATTTCTGCCGGTATATATTTTCGGGATTACTCACGTCGCATCCTACGATACGGGCCTTCGCCTGCCTTTGCGCTTTCAGTTATTGATATGCTTTCAATCTCACCTTCGCAAAAATTCCCTGCTTATGGGCAGGATAATGCTTCATCCCTATACGTCAAAGACCGTTATAAGCCAAGCGCTTATAGCTTTCTATCTGCCACTGGCAGATAGGTGTGCCTGTTGCTGGCAGCGGCTACGCTGTCCAGCTTGGTTCTGTCAAGAAATTTTTTGGAACTTTTTCCGGGCACGGTCAAAGGAGAAATCAACTGTTCGGTCAACCAGCGGTCGACATTGCTTCGGCCGTATAAACGGTAGGCATCTGCTTTGCTGATTAAAGAGCTAATTGCCCCGCTTTCAGCAACTGCGTTAGCCACACCAGTATTAACCGCGTTTAGCATTAACAGAGATAAATCCTCGATTTTCATGAAGTCAAAGCACGGTTTTAGGCACACCCTAAAACAGTGAAAGGGGGTGAAAGAATCCTTTCACCCCCTTTCAAAAGAGATTTCTAAAATGCAAGAATTAATATCGTAGACTATTGTTAATCAATAAAATAACAAGTTTGAATTGAGGCTGGATCAAGGAATAGTGCGAGTTAAATTCAACTTCAAAAAAGTGTAAGCTCATAGTAATACACCAAATTCTGTTAAACATTCATTTTATAATTTGCCGCAAAAGCTGCAAATTTGGTATAGGCGATAAAAGCAAACAATTTAAAATGTTAGAAAACGCAAAGCTTAAATTCACATTCCTGAAACTAGGCATGGCTGGTGAGTTCACTGAGCGCGCCGAAAAGTTGGGTTTGTTTAACCTGGGTGATCTAATGTCTGTCAATCTAGCGAAATTAAAAGCTCACAGGGATTTCAACTATACGTGGTATGCAGAAATGTTGGCCATGCTAAAAAACCATGGGCTTTTAAATGAATTCCAAAAGCGCACATTGGAGGTTTAATTATAATTGGAGAGATTGTAGTTTGTATTTAACCAGTTGAGCATACTGATTAATATGGCCTTTAATTTTTGTGCTGTCGCATGCTCTACAACACTCGATTTTTTTTGAAGGCTTTCCGGTGAGATAAAATCGGTGTTCGGTGTATAAAAATTCTTGGCAAAGAATGCGAAAAGCTCGCCGATATGTTCCTTTGCTAAAACGCCTTTTTCTACGAGTAAGCGCAGAAAAAGCCCTAATTGCGCCACGGAAAGATTGACCAACATACGTTTTCCGCGAGGCTGGTAATGCTCGTCACTTATTGATTGAAAACTAATTTTCAACCGCTCTTTGACCAAGAAATACTTTTCGGAAAGAAATTTATTCAGTTCATTATAGATCCTATGTTTTTCCCAGGGGCTTTTTAATCCGGATGTGACTGATAAATCAAAAAGATGGCTTTTTAAGTCCAGCAATTTTTCCTTTTGTTCAAGCAGTCCATCCTGATCAGATATCCGATCACCCCATAGTTCCAGGCAAAAAAGGAAAAAATCTGGTAAATTAAAATCGTGGATAATCAGAAAATCAATTGCCTGTTCAGAGTTGGAAAATTGTTTTTTCATCATTAATTCAACTAGTTTACGAACATAAACGTCATCAGCTCTTTTTAAAACCCTTTGATTGATGAGGTGGTTGAACCCTTTGGTGAGCATGGCAATGATATTTGAATCAATCTCCTGCCGTTGCAGGTGCAGGGACGCGGTTGCCGTTAACAATCTCAATTCCTGTTTAATCCGAAAAACAGCATAATGACTATAAGGCGTTTGAGCAGCAATTTTAGGAAACCTTTTTGCCAATTGATCCAGGAATTCTTCAAACAACCCGCATGTTGACAAATAGCTTTGCCTAATGCGGGTAGCCATCGGGTTTTTTTGCCACACTTTTGTATGACGGGTTAGGTATTCGCTTATGGTATCGCTAAGATCAGTGACAAAAATCATGAGCTCCGCCGTATCGGTTTTTCGTTCATTTGATGCAAAAGCCGATTTAAGAGTTTTATTTGATAACTCTTTAATAGCGGAGATTATAAAGTTTTTCCACTTATCGAACTCGCCGTCAGTCAAAGATTGT
Source organism: Mucilaginibacter pocheonensis (assembly GCF_031456535.1). Taxonomy (NCBI): domain Bacteria; kingdom Pseudomonadati; phylum Bacteroidota; class Sphingobacteriia; order Sphingobacteriales; family Sphingobacteriaceae; genus Mucilaginibacter; species Mucilaginibacter pocheonensis. The sequence goes on from NZ_JAVDUU010000003.1 coordinate 932,204, forward strand.
CCGGCAATTGTGTTCGGATGCAGCGATTCTTTTACGAATTGTTGAAGTTGAACGGAGACGTTTTTCATATAGGATGTATCGTTGTTCCATAAGGTATTTGGAAGGATTGATGATTTTAAGGTTGAAATGATTGCTATTTAGGATCACGAGTTATAATTATTTGATATTTTTAAAATTCCATCTATTTGCTTAAATGCTTCGAGTACCCTGCCAAGCTGTTCAAAAGTATGCGTCGCCATTACATTCATCCTGATTCTCGCATTCTTTTTCGATACAGCAGGGTACATGATTGGATTGGTATAAACACCGGTTTTTAGTAGCAGGCGGCCTGCTTCGAGAGTTTTAGGGATATCTCCAATTTTGACCGGGATCACTGCGGACGCTGTGGTTCCTACATCAAATCCGGCGGAGATTAAACCATTTTTTAAATAGTTAATATTCGCCCATAGTTTGGAGCGCCATTCGGGTTCCTCGTCCACCAAATCTATAGCTTTTAAAATTCCAAAAATGGCTGGCGTGGCGGTTGTCGAAAACAAATGTTGTTTAGATTGATATTTTAGGTATTCAATCAGGTTAGGTTCACCGAGTACATAACCGCCTATATTGCCCAGTGCCTTACTAAATGTACCGGTAATGATATCGACCTTATCGAATGCATTATCCAGTTCGATCACACCACGTCCGGTTTTTCCGATCACGCCGATGCCATGTGCATCATCAACAACCAAATAACCGCCATATTTATTAGTTAAATCGGCAATAGCATCAATCGGTGCCAGATCGCCGTCCTGGCTATATACCCCGTCAATGACCACCATCCGGTTACGATACTTGTCCTGTGCATTTTTTAATACTTGCTCCAACATTTCAAGATTGTTATGCAGGAATGTTTTGACGTTTGTGTTAAGTGCACCTTCATACACACTGGCGTGTACAGCCATATCTAATATGATCAGATCTTCTTTGTGCATTAAACATTGTAAGGTTGCGCTATTGGCTGTATAGCCGGTTGTGTAGAGAATGGCTTCTTTTTTTCGATAAAAAGCTGCGATTTTTTCTTCAAGCATTTGGTGATAAATGAAATGCCCCCCAATTGCAGGTGATGCTCCTGATCCTGTACCAAATCTGCTGATACCATCGATTACCGCGGCTTTAATTTTCGGGTGTTGACTATAGCCTAAGTAATCATTAGAAACGAGACAGACGGACCTGGTAGTTTCGCTTTCTCCAGGTAACAATAAATCCATTTCCGGGCCAACCGGTGATATGGATTCGATTCGATAATTGAGATGGCCATTGTTTCTTAGGAATTCAAGGTAATCATGAAACTCCTTCACAGTAGTGTAAAGGTCTTGGCCAGGAATATTTTCAAAGTCCTTAAAGCTCGCATTTTGGAAATTTATTTTCATAGTCATCAGGTTAGGCGATAAAAATAGGTGTCCATTTTTTCAAAAAATGGGACATGAAATTAATTCTTTAACAATGAGTTAACATTTCTTGGGCATGTCCCAACTTTAGAATTTTTGCCCCTTAATTTTGGTTATCAGAAGGCTTTCACAGGTGTTTTGTGAAGTATTAACAGCGACAGTCATGTTAAATAACACGGTAACTCAAGTACTTGATAATGCTGGTCATTTCTCCGACGAATTCAAACTTTCGTTAGAAAAGCAACTGCATATAGAAACTTATAAGAATAAACAAATCATTCATGCGGCCGGACAAGTGGAGACAAATCTTTACCTGGTAGAAAGCGGCTTTGCAAGGAGCTATTATTATGATCGCAAGGGTACCGAGCATACGGTTAGATTCTGGACTACGGGAGAGCTGATTTTTTCCTATGAGGGATATTATAAGGTACCATCATTTTATTATACAGAGTTTATGGAAATCTCACATGCGATAGCGCTTAGTTACAGCGATCTATCTGACCTTCTGAAAAAATTTCCGGAGACATCGGCATTAATCAAGAATGCCCTTCTGAAAAACCGCAAAGACGAATACGAAAGGCAAAACATATTAACGCTTCCAGCGAATGACCGGTATAAACGCCTATTAGAACATAGCCACGTTATTTTTCAAAAAAGCCGTGGTAAATTTATTGCGTCTTATCTGAATATGTCAAGGGAAACTCTAGCCCGCTTAATGGGAAAACAATAAGATCATATGTGACGATTGTCACTAAAAAAAGTCAAAAACTCCCAAAAAATTGTAGCAACCGAGCTGCCAAATTGTATCCGATATCATCGTCAAAACTTTTAGGAGTACCGAGCTTTATCGTACAATTTACCAACGATGAAACGATCTGATTTACCTGATCTGATTGCAGCACTACTTATACTGATGTTTGCTTATGCGGCTTTTAGTAAGCTTTTTGATTTTCCATCCTACAAGCTCCAAATGAGTTTGCAGCCGTTGCCAAAATGGTCAACTTCAGTTATGGTGTTCTTTTTGCCAGCGTCCGAAATAATTGTAGTTAGCGCATTGATATTCAGAAAAACAAGGTTAATAGGTCTTTATGCTTCGGTTATAATGATGTTAATTTTTACTGGTTACGTTGGTTTAGCCATGACCGGAACTTTTGGCAAAATACCATGTTCCTGCGGCGGAGTGATCAGGCATATGAAGTGGCCATTACACTTTGTATTTAACCTTTTCTTTCTATTCCTAAGCACTTGTGGATTATACTTTGAAATTAAAGAAAGGAGGTTCATTGGCAGATAAATTTCAATCGATCAATTGTATAATCTTCATGTGAAGTAAAATATACACGGAAATGGTGCCGATATACCTGTTCAATTAATAATTATCAATTAAAGTTTTTGTTGTTTTTTGATTATAAAAACATCCCATATCATGAAAAATAAATTTTTTGGATTTGCAGCAATTGCAATTGCATTAGGCGTGAGTGCCTTTACCGTTCCTACTTCAAAAGCATCAAACAAATTTACCACTTACAAGTGGTTTAAAATTGCACCAGGTATTGCACAAAATGCGCAAGTCCCTGCAGCCGATGCCATGTATTTGGGAACCGGAACTACCGCGCCATCCGAGCCGGATTGTGACGGATCAACAAACCAATGTGTTTCTGGCTTTACCTCAACGCAGGTAAACAGTTCCAACCAATTAAAGGATGATCACCAGGTGCCTGCACAACAGCCAGAGTTGCAAAATTGAAATCCACAACTTTAAAATAAAAGAGCCGCAATTGCGGCTCTTTTATTAATATCCAGGATTTTGTATCAATGTCGGATTTCGTAAAATTTCCTTTTGAGGAATCGGGTACAAAACCGATGTAGGCAACCAGTTTGGTTTTGTCAGAGGGAGTATAATGTCCGCTCGACGCCACCTCTTCAAGTCAAACCATCGGTTACCCCACTCGCAGAAGAACTCTGAACGTCTTTCCTTTTCAATAGCTGTAAGCAATGTAGCCAAGTCGTTTGCAGTAGTATTGTTTAACCCCGCACGATTACGTATAATGTTTAAGTCAGCTTGAGCACCATTCACATTGTTTTGCGTGGCTCTCGCTTCTGCACGAATGAGATACTGTTCAGCGAGTCTGAAAATTATATAGTTTTCTGAAGGGTCACCAGTTGTCCTGGCTTTTTTGTACTTAAAGGGATATGGGTATGATGTCCCGGCAACAACGTTGGTAGCTGTCCATTTTGATTTTCTTGCGTCACCAGTTTCAAACGAATTGATCAAATCATTATTAAGAATATATTTGGGCGAAACAGTTTTACTTGAAGGCACAAAGTTGAAACCTTCCGGTGTTTCTACATTAGGATATACGGGTATGATTTTCCATATCGCTTCCGAACTACCTGCTAAAAAGACATTATTTAAATCGTCTTCCAGTCTGAAAAGTCCCGAGTTTATTACCTTGCTTGCTTCCGTTTCGGCTGCATTATAGTTTTTTCGGTACAACTGGACCTTAGCGAGTAAAGCCGTTGCAGCGTAATAATTTGCCCTTTCACTTCGATTATTTTTAGGCAAATTACTTTGTGCAAAAGTGGCGTCAGCCAATATTTGAGCATAAATGCTATCAACTGGTGATCTTGGAAGCAGATCGTTTACGTGGTAGTCAGTCGTCCTTACTAAAGGTACAGGCCCATACAGATTCACCAAATTGAAATACATAAAGGCACGAATTTGCTTAGCCTCAGCAGTGAATAAGTTCTTTACACTTTGGCTTATACCAGTACTTTTGCTAATTCCCTCAATACATGTATTTGCATCATAAATGTATTTATATGCAGTTGCCCATAAAACAGCATTATATCTATTCTCTATGTTAATCCGATTTATATATAAGGCATTGATATCAGCATCCTTCGCTGACTGGGAAAGTTCGTCCGCGGATAATCCCGGGTATAAAGTTAAGCCTCCTGAAGTAATGGAAAAGCTTGTACTCTGAATCATATCAATATAAATTCCTGATATAGCGCTATTGGCATCAGTGCTATCAGCAAATACTTTATCGGCTGTTAATTGATTTTTAGGAGGACTTATCTCTACAAATTTCTTGCATGATGATAAGTATATAGCAAATCCAAGACCTGCCACACATAGTATGATTTTTTTAAATTTCATGATTTATAGATTTAATTGTAATCCGCCAGTTATTGTCTTTAGCGGTGAGACTCCATAAAGATTTTGCGTTTCCGGGTCACCACCCTTATAATCAGTTATGGTAAAAAGGTTTTGCGCATTAACATATGCACGAAGCGCTTTTACTCCAATCTTTTTAATAAGTGCTGTAGGAAATGAATATGAAAGGGAAACCGTTTTCACCCTGATATAAGAGGCGTCACTAATTACACCGTTAGATTTTTGATAATTAGCCAGAGCGACATCGGCATCACCATATTGAGAAGATAATCGTTGAAAGGTTGCATTATCTCCGGGTACCTTCCAGTATTTGCCTAATAAGTCAGCAGGCTGGTTAAACTCTTCCCCCGGTGAAGCGTAAAGCGATTTCAGATAATTATACCCCATTTGTTTGGTGAAAGCTAAAAAAACAGACAATTGGAAATTTTTATAGGTGAAATTGTTCTGCATTCCTCCATAAAATTTGGGATCTAGATTTCCAAGATCGTAGTAGTCATTAAAGCCACTTCCATTCCGCGCCACAGGATTTTGCGTGATTTTTCCGGTGACATCGTAAAACTGAAATAAGCCTGTTTGGGAATTCACGCCAGCGGTTTTAAAACCGGTTATTTCATTTACCGATTTACCTATTATGTAAATTGTTGAATAACTGGAATTTGAAAGACCGGGAAATGCTAATAATTTATTAGATGGGATAGTTCCGTTAAATGCAGTATTCCACTTAAAGTTTTTACTGTTGAGCAATTTCGCCTGTATGGAAAATTCCCATCCAGTATTTTGGACTTGAGCAGGTGAATTCTCTACCACGGATGAGAATCCAGTTTGTGTGGGCAAAGTATAGGAAATCAGTTGATTGCCAGTTCTGTTACGATACCAGGCAGTGGTTATTAAAAATCTATCCTGTAAAAACCCGAGTTCTAAGCCAAATTCAAGTTTTTTGGTGGTTGCCCATCCAAATTGACTGTTTGCCAAATTCTGAGGTAGATATCCTAACGTACCCGAGTAATTATACAGAGATGGTGCAAAACGTGAAATAAAATTGTAATCCCCGATAGCATCGCTTCCGGTGATTCCATAACTAGCCCTTAATTTTCCAAAACTAAGCATGGGTAATTTGTTACGAAGAAAGTTTTCTTCACTGAAAACCCAGCCGGCACCTGCTGATCCGAAGTTCCCAAATTGTTTTCCTGGCCCAAATCGACTTGATCCGTCTCTCCGCCCATTAATATCAAGGAGGTATTTGTTATCCCACCGAACATTAAATCTTGCAAAAACAGCCGTATATTTATATTGAAGTGAAATATCTGAAGCCGTTTGCACTGGCGAACCGGATACGGATTCAATCAAATCATCATTTATATACCCTGAAGCTTCTATGTCTGTAGACTTATTCTGATTTTCCTGGAATGTGCTACCTAACAGAAATGAGTAGATAGCCTTTTTAAAATTGTTTTTGTATTCCAATTGCGGCTCAATGATCCATGTAGTAAAATCATTAGATCCGAAGCTGGCAGCGGCTTGAGGATTGAACCCAGGATTTTGTGCAGATAAAGGCAAACCTGAAAATTCATTGTTTCGTGCGTTGCTATAACCAAAGCTACTCCTGATGGTAAGTCCGCGAACGATTTCATAGCCGATAAGCAAATTACTGTTTAACGTGTTGTTATTTATTTGGTAAACTTGTCTAAATGGTGCATAGGGGTTATCTGCAGCGAAAGATCCATCAAGTGGAACATCTTTATAGGTCCATATCAATTTACCGAAGGCATCCATGGGATCAGGATAATTAGGTTCTAAAGTAAATGCAGTTAACAAACTGGGATTTCCTGAGCTCCTATTTTTGTCGTAAGAATAACTGCTCGTAAAATCCAATGTTAACTTTTTGTTATCCGATAGATGATGGAGATTTGTAGAAAAGCTAAACCGATTATCGCCATAATCACCCGGATAGACATAACTGTCCCTGTTAAATCCACTTGCAATGCGGAATTGGGTATTTGCGTTTCCTCCGGAAATTGAAGCGCTTGTATTAAGATGCTGTGCGGTGTTGCCAATAAAGTAATTCTTCCAATCCGTGTACCGGTTCTGATCGAAAACTGTTAAATCAGGAGCATAGTTCGGGTCATACAATATATCATTGGGGATTGCTCCGTCAATTGCGTAAGCCTCTTTCCGCATCTGCAAGTATTGTTGCGTATTCATCATCGACATACTGCGGCCCAGTACGCTTACGCCATTGTCAAAAGTGAGATCAAGTGCAGTTCGCCCCATTTTGCCTTTTTTAGTGGTGATCAGAATAACACCGTTTCCACCTCTTGAACCGTATATTGCGGTAGCGTCAGCATCTTTAAGCACCTCAATACTTTCTATATCGTTGGGATTTAAGCCATTGAATGGACTTATTCCACCATAAGGATTGCTGTAAACATTACCGGTTCCTGGAGAGGCGATTGATTGAAATTGATTGATATTTCCGTTTTGAGTGGCAAATGGAACACCGTCCACAATGAATAATGGCTGGTCTTTGGGAGACAATTGACCAGCAGCTGTAGACAATGTGTTTTGACCACGCACCTGAACCGTAAATGATGAGCCAGGTATCCCGCTAGTAGAGGTAACTACCAAACCTGGCACCCGGCCTTCTAAAGCGGCTAAGGGGTTGGTTACAGGTTGCTGTTGAATGTCAGATGATGAAATTTTAGAAATTGACCCAACGCTATTACGTTGCGTGTTTGTTCCATAGGCGATCACATGTACCTCATCAAGTGAAGTCAAACGTGGATTTAGGATAATTTTTAATTCCTTTTTCTCTGTACCTACTTTTAATTCAAGTGTATCGGTATTAGTGGCAGTAAAAACAAGTGTCGGATTGCTGCCGGATATCTTGATTTTAAACTGGCCGTTATCATTTGTAAAAGTGACTTGAGGGGTTCCCTTCAGTGTTACTGTTACGCCGCTGAGCAACTTATCATGTGTGTCGCTAACTGTTCCTGAAATTACCTGGCCAAATGTATATACAGGCAACATCAATAAAAGCAGTATGTAAAATTTGATCATGATTTATGAATTGTGATGTGTGAAATGATTAATTATTGTGGTGATTTATCGCTGATGACAGCATACTCCAATTCTCTCGGTTCTTTTATTAAAGTGAAGCCTTGGTCTTCCAAACTTTTAGCTATCTCCGTAAAATTTCGTCGATCTACAGGGAGCTTCAACCACACATTTTGGTTAAAGTCTGTTTCATCAATAAAGGGCTCTTTATAGTAATTCTGAAAATCGTAGAGGATGCGTTTGACCGGCATGTTTGAAAAGAATAATGGGCTATTCGAAACATCGAATAGATTCGTATCCTTTTCCTTTGGACCACTGGTTATGGGCCTATGTTTTAGAGAACGTTTCAATACCCAAACGCTGTCATTTAGGCGAACACTATCTATTTTGAAGGGAAGATATTTAGCCAGATCTTGTTGGAAATATTTAAACGCTCTCTGTTTTGTGGTGGGTGGAAATATAGCTTCATAATTGTACCAATTACTATCGGCAGCAGGTTTCCTGGAACTTTTGAACTCGTTTAGGTTCGCCACCTTAATTTTTAAAAATCCGCTTACAAAGCGACTGAACTCAGGAAAAGCGCTTAATAATAAATTTTGTGGAGTTTCAGCGTAATGGTAAATACGATATACTTTATCGGAAGAGTCAAGCATCATTCCAGATCCATGCACCCCTTTTATATAGGGTGTAAATATGCTTCGGTAAATGTAAACAGGAGGTTTACTGCCATTAAAACCGTTTATTGGAAAGGGTCTCTCGGCGTGAAACCGAGCGGTATCAATGTGTGCAACAGCCGTTAAACCACTATCTAACATTAATGAGATGTTTTTTTCAGTCACATCTTCTGCTTCGGTAATAGCTTTGACAATGCCATTTTGAATCCAGATATAGACACCCAAAGATTTAGGCCGGAACATTTTATTAAGTATAGTGTCGACCGTAACCGATGGCAGATCAAAAGATGCTTTTCTTTTATTAAAAAAAGCCTGAATGCGTTCAGGGGTATCGCCCTTATATGGATCAACTGGAAGCATAAAAATTTTAGCGCCAAAATGACGCTGGAGTGCGTAAATCTTGGGCATGTGTTCGATGCAAGGTCCACAATACGAATCCCAAAAATCAAGTATCACCAACCTGTCTTTGAAATCGGCCAAATGAATGGTTTTAGATTTGAAGTTAACTACCTTGTTTATGGTCAGATCAGGGAGTGTGTCCCCAACTTTGTAAAGTTTAATTATTGAGGTGGATTGTGCTTTTGCTGTAAAAAAATGGCATAGCACAGCCATTACGATTAAAATCGTTATTTTTTTCATGAAAAATCAGTTAAGAGTTTAGAGAAAATGAATGAAAAGGAATACTGATAATGGCAACCCGTGTTTAACTATTAACTGAGCGGGTTGCCATTATCCTAAGGTCATTCAGGTGGACAGATGACCAGTTGCCATACGACGAACTTACTTTTCTTCATTCCCAGTAGTGATTTTAGCTTCTGACAATGCGCATTGTAGTTCAGCGCGATGGTAAATTTCAGATACTAAAGCTGGGAGGTTTCCGATACCGGAGGTTTCAAGATTTTGCAGAGAATTTGTGCACTGGGATTTGGCCAGGTTCCTTGTGAACCAGTCATTTAATTCCTGTTGAAACTGATCATAGGGAACGGTATTAAACCGCTCCATAATTTCAGTTAGTGAACTAAATTCAGGCATTTCAGGAAGTGCATTTTTCGCGTCCATTTTAATGATTCTAAATTCATTATCAGGAGTCTGCAAGAGAGATTGATTTCTGTAAAAGTACTACAGGCATGGTTCCCAACTTATTGTCCACGGAGGGTTACGACGCCCATGAGCACAAATAAGAAGGGAGCCCATGCCTGTAGCATGGGCATTCCGGCTTCTCCTCTTGCGCTCAATTAGAATGTCGTAATTTCCGTGAGCAAGACTCAAAGCGAATGCTTCAATATTTTCGAAGTATTCGCAAAAATAACATAAGCGATTAAAAAATCACCTATAAGTGTATTTAGCTTTTATTCTAATTATCAAATATAAACAAATCAATCAATTACGGCAAGTGTGACGTAATAAAAAACATTATTTGGTGGTTGCTTTACAGGTACATGGGATTACAGTACCGGAATCAGCAATTCATTGATCAAATAACTAAAAGGATTGAGGAGATCCGGTTACAAAAGGGTATTGTTCAGGAAGATATCGCTGATAGAACAGGATTTTCACTAAAGCAGGTTTGGAGGATATTAAAAGGCCAACACAATTTTGCTGTTTCAACTATCGAGGCTATTGCAAACGCTTTAGAAGTTCAACCTAAAGAGCTTTTAGATTTCGACTTTGAACTCACTAAATATCCGCCTACCAGAAAAGAAAGAAAAGGCAAATAAACCTTTGAACTTCCTCAAATATTTAGGGCTTAATAATCTTGCGCAGAAAATTGTGCTTTCCTTCACGTATCGCACTCCGCTGGCAGTAGGCAATTTGCTTTCCTACAAATACCCGGTGTTCAAGGTAATCAGCACTATGCTGAATCTTTTCCAACACAGCTTTTACACGTTGCAAAGACCTTTCATTTATTTCCGCTAATTTGGCTTCGCCGCTGATTAGTCTTACGCCGCACTCATCCCAACGAGTCTTAGCAAAATGATCAAAACGTTTATTTTCTTTTTCAAATATCTCCAATAATTCTGCGAAATGTTCCTGTGCCTTAGTTCCAGTTGCTTTAAAAATGGTTTTCATCCGGTTGATAGAGCGCATAATATGTGTATCTGGGGTTCCTTTTCTCGCTTTTTGTTTCCCTTCAACTTGACCTACAGGAACGATACCATCAAACTCATCTTCTCCCTCAAAAAATAAATAATGATCACATAGACGGTGAAAATCATCCGGATTCATGATCTTGAGTTTCGATTTGATGATTTCGATTGTCCGAATAAGTTAGACTTTAATTTTAAAAATATCAAACTAAAATTTTCTGGTATTTTCTTTTCCAACTAACAGAATTATTTCACCTTGTAATTATACTTTTGATTGCTTAATCATCTGAGAAAAGAATTAAACATTTTCTAAACCTGACAGATTTTCACTGTCCGGTGATGGTAAACGTCTTCGTTCGTAAACCACTCCAGATGCACCAACACTGAAAGCTTTTGTCGGACTCAAATTTATCCGGGTGACCAGTTTGTCTCTCTTTTTAAATGCAATTTTTGTCCCTATTACTTTGCCATCTATAGTCAGTAAGTAAGAAAACTCCCATTTATTCTTATTATTAAGGATAAAGTATATTTCCGAAATATCAACATATCGCTGAAGGTCAGAAACTTTTTGATGAACCGAAGCGAGTTTAGCGGGCTGTAATCCTTTTTCAACTTTAGTAGGGTCATCCGAGCGAATATGTAATTCGATATAAGGGTCACCCGGTATTTCAAAAATAATAAGAAGAGTTTTGTCAGCTGGGATCATCTTTCCGCGTGTTAACTGAACTGAGAGTGATATACGGCTTAGTAGTTTTTTTCCTTCAGATTTTAATTTTTTATAAATGTCATCTGCAATATCTTCGGATATTTTTTCCCCCATTTTTTTAAGGAAGGGTTTAACTAAGGGATAAAGAATCACAGCATACGGCGCAAGTGTGATAACGATACGGGGATCTGGAAATAGTTCTTTCCGCATATCCAATTGTAAAGCGACCTTGCCTTCAAAAGCACGATTTATCTGTCCGCCAGTAATATTCAGATCTGATATATTTTGAAAATTGTTTTTATCTACGGAAAAGGTGATATGTTCGCCAGGCTTTTCCGTATTTCGACTTAATAAGGGAATGGAGATATTTTGACTATTCATCACTAAGGAATCGTCCCATTCAACAGGATCAATCTTATCATATTCAATTGGTAATACTAGTACATGATGTATGCCATCAACCTGTTTTAATTCGGCTTCGTCAAAATAGCCCATAGGGGGAATGTCTCGCCTATGATTAGCTAGATATCTCATTTTGAGATCACCATTAACAGCATTTGCATAATCCTTCAACATTTCAACTGTAGTATAGTCGCCATGCCTGTCAACTGTTGCCGACCGTATAATTACCTTTTCCGACATAGAGTTTATTTTTTTTCAGTAATATTTCTAGTTTGATTTTCTTTACGACCCCATTTACTATCCCGTTCATTCAATTTCCGAAATTCTTCCAAATCTCTTTGTTCCTGACCAACCCTTTGATAGGCCAAAGGATCATTCAGATAATTTTCAATTTTAAATGTTGGTGCTGAAAAAGTGATTACTTCATAATGGCGATCTATAAGTTTTTGATGCAAATGTTTGACAGATTCTATAAAGGTCTGACGGGCAGTTTCAAACTTTTGCAATTTCAAACCCTCGATTTCCAGCTTTAGCGCAGAACACTGTGCTGAAATTTTTTTATCCTCAAATGAGAATTTATATTCGAAATTATGCGCGAATTGATTTCTAACTTTTTTTAAGATATTAAGCGCCTGATACTCGTGTAACGTTATAAATCCAAGACTGTAACATATATTAATTTTGGCACTAAAAGTATTTAAACCTCCATTGGCATCCTCTAACAAGCTTTTGGTAGATTTGACTTTATTTAGCAGCTCTTCCAATATGATTTTGAGTGTACATTCAAAAAACGTACCGGCAAAAATGGCAGCACCCCGATCTGATTCTACTTCTAATTCCTCAATGAATCGGTTGAATGTCTGCTCTGAAGTAGAAATGGAAGTTTTAAAATCTTCAAAAGAATTATCAGAAATTTCGTTGTTGCCCATAATTAAATTAGGATATCTTTATTCAAAAATACCTAAACTTTTATTTTTCTGTTTAGATTAAGAATTTTCAAAATTACCATCTTCACGATGTTAATTTTTGCTCTGAACAGCTTTGCTAAACAATAGCTGATATTTTACGGAGAGACACCAAATTTACATTCGCAGAGCTGCCGCGCATTTGTTACCTTTTCAGGATTGGGTCGTCACATATCATCTAACATTCCGAGCTTCTTCAGCATATCACGTTTAAATTTGCTCAAAGGTCTTTTATGAAAATTTTCATATTCGTAAATCGTGCCGAACAATATCCGATAAACTTCACTTTTACTCAACTTGGTTTTTAACTGACTTTGCATAGAAAGAATATACTTCGTTGAATAATTACGTTTAATCATTATCAAGTCGCGCAATTCAGAAATATTGGTGTTATAAACTTCATCGATCTTCATGCTCTCCATTGTTTTTTTTGCGCGGCTTTTATCTAGTTTGCCGCTGGCAGTGTTTACCAAAAATATTTTGAATCCGTCTAAACGATCATATTCATAATTAAATTCAAAATCCTTTGATTGAGATAGGTCGACATATGGATGGATATTTTTCTTTAGAGTAAATTCTGTCGTTGTTTTAACTGAACTATTGCAGGGATGGCAAGAAGGGATTAAATTGTAAAAAGAAACCGCGAGTAAGGGATGAGAAGTTTTTGGAAACCAATGATCTAGGGTGGGACGAACAACCGGTTTATTATCTTCTGTTAACACTGTAGAAGTAAAACTTCGGTTACAATATGTACAGGTATACCGATCTAAATGTTTCGAAAGTTGATAGGCATTGTAAGGTTTTGAGGTATTATCTGCAAACCAATCATAGTCGAAGATTTGCCGTAGCTGTTTGACAACTACCTGAACAGCATCATATTGAACTTGTTCGGGAGCTGATAATAAGTTATAGCTTGCAGCTTTTATTGTTTTAACGTAGGGCTGCCAATTGCTGGCAGCGCCAAAAAGACCACGCCAAAACAAAGTATTTAACCTGTCTAATTCTTTTGGCTCACCACTAATAATTTGATCCAGATTATTAGCCTGGTTCAGAAAAGATTGAATAAAAGGATTTATAGGATTCAATGGTAAACGACGTGTAGAATTACATATAATGCAGGTTTTATCTCCGCAATGCGGGTTGTCTATTTTTTTATTAACAAAGCATTTGATGTATCTGTGATGCTTGTTTTTTGCGATAATGACGTTGGGTAATAATGAATCGATAAACAGCATCTTACAGATCTTCTAAGTTTAAATTATTTTGCTTTAAAATTTCCAGAACCTGGCGCCTGGCGTTATCGCGGTCAAGTATCCTGTTAAGCATAGCACTATCATACATTTCCAAAAGTTTATGGCGTATGATTGGTTCACCTATCAGATGGATCAGATGATATATTTTCTGGGTCTGTCGTTCATAACCTCTGGCCTCCTGGTATGAAACAAAATATTGTTTTACCTGCAATGATTTTAATCGTCGCTTTGCTTCTGATACTGAATACATCGGGGAAACACCCTTCGCTGATTTGTCTGTTAACTTCTTAAAATCTATATCTTTCAGCAAGCTTATCTCATTGATATAAGATATACATTCGTTAATTTTTTCCTCAGCAAATTGTCCAATAAGGCTGTCACCCATGAAAAAGGAATCAGAAAGCATATCATGAATATTTGCGCCAAAAGTCTGCTTTTGATGAAATCGCGCCGGCTTGCCTGATTCAAGCCTTAAAACATTTACCCCGGGAATATCAGATAAAATAAAAGGAGAATGAGTGGAAAACAAAATATTGATTCCATCTATGGACTTAAGGTTGATCTTTTTAATGTTTTCAAGTAGAAATTTAACAAATTGTTTCTGATATTGAGGATGATAATAAAGTTCAATTTCATCCAGAATTACGTTGACATACGAGTATTGTTCAGGTAGTTTTCTTCCTCTTCGTATTTGACGTAAATGTATGGAGTCAAGATTCAACATATGGTAGAGTACTGAATGTACGGAATGAATTAACTGCTGTTCTCCTGAGCTCATTTGCTCGAATGAAAATTTCCCTGACGGACTTGACATGGTCAGGCTAGGTGTGAAAAACGCTCCGGGAACAAAATGTGAGAGATGTTTATTTTCATAGTCTGCCGTAGAAAATGAATGCTGGATTGCTTTTCTTACCCCTTCAAAATCGACGGGTGCCCTGTAAGCAAAATAACCAAATGCCTGGTCATCTGCAAATGATTCCCAATCATCCGCCCAAACATTGTCATTGATCAAAATATTGATTGCCTGGCGTAATTTCAGGGTAACATGCGACTGATTTTTGAGTAGCCTGGCTGCCAGCTCAATGGTACTGACAGTACGAAGAGTGACTTCATATTTATCCCGCTTTATCGTTTTCTCTTCCGTATATTTCGATAAGCCAGCGGGATATTTGTTGCATATTTTGATGGCTTTAACCAGGATATAAATAATCAATTGCATTCTAAGGGCATTAACGGTTATCGCCGCACTTTGCGTTCTATGGTATGGCCGAAGACCAATATCAATATCCTTGTCATCCAGGTATGCCTGAAGATCAATTTTTAAATTATTGAAATAGCGACGGTTTAAAAATGATGGCGATACTAATTCGACAAGAAATTCAAAAAATTCAACCAGAAGAAATTTCCTTGTTGGTGCCATTGCAGAAGCAAGTTCTTTAAGCGTTATGCTTTGATCGCCGTTTTCGCCAACTCCGTTTATAATTCCGCTTTTCCCCGGTCGGACAAAAAAAGTGACCGAATCAATTGATTTATCATCGATCAGGACTCTTGATTTGAATTGCTCATAACTAAGGTTAGTTAATAACCTAATCTGTGCTAAATGATTTTCCCGGTTAATATCAATATTTCCGATGTCACGAAACGGATTCAGTACCAGCGGAGTTTTATAGCCGTCATTCTTATGAAACAAGGGCCTCAGCCAATAGTAATCCCATTGGGCATTTAAGCCGTATTGCGAATAATTCACAGCTATCGTATAGAAGAAATCAGATTTTCCCCATTCTTCGCTGTCCCATTTGCCATCCCCCAAAACATATTTTTTTGTATCACCTTTTGATCGTTTGACAAGGTATTTCGTGGAACCAATCAGATAATATAATTCAATATCAGTATGGTTCAGTATAAATTTTCTGTTATTTTCTAAAATATCGCGGATGCCGCTTTTTTCATCACCTTCAAATTCACTTTCGATGCCAGCCTTATGATTGATAAAATCCTTGCTTTCGGAAATGCAGAAAATAAAAAGGTAAAAGACCTCCAGTAAACTGCTTTTTCCGGCTCCGTTCTGGCCGACTATTGCAGAAACATTGATATCAAGATAATCTTTATCTGTTTCGTCAGGCTCAAAATACTTGAGCTGTTCAGCATGGTCTCTGTCAATCGCATAGAGCTTGGGGGGATAAGACATCCTGTCATAAATTTGAGTTATCTCTGTATAACTTTCTACTTGCTCAAGGTTTTTATCGTTTTTATCTAAAAAATCAAAGTCGTTTGAAAATTTGTAAATCAATTTTGGCTTTAGATTCTTTTTTAAAGGAAAGGCGGAGTTTAGGCGTACAGCTAATAGTTTGAAGATCATTAAATCGTGATGGTTAAGTAGTCCGTCAAATCACACCAACGGGAAGTAAATTTATAGAAATTTAGCATATGATTTGATATAGCTTTATTTCTATCCTGTAATTTGTCAGTTTATATATTTATCGAAGCTTATTTAAATTATTAAAAATACCTTAACATCATCAAACCAGATTCAATTCCAGTTATCTCGACTGGCGTAACAAGAAACAACTCCGCATGCCAATTGGGAAATGAAGTATCTAATAAAAAAGGAGTTGATGGTATCATTACAAATGGCGCTTATCGGTTAAATGAAATTTACAATAAATTAAATTATAGCAACCAACATCGAAATAAACACGAATGATCCGCTTGTATTTCATAGAAAAGCAATAAGCGATAGCATTGGTTATCTGTGAAATTCAAGCAACCGTTTTTAGCCGGGCCGCCTGTTTCGATTGAAATGAGAAAGTGGCGGCCCGGTGCGCCCATTCCAATAGCATAAATAACTGCCTACAATGGTTCGTAAACCCTAATATGAACGCCGAGATCAGACAATTTATCCTCAATGAGTGGTTTTACCTTCTCCCAATCCAGCCCGCCATTTCCGCAACCAAGCGCAGGCATGGCTACCGAGCGAACATCGTTTTCTGTAAGGAAATCCTTAAGGGCATTTAATCCATGAACAATATAGCTGTATTCCGAAGGCAACCGCCAATGGGTCTTAGTCGGAAAATTAATGATGGTTTTTTGACCTAATAACAAATTGACATCACTTACAACCAATAATTTACCAATAGACAATTGTTTGGCAGCAAAGGCATTTCGATAAACTAAATAATTATGCGGGAACGCATTTTTGAAAGCAAGGGCAACGCCCTTGCCCATTACCCCGACCGTATTCACTGTGTTTAGCAAACAGTCGGCATCATCTTTTAATAAGTCCCCTTTGTGATAAGTGATCATCGGCTTTCAATTTTCAGATGTGAATATATTTGTTTGTTCGCTTAATGCCATTAACTTTTGAAATATGTCATTCCAGTAGGCATTTTGTTTATCGTCAAAATCTGAAAAGCCGGGATCGGTGTGGCGGTAATGGCGGAAATCATCAGCCTGCATCAATGCCAGTTGCAGGTTTTCCACCGTAATGATTTTGCCGTCTGTGTCTGTGATTTTCATACGTTATGCAGCTATTTTAAGTGGTTGCGCCCTGTATTCTTTCAGATTGAGAAAAAGTGCATCATTAAAAATGATGCCCTCACGGAACATTTGCCAAATAAGGGATGAACCAAAATTGACCAATGTTGAGTTGATAAACAGGTCTTGCTTGGCCAGAGCTTCGGCAATTGAGCAACTTGGCGTATCATCGGTCTTTTCAGAATGTAACAGCAGGTCTTTGAATTTTTCGGTCACAAAAGGCAGGTTGCTTACGGGAGCGAATTGCTTTGAAGTTGGTTGCTTTATGTCTCCTACAGTTGACAGTACCACCTGTCCGGTGTCTTTACTGTTGCCAAAATCCATCCAGTAAAGCGGTTTGTCACGGTGTCCCGCTAAATTTTTCTTGTAGATATTCAGGATTTCGGCAATCTCAAAACGGGCTTTAACCGTGTCCACGCAAGAAATGGTAATCGGTGCCATGCCCTGCGCTATGGAACAATATTGCTTATCATACTTTTCAGTTTCCGCTTTCCAGTTCAGGCCGAAAAAACGGTTGATGCGGTTAATTAAAGCGACTGATTTGTATTGGCCAAGTTCTGCTGTCGTGAATAGCTGCCTTGCCAAATTCGGGGTTTGTACCGTATCATCGTCAAATAAAGTCACCACAAAACCGGGGTGGTTTAAGCCGTTTAATGCCTGGCTCATTCTTGCAAGGGAGGTGAGCATTTGGCTGCCAGTACCACCTGCGCCAATCAGGTTAATATTGATGGGATTAGAGGGCTGTAGCAATTCTTTGTGGACAATATGAACTGCGGTTAGCGGGGCTGTATTAATGGATTTCTTTTTCATTTGATCAGATTTTTTAAAAGCAGGTTGTGGTGTTTGTTTAATAATTCGGTGGGAAATGGTTTGCCAGTAGCAACCTGTTGCTGCCAAAGTGATACCAAATCAACCTGCGCCCCGCTATGGCTGCCAATGGTATGGCTGAAATAGCTGTTAAAAAAATAGGCTTCCCATTTGCTGATAAAATCTTCCAAACGGGTAAAACGGTCAATGACAATTTGCACCGTACCCATACACACGTTACCGCTTTCATAAATATTAAAATAAGGGGCATGATAAAGTGGCGTGTTGGCGTTGGGTTTTGATTTTCCTTTCAGGGCGTACACATTCAGGCTGTTTTTACTGGCTTTCCAAACCATTGCGGGGATATGCGCTCCACCTATCGGTATCTGCAAATCAGGCACAAAAAACAATTCTGCTTTCATTGGTGGCGTGTGCCAAACCACATAACCTTCGGCCTGTGCATCAAGGTATAACACATTGGCGGGTAATAAACCCTTTGGTTTAAGGTAATTGGTTTTCAGTTCCTCGGTACTTTGAAAAAGCTTGCTTAAAGACACCATTTCCACTGTGCTCAACGGATGGGCGTTTATAGGCTGACCCCGTTTACCAATGTCATAGCTTTCGACATAAACCTCGTTCTTATCTGTTTCGTAACCGTAGCTATCTTTTTGGGTGGCTTGGTTCTGATATATTAAGAGTGCCTTTACGGGGGCAAACTGATTGTTAAATTGTTCGCTAATATTCGTCATGGTTATAATTATTTATAGTCGTCGTATTGGTTTAAAAAAGTGCAAAGCCTGTCTAAGAGCGGAAATAAACGGCTCTCAAATCCGAAGCTTTCCTGTTTAATTGTTTCGGGGTTATCGAATAGCACCACATCAATCGGTTCATCGGTTATACCCATTTCCTGAAAGCTGCAATCAATCATAGACATGACCGTTTCAATCACGGAATCATTACCACTCCAATAAAAGCTGATATATTCATCGGCTTTAATCCGCTCATTCACTTCGGGGAAATACAGGTCAGGACGTATCGCATCGAAAATGCTTCTATTGGGATACGCCTTATATAATTGGACAAACTCAATAGCGAGTATCGCCAGATCATTATCCCTTACCTCGGCATTAGCATAGTTCAATACAGTTTCTTCCATTTGCTCGAGCCTTACCTTATCATCCATTAACCTGCCTAATTTTATCCCTGAATTTTGGAGCATGGATAATTCGTCCAGTTGTTCCTCCTTATAGGCTGTTTCTTCGGCATCATCCTCATAAATTTCCTCGTTTATCATATCTTCCACATAGCGGTACTGGTCGGCTAAAAATGTGCTGTAATCTGAATACATTGGAATTTGTACCACTTGGTAGAGGTAAGCAAAAATGGCGGTCACCACCTCGGCAACTTGTTGTTGTTGAGCATCGGACACCCATTTCCATAAGGGTTTCACAGGAATATAATATAATGTTCTGCCCGTATCAAACTGGTTGATAGTGGCCAAAACTGCATCGTGTGTATCATCTTTCACGATGATGCAATCCAGTTTTTTATTGATGGCCTTAACCCGTTCATTGGTGACTTGCCATGACTGGTAGATATTTTGAGGGAACGATAACCCGCTCACATCGGGTATTTGCAGGTCATAATATTTGCAGATATTTTCTAAAGAGCGGAAATATTCCGTTTCCGCTCTTTCTGTGTTGCCGTCAAATAACCAAAAGGATTTGAATGTATGGTTCAGAAAACCATGACCACTAATGCGGGGGGCGCGCTTCTTAACGGGTTGCGCTGTATTTCTCCTGCATCGGGCAGACGGTTTAGTTTTTCTGCGTAATTGCCGAACTGTGCATAAATTCTCCATAGGTCACTTTCCTTATCAACTTTTACTTTGGTGATTATTTTATTTTTCATGGTTAGCCTTTCGTTCCCATTGTGGTTTCAAAATGAAACTGCATTTCGTCGTCCTTAAATTCGGGGCCACGTATCTTGGCGGTGGTGAGTATCGGGTAGATACTGGCATAAAAATTCCGAACATCTTCTTTGGTAAGGTGTACACCGGGGTCTGCCAACCGCACTTCCTGACCGTTGTTTTTATGCAGGAAAACCCTGCTGATTGTTGTGATTTCCATGATGGTATGGGTAATGATTATAAGTCTTTTAAAAATTCCTCGTATTTGGCTTTGCGTTTCATAAGGTCTGCGCCTTTTTCGCTGATTTCACCTGCCTTTTCAAGGTAATCAGCACAGGATTGCAACAGACTGATGGCTTCGTCATACTTGAATACTTTACTTAACTCCGCTACCTGCTCCAATACACTTTCATAGCGTTTTTTCTTTTCAGTCAGTATCTTTTGCTCATTTTCCTGTGCTGAAAACAGGTTTTCTGTTTCATCATTGTCGTCATCATCATCGGTGTCGGGTGTTGATGCACTTGCGGTTTTACCCTTGTTACCCTTATTCTTTTTGTCTTGTTCGGCTTTTGAACTTTCGGCAGCCTTTTTCAAGCTTTGCTGATAGGCGTCCAAATTGGCAAACAGGCTTGCTGTTTGTTTTACGGGCGCAGCTATCGCCCCGAAAAAACCTTCACCCAATTCGGCAGCATTGCCTTTAAGAATCATGGGAGGAATAACGTTTCCTGCGGTATCAGCAGTTGCATTGGGCAGGTAAACGGAAACGGTTAAAAATCCCTCTGCATTTTTGATGAAATTGAGGTTAAGTGCGCCGTGAAATTCAAGGGCGCTGATATGTTCAAAAAAGTTCGTTTGCATGATATTTTTGTTTCTTGTCTTTTAAAATTTTTGTTCCTTTTCCTTTTTGATAATGGTCTTTGTAACCATTGCTTTCGACTACCGCCCGCAGCATAATTTCTGCGTGCCTGATGGCAAAGGCATCTTCTGCGCTGACAAACAACAGGTTCGTGTCCTGAAAAAACCGCAGGGTATTTGCGATTACCTTGATGGCTTTTCGCTGTGTTTTATTGGCTAATACACTCATGGCTTAATATTCTAAATTGATACATTGCGCTTTGGTAGCGTTCAGGAGGCGTCGAACATACGCTTCAAACTCACCCTTTTTGATTATCCCCCTGAAAGTGACGCTTTCAAAAGCGTAATCATCTTTGATGGTCAGCCATTCGTCACCATCGTCGATTTGATTAATAAAGCAGAGGTTTTTAAAGTAAAAGCCTTGCCCAAGACACCAGTTACCATGTTCAAAAAGGAGTTCAAGTTCACGTAAAGTACTTACCCGTTTCAGCATATATTTGCTGAATGTAGGGTCATTGGCTTCGGCAATCCACGGGTTTACCAAGCCGATGGCTTCCCATGTTTCAATTAAATCTTTGGCATCAAAATCATTTTCCATGATATAGGTAATTTGTGCTTATTAAAAGTTTTTTGGAGTTCATTTGAAACAGCACCCCTTTTACCGGGTGCTGTTAAGGTGATTTTTAGAATGGCAAATCATCATCGTCGTCACCGCCACCCGCTGCCACGGCTTTTTTCTCCGCTTTTTTCGCTTTAGGCGTTTCGTCTGCTTTAGCAGCAGTAGAGCCGAAAAGCTTAACATTATCGACAGAGCAAATCAAGTCGGCCTTTACTGTACCGTCTTGTTGTGTCCATGTTTGGGCTTCCACCCATCCGGCAATTTCAACTACTGCGCCTTTAGTGAGGTACACCGCTAAACCGGGGTTTACCCAATAAGAGCAGTTAACATAAGCGGTCTTTTCCTTTTTTTCACCTGCTTTGGTTTTGTAGCGTTGGTTCAGGGCTACGGTAAAATTGGTTACTTGTTTGTCGCCTTTAATAGTTCTTACTTCGGCGTTTGCGGTAATTCTTCCTGTGAATAACATAACTTTTTGTTTTTTTAAATGAATAAATCTGTTTTGCTTTCCTTATCTCGCTTTGCTTTTCTTGATTATTTTTTAAAAGAAAAAGGGAAAAAAGAAAGCCATAGGAAGAGCCGGCTCATAGCCAAAAGGAAACGGAATAAGTCCCGAAGGGTGACTGGAAGAGGTACGAAGCCAGGCATTATGCCGTAGTCTATTGGCGTACTCCAAAAAAGGAATACGGCAAAACCTTAGCTGCGCTTTTTACCCGTTTCGACTAAAAAATATAATCAATTAATAACCAATCTAATCCAACGAAGAATGCTGCCTCTAATCCCAATTGTATTGCTAAGGGTGTTAGCATTGCTTATATTTATACTTTATTTTAAATGATGGCTATCAGGCGGACAATTGAGGATGTATTTGATATTCAAAAAGGTGTTGAAGTATATGCCAGCGAGTTTTTCCGCAAGCCTTTTGATGAATTGACGCAAGCAAGAAACGAGCAGGAAAGAGCCAATCAGGGTAAGCGTGGTAAATGGCTGGTCTGTGCTACCTGTGGGGAGAATATTCGTATACGCGGTGGTAAATCACCTGAAGAGATCCTGGAACCCGGGAAGGGATTTCATTTTGCTCATTTGCATAGCAGCGCAGATTGCCCGATCAAAACCACTTCTAAATATACCCGGCAGGATATCAATCGTATGCGTTACCGGGGTATTGCAGAGGGAGAACCACACATTGAATTAAAAGCAAGATTATACCAAGGGCTTAATCTTAACGCTATTAACAAAGGACAGGTAAGCGAGCTACAGTTGGAAAAGATAATACGAAGCCTTGATGAAAATGAATGGCGTAAACCTGATATTAATCTACTATTCGATAACCGCAGGTTAGCAGTTGAACTGCAATTATCAACAACCTGG
The DNA here is from genome assembly GCF_031456535.1 of Mucilaginibacter pocheonensis. Lineage (NCBI taxonomy): Bacteria > Pseudomonadati > Bacteroidota > Sphingobacteriia > Sphingobacteriales > Sphingobacteriaceae > Mucilaginibacter > Mucilaginibacter pocheonensis. The sequence goes on from NZ_JAVDUU010000003.1 coordinate 955,045, forward strand.
CTTGATGTAATTGTTGGCCGGCAGGAATTTTACAGGCTGGAAGGGATTTTTATATTGTGGGTATTTAATGAATTTGACTATAAGGATAGCAGCCGCAAGCTTGCGTTTTCAGATATAATCTATACTAATAATTATAACGCATTCATCTTTGATGAAGAAGCCAGGGCAGCAACCCTACGGGAAAAAGACCTTGTACTGAAATGTTATTATCAGCATCATTATGCAGATAAAGGACAGGTTTACAGTAAGTGGGAAAGCAAGCTGATTACCCTGGACGAGTTGACTTTTGATGCGGACACCTTAAAAGTTTATTATAGGGATATCGCATTAGAAAAACGCATAGCGAAGGAATCTGTAAAGCAATATAAAGAACAGCGATTAAAAGAAAAGGAAGAAGAACGCGATGAACGGAACAGGATGCGAGGCGTTCGTCAGCGACACGAATCGGATCATGCGAAGTTGCAAAAGGAGATTAAAGAAACAGACAAAGAAATAGAAAAGCTTGAAAAAAGATTAAAAGAAACCCTGGAAAGCGAAGAAAAAAGCCAAACAGCTTTGCAACAGGCTAAGTTCACAGCCGATAATATTGCTTCAAAACTTGATGGATATTGGTCGAGATTGCCTGAACCAGTTGAAATTTTAAAAGCCGATTTGCGCCAAAGGCGAAAACAGTCTGATACGGAATTAAAAGCGCTGGAAGGACAGTTTGAAAAGTTAAAGCAAAAAGACGAGTATTACCGAAAAGGCAGGGTTAAGCGGGTTAATGAAAAGGAATATCATGTGTTAGACAGGAACAATCAGTGGGATTTCATTACTAAAAATGCAGAACGACTATATGCCTACAGGACAGATCATGAAAAAAACCTTTTCGCTTCTGCACCCGAGTTGCAGCCACTTAATAATCATAAAGCCCAGCAAATGCGGCATACGCCGCAATTAGAATTTGTGATCGATTATTCTGAGGAATTTAAAGCCAATACTATTGACCTTAATAAAGTCAAAGAAGCCATAGATATTATAAAAGCAAAGCAGGCTGATTTTGACGGAAAAATCAGCCGAGTGCTGACAAAAAGTTTAAAAAAATTCTATGAGGAAAGCATCATCAAGTATAACAACGAGGCCGAAATTATGGAATCGGAATTAGCTTCAAAACGATTGGCCAGGCATCAATTAGTCATTAAAACGGACGAGCTATTTAGTGAAATTATCAATCTTGACTACCTCGATTATTACGACGATGAGGACAGGTACAATTAAGAAAACGGGTATTATTCTATTAGGTTACCTTTTAAACCAATTATCATGCTCATTTAATTTTAGATGAAATTAAACCAGTCAAGTACCAGCAAAAGAAAAAAACAACATACTTAAGGCTGATTTAACCAATTTTCCTTATCGGCTTCAATTCTTACCAGTTCAGTTTCGAGATCTTTTAAATTGGCGGCTTCAAACTGCATTTTCAACAATCCGCCGTCATCTAATTTACCCTCAAATGGTTCAGGTCGATAATCGATTTTTAAATCAGCTTTACCTGGACGATGGATAATGACTTTTTTGTGCAATTGATGTGACGCATGATCGTAAGCGTGAATAGCGGAGTAACACTTCACTTTGAGATAATCAAAATAAGGGATGGTTACCGTTACTAATCCTGTCATGGTATTGTGCTCAACACTTACGCCGCCTTTGTGGAGTGCAAATCCTGATGGTTTTTTTACGGTGTATTTTGCACTGGTTGGGTAAAGGGTATGTATAATTTTTGTACCCTTATACAATACAAGCTTAAAGCGACGATTTTCAGCGCTGGTTGTTTCGGGAATGCCATCGTAGACATCGAATAAATCAGGTTCATTGTTAGATGAGGCTTTACGAAATTCAGGCTTATAAAGAGCATCAGCCAGTTCAACGTAGGAGAATACGGGTATGGAACTTGGACCAAATTTGCTGGGATAATCAAGCTTAACCTGATCAGCATCATCGTTTCTCCAATAAGTTCGGCCGCTGTATAATTCATGTCTGAGGCGAATATGCTCAAAACCGGTATCGTCATTTCCGCCAATCAAAATCAATCCATTTACCGGGCTTAAGTTCATGATAGCTGTCAATGATCCACCAATGGCGAAATAATTTTCCTTTCTCAGTTCCTGCATGAATTGAGCACGTTCTTCGATGTTAGCTATTTCTTCTTGTGTTAGTAAACGCATATCAATTACCTTTTGCTGTTCATCAAATCCGTCATTATCCTGGTCGCATCCGCCTGATTTTCCGGTTTAAGTTTGACAGCTTCGTTAAAGTCGTGGAGAACCTCCGACATCTTATTTAATTGAATATAACAGATGGCCCTATTAAAATATAATTGTCCTTTTTCTTTGTGATGTGTGTATTCGATGCCTTTTGTAAAAGAGTTAATAGCCGCTAAATAGTTTTTTTTATCATAAAAATCTTTACCCGCGGATCCAAATTTCTGAAATGCATCTTGAGTGGTACCAAATGGCGTAACACCGAATTTTTTAACCTGATCCCAAAAATCGATTTCATCAGTATTAGCAAGTAACTCAGGGTGTAGTAATCCGTTGTCCCTCCGACGGTATAAAATGCCAAAATTACCTTGTTTTACATGTAATCCTACATGGTTATAATTATCCCGGCTGAGAAAAAAATTGATAGTATAGGCACCTTGTGCGGCCGTACCATGTGTAATAGGCATACCAAATGAGTTTGCGCTATCAGGAACCTGAAAATTTAGTTGTTGAGAAGCGAAGTAGGAATCAATATAGCCATCATAAATAAACCGGCTTCCGTCGAAGAAAATTTTAATTTTAAACCCGGCAACTTCGGGAATTTCCTCATCCTGGATAACATCATCCATAGCTTCGGTCATTTTTTGCATAAGATCACCTGAACCCGCTTTGGTGAGCGACATGAAATTTTGACGTTTATGGTTTGACTTTTGCCCAAGCATATTGCTTTGAAACTTACTGAAAGCTTGTTGGGAACCGATCCATGATGTCTCTACTTCTGATGCTAAGCCATTTTTAATTTCATAAATTTTCGGTAGGCCAGCCAGCATGGATGCTAAGCTAAATTCCGTTTCCTGATTCGATTCAATATGTTGTTGGTTTAAAAGTTCAACTATAGCATCATCAGGTAAGTTATCATTTAAGGATTTTAAAGCATCCTCGGCACGTAGAATATTTCCTGCAAAAGATACACATTGATAGGGATTAAGGATCGTAGCTTTTAGTACGTGTTCACCTTGTTGCGTATGCAGGCCTTTGTTAAGTTCCTGTCCGTACGGTGCTGTTAATTTAGTATCGCTTACGATATAAATAATGCCATTTTCTTTTCTTGTGACGATTAGGCTCATATAAGCTTAAAATTAAGAATTTATAAACTCTTTTTAGCTTATGACATCCAGTTTACGCACAAATTAGACATAACATTTAGCTTTACCGCCGTGGAAAACCAAAGGCAAATATTGACACTGGATGATGTAAAGCTTCTGGTGGATAACTTTTATGGAAAAGTAAGGAAGGATGATTTATTAGGACCTGTATTTGATCACCGCATTGAAGATCGCTGGGCATATCATTTGGAAAAAATGTACACCTTTTGGCAAACCACCTTATTGGGTGAGCATACTTATAGCGGAAGGCCATTTCCCCCACATGCTACACTGCCTGTTGATCACCGTCATTTTAGCCGATGGGTCTCCCTTTTTACAGAAACTATCGACGAACTTTTTACCGGAGAAAAGGCTGATGAGGCTAAATGGCGCGCAAGTAAGATTGCCGAAATGTTTGAAATGAAAGTTTGGCATTTTCAGCATAATCCAAACAAACTCCAGTAATAAAACAAAATAAACGGGCCAAAGCCCGTTTATTTTGTTTTCGATTTTACCAGTAATAAAGGTCGAGCACACAATTTCCATCGCCCGCATCTACGATGCGCTCAATGTATTTGGGACAATACCTTCTGGTTTCTTTGTTCACCAGGATAATTTCCTGGCCTGGATGGAAACATTCATCCATTTTACCACTAAGGGTAACCGCGTCAAGCGGGCAGTCACTAATAAAAAAAAGGTTGTGTAACATACCGTAAAGGTTTTTAAAAATCTAACGATTTTGCAAATTACGATGGAACGGTTGTGCGATTTGAGGTAATAATTCTAAAATACAATTTTTAAATTAAACTTCAAAATAGACCCCTATGCATCAGGGATAACAGCGGCATCCTTCGATAGAAGATACAGCGGATAGCCCGGCCGGAGGGATGCGCTGACCTCTTTAAAAGTATAAATCTGGTTTTTACAAAAGCTTAAGTATCGATTTATACCCATTTGCATTCAGCAATACACTACTGAAAAATTATCGTTATGAAGCCGCGCTATAAGACAATTCCACAATTTTAGCCACCGTTTCAATAATCGCTTTCGTGCCTTCTTCAGATTTCAGGTCCAGATCAGCAAAGTGGAAACCGTTTTTCCGGGTATGTAAAATCATGTAATAGATACCACCCACGAGCAAAGCGGCGACTGCCCTGAAGTTTATTGCTGAGTTTTTAAAGTGACCATCCGTGCGTTCGAGGATTTCATGACCAATAGTTTCCCGGACATTGTGTATGCTCCGCATAATAGGATTTGATCCGATGAGTTCCATTAATAGTAAATTTTGCATTTCCTGCTCTTTCAAAAAAAAGGTAAACAGCTGTTGCAAAGTTTCTGTAATAAAATGCTGGCTGCTTGAGGCATCCAATTCTTTAGAGACAGTTTTTAACTGGTCGGCAAAAAGCATCCAGAAATCATTTTCAGTAACGTAAGCTTCGGTCAGGTTACTCAGGTTACCAAAGTAGCGGTAAACCAATTTTCGGTCAACCCCGGCTTGCCGCGCAACTTTACTTATCCGTACGCCGGAAAAACCTTTCGCTTTGATAATGATGCCTACAGCATCAATTAATTTTCTCTTCGTCTGTTCTCTATCTTTCATAGGTGGTAAGGATTTTAGGTGTAGGTTGTAATGTTTGATTAAAAGTTTTTAAGCTTCTAGTCTTTATGCTAACTTAATCTGATCAAACTTTGTGGGGATAGTGCTTAAGGAATTATCAGCGAATGTGAGGGCTTCGGCTATTTAGGTACAAAGGGCCGAATCATAAAAGATCCGGGCCGTCTGGAAGTGGAAATCCACCGTCAATGTCGGGTTTCGATTGACCAGGCTATTGATCATTCCGCTGTAAAAATCAGGCAGCAACTGAAAAGATTCCAGCGCCTGTTCCGATAAAAAGATCTGATCTTTTATTTTATTAACCAATAAATGGTAAAGTTCGCTCAATAACCTGTTTGATCCGGTCAAACCTAACTTGTAATAAAATTCAAAGTGGCCGAGTGCTAAGGCTTTTAAATTGATTTCGCTAACCGCCGCAGCGCAATTTGCCAGTACCGTTTTCAGCGAACCCAGATCTATCCGTGAAGAATCAAGTATCGCATTTTCAATGATCCTGGTTTCCAGCAAAGTAATTAACTCCTGAACATTTGAGGCATCCGCAGATATTAGCTCAGTCATAAAAAAGTCCTCCTGTCGCTGCGCAGCAGCTACATAGGTACCCCGTCCCTGAAAGACGTTTACATACCGGGAGTTAGCCAAAGACTTGATAGCCTCACGAATGGTAGATCTTCCTACGCCAAAAAGTTTCATCAAATCAGTTTCTACCGGCAATTTTTCCCCGGTTTTATAATCCCCGGAGGCGATTTTCTCCAGCAAATGGTCGGCGACCAATTCTGAAAGGTTCTTCCTGATAATTATACTGGTCATAATGCTTAAGATATAGGATGATATCCCGCGTGTTTAGTTCTGTTGGTAATATAAGAACGCGCATGATCCCGGCTCCAATTGTCGATTTCAAAATAGTCTTCAAGGGAAGGATTTTCGATCTGGTTGGCATTGGTCATCGCTTCCGAAATGACATCACTCATTTCCAGGAAGGCAATTTTTTCGCTCAGGAAAGCCGCGACAGCCACTTCATTAGCAGCATTCAGAACGCAGGGCATTATTCCGCCTTGATACAAAGCCTCATAGGCCAGGGAAAGGTTTTGAAAAACGGAGAGATCAGGTTTGTGAAAATTTAACTCAGGGTAATCCAAAAAATTGAACCTTTTAAAATCCGTTGACTGACGTTCGGGAAAATGAAACGCATAATGAATCGGTAATTTCATATCAGGCAGTCCGAGTTGAGCCTTCAACGAACCGTCGCTGAACTGCACGAGCGAATGGACAATAGACTGGGGATGAACAATAATATCAATCTGCTTTGGCTGGAGGTTAAAAAGCCATTTGGCTTCAATCGCTTCAAGACCTTTATTCATGAGTGACGCAGAATCTATCGTGATCTTATTACCCATTGACCAGTTGGGGTGTTTCAAGGCGTGGGCGGGCGTTACATGTTGCAGAGATGCTTTATCCCGTCCAAAGAATGGGCCACCTGAGGCCGTAATATATATTTTTTCAATATCCTCATAACGTTCACCAGCGAGGCACTGAAAGATCGCTGAATGTTCTGAATCCACGGGCAGGATGCTGACCTTGTGTTTTATGACTTCTGCCATAATCAATTCCCCTGCAACGACCAATGGCTCTTTATTAGCAATGGCGATGTGCTTACCGGCCTTTATGGCGGCAACTACAGGTTTAAGCCCCGCAAAGCCCATCACGGCGGCGAGAACCAGATCAATTTCCGGAAGTTGCACGATTTCGCTAAGGGCATTACTTCCGCACATTACGTCAATGGAATAAGGCTTCAGAGCCACACTGACCTGCCGAAACAGCGATTCATTACCGATCACGACTGACTTAGGCAGGAACTTTATGGCTTGCGCTATCAATAAATCCGCATTGTTTTCAGCTGTCAATGCGATCACATTAAAATGGTCGGGCTGGGCGCTGATCACCTCCAGCGCCTGTGTCCCAACACTTCCGGTCGACCCGAGGATAGCAATATTTTTCTTTTTCATGACTGGCCAATTAGGATTTTGTGGAAATGAGTGTAGCAGGTAATTTATCGGGGCTTGAACAGCACAATTGTTCCATTGCCTGTTTGAATTGCGCTTTGAACAAGCTGATCGTATGGTCACCTCCTTTTTTGCCTAAGGCCGACACCCCATACATAAATGGACGTCCCATAAAAGTAAATTGTGCTCCGCAAGCCATGGAACGCGCAATGTCTGGCCCTGAACGCAAACCTCCATCCAACATGATGGGCATCGAGCCGTGGAATTTTGCAGCCAAATTGGTTAATGACCGGATCGAAGATTCGCCCGCATCAATTTGTCTCCCACCATGGTTAGAAACGATAACACTGTCTACACCCAATGCAATTGCTTTTTCCATGTCTTCGTCACAAACAACACCTTTTAATACCAGCTTGCCTTTCCATCTGTCGCGAATCGCAGCGATCCTGTCCACATCCACCCGCTTGTCGAAAGAAGCATTCATAAATTCTCCTAACTGGCTCATGTCCAGTTTTTTCGTCATATAGCGTTTAAGCGAAGCAAATTCAGGGATTCCGGCGAGTAGTGTTTCGACTGACCAACGCGGGCGTATCGCCGCCTGAAGGACGTTGTTGACGGTCATTTTGGGCGGCATGGATAGCCCGGCTTTGATCTCCCGGTACCGGAACCCGAAGGATGGAACATCCACCAGGAGTACCAATACCTTACAGCCGCTCTTTTCCAACCTTTGCAAAATGTCATCCAGCATGGTTGTTTGTGCCGGGTGATAAAGCTGGAACCAAAAGCGGCCTTCAGAAACTTCAGCGATCCTTTCGATGCTGCTGGTAGATACCGTGCTTAATATAAACGGTATATTATGATCTACCGCCGCTTTTGCCAGTATCTCCGGTGCTTTCGGCCACATCAGCCCCTGGAGACCAATAGGTGAAATACCAAACGGAGCATCATAGCGGTGCCCGAACAGCTCAACACTTGTATCGATACCCTCGTAACGTTTCAGGTATTGCGGTTTTAAAAGAATGTGCTGAAAATCCGATTCGTTCCTGCCCAGGTTGATTTCGTCGTTACAACCGCCCTCCAGGTAATCGAAGGCAAATTTAGGAATGCGTTTCTTTGCTTTAATTTTTAAGTCCCTGACTGAGGGGAAATGTGGATTATATGTATGTGTTGCAGATTTCATCGAAAGGTAGATCATGCCTGGCCGAAATAGCCATAACGGCCAAAGCTAAACAGCAGCGAAGTCTGCAAAAAGGTAAAAAACTCCAAATTTTCGGTAAATAATTGACAGACCAGGCTTAAACGAGGTATTCAAATAAAGTCTGGTGTTTATTCAGCTCGATCACATCGAAGCGGTACGCTTTCATCCGGCTTAAAAGACCCTGATAATCATCTTTGCCAGCTAATTCAATGCCAACCAAAGCGGGACCTTGTTCTTTTTCAGTTTTCTTGATAAACTCGAAACGGGTGATATCATCATGAGGCCCTAATACATTGTTCACAAACAATTTCAAAGCACCCGGCCTTTGCGGAAAACGGACAATGAAATAATGCTTTAACCCCTCGTATAGCAGGGACTTTTCCTTGATCTCCTGCATCCGGGCAATATCATTATTTCCTCCACTAACCACGCATACGACCTTTTTGCCTTTGATTTGTTCGCGGCAATCATCTAAGGCTGCAATAGCTAATGCGCCCGCAGGTTCCACAACAATCGCTTCTTCATTATACAATTTGAGGATACTGGTACAAACCTTACCCTCAGGTACAAGTTTTACCTCATTCAGCACCTGTTTACAAAGATCATAGGTCAAGCTACCGACACGCTTTACCGATGCGCCATCTACAAAACGATTGATCTCCGGCAAGGTAACAGGCCCGCCATGCTTAAATGCCTCCAACATGGATGGCGCTCCTTCAGGTTCAACCCCAATTAATACTATAGCAGGATTTTCCCGCTTTAAAAAACTACCTGTACCGGCAGCCAGGCCACCACCGCCAACCGGCATAATCACTACCTCGACCTCAGGCAAATCATTTAATATTTCAACACCTACAGTCGCCTGTCCTTCGATAACGCTGAGGTTATCAAATGGGGGAACAAAGGTCATTTGATGGGCTGCAGTGTAGGCTAGCGCTTCTTTCAGGCAATCATCGAACGTATCGCCGACCAAAACCAGTTCTACCTTGCCATTTCCGAACATTTCGGTTTGCTGAACCTTTTGCTTAGGCGTGATCTCCGGCATAAAAATGACGCCTTTTGTACCTAACTGGTCACAAGAATAAGCCACACCCTGCGCATGGTTACCTGCGCTGGCGCAAACAACGCCACGGCTTAATTCTTCAGAAGACAATTGACTGATCATGTTGTAAGCACCACGGAGTTTATAGGAACGGACTACCTGTAAATCTTCCCGTTTCAGCCAAATTTCGCAATTGTATTTTTCTGAAAGACGGCGGTTATAGATAAGCGGTGTTTGTTTAACAACGTTAGCCAAACGCCTAGCAGCAGAGCGGGGATCTAAAGAATCGGAATGTATTAACATAAGAAATGGGATGGAGACAGTAAATTAATAGCAGAATTAAGGGCCCGCATTTTTTGAGATCACCGGCCGAAGGAAAAAGTATATAACTAAAAGCAGGAGATTTCATCAGACCATATTACAACGCTTGTTAATTGCGCTTAAAACGGACAAATCTATAAACCAACCGAAAAGGCGAACAGGTAAAAAGCCTGCGTTTTTCGGTAGTTTTTGCTAATCCTATCTATAATTCAACTGGCGGTTTTCCATGTATCATTCCAGACACTATTCCCGGAGACCGGCCCTTTTCAGCCAGGTAAACCCCGCAAAGATGGGTAAAAATGAAAATGAGCATAAAATAGAAACCAGCACTATGGACGGCACGTACCGGGCCAATTACAGCATTATAAAAACTCAGGGAAGTTCCGTACCCAATGAATAAACCCGTGCAAACCATTACTATTAAAGCAAGATAGAAGATCATGTAAATAATCTTAACAATCAGTAAATGCCTTGCCTGGTAATTTTGATGATTGCTTTTATAGATCACAGCCAATTTTTTAAGCGAACGGATCAATTTCTGTTCGCGCATCTGAAAGCATTCGAGCAGCAGCCTGAACATTAACAAAGCAGTTAGAGCATACCCGAAGTATAAATGCAGGAACCAAAAAGAATCTGTAATCCTTTGCGCTGTAGAATTGATAACCTCCTGTTTGATATTGATACCCGATTTAGCCAAACCCTCTTTGAGCAGGTTTGATACACCTGAAGTTTTCATTACCGTAGCGGTGATGACTACAGTAAGTAAAGATCCTGAGAGGACAAGCATGTTTGTCCAGTGCCAAAATCTTAAAAATCCGGAGGACTTTCCGGTAGTAATTTTTGAATGGGTGAAATTTGAATTTTGATTCATCTGAATGTGCCTGAAATTGAAGCGGTATTACTTCGAAATTGGCAGATCAAAATAACAGCACTCCCATTTGCTCAAACAGGTAAAAATCGAACATTTTTCAGTACCTTTACATATGCGGACGAAGCAACTTTATAAAACGGTTGAAGTGACGATCATGGACGTTGACAAGGTTGCCGGTGCGCTTCATTCCCATCATTATTTTCAGCTCGCTTACGTGCTGGAAGGCAGCGGAATCCATACCATCAATAATAACAGCTTTGAGTTTGCTCCAGGAGATGCTTTTCTGCTTGTACCGGGTGACCAGCATAGTTTTGTGGCAGATCCTGTTCCTAAATTCTGTATGATCGATTTCACGCAGAGTTTATTTTCAAAGAATAATCGTGATCTGGATGATGTATCTGACTTGAGTGAATCTTTCAAAAGGCTCGAATACATCTTTCACAATTTGCATGGCGTCAATGGAAAGATCATCAGGGAAAACGACAAGGCCGTATTCAATGCACTGATAGAGCAACTGATCTCAGAGCAGAACAAAGACCTGCCGTTTGGGAAAGCTATCACCCAAAATGTCATATTTTTACTACTTAACCTGATTGCAAGAAATATCCAGCAAACATTATATGATTACTCCCTGCGCGCGGATGCGAAGAACAAAACCCATAATATTACGGCCTATATCCAGCATAATATATATGACAGGGAAGCCATTAAGGTTGAAAATATTGCGGCACATTTCGGGCTGTCGGAAGGTCATCTCAGCAGGTATTTCCGGCAACAATCCGGGAGCAGCATAAAGGAATATATTACCAGGTACAAAATGGAGATCATTTCGACGCGACTTAAATTCAGTGACCTTACCATTTCAGAAATAGCCGATGAACTCAACTTCACAGATGAAAGCCATTTAAATAAAGCATTCAAAAACACCTTTGGCAAAACGGCGAAGCAATTCAGAAATGAGTTCGCTCGCACGAGTAGCGCCACCTATTCAAATATCGCGGGCTAAAAGAATCAGTAATTATCCTTTATAAAATGCTGATGCAATTGCTGCACTAAAATTTTCGGCTATGCCGCTGCCTTGCATAATGCATAACGAACCGGATAACCAAAAAATTCAGAGCAACTTTGATAACGGAATGATACAAATCTGTCACTATCTAATCCATGAAAAATTAAAATCTTCCGAAGACACCTTTCGTCTATCCGAGATACAAATCAGCCTATCAGGAAGGTTCATCAGGTAATCGCGAGCGATTGCCCCGGCTTCATTTAAATTATACAAGGATAAAATTCGCCAGGACTCTAAAAGGCTCTTTAAAATATCGACATAATCGGCACTTGGGTGACTATGGCTTAATTCCGGCTCATAAAGGTCAGAAATATAGCACCTCTAATTCATTTGCAAAGATATTACCGGTCAAAAGAAAAAAAACAGGTAAAAAACAAACATTTATCCGTAAATATCAACCCTTAAGAGTTCCGATACTGGCTGGCGGTCATACCAAAAGCTGCTTTAAAGATCTTGTTTAAATGACTTTCATCGGCCAGGTTCATTTCAAAGGCAATCTGACTGATGGTCAAATCGCTTAACTTTAATCTTGATTTAATGATCTCCAGTTTGTATTTGGTGATATAATCTTTTATAGTACGACCTGTTTCCTCTTTAAAGGATCTGCTGAGATGCCCTATAGAAACATTGAAATGACCAGCGATAGCTGAAATACTGAGAAATTCCTTTTCAAAGATGTGCTGTTGAATATAGCTGATAATCTCGTGGGTCTTGTTTTTAGGGTTTAATTCTTTAGCGTAAGCGATGATGTGATCCTGTATATTCCTGGCTATTAAATTGAGAATGAGAAATATAATATTCTGCGTGATGATCTTTCCAAAGGTTCGTTCATTTTCTTTCTCTGAAATTAACTGGCTGATCAGGATACTGAATATGTCCTTATCTTTTGGGTGTACCAGATTTCCTTTGACATTATGCTGATTGTGAAAGATGTATTCCAGGCGGTTGAAGAAATCACTCACATCTACTTTTTCTTCTTTACTGTTGGCGTGCTTAAAAAAGAAATTTTTGGTAAAATCAATTACGCAGAACAAGGGCTTCGAATCCAGAATGTAACTATGGTCGTCATCAGGGGTAAGTAAAAAAACATCATCCTTGGTAAACGGATAACGGTTTCCGTTGATGACCTGGATGCCGGCACCTTCAAGAACGTAGATGATCTGGAAGAAATGATGCGTATGTCTCACCTGGGTAGCCCGGTCAACAGCGATCACGGAAACCTCCAGTTCCTTAAATAATTGTTTTGCCCTCATGGCACAAAACTACTGATAAATGTTTGTTTTTTACCTAATTCAAAATATCCATCACCAATACCTTTGTCACGATAAAAATTTAGTGGATTTAGATTAAAAAACGATATGTTATCAATTAATGAAAAGTTCCCTGATTTTGATAAAAAATCAGTGGTAAGTATAGAGTACGGAAAGGAATTTGAAAATATTTCCTCGTCAAGACTCGTCAGTACAGCGGATGCTTGGACAGTCATGTTTTGGTGGCCAAAAGACTTCACATTTATATGTCCTACGGAGATCGCGGAATTCAATAAATCGCACGGGGAATTTAAGGACAGGGACGCATTTCTGATCGGCGCATCAACCGATTCAGAATACGTCCACCTTGCATGGAGAAAAAACCATCCTGACCTTGCTGATTTAAAGTTCCCGATGCTTGCAGATACCTCAAAATCTTTGGCTGAAGAATTAGGCATCCTTGATAAGGACGAAAAAATCGCTTACCGCGCAACCTATATCATCGATCCTTCTGGGGTTATCCGATGGGTTAGTGTATACGATCTGAATGTAGGTCGAAATGTAAAAGAGGTTTTACGGGTTTTAGACGCGCTGCAAACCGATGAACTATGCCCTTGCAACTGGGTAAAAGGACAAGAGAGGCTAACAGTGTAGCTTCAGCTACAAACTCTATAAAGATTAAGGATGATTCGCGGTTTTTTTTTGATTAAGTAAATGGTACCGCGACTGATAATGACCTTAGAGGGTTAAATGCATTGTTCCGTGTACCAGTTGCGGGCGATGTACAGGTTGCAGGTGCCATCTTAAAAGACTTCATCCTTTTTCTAAGAACAATTAAGCGGTTTAGCACTTTCTGCGAATTATCTGCAACGAACTCCGCTTCATTCAACCCGTTAATCCGGCAAATACCGGGACAATTCAAATGCAAAACATATATTATCAGACAAAAATAGTGGCCACCATGGGACCAGCATCAGGCAATAAAGAAACCTTGAAAGCCATGATCAATGCAGGACTTAATGTATGCCGGATAAACTTTTCGCATGGCACCCTTCAGGACCATCAAAAGATTATTGATACCATCCGAAGCCTCAATAAAGAACTAAAAACCAATGTTGGGATATTGGCTGATCTGCAGGGGCCCAAAATAAGAATAGGCCTGGTTAAAGAAGGTGGAATTGTCTTAACTAATAACAATTTTATCAATATCACTACCAATGAATGTGTCGGTGATGAAAGTCAGATTTACATTAGTTATCTGCAAATCCCCTGGGATGTAAAACCGAATGAAATTATTCTGCTGGATGACGGAAAAATTCAGCTTAAAGTTATCAGCACGAATAAGAAGGATCTGGTGAAATGCCAGGTCATACATGGAGGCATACTAACTTCAAGAAAAGGCGTTAACCTGCCCAACACTAAAGTATCCATTCCGAGTTTGACCGAAGAAGACCTCACCAACTTGGATTTTGCACTAAAAAATGAAATTGACTGGATCGGATTGTCTTTTGTGAGAAATGCTATAGACGTTGATTTTCTGAAGCACATTATTTCAAACAAGGGTAAAAACGCCAAAGTTGTGGCTAAGATAGAAAAGCCCGAAGCGGTTGAAAATATCGACGAGATCATCGCCATTTCAGATGCTGTTATGGTTGCGCGCGGAGACTTAGGTGTAGAAATTCCTATGGAAAACGTACCATTGGTTCAAAAAAGTATCATCAACAAATGCCGCGCAGCTGCGAAGCCTGTTATTGTAGCGACACAGATGATCGAGTCAATGATTACATCACCAAGGCCTACCCGGGCAGAAGTTAATGATGTAGCAAATTCGGTGTTAGATGGTGCGGATGCTGTAATGGTGAGTGGTGAAACTTCAGTGGGTGAATTCCCTGTGGAAGTTATTCAAACCTTAACCAAGATCATTGGAAACGTTGAGACGCACGGTTATGACTACTACCGTACACCTGGCAATGAGATATCAACCCAAGGTGACCTGAACAAAGCATTATGTACCTCAGCTGTGGGATTGGCGAAGGCAACAGGTGCACGGGCCATCGCGGTAATGACGCAAACAGGTTTAAGTGCTCTGGAACTTTCCAAACACCGGCCAAAATCAAAAATATTTGTGTTTACTGCTAACCGCAGCCTTTTAAACGCATTTAGCCTGGTTTGGGGTGTCAAAGCATTTTTCTATGATAAGCTGGAAAGCACTGACCAAAGCATAGCAGATGTGAACCGCATACTTAAAAATGCAGGGTTGATTGAACCAGGAGAGGTAGTTATAAATACAGCTACAGCGCCGCTGATCGAACTAGGAAAAACAAATTTGTTAAAGGTTAGCGTACTCGACTGAGGCCGGACATGATTCAATTATCTTTTTATTAACACAGTAAAGATGGTCAACCGACCATCTGGAAGCATACAATCTTTTATTACTGGCAGACAATCAACCAATTAATGAAAAAAATTTATATAATAATTTTGCTTTGGGGGCCTGTATCACATGTAGCTGCCCAACAAACCCCAAAGGACACCTCCGGCATTACACTTACGCTCCAGGAAATTTGGGACAAAGTAACTGTTCAAAGTAGATCTGTTCAGATCAAAAGAATAGAACAAAATTCAAATTTAGAATCTATCCGGGATGCAAAGACAGAACGGTTACCTGATGTTAGCGCGGACGGCGAGTATGCGCGGGTCAGCAATATGCCGGTTTTTGACCATGGTATATTTCATACGCCCAGTCAATTCCCTGTTCTACATGACTATTATAAAATAGGTAGCAGCGCATACCTCAACATTTATAATGGAAATAAAACCAATCTCAAGATTGCCCAATCAAAAGCCGCCTATCGGATCGCCGAAGTAAAAACGAATCTAACGCTATCTGAGATCAAGCTAAAGGCTACGGCTTATTACCTGGATATGCAAAGAAGTTTGATCTTTGAAGCCCTGTTACAAAAGGATATCCATGCTGAAAAAAAACAATTGGAGCGTATTAAATCCTTACAAACCAATGGGGCAGTTCTAAAAAGCGATGTATTAAGGGCCGAATTAAAGCTTTCCAAACAGTCGTTCGCGTTGGTTCAGCTTCAAAATGACCTGCTTATTGCGAACGATAAGCTAAATACCCTAATCGGCGCGCCTGATGGTCAACACATCCACACGGCAGCAACCCAGGAGCCGGACTCCATCAATCTTGATTCCCATATCAACTATCTGGATTATGCTGATCATAATGCCTTTAAGGTAAAAATCTCCGAGGGAGAAACGGAGCTAAGTCGTTTACAGCTCAAAGATGTAAAGGCTAATCTTTTGCCTAAAGTCGGGCTTTTCGCCAATTATGCTTACAGCTATCCGCAGATCTTTTTATTTCCCTATTCGGGTAACATCTATGGATTTGGAATGGCCGGAATCAGGGCATCATATTCAATTTCAGCTTTATACCAAAATTCTCATAAAGAAAAAATTGCCAAACTTGACAACGACGCAAAGGAGGTGGAAGACCTGAAGATCAGGGATGAGCTTAGGGAAGATGTAAATGAAGCCTACCTGCGATTTCAGGAATCAATAAAGCGTTTAAGAGTTGCCGAAACAAATGTGCAACAGGCTACGGAAAACCGCAGGATCGTAAATAATACTTACTTCAATCACACTTCACTAATAACTGATCTGCTTGATGCAGACACCCAGCTATTACAAACCCAGTTTGATCTGGCAGCAGCCAAGATCAGCGCTCAATTCCAATACTATCAACTATTAAATATCACAGGAAAACTATAACAATGGTAAAGCAGACTAACTATACGACTACAGATAAATTAATTACCCGGATCACAACGATGATCGCAGGCTTAATAGCCATATGCCTATTGATTTGGGGAATAATTACGATCAGGCACTGGTATGCTTTTGAAGAAACAGACGACGCGCAGGTGGAGGCTTACATCAATCCCGTTACGGCCCGTGTCAGCGGATTTATTAAAGAAATCCGTTATAATGATAACCAGGAGGTAAAAAAAGGTGATACACTTTTGATCATAGACAATAACGAATATCAGCTCAATAGAGAACAATCCGTAGCTGGCTTGCAAACCAGTAAAGAGCAGGTACGCGCGCTACAAGCTAACATTGAAACAGCGGAAAAAGCAGCTGAGGTTAACAAAGCGCTGATAGGCGCGGCAAAATCAAAACTCACCCGGCAGCAACAGGAATATGACCGGTATAAGAAATTATTGGAAGCGGAGTCTGCTACAAAGGAACAAATGGAAAATATCGAGAGCGAGCTTGAGGTAGCCACATCCAATTACCAGGCTGCTGTTCACAATTACGAAGTTGCTTTATCCAAAGTCATGGACAGTAAAGCGCAGATCGCACCTGTAATGGCCGAGATCAATCGTCGTGATCTGGTATTAAAACGTACGGATCTGGATGTCAACTATACCGTGGTAACGGCCCCTTATAACGGGCGAATCGGTCGCAGAACCATTCAACCCGGACAGCAAATACAGATCGGGCAAACCCTTGCTTACATTGTGGACAAGAATTCAGGTCTATGGGTAGTCGCAAACTTCAAAGAAACGCAATTACACAACATGCATATTGGCCAAACGGTAAACATTGTGGCGGATGCCTATCCTGATAAAGAGATCAAAGGAAAGATCTTGTCATGGTCACCAGCAACCGGCGCGCGTTTTTCCTTATTGCCGCCTGATAATTCAACCGGCAATTTTGTCAAGATCGCACAGCGTATACCTGTTAAGATTCAGATCGATTTAAATGACCCAGCACAATCATTCCTGAGTGCGGGCATGAATGCCAACGTTGCAGTTCCTAAAAATTAACGCTATGAACAAAGCAATACCGGTTTTTAAACCCTGGGTGCCTGAATGGCTTATCCGCCTCGCCCTGTTTCTTGTCGTCTTGCCGGGCCTGATACTTTTTGTACTATCCATCAGTAACGCTAACGCTGCAGCGGGCTATTACGGTGTAAGTCCTAACGATGTGCAATATTCTTTCATCATTTTTTACTCCGCGATGGCAAGCTTTGTTGTCCTGGAATCAAGGTTTTTCAAAAACATAGCCAGTAAAGAATATTTAATGATCAGTGTGATTTTATTAATGACCACCTGTTTTCTATGTTACCTTATTCGGGATTTTAAGCTAGTACTGATCTTCCGGTATATACAGGGACTGCTAACCTGTTGTACGCTAAGTATCACAGCTACCTTAATGTTCAGCCGCTTGCTTTCAGAACGTGCCCGTGAAATTGCGTTTTCTGTCATCTATGGTATTTTATTATCCGCGATTCCTTTCTCGACCATCGCCACATCGACCCTTATCGACAACTTTAATTTTAACGTGATCTATAAAGTTGCCATTTATTCCTATTTGCCTGGCGCTGCTTTGATGTTTGTTATTATGAATAATGTGCGGCTGAACCGGAAGTTTCCGCTATACCAGTTAGACTGGCCGAGTTTTCTCATTTACACAACAGGTTTTTGCCTGGTTGGATATATCGCTGTGTATGCCCAGGAATACGATTGGTTCGATGATAAAAACATCAGAATAGCAGCCATTTTGATTATCATACTCATTATTTTATTCATCATCAGGCAAAAAGGATTAAAACGCCCTTATATATACCTGAGTGTTTTCAGGCAGAGAAACTTTATCATCGGGGCCCTTTTGCTATTCGTGTTTTACATCTGCCGGGGATCTTTCGGCATTACAACCGGTATCATGGGGGCCGTATGGGGCCTTGATCCGATTCACATTGGTTATTTAATGATTTATAATGTTGTGGCGATCATACTGGCAGCTATTGTTTCCTGTAAGTTGATCCTGATCAAAAAATCTATCCGGCATATCTTTATTTACGGCTTTTCCATCCTGTTGTTATTTCACATAGTGATGTGTTTTATGTTTAATACGCAGGTAGATGCTGAAGAATTAATCATACCGGTTATCCTGCAGGGTTTTGGTGCCGGATTGCTGATGGCACCGATCATCCTGTTTGTTGTATCGTCATCTCCTGCAAAGTTCGGCAATACCGGCTCAGCCGTGGGTATATTTATCAGGTTCAGCGGTTTTTGTTCCAGTATAGCCCTGATTAATTATTTTCAGCTGTATCGCCAAACCGATCATTTCAACAGGTTTCAGGATCAACTGAACGGCCTTACGCTTGCAACGTCTGACAGGCTGAGTGCCGTTCGAAACGCGATGATCGCAAAAGGCGTCGCGCCGGACCAGGCAACAAAGATCGCCAATAGCCTCGTGAATAAAGGACTGATAGCACAGTCACAGCTTAGGTTTGCACTGGATTATTACCAGATCATTAGTTGGGCTATTTTAGGTATACTGCTGATGATCATCTTATTTCCGTCCATTAATCGTACCATCATCAACCTTAAATCAAAACGCCCGGCACCAATTGCATATTGACACAAGAATTAATGTCACATGGGAAATACCTGGTAACTGTAATCTTTTTTAAAATGTATCCATATCTGTTAGCATTTCATTCGGCAACTCGTTGGTTATTGCTTTTGTTTGTCATTATGATGATTGCGCGCTCTTTTTGGGCTTTTCGCGCTAAAGTTAACTACACAATATATGACCGGATTTTGCGCATAACCGCCACATCGATATTGCATATTCAACTGACATTGGGCATTTGGTTATATATCGTCAGTCCTGTGGTGAGCTATTTCTGGCATAACATGGCGACAGCGGTACACATGCGCGAGATAAGGTTCTTTGGGATTGAGCATGTCGGTACGATGATGGTGTCCATGGCGATCTTTTCCATCGGCACTTATAAAGCGAGCAAACAGGCAGATGATCAATGTAGATTTAAAACCCAGGTTATTTGGTTCAGTATCGGTTTTCTTATTATGCTAATATCTATCCCATGGGCATTTTCGCCGCTCGTACACCGGCCCTGGATAAGGCCTCTTTATTATTAGAAATAAATCAGTTCTGCTGCCTTTTTAGAGTCTGTTAGTTGTGGAAGAAAGTGAACTGATCGAACATTACCAAAATTTTGGTACCAGATAATTTAAATTGCCTGGTACTCTTTTACCGGCGATAAAAGATATTTTATGGGTACCTGTATTTCTTAAAGTAGTTGAACCTCCGGCGATAGACATGATGATAAATTTGTAAAAAAAGATGAACACATGAATTTATTAATTATCAATTCCAGTCCGAGGACTATTTGTTCGCATACCAGAAGACTGACCGGCATATTCGCTTCTTATTGGTTAATGATAAATCCCGGATCCAAGATCACCTACCGCGACCTGGGACAGGAAAAAGTCCCGCATATTTCAGAACAATGGATTTCCGGGGCTTTTAAAGAGCCGGAATCAAGGTCAGCCGATGAAGTGAATGCTTTAGCCTTAAGCGATGGATATATTAAAGAATTGAGGGAGGCGGAAGTGATCGTCATCGGTGTGCCTATGTACAATTTTAGCATTCCCAGCTCACTGAAAGCCTATTTGGATCAGGTAATCCGAATAAATGAGACCTGGATACTCGACCGGGGGAACACAAGAAACCCTTACATCGGATTGCTAAGAGAAAAAAAAATAATTCTAATTCAGTCCCGCGGCGCAGTAGCCTACGATAAAGGCGGTTATTACCACCATTTGGATTTTCAATCGACCTATCTGAAAGCCATTTTCGCGATGATAGGGATTACGGACATTCAGGAAGTGACCGTCAACGGTGAACTTACTGACGGTAATGAACTGGTTAGGTCTTTAGAATGCGCCATGGATGAGATCAGGTCTATTGTGGAAAGCCTGGAAATATCTTGTGTGGAATGATAATCTCGTCAGGATTGTTTTTTAAAGTTCGCCTGAGTTCGTTAATTAACCGAAATGCTAATTGTTCCTAAAATCAAAATGAAATGGAATTTCTGATCTACGCTATTACCCGTTCCGTTATGACCGCCTGTATCGCGGTCATTGCTTACGTGGTTGTGGAAGATAAATTTTCTAAATATCCGCTTAAATAGCGGAGAACAGAACTGGATGATCTCCTTTTGGATAACTGGCACCCAAATTAAAAGCTTAAAGGCTGTAGTATTGTCGTTTCAAAACAACATATGAAACCTGTCAAAAGCATTCTTTATTACCTGGCTATTTCCAACGGGATCACCGGAATCTGGGCACTCTTTTTCCCACAGAAATTCTATAGCAGTTTTCCAGGCATGGGCTTACATTGGATTGATATTACTGGGCCTTACAATGAACATTTTATCGTAGATATCGGAGCCTCTTTTCTTGCGATGGCATTCTTATCGCTTTATGCCGTTGTAAATTTGAGTGATGGAATAGTCAGGCTGGCCTGCCTGGCGAACCTTGTTTTCGCAATTCCGCATCTGATCTATCATCTACAAATGAGTCACATGTTCATGACACCCGTCGATAAAATACTGGGCATATTCCCGCTGGTGCTTGGAGCAATTTTACCGGCCACGGTATTGGTTCTGATGCGACCGGGGAAAAAACGATAAGAACATCATTAACCTTTCTGTATAAAAAAGCCAACGAACGCTTAGTTCATGCTCAAACGGTTCACCATGTATCTCCTGTTAGTATCGATTTTAGGCTTCCACTTTTCAAGACGTTTTGTCTGTACAGGATTTGAAACGACGGATTTGGTTAAATAACTCCTGGGGTGCTTAGGAGGTCGACCATAATGATGACGATGAATATCTAAACATACCCTGACAGAAGCATCATCTGAATGTAAAACGCATCTGGTCTATTTTAAGGATAAAAACTGGAACCTAAAACAGTCCTGCAACGAAGATAATTTTGTTCTTGTCGGCTATGTAGCCGATCCTATAAATTATTTTTTAACTAAAATTTACAGAAATGAGCAAACGATTAGGATTGCAGAATCATCTGCCGGAAGCACACAAGTTGATGAAAGAATTGGATGCCGTGGCCAAAAGCGGTGTCGACCCGCAATATCTTGAACTGATCAAGGTACGGGCCTCACAGCTTAATGGCTGTTCTTTCTGCATGAACATGCACAGCTATGATGCGATAAAAGTGGGCATAACCCAGGAAAAACTTTTTGTACTTAGCGCATGGGAAGAAGCGAAAGAATGGTTCACAGCGGAAGAGCAGGTTGTGCTGAGGATAACGGAAGAAGTCACCCGGATCGGAGATCACGGAATCTCAGATGAAACGTATGAGGAGGCGGTCAATCTGCTGGGTGAGCAAAAATTGGCCTATATACTTCTTGCCGCGATCAATATAAATAGCTGGAACAGGGTTGGCGTAGGCCTGAAAATGCACCCGATCAAACACAGAATTTAAACCTACAATCATGGAAATCAAATTCGCAAAAACCGTAGGCGAAATTAATTTTTGCAAAGAGGTAATTTTGGGTTTCAGGCCTAATCTTGAACCGGAGACCTTCGCGGACCAGATTCTGTGTATGATGAAGTCCGAGTATTTTAAGCTGGCCTATATACCGGATGAGGGCGGTACGAAAGCGGCGGCATTTATTGGTTACCGGACGCTCAGTACTTTACGTACAGGCAAAATGATCTATATTGATGACCTGTATACTGATGAAGCCCACCGTGGAAAAGGCTACGCTGGTGCTTTGCTGGATCTTGTTACGAAGGAAGCTGCACAGATCGGTGCACCTTCAGTACAACTTGACAGCGGGTACATGCTTCATGATGCACACCGACTTTATTTAAATAAGGGCTATTTCCTGGCCTGTAACCATTTTGCCAAATTAATTGCCTAATTGTTGAAGGTAAAGTGCTTTCAATCATGAATAGAGGGCTTTAAGCCCTCTATTCATGATTGCCATGCTAAGGCACTGGCGAAAGTTTTAGAACTTTATAATTTAGACTTCGCTAATATGGCCAATCTTGAGCCATGCCGAAAAACGACGGCCTGATGGTGTTCCCGCTGATTACGTGTTAAAAGAACCGGCTGATTAGTTTTTTAAATACTAGATTTCAACTAATCGTTTAATTCAGAATTCTAATAAAATAGTTAACAATAGTTGGTTCCTCATAAATCACCTAATAATGAAATTTAAGGAGCAAGTAAATTTGGGATTAATAATCTAAAAAAAGTCTGGATAAAAAGGGATCGTAATAATCATTTATAATTGCTATGACGTTGCTGTTTTCCAGTTCTTTCGGAGTATGATAGGAAGCTACGCCAATTGCTTTCATACCGGCTCTGCGGGCTGCCTCTATGCCTTTAGGCGAATCTTCAAATACAATGCAATTTTCCGACAATACACCAAGATCACTGGCAGCTTTTAAGAATACCTCTGGATCTGGTTTGCTCAATTTTACATCATCCGGCCCGATCACTATTGGAAAGTAGCGGCGTATATCAAGATTATCCAAAACAAAGTCTACATTGGAAGGAATTGCTGCGGTACCTATGGCTAATGGTATTTGCAATGTATAGGCTATTCTTAAAAAATCATCAAGACCATCAATGAGCTTCAGTTCAGGAAGAAATTCTTTTCTGTATAATGCTTCTTTTCTCTGCGTGATTGCGTCAATTTCCTCATCCGTATACCAATCAGGCCCAAACACCCTGGCAAATAGTTCTTCATTTTTGCCATATAATTGATGTTTGACCTGTTCCTGTGTAAGTTTAGCGCCAAGTTCGTTTACCAGTATATTATACCAGGCCAATTCATGATAATGCATATCATTGACCATGGTTCCGTTCATATCGAAAATAAATGTGTTAGAGGAAGAAATCATTGAAAACTTTCTTTTTAAGGGTTACTATGCAAAAGAACTTTATCCCTGGATCAATAAAATTAATCTACTTGAAGAAATATATTGACCCGGAATAATATTCTATAAAAGACAATTTTCAAAATGAAAATTGTCTTTTATGTGGGAGGGAAAATGCCATTTAAACACCGTTATAGATGCAATTTATTTTACTGTAAGTGTTTTTGTAAAAATAATATGATCCGCCGATGACCCTACCTGTATTTCAAACTCGCCCGGTTCCACATTGTACTGCATTTTCTCATTGAATAAACCCAATTCCGATACCGGTACCTCCAGGTGTATTTTAACGGTCTGTCCACGTTTGATGAGTTCCTTTTTAAATGCTTTCAACTGCTGAACGGGAGTAGCGACAGTACTTACTTTGTCATGTACGTAAAGTTGAACGACTTCCTTTCCATCCATTACACCTGTATTTTTTACCATGACATCCAGTTTAACGGTGTCCCCTGCGGTTAAAGCTGCGTCGCTCGTTCTGCAGTCGGTATATTCGAAAGTGGTATAGCTAAGGCCGTAGCCAAAGTCCCAAAGCGGATCCGGATGATCAAAAATATAGTGCCCCTTAGGGTGCTCAGGGGATCCCGGACTGTCGAAAGGCTCATTTCGGTCAGTGGCAAAATGGTTGTAGTAACTTGGTGTATTTCCGGTGCTTCTCGGAAAAGAAACATTGAGTCTCCCTGATGGATTTACAGCGCCTGTCAGAATATCAGCTATGGTGCGGCCTTGCTTCTCACCGCCATACCACTGTACCAGCACCGCGTTGGCATTTTCTTTGACCCAGGGCATTGCCAGCGGTTTTCCGGCAATAAAGACAACGATAAATGGTTTACCTGTTGCCTTGATTGCTTTTAACAGGTCTTCCTGAACGCCTGGCAATTCGAGCGAACTAAGGTCAAATCCTTCCCCAGCGGTCGAGTTCTGTGGACTACGGCCCAAAAAGGTGCTCCTGGTTCCAATGGCCACAATCGCCAGATCGCTTGCTTCAACTGCCTTAACCGCGTATGCGATTTTAGATTTATCCTGGCTCCACCAGTCGCAGCCTTCAGCATATTCAATTTTTGCTTTCTGACCGATTACTTCCTTCAAACCCTGCAACAACGTTGTGCCTTCTTTTGTATCCCGTCCAGTCCAAGAGTAATCACCGAAAACAGTTTGATCAGCATTAGGGCCTACCACTGCTATTGACTTATATTTCGCCAGATCCAGCGGCAGGATATTGTCGTCATTTTTGACCAGGATAGCACTTTCATCAGCAACTTCTTTAGAAATGGCGATGTGTTTAGCACTACGCACGACTTTACTAACTTTTGAGGGATTACCAAAAGGATTATCGAATAGGCCCAGTTGAAATTTTACAGTCAATATGCGTCGCACGGCCTGATCGACATATTTGATATTGATCCGACCACTTTCAACCATTTTCTCCAGTGTTTCATAAGCGCCGTCAACATCGAGGTCTACACCGGCTTCAAGCGATTTGATCGCAGCATCTTCACGCGAACTTACGGCATGATGAAACGTCTGCAATCGTTCAACAGAGCCCCAATCGGAATAAACATAACCCTTAAACCCAAGTTCACCCCGCAGTATATCGGTCATATAATAAGAGGATCCGCTCACTGCGAGGCCATCATAAGAGCTGTAACATGACATTACAGAAAGTGGATTTGTGTTCGCTATCACCTTCTTGAAAGGGTAAAGATAGAGACTGCGCATATCCCTTTCGCCGCCGGAAACGTTCGCGCAGTTCAGTCCGCCCGATGGAGAACCGTGGGCAACAAAATGTTTAGGAGTACAAGTAATGTTAAAAGACTGGTAGCCGTTTACAAAAGCGGTTCCCATTTGCGAGATTAGATACGGGTCTTCGCCGAAAGTTTCTTCGATTCTTCCCCAACGTAATTCGCGGGCAATATCCAGCACCGGCGATAATATCTGGTGAATACCAATGGCATGCGCTTCCTCACCGGCGGCACTCGTCATTTTTTGTATCAGTTCCGGGTTAAAGGTGCTACCCTGGGCAAGTTCGTGTGGAAAAATAGTGCAATTATTTTGCAGAACGCCCTCAATACCCTCAACAGCCGTCAGTAAAGGAATACCGAGCCTCGTCCGTTGCAGCATATAAGTCTGAAGCTGCTGGTACATGTTGGCACAGTCCTGCGCGTTCATGCTCATTTCATGTGTACATCCAAAGCTTTCACCTTTAAAAATCCGGTCAATCTCATCTGTTTTGCCGGCAGCCCTGTTTTCCAATTGCTGGACCTTTTCTTTCAGGGTCATCCGTTTTAACAGGTCTTCCACCCGGGCAGCTACCGGAGCATGTTTGTTTTTGTAAAGTATAGTGTCATTACCCGGCAAACCCATGGCATGTCCGGAGACTGCCATGAATGAGATGGCTAAGATTGATAGTGTTTTTTTCATTTTTGAACGTATTGTTTTTTGTCTTTTATATTGTTTCCTTATTTCTGCAGGGCAGTTAAAACCGAGGTTATACCAACCACATTATCCGATTACCGCGCTTCATCCAGCTCAATGATCACACTGCTGTGGTTGTTGTCAACCTGCGGATTGATACCGATCTTCATTAAGAAATCCCCTGCATATATTCCCTGCATGTAGGACGGCGATGCGCCAGGGTAAAGGTTTATCTCTTTTACAAGATAGCTTTTGCTGCCATCGAGCCCTTTAAGTTTTACTGGGCGCTTACTACCCTCGTCATAACGGTAATTGATGAGGTAGTTGAACATAATAGCTCTTGTTTTATCGGGCGATACGTAAGCAATCGAGGCGACGTTGTTATCATACGGGCTGGCCAGCCTGTACTGATCGCCCTGCCAAATTACTTGTTTGATCTGGTTGTAGGTTTGCACCGCACTTTGACAGAATTTCATGTCCTGATCGCCTAGTTTATTGATTACGATATCAAATCCGAGTTTGCCCATCATGGCGACATCCACCCGGAACTTGAAGGGTTGTTTTCCCCAATCAGTCACATGGTTGGCACTGGCGATTGCGGGATAAAAGAATGAATACTCCCATTGGATGAAAATTCGTTCAAGGGGATCGGTGTTGTCGCTCGGCCAGTACTCGGTAAAATACTGTAAAGCTCCATAATCTACACGCCCACCGCCCCCCGAACATAGCATCATGGGTACGGATGGGTACTTTTTACGGATCCTTTGCAGTACCTTATAAAGACCGCGCACGTAATCGATATA
Source organism: Mucilaginibacter pocheonensis (assembly GCF_031456535.1). Classification (NCBI taxonomy): domain Bacteria; kingdom Pseudomonadati; phylum Bacteroidota; class Sphingobacteriia; order Sphingobacteriales; family Sphingobacteriaceae; genus Mucilaginibacter; species Mucilaginibacter pocheonensis. The sequence goes on from NZ_JAVDUU010000003.1 coordinate 981,815, forward strand.
AAACTGTGATTGGTTATTCTTCAATCTTACCGCATATGCGTTATAAATTACCGCGTTGCAATCCCACTTCAGGTAAGCAAGATTGGGATCTTTTATAAAGAGCGAGTCGACAACTTGATAAACAAAGTCCTGTACTTCAGGATTACCCAAGTCAAGCACCAATTGATTTCTGAAATAAAATTCATCGCGATGCGGCTGTTTAATCACCCAATCAGGGTGTTTCGCGTACAAATCGCTTTTGGGGTTCACCATTTCAGGTTCTATCCAGATGCCGAACTTTACCCCATCTGTCTGAGCGGATTTGGCGATGGACGCAATACCATTGGGCAATTTTTTGCGATTTTCCTGCCAATCACCTAAGCCTGCGTGGTCGTCATTTCTTGGGAACTTATTGCCAAACCAACCGTCATCGAGCAAAAACATATCTACGCCCAGTTTTTTTGTGTCCTTTAAAAGCGCCTTTAATTTTTCCTCGTTAAAATCGAAATAAGTGGATTCCCAGTTATTCAGCAGCGTCAGGCGGCTGCCCTGCCCATCCAATAACTTATGCTTACGTGCCCAATCATGTAAATTACGGCTTGCAGCGCCTATGCCATGATCTGAATAGGTGTATACAAAAGCGGGGGTTTCAAACACTTCGGACGGCTTTAGCCGGTAAGGCGACGCATAGTTATTTATGCCGGAGATGATACGGAGATTATTTTGCGGATCAATTTCCAAATCTGAACGAAAATTTCCGCTCCATTCAAGCGCACCGCAGAAAACCTGACCCTCATCTTCGGTTGCCGGCCGGTCAAGTGAAACCATGAATACCGAAGGCATGAATAAATTAGCGCGGGTACCAAGCTTAGAGTCAAGGGTCTTGATACCGGCAGTCAGGCGGGTTTCCTGCGGTTGCATCTCGTGCGCCCAATCGCCGTGGTAATGTTTAAGCCAATAGCTGTTTCCTTTAAGGCTCAGGTTTGCTGAAGCATATTTTTGTAATATTATCTGACCTTTTTCATGATGGACAATCTGGCTCCATTGCTCAATAACGTCTTCACGGTAATAGGATTTATAGAATAACGTCACCTCAAATTCGTAGGCCGGATCCTTCAGGTGTACTTCCAGAAGCGATATGTCATCACTTAATTTCTTTAGGTCGCTGTTTACATATTTCAGGTCAAGCGAATTATTGCCATCTGCATGGGTAACGGCAATAGCCGGTTCAAGCAGATTCCGTGACCCGGCTGGGGTATATGCGGAATTATACATGCCCGTATAATCGCCGGGTTGCAGGCCGATCTGCTCATAACCGGCAGCACTATTTAGCCGCCTGCCGAGATAAACATTGTTCAGGTGGTGTGCGCTGTCGGTTTGCAGCACGAGGGCATTCTGAGCAGTTTCCAGGTAAATGGTATGTTGCGCGTGTGCTGAGGTGCTATACATATAGGCAGCCAGGACTGTGAAAGCTGTTTTTACTATGGGTCGGTTATTTAATTTCATTTAAGGTCGGTCAATTCTGTGTTTGGGATATCCTGATCAGGGTGGCGTCTTCTCCTGGTAAACTCACATGCAGCATGCTATAGGCATTCGAGCGGCCGCGTGTTAAAAGATCGGTGCATTCTGCGCGTTTAAAGGGGATGCCCAGGCGATTAAAATCAATGGCATAGTTTTTTACAGGCTTACCATAGTTAAATATGGCCACATAATAATGGGCTCCAATTTTCCGGGTGAAGATTTCAGCCGCCTCTTTTCCCGGCTTACAATCCAGTGGACGGAACGCCTTGCCATTCTTTATCACTGCGAGAATCTCCGGATGCTGGAACAGTTGCTGCGCACGGGCAGACCACTGGCCCTGAAGGGAAAAGTCGTCGCCGGTGAAGCAGGTGCCGGTGATTACCGATGACAAAAAGCGCGCCCGGTTTACGCCGTCTTTTTCGGTATCCAGAACCACGTGATCAGCATCGATATAATTGTACAAATAAGTCTGCCACCAACCGTAGGTCACCCCGTTAAGCGTATAATGTGTATGGTCTATTGTTTTGAAAGCGTCGCAGGCAATTCTGCGGCTGTGGGCATATCTACCGGTGGCGAGACTCGGTGAAATGGCCGCATATATGAGCATCTGTCCATCGAGGCGATTAACCAGATATTCCATCCCTTTTCTGAAGGCCTGCATACCCGTAGTAACCGTGGTATCGTGGAAATGCGTCGATTCGGCGGCGGCATGTCCCAGGAAATCGATTTTGATCATCTTAAATCCACAAGCTTTGAACTTGTCGATGAAATAGTCTATGCGGCGCAAAGTTCCAGGGTGGGTAGGGTCGAGTGCGCGCGCACCATCAATGTCATGATAGCCATTAAGGGTTTTAGTCCATAACTCACCAAAAGTATAATCACCTCCTTCAGCTCTACGCCCGGGCCCTGATTTCCAGCCCCAGTCAGTAAACGGAGCCCAATAAATCCCTGGTTGTAACCCTTTAGCAAGGCAGCTGTCTGCGAAGGCTTTCAGCCTGCTGAAATCGGTGTGGTTCCTCACCATTTTGTCCCAAAAAGAATCGAGATCGATGAACGCTGTGCCGCCCAGGCGAAAAGCTTTTAAAGTATCCGCGAAAAAATTGGCAACCCCAATTGCCTTGTCAAAATTGATCCTATCCTGCATCACGCCCCAACTGTTCCAGCCTAAGGGTGTGGCTTCTGTCCAGTTAAACACAAAGGCTGGTTCGGCTTTGCGGCTGGCAATGGCAAAGTCTTCCATACCGGAGCGCCAATCGTCGAAATAACCGATAAAAATTCGGGGTGAGCAAATGGTATCTCCCCTGACTAAACCGTGATGCATATCGTCGCGGGTTATCCCGGCATCTGTAAAACCCGCCCGAACTTTTATACCAGGTGTCTGATCCGCAAGCCATGCTGTTTCTATACCTGTCTTCCATAACTCATGCTCTATCGAACCGATGACCAAACCGTTCCGGGTTTGATCATCATAAGTTACTGAAACCTCCGAGCTCATGTTGCGGAAAGGTGGCTTTAAGATTTTTGAATCATAGCTGATAAATGTGTCATTATCAAAGGGTACGAATAAGCTCCGCCAGTCACCTTGCTGTTGCGGAAGGCTCCCAGCAAGCGGAACGATATCATTTGTCGAAAGGTTTTTCCCGATCAGCCGTGTTTGTAAAAAGAAAAACTCTTTGTCGGGATAGGTCCAAAAAACCTGCTCCGTTTTCGCCGGACTATTGCTAAGCGTAATCACTGTCATTATTCCTTTTCCGAAGCTATCTTTAACAGGCCTTTGCTGAAACCTGCAGGTTTTGATTTCCCGCACGCTGTTGTTGTTTCCATTAAGTTTATAGGTACATACCGCCTGCGAAAGGATCAATCTATTCCCCGAATAAACATTTAAACACCCTGATTTCAAATTGAATTCAATCCGGCTATTCCGACCGTAATGGATATGTAAAGTGCTAACGACCTTAACTGCTTTACCTTCGACCGGCAAACAAAAAAGTGCGCCCGTGACCATTGCCAATAGCTTTATTGCCAGCTTCATTTGCTCACGCCATTATTGATATGATTATTATACGGTTCGGCAGTCAACTTGAAATCGTCTCCGCTTATCAAATTGCTGTCAAACGAAACATTTACCTTTTTACTCTCTCCATTCATCAATGAAAAGTAGCCGTCGCTCATGATCGCCGGCAGGATCTGTTCGCCACTGGACTTTTTGGTCAACATGAGCCGGATGCCGAAAGCAGCAGATTTTGAAGATGCCGGGTTGGTGATATCAGCGGTGATATAAGTTTTACCGCCGGCTTTACGCACCTGGTAAGTTGATTTCAGATTTACTTTTTCAAGAGTGTTAAGCGCCGTATAATCTTTGCGTTTATTACCCCGCCAATAAAGATTATCCGAAATAAGTTTGCCGTTTTTGTCGCTTAGTTTCAGTTTGATAAAATGCACGTCCGTCAGCCCCTGGCTTGCTACGTCGCCCTGATAAACCTCAAAATCATATAATGAATAGCCCCACCAGCTGCCACGTTCGATGCCATGCATTCTTACGTACCTCGCCGTTACTTCCGGGAACTCGATTTTTTGCCATCCTACGCGCCCGTCTTCCGTACGATACACCTCATGCCAGTGTGAGTTATCATCGGAAGCCTCGATCTTATAGCTCTTGCCGTAGGCATTTTCCCAGTTCAGGCCGACTCCATTAATAACAGCTGTTTTGCCTAGATCAACGGCAATCCATTCATCATCATTGTATCTGCTTGACCAACGGGTGTTGCTGTTCCCGTCGTTGACATTTTCCGGCGAATTATCCGGGGATGAAGACGCAAAGATTTTTTTTCCTCTCGCCAGGTCTATATGATCGGTATTGAAGTCCAGTTTGAACACCTCGGCCGCACTGTTGGACGGCGATGTCAATTGCGCGGATTTACTGAATTGCTTTACCAATTTCCCATCAAGGTTATAGATGTCCGCCGTAGCGTAGAGGCCAGTCAGGTCGTCATGCGTAGTATTAATTACTTTGATAGCATTATTCACCGGATTCCACTGGATATGAACAGGCTCACAAGCCTTTCTGGCACCGAAATAGGCACCGGTGAGATCGTAGTAGTAATCGTAAGTCTGCCAAACCATTGACGGGTACGCTGACTGGCTCATCCAGGTCATGATACCGGATGCGTCGTCGCCCATGTGGTCGAGCCAGCCTTCATACATAGCCCTGTTACTTTCAAGATTAACAAACTGTGCTTTCCGGCAATAATCCTCAATATTGTCTGGCTTTCCGTAGCCTTGTGAGATCATGTGATCGTATTGATCAGGTCCGGCATTAAATGCGCTCGGCCCAAAAAAGTGCTGATTCCACATTTCGTTCCGAGGCCACCATTTTTCCTGCGGCATGAATTTCTTAAAGCTTTCAAAATTGACAAAAACAGCCGTTCCCAATTCGGTGCGCATCCCCCAGCCCTTATTACCGCCGGAGCCGGTTGGGTAGGCTGTGAAGTAGTATCGCGGATCTTTAGCCGTCCAGGGCCCGCTGCCGGTCAGGTTTTCGGCATGCGAGTTAGGCTGATAAAACCTGTCAGCGCCATCAAAAACACGAACATCTTCTTTTAGCCAGTTATTCAATGGCGGCTCCGGCCAGCCCTCATTATCGGCACACCAAATCGCAATCGCAGGATGGTTTCTAAAACGTTTGATCTTCTCAATGGCATTAGCATTGAATGCGCTAAGGTCTGCGGGTAAATTAGGATCGGAGTTCAACCAGAACTCGTCCCATACCATGATACCGTATTTATCGCAAGCTTCATAAAATTCTACATCCGTTACCGAGCCAATCCAGTTGCGGATCATGTTAAAGTTCATTTCTTTATGAAGACGAATTTTGGTATCATATTCCGCACCGTGGCAGCGCAGTAAGTATTCGGACATTCCCCAATCGCCCCCTTTTACAAAAACGGGGGTGCCGTTGATGGAAATGTGCAGGACGTGGCCGATGGTATCATAGCTGTAACGTTTAATACCAAATTTGATATGCTGTTCATCGGAGGTGTTGTTGTCCACCAGCAGCTTTAAGCTTAAATCATATAGATTTGGTTCGCCATAACCGTTAGGCCACCAAAGCTTTGGATTGTTTATCACCAGCTGATCGAAATCGCGCTTGCTCAGTTTAATGCTACTCATATTGCCGCGGTTGATCCGCACCTTTTGCGAAAACTGGACATTGCCCGGCATAATGACACCTTGCAGGGTGCCGTCGACATCGTGGCTGGCGTTGTTTTTAACTTGTAAGGCGATAGAGACATCTGCGCGTGCATTGGTCGGCAGATCTGTACGCACCCAGGGGTCTTGAATGGTAAGGTCGCCGCTGCAACTGAGGTAAACCTTATCCGTGATACCCGAATTCAGGCCAGGTACATATGGCATCCAGTCCCAGCCAGCACTTGATACGTAATTAGGACTGCCCACGTTGGCCAGGGGTTGTATGGGAGGAAAAAGCAATACCGTTAAGATATTTTTGCCTCCTTTTTTAGCAATTCCTGTAATATCAAAGCGGCCCCGGCTCATAAAGCCATCCAAGGTTCCTAATTCGATGCCGTTGAGATAAATATCGGCGTGGCGGTTTACACCGTCAAAGTTCAGCCAAACACGTTTCTGGGGAAAGCCAGCAGGCACCTCGAACTCCGTCCTGTACCAGAAACTACGATCATATTTATTCCGGTCAACTTTATAAATATTGTCGCCAAAATTAGGATCTTTTTCTGCGCCGGCTGCGACAAATGAGGCGAAAACTGTACCTGGTACAATGGCTGGCGTCCAATTTGCCAAAGTGATGGACGGATTAACCGGATTTTCCTCCAAATCAGACTTCGCTTTAACATACCAGTGCTGATTAGCAGAGCCGGAAAGCATTTGAATTTGCGTTTGTGCCCTTGCGTTATTGGAAAGAACAATGCAAAGCAGGGCAGAACATGCTTTTAAAGCCATGTAACAATTTTTCGTCATAAAAATTAAATTTTTAAAGAATCACTTTGGTTCCGGCGTGTTGCCGTTACTTTATAAGTATTTAAAAATTCAAATCACTCCCGAAAACGGGAGTGATTTGAATGGAATAATTTATTGCAGCAGTCTCAAGGCAACGTTCTTGAATTGCAGATAGGTGTACGTATCCTCGCTTACTACCCATCCAATAGTCACGGTGGTTTGCTGTGTAAGCGTAAATGAAATTGTGTGGGTGCCACCTATGCTGTTCTGATCGCCATGGTACATGGCTAATACGCTGGCGTTCCCGTTAAGCTGGTCGATGTCAGGCAGCGCGTTGCCCTTAGCAACTACTTCATTGGCATTGATGGTACCACCATAGCCGGCAGTAACAATATCCAAAGCATAACTTCCCGCCGGCAACGTGATGGTTTGGGAAACCTTTCCATTGACCAGCGGCGCGTCTGAATAGTTTTTCGCCTCAAAATGGATACAACCGCCATTATCGGTTGACCAGCCGCCGCCAGTTCCATTATTTTGGTTGATGGCATTGGCGTTGACCTGCCAATCCTTAGGTAATCCCCATTTTCCGGTACCATTATCACTGCGGTAAAATGGATTACCCGGATTTTTGATAAATACCGCCGTCACGTCACCCGCTCGGCTGATTGCCGGAAAAGTTGTCACGTCTGCAACGGTAAAAACATCAATCGCTGCTGACTGGGGTATGTAGCTCGACTGGAAAGTCACCGGTGTTCCGAACTTGAAGTTCGAAAGTGTTATTCCGGTACTATCAGGGGAAAGATTGACGCTGTTTAATTTGTTGTTGTTATCGAAAAAATGAACTACTGTATTAACATTTATCGAATCAGGCGTATTGAAATTAAGCCTTACATTTCCATGTAAAATATCAAGCAGGTATGGTTTGTTAGCGTTATACGGTCGATTGAACAAGCCGCTCTGGTATTTCGGACCATAGACCCTGACCCCACTAATGTTAATGGAAATAGAGCTCCGACCTTCACCGTCAATGGAATAGACATTAAAATTATAAGTATTTTCCAATAGGTTTGGAACGATCAGTTTAAATGTATCCAGTGGATTATGGCTGGTTGATGCTACAATCATTGAATCCTGCTTGTTATTCCAGAATACTTTGTATTTTACAATTTTCGGATCGGGGCTTGGGTTCCATACAAGCATGGTACGAAGGTTTCCGGCCCGATAATTTGTGTGTTGCACAACGCCGGGGTAGTAAATCTCACCTCCTTTAAGCAAATCCTTATAGGATTCGTTCTTTTTAGAACAACTAGAAATGATCAGACCAGCACACAGCCAGACCATTGTTTTTATGTTAAGTTTCATTCTTTAAATATTTTAATAATCTATTGCGGCACTCCTGAAAAGGTTACTTCTCTGATGATTGTATAGTCTAGTCCAGACCAGGTGTCTTTTACCACAATTCTTATATATTTAACATTTGGGTTATTAGTCGGCATGCTAAAATCGATACCATTATTTACATATGCCTGATCACCTGCGTTGGTCTGGCCCTGTGGCAATCCTGATGGCGGATCGGGAACCCGGAAGCTGCCGAGCGACACCCAATCACCATATTGTGTTCCCTGAATTGCGCCGCCGGGTGTTGTCGCATCTCCGGGATTATCCGCGCTTGAACCGAAAATGGTAAAGTCTTTGGGATTATTGCCTCCATAATTCCTGAAATACATGAGGAAATGGGTGAGTTTATAGGACGCACCTAAGCCGAATGTACATTGCATTAGTTTTGGACTTGATCCAATGGTCGTCTGCCAAGCGTTTGCGCCATTATCTTCGGTTGTATTACCATCAAAAATGTTGGGCACAACCCCTCCATACCCGATAAATGCATCGCTGGCCATCGGATAGTTGAAAAATTTATTTTTGGCAAGTACCGTTTCAAAATCTGGCGTCAGGGTTACAATCGTAGTATCCGACTTGTTACCAAACTGATCGGAAACAAACACCCCAAATTTAGTTGGCTGCGGTTTATACCCCCTTAAGGAATAATTTATAGTCTGTAGGCTAGTATAATGTTCATTAGCAATTGCAAACGATTTGGTGACAGGATCGATGGTCAAAGTATTCAGTGCAACAGCGCTTTGGGCTTTGTTAACAGCCTGAATGTTGATGCCGCCAAAGTCATGCATTAATTTTAATGATTTGCTTATTAGCTGAAAATAAGGCGTATCGGGGTGAACTGTTACGGTTACGGGATCGGACTCTTTATTTGAACGACTTACCGCCTTAAGGGTTACACTATATTCCTGACTTGCATGAAAACCTTCCACGCGTATCGTGTCAAAAAAATAACTGGTTTTGATCTCCCTTGAAACACCCGGCCTAATGTTATAATCAGCAACGACATACAACAAATCCTGGTCGCCGGGTAAATCATAAGTGATCACTGCCGCACCATTAAGGTTTTTAACTTTTACATTAGTCACTACGCCTGGTTTGGCCCCGCCAGTGGCTACGGGATCCTGATATGGTTCACCCTTTTTGCAAGCGTATATGCAAACTGCATTGACAGCAAGCAGCAGCATGTACAATAATTTTATATATTTTGATTTCATCTTATTTTCTTATAAAAGATTGATAGTGGAATTAATTACCATGCCGGATTCTGAACTAAATTGCTATTCACGACCAAGCTGTTGGTTGAGATTGGCCATAGGTAGTCTCTGGTGGCGAACACCGGGATCTCGACATTTTTCGCCCTGTAATAGTTAATAGCCTGATCTTCATAAATACTCCATCCTTTAAGCGGAGCGCTAAGTACACTTTGCATTTCTTTCCATCTTCGCAAGTCCCAACCGCTTTGTCCTTCAAAGCAAAGTTCAATCCGGCGTTCCTGATGTATGATTTCCCTTAACCCATCTTTAGTATTGGGTTTGCTCGGATTCTTGGAGTACTGCGACCATGAGTTTTGAACACCGCTCAGGCCTGCACGGGCGCGCACCCTGTCGATGTAAGAAAAGGCTTCGGCAGTAGGTCCATTTACTTCATTAAGGGCTTCCGCATATAAAAGGTATAAGCCCGACATACGCATTACCGGCATGGAAAAATCCGTCCAGCTAAAGCCGTTGTCGAATGTGGTGAGGTAGTTAGCAATTTTCTTTGGCCAGTAACCCGTTATGTTTGTTTTTTGCAACGTTTTCGGGCCTGCGAGGGACGCTTGTCCTCTTGCTTCAACATAGTGCATGTGCGAGCCGTCAAGAATACCATTACCAAACCAAGCCCCACCATCAAAGCCGATGCTTGCATAAAACCTCGATTCACGGTTAAAGTGAGCCTTTATTGTGGTATAGCCCGGTTCGATATAGCTCGAGTTGGCAGCATCACCGACCTGCAATTGGTTACGGTTGGTATAATCAAAATTTTTATCTTCTTCAATTGGTACTCCATTATTAGAATAAAACAGTTCTGTAGTTGAAATAGGTACAGCGTAATAGGCAGGGTTGTCATTATCGTTTTGATTCGCCAACTGCGTCATACGGGGAATACAATACTCCTGGCCATGCCAAATAGCATCTAATGCCCAGATCAGCTCTGAATTAATATCCCATCGCTGCGTCAGCGATGTCTGAAAAACCAATTCCTGTGTCAGCTGACTGGTTAAATTAGTTACATTGGGAGCCGGAATGAAGGTATTATTAAGCTTTAGACCGACAGATTCACATTGGGTGATGGCCTCTTTACACGCTGTAGCCGCCTTTTGCCATTTTGTGGCATCGTAGGCCGAAAATAATAAGGTTCCGCTTTTGTCCTTAAATCCAGCGTAATCCGGGTTACCGTTAAATAAGGGGCTGGCAGCGGTCATCAAAACTTCAGCTTTGATGGCCATAGCGGCAGGCCTGGTCACACGCCCCAATTCTTTCGCGGGGTTTTGAATACTTGCCGGAAGATCGGGAATTGCCTGATCCAGCAAACCAACGATATAATTTACAACCTCATCGACAGACTGTCGTTTCACACGTACCTGATCAGGTGACGCTTCTACCGGGAGATTCTGATCCACAATAGGAATTGGGCCGTATAACCGAAATAAATAGTAATGGTAATAGGCCTTAAGAAACTTGGTTTCTGCGATCCAGCGGGTTTTATCTGCGGCAGAAAGATCAGTAGGCTTATTGATATTTTCTAACATGGTATTGCATTTTCTTATCGCCTGATACATGGCAATTCCATTTCCGCTACCGTCCCAGTAATCAAGGCCAGGGTTTCCAGCGTTTTGAGTACCGGTAATAAGTGTGAATCCCGTTACATTAATAGGATTACTAGGTAGATTCAACGGGAAAACAAGTTCAGATGACATTGTGAAGCCGGGGCTTCTGTTTAGGTCATTTAGATTCTGGATGGCGTTATAACATGCAAAAAGATAATTTTCTGCCTCGTTCCTGTTTCTGAACGCATAGTCCAGTGTACCAACATCCGGTGGTACAACATCGAGGTATTTTTTACAGGAATTGCCAACCAAAAGTAAACTGGCAAGGCATATATATTTGTATAATGTCTTCATTGTCTTTAATTTATAGATTTACGTTTAGCCCTATGTTATATACTTTTTGTATAGGATAGGCAAAACCATTTCCGCCTAGTTCCGGATCCCATAACTTGAAAGAGCTCCAGGTGATCAGGTTTAGGCCATTAAAATAAATTCTGCATTTTTTTAACCCTAAGCGCTTCGTAAGCAAAGGGGGAATTGTGTAACCGAATTCAGCGGATTTTAAACGCATAAATGACCCGTCACGCAGCCACCAGGTACTGGGTTGAAGGTTGTTTTGAATGTCGTTGCTATTCACGCCAAGACGGGGATACATGGCATATATATTCTGATTTTGTTCTGACCAGTGGCTATCAGCGAACTGTTTAAGCAGCTGGGTATTTCCGTAGATGTATTGCTGATTGCTCTGAACAAAGGGGCTAACCTTATTTGGATCTATAAAAAATGATACCCGTGCCTGACCCTGGAAAAAGGCAGACAGGTCGAAGTTTTTATATTGTGCAGAAAAGCCATAGCCATAGACGATCTCGGGAACCTGCGGGTAACCTATGAAGGTTTCATCACGCTGATCTATTACACCGTCACCATTGAGGTCACGATATTTTATATCCCCACCACGAGGCGCTTTGCCGGTTGATGTAAATATTTGTGTCGGTGAACTTTGGGCTTCTGCATCGTCAACAAATAAACGCTCTGCGATGAATCCGTATCCTGCGCGTATCGGTTGGCCAGTCATACGACGCCAGGGTTCTGGGTAGTCCGGTTCCTCGTAATATGTATATTTGTCAGTGGCCAGCGTTAAATTCCCACGACCCGAAACCAACCAGTCTTTGCCAAATTGTTGCTTATAGTCAGCGGAAAGATCAATACCTTTTGAGTTCGCCTTGCCAAGGTTCGCATATATCGGAGCCTCAAGGCCGCTGGTTGTCGGGATATAGGAACGCTGCTGCAAAATATTGTAGCGGTTGTAATTGTAATACTCAGCTGTGATGTTGAGATTTTTTAAAGTGGTAATCTCCAACGCCAAGTTCATCTGCTTTGAGGTTTCCCAAGTAACATTGGGGTCAGGGTAGTTTAAAATTTGTACACCCGGATGGCTATAGCCGCGATTGGTGCCAAATTCGGCCCCACCTCCGCCGGCAAGATTAACATTTGAGGAATAAAAAAACCTTCTGTCACTGATCGCATCGTTACCAACCAAACCGTAGCTGGCACGAAGTTTTACACGATCAAATATATTGGTTAGCGGCCTAAAGAAATTTTCTTCTGACAAAAGCCAGCCAGCGCCGATGGTCGGGAAAAATCCATAACGGTGTTCTTCCGAAAATCGTTCAGATCCATTATAACCGAAGTTGAATTCTGTGAAATATTTTCCTTTGTAATTATAGGCCAGACGACCAGCCAGTCCTTCGTTTCGGTGTGGCAATGCATCAACCAATTGCGAAGCATTTGAATAGACCGTTTGTTGCATGGTTCCCACCAGCGTCGCAGATATGTTATGATTTCCTAATTGCTTGGCGTAGTCAAGATTACCCTGCAAATAATTACTGGTATTAATGATTGGTGTACCCGGAAAATATTGCAAGTACTCTATTGCGTCACCGGGGTTCTGATTTAACCAATTAAGCGTATAATTATTGGAAGCTCTGTCGTAAGATGAGACGTTATAATAAAAAGGTTTGTAAGCAAGGTTAGAATCAAAGTAAGAATACCTGTTGGTTTCGAATAGCCCGTGAAAATTAAGGCCTTTCGTAAGAAAGTCGAGCTTTTGATTTATCTCTACCTGCGCAAGAACCCGAGATTCAGATGATGTCTTATGGCCCCTGAGCAACAATGCATAAGGATTGTTGAAAGGTACGCTGTTATAAGTTCCGGGAGGTGCGCCGAACAGAATATGTTTGGTGCCCTGGTTTGCGGAATCGGCCGGAAAATACGCAGGAAATAAAACGGGACTGGTATGCAGGGCTAAGTTATAGATGTCCGAATTAAAAGTGCCATCGGTCGTGAGCGGACCGGCGTAGGAGCTGAAAGTACCAGAAAAACGCAAGATTACTTCGGTAGTCTTAGTAATATTCAAATTTACATTTGAGCGCAACTGGTAATTCTGGAATTTAATGTTATCGCTATTATTGTTGTCCGGATTGTCAACCAGATTACCATGGTCGATGTTGTAGGAACCGGCAACGTAGTATCTTGCCAGCGGATTACCACCGCTAATGCTCATATTGCCGCGTTGGGTTCCCGTTCGTTTTTTAAGCAATGTTTTTAACCAGTCAACGGCTGGGTACACATAGGGATTATAGCCGGGGCCTCTATTAATCGTATTAAGTGTATTATTTATTTTATCCTGGTTAAAGGGTAAAGCCTGTGTTGGGTCACGTGTGGTGGTAGCCTCGTTAAAAAGATTCATGTACGTAATGGGGTCCGCTAACTGTAGGGACTGCGTGTTTTGGGAAACAGAATTTTCCAATCTTACATTGATGTCAAGTTTCCCAATCTTACCTTCTTTGGTATTTACCAGTATAACGCCGTTAGCACCACGGGCCCCGTACAAAGCAGTCGCACTGGCATCCTTTAAGATAGAAAAGCTGGCAATATCGTCGACATTTAAACGAGCAAGGTCATTTGTGCTTAATTCGATATTATCGATCAAGATCAGCGGATCAACCTTGTAACCAAAAGTGGTTACACCACGGATAAAAAATTGTGCATTGTCCTGGCCGGGTTGACCCGTGGGCTGAAAGGCGATCACACCGGCTACCTGCCCGGCCAAAGCCGTTGTCAGGTTGCTTGCAGGTATTTTAAGTTCTGCTGGCTTGACTGTAGTAACAGAGCCGACAACAGCTTCTTTACGTTGTTTTTTGCCATATGCAGTAACAACGACCTCTTCGGCATGCTTAACGTCATCCTGCAAAACGACTTTGAAAACCTTATTGTCCGCACTGACGGTAAAAGTTTGCGGCAAATAGCCAATAGAAGATATGTGAATTACCGCACCGTCTTTAACGGTGATTACGAAATTTCCATTGTTATCTGTCACGGTGCCCAGTCGATTATTTCCTTCGACAGTAATACTCGAACCCGGCAACGACTCCCCCTTTGCATTTTTCACTGATCCGGTGACGGTTATATCAGCCGCAGGGGGCGGGACTTCGACGATGGATTTTGCAATCGACCTTGTTTTAATAACTACCGATTTGTCGTTAATTGCATAGTCCAGCGATGTGCCCCGGAGTACGGATATCAGCACCTGTTCGAGCGATACGTTATTAAAGTCAACTTTTACGGGTGGTAGATTCTTAACGCTTTTTTGTGACCAAAAAACGTTGTAGCCCGTTTGCTTATTGATCTCCGTAAAGATCTGCGAAAGCGAGGCTTTATCATTCTTGTAAGTGATTTTTTGCGAGTAAACTGCTGCACTCGCCTGCATTAAAGCGAGGAACAGGATTAAGCTTGTAATCTTCATAATTATCAGGTATTTGCGCACGTAAGGCAAATACCGCCAAATGTTTACAGTAAAATTTTTATACATTTGTTAAGGCTGTTTTAAATAAAAAATGTGTTTCGAATCTCATTTCAGGTTTAATAAAGCCAATTTATCGGGGGCACGCCAATGCCCCCGATTGCATTTATAAACCTGGCTTTATAAGTTTGGGAAACTTTACGTTGGCTTTTCTGTTGCTCTCATTTGTTCTCTCATTTTGGTTAATAATTGATTATTTATAGGGTAAAATTATCGGCTCTTTCGACTGATGATGATAGTATTTCCATTCTTCTTAAAATCTGCACTGCCAGTTTGCTGCATCAGGTCAAGTAGTGTTGATATATTATCGAAACGGGTAGAAACAGCACCGTATCGATCATTTTTAAGTTGAACATCTTCGAAGACAACTTTCACGTCATACCATCTTGAAATGGCTTTCATAATGTTTTCCAGAGTCTCGTCTTCGAACCGAAAAAATCCATCCTTCCAGGCAATCTCGTCTTCAACAACTACTTGATTAACCGTCAATGTCTTTCCATAACTGGCCTGTTGCCCAGGCAAAATGGTGAGATCTGACCCACCTGCCGTGACTTTTGCGGATCCTTTTACCAGCGTCATCTTCACTTGATCATCATCGCTGTAAGCGTTAATATTGAATGCAGTGCCAATATCTTCGGTTATCAACCTGCCTGCAACAACTCTGAAAGGGATAGCCTCATTATGCATTACTTCGAAATATGCTTCTCCTTTCAATTCGATCCTTCGCTCCTTTAAATGCTCGAAACTTACGGGGAACCGTATACTAGACATTGCGTTCAGCCATACCTTGGACTTATCAGGCAATACCAGTATATATTGTCCACCTGCCGGTGTCTCAATTGTGTTGTATTGGCTAACTGGAATCGAGTCTGTGGTAGTTTGCGAGGATGCGATTGTATAAACAAGCTGTCCATTAGACGTTTTTACTACTTGTACTCCGTTTTGGGTGGCGAGCTGACCGTTTGCGGCCTCGTTCAATGATATCTTTCGTCCATCGGCTAGCGTAAGCATCGCCCGGTTAGATACACCCTGTGCAGCTTTGTTGATCAAAAGCTGTTTGTTGGACTTGTCTGCCCGATTTTTGGAAACATAAATTATTAAGGAGAAACTAAATACTATCGTGGCAGTAGCCGCAACTGTCCATTTCTTCAGACTTGAAAAGTTAGCTGTTTTTGGTTTGGTCTTTTCATTAATGTGGTTTAACATTTCGACGTAGATCGATTCTTCGTCACCCGGAAATTCGGCCTCCTGATAAGCAGCTTTCCGATACCATATATTCAATTCATTGATCTCTTCTTCGGTGGCGAGCCCATCGATTTGTTTTTTTATTAATTCGTTTACCCGGTTCTCGTCCATGAGTTTATAAGTTTGACCACAAGGTCTGTTCGTAATAAAATGTTTAAATAGGTGTTACACAATATGCGCCGCTTCAGAAAGAATTCCTTTTGGAGGGTATTGTATAATTGATTTTTATTGTAGTGCCAATGAGAAATCAATTGGGCCCTATTAAAAAAAAGTTTTTTTTAATACAACCGTATATTCGGAGTTGTTACGGATGTAATCCAGTAAAAAATTGCTTAAAACGCTTGGGTTAAAGCCAGAAAAACAGGAGTTTTATTAAAACCAGAAAGCGAATTCCATGATTGTTCAGTTCACAACGAATTATTCTTAATGCCCTGTTGAGCGTATTTTTAACGGTTTTCGTTGTAATATTTGCTTCCTTGGCTATTTCATGATTTTTTAAGCCAAGGGTTCGGCTGTAGTGAAATACAAGCCGGCATCTTTCGGGCATTTGTTCAACAATGCCGTCAATTAGATCCTGAAGGAACCGGGCGTCAAGTTTTTGTTCATCGAGCGATATATCTTCATAAAAGTAATTAGCGCGTGCCAGTTCTGTTCGCCGCTGTTCCTTCCGGTAATGTCTGAAAATTTGATACTTTATTGAAGTTGCCAGAAAAGCAGGTAAGTTATCAATTTGGCAATTATGTTGATTTTCCCAAAGTTTAATAAAAACGTCCTGCACAATATCCTTCGCCACAAAATCATCCCGGCTGTGGTTCCATGCAACCAATAGCATTTTTTTCCAATAGCGATTATAAATTTCATTATAGGCCCCACGTTTATTTTGCCTTAGGAATGCCAATAATTCCAAATCGGTATAATTAACGTACGACATACAACCTTTTATTTATGACCCGCCCTAAGTATCCCGCGTTTATATAATGATTTTGCAGAGACATGAAATGATGTTGTATTCCGCAGTTATAGCTATAAAAAATTCGAGAAGTCAAGTTCAACATTAGTTTATAATTGCAGGGATAAATGACTCTGGGCTCAGCAATTGCCATCGGCACGTGTCATTAGCAGGTAAAATTACCCCGCGTTGTGACCTGATTTGAGTACCAGATCCAGTTTTTCGGGTAGTCCAGTAAAATTCTAAAATATCCCATCAAAAAATAAAAAAGCCGCTTCACTGGAATGAAAACGGCCGATTGTATTAATCAAATAATTACCACTTAAAAAAGGTGGTATAAATAGAAATCATCACTAAAAGCTCCCGGATCTGGTGTGCCAAATGTATTAACTAACTGACCTAAAAAAGAATGCAGAGCCATTATCATCGAACCGGGTTGTCCGGGTTTTAATTTTTAATCGTGTTTAAAGTTTCCGGTAATAGCACTAAGCGGATAAAATTATTTCCACTCAGACATTCATTTGCTATAACCTTAATTTTCTCGACGGTTATGGACGTTCTAATTTGGGCATAGCCATCCATCTCTGTTAAAGGTTCATGATTTTGCAGTTGGCTTGTCAGGTACGAGAGCCAAAAACCATTATCACTTAAATCACTTTCCATGTCATTTTTATCTTTAGCTTTCCATTTGTCGAGGCTTTCCTGTGTAGGCCCATTGGATCGTAGCTTGGCAACCTCATCTTTCGTGGATGCTATCAATTTTTCTACATTTTGCGGCGCGCACCCAAATTGAATGATCATATTGAATCTTTCCGTAGGGTACTTGGTTGTGTTTACGCCAACAGATGGGCTATAAACACCTCCTTCATCTTCGCGAAGACGTTCCAGTAATCTGATTTCAAGGCATTCTCCTAAAGCCTGCAATTCGGCGATGTTTTCTTTATTGTTTTTGAAACTCCCCGAATAGACCAGCATGACGGTGGATTTCGGTTCCTTTCCTTTGTAAACATTTCTTTCAATCCGACCTTCCGGTATGTGTATATCAAGCTCTTCAGGAGTAGCCTCCTTATGAGTTGCCGGTAAGCTTCCCAGATATTTTTCCATTAATGGTTTTATCTGATTAGTATCGATATTGCCAACGAAAGTAAATGTGAAACCAGAAGCATCACTAAAGTTTGCTTTGTAGAATTCATAAGCCTTATCCAAATTCACACGGTCTAATTTTCCGACCGTTGGGCCAGCTTTTCTTTCGTTATGGTTACCCAACACGGCTGCGACGGTATCCTGAAAAACACTTTTTGGGTCATTCTCCCTGTTTACTAACGCGGCTTTTGAGCGATCAATTATCCTGTTAAAAATAGCCGGGTCTTTTCTTGGTTGGGTGAAGTAGGCATAGATCATTTGAAATGCAGATTCCAAATCGTGGGTATTTGATCCGCCTGAGATGCCATGTGTTCTTTCACCGATAAAAGGGCCAACCTGAAATTGTTTTCCCTCAAGGTATGCGTCTAGCTGATCCGGTGTGAATTGACCGATTCCACTTGAGGCCACCAATCCAGATGACATACTTGCCGAAGGATAATCTGCATCAGGAGCATTAAAAGTGCCGCCAGGTGCAAAACCATTAAATATCACCTGATCGTTTTTGAAATGTGTTGGTTTAATCAGCACCTTAATTCCGTTGCTCAAGGTGTATTGTTTTATATTTAAGTCTCGTAAATCAGCCGTGCTGGTAGTACGCCCGGAGACAGGAAGATGAGCTAATAAAGCATTTTGCGTCGCTTGATCGTGAAATGCTGATCCGGATTCACGCTCTACGGAATTTAACCAATTATTTATGGTAGTCTCGTTAGGTAAACTGGTCTTGTTTTTTTCCGGGGCCAGTACTAAAATGTCCCGGTTCACATTAGCAATATAATTTCGGGCCATGCTATTCACATCATTTAGGGTGACGGATGGTAGATCAGCCTTCGTAATTTTTAATTCAGTTGTTATGCCTGGAGATGCAGTACCTTTTAAAAATAATTGCTGATATTCCCCTACATAGCTATCTGAAGCGGTTTTTCCTTTCTCCGCCGCCATTTGCTGTATGCCACTCATATAACTATTTTTCGCCCTGTCGAGTTCCGTCGCTGTAAACCCTAATTTTTTTACTTGTTCAATCGCCTGCCACATCGCCTTAAAGCCTTGTTCATATACTCCATCTTTGGCTACCAAAGTGGCATCAAACATATCCAGGTCGCCCATAAAGTCGTTGATGTTCACCTGAATACTCAGGAATGGCGCATCAGGACGGCGACTCAATTCCGTAAACCTTGTGGCTAACATCTGGTTAAACAGATTTTTGATTATAGCCACTTTGTATTCCCCAAAAGTTTTTATTCCAACAGCCCGATGCTTGATCATCACCTCAATCGTCGTTTGCTGCATTTCGGGATCAGTAAGGGCTATAAATTGATTTTTTCCAGTCAGCGGCACATTGAAGTGTTTTCTTATCTTTCCATTCTGTGGATTCTTCAGGTCAGCAAATTTCGCTTTCACAACATTAACAAGGCTGTCCACATTGATGTCCCCAACAATAATGATTGCCTGAAGGTTTGGCCGGTACCAATCTTTATAAAAGGATAAAATTTGATTTCGTTTGAAGTTGTTTAAAACGCTGTCGATACCAATTGGCACCCGAACGGCATATTGTGAATTGTTTAGGAGAATAGGAAAATATTGCCTTTGCAGCCGCTCACCCGCACCCTTTCCTAGCCTTTTTTCTTCAAGCACGACTCCTCGCTCTTTCTCCAGTTCAGTTGAATCAAGCAATGCACCTTGCGCCCAGTCATGCATGATCTCTATTCCATTATTCAGTATTTCAGGTTTGTCAGACGGCATGGGCAACTGATAAACCGTTTCGTCAAAACTGGTATATGCATTAATATCAGCACCAAAACCCAAACCTGATTTTTGCAGATAGTCAACTAACTCGTTGTGGGGGAAGTGAACGGTTCCGTTAAAGTTCATGTGTTCCATAAAATGAGCGAGGCCGCGCTGATCATTTTCCTCTAATACTGAGCCCACTTTATTTACCAGATACATGACGACCCGATGCTTTGGTTCTTCGTTGTGCCGTATGTAATAAGTGAATCCGTTGGTCAGTTTTCCAGTACGCACCTCCTTGTCCAAAGGGAGCCTGGTTTCAGGATTCATCCTAGCAATTGGGCTGTTTTGTGCATATCCGGTAGCAACCATGCATAAAACAAAGATTGAAAGGCAAGCCATTTGCCGCCATATATTTTGTGACATCATAATGTTTTTATGTTTTGAAAAAAAGCCAGACTTTACTGACTCCTTAAGGATCATAGGTGTTTATTATTTTCTTTTTCTGAGTAATAGAAATACAGTAGCGATAATGAGCAAGATTCCTGGCGCAACACCAAGCAAAAAGATCTTTAGTCTACCAAGTCCCGGATAGGTAAGGTTAATACGGTTGTCTTCTGATTTGGGCCTGGAAGTATCTACCGGAAACTTATTATAAGCAAGCCAGCTCATCACTTGTGTCCCGAAATCCGAATTGGAGTTTCCGAAACGTTTTAATTCCGCAGAACTGATAAAATCTGCATCACTAGTTATTACTATTCGCTGTTCTTTGCCATTGATCTGACGCGTAAGCGCAATTGCTGTAGCCATCTCTGTTTTCTGATCGCCATTTTGAGGTTCAAATTTCATCAATGCAGAATCAACAACCTTATTTTCTTTTTTTAACCAGGTAGTCGCCGGGTTGGTAACCAAAAGCGGTGTAATTTTAAACGTACCTCCACTTCCGTACTTGATGGAGGTTACTCCAGGCATGGAAACCGGAATGTTTTCCCTGATATCGTCGGCCAATTGCGTCGATAATAATAAAGCGCCCGGCGTATAAGATAATTTGATCAGATCCGGAGCACTGTCCTTGCTCTGCTCAATTAATATTCCGTCATCCAGGCTGATACCCATTGGTTTAATCAGCGGATCAATTATCGACGCTTTGCCAGGCTCGGACGCGATAAGCAGGTTGCCGCCTTTATTGATGTAGTTTTCAATTTTATTAATTGCTGACACACTAAATGGAGTCCGCGGGTCCGCAATTACCAGGGCGTCAGTTTTGGAGGAAATGTCCTGTTTATTGAGCGACAGTGTATCGACTTCAAAACCTTGATTGATTAATGCTACGCGATTCGCCTTGTCGCCGATGAATGTGCCATAAGCCTTATCGCTTGCATTATCATAACGTCTCTCGAACTCGCTCTCTGCAAGGGTAATTTTGGGCAAATGAGTAAAAAGACGTGACAATGCAGCATCAGTCTCTCTTTCAGATGGAAAAGGATCGGTATCAGCATATAATCGAAGTATGGTGCTTTTATCCTTGTACTTCAGTTGCATTACATAACTATGATTTTCTGGCGAAAGGTCAATAATACTGCGCATTTCCTGTGGCGTTTTAAATTCTTTGATATCCTGTTTATAGGAATAGGCAGTCTGCGCTGCGATCTGTTCAAGTGTTTTACCGGGATATTGTTTACGAAATTGAGAATCGGCTCCGGGCCAATCATAGTAATAGACGTAATGTAAATGAATGTCCGGTTTAAAGCGTATATATCGTTCCCATCGGTCGAAATCCTGGTTACGTTGATCTGGCGCACCGTTGCGATATTTCCAGTCCAGTAGATTGATATAAGAAGTAACTTCTAACGGGCCATCATTTAATTTCTTGATGATCTCCTGCGATGCTTCAGTGATCGTTTGCGCTTTATTCCGCGTTGCATCGAAATAACCAATAATGCCTGGCCTCGAGGTAACGTAGCCAAATATTAAAGCAAATATAAAAACGGTAATGTACCGCGCCGCCAGATTCAGGCCACCTATTGTTTCACGCTGCGATTTCAACTTAATAATACTAAAGCTCAAAAACATCGCGACGATAATTACGAAGTATAGCGCATTCTTAGTCGAAATGAGGCCATAGATCATATTTTCTGCGCGACCAGAAATCGAAAGGAAATAAGTCAGGTCTCTAACGAAATTCACACTTTGGAATACTGAACCGATATAAGAAAGAATGGCAAAAACTACCAAAGTGCTGATAGCAGCAACAATCTGGTAGGAAGTTAAACAGGACATAAAGAGTCCAATAGCTGAATAAGCACAAAGCAAAAGATAGACGGCAATAATTCCTGGGAGAACGAACCCTAAGTCAGCAGATTTGATATTAAAGCAAACCAATATGGCGTAGAAAAAAAGGATCAGTATCAGCAAGAAATTATAAGCCATCATCGCGACGAATTTCCCAAAGATGATTTCTCTGACTTTCATTGGTGATGAATATAATAACTTGATGGTGCCGCTATTCACTTCACGACTAATCAGACCCATTGTAATCAGTGGCATGTATAGATAAAGTTTTTGCAAAACATCACCCAACAAGCCGCCCTGAGTTCCAAATACCGATATAGTTGAATTAGCAAGAAAATTTAATTGAAAGCCGCCCAATTGCTGAAAAGTCATTAAGCGTTCAATGGGTGCCAAATACGCTAATCCGCACTGAAATAAAAATACGATCAGCAGAAACCAGGCGATTGGCGAGTAAAAGAGTATACTGAGTTCAAGTTTGGCAATTCTAAATACTGTTCTCATTAGTAAGTTTTTTTTTCTTATTAGATAATTGAGCGAAAATTTCGTCGATAGATGTTTTGTCGAGGTGGATCTCTCTGATCCTCCAGCCATTTCTAACGCCTGCTTCGATGATGAGTTCGGTGATATCCGGGCTGCCATTGAAGAATATCCTTTTTGTTGTTTCGGTAAGCTCCTCTAAACTTGTAACTCCAGGAATTGTTAAAAATTCACCTGGCGATGGCGGGTTTGCCATGGTCACCTGTGCACTGTGCGGCATCACATAATTGTTAAAAGCTTCCATCGAGTCAGCAAATACAATTTTGCCATCTTCGATCATTGTAATTTCCTGGCAAAGCAACTGGACCTCGGAAAGAATATGCGATGAGAAAATCACAGCGCGATCTTTAGCGATTTCTTTAATCAAAGCTCGCACCTCAACTATCTGATTGGGATCCAAACCGTTGGTTGGTTCGTCTAAAACAACTAATTTAGGTCTGTGAATGATCGCCTGAGCTATCCCTACACGTTGGCGGTATCCGCCAGACAAGTTTCTGATCAGCCTGTTGCTAAAATGTGCGATTCCACAACGTTCTTTCGCTTCCTCCATTGCAGCTGGAATAATGGCACTATCCATCAGTCGAAAATGCGCACAATGCCTCAGGTATTCATCTACGGTAAGGTCGAGATACAACGGAGGCGTCTGGGGCAGAAAGCCAATCCGCTTTTTTGCAGATTCGGGATCTTTTGAAAGATCGATGCCATCAATGAATACTTTACCTTCAGTCTGGTTCAGCACACCGCACATAATATTCATTGTGGTGGATTTTCCCGCTCCATTGGAACCGAGAAGGCCTACTATTCCTGTTTGACTGATTTCCAGATAAATATCCCGGATTGCCCAGGAGGCACTATAACGATGAGATAAATGCTCAATCTTTAAAATTGGGTGGTTCATAAAAGTTTAAAAGTGCGGCCAACTAAGACCGCGTTGATAATTAATAACCTGGGTTTTGTTTTAATTGCCTGTCCGTATTGATATCGGTCTGCGGAATCGGGTACAACACATCTGTACTCTTCCAGCCCTTTTTTTCAAGTGAAAGAACTGGCGCTGCCTGATTAGTTCTTTTAAGATCAAGCCAGCGGTGGCCCCATTCTGTAAAAAACTCATGCCTGTTTTCGTTAGCAATGGCCATTAACAATGTCGCTTTATCGGTCACCTGAAGATTAGGCAGCTGGGCACGATTCCGGATCATGTTGAGGTCGACCAGTGCGTCAGCAGTTTTATTTAATTGCGCCCGTGCTTCCGCACGGATCAGGAACTGTTCGGCACATCGTAGCATGATGTAATATTCTGAAGGGGTTGTTGAGCCATATGTACCGATATCCTTGTATTTAAAAGGCACATTATAGAATTGATTATTATAGGAAAGGGAAGTAATCCAGTCTGTTTTGCGGGCGTCCCCTGCCTCAAAACTGTTGAATAAAGAATTCTTAATTGTGAAGTTTGGCGGATTGCCGGTGTAGCCTAAAAACACTACTGCTTCCTGGGTTGTCAGAACGATATTTTGCGAGGGCATGAGTTGCCATATTGCTTCCTGGCTGCTTGCCAGAAACGCATCATTGGGATTAGGAAGTGGTGTATATATACCGGATTTTATAACGGCATCAGCTTGTATTTCTGCATTGGCATAATCATTATTGTACAGATAGACGCGGGCCAATAATGCAGTAGCGGCCCATTTGTTGGGGCGGACGTGCCCATCTGTCGGGTAAGATTCCGTTAGCAATGTTTGAGCGCTTTTAAGGTCTGCGATAATTGCACTGTTTAAAGTTGCGGGGCTGCTTTGGCCAATTGTTTGATTTTGTCTCCAATCAGAGGATATGACCAATGGAACATTACCCCAAAGATTCACCAGATAAAAGTTAATAAAGGCACGATCAAATTCGCACTCACCCAATAACTGATTTTTAACGGCAGGCGTTAGTGAACTGCTTGCTTTTAAGCCTTCTATGCAGGTATTAATCAAAAGCATGGTCTTATAAGCGGATCCCCACATATTCGCAATGGTTCCATTGGATGGCAGCAAGGCATTATTTTGGAACTGGAGGTTTTCGGTGATCTGGTTAAAGTCCTCCAGTTCGTCAGCAGAAAGACCGGAAAAAGCTGTAACACCGCTGTTTTCAAAATCGAAATCCGATAGCATATTAATGTAAATACCCAATACTGCTGACGTCGCGGCCTGACTATCTTTAAAAACTTCAGAGTTGACAACTTGTGTTTTGGGTGGAGGCACTTCGACAAACTTTTTGCAACCCAAAAACGGGATCGTCAAAAGAGCGCCTGCGAAGCAGATCTTTACAATATTTTTAAGTAACATATAACTCATGATTTGTGATGTTTATAATTTAAAATCCCACTTCAAGTCCGGCGGTTAATATCTTTCGCGGCGGAAGAGAAAATGAGCCCGGTGAAGCAGGATCTGTTCCTTTGTAGCCTGTAATAGTTAGCAGGTTTTCACCTGATACATAAATCCGGACACGCTGTATTCCCCGCCCGGCAAGTAATTTTCCTGGCAGGTTATAAGACAGCGAGAGGTTTTGTAATCGAATGTAAGAGGCATCTACCCAAACGGCATCGGAATTGAAATAGTCATTCAAGTCTGTCCTGTAAGCTGCCGTTGTCAAGTTTTGAGAGGCCGGTTTACCAGATAGTTGCTCGCTTAGTACCAGTTGATTGCCAACGCCGTTATTCAAAGACCCCGGCAATGCATTTGATAACCGGAGTACACCATGTTGCTTGGTGAAGCTGAAAAAGAAATTTAGTTGAAAGTCCTTGTATTTCACATTATTCCCAAGTCCTCCAAAAAACGCCGGAGCGGTTTCTTTATAGATATAATCTGAATTACCATAGGGATCAACCTGGCCGTCATTGTTTACATCAGCGAATGTATACAGACCCGTAGCTGGATCTACCCCTGCGTATTTAAACATACCGATGCTGGTAATCGACCGACCAATGGCGTATAATCCGTTATAGCTGGAATTTTCCAGATCAGGAAAAGCCAACAACTTATTTGTATTTCGTGATATGTTAAAACTGGTATTCCAGCTGAAATCTTTGGTGGAAATATTCTGCGACTGTACCGTAAATTCCAGACCCTGATTCTGCACGAGGGCAGCCAGATTTTCAATAACAGTTGTAAAGCCTGCAACTGAAGGAAGGTTATAGGATACAAGTTGATTTCCAGACCGGTTGCGGTAAGCGGCCAGACTGATATTTAATTGATTTTTCAGGAATCCCAAATCAATTGCCAGCTCAGTCTTGCGTGTGGTCGTCCAACCGAATTTATCATTTGCCAGGCTATTCAGCACGATGGTTGGCGTACCCTGGTAATTATTATTGGTAGAACTATATGTTGACAAATACTTGTAATCGCCTACCGCATCACTGCCAACGAGCCCAAACGAACCTCTCAGTTTACCAAACGAAAGAAATTTTAATTTATCCTTAACGAAAGACTCTTCACTAAATATCCATGCGGCTCCAACTGATCCGAAATTCCCGAATTGTTTTCCGCTGGCAAAGCGCGATGAACCATCCCTACGTCCATTGAGGGTTAACAAATACTTTTCATCGTAATTATAATTGATACGCGCGTAACCTGATTCGAAACGGGTATCTGCATCATTGGCGAAGACATCATACCCTGAAGCCCCAGCTAAGCTGCCCAAAAGTGCGTCCGTAGTATAGCCACGAGCGGTAATGTCTGTGCCGTCGACCTTCTGGTCTTGAAAAGTAGCACCGAGCAATGCTTGGAAATTGTTTTTTCCGATGGTTTTGTGATAGTTTAACGCAGGTTCTATTATCCACGTACTGTTGTTGTTTTCGCCGAATTCAGACTGCCTTTGTATTGGATTGGCGGGATTAAATGTTCCTGATGGCGATTCAACGAGTTGATTTTGCCTTGTAATATTGTATCCGAAAGAACTGCTGAAGTCCAAGTCTGGTGTGATCTGATATTTTACGCTAAGATTAGCCATCAGATTTTTAGTATTTGCGTTATAAAGCCTGTTAAAAGAAATTGCCTGGTAGGGAACCCCACCGGCGGGTGCCCAGCCAGCCCAGTTTCCCGAACCGTTGGCGGTAAAAAGATCTGGCGCATTCGGCGCTAGAAAAATCAAAGAGGTTGGATCTACTGAAGGCAAATCACTTGTAGTCGCCGAGAAGTTAACTACAGCATTGGTTGTTAACTTATTATTTAATGAGGAATTTGTAACGGATAACAACATAGATCCCCGCTGCTCTTTATAATTGCCATGGAACGGCGGGGTGCGATTATTGAACCCCCCGCTAAGCCTGAATGTTGTGTTATCGTTACCGCCTGAAATACTTAATTCAGCATCAGTGGTATGGGCAGTGCCTAAAAAATACTTTTGCCAGTCAGTAAATTTGTGTTGATCCCAAATTGTTAAATCATAGGCTGAATCATCATCAGGAGATAATCCATCATTTTTGAACGCCTGCCTGCGCATGTTTAGATACTGATCAGTATTCATTAAGTTCAGTTTATGCGTTTGAAGGCTTTCTCCGGTGTACACATTGGCGTTAAATATTGTATTCCCGGCTTTTCCTTTTTTTGTTGTGATCAGAATAACGCCATTAGCGCCACGCGCGCCATAGATGGCCGTTGCATCTGCATCTTTTAAGATGGAAACACTTTCGATGTCGGTCGGATTGATACCAAACAGCGGACTCTGCCCCGCAGTTGGGGTTGAAAAGGCATTTTGGTTGATGCCGACATTTTGTTGTTGGTTATTGTTCGCACTATAGATCATAGGAACGCCATCAATTACATAAAGAGGTTCGCTTAGAAAATTTACTCCACTGTTTGTCGCGGACAAATTGTTTTGACCACGTAACGTAACGTTAAAAGGCGTACTTGAAAATCCGCTTGTTTCCGTAACAACCAGACCCGGAACCCTACCTTGCAACGCTTCAAGAACATTGCTAACAGGTTGATTCTTAATCTCGTTGCTAGTTACAGTTGCTACGTTCCCTGTATTTAAACGCTGCGTGGTGGTGCCGTAGCCTATGGTAACCTTGACCTCGCTCAGAGCTTGTGCGAAAGGGATTAGCTTAATAGTCCCCAGAATTTTATTAGAAACTTTAATATAAATTGTCTGATAGCCAATGTATGAGACTGTCATGATATTGCCGGTTTCCGCAAAAAATTTAAAGCTACCGTCTGGCTGTGTCAATGCAACAACGGAAGATTTATTGCCTTCTACTGAAATACTTGCGCCAGGGAGTGGTTTGTCATCCTCATCAACTACCCGACCAGTTATAATATAAGAAGAATCAGGCGGGACGGCTGCATTATTTTTGGAGCTTTGCGGTTTCGGCTGATCCCGAATCACAATAGTTTTTCCTTCTATTGTGTATTCCAAAGACTGACCTTCTAATAATGTGTGAAGCATATCAT
This sequence comes from Mucilaginibacter pocheonensis, assembly GCF_031456535.1. Taxonomy (NCBI): domain Bacteria; kingdom Pseudomonadati; phylum Bacteroidota; class Sphingobacteriia; order Sphingobacteriales; family Sphingobacteriaceae; genus Mucilaginibacter; species Mucilaginibacter pocheonensis. The sequence continues at coordinate 1,009,669 of NZ_JAVDUU010000003.1, forward strand.
TAAGAGAAGCCTTGTCAAAGCTTACATTGATACGGCGTTCACTAGTCGCTTTAGAACCTGCAATCAGGACACTGTAGCCGGTTTGTTTATGAATTTCGTTAAATACCTGTTTGAGAGTTACATTTTTCTTTTTTAAGGTAATGGTTTGTCCGAAAGCAACGCAGGTAAGACATGTCAATATTCCGCAAAGTAATAATGACTTACTTATGGTTGATTTGAAGGCATGCGTCTTCCAGGTACAAAAAAATAGGGTAAATTTTTTATACATTTGATCTCTGTTTGTTTAGAAATTTGATAAGAAGTAAATTTCGTCCCGAATTTTCGGGTTATGAAACAGAGAATGATCGGAGGCGTTCGCCGCGCTTCCGATTTCTATTTCTGTTCCATTGAGTTTATTAATCGGCTTTTCTTTAATTCATGCTTTATTGTTTTGGTTTATCAACTTTGTTAAATGGGGAATGCACTAATCCGAAAGTTTTGAGCGAAGCTTTTAAGAATTAACAATCAAAAATCTTTTTCTATTCTCAATTAACGCACTGCATATTCGGACTAATTTATTTTTTATCGCTTACGATTATTTTTCGGTTTACAACCCTAAACTTCACCTGTTTAGTCATTTCCAGCATATGTAGGACATCCGATACATCGCTGAAATGCGAAATCACTCCCGTAAGTGGAATATTTTTTACTTCAGGATTTTCAAATTCTATATCAACGGCATACCACCGAGAAACTTTACGCATAACGCTTTCCAGATTTTCACCCGTAAAACTGAACATGCCATTTTTCCAGGCGATAGCATCTTCTGTATCGGCATCGCTTACCTTTAAATTTGAACCTGATAAAACTGATTGCTGGCCGGGCAGGATATTAACAACACTTTTACCTGTGCTAACCTGCACTTTTCCTTCCAGCAACACCGTGTGCACCGTTGGCTCATCGGCGTAAGCGTTGACGTCGAAATGCGTTCCAAGAACTGTAATTGTTTGTCCATGAGTAGATACCAAAAACGGCATCGATGGATTGTGTGCAACTTCAAAATAAGCTTCGCCTACAACTTGTACTATCCGTTCTTTACCTTTGAAATTCACAGGATAAGTAATTGATGAGGCTGCATTTAGCCAAATATTAGTTCCATCAGAGAGCGTAAGATGGTATTGTCCTCCGCGAGGCGTAGTCATTGTATTTAAAGAATCATTTATATGCTCACTTCCAGATACTGTATATATTAAATGGCCTGATGCTGATGATTGAATTTGAGTGTTTGCCTGAGCTGGAATTTGCTGTTTTTGGTTGTTCGCGAGTATAACTTGCTTACCATTAGCTAAAGTTAAAATTGCCCGATTGGTGCCCGGACTAATGCGTTTAACCATGGCCTGATTATCGCTTATGAAGTTATTACTTCTGAAGTATAAAAGCAGGCAAATGGAAAAGCCAACCAACAGCGAGGCTGCAACCGAAATTCTGACCCATAAACGGGACATTTTGGGCTTTTTGATATCCTGCTGGATTTTTAACCATACGCGGTCTACACTATTGGTTCTTTCAACATCAGCAATGTGGTAAGGATCGTTATTTTGATGTTGGGCATACCACGATTCTAATAGCGCCAAGTCATCATCAGAAGCAGTGCCCTGCTGATAACGATTAAATACCTCCTGTATATTTTTATCTTTCATAATTTTTTAAGGTTTTATTAACCTTAATTTATAGTAAGACAAAATACCTGAAGGGAACGCGTAGATGAAATTGAAAAATATTTATTTTATGAAATATGGTTTACTATGCAAAATTTCCTTTGATGAGCTATTAAACAATCAGAGCAATAATCTCCTTTCTGGTTAGAATAAAAAACAGATAGAAAATAAAGGGCCTAGCTTGCCTTTGAGGATTCTTAATGAGTTGCTAATTTGGGTATCAACGGTTCGCTCCGAAATATTTAACTTTTCGGCGATCTCTTTATGGGAAAAATGATTTTTGCGGCTTAACTCAAAAACTTCACGCATTCTTGCTGGTAATAAACCGATTTCAGCTTCAACGATTTCCATCAACTGGCGTTGACGAATTAAATAATCAGTTTCTATTGTCGAGTTTTGTGCAAAAGACTCGACCGATGTAATGTATTTTTTTTGGGTTGAGGCATGAGTAATGCGGTTAAGAATGTTATTCCTGACAGCGGTGTATAAGTATCCGCATAAATTGGTGACCGACTTTATTTGCGCGCGCTTTTCCCATAGTTGTGTAAAAACTTGTTGGATTATATCCTCTGCTTCCGATTTATTTCTGATTTTATTGAGTGCGTGTGCATGTAAAATATATTTATAGCGTTCATAAATTTCTGCAAAAGCATCCTCGTCGCCTAAAAAAAGACGTTCTTTCAATTCATAATCGGAAAGATTGCTATTGTCAGCCATTAACTTAAAATCCGAAATTAAAAAAATAATATTGAAAAAGACAAAATATACATTTGATGTAAACCTTTATAGCTCAAATCAAAAAGATTCGGATATTTTGTCGAAAATATTTGATCAATTAGTATAAAAACCTTCCCAAAATCAATTATTAATAGACTTTTCGCTTCCCGTCTTATCGAAAAATCAATTTTGGGGCAAAATCCTTTTAATTTAAATCAAATCAGCTGGAACCTCTATGAGGTCATATCTGGCACCCTTTGCTTTAGATCAACCCCCCTAGCTTTGCTTAATTAATAATTAAACATATAAATCGTTCAGTCATGAACAATAGTATTGAAAACAAAAAGCACGTCGTCGTTATTGGAGGCGGATTTTCAGGTTTAAATTTTGTGACGAGGCTATATAAATCGCCGGACTACCACATCACACTCGTAGACAAAAACAATTATAATTATTTTACGCCTCTAGTATACCAGGTCGCTACCGGATTTTTAGATCCCTCAAGTATCACGTATCCGTTTCGAAAGATTCTTAAAAATAAAGATGTTACTTACAGGATGGCTTCACTCGAGCGAATAAATCCGGATGAACGATCCGTTTATTTAAGCGATGGTGGGACGCTTAAATATGATTATCTCGTGCTGGCTGCGGGAACCAAAACAAATTTCTTTGGCAACGAGAACATTCAGACCAACAGTTTTTCTTTAAAAGGCATTGATGACGCCTTATATATCAGGAATGAGATGGTCAAAAAACTGGAAAAAGCGTCTATAGAAAATGATCCGCTTGAAAGGAAACGATTGATGACCATCGTCATTGCCGGTGGCGGGCCGACTGGTGTTGAAGTTGCCGGAATGCTTGCTGAAATGCGAAAATATATACTTCAAAAAGACTACCCGAATTTAAATCCCGAAGAACAGGAAATTTATATTGTTGATGGTTCGCCATACCTGTTACAGCCGATGAGTGATAAAACACACGAAGCCGCCTACAAGGCACTCGATAAGTTAGGTGTGCGTATCATACTAAATACACAGGTCAGGGGATTTAAAGATGGAAAGGTAGAGCTTTCTGATGGAGAATTTATCGAGACTCATAACCTACTCTGGTCTGCGGGGGTTACTTCAAACATTTTTGAAGGGATTCCCCAAACGGCAATGGGTAAAGGCGGGAGGATATTTACCGACGCCTATTGCAGATCAAAAGATTATGAAAATATTTTTGTTATTGGTGACATGGGTGTTCAGTTCGATGACCCGGCTTATCCAACCGGACACCCTCAACTTGCACAACCTGCGATTCAACAAGGTAAACAACTAGCCAAAAACTTTAAAAGAATCGCTGAAGGTCAACCAATGAAACCTTTCAGCTATTTTGACAGAGGCGAAATGGCGATCATCGGAAGAAGAACAGCGGTTGCAGATTTGTTCAAGCACAAGTTGCACTTAGGTGGATTGCTGGGCCTGTTAAGCTGGTTGTTTATCCACATAGTTTCACTTGTCAATTATAATAATATTATTAAAACCCTGTATAATTGGGCTGTTGCCTATTTAACAAGAGATCAGGCGCTCAGGATGATATTCAGATCAGGTAACCGTGAAAACAAAGCTTAATCACGCAAAAAGAAAAATACATATGGCTGTAGGTAATCATAAGTCTTTTTTTGCCCTTAGCATACTTAGGAATTGCGGAGTGAAACCAAGAAATGATGCCAGCATATATTGTGGAATATTCTGAACGAAGCCAGGGAAAGCATTTACGAAATGTGAATAACGGTCTTCCGCTGATTCACATAGGATCAGTTCTATTTTCTTTAAAGAAGCCGTGTAAGCTTTTTGCATCATCAGGCGGAAATAAACATTTAATTCAGGTACATCGCGAAACAGCTGCTCGTAGTCTGACCTTTGCAAGATAAGTACTTCGGTATCCTGAACTGCCTGTATATTGTATTCGGAAGGTTTAAGCGTTTCAAAGCTCTGATAATCACTAATCCACCATTCAGGGATTGCGAATTGCAGGATCTGTTCAAATCCGTCTTTTGTATTGCGGTAAAATCTCATACAGCCTGACATCACAAAATAACAGGCATTACAAACCTCGAACTCTTGCAGCACAAGATCTTTCTTTGGGATTTTTTTATACTTCAGTTTGGAGATCAGTAGTTGTTCTTTCTCAGAACTTAACTCTGTAAATCTTCTGATGTGTTTAAATAAATTCTCATACCCGTTCATGTGCTAATAACCCCATTTTTAGCAACAAATGTAAAGATTTTAGGGTAGGAAAAATTTTTTATTCGGGCAATTCATTTCTTCAAGTACATTAACTTTTAAGAACCCCGCGATCCGCAATTTTGTCTCATTAAAATTTAATAAAAAATAAAATGAGCAAAAGAGTAGTTATCGCTGAGTTAGAGCCAAAAGCCTATGAAGCAATGTTTGGCCTTGAAAAATACCTGTCCAAAACAAATTTAGAACCGTCATTGAAAGAGTTGATCAAAATCAGGGTTTCTCAGATCAATGGCTGTGCATTCTGCATTAATCTTCATACCAAAGATGCACGCAAAATGGGAGAAACTGAACAAAGAATTTATGCCTTAAGCGCCTGGAGAGAAACCCCGTTTTTTACTGAAACTGAAAGAGCCGTTCTGGCCCTTGCCGAAGAGATCACCTATATACACAATGGAGGAGTTTCTGATGAAACCTATCAAAACGCAGCAAAACTTTTGGATGAGAATACGCTTGCCCAGGCAATTATCGCAATTGCTACCATCAATACGTGGAATAGAATCGCTGTTACAACTCATCAACAGCCTGCTTTAGATTAAGCAATTCTGTTATCATTATCTTTTTGGGGGAGCGGGCATACTTGTCCGCTTCCTCCTTTTCTTTACCTCTCCCGATTGATTTATTTATTGATAATCTGATTAAAATGATTGAAAATAGAAAAAACGCTGTTTTGTTGACCCTTGGCGGTTTGGCAGCCTTAGCGCCATTTAGTATTGATATGTATCTTCCGGGTTTCCCGCAAATTGCCAATACTTTACATACAGATATAGCCCATGTTTCTTTTTCGCTGACAAGCTATTTTATAGGCATCAGTTTTGGGCAATTGGTATACGGCCCTATAACGGACAAGTTTGGGCGCAGAAAGCCCCTGATGATAGGGCTTCTCATTTTTATAATCGCTGCCCTGGGATGTGCATTATCAACCTCTGTATCCTGGTTAGTTGCCATGAGAGTTATTTTAGCATTTGGAGGTTGCGCAGGAATGGTTACCGGTACGGCAGCCGTCAGGGACATATTTCCAAAGTCAGAGGTAGCCAAAATATTTTCTATCCTCATGCTAATTTTAGGTTTGGGCCCGGTTATCGCACCGACCCTTGGTGGCGCGATATTAACCATATCTAACTGGCACTTTATTTTTTATTTTCTCGCCTTTTTTGGTCTATTGCTTTTGATCATGATCAATCGATTTTTGCCGGAATTTGAAAAGCTGAAAAATCCTAAACGCCTAACATTCGTCAACGTATTCAGGGACTATCAATATGTGATCCGTGAAAATAATTTCCTGTTTTTTGCACTGGCGTCAAGCACAGCAGTGGCAGCGATGTTCGCTTATATCAGTAGTTCCCCATTCGTATTTATCAAATATTTCAAGTTTTCCGAATTACAATACAGCTTCATTTTTGCATTCAATGCTTTAGGATTTATTGCAGGCAGCCAATGGAATCGCCGGTTGATTAAGCAATTCGATTCTTTAAATATTATATATTGTGCAGGCGCTCTTTTATTAGCTGTTCCCATTAGCGGATTGATCTTGCTAAATGCCGGGATATTGAACCCGCCAATTACGATCGCATTAATATTTATCCTGCTATTTTCAATTGGACTTCTGATTCCTAATTGTACAGCAATGGCATTATCGGGATTTACTGTGAATGCAGGAGTTGCATCTGCTTTAGTTGGCTCTTTTCAAATGATACTGAGCGCTATCAGCTCCTGGTTTGTAAGTTATTTATTTGACGGAACCGTTTGGCCTATGGTAATCGGATTATTAGTGCCTGCTGCCATATGCGCACTTGTCTTATTGGGATTAAAGCTGAAAAACAAAAAAGTCCTATTGGCCTAAACAACAATCATTTCCACGCTGGTAATGGACCATTGAATTAACTGAAACTGGCACCCAAAACCATCCATATCCACTGGTACTTTTGTATAGCGTGTGATTTGATTAACGCCATTTCTCGGAGAAGGCGACAAGTTATTTTAAAAATTAAATTAATACCAGATGAAAAGAATAATCCTTGTGTCTGTTGCGGTATGGTTACTCGCAGGCGACATTTATGCATCGGCTGGCATCAAAGCTGATACCGGTAAAGTGTACCTGAATTTTAAAAATGAAGTGAACGGCACGCCGTTAAAACTCAATGATACAACAGCACATTACAGCAATGCTAACCATGACCATTTTACCGTTAGCACTTTTAAGTACTACATCAGTAATATTACGCTTACTACTACCGATAACAAAGAAGTAACGATTCCGAATACTTATTATTTGGTCAACGCAGCGGATTCCAGTTCGTTAAAACAAGAACTTAAAGGCGTTCCCACAGGTAAATACAAAGCCATCTCTTTTCTGATTGGCGTAGATAGCACACGTAATTTTGGAGGGGCGCAAAGTGGTTGTCTAGATCCCGCCAATGGCATGTTCTGGACCTGGAACAGTGGCTATATCTTTTTAATGCTGGAAGGTAACTCGCCGCAGTCAGCTGCCAAGTTTCATAAACTCACCTTCCACGTTGGCGGCATCAAAAGACAAAATACCCTACGTACATTTTCCCAATCGTTTAAAAAACCAATGCTCATTACTGTTCATAAACCAACCTCAATTGGGATAAAAGCAGATGCGGCAGTGTTGTTTAAAGGGAAAAACCTGATTGACTTTTCCAAATTAAGTTATACCATGGGAGGACCAAATGCGGTACTTCTTGCTGATAATTATTCGGATTCGCTTTTTACCATTGAGTTATTAAAATAATTTATTGTGAAGAAGCAGTTTTTTGTCGTTGGCGCCGGCTTGTTATTTCTGGCAGCGGTAAGTTCTTTTAGCAGTAATGCTTCTGGATCTGCCGACCCTGCAGACTCTTTGCTGTTCAGGACGCCGAAAAACTTTCCGGCTCCTGTATACAACTTTCAGGGTAATCACCTTACAGAGGCTGGATTTAAACTAGGACGTAAACTTTTTTATGATCCTATACTGTCCAGCGACAAATCTATCTCTTGTGCAAATTGCCATCAGCAATTTGCATCCTTTGCACAGTTAGACCACCCGGTAAGCCATGGAGTGGATGATTGTTTAGGCACCCGTAATACACCTACACTTATTAATTTAGCCTGGGAGAAAGAATTCATGTGGGATGGCGGCGTGAATCATATCGAGATTTCTTCCATGAACGCTTTAACCAACCCTTGCGAGATGGCAAATAATTTGCCGGAGATAGTAAAGCGTTTAAAGCAATCTGAAAGCTATCCGGCGCTATTCAAACAAGTATTTCAAACCGATGAGATCAATTCGCAATTATTTTTCAAAGCGATTACCCAATTTATTGGAACACTTGTTTCCGCAAATTCAAAGTATGATCAGGTGATTCGACATGAAAATGGTGCAAAATTTACAGACCCGGAATTGTCAGGTTATGCGCTATTCAAAACGAATTGCGCGGCCTGTCATTCAGAGCCTTTATTCACCGACCAATCCTATCGCAATAAAGGGTTGGATCTTAAATCTGACGATGCCGGAAGGGACAGCATTACTCATTTGGCATCAGATCATGGCAAATTCAGGGTTCCCACCCTTCGAAACGTAGAAGTGTCCAGTCCTTATATGCATGATGGCCGATTCAACACCCTGGAGGAAGTTTTGGAGCATTATAATTCAGGCGTTCATAACGCGCCTAATCTTGACCCTCTACTAAAACAGAATGGCCATTTGGGAATATCGCTCAATAAGCAACAACAGTCCCAGTTGATTGCTTTTTTAAAAACTCTTACGGACAGGCAATTTCTAAATAACGATTTGTTTAAAGAGCCAAAGTAAGATGTGCCGAAAACAGATTTTTTTTCCTAATGAGATTTTGGCTATTGGGAAACCAGGAAGGGCTAGGCACTCATTAACGGCATGATTAATTCGTTATTTAGCCTGAGAAGGTAAACACAAATAACTATTTCTTAAATCTAAAATAAGAAAGATTACCCTGAAGGTCAATCTTATCTCCCCTCTATCAACCGGATTTACTGTTGTCAGTGAAAAGACAGTGTAGAGGTAGAAATTATCTGCTCAGGAGAAATCAGATGATATGGTAGCCGATTAACCCAGTATTTGGCTTTAATTTTAGCGGTCGAGATGGGTTTGATATTCGGTTATTTCACATTTTAAGGAGCTATTTAGAAGAATAACAACCATGCAACTGGCTTGAATTACCTTTATTGAAATAAAAAAAATGATTTCCAAACGTTGATTGTTAAATATTTCATATATACAAATCTCCGAATTCCTATACCCCGGGTACTTCATCTTCCTTAAGAAATGCCAAAGGTCAGCGGATTTTTTATAAATAAGGAGAAGTCAGGTATTGACTTCTCCTTATTATTTCAGAGTTACGGAAGTTAATAACAGAGATTAAAAAATAAAGAATAAAACCATTGAAATATTGGTGAACAAACTAACAAAAAAAGTTGTTAATGTAACCCGAATATTGCAGCCACACATATTGACAACCAAATTCGCAAAGAATAAACTTACGGTAACCCCTAGAATGATGACCGGTGCATTATAGTAATAAATGAGGGTTGCCGGAATGGCCAGCACGAGGTTACCGTGAACCATTAAATTAACAAACCACCAAAGAGTACGTTTATCTTTTTGACTATCCGTAAACTTTAAATAAGCGGTAATTGGGTTAAGTCCTGTAAAATGACGAACTTCTTTGTACGCATGTGGAAGGGTCGTTTTAATCGTTTCCATAAAGTATTTAGTTTCTTGTATTAATTAAGTGCTAGGGTTTGGGGGCCAAATTCTTCAAAATGGATATTTCCCCGATTAACTCCGGCCGCCACCAGATCATGAAATTGCTTTTGAATGAAGACATCGGGCCCGCAGATATAATAATGGCCGTCCGGGTTGAAATCTACGCCCTCTATACCTGAAATATTGAGATGTCCTTCTAAAATGCCATCAGCGCGGTGTTCATCTGTTATTTCGTTATAAAAAGTTCTGTGCTGAAAATTTTCGTGAATAGACGCCAAGTTCTCAATCTGATCCCGGAAGGCATGGACATTTTCGCCGCGGCAACCATGTAACCAGGTTACAGGTTGATCGGTACCTTTTTGCAAAAGATTAGAAAGCATGCTGATTAATGGAGTTAATCCAACACCACCACTAAGAAATGTAACCGGAAAATCAACATTTTCCGGCAATGTAAAGTTACCGGAAGGTGCAGTTAAATCCACGATGTCGCCAACCTGCATATGATCGTGCAGGCGATTACTGATCATTCCATTGGTATCTAAAGTGAGACCTTTCTCGCGCTTAACAGATATCCGGTAATAGCGGGTATCGGGCACACTTGATAAACTGTATTGGCGGACCTGATTAAGCGATAATTCAGGTAGAAATACTCTTAGACTAATGAATTGACCAGGTAAATGAATCGGCACCAGACCACCATCAGCCGGATACAAATAGAAGGAAGTGATTTCTGCTGATTCTACAATCTTGCGCTGGATTTTAAACGGACGCCAGCCACTCCAACCTTCATTCTTTATCTTTTCGCTATACAGCCCTGCTTCATGTCCGCTCATCAAGGCCGCTAGTTGTTTATAGGCGGCAGTCCAGGCATCTATAACTGCAGGTGTGGCCGCTTCACCCAGTACTTCCCCGATAGATGCAATCAGGTGTGTACCTACGACCTGGTATTGTTCCGGGCGCACATCCAGGCTAACATGTTTATGTCCTATACGATCCACCACCGGAAGTAAGACCGAAGGATTTGCTATATTTTCTGCATAGGCCAATACGGCCAGCGCTAACGCAGTTTGCTGTTTTTCTTTCTTTTGATTTCCCAGGTTGAACAAGTTCTTCAGCTCAGGATGATGGGTAAACATCCTATTATAAAAGTATTTGGTTAGCATTACACCGTTTTCTTTAAGTATTGGCACGGTGGCGGTAATGATGTCTTTCTGTTCAGTTGTCATAATAAATATATTAATACCTTTTTATCCTTTAATTGATTAAAAAAAAGCGCGCGCGCTGCTTTTGATAGGCCAAAACTAACGTTAAAAATAATAAAAGACAAATTTATCTTTTATTTTATTACTTTTGTTAAACGATAGATATGGCAATATTTTCAAAGACCTGTGAGTACGCGATAAGGGCAGTATTTTTCATCGCGAGTTCGACCGATAAAGGTCAGCGGGTAGGCATTAAGGACATCGCTGCCGGTATTGATTCGCCGGAATTTTTTCTTGCGAAAATTCTTCAGGACCTGAGCCGGAAAGGTTTGATTGGCTCAATTAAAGGCCCCAACGGCGGCTTTTATATTGGCGAAGCTGAATCAAAGCGCCCATTAAGTGATATAGTGGAAGCTGTTGACGGAAACGGCTTATTCAAAGGCTGCGCGTTAGGGCTTAAACAGTGTTCTGAAATTAATCCTTGTCCCTTACATGAAGAATTTAAGGAAATCAGATCTAAAATTTACCAAATGCTAAATCAAACGACCATCAACAATTTCAATGAGGAATTAATGAATGGTATACTTAGTCTGAAAAAATAATCGCCGAAATTTATTGATTAAAAATTTAGTCTTTTAACCCGTTCAATTCAGCGAATGGATCATGATGCGGGTCTTGGTTCCATTCATACTCTGCTCCATTTGCAATGTTGATAGCGGTATCGTGGCCGTATAATCTTTCAATCAATGCGAGCGCCATATCAGTTCCTGCCGAAATTCCTGAAGATGTAAAAAACTTACCGTCTTCTACCCAGCGTGCTTGTTTCACCCAATTAACCTGAGGCCCCTGACTGGTCGCCCACTTAAAGGCTCTTTTATTGGTTGTGGCCTTCAGACCGTCCAAGGCTCCCGTTTTTGCCAATACCGCGGCACCCGTACATATCGATGCTACGTGGGGCGTTTTCTCGACCAGATTTTTAAACGCGTTTACAAATGGCTCATTATTCACCTCACGGCGCGTACCTCCGCCACCAGGGATCATGACGATCTCCAGTAAAGGCACATCATCAAAGGAGAAATCGGTAACAACTGCCGGCCCGGCGCTGCTTTTTATAACCCCTTTCTTTTCACTTATTAGGAAGATAGATATTTTATCGCGTAAGCCGCCAAACATCTCCAGCGGGCCAAATACGTCCAGTAACTGAAACCCATCAAAAACCACCATGCCCAGTCTTAATTTGCCATCGTGGTATCCATGCTGGTGTGTAAAGTGTTTAGCAATTCCTAGAAGAGGCGACAATGAAACCGCCGTCGCACCGGCGATGGTTGTTGATATAAATGAACGTCTTGAAGATTTCATAGATTAAAAACATTAATGCCTTTCAGTGGACTTTTCATTACTGAAGCCTGAGTTAAAAATTCTGTCCCATAGTGCGGAACTTACCCCGAAACCTCTTTCGGGCTCCTGGTAATGATGTAACATATGATATCGCTTGATCTTCTTAAACACACCACTTTTAAAATTAAAATGGTGCATAGCATAGTGACCGATGTCATAGACCAGATAACCAAATAAAAAAGCTGAGAAAAAACCCCAGAAAAAAGTTTCGGGTAAAATCAACCTGTAAAAAAAATAAAAGCAGATTGCCAGTGGAAGGCTTACTGACGGTGGCATAACGAGTCTTTTTTTATCGCTTGGATAATCGTGATGCACACCATGAAAAATAAAATGGATCCGCTCACCGAATTTGCCTGGTGGCGTCCAATGAAATAAATACCTGTGCATCACATATTCAGTGAACGTCCATACAAATAGTCCGGCAATAATTTGAGAGATAAGGTAGGTTACTGAATCTCCTATGTGTAGTGATTGATATATTCCCCAAATAATTACCGGCATGTAAACCCAGATTGGAACTGTAAAGTGCACCTTTGATAAGGCTTCCAAAAAATCACTCTTAAACATTCTTACGGATTCTTCCGAGTTGGATACAAATTTCCTTCTCATTTTATGCTTTAAGTTAAAATCGAAGCCAAGGTTGTTTTCCTTCAGCTTTGATTTGTTTATAAATCAAATTGATATAGATGACGTCAAGAATAAAGGTCGCACCAACAATTATATTCATTAAGGTAGCATGGCCCTTGTGTAAAATAAACAGGTAATAGAACCCAACTGTCAAACCTGTGCCGATACATTTAAATACCCCGATATAGAGAGATTGGCCTTCAGAACTGCGGCGCTGCCATAACATAGTAATCATACATGACGATATAATGAGATTTTGAATGTAGGCGATGAATATCCCCCCTTGCCAAATTTCCCCAAAAAAATAATCCTTAAACTGCCCGAAAAAAGGTCCGCCGGTTAGCATGACACCAAAAGAAAATATAAATGCGAACAAAGTAGTAATTACCCAGGTGGATCTTGAAATTTGGTAATATTTATAAAAATACTTGTAGCTGTATAGGAAATAGGTTGTAACGATACCGATGTCACACACCATCCAGATAGCATTAACCACAACCCCGGCAACGCCGGTAGCCTTAGGAGGATAAACGATGGAAAAAACAACCTCCCATGCAAAATTAAGTGCCAGGGGGATCAATGGCATTCCATAGGATTTATCTTTAATACCGCGGTATACCAATGCAGTATATACAATTGTCCAGGCCAGGCCGCTGCCTGAAACCGCAATAAATTCAGCAGTCATTTTTCTAAGCATTAAGTAATAAATAATTCAATCGCCTGCAATGCAAGTGCTTATTTCTTATCAGATAATAGTGTTATTTATTAAAGGTCCTCAGGTCACTGATTGACTTTTTATATAAATACTGATCGATGCTGAACTCATAATTCGTTAATGTGGCAAGTAACAAGCTACCTGCGCTACAAGGAAATACTGAGAAATTCAACGGAGCCTTGTAGCCAAGAAAAGCAACCATAGACAGGCCAAATATCAGGGTAAGTGCAAAACTTCCTAAAGCCATAAGTCTGGTTTTATAACCTATGATTAGACAAATGCCGAAAATAGCTTCAAGAAGAGTTGCAAAAAAACCGGCACCCATAACAAGCGGCTTGCTAAGATATGGCATCAGGACCCCGGTAAAACCGATAAATTTATCCCAATTACCCCAGGAAATATTTGGCTGTCCGGGTGCTCCGACCATGCCTAACCGGTCTAGCACGGGAACAATAAAGCCTATGCCCAAGGCAAGGCGTAGATAGAGCTGTGTATATTTATTATCAGTAATCATGGTATTTTATATGTTAATGGAATAGTGTTTATAATAAAAATTATTAACTGTTATAGAGCATTAGGCTCAAGGCTTTAGAATAATTCGCAGTTAGTGATCGTCCGCAATTATCTAAGGATTTTAATGCTGCGGCGTTAGTACCGCAGCATATATTTGTTTCACAGCCCTAATGCTGTTCAATCCAAAAAATTCAGAAATGACTTGTCCTATTATTTTGCCGGCTCAATGAAAGGTTTTCCCTTATCACCGATAAATATTGCCAGCAATTTTACCGGTTTATCACCAAGCGTTTTTGTTTGTCCGTGAACTAAATTTGGCTCTTCATAAAAAGCGTCACCTGCTTTATAGTGATGAGTTTTACCGTTAAAGGTTGATTCAAATTCACCCTCTATTACATAAGCGAAGGTTGGAATTGGGTGACGGTGTGGAGCACCGATTTCTCCGGGCTGAAAAGTAACAAGCACCATCTTAAATTCCTGATTTTTCAGAGACGGGGTATTTAACAATTTGGTGAAGATAACTTGCGGTGGTGTTTTCGTAGCCTCCACGTGACCTGTTTGCGCTTTTGTCGATGTGATCAGAAGGCCAACTATAGCCATTGTAGCCAATACTATTTTTTTCATGATTTTTATATTTTGATCGCCCCATTGCGATTAAAACAAAATTATGCCAGCAATTGGACTAGTTTACAGACCAGATTTCAAAGTTAAAGGGTTCCAGATATTGGTTTCAAGGCCGTATTGAAGAAGTTAAAATGCAAGATACTCTATATCAGAACATTAGAAAACAAGACTTATATGCGAATAGGCATTTAATCTATCGGGATGCATCATTTCTTCAACTAGATTAACTTTTTCGCTTACGAAAACCACCATAGAGAGGTGGCTGAATTAAGTTTTGGGAGCGATATCTTTTAAACAAGATACGATCTTCCGCATCTCATCTTCGGAAAGTGAGGCAAAGCCAAATCGGATATGATTATAATTTTTGTTTACGCCTTTGTAATAGGCGCTCCCAATCATCTGAATACCATGTTGGGCCAGTATAGGCAGAACCACGGAAAGTGGGTAAGCGCTGGCAAATTGAAGCCATAATGCCATTCCTCCCTGAGGTTTTGTAAAAGTGACCATATGCGGTAGTTCTTTGGTCAATAGTTTACAGACAAGTTCGCAACGGTTTTGATAGACTTTTTTTGACCTTTTGATATGGCGACTCAATTCTCCCGATTCTATAAGGCTTGAGATTGCCGCCTCCATGACAGTATCTCCACCTAGGTCAATAAATCGCCTGGTGTTGATCGCCTTACTCACAAAATCAGCACCGGCAACCATGTAGCCGACCCTAAAGGACGGTGCCAGTATTTTCGTAAAAGAACCAATATAGATGATTTGACCTTGATGGTCGGCACTTGCAAGCGGTAGTATCGGGCTGTTTTGATAATGAAAGTCATAATCATAATCGTCTTCAATAACCCATAGGTTATATGTTCGGATTAGGTTTAGTAAAGTAATTCGCCTTGAGGCGGTCATGGTGACAGTGGTGGGATGATGATGATGTGGTATAATATACATCAATTTGATATCCTTTGAACGCAAAACCTCTGTCAGCGCGGCGATATCTATACCGTCCTGGTCGACCGGTACTCTATTTACCTTTGCCCCAAGATTACGGAATAATTCATCGGCGATAAAATAACTCGGTTCAGATACAACAATTTCATCGCCTGGTTTGATCAACAGTAAGGCGGCGATATAAATTGCCATCTGCGCGCCGTGGGTGATCAGCACATTTTCGGGTAATATGTTGAGACCACGGGATTCGCTAAGAAATTTTGCTGTGGAAGCACGTAGTTCCTGGTTGCCACCCATTTGCTTGATAGCCAGCAATTCTTTTAGCACGTTCGGCTTCATATACTTCCTATATTCCTTTAAAATCTCTTCGACCGGGGCGAGTGAGGGATCAGGAAAACCATCATTGACTACGATATCAGGCTTCTTCTCGGTTATGGGAATGAACCTATGATCTGCATTGACTTCTCGTTCGCCATTTCGGTGATGTTCGCTGACAGGAAAATTCTTCACCGGGTTAAATGACCTGGGCTTCACGATAGGCAATTCGGCGATTATCTGAATTCCTTTTCGATCAATTGCTTCGGCCCAACCCTGCGCAATCAATTCGTTATAGGCTTTAATGATTGTGTTTCGATGCAACTTAAGCAATACCGCCATTTCACGCGTTCCGGGAAGAAAAGTGCCGGGCAATAACGTACCATGTTGAATCAAGCTGATCAACCTATTGGCAATAAATCTGTAGACCGGCCTGTTTGTTTTTTCATCAAAAACGATCAGGGAGTGATATGGAAGCATAATTAAAATCGGGTTTTACATATTCACCATTTAATTGGATACAAATTAAGAACATTGTTCCCTATAAAACGAACAGGCCTAATATATTGTCTTGATGACCTTTTCTGTCCCTGATAAGAGTTCGTCGATTTCTTTAGCTGAAGGTGCCTGCTTGTTATTTTTGACACATAAATCCCGAAGATCGATCAGATAGTCTATGTTCCGTGCTGTGCCAAAATCATATATTTCGGCTTTATTTAAAAGATCATTCTGATCTTTTAATGTCGGGTTTTTCTTGGGTGATTTTAAATCATATTTAACCCTGAGTGTTTCAAGGTGCTGCTGGAGAATTGCGCTACAAATTCCACCTGCCGACCTAGCCAGCCCATTTTTTGCAAGATTTTGCGCAGAAGCCAGCATTTTATCAAGCAGGTCCGCCTGTAATATCTCACTTATTTCTGCAATGGTGCTTTCGAGGCGTACTGTCACCGAGTCAAGTATATTCAATTGTTGCTGAACCAATGGTATAGCATCTGCGGGCCCAGCAATGATCTTTTTATCAAATCCGGATGTAACAACCGTATTCCTTAAATAATCTTCTAGGGTATAATTCTCCTTTTTTAACTCTTTTCTGCCTTTTGGGATTTCATATAAGGAAATAAAGTCGTTAAAACGCAGTGGCAAAAATCGCTTGATAACGATTTGAGATTCAGAATACCAAGCCTGGTAAGCACTTTTAAAAACTGGAAGTGATTTTTTGAAAGCTTCAAAATCCTTTTTAAGGTTATTCGTAAAATGCGATTCCAGTTCCTCGGGATACACTTCAACCTGAATAGCATTAACAAGATTTACTCCCTGGGTGCGAAGTCTTTTAATTTCAATTGCAAGTTGTTCTGTATGATTCATAGAAGGCTAAAATAACAAGCCTATTAACTATCTTCAAATCAAATAATATGCTTTTCGCACATTAAGGAAACTATAAACTGCAAATCAGCCGTTTAAATCAAAAATTAGTCTTACGATTATTTACATCCAGGGTTTCACCAAACTTTACAAAGCCGCAAGATAATTATCTTCCGGCTTTGATATTCTTAACTAATCCCATTAGGCACTAACAACCCTCATAGCATTCCGTGATTCCGATGGATAGAAAACTCTGAATGGCTTAAAAAGGCCTCCTACCCTATTTCCAGATACTTATTATGAAGGAAAATCGTGTTGCGTAATTCGTAGAGTTACAACAGAAAAATTGGTTAATCAATTGATCGCCAGTTTAAATGGAGTAAAGTTCGAAACTCTCCCTATCCAGGATGGTTCTGCTCAGATTCAAAATCTTGTTTTTCAAATTATCGTCCTGAACCAGCAATTCCATTTACGAATCCAGTGACATTGACCGCTGCTAATTTCGGTTCTGTTGA
The DNA here is from genome assembly GCF_031456535.1 of Mucilaginibacter pocheonensis. Classification (NCBI taxonomy): domain Bacteria; kingdom Pseudomonadati; phylum Bacteroidota; class Sphingobacteriia; order Sphingobacteriales; family Sphingobacteriaceae; genus Mucilaginibacter; species Mucilaginibacter pocheonensis. Next base: position 1,027,331 of record NZ_JAVDUU010000003.1, read on the forward strand.
GAAGATTTTCATCAAAACCTTGCAAGATCACGTGGTATCGCCAGCCTTGCAAAACCGCATGATTGCTGCAGTCGGCGTATAAACAGTTTATCAACTAAATACCAGCCATTCCGCTTTCCTGGCCAAACCAGATTCAGTGGCAATATTATTAACTAAAATAAGACAATAATATAATATATAGTCGGAAATCTTCGACATAATAGATGATAAAGGCTGTCTCCAAGGACGGTCTTTTTTGTTTTTAGGGAAGCTATGATATCACTTAAAGGCATTAAAGAAACAATAGTCTTTAACGAAATTGACCCGGGTTCTTTAACAATGTTTGCCGTACGTCTTAACGGCTTTCAACTAACATCTTACCTAAATTTTCACCATTAAAAAGTCCAATAAACGCATTGGGAAGTTGCTCAAAGCCCTTTGTAATTGTTTCCTGATAACGGATTTTATCGTCAGCCAGCCATTGTTGCAATTGAGTTCTACCCTCTTCAAACCGGTCTTTATAATCGCCAATGAGGAATCCCTGTAATAACAATTTTTTAAAAACGATAAGCGGCAGCAATCTTGGACCCATTGCCGGTTGACTATCATTATATTCAGCAATCGTTCCGCAAACCACTACACGCCCATAATTGTTCATACTGCTGAGCACTGCGTCTGATACATCGCCGCCAACGTTATCGAAATAAACATCAACGCCTTCAGGGCAAAGGTTCTTTATGGCAGCACCAATATCCTTACTGGTTTTATAGTTGATTGCCCCATCGAATCGGAAATCGGAAGTAATCAACTTTATTTTCTCATCGCTGCCGGCAATACCAATAACTTTACAACCAAAAATTTTCCCGATTTGGCCGGCAATACTCCCAACCGCGCCAGCTGCTCCGGAAACGACCATCGTTTCTCCTTTCTTAGGCTTTCCAATTTCGTTAAGCGCAAAATAAGCTGACAACCCGGTAGATCCTAATACACTCAGGTATGCGCTTAAGGGCAATCCTCTAGCCTCAAGGCGGTTGAGCTCACTTGCACTAGCCACAAGTCGGTCACGCCATTCCATATAACCCATTACAAAATCCCCTTTCGCGAAATTCCTATGAGTTGATGTAATTACCTCGGCAATACCACGTGATTTAACTATATCACCCACGTTCAAATTGGGCGGATGTCCCCCGCTCATAGCAGCTCGAAGGTATGGATCAACGGAAAAATATAATGGCTTTAATAACAACTCACCATTTTTTATAGGTCCCAGTTCGTCTTCTTCCAACTGGAAGTCAATGATCTGTGGCATACCTTCCGGCATGCGCGCAAGCTTGATAAGTCTGCTTTTCATACTTGAATGCTAATTAAATTCCGTAGTTACCGGTAAGGGCTTTTTTTTCTATACTTTTTGCAAACAGCGGTGTCTCCTCATGATTATGAGTATCTGATGCAACCTGCCTGTCATGAGCCGCTTGTGCTAATGTAATATTGTGCATTTTTATAAACTCAAAGAATTCCGGCGTGGCGGTTGCATGAATTTCATTGGTATATTCACAGGTATTATCATCTAATTTTGTGGCCTTTAGTTCCCATAATACCTGAACTTTACTGCGGCCATTTGCTGAGATAGCGTCAGACACCGATAACATCCGGCAATAATCTGCCCGATATTCTGTAGCCACATAATGCTGGATAATCAGCGCGCCACCAATAGTTTCCACATTGATCGACATAGGTTCCCCATCTAAAGTATGGGTAAAGCCGGCAGCGATATGAGCGGTAGAACATCTTTGATATTCTTCATCGGGTAGGTTGAACAGCCAGTCAGCAATGTTTACTTTTTCAATTGGAGCATTAATAATTGCTTTAACAATTGAGTGAGAAAGCGCGTTATCAGAGTTTTGTAGGATTTCCATAATGTTGTTTTTTGTTTGATATATCAAAGGTCCTACTTAATTACTAATCGTCTAAACTCTTATTTTCGATATAGTTGATCGACAATACCGATCATGTTGCTATATTTAAAAATGGAACTTCGCCAACTTAATTATTTCATTAAGGCAGCCGAACTGCAAAATTTCACGGAGGCTTCCGGGGTATTGTATATCACGCAAAGCACGCTGTCCCAACAGATCAAACAACTGGAAGACGAATTGGGCATACCTTTATTTGACCGGATTGCAAAGCGGGTGCGTTTAACAGAGGCAGGAAAAACATTTCTGCCTTATGCCATTAAAACCGTTAAGGACGCCAGCGACGGGAAAGACATGTTGAAGGATCTGATGAACCTCAATACCGGGACACTGACTATTGGTGTAACCTATGGGCTAACCGCATTACTTACTAAAGCCATCATTGACTTTTCGCAAAAATGCCCAAAAATCCATTTGGATATCGTATTCGGTACAACTCAGGAATTACTAGAAAAACTTGATCAAAGCCATATAGATTTGATGCTTTCCTTCTCACAAGAAGAAAAAAGCGGCAGCTATAAAACGCAGCGTCTGTTTTCTTCCTGCCTTGCGTTGATTGTGCACTCCAGTCATCCATTGGCTGCAAAAAAACAGATCGGCATTAAACAATTAGATAAGTTGCCACTGATATTACCATCGGGGGGATTTAGCATCCGCAATTATCTAAATCTATTACTGTCACGCCACAACTTAGAACCTATTATTCAAATGGAGATTAATGATATCAATATGCTTCTGCAATTAGTAGATAGCGGCCAGTGGGCAACTGTTCTGATGGGCTCCTCAATATTCAATCATCCTGATTTAAAAGCAGTGAAAATTACTGGAGATGGCATGACCCGGCTAGCCACTATAACCTGGCCTACAGGCAGCTATTGCAAGAGATCAGCGACGATAATGGCTGAGTTATTAGCGGGCCATGCGAAGGACCAAATGTTAGAATCTTAGCTCAACAGATGAGATTAATTGTTGTACAACCCCCAATATTAGCAATGAAAAACCTGTTGTACTTACGTCAACAGGCTTTTCTAAGGCCGGCATGGATATTTTAGGGGCACCGCTTACTGATGAGCAGGTCACAGCCATCGTAAACGGAGAAGCGTTTACTTTTCATTAAAAGATAACAAGATGCCGAACCTAATTTCTACTAAAATGAGCTGTCAGAATTTGCGTCTTTTTCAATTTAAGTATTTATTAAACAGTGAATTATAATAATGTAGGATCCCGAACCTTTTTCATAAAATTGATGGAAATTTTTTGATACTAAAAGAGCGCATAATTTTTGAAAAATATTAAAATGTGGCTATATTTGGCTTAACAATTAGAGTAAACTTGCTATTTGCGTCATTCGTAGAGTAAGGAACACTTGAAAATGTAAATTACTGATAATCAATATATTAGAGCGATGGTTCTGAACCCTAGCTCTCCGCTGAATTTATAAAACCCTGTAAATCAAGTATTTACAGGGTTTTTTTAATTGTATGCGTTGATTTCGAACCTAATTTTGAGAAAACAAAAACCCTCTAATTTCGCTAATTAGAGGGTTTTTGTTTTCAGAGTTTGTTAGAAAATAACAAAACTCGTATAAAATCGCAAAACTCATGAGCGTCTTTTGGAGCGTTTTTTAGCCCTAAAAATGACTCACCAAGCACTATTTTACAAAGCATTAACTGATTAAATAAAGTGCTCCTCTTATCTCAATTAGTATCCTTTAATTGAGATCTAAAGAATGTAAAATACCTGTCCTTTTAATCAATATAACCGTTGACATATTGATGATTACCTGTTTACTATTCAGAAAGACCAGATCAGACCGGTTGACAAAATGGAAGAATATTGGCTTAATATTGAAGAAATACGCCGGATCAACTCAGCCGATTTTACAAACTTCAATAAGGACCGCGTCAACAAAATAGCATTCGCAAACGCGGTGGATAAAATTGTCGCGCAACTTAAAAATGTCAATAACGGTTAAATAGAGAACGCTAAGAAATTTCCCGAACCATATTGCACCTCAAAATTGAGTTTTTCAAAGACCGAATCCGTATCTACCGAAAATATCGATCGCAGGATGCTATCGTCGTAGGTAAAATAAAAGGTATATTTTACTCGAATGTCCCGGTTGGGGCGCTTGAGTATTCTGACCAGGCTTTCCTTGTTAGGTAGCCGGTCTTTATTGTCACCGTTTACGCTGAAAATATAACTGTGGCACTTGATGAGGCTGTATAGTTCATCGCTATTATTTCCGGAGCTGCCGTGGTGGGCTACTTTGACGTGGGTACAGCTTAATGGATTTGTGATGGAATAGCCCAGGTCCTTCAGGCTTTGGGCCACCACGTTTGGGTGAGCATCAGCGAGCCAAAGGATATTACTGCCATTGTACTGAGAAATGAAGCTGATGCTGCTGCCGTTGTCTACATTGTCATCCTGTTTCCATTTAAGGAGATCGAAGTCATCGACTTTGATGTGGTGATCTCGTTTTTTAACGCCTTTTGCTTCGCTGACAATTTCATTTTCAATTTTTTCCAGGGGCGTATTAGGTAATTTATATTTAGTATGGAGGTTTTCAAGTTGTAAGCGACCGGGTGAAAGTAGTGTTAGCGTCAGAGAGCCAACGGTTACAGCGGGCATTTCGCTGGTATACTCCCTATCGGGGTATTTGTTGATGCCATTTAAATATTTTGTGAGGTTGTCACCTTGCCCGATACTTGCGGCTGTGCTGGTTTGTTTAGTCAGTAATCGCCTGGCATCAGGCCGGGGCGGGTTGTATAGCCATTGTGCTACCAAATCAGGTTGAAGGCCTTTGTTAATGGCAGCGATATAATTTATCACACCGCCAATATGATCGCTGTGTATATGGGAAATGACCCATAGATCGATTTGCTCGTTACGGGTTTGTATATCTTCGACTTTTGAGCTGAGGATATCCCGATAAGTTCTTTCGTAACCCGAATCGATCAATACGTTATAAATTTTACCGTCGTTGTCCACATATCGCAGGCTGGCCGCATCGCCGCACTCGGCTCTATAGAAACAGATTTCCATATTTACCAATCAGTTACGTTCATGGAGCCACTTATTTCCTCCTCGGCTAAACTGTATACACCGCTCATGGCTTTGCGGAAATCGTCGTCTTCGTTATTTCTGTTGAACGAGTTCTTTTCGCCTAACAGTAGCCAAATGACTTCCATATTTTGAGTTTCCAGAAAGGATTGCAGTTCGTCTTTTCGGATCATTGCGCCATTCGGACTCACGTTTGTCACCACTATTTCTCCTGCGGGATTTAAAAATTCCCCATCCTTTCTTGCATAACGCAGCCCCAGCGCATCAAACAGTTTCCTGGCCGGCATCAGGTATTGAAAGTGCGCGCCGGATTTATCTTCACTCATTTCACCTATGGCCGTAGCGGTGGCCAGCATCACTTTGTGGTTTGAATCTCATAAGGTTTGCCAGAGAGATGTCTCCCGTTGCTGCTCCTTACTGATAGGCGACCAGTAGTTTTCGCGGGCCAGCAGATCGGTCACGGAATGATTTTCCGGCAGCCAGCGACCGAAAAAGTTTTGTTGCCTTAACCAGTCTTTTATGGCAGGCGCTTTAGTTTTTGGGATAAAATAAGCCTGGAACATATACCAGATTTCCTTCCGGCCTTCGTCCCAGCGGTCACGACCGACAAGTTTTGGTTCTTTCCAGTTATAGGACATGTTCAGGTACAACCACTCCTTTCCTTGTTCATCGGTCTTCTGAATACATTGTGCCGGATTGGGCATATCCGCGATTGTATTTGCCCAATCGGCCGGGATCCGGTGCCAATAGTCATATTTTCCCATTGACCACCATTTGCCTTTATGGTCCACAATGCCGAAATCATCTTCGGGATATTTATCCCGCTCCTCTCTTGTCGTAAAGGAAGGATCGACATCCCGCAGCATCATTTCCCAGGGGCCCTGGTAATGCTGGGCTTTTCGGTCAGACCAACGTTCCTGTATTTTGTAATTATCGGTAAGTATGGCCATCATCTGGTGAAAAGCGATCCATTGGTATTTTTTGCCGATTCGTTCTACTCTCGATGAAGAGCGGTCATCGTAGTCGCGCTGTGAAGAATCATAATCACCATGAATCTCGCCGTTGTAACCCAAATCAAATACGCGCTGAACAATCCACTGCTTGATGCCCTTGTGATCCAGGCCTACGTTTTCTTTCTTTTTTAGTTGCAGTTTCAATAAAAAATAAGGCATCACCTGTTCATCAAAAAAAGTCAGTTGTTCCAGGTTCATTCGTGATCTTACGCGTTCATCGATCTCTTTGTAAAACTTTTCAATGGTTTCCCTGAATTTATCGGCGTCTTCCTTGGTCCAAATGCGGTCCATACGTGTTCCCCGGTTCTTAAAGGTGTCCCGCATTTCAAGGTACTTTTCCAGGCGCGTAAGATCAGCTTTGCTCCCGCGCGGAAGCTTATTCAGCCAAACGTCTAATTCATCCTTAAAAGTAAATTTCAGGGGCGACAAGTGATGAAGTGCGCTATCAATTGTGTAGCGGGAAAAGTCCCAGGTCAGAACGGAACGTAAAATCTGGTGGGTGGCAGAACCGTTCTTTTTCCGGTAATCCGGATCATTATCATCAAGTTCGTGTTTTTTGACCTGCTCTTCGGTCGGAAACGAGTCGGGAAGGATGCTTTGATAGGGCGGACGAACTGTATTCATGTCAATGTCAATAACAAGCCCTTTTGAGAAAGCGTATTCGATACTGCATCGGGCATAATCCCGTAACAAGATATGCTCAGGCGGGTTTCTATTTTCAAAAATACGCTGGTATATCGCTTTGGCCAGTGCTTCCAGCGTTTTGTTATCGGAAGATCTCAATGTACAGCCATAGGCTACCGCATACAAACGTTCCGCGATGTACATATCATCGGTGTCCTTAAATGCGTCTAAGATCGCGATAAGGGCTCCAGGCTGATCCTGAAGCAGATTAACCATTGCTTTGGTGGTCTGATCCCGCAACCCCCTGTTCGTCGTGCATAATATCCAGGCCAGTGTTTGCCCTGCCAGGCGCGCGGTTTCCCGGTCTGTCAAAACCGAAATATCATCCTGCCAGGCCCAATCAATGAGCCGGGTAATCGGAAATGCCATTTCGCTGTCGTCACGTCCGTGATAACCTTGAATATGGCGCTGCCAAAAGCCATCGCGCTCCGCCATCGTGTAATTGGAAAGGAACCTGTGCAGACGATCCCCGTTAAACGGATGGTTCCCGACAGCGCACATTTCTACCAGGAAATACAGGTAATTATTGATATCCATGAAGAAGTGTCCGGATGACCTGATCCATTGCGTCAGCTTCTCGTTGTCTATACTGGACGTATCGCGCCATTTAAGGCTATCGATCATCCATTGGTTGAGCCAGTCCTTGGTATTATCGATGTCGTCCGATTCCTCTTCAAACAACCAATGAAAGACTTCTACGATCTCCAGCTGGAACTTTTCCGGCAGCAAAACAGCGAATGCTTCGAGGATTCCCGTGTTATAACGGTACATATCCCTAGCCATCTTACCGAGCTTTTCGCCCTTGGCGAATGCGTTCTTTACTTCAGTCTGCGTTTGGAACGGCGCGAGCAGCTGACCTGCCATGTAAAAATCGCCAAATCGTTCGTAAGCGAAATAAATGATTTCCCAATCATCTACGTTCTCGTCATAGCTGGTCCTGATTCCTTTAATAAAAACACCTTCTTCTATCAGGTCGCTTAATAAATCCGAATATTTAATGTAGTGTTCGTCAAATAATGCCAGGGCCTCATCAACCGTCAATGAACGCCCGCCGTCCTTTTCGAATGCAGCCGAAGCAAAGGCCTCCAGTGCAGACTTGATCACGGCTTGCCTCATTTTATAAATATCTCGTCGTGCGGCCAGACGGGCGGCCACCGCGCTGGTATAGAAGATGAAAATCTTTGATATACCCTGGAAACCGGCCGGAAACACGTTTTTGCCAGATGCTTTTATTCCCTGGCAAATGAGCTACAAAAATAAAGGACTTGTATATTCGGGAGCCAAGATCGGAAAATTGGGCTGCCGGATACCATAGTACGCGCAGAACAATTGTAAGGCTTTGTACTCGTTACCACTAAAACCCTCATGCGTAAGTTTGGTTATTGCCTGATCGCTTTGGACGTTCTTGGGCACCACGGTATTCCAGTAGGTGCTCCGGATACTCAACGCGAGGCCCACATATCTATGTGCTTTAAAATCATGGATAAATCCGGGCAGGGCGTCAAACCAAAGATCTTTCCCCGCTCCCTCATTTATCGCATCGATCATCAAAAGTACTCTTGAGCCGGTTTGTCTGCCAATGGCATCTAAGGAACTTAGAAACTCATCTTTGGTACAAGGTAAATCCAATTGGCTTAGGATGTTTTGCCAGATCGTTTGCTCTTTTTTGAATAGCTGTCCCAGCAACAGTAAGGCAGGCTGCCCATTTTCATTGCAAAGTGAAACAACATCTCCAAACAAATGGGATTTTCCGGAACCCGCTTCTCCTTTCAGAAACATAACCGGACTATTGGATAAATCAATTTCCAATTCTTCCAGATCATTAACCAGTTCCCGGTTGTTACGCTGCATTTCCCGAACGCGGCTTAGTTCGCCTGACAAGGGCGGGTTGTAGCTGTAATTTTTGTTTTCGCCTTTGTCCAGCCTCATTATTTCACTTCTTTTTGCATACAAGGTATCAGATACCTCATTGGAAGCGGCATTAAACTCTTCGATCAATTCGTACAGCCGGCTCCGGTCGATTATACCCTCCGGCGACCAATCAACAGCAGAATACCAGTCGTTCATATATTTTTTCAGATCATCATACAAATCTTCCAGTGTTTCCAATCCCTGATGCTCTCTCGATCTGTAATTATTAGCGGTCAAATATTGATCAATGGCTTTCAGAAAACGTTGTTTAAAAACGCCATCTTTCGCCAGGTCATTGAACTTGAGTGCGATTGGCAGACGAAGGTTTAACGCCTCATTAAACCGTGGGCCAAGGTTGTCTACAGATTTGACAGCCGTTGTTTTGAAGAAATCTGGTGTCAAACCATTGCTGCCGAAAAAAGTAAAGGTTATCGTGGGCAGAAAGTTCGCTTTTAACAATTCATTGATAGTAGCCAGGTATTGACCGTAGATAAGCTTTCCGGCTTCTAAAAACCGGGTAAAAATGCCGTATAAATAGATGCTGTCACTGCCAACCAGAAACAAACCGCTGCCCGAAAACCCATCCACCTGGGACCTGGCTGATTCTGCTGAACTGAAGTCCTGACTCAGATGTAACTGAAACTTATTGATAGTCGGGATTTCCTGCATCCATTTAGGCTCTATTGCTACCAATTCCCGTCCCATGGTTGCACTTGGAAATCCTTTTCCAACAAAATGTGTTATGGAATGCCGTTCCTGTACGGCTTCAATCATTGGCAATGTACCTGTAAGAGATTCCAGCACTTGTCTGCTAATCACGAGCACAGCTACATCCTTGTCAATGTCTGCTGATACCAAATCGAAATCCACCCGATGTACTACCGTCTCATAATTATTCGTAATGGCATTAAAAAACAACAGGTTTACCGTGTCAACCGGCTCCTGAAACTGATCGCCGTCGTTAAAAAAACAATGGGCTGCGGATAGAATGTAGAGCTTATCGCCAAGAGTCTTGTGATTGTAAACTACCCCACTCCCAATTGTTTGGTTATTATCAGGGTGTTGAATGCAAACCGCAATTTTTGTTAAAAATGAATCGTGTTTAGGCAACATATAAATCAGCTTATAAAGCGGAAACTTAACAATAACTTTATCAAAAAGAAAGGGAATATAACTTAACCGGTTGATAAGATAACTAAGCGCGACTTAACTAATGTGAGATTTCAGATCCATTCATGTATCGTTCTTACCATTGGATTTGATTTTGGTTTAAAACTATCTCGTTTGCCTGTACCTGCCCTACTTGTTGAAATGATTTTTTATTTTCTTCACTAATATATACCTTGAACTCATCCCGTAGCGCATCGAGCAGTTCAATATTATCGTTTCGAACAAAGCGATTATTGAATGCAAAGTTGACGCCTTTGCCGCCATAAGGAACGCTCGGATAAAAGATAGCATCTATCGCATCGGGATTAGGAATGGTCGACAAAGCCACATTACAATAGGCTGTTGTTATGATATAGGTTAAGAGATCTTTCTTTGCCGGCTTGCGGAACTTGGTGAAGAGGTAGCGATACATTAAGATAGTTGCTTCCCTCTCTTCTCCCTGCTGTTCGTTGATTAATTCATCGATCGCCGCCCCGTGGATCTTATCATATTCACTTATCCGGTTCTCGGGATCAGGTGTACTGATGACTAACGCAGAAAAAGGCTTTTTAACCAGCCATCGTCCAATGGTTACAAATAAATGTTCGTCGACAGCCTTCTCGTCCGCCCAGTAATTGGCGAGTTCCATATACGCGGTCGGTCGGTTGCTGGCCCCGTAAAAGCGCGATTGATAGGGCCGGTTACAACGAGCAAACTTTGTGATAGCATCATGAGGTGCCAGTGAAATATCTTTGATATCGTTAAAAAAGATGTCGTCAAAATGTGTTCTCGCCCGAAATACCTCCACTTTTTCAACAATATTATAGATAACTACCGGAAGTTTGGGAACGGTCATATAAGCAAGAAAAGCGCGCTCATAGGCCAATTCTTCCAACGGATCGATCGATTCCAGTAAATTGATCGCGTGCTGAACAGCTGCGATGGTCATTTCTCTCATGATAATTTAGGTTAAGCAGCTAATATAAGGCAATTGACGATAATGTCATATGTAGTCAACTGGATTGTTCAATTCGGCAAAAAGACAAAATCAATAATATCTCTTAATTAAGATTTAAGAAATGTAAATACCTGTTCTTTAAATTAAATATAACCTTTGACAGCTTTGCCGACATTTTAAAAAGAACTCATGTTAGAAAAAAGCTTCGGTTTGCTTTACTATTTAAAGCAAACCAAAAATCAAAAAAATGAAAACAGATATATTTATTTACGTATCACAGTAGACGGAGAGCGTCGGGAAATATCAACCAAAAGACAATGGATACCTGATCAATGGAACGCACAATTAGGCAGGACAACTGGTATCAGCGAAGAAGCGAAAGAATTGAATTCTTATTTAGATTTGATTTCTGTTAAGGTTTATCGGGCGAAATCCAAACTACTGGAAAGTAATAAACCATTAAGTGCCGACAACATTAAAGATGTATTGACTGGAAACAATGAAAAAAAGTATTTCATTGTAGAAGCCTTTGTGCGCCATAATAAGCAAATGAGAGCTTTGGTAGGCCGAGAGATTGCTCCCGCCACATTAACCCGCTACAGAACAGCCTGCGACCATGTACAAAACTTCATCAAATGGAAGTATAAAAAAGAAGACCTGGAGCTTAGGAGTTTAGATTACGAGTTTATCTCCCAATTTCTATTCTGGCTTAAAACGGAGAGGAATTGTGCAAATAACACTGCTGTCAAATACCTGGGGAATTTCAAAAAAATAGTCTTGGAGTGTCAACAAAAAGGGTTGCTAACAAAAGATCCGTTTTTGGGTTTTAGTACAAAAAGAGATGAGGTGGTACCGGTAGTCTTGACCGGGGATGAGTTGACCAGAATAAGGAATAAACAATTCGACACAAAAAGGCTAAACCATGTCCGGGACATATTTCTTTTTAGTTGCTATACCGGGTTAGCTTATAGTGATGTTTACAAACTTCGCATTACTGATATAACGATTGGTATAGATGGCGATAAATGGATCATCACGACCAGACAAAAAACTAAATCAAGCACAAGACTTCCATTACTTCCAAATGCACTGGCTATTCTTGATAAATACAACAATCATCCCAAATGCTTAACAACAAGCACCCTCCTACCCATCTTGACTAATCAGAAAATGAATTCATACTTAAAGGAGATTGCTGATGTGACTGGTATAAATAAAAAGCTAACTTTTCATACCGCAAGACATACTTTTGCCACTACTATCACACTTACTAATGGCGTACCAATGGAAACAGTGTCAAAGATGCTGGGGCATAAGTCACTAAAACAGACACAGCATTATGCCAAAGTCCTTGATGTAAAAATCAGCAAGGATATGAAAATATTAAAAAGGAAGTTGGAGAGGTTTTAAATTGATTATTACCCTTTGGTAATGATTCGTTAGCAAAAAAGGAAAGCGCAAGCATGCACTTTCCTTTTTTACTCTTAACTGATCCAAAGATCTAAAAAAACGGAGGTTACCTGATACCGCTTTGCCCTGAGCTATTGCCAAAAGCCGGCAAAATTACAGTAAAAATCATTCCGGGATTTCCAGCGGGAATAGTTTTTGAAGTGACCACTGCGGAGCTCGTTTGAATAGCCTGTTCCGCTCCTCCGTCACATCCTCGAACATGTATTGATCAATGTCCGCCCCTTTAGCTACCTCATAAATATTAGTCATCTTAGCAGCCACCCTGTCGAAAAAAAGTCGATGCTCCGTGTTACCCGCTAACAGGTCCGCATACCCCTTTCTTAGGGCATTCAACTCATAAGTATCGATCAGTTTCGCTAATTGAGCAGCGATAGCCGCCACCTTTTCCGCCTCACCCATAAAATCCAGCAACTGATATTTGAAACTCAGGCAGGCGTACAGATTTTCTATGCTCATCAACCTTTCATACGCTTCTTCCACTTTATCCATCACCACCAGGCCATTTTCCAGCCGCCTTCTGGCCGCCGCGCTGATGGGGCCTGACACCTTGAATGTTTCCGGGCTCCAGTTCTGAAAGGCATGAAAATGAAAAGCCTTTTTATAATCCCATTGCACCTGGTGCATCATCAAGTTATTAATGGCCGAAAAGTCCTGCGCCTTAAATGCAAATCCGGTCAGGTCTTTGTATTGTACCTGCAATTGCCTGTCAAAAACAGCCCAATCCCGGTTGATCGCCTCCCGCAACACATCTTGCTTTCTGCCCAGCGTAAGCATATAATTGTTCGTTAACTCATGCAATAACAGATCCCCTTCCATGCCCAGCAACTTGGAATAACCCATGATCCTGGTGATCGGGTTATGTTCTTCCTGGGCAATTAATTCCAAACAATGCTTGTAAAATTCCGAGATCATTTCTTCCGGCGTTCCCCCAGTAGCCATTAACTGGTGGTGACTATTATCCAGTTTGATAAAGCTTCCCGCATTGTCATCCGCGACGATTTTCGCCACTGCTGATCTTAAGGCATCTAGATCGATCATACCCAATAAGTAACGGGAATGCAGCAGGAAATAATCGACCAGGCCACGGTTGTCTGCCGTGATCATATCTTTTTCCGACTGTGCCTGTTTGAGTAATTCAATGGCCTTAAACAACTGACCCTTTTGGTAATAAGCCATACCGCAGATCATATTGAACCCGGCCGACGCTTTCGTTCTCGGATGCGTGCGCTGCTCTATCTCGATGATCCGGTCGAATTCACGCCGGTTCACCAGCACCCAACCCACCTGCTCGATGAACTCTATATTTTGCTCCACATTATAGACATCCTGCTCATCATCGATCACAAATCCCTTGATCCCGTCTTTCTGCCGAGACGAAAAATACAACTGCGGGCCTAACTTCTTCATGATCGTTCCGGCCTCAAAAGTTTGCCGGTAAACTTCATCGATCATTTCATCGGTAAGCAGTTGGGTGAAATTAACCGTATACGTTTTAGGCAACTGGTCAGGACTGTATTTCTGCAAGACACTACGGTACACATCTTCGGCCCGTTCAATGTAGATCCGGTCGGCGGTATGATCATAAAGTATATAAAAGGCCGGCATCCCGAAGTTTAACAGGTAGTTCAAATTGCTGATCTCTACCGGGAAGGAAAGCGAACCGTCCTTGCCCGGAGTAACCGAGGCTGTCGCCTTCAACTGAACCGCAAACCGAAAATTGGTATAATAACCATTTTGCTTGATCTCCACCGTAAGGTCAATCCCCTTATCGCGCAGGTTTTCATACCGCAACTCAAAAAGTTCCGGGCTAAACCGCAGCGCCAGTTTATTTTTGCAAATGGTTTCTAAGTTTTCCTGGGAACTGGATGCTGGAAGAGATGCGTTAAGGTTCATGAGGTTAAATTTAACAGAAAAATCTTAGTCCTTAGACGTCCACCATTTCCGGTCTTTTTTGGTTAATATCCAGCGCTCATAACAGTTGTGCTGGTAGATCATCACGTAAAGCCTGATGCCTTTCCCGCTGATCGCATCAAATATTTCGTCATGTTCCGCTTTAGGGATACCAAGTCCGATATGTACTGCTTTCAGCGCTGCTGCTACCGGGACAAATAAACGCTCTGCATGATTCAGGAACAATAAACGCTTCTCATCTTCTTTTTCCCAAAAATGTGATTTATTAAAAGTGACCTGACAGCTGAGCACCTCCAAAAAGTTTTGCAGGTTTTCTTCATGCGATAAACGTCCGTTCCATTCCACCCAGGCATCCCGGTTCTTTATTTTCTGTTCATAATTGACACTCTGCAGCTCAAATTTTGTTTCCGGAAAGTTGCTTTCTATAGAAGCTCTTAATATCTCTTCATCAAATTCCAAGCAAATACCCCTTTGCCGATCGGCGTAATGCGCCCACATCATTTCGTTATCCCAACCATGATGTTTTGCACCGGAGAAACAGATCACCCGAAAGCGGTCTTTGACCATCTGGCCAAATTTAAACTGGCAATCGATATGTGTTTCATTCGAGTAATAGTCCGGAAACAATTTATCATAAGGTAAATTCGTACTGCCAAAACCCCAAGGATGTGATTCGCGCGGATCGTTCATTAATGCGAGGCTGTTAGACATTAAAGTCCCGGATGGGAGAATGTAATTGAGAAAGGTATTCAGTCTCGTAAAATGATAGAGTGGCATATTAAGGTTGAAATAAGGGATATTTCAAAGTTACATCGATAAATCCTTACCTACATTAACAGATAAGGATTTATAAAGGTCAACCGTGCACCTATTCAGCCAAAAAGCGAACAAGGTAATGGAACGATATTTTTTGTTGACTTTATGCGTCATTCAAAGAGTTACGAAGAAAATATAAATTAGAAATTTAATAATCAATACGATAGAACTTAGGTTCTGGAATCTCCCTCTCCGCTGATTTTTATACCAAAAATGACTAAAAACCTGCAAATAAAATGATTGCTTTTTATTAAAACAGTGTAATAATGTGGTATATGGCCATTTTTATTCCATATATGAAGCAGCAACTCAAGCTAGCACGATATCATAATTTTAATAAGCTCATTTCTTCATTTAATTAAAAGCGATATACCAGTTTTATTTTTTCCTTCTCAGCAGATTAAAGGTCGCGGAAGGTTGGGAGAACATTAATATCTCTCCATTTATTGGATTAACTGTATCATCATTTTGCATAGATTCAACAATTTCCTCCATAGTAATAATTTCGTTATTAGCCAGAAGACTGGAAATTGAAGAATCAAATCGACGTAGCAGAAAGCTATTTTCTTTTTCCGATTGATAAGTAAAGCTATACGGCGCACTTGAAGCCAATATGTTAACTGACGCACTTCCTGTATTCTTGGACTGCATATTTGTCCTATTGGGTTTGACTGAAGAAACCTTACGCATACTTTCTATAGAACCTCCTGACTGGCAAGCATCAATCATAATCACTATTTTTTTTGTTTTCAAGAACCTGACAAAATCTACCAGAGTCGCAGTGTTTATTGTTGAGGCAATTATACTTTCCTTATTTTTTAGTTGAGCATCATACGGTAAAAAGTAAAAGAGTTCACTTTGAGACGGTATAACACCATGCCCGCAAAAATAGATCACCAAGGCATCGTCTTCTTTTAGTGTTTGAATTATCCTCCCCAAATAAGCCAAAATGTTAGTCCTTGTCGCCGCAGAATCAGCTAATGGTTTCCAATAAAAAACAGAATCGTAAACATTTCGGATGTTCATATCGTATTTCGCCAATATATTCTGAAACAGTCCGAGCGAGCGCGCTGTCCCGCTTAATTCCGGTAAATTGCTTCCCGACTTATACCTCCCTATACCAATGGAAGCATAATATAGGAATCTTTTTTTATGGGTTACCTCGCTAAGCGAATCAAGATTAAATCCGTCCCTATATGATGCTGTCTTTTTTTCTGGCACCACAGCATTGTCAGGGATTTTGATCATAAAATCACCATTGTTATTCACTCCAGTTTCAGCTCCTAAACCGGCCGCCGATATGTATTTTTTTAAATTGACCAAGGAGAAATCATCTAGTTTAGAAAAACATGCATAGTTTTTCCGGTCGCGCACTGTATAGTAAATCAATGATTTATTTTCCAAATCTCTCAATGAGGGAATTTTCAAATAATATCCTATATCGAAGGGAGGACTTTTTAAACTTCTTAAATACAACTGCGAGATCAAGTCGGGCTGAAAAAATTCGTTATAAGCGAAATCAAAATTAAAACAACCTCGAGTGGTAAAGTCAAACCAGGAAACTTTAGGCAAAAGGTTAAAAGAAATATCAAAATAGCCAATCGGCGAATAGTTGATCCAAGTGTTATCCTTAAATGTGAGTTGTGTAAAACTTACCCTCTTACTCTGCAAGTCATATACCTGAAAAAGACCATCTTCATTAATTACTGCTAAAAAATCATTTCCAATATCCATTATTTTATTGATAGGGTTGATCAGATCAAAGTCGTCTTCATTGGTGAATAATGAAGGGATGTTCATCACAAATTCCGTTTTCCCATCCTGGTCCCTTTTATATACACTATAGTTAGAATAATCTTCATCCAGTTTCACGAAATATAATTTAGAATTCTGTATTTTTTCAGATGGGAAAAATTTGCGATCAGCTTCAATTTGCGTAATCTTCGAAAGCTTATTGTAATCGAAAATAACCGCTCCTAAACTTGTTATCACCTTGAAAGTTCTCTTTTCTAAATCAATATCAACCCACCGAATCCAATCATTCGATAATTTATCACCCTTAGAAATTTGATCGAACTCGGTGATAGCAATTGTTTTTGATTCTTCAAGTGACCCAGGAATCGACACAGTGACCTGTTTTTCCAGAACAAATGAAAACACAACCTTGTTATTTCTAAGGTTAATTATCCGCATCCCATTAAGCGGTGATGGAATCTTTTTCGAGCCAAATTTTATTTTCCATTTTTGAGCTTGCGCTTTGTTAAGCATCGGCGCTTTTCCCAACACAAGAATAAGAGAATCGCTTAAAAGGTAACAGTCTTCACCTTTGGAATTAAAACTTGAATCGGCACTGGTTTTGTCAAAAATAGTGCTATACTTTTTATGATCAACGTCAAAACTAGCGAGTTTGCTCTTGAATTCCATGATCATGTTGTCATCAGAATTTCCCGAAAACATCCGTGTACATTCCTCAACATTATAAGAGAAATGATAGAACGATAAGTTATTTGATTTGAAAAAATAGGTAAACCGACCAAAGTTAACCGCCAAAAATTCACCGCTCGATGAAAAACTTACTCCTTTCACCCGCCAGAAAGATTTGTGCATTGCTAATATGGTATCAGGTAACTGAAAGCTTGCTGTATTGGAAGTTCTCAAATTCGTTACCTGAATTTTCAAGTCTTCAGTGATAGTTGCTAATAGACCAGTAGATGGATAATAATCCATTGCTTTAACTTTTGACACATTACTGCCTTGATACTTTTGATATTGTTTACTTTTGAGGTCATAGACAACGACCGCTGTCGTATCTATTGATGAAAAAAGCGATGAGGCTTTTTCCTGCACAAAAGTCAACTTTTCAGCATTAGGGACGAACCGCACGCTCTCATTCGCCTCTACAGAGTCTTTGAATTTATTAGTATTTAAATCATAAACATAAGTTGAAGTGGTCCACCATTGCTTCGTTCCGGTTCTTCTTTTTTTCCCATTGATAATGGTGTCTTTACGAGGTTGGATTTTGCTGTTGAAAATAGAATCACCATAGGTACGTGCATCTATCAACAATAAATTATTTTTAGCATTATTGTCGTAAATATGCCCTACCCTGAACCGCGTTTTTATGTTATAAGGTTTCTCTATTGTCGCAGATTCGGTGTTCACAATATTAACAAGATACTTTTTGATGAGTTGGGTGCTGTCATAGGTTAAAAAGGTACGACTATTTCTAAAAAAATAAACCTTCGCGTTGCGATCGAATCCTACATTTTGTAACAGTTCTCCCTTATTATTAACAATGGAAACTCCATTTTTTGAATTATAAAAATAAGAGAAAAGATAAAGATTTGTGCCAGGAATTGCCCTGAAACTATTTGGCATGTAGCCATAAAAACGAAATTTTGCCCGCGTAACTCTCCATGTTTTTAAATTGACAAAATCAATCAGGGTTCCCCTAAAAGATTTGTTTCGGCTACTGTAAAAAACGATAAGGTTATCTTTTGCTCGGTCGAAAGTCATATTAACCCATGAGACGCTCTCATCGTCTTGATTAAGTCTAAAAATTTCTTTTCCAATCGCTTGGTTTTGTATGATAATAGTATCGTCGGACTTGTGGGCAGTCATATAATCCCTTAACGGCAAAGTATGCTCAAACAATTCTAAAGGATGTTTATTATGAAAAATTTGTTTATAAGCCCCCATAAAATACCCATAATAATCTTTCTCTGTATTTATTAACATGGTATTGGTACTATCTTCAAAAAAATCAATTTCCTGAACATTGTTCATAATAGGTTCATTAAAAATAACTTTAGTAGTACCACTTTGAGCCGCTAACCGGAACGTCGTGAATGCCATAAATATTATCAGGCTTAATATCGCTTTCATGACTGGTTTTTTGTTATAAAAAAATACGACAAAATTCCTGTTATCAGGAACGAACTCGCTGAAGCAATTTTCTCCTGAAAGTCGATTACTCCTTTATAACTTGCAGGAGGTGATACTTGAGTGAGTATAAAGCAGCTTGTAATCAAAATGGCGTTCCATAAACAAACAAGCGTCAAGGACACCCATAAAATCTTTGAGCTAATTTTTTTTTCCTTATTTTCCAGATGTGTAAAAAAGGATCCAGTAAAAAGTATACTGATATGGATGGAATATATTTTGATAAAGCTAATCAGTATCTCGCCAAGTTCATCAGCATAAATTTTGCCTTGTAAAAAAGTAACATACGCCATGCCGATTTGCAATATAACTGCAGTCAAAAAAACAATAAATACGATCAAAATTGCTTTGTTAAATTTCATCTTACAGATGCTTAAAAAATGTCAAAAAGAAATCTTTAGCAGCTTTTTGAACTTCGCTCTCCGGATCCCTCCAGTTGTCAGAAAAAAGCCTTTTTTCTCTCGCCTTATAAGACACATGGCAATAAGTTTGTCCGTTAATTGTAAATGGCAATGATATAAATAGCGCAATCTGTCCGAGCAAATTTTGGGATTTGATTTTCAGGTCGGTATAAGCAGTGATTCTTGTTATCTGCCCACCTTGTTCTACAGTGTGTTTTCCGATGCCGAAATTCGCCTTTATCTGACCCATTAATTTTTGATCGAATTTTTTTAGGTCGGAAATCATTAGGTCGGCGTACTCATCTGGCATGTCCTTTAGGGTGGGAAAATCCATCAGACTTTCGACACCCTGAGCTACCGACTTATTTTCTATGGGAACTAATAGGGAATCCTTTCCATTCATTGATGAGCGCACAACAATAAATGGATTGTTTGAGAAAAAATTAATTTTTCTTCGGCCATTGATATAACCGTAATTTTCAATGTAAATGGTCTCTTTTGAACTAATATTAATATCAACCTCATTGAGATAAATAAGTGTGTCCTGCTCCCCAAACTTGATATGATTTTTTTTGCTGCTAAGACTCTGCACTTTTGATTGGAACTGTTGCAAGTTCTGAGCATAAATCCTTCCGCCACAAGAAAAAAGAATTAGTAAAAACAAGGAGAGTTTTGGGAGCTGATGAAGATTTGTCATAACGAACTATTATTATAGTCGAATCATTGATTCGACTTGGTGAAAGGTCATTTAAAAAGGACAAAATCGCTTAATTTTACTCTTAACGTGCTTAAAATTAAGCATTTATTTATTTTTTTTAATAAAATATTTGCTTTTTTTTCGGTTGGTATAAGACTTCCTGAATTCCCTTGTAAATCCTGCGTATTTTTCTTAACATTTCGCAAGAAAATAAGGCGCCGTTTAAGTTGACATCTGACCTTCACTTTCGATCAACATGATTAACAGAGAAATAAAAGGCAAAAAAAAGGCAAACTGCTTTTTTTAAGGAACTTGCCCATTACGGCACCTGAGGATGGATTCGAACCAGCGACTCTCGGATTAACGGTGAGATATTTTCCAAAATCTTCCTCTTGATACTTGGAGATGACGCAGAAATTGGATCTTTTTACATAAGATTTGAACCACTGAAACAATTGAACATCATTAAATCAATCAGACCATTCATTGGCGCTACAGATTTTGAGCTATCGAGAAGTTTTTATCGCGACCTTGGTTTTGAAGAAACAGTATTAGCCAATAACATGTCGGTTTTTAAGAACGGACATGTTGCCTTTTATTTACAGAAAGCTATGTAAAGGACTGGATAGGAATACAATGATATTTTTAGAGGTAGATGATGTTGACAGATACTGGGATGAACTTTCGGTATTAAATGTTACGGCTAAATATAATACTGCCCGGCTGACCTCCATCCGGGTAGAACATTCGGGAAAAGAATGTTTTCTGCACGATCCGTCGGGAATATTATGGCATTTTGGACAGTTTTTTTGAGAATCAAGCAGGTATTATCTTTTTATTGAATTTTTAACGGCAATTGAATCCAGGCCAATCCTATATCCCTGCCCATGTGGCTTGTACTGGTTCCTTCAACCCCATCATATAGCATTGCCAGCCTATTCCCTACTTTAATTACGGTGGGCATTCCTATGGCTCCTTTAGCCCATGTGCAATTCGATTTATCTAATACAATGGCTTTACTTTTCTTATTCCAATGGTAAATATCTTTTGTCCAGTATACCCATATGGCATCGGTGTATTCTCCATTTTCCTTTGTTATTCCGATATGGTTTGTAAATAAATACCATGTTTTAGTAGCCTGTTCAAAAAATACAGATGAATTTTCTACCTGCTCAGTGGGCGGGAATAATGGTTTTGGATCAATATTCCAGCTACCGTTTAAGTTTTTAGTTCTTGCCAGTCCAAGTGTTCTTTTAGTTCCGTTGGCATCTTCGGAAGCACCACTGAAGAACTGTAGAAACTCTCCATTTACCTTAACAATAAACCCAGGACTGGAAGTTACTGTATAAAAACCATTGGTTTTTTCAATAAAAGGAGTAACATCATATTGCTTAATCCATGGGCCTTCAATTGATTTAGCTTGTGCTTTCATAGTTAGATAAGGAAAAGCGGGTATCCTGTCCGGAGCGGGAGTTGTATGCGGAGTACCCAGGTAAAACATGTGCCATACACCATCACTTTTAATTACCCAGGGAGCGGATGCACTTTTTGAATCACTTTTTCCGAGATCTCCCAGGGCAAGAATAGGTCCTTTTTTATTCCAGTTTTTAAGATCATCGCTTTCGGCTAAACAAGCTCTCCAACCGTCTTTTCCGGCACCATCATAAAACAAGTAATATTTATTATCAACCTCGTTAACAATAGCTTCCCTCGCGCCAAATGTGTCACAACTGTCGGCTCCGTTTCCGTGCCTCAACACAACGCCTTCATCAGTGCATTGTAAACGTAATGATGCGGAAGGTCTTCCGTCTATATAGTGTTGAGCATATAGCTTCAATGAACCGAAACAACAGATAACTAATATCGCTAAAGTAATTTTTCTTTGCTTCATGTATATTTAATAAAGTTTTAACCAGTTAATTATAGCATTATCAGCATACTTTGATCGTTTGCAAACCCAAAAGATCACCAAGCTTTTTTATTTTAGAAGCAATATGCCCTTTCCCCACAGCGCAATGATGTGACGGGGATTGTGCATTCCAGGTTTCCACAAAATTTCTCGCTCCGATCGGGAACCTGTACCTGCTGTTTGTATTACCAATTTCAAGAATTGGCCCGGCAACTGATTCTGCTTCCGCCACCAGGAATATTATTTTGCCATCGGCTGTTTCCACTACCGAAAGCAAGGTAACCGGCCCGTGGCTAACAGACATTTCTACAGATAAACCTTTGCCCACTTTGCCGTGGTAAACGTGAAGCGGCTTAACCTTGATCTTTCCTTCGGCAATAGCCGGGTGGCACGGACCATCATGCCCCATGAGTACTACGTCATCTGTAAAGTCCATTGCATAATATTCAGTAAAAGAGCCGCCCGCGCCAAAGCACTCCATAATTTTCATAGCTTGCGCGTTTTTAACTTCATACTCGCCAGCTATGGGGATACCACGGGCTGTAAGCAGAGAGTTACCTACAATTACAGAGCTCATGGTATCTTCGTTAACTGCATTACCGGTTCCTTTATGGTAATAAGCCAATGAACCTAAATTATGCTTTTGAACAAGTTTATCCAAGGCTACTGCTGTTAAAGCGGCCCGTTCTATTTCAGCCACAGAACAATCATCCTGAACATCAAAGGAGTTGTAAATTTCATCAACTTTAAGTTTCACTTCATCAGCCGATACCGTAGTTCTCAATGCTGATAGTTCATCAACCTCTATAATTTCTATAAGACCGCCAAATGTTGCGCAGTGTAAAGTGAGATTTGAATATATATCCAACATACCCGAATAATAACTACCCATAAGTCCAAGCGTATTATAATACATCTGACCGGCTACTTTGGCAGCGCCTATCCACTCCCCCGCTTCATGCCAAACATGATCATCGCCATGCAGCATACCTGTTACCTGGTAAAACGGAATGTTGGAGCGTTTAAAAACGTTAGCTATTTCGGGCGCCGGACAGGCCGAACAATAAGCCAGCCACTCCCCCGTCATTGCGGTACGGTCTTTTAAATTATTAAAGGCAGTATAACCAATTGCTGCCTCGGGTGACAGGTTAAGTACAATTACAGGCACTTTAGCTTTTTTAACCACAGGCAACACTGTTGAAGATAAAGCGTAGGTGGTAACGTATAAAAATATAATATCCACTCCTTCGGTTCTGAAACGATCGCCCGCTTCAAACGCTTTTTGGGGTGTATCTACCAGGCCAAGGTTTACAACTACTGCACCGGAGGCTTTGAGCTTATCGGCTACTACATCGGTATACCCTGACAGTCTCTTTTCTAATCCCTCAAATTGTTCCCAGTAAACGTTTAAACCGATTCCAAAAAGCCCGACCTTAACCTCTGGGGCAATTATTGTTTTTGTTAACATGTTATTTACAGTATGGTATAAAAATCAGGCCGGTTGACCACCATATTAAACTATAAGGGCAAGGGCTTTTTATAAACTGGCTAATTGTTGATATCTCAAAGTTATCTTGCCAACCCCCTTTTTACAATGTATGTTTTGATATTTGATTTGTAGTTTTTGATTTAAACAGGCAACAGACCTGCTATAAACTATTTGATATTTTGTTTGTATTTTTTGGCATTAAGGTTTAACATGTATAATCTGCATATATTTTTACTTAAAAGTTTAATATTTTTATAGATTGTAAACCAAACATTCGTGGATTAATGCGCCAATAAGAATTTATACTAGGTAGTCGGATTTAATTTATATCTGAATGATCAATTACTATAAATACCTGCCGGTAAGTAAAGAAGATGAAAACTGGGGTTTATGTGTTTTAAATGCCGGTTGCACGCGTATTGGAGCATCTGGCTTGTATCCTTTTAAAAGCCATCCGGCCCACCATTATTTTAACTGGAACGCAGGCCGTGTTTTAAATGAATACCAGATCATATATATCACTAAAGGCAAAGGCGTTTTTGAGTCGGACAGTTGCAGCCAAACCGAAGTTAAAGCAGGTACCATCATTATTCTTTTCCCCGGCGAAAGACACCGCTATAAACCGAATGGCGAAACCGGATGGGACGAATATTGGATAGGCGTTAAAGGCGAGATCATGGACAATCTGGCTAAAAGGAGTTTTTTCAAGCCCGATAACCCTTGTTTATATATTGGGTTTAATGAAAATACATTTGACATTTTTAACTGCATCATCGAAAAAACGAAAATGGAAGGTCCAGGCTACCAGCCCCTCATATCCGGTGCCGCATTGCATTTGCTTGGCAGCTTCCATTCTATTATAAAACAAAACTCAGTCGAATCTGAAGACAAAGAAGTGATTATTAACAAGGCACGTCTATTGTTTAGGTCTAACATAGCCGAGGATTTTTCGCCAGAAATAGCTGCCGAGCAATTGCAGGTTGGTTATTCCTGGTTTCGTAAAGTGTTTAAAACCCACACAGGCCTTTCACCTGGTCAGTATTATATTCAATTAAAAATTGAGCGCGCCAAAAGTTTGCTTAATGACCCAGGCATACCCATTAAACAGATTTCAAGTGATCTTCGGTTTGATTCTTACTTTTACTTTTCAAAGCTTTTTAAAAAAAGAACCGGCTTAACCCCTTCAGAATATAGGAAACGAACCCGGGGCGCTTTGTAACACCTGCCATAAACAACAAATAAATTATCAAATAATGTAAGTATAATCTGGTTCCATTAAAATAATTTTGGAAAGCTGCAGCTCTATGCTGTGCAACATATAAGCCTCCAAATAAAATTTAAGACCAATGAAAACAACCATTATCACCACCATTCTAAGTGCTCTGCTATCTACACAAATTACCTTCGCACAAACCATAAAAAATTTTAGCAGCAATGGGAAACAGCTAACCAGGTTTGATAACCTTGGCAATGCTATTGACGCGCATGATGGTGAAATAGCATTATTTAACGGTGTGTATTATCTGTATGGCACCAGTTATGATTGTGGCTTTGAATGGGGCAATAAGTCGGCCCCATTTTGTGGCTTTAAAGTATATTCATCTAAGGATCTTACCCATTGGACTGATAAGGGCTTCTTATTTAACGCTAAAACACCAGTATGGCAAACCCGATGCGATGGCAAAACTTATGGCTGCTTTCGTCCTCATGTTATTTACAATCAGAAAACCCGACTGTATGTACTTTGGATAAATGTGTATGACAACCGGGTTGGCTATCGCGTTTTCACGAGCAAAAAGCCTACAGGCCCTTTCACCGAAGTTAAAGAGCCTACCCTTGCAGTAAATAGTGAAATGCCCGTTGCCGGCTTAAACAATGGCGACCATGATACCTTTGTTGATGATGACGGAACCGCTTATCTTGCTTATACTGACTGGCGTACAAAAGGCAGCATCGTGATTGAAAAGTTAAGTGCCGATTATCTTACAGGTACGGGTCAGCATGTTAAATCAGTTACCGATGGCAAAACAGAAGCGCCAGCTTTGTTTAAACGAAAGGGTATTTATTACGTGGTTTACTCCGATCCTAACTGTGGGTATTGCTCGGGCACAGGCGCGTCTTATCGTACGGCCAAATCACCTTTGGGGCCGTGGTCTGAGGGTAAAAAGATCAGCGACAATTCCTGCAGTGGGCAACCCTCTTTTGTATCAACCTTTAAATTAAATTCAGAAACAGTTTTCCTCTTTGGCAGCGACTTATGGAACAACGCAGCCAAAAATGAGGCTCAAGCCAATTTTTACTGGGCTCCGCTTACTTTTGCTGCTGATGGATCTATCAATCCACTAATCTGCGGTGAAACTAATGTCCTTTCAAATTACAGTGCTGGCAAATCAACTCGGGTTAATGATGATTTTACTACGGCATGTGATATCAATAAAACCAGGCAATGGGCGCAATCATTTACCGCCGACCGCAACGGTACTTTATACCAGCTTGATTTTACCACATTTAAAAGCGGCTATCCGAATGCGGACCTTATAATAGAGTTATACAATACCGATAATGAATCAAATCCCACAGGTCCTGCAATTGCGGCTATAAGTCTAAAACAGGATACACTATCGTGGGCGCCTAAAAATTATACGATTAAATTTAAAGCGGCTGTTATTAAAGGAAATCATTACCTCGCGGTTATCAAATCAACCACTACAACCGGTTGTTATGGTTTTGAATATAAAGAGTCTCAGGCTGGCGATTCTGCGGCAATGAGTAATGATGGAAGTGGCCAGTTTACCCAGGAAAAACAAAAGGCGATCAAACTAAAAGTTTACATTAAATAATTTTCTGATTTCATTTTCAGATATTACTAAAAAGCAGGTAAACTATGGCTTACCTGCTTTTTTGTTTAGTAGCTTTCAGATAACTTAATAACCTGGGTTTTGGGTCAGTTTATTATTTATTTGCAGCTCGCGGAAAGGGATAGCATAAATGAGTCTGTTTTGGGTAACGTTAAAGGTAGATGGCAATAGAAATCCGTACAATTTTTTCATCGTTACGCCTTTAGCGTTAAGGACATCAATTGCCATGTTATTGCGGATAAGGTCTGTCCATCTGTGGTTCTCAAATGCCAGTTCATGACGCATCTCGTCGGATACATTTTGCTTAGTGGCCTGTGCCAGATCTGGCAACCCCGCTCTTTTTCTAACTCGATTAAGATATTGCAATGCGTCGCCATTTTTACCTTCATCTACCAAGCATTCGGCTAAAAGCAACAATGCGCCCGAATAGCGAAATACCGGCCAGTTATCATCTGTATTATATTCAACCTGGTACGGTGGGTGCAGATACTTTTTAATAAAGTAGTAATAACCTAAACCGGGAGTAGGTTTATAGCCTACCGGACTTTTAACCGCCGTAGTGGTTAATACCTCATTAGCAACCGTTCCTTCGGCTACTGCAATAGAGGCCGGCAACCGCAAGTCCCCCTGCTCATAGGAGTCAACCATTTCCTGGGTCGGAACGTTCCAGCCGCCGCTGGTTAAGCCCCCCCGTGCATTAGTACCCCGTAAACCCAGTATTACCTCAGAGTTGGTTGTTTTTGGGATAAACCTCCAAATAAAGTCACTTTGTTGTCCATCGTTACCTATTTTATATTGTACTTCAAATATCGATTCCTGGTTATTTTTCTTCGTCGGGTCAAATACACTGGCATAATCAGGCAAAAGTGTGTAATTCATTTTAGTAATATCCAGCAAGGCGGTTTCTGCTTTCCCATACTCCTTTGTCGGTTTTGACATATAGGTGTAAGCGAGTAGCATTTTGGCCGCGCCCTGTGTTGCCCTACCCGATTGCGGGAAGGTTTTTACAACAGGCAAAAGTGGTATAGCAGCAGTAAGGTCTTTCACTATCTGGTTATAAACATCATCCACCGAATTTCTGGGTAAAAAAGCGCCGTCTATATTGGTAACTTCTTCCAGTTGCAATGGTACGCCACCATAATGCTGAACCAGATCATAATAGTAAAACGCTCTTAAAAATAGAGCTTCGCCAGATATTTGGTCTTTATCTGCTTGTCCAAGGTTTGATTTGGCCAGGCGCGACAGCACTATGTTTACAGATGAAATGCCCGAATAATCATTACCGTATCGGTTACCGGGTGTATTTGGTTCCTGGCTGGATATGTTGTTGTCAATAAATTCGGCCATTGCCTCGGCACTGGTTGAGGTACCCCTATCTGCAGAGTAAATGGTAAAAAAAGCGTTGTCAGATCGCATTTCATCCATATAAATACCCATAAAGGCAACACCACGAAGGTTCGTGTAGGCTCCGGTTAGTGCCTGGTTAAACTCAGCCGCGTTTTTAAAAAACGACGACGAACTTAGTGAGGTTTGCGGAACAAGGTTGAGTGTATCCTTCTTGCAGGAAACCATGCCCAGCGTCATTAATAATATATATGATAACTTTTTCATTTTTGTATTGCTTAATAGATATTACATTAAAAACCCGCATTTATACCCACTGATAATACCCGGGGAATAGGATAACCGGTAAAATCGCGGCCCTGGTTTAGCCCGTTTAAGCCTGCAAGTCCGGCCTCGGGGTTAAGCCCTGGATATTTAGAGAAAATGAACGCATTTTGCGCGCTCAGATAAGCTCTGAAACTTCTGAAATATTTGGTCTTTTTAATCGGTAAGGTATAGCCCAGTGTAATGTTTTTAACGGCAAGATAAGTTGCCTTAAATACCTGCCTGCTGGTAAAGTTTCTGAAATCTGCGGTGGTTCCGCTTCTTGTTCTAGGATATATACCATCACCCGGGTCTTCTTCGGAGCGCCAGCGATTGGCCACGCCTTTTCTTACATTGAATACACCATCAAGATTTTCTGTCGACTGAAATGAATCATCAGCAATGTCATTTCCTACAGAACCTGCCATTACTATACTTAGATCAAGGTTTTTGTAAGAGAAACTGTTGGTGATACCGTAAACAAACGTTGGGTTAGGATTGCCAATGTAGGTTCTGTCATAACTATCAATTTTACCATCAGGAACACCCGCCGGTCCGCTAACGTCTTTAAAACGCGCTGTACCAACCATGGCTGTAGCATTATGAGGCTGTGTATCAAACTCCTGTTGCGTCATGTAAACACCGTTATTGATATAACCATAAAATAAACCTATTGGATGACCAACAGCCGTCCTGTTATCATCCCAGTATTCACTATAGCCACCTATAGGGGCATCATTGGTACCCAATTTTTTAACAAGGTTCCTGTCAAATGAAATATTGAAATTAGTATTCCATTTAAACGCCCCTACAAGGTTTTTTGATCCAATGGTAAATTCATGTCCCCAGAAATCAAACCTGCCCACATTGGATGTGATGGTTGTAAACCCTGATTGAACGGGGATGTCTATCCCATATAACAGACCATCGGTTTTTTTCCAGTAATAATCATAGGTAAATGACAACCTGCTGTTAAACATTTCAAGATCTAAACCTAAGTCATAGCTGGTGGTGGTTTCCCAGGTTAAATCGTTATTGCCTATGCCGCTAAGCGTTTTTCCCGGCGTAACCTGATTACTGAAAACATAATTGCTTGTATTGACCGAAGCCAGGTAGGTGTAGTCGCCAATATTATTGTTACCAACCTTACCGTAACTGGCCCTTAGTTTTAAAAAGTTTATAGGCTTTACATTCTTCAAAAATGCTTCGTCAGAGGCAACCCATCCTAATGATACCGAAGGGAAATTACCGTATTTGTTATTAGCCCCAAATTTTGAAGAGCCGTCTCGCCTGAAAGCAAAGGAAACAAGATATTTACTGTCGTAATTGTAGTTAAAACGACCGATATACGACAATAACGACCATTGTCCGAAGTTATTGGGATCAATATTCCCTATACGGGTTGTTGCCGCGTTAATCCACTGAATGTTATCATCAGGGAATTGACTTGCATCAATGTAACTGTTCTCGCTCGAATATCGCTGATAGGTGTAACCAGCCAACACATCAAAATTATGTTTGCCTGCTAAAGTTTTTTGATAGTTCAGCGTATTTTCACTTAGCCAGGTAGTAAAGCTGCTGCTGCCATAACGCCCCGTAGCCGGTTGCGGCGGCGCGCTGCCTAATCCTCCTTGTGCCGTAGATGGTGTAAATTGCCGGTTAGTAGTATTGTCGGTGTTTACATTTATGGTTGTCTTAAACTTTAAACCATCAACAATTTTCAATTCGGCAAACCCGTTGGCAATAACCCTTGTTGCTTTGGTTTTGTTAACTATTTGTGTTAACACCAGGTAATAGTTGGGGTTTGGGAACATACCAGGTTGTGAAAACGACAACGGATAGGAACCATCGGGGTTTTTATAGTTTAGTGTAGGATCCATTAAAAAGGCATTTTCTATGATATTACGTCCGTTATCCAAACCAGGCACCACCTGGTTATTACCATAGGATACCTCCAAATTAACTCCGAGTGTTAATCTGTCAGATGCTGTGTAAATATTATTAGTCCTGGCAGTAAAGCGTTCATCATACGAATTGAGCATTACGCCTTCCTGCTTGTTATAGTTCAAGTTGACAACCGATTTCAGATCTGTTGTGCCCGAGGCAAAAGCCAGGTTATAATTTTGAGTAACTGCATTGCGTAATAAAATATCAAACCAGTTTGTACCAGGTTTACCGGCGTACTGAGCAGGGTTTTGATAAACCGTAGGTACTCCTCCAGTGTAGCCTTCGTATCTGGCGGCATCCTCATAATACTCCTTTTTATACTGTGCAAATTCCTGGGGGTTCATAAGGTCGGGCTTGCCCCTGTCCGGGACAGACTGTACACCTGTATAAGCGCTAAAGTCCAGGCTTTTCTGACCAGTTTTAGCTTGCTTCGTAGTTACCAATATCACACCATTGGCTGCACGTGAACCATACAGCGAAGAAGCCGATGCATCCTTTAATACCGAAATAGTTTCAATTTCATCAGGACTTAGGGTTTGAAGGCCGCTTTCGGATGGAAAACCATCAATAACAACCAGTGGGTTATTGCCCGCGTTAATAGATGCCGCACCACGGATGCGGAACGTCATTTCTGCACCCGGGGTTCCTGAATTTTGATTGATCTGCACACCGGCGAGCTTACCTTGTAATTTTTGCCCAATATTAGGTACCGGCATATCTTTAACCTCGGTAGCTTTTAGCTGACTTATGGCGCCGGTTACTTCACGCTTATTTTGCGTACCGTAGCTCACAACCACTACTTCTTTTAAATTTTGTGATATAGAAGCTAACCGCACATTAATCATATCGGAGTTTTGTACCGTAACCTGTTGCTCTTTATAACCTATATACCTGAATATTAACACGCTGCCAACCGGTGCACTAATTTTAAACCTACCATTGAGATCTGTTTGGGTGCCTGTTGTTGTACCTTTTAATGAAACAGAAACACCTACGACCGGCTCGGAACTTACCGAATCTTTTACAGTGCCGGTAACTGCAACCTGGCCCTGCGACCGTAAAGGAAGGTACATGAGTAGCGCCAACATGAGTAGCGCACTGTACTTCCACGGTTTAAAAAGTAAAAGTTTTTTTTTCATGAGATTTAATTAATTGGTTATTGTTTGGTTAATTTTTTTGGCATAGCAAAGCCAGGCCATGTATTGATGGCATTTTTTTTTATTGGCTTTCAGAATTTTGGATTTTTTGGGTTGCTCAGTATCATAGCAAACCAGATCACTCAATGTTAGATTTCCGGATTATAAAAAGATTCAGAACAATCTTCTTTACCTGTTAAGGAGGACTACCTGAGAACCAAAAATGACTTACCGATGCAGTAATGCTTTGTTTCATAATCAGTTTTATTAGTAATTTATTCGTATCGCGGCTGGTTAAATGGTTCGGCCGGGTGAATTGTTATATAATTGTTACTTCAAAATTATTCGATAGTTTAAATTTTTAAATACATTATTTGGACATTAATTTGTACTTTTTGATAATTATGCAATAAGTAGTTTTTTATAAGATCGTTATAAGATCACTATCAGTTACCTAAAAACAGATATATCAAAAAGTACAAAAAAAAGCCCTTCATGTAATAACTGCTGAAATAGCTTTCATTATAATTTTGAATTCATAAACCAATTTTAGAACTAAATGAAAAATGAGCTATCGCCGCAGGATATTGCGCAATACCGCCATAATGGCTTTTTAGTAATAGAAGATTTCCTTTCACCAGATGAGCTTGATTTTTGGCGAACAGCCCTTGATGAGGCAGTTGCAAACCGAAACGGCAACAAAATGCCCGACCGTAAAGAAGTTTATGGCAAAGGGGATGATGCCGACAAGTCATATTATGACAATGTTTTTGATCAGTTAATTAACCTTTGGCAGGATAATGATAAAATTAAACAGATTATGGTCGACGAACGGTTGGGCAAAATGGCAGCCCAATTATCGGGCGCTGACGGTATAAGGATATGGCATGACCAGGCACTCATTAAAAAACCATGGGCCAACCCTACATCATGGCACCTGGATACCCCCTATTGGTCGTTTAGCGACCGCCGGGCATTATCTATCTGGGTGGCGCTTGATGACGCAACGTATGAAAACGGCTGCCTCTTCTTCATACCCGGCTCCTATCTGCAAACAACTTTTGAGAACCCGGGCATTGGGAAAAACATGGGTGCCATTTTCACAACATATCCCGAATTTAAAACAACTAAAGCTGTGGCTGCACCAATGAAGGCTGGCAGTTGTTCGTTTCACAACGGGCTTACCATACATGGAGCCCATGCAAATATGACACCAGGTTACAGACGAGCCATGACCTGCGCCTATATGCCTGATGGAAGTACTTTTAACGGCATTCAAAATATTTTAAATGATGACGTTTTTACCAGTTTAAAAATAAGTGATGCATTAAACAACAATGACCAAAACCCCTTAATTTACCACAAGAACCAATAAACCCTTAACTTTATCTTTTACGATTCCTTATCTCCCATTAAATAACCAACCTATGTTTATCAAAAGAGTATATATTAAGCTGATATTTTTTTTAGCGATGCTGGAGCCATTAACCGGATCTGCAAAATCAACTCACAAAATAATAACCGACGAGCCTAAAACAATTACGATAAGTACACCAAAGCTTAGCATGGTGCTTAATTATAATAACAAAGCGAGCGTCACATCGCTGGTAATTAACGGCAAAAAGGTGATTAGCAGTGCAGATGGTATCTATACTTCAATAAAAGCAGGTGGTATAACTTATTCTTCATTGCATTTAAAAAGTAATCCAGTGCTAATAAAAACCGCTGATAGTTACAAGATTGACGGTATCAGTTACGGCGATAAGGATTTAACTATTAATGAGAGCTGGACTTTTATAAAAAAAGACAAATCCATAAAATGGCTTATTGAAAGAAAGCTCTCAAAACAGGTTAAGGTAGATGAAGCGGCCATGCCCGTTTTTAATTTTGACGACATCAATACCTGGAACGGGGCGTATCAGGGTTACGGTGGCTTGGCCTGGTTTTATTTATTTAATGAGCCACTATGCACTTACGGTGTTCACACCCGGTCATCCAGCTTTTGGAACAGCAAAAATGGTATAGGGTTAAATATTACGGTTGATGCTCCGGGCAAAGAGGTGGTCATGAAATATACCCGTACAAATGAAAACAAACTGGCTTATACAGTTACTGTTTCCAACCAGGAAATGCTACCACGCACAGACAGTGGCACCAACAGGCGCCGTTTTATACGGAAAGCCACTGATGTATGGTCTGCTTTTAATATACCAGCCGGTAAAAGTTCGCAAAGTTTAATATTTAGCTATTTTGAATATAACGAAAAATACGGACGCGGTAAACTGCAAGGTATAAACGGAGACCAGGTAAATGCTGTGCTAAGTACAATTGCCCGAATTGGCGTAATTGATTCGCTGCATTTTGGCGGCAACAGCTGGCATACCCCTTACGGACCTGTGTGCTTGCACGAACAGTATATTGCTCAACTTGGCTTAGGCATCAATGACCCTAATTATTTGAAAGGTTATAAGAGCTGTCTTGATTTTTATCGTGACCATGCGATAAAACCCGACGGGCGGGTGTACCCGCGATGGGCTTATACCAATGAGGATGCCATGCCTGGGCAATTTAATAAATATGGTTTTTACGAAGCACAATGGGGAATACTCATGGATTCGAACCCCGATTTCGTAACCAACGTTGCTGAGCTTTATGATATGACTGGGGATAAAGCGTGGGTAAAAACCCATCAACTATCATGCGAGAAAGCTTTAGACTGGATACTTAAAAGAGATAGCAATAACAACGGCCTTGTTGAAATGATGACAGATAACCAGGGCCAAAAACAAAGCAGCGATTGGATAGACATTATCTGGGCATCGTATGAAAATGCCTTTGTCAACGCCAATCTTTATCACGCGCTCGTAAAATGGGCTGATATTGAAAACCAGCTAAATAATCACACTAAAGCACAGTACTATGAAAACTTTGCCGCCCAATTAAAAACAAGCTTTAACAAATCAACCAGCCAGGGTGGTTTCTGGGACGACGAAAACAAATGTTATATTCACTGGCGAGACAAAGATCAAACCATTCATGGCCGCAACATGGTTACACCGGTTAATTTCATGGCCATTGCCTATGATATTTGCGATGATGATAGCCGGAAAAAATTGATCCTTGATAATATTGAGAATCAAATGCAAAAGGAAAATCTTTTCTTTTGGCCGCTTGCTATGACATCATATGCTCCCGGCGAAGGTAAGGAATGGCAATGGCCTTTCCCCGGATATGAAAATGGCGATTTGTTTTTGTCATGGGGAGCCGTTGGGGTTAAAGCCTATGCAAGTTATAACCCGGCATTGGCAGTTAAGTATGTGAAAAACGTGCTGGATCGGTATAGTAAAGATGGCCTCGCATTTCAACGATATGGCCGCCTGAAACAGGATGGCCTGGGCGATGATATTTTGTCTGGCAACAGCCTTTCTATAGTAGGGTTATATCAGGCTATCTACGGCGTAAATCCATTGTATAATCGCTTTTATCTCGACCCGCATATTACACCGGAACTTGAAGGTACTGCACTGAAATATAATTTCAGGGGTCAGCGCCTAACTATTAACCTTGATAATGATAGCTACGCGGTATCAAATCAGCGGTTTAAGGTTATTTGTAATAAAAACTTTGGCTTTAACACCACTAAAAATCAACTGAGTTACTTTAATGGCGACAATCCCGTAGCTTCTTTACAAATCACAACAGACAAGCCATTAACCATCAACATAGGACAATGGAGCAGTGATAAAATGGAATGGCAGCAAACAGCAACCAAACCGTCGGCAAAAACGCTCACTTATCTTATTAAGCAATTGAAACCGAATGCAAATTATATAGTTTCTATTAATGGAAAGGCGGTTCAAAAGGTAAAGAGTGATGATAAAGGCGATATTTCAATGACCCATCGCATTAGCGGAGCTTCAGAAAAGATGAGCATCGGCTATGGAAATTAAGATACTTAGTCCGCTATGGGGACATGAGCACCTGGAGTTGAAGGCATTTCTGGATAAGATAAAAACAGCCGGATATGATGGAATAGATACCTGGGTACCGGATAACCTGAATGATAAGCGCGTTCTGTTTGATTACCTGCAACAGCACGAAATGTATATGGTAAGCCATCAGCACAGCGCGGAGGGCAGCACCTTTAAAAAATTCAAAGAATCGTTCGTTAAAAACCTCTATCAATGCGCAGAGCCAGATCCACTGCTGATTAACTCCCATACCGGTCGGGATTACTTTTCATTACAGCAAAACCTGGAACTTGTAGATACAGCAAAAGAATTTTCAGAAAAAACAGGTATCACCGTAGTGCACGAAACGCACCGTGGGCGGTTGGGATATTCTCCGCAAATGATCAGTACAATATTTGACCTGCGTAATGATTTTAATATAACAGCAGATTTTTCGCACTGGGTATGCGTTACAGAAAGTATGCTGGAAAACTTTGCAACCATTGTTGATGAAGGTATTAAACGAAGCCGCCATATTCATGCTCGCGTTGGTTTTGAACAAGGGCCGCAGGTTGCAGATCCCCGGGCGCCGGAATGGAGGTATGCATTAGATAAGTTTCTTGGCTGGTGGGATAAAATTGTAGCTACCAACAAACAAGTTAATACTAAGATATTACCTGTTACTACAGAGTTTGGCCCTGTGCCATACATGCCTGCCATTCCTTTTACCGGCAAGCCAGTAGTAGATCAGTTCACGATCAATAACTTTATGAAAGATTTATTAAATGACAGGTATAGTTTAAAATGATTGATCGATGTTTTTTCGAAAGGCATTTGGAGAAACGCCATTTTTCTTTTTAAACAATTTTGAAAAATAAAAAACAGATTCAAACCCGGTTTGATAGGCTATCTCGTTGATATTTAAAACTGTAGATGTAAGCAGATCTTTAGCCCTTGAAAGCCGTAAATTTAAATGGTATTGATTGGGCGATTCACCGGTAATTTGTTTAAAAGCCTTACGAAAAGAAGAATACCCCATAGGCAGCTCCATGGCCAGTTTTTCCATATCCAGGGCATCTTCAAATGATTCCTGGATAATAAATTTTGCCTTTGATATTAATTTCCCGACCGGGTCATTATTATATTCCTGATGATGATGGGCTACATTATTGATGAGTCCTAAAATTTGCATGGTAATACCGGCAATATACTGAGGATAACCGGTTAAAGAAGCCTGAACAGCTTCAATTAAGTTACGGAACATGATCAGTATATCTTTATTTAAGTCTAAAAAAACAAAGGGGGTTTGCTTGTCAAAAAAACCATTGGCCATTAATTGCTCTATATAAAAGCCATTAAACCCAACCCAATATTCTTCCCAGCCCGATTTAGGGTCGGGTTTATACCGGTGCCATACCTCTGGATACAGGAAAAAACATGTACCAGCAGTTACATCAGTTGGTTCGGTTAACGCCGAACCATAGACGCCCTTACCTTTTGAAATAAAAACAATATAATAATCATTTAATATACGCCCCCTGTTCCAGGTTAAATGATGACTTTGCGGGTGTATTTGGTTAGGATAATTATCATTAGGTTCAACTTTTGAATAACCCACAGCCGTAACAAACATACCCCAACGCTCCTCAATAGGCGTAATGTTTAAATATTTAAAGTAATTATGTAACATTCGTGTTTTGTCAGAAGTTTACCTCAGCCATGAGTGCATCCTCCATTTTTCAACAATTAATTATCCGGCTTAAAATAACTAATAAAAAGTAAAAAAGTAATATTGATTCTGAGCTTGTACAGCTTATTGGTATCGAAGTTATCTAACTTATTTTTTTGGAGGTTTCACATACCCATCTGTAAAGTCTAAACATAGCATTGTCGGGGGTGATTAAAGAGACCTATTTAACAGACCAGCTTTCTTTAAAACCTACATTTTGTTTATAGTTAAAATCGTTTTTCGAGATCGCTGCCGCTTTCACCTGACCCATGAAGAAACATCACCAAGTGATGCCGCTTTGCCGAATCCAGATCGTAGTCCTTGGGAAGATACAAAAGGTAAGGGATCGTGCGGATCATTTCCTGATGTGTTTGCATACCGCTTTTCTTCATTCCAGCAAGATGCTGTGCGGTCACAAACGTCCCATTTGCTAAAAGGATCAGAATATGTATCAATCGTTTTGTCATGGAATCAGGGTAAGAGTGTTGGGTGTTGTTGATGGAAACTGGTTGCCTGCTGGTATATTTTTGCCGCTTCAAGCATCTTTCCTTCGCCGAACAGTTGCCCATTGAAAGTTATGCTGGTGCGGTACCGAGGCCCGATCTTGCCGTTAGGAACTACGATCGTAAACCACTTGCTTTCTTCACGTGGTCAGCCTGCAACTGCTGGTAGTTGCTCTTTCCCACAGATTCGGAAAGATGCGGGTGATGCGGGAAGTATGATTAGTCAGGTCCCTGATCCTTATCGGCGTGGCCTGATGGACAAGGTTCGGGTAATCACCTTTCAGGTACTTACGGATATCATCGCCCAACGCTATTTTTTTGTCGATTACGGCTTGCGCCAGCAAAATCCCCGTAAAGCTTTTGGTCATGGAACCGATCTCATGAAGCGTCATTTTTGACGGTAAGCCGCTGTTTCCCGACCGGGTCTCACCGTAGTTGTAATATAACGCGTTTCCGTTTATAACGATGCCCAATGAAAGGCCTACAGCCCATTTATCTTTAAAATAGGCCCTAACCCGTTGGTCAACCAGGGAGTCCAGATGGCTTTTCAAAGGATTATCTGTCAGAAACCCAGTATGGAACGGCTGATTATTTTGCGCAAAGCAGTCGGTAGGGGTTAGAATATGATAAAAAAAAAGAATCGATAGTATAAAATAGTTTTTCATTGACATGATATTTGGCAGTAACGAAAAAGGTAAATTTCAGGAGGCGGTTTAAAAACCTTGCCATCGGCTATATGCGCCTTTGCTGCATGTATAGGCAATTCCAGTTATTCACCGTCAGTGCCTGGATACCCGAGGCGCTTTAAAAACTCTTTTCGCCATGCAAAGACGGACGGGGTATATGCAGGATGGTCAAAAATAAAGTGGCCGCCTTGTTCGAGCGTTTTCAGTTCAGGAGCGTTCCCGGCTGCTTTCATCAAGTCAACGAACTTCAACGCTGAGGGGTAAGGAACATTCTGATCCGCCATACTATGGATCAGCAAAGTTGGCGGCAAGTTTTTTCTGATCAACTCATTGGGCGAGATCCCTTTAACGAGGTCTTTATTTTTGAGGTCCTTCCTGATCCAGGCGGTCTTATCATCTGTAAGATCATACACACCAGAGTTGACCAAAAGTACATTTGGCACAGGGCTGAAATTCAGATGGTCGTTTTTTTCATTCCAGCCGCTAGCTAATGCCGTAGCCAGGACCAAATGCCCGCCCGCTGAATTACCTGTAGCCACGATCCGCCCGGTGTCTATACCAAGTTCATTGCCATGTTCCCTGAGCCAGCGGATCGCGGATCGGGCATCCATCACCGCTGCGAATGGCAGGGTGCCCTGGGATCCATAAATACGATACTCTACCGAACAGGCTACCCATCCTTTCGCTGCATATCTGCGACAGGCCTCAAAGTGCCAGGACGGTTGTCCTTCCGACCAACTGCCGCCGTGAAAGAAAACGATGACCGGTTTTTGATTAGTTGTTGTCCCGCCGCGATTATCAAAAACGTGGATGTCCAGGCCATAATTACCAATTCGCTTGTATTCCCGCACGAGGTGATCTTCCTGATCATGCCGCGCGTCACGGTATACCTGTTCCAGCTTTGATCTGAAAGCTGTATCCCCGCATTGTTCTTTGAACAGCTCATAAAGCTTCTCTGTATGCTTGAACCCGTTGTGCGTGATATGGTCCAGCAAAAGGTGGTATTGATGGAACGCTAAACATTGTCTGTTCTTGAAATACTTCGGCAGCAGGCTCCACATAGCATAAAGCCGCTTATTATAAAGTCCCTGATACCTGGATTTGTTGAGTTCCGAGTTGATCTTGTACCCCAGGAAACTTTGAATGAAGGGTTCCAGGTCTGAATTACCGAGCAAAGCAGGATCG
Organism: Mucilaginibacter pocheonensis; assembly: GCF_031456535.1. Lineage (NCBI taxonomy): Bacteria > Pseudomonadati > Bacteroidota > Sphingobacteriia > Sphingobacteriales > Sphingobacteriaceae > Mucilaginibacter > Mucilaginibacter pocheonensis. The sequence continues at coordinate 1,066,337 of NZ_JAVDUU010000003.1, forward strand.
TTAAAAACCGCCAGATCGCCCAGGACCTTTTTGTCGATCACAGGGTAGCTGCCCGGGCGCTGATTGGTATATATCTCATGATTGTTGGGATATTCGATCAGTATTTTATCAAAGTATAGCTTGATCTCGAATCGCTGGGCGGCTGCATAAGCAGGCTGCAGCAATGATTGATAGGTATCGAGCAGCGCATTAAAACTTTTGGCCGCAGAATCGATCTTCGCGGCAAAGGCCTTTTCGTCAAGCTGATGCAAGCGCACATAATTAGGATAAAACCTATCTGAAAATCTCCTGCCAAGGTTTTTTTGTGCCGTCAGGTAGCGCGTCTCTATCGAATCCTTTGGCATAATATCCTGCGCCTTTAATCCGGTTGTTAAGCCAAGTCCAAAAAGTAATAGCGCTGCTGATTTTTTCATTATGCGGTTTTGTTAAAGACGAAAGTTAATTGAAAATGTTGCAAGAACGGTCTGCTATTCCCGAAAAGCACCAGCGTGTCCCGGATACTTTTGGAAAATGTTGTCAACTGGTCCCCGGACTTTTGTACTGCATGCATCTTTTAATCCTCCGTTATTTCAGCGTTTCAAATTTAGAGGTGAGCTCTCTGCCTAGTCAGAGATATTTTCGTATTCAGTTGTTATACAGGTCTTGCTTACGCTGATGTAAAAAATCCAAAAAGATCAGATATCAAAACTGGTATAGATGGGAAGGAATGGATATTTATAAATCGTCAGAAAACGAATTCAACTTCTCACCTACCCTTATTAGCTCAGGCACATAAAATATTATCGCGGTATAGTGATCATAGTGGATATTCTGGGGCCATTGACCACCATATTCCGAAAAATGGCTGCAGGGCATTCCGTCACACTTTGAACATGCTAACTTACTTATTTTAAGATCTGAAAATTTCATTCAATTACACAACCCGTTGATCTAACTCGCACGGAATGGCATGGTCAAGCATGCCGTAATATCCACAATATCAGCTATTTTGTTTTGGGGGAATAAACAAATTTAAAAATGATCAGTTATCCATCCCGAACCCGAAATTTGATACCTAATCAATTTTGGTAAACAGGTAGGTGACTCCCCTTTGGATTAAAGTGAAGGTTTTTTTAGCGGGTTCAAATTGCAAATTAGCGTCAAGAGGCGCATAAACAAATTTATTGTCTCCCTTAGCTTCCAGTGGATATATGCTCTGGCCAATGACTTGCGCCAGCAGCGCGGCATTCTTTTTAATGATAACAATCTTCAGGGGCCATGTGGGGCTGGAATATTTACCGAGGTACTGATCCAGATCAGTCGTTTTTAGTGTAATCGTTTTAAACTCAGGGATGGTAAACGACTTGTTAAAATAAATGTTTAATGCACCCATAAACACATCAAAATACGAATATCGTGATCCATTGGAAGTATAAGCTATCGCTAACTTCTCTTGCGGGAAATACGTCAGTATACTGTAAAATCCATCGATAGTTCCGAGATGCCCATAACTTTTTTTGTCATAAAACGACATGGCAAACATGGCCATCCCGTAGTTGTCCCTCATAACTTTCATCAGCTCTAAGCTAGCCGGGCTAATGAGTTTGCCTTCAAAAAGCGCGTTTACAAATTTAACCAAATCAGTGGGCGTCGAAACAATACCACCAGCGCCGCCCGCTATACTCATATCCGTTTCGGGCATTTGTGCCCATTGCCCTGGGTAATTGTAGGAGTACGCTTCGTTTTTGACCGCATTGGTTTTGGTACCGTAATAAGTTTGTGCCAAGCCTATTTTTGAAGTGACGCGTTCTCTTAGGTCTTCTGCATAGGTTTTTCCCGTCAATTTTTCAATGATATAACCCAGCAGCACAAAGTTGGTATTACTGTATTCGGCCTTCGTATCCGGTTCAAAATCAGATTTCTGTCCGGCAAACATAGTGATCATTTCAGCCTCTGACCTAGGGCTGGTCATATAGGTGGTATAAAGCGAGTCGCCCACATAGTTATGAAGACCACTTCGGTGGCTAAGCATTTCTCTTATAGTAATCTTCCCGGCATTCGGTAGTTGTGGGAAATAACTGGCCAAAGGCGTGTCAAAACCAAGTTTGCCTTCATCAATCAGCTGAAAAATCATCGTTGCCGTAAACATCTTAGTGATAGAGCCTATCCGATATTTTGTTTCAATGGTGGCTGGTGTTTTTACACTTTTATTTTTATTTATCAGACTATAACCGATGGCATTTTGATAAACCAACACTCCGTTTGCGGATATGGCGATACTGCCCATGTTTTGATCTTTGGTATGCAGTGCGACAAAAAAGCTGTCTAACTTGGTTTTATTAAAAGATTGTGCCTGAGAGCAGCTTTGTAAAATAGGAAACAGCAAGAAAATGCAGACTATTTTTTGAACCATTGCATAAGTGTTTAGAAAATTAAAGATAGAATTTAATTACGTGATAAGTACCAAAACATAAGCGACTTCAAAAAATTGAACATTATCAGAACATCTATGATTTATTTGAAATATCACCAAAGCACTAGTCTTTACTCAGGAAGAAGAACTTTACATTCAATGGACCTATGATGCCTTAAATCTCAAAGCGGTCTTAGCCGACGAGCATATCTACACAAAAATTTAATAATTTATCAATTACGATAAAAATACCATAATTTGTTTTATTAACATTTCGCAAATGGTAAAAATTCACAATTTGCTTGAACCACATAAACGGTCAAAAGTCTGACTACTGCATATATAAACGATGATTTCAGCGTAAAAAGTAATTTTTAGAAATTCACAATTCGTTTGAACCGACTCACTTTTAAGCTAAATTTGTCGTTATCATTTCTAAATCAATGACTTAGATAAAAATTCATATCTAAAGAATGAAATAATTTGCCCGGAATATATCAAAATTATATTTTGTTAATTTAAATTAATTGGAATTATATTCCGTATATTTACCAATATCGAAATATAAATCTAAATGAAACCACTACACCGTCTCATTATTTTGCAGGTATTCTTATTAGTCCAGTTATCCGTATTTAGTTGTGGCCAGAACGAGCAGCACACAGCTATTAATATCAGTAAATTGAAAACTGGAAATAAGAAATATACGGCACTATTTAAAAAAGATAGTGCCAGCCTGACCCTTTCAATTAATTCTTACGGCAAGGCTACGGGCCATCTTCTTATAAGTTATTATGAAAGTGATCCAATGGCGGTTAGCAAATCTACAGATGGCAACATCGTTAACGGTACATTTAAAGGTGACACCCTATTTGCAGACTATAACTTTAAAAGTGACCGAAACGAAACAATCTGGTACTCCAATCCAATCGTACTGTTGCATAAAGGCGATACATTGATCATGGGATCGGGCAGGATATTGAGCTATTTAGGAAGAAACTATTTTGACCCTAATACTAATATCGATTTTAAAAGAAGCAGATTTCGTTTTGTTCCTGCAGAGGCGAAAAAATAAGTCATTTGAGGTTACGTGAAGTCAGGAATGGTTTGTCTTTATCACAATCACTTGCTTTGAAACATAACCTATCCACGGAGTGTCGTGTCGTCAACTATATAAGATAAAACAAATTAATTGGCTTTCAAATAACTAATCTTATAAAACTCTTTCCTTTTTGAACCTTGAAATTAGTAAATATAATTTATTCAACATAATTAGATAAACCAATAAGTTATAAGTTTGTAAGAGCGATTGAGTTTAATATTTCAAATGGATACATATACTTTCCATATCAATACCTATGATCTGGCTCTTTTTGGTACGATCTTTATCGCGCTCACTTTTATCCTGCTTTTATGGTTCACCAAAAAGATAAACCGAGCCGCAAACCGGCTTTTGGCCCTGGCAATGGTTACAATTGTTTTGTGGATAGGCCGGATATTGGGCATCGACATTGGTCTGTCAACTTACGTTACTAATTGGAGCCGGTTACCGCTGCAATTTTCGCTTGCTCTTGGGCCCCTTGTTTTCTTTTACGTGTTTAAAGTAACGCGGCCGGAATATAAATTCCGGTCTAAAGATCTGCTACATTTTAGTCCGTTGCTGCTGGAACTGGTCGTCCAGGCATTGGAAATTAGGGATAGCATAAATACAGGTGTGGCTACTTATAAAACGCCGGCTTTTCAGCAACTGAACCCCATATTGCAATTGCTGGCGTTTGTTTCGGTCACAATTTACCTTTACCTGGCGCACAGACAGATAGGAAGCTTTTACCGGGGGCTAAAATTTAATGGAGGCGACCGCTATCGGAACGAGTTGTTATGGTTGGATCGCTTGCTTACCGCATTCACTATGCTATGGTTACTATGGATACCATTTACAGCTGTTAACTATTTTTTTTACCATGGTAAATCAGGGAACAGTATTATTTTCCTTTGTACCTCCTTTTCATATCCTTGATCATTTGGATTGCTGTAAAGAGCCATTTAAAAGCAGAAATCTCTGAGAAAACTGATATAACCTTAAAGCCATTATTACCGGCAGATCTGAAGCAAAAAGGTTCCTGGTTAAAACTGCAAGTAAAAGAGAAAGGATACTACCGGGATGCAGAATTAAACCTGAGCTCTCTTGCTGAAAAACTTGGATTGCATACTCATGAAGTATCCCGAATTATTAATACAGTTTTCAAAAAAAGCTTCAACGATTTTATCAATGAATACCGTGTTCGCGAGGTTGCGCTCAAAATGCAGGACCCGTCCTATGATCATATCACGCTGCTTGGTCTTGCGTATGAGTCTGGCTTTAATTCACAAAGCAGCTTTCATCGTATTTTTAAGGAATTTACAGGCAAAACCCCTTTAGAATATAAAAACCACCTTCAAAAAGTTCTCCCATCTTATAACTTGAGAGGTTTTACCCAACCTGTGCCGCTATTATTGAGCCATGTAAACCCTTCGGGGTGGACACATGAAAAATCAACCGGCACCTTTATGACAAAAAACTTTTTTAAAATTGCATTCCGCGGATTTTGGAAACATAGGTTATTTACACTGATAAATATTATCGGTTTATCCATCGGTATAAGTGCTTTCCTGGCCATTCACTTTGTGGTACACTACGATTTCACGTTTGATAAATTTCACAAGGACAGTGACCGGATTTACCGCGTTGTTATGAACATGTCATTTCAGGGACATAAAAACTATTCAAGTGGAGTATTTGGCCCGTTGGCTGAGGCTATTAAAAGCCAGGCAACCGGGATTGAGGAAATTACGCCGCTGTATACACTGTCGCCTCATTTTGTATATATCGACAAAGATAAAAGTGCGCAAAAGCGTTTTAAAGACCCGGACAGGATAACCCTTGCCGATCAGCAATATTTTAAAATTTTTAATTATAAATGGCTTGCCGGCTCATTGCAACACGCCCTTGAGGCACCCAATCAGGTAGTATTAACGTCCCAGCAAGCCAGACTTTACTTCCCCTCGTTATCCTATCATGAAATGATTGGTAAAGTAGTTACCTATGATACCCTTAAGATAACCGTTAGCGGCATAGTTGAAACGTTTACCCGAAATACCGACTTTACCTTTCGTGATTTTATTTCATTTAGTACTGCCACAACTAATAAACATTTAGCCGCTGATCTGAATATAGACAATTGGAATAGAATTTCTTCAGCATCGGAGATTTTTATAAAACTGGTGCCTGGCGTTCCTGCACCTGGGGTTGTAAAACAGATCAATACGATTTACAGGAAACATCGTACGCCGCCAGCCAACACAAAAATGCCTGCCCCCATCATTGATCTGGCCCTGCAGCCATTGGATGATATTCACTTCAATCCCGACTATAATATTTTTTATTTTTCATCGCAGGCCAGCAAAACAACACTTTACGGATTATTGGCCAGCGCTATCTTTTTGTTATTGCTGGCATGTATAAATTATGTGAATTTAACCACCGCCCAAGCCGCCCAAAGGGCAAAAGAAATTGGAATACTCAAAACTTTGGGCAGCAGCCGGATGCAATTAATGGTACAGTTTTTAGGCGAAACATTTATTATAACAGGATTTGCGGTTTGCATATCGATGTTGCTTGCGCCAATTATTTTAAAAATGTTTGCCGATGTGATATCCCCTGATATTCATGCCAATATTCTACAACCGAACGTCCTGCTCTTCCTGCTGATGTTAACTATAGTGATTAGTATTTTGTCGGGTTTTTATCCCGCAATTGTATTATCGGGCTACAAGCCGGCATCGGTGTTAAAAAACCAGTTTCAGGACAATAGCAATAAAACACGGAACGCGTGGCTCCGTAAGGGGCTTACGGTTTCGCAGTTTGTTGTAGCCCAATTTTTTATAATGGCTACCATTTTAGTAAGCCAGCAGATTTATTACGCCCTACATAAAAACCTCGGGTTTAAAAAGGATGCTATCCTGGTCATTAATACCCCCTGGAATACCAGTAAGGTCAGCACCAACCAGGTACTGCTGAACGAATTCAGATCGATGCCGCAGGTTGCCCTTGTGGGTTTAGGTAATGACCCACCTTCGGCTGATGCATTTAACAGGACTCGAATTACTTATGACGATGGAAAAAAGCACATTACAACAGAAGAAATAATAGTTAAGTCTGGCGATGAAAACTACATCAAAATATACCAGCTAAAATTGCTTGCCGGCAGAAACATAACCGAAGCCGACACTGGGAAAGCCATTATCATTAATAATACTTACGCTAAATTATTAGGATTTAATAACCCGAATGATGCTATCGGAAAGCAGTTGAGCTGGTTTGCAATTAAGGGCCGGAATTTAAATATTATTGGCGTTGTTGCCGACTTTAATCAGCGGTCGTTGCATTCCACCATTTATCCATCAATCATAACATCGGGTAGTCCAATCCCCCGGCCAATGATGACGTTACATGTTAGTTTGAAACCTGAAACCGCAGGCGGTAACGAGTGGAAAACCGCCATTACAAATATGGGAAAAGCCTGGAAGAAGGCTTATCCCGACGATGATTTTGATTGCCATTTTTATGACGAAACGATAGCCCGGTTTTACGATCAGGAACAACACACATCAACCCTGCTCAGCTGGGCAACGGGTTTATCGATATTGATTAGTTGCCTGGGACTATTAGGCCTTGCCATTTACACCACCAATCAACGGACAAAGGAAATTGGCATACGCAAGGTATTTGGTGCAAGCGTTACTCAAATAGTAACCTTGCTATCAACCGAACTGATATCGCTTATTTTACTCGCGTTTGTTATAGTAACGCCGATTGCATGGTACGCTGTAAATAAATGGATGGAAAGCTTTGCCGACCACGTAGCCATTAGCTGGTGGGTATTCGTGATCAGCGGTGCAGGGATGCTGCTAACCGGGTTATTTACCTTAAGTTTCCGAACCATTAGGGCTGGTATGGCAAACCCGGTGAAGAGTTTGCGAAATGAATAAATTGGTAAGATAAGGGTAATCATGCTTACATGGCTTTTGTTAAAGGATATAATATTTTAAAATCCTAAAGATCAACCCTATCATAAACATGTAGTTCCTCAAAACATCCATCACGGGACCGGCTTCTCTATAGATCAAAAAATAATATTATATCTTATTTAAAACACTGTTCATGAAGCAAAATATAATAACCTTCGTGTTTACGCTATTATTGGTCTATGCCACTATAATTATTGGCTGCAGCAATAATAATCCTAATATAGTTAAGCATAATGGTGAAAAGGATCTGATCTCTTTTAAATCAATAGAAGGAATTAGCTACACTGAGATAAATCGTCGTCAAAAAAATGGCCTTTCATTTAGTGAATATGGTTACCAGTTAGAACCTCAGTGGAAAATAAATTTCGTTTCAGATGATTCGGTAAGTATATATAGCCCCGGTAACAAACGCTTTTTTAATTTTCCGCTCTCACGGGGTTATGACTCTGTTTTTAACACGGCCAGAACCTGGTTAAAAGTAAGAAAGATGAGTAAAGACAGCCTCGTGCTGGAAATACTTAAAGCCCAAGGTGATAGTGTCGACATTACAGGCGCTGGGATTTACATGACCTTTTACGCTGATAATTATGTAAAAAATGTACTCAGAAGTGATACAGCTATACTTAAACGTGTCAGTCGAAAAGACAGTTTGTTTATTAAATCATTAGCAGTCAAAGCTAACACAGACATAAAAAAGGCTTTTGCAGCAAGACAGCCGGTTGCGTTTATAAGCAAAAGTCCATCAGTAAAAGTAGAAAAATGGAAAGTCAAGGGAGATCTCTTTAATAATTTCGATACGTCTGATGATTACTTTAATCCAACGTTTAATATTACTATCAATAAAGCATACACAAATTTCTATTATTCATTTTCTGTGTATGTTGATGATAAGGGGCAAATGCATTATGGAGAACCCTTAATTGCTTTCTTGGGGGAATCACTTAGGCAAAATTATATTCATGAATCGCACGCTATTATGGATAGTTATTTAAAGGATTATTTGCAGGTAGTTCCAGGAAAAACTTTAGGCATGCCCCACACAAGCATAGTGAACATTCATGTTGAAGGGACTGCAAAGCCTTAAAATAAAGACTAACTTTTTCTTCAATCTCTCGAATAATGGTTGGATACAGCGATAAATAATAAAAGACATTATTTGTTTTAAACAAGATGACATAATTTATTTTAAACAATACATGATGCTCCCAGGTTTCAAAGTTCGAATGATTTTTTATAGTAAGGTTATTTATAATTGACATGATAATATTAGGAGTAACTTAAAACAATACACCTGAATTATATAATAATCAGATAATTACATAAAAAATACCACAATTTGTTTTATTAACATTTCGCAAATGGCAAAAATTCACAATTTGTTTGAACCACATAAACGGTCAAAAATCTGACTACTGCATATATAACGATGATTTCAGCCTAAAAAGCAATTTTTAGAAATTCACAATTTGTTTGAACCGACTCAATTAGTAATTAAACCAATCAAAGTCTGTATAATATTTCAAACCGTTTCTCCGCGTCTAAATTACGATGCCAAAATTTTGGATTAATCTAAATATCGAAATGCCCCCTCGAATGATGCCCGATAATCTGGAAAATGTTTTTTACCTTCCTCTGTATATAAATAAAAAAAGTACATAACGCCCCTTCTTTTCTTTGCTACACATAATACGTCCAGATACCTGTATTTACTTTGATAGTAATTTCGAAGATCTAAATTAACGGAATATGTTATGGCAGAATCTGCATTAAATGTTTTTTTCACCTTATCCTGGGGATAATATTTTACGAACTTTCTCCAATATTGAGCTGAGTCTTTTCCTAAGGATTCTTCAATATTACCTTTAATATTTGCTTCATGCATCCAGTCCAGGCTTTTAATCCGGTTAGGCGAAATTCTGGACATAAACACTGAATCGTCCTTTGTCAAGGGGCGATACAGTGTTGTAACGACTATGAGTTGCTGATTTGTTGATCTCAATTGACTATAAGCACAAGTTATGATCCGCTCCAATTTAGGGTAAGATTTAAAACACTCACTCCTCCTTAATTCATCGAAACCGGATGGTTTTTTGTATTCGAGCTTCATCGACTTCATGATGTCGATGGGATCTTTAACCACTAAAACCGGGGCATCCTGTGCGTAACAAGCAATTGACGATACCAATAGGTTTAGAACGACCCCAATCTTCTTAAGTACCGTCATTGATGTATTATAATAAGTTTTCTCAATTTCAAGGTATTAAATCATAAAAATCACGGATGAGAACCAACTGCCCCTACTCCATAAAGACCACTATAATCGTTGTTGTTTCTGGTACCAGTTTGTTGGGACTTCATAAGCGTAAGGATATAATTGAGCGTCGTTAAAAAAACCGGCGAACTGTTGATGAACATTATTGGTGGTTTGCAGCATTTGGAAAGGCTTAAAGGTTTGCGAGTTTAAATATCAACATATCTGCCGCCAAACGCAAATAAAAACTTGATTTTATACAATTTGATTTAAACCAAATACCTCCTACGCTTTATGATTTTTAACTAGGTTTATGGCCAACAAGCAACTTTGTAGTCATATATATCATGTAGGCATTTTCTGAAAGTTAAAAGTGCGTCAAAATCTTGATAAATATTTGCAAATCAGTTTCTTATTAAAATGCAGGATCCCGAACCTTTTAACAAAATTGTTCAACAAAGTATAGCGCTGAAAAAATTGAAAAGTTTTTGAAAAACATATAAATATAGCTATATTTGCATTAACAATTAGAGTAAACTTGCTATTTGCGTCATTCGTAGAGTAAGGAACTTTTTAAAATGCAACATACTGATAATCAACACATAAGAGCTTAGGTTCTGAACCCTAGCTCTCCGCTGAAAATATAAAGCCCTGTAAATCAAGCATTTACAGGGCTTTTTTAATTATATGCGTTGATATCGAACCTAACATTGAAAAAACGAAAACCCTCTAATTTCGCTAATTAGAGGGTTTTTGTTTTTAGATTTTGTTAGAGAACAGCAAAACTTGTATAAAATCCCAAAACTCATGAGCGTCTTTTGGAGCGTTTTTTAGCCCTAAAAATGACTCACCAAGCTCTATTTTACAAAGCAATAACTAATTAATAAAATGCTCCTCTTATCTCAATTAGTATCCCTTTATTGAGATCCAAAGAATGTAAAATACCTGTTCTTTTAATTCAATATAACCTTGACAGTTTTGCCGAAATTTAAAAAGAACACATGTTAGAAAAAAGCTTCGGTTTGCTTTACTATTTAAAGCAAACCAAAAATCAAAAAAATGAAAATAGATATATTTATCTACGCATCACGGTAGACGGAGAGCGTCGGGAAATATCAACCAAAAGACAATGGATATCCGATCAATGGAACGCACAATTAGGCAGGACAACCGGTATCAGCGAAGAAGCGAAAGAATTGCATTCTTATTTAGATTTGGTTTCTGTTAAGGTGTATCGGGCAAAAACCAAACTACTTGAAGACAATAAACCTGTAACTGCAGAAAATATAAAAGATGTACTCATTGGAAAAGATGAAAAAAAATTTCATCATGGAAGCATTTCAACTTCATAACAAACAAATGAAAGTTTTAGTGGGGCACCAGATCGCTCCGGCTACATTAACTCGTTATAAGACCGCATACGACCATGTAAGAAACTTTATTAGATGGAAGTATGTAAAAGACGACCTGGACGTAAAGGAATTGGATTATGACTTTATATCGCAGTTTGTATTCTGGCTTAAAACAGAAAGACATTGTCGTAACAATACGGCAATAAAATACCTAGGAAATTTCAAAAAAGTTGTCTTGGAATGTAAACAAAAAGGGCTGCTAACCAACGATCCATTTTTGGGCTTTAGAACAAAGCGAGATGAGGTTACCCCAGTTGTTTTAACCAAGGATGAGCTAACCAGAATAACGCATAAACAATTCGACACAGAAAAGCTCATTCATGTCCGTGATATATTTCTTTTTAGTTGTTATACCGGGTTAGCTTATAGTGATGTATAAGGAATGATACAGCTTCCCCAGTTACCAGGGAGCCGGTGATCTGGCAAATAGAACTTCTTGAAAGTGAATAACCCTCATAGCCTGAAAAAACGGTTCGGGCTATGAGGTTGTCATCCCGTTTACTAAAAGCCTGTTAATTCAAATCTAAATCCGGCAAATGACGCAAAGCCATATCCAAATTAATATCTTCCTGCTGCCGATCATTATTACACAGTATAACAATTCGTGTTCCCGAGGCATTTTTGAAGGTTATTTTTGCATCTATATCCTCACATAAACCCCGCATTAAACTCAATCCCATGCCGCTGTTTTTTTTAGTTTTCACCTGGTTGTCCATTCCTATTCCATTATCCGCGATCTCCAACCTGATTTGTCCCTTGTTCATTCCGAATGTTATATATACCTCACCATTATTTTTGTTTGGGAAGGCATATTTGAACGCATTAGTCACGGCTTCATTTACAATAAGAGCCAAGGGAAGCGCCAGAGAAACATCTATTATTAACTCTTCGACACTGATCCTGATATTTAACTGAGAAGACCCGTGAAAACTATCTTTGATGTGTTCTACCAACTGTGGTAAAAACAGGCTCATATTGATCGATTTCAGTTTTGACGATTCGATCAGTTTATCATGTATCAGTGACATTGCATAAATGCGGTGACGACTGGTATTTACAGCATTGAAGGCTTCCCCTTCAAGCGTTGCCGCCTGATTTTCCAACAACAGCATCACCGACTGCAGGTTGTTTTTCACCCGGTGATTAACCTCTTTGAATAACAGGTCCTTTTCAGATAATAATTCGTCCTTGTCTTTTAAGAGTTCGTTCTTATCCGATATCAGCTGTTGGAGGGCAATATTTTTATGGTTGATCTCCTCCTTTTGAAGCGTAAGCAAAGCATTGCTGCGCTGCTTCAATCTGTAACGGCTATAGATCAGGCCGGTGATTATCAAAAGCATCACAGACCCAAAAATAGTTGCCTTCTGAATAAGCTGGTTGCGCTTCAACCTGATCGCCTTTACCTGTGCATCCATGGTAAGCGAGTCGATATGCCTGTTCTTTTCCAATGCTTCATTTTCCATATCCAGCAGGAATATCTGGTAGGCTTTTACTTTATTATAGGCCGAATCTCTGATCTCCTGGTCTTTAAAGAACGTCCCAATGTCGGATCTCGAACGTCGATCCAGTTTAACGAGCGTATAGTACCGGTCATCGGCCGCTGTAATTCCTTCTACATATTTTAACTGGTGTGCCAGTGCAGCATATAGATCTGTATAATGGAAAGCCTGTTTCACCTGGTTTGTCTCGGCATAATAATAGGCGAGCGCATTATAGGCGTCCATGGTCACTGCGGGGTTATTTGGCGGAATTAAGGGCAGCAGTTTTTTTAGATCCTGCACATACTGACCAGCCTGCGAAAATTGTTTTGCATAGACCAGGTTATTCGAAAAATCCACGTTTACAGACAGTTTATCAAAATCAGTGCTGGCCTCTTTTTTCAATTCATTCAGTATGCCTAATGCTTTGGAAAGCCGGTTAGTGTGTGTATATGCAAAAGCAAGTGCCGATGATGCCATCTTGACGCACCACGTTTCTTTGTAACGTTTTGCCATTTTCAATACCTCTATGGAATAAGGAATAGCCCGGTCGTAGTCTCCAGCTTTTATATAGGTGGAAGCAATCAAATGCTGTATATAAACGACCTGCATGGTGGTATCGTTGACCTCTTTAGCCGTTTTTACTGCTAAAAGATCGTACTTTAAAGCATTGGTATAATCACCTATACCCATTGATATCCTGCCGATATTCCAGTAGATCCCTTCAACAGTCCTGCGACTTACACCTTTTCCCAGATTTAAAGCCTCGAAAAGCATTTTCAGCCCTTCCGTCGTTCGTCCAGCCTGAGACAGCAGGTCTGCGTTTTGTGTCAGCAAAAAGGAAAGCCACTGGATATTTTTGTTTTTCCTGAATATCACAATCGCTTTGTTCAGGTACATTATCCTGTTCCGGAGAGAGACAGGATCAGAAGTTGGGTAGTACTGCGCTATCAAATGATTTGACCTGGCCTCGCCGTCACTGTTGTGGTGGAAATTAGAAAAGGCGAGTGCTTTTTGCGCGATCGCTAAGCCTTCTACCCGGTGACCTCGGGCATAAAAAGTTTCTGCATTAAGCAGCATAGCATTGATTATTCCAAACTGATAGTTCAGCTTACCACTCAGCACGGCTGCCTGAGCAGAAAATGTTTTCGCTGAATCAATGTCTTTTTCTCCTCTAATTGCCTTTGCAAGCATTAAATGTCCTAAGGCGAGTTGTAAGTTAACTCTATTCGTATCGTTCTTACTTATTGCGAGTTTTTGCCTCAATACGGGCAAGGGCAATTCATCAAGGTTGCTTGTTTGTGCAAGTGATGATTTAACGAAGAATAGCAGAAGTATAAACAGTTGGAACTTTTTCATGAAGGTATTTGTAACAAATGTTCATCAACAGCATAAATCTATAGATGAAAATACGCATAAATAATGAATATCTGTTTTTTTAAAAATTTGGCGATTAGGTACCTGCCATTGTGGTGCGATGCCGGTAAAAACATTACAGAGCGATGAAAAGTGCATTGAACACCGCCACTAAAGAACTTAAAATAGGTTAAGCATTTATTGTGAATTTCTGTACACCTTTAAAACGGTCATCCGCGAAATCATTTAAGGTAGTGCATATGCATTCATAAAACTGCCCTAAACCGATAATCTAATGCTTAACTTATTTAACAGCGTAAGTTTTTGGATCAATGGCCATCGGCGACCATTTTTTCAAAAAATACATCACCTTGACCTTGCTAAATCCGTTGTCATCTTCGACGTAAAGAGGAGATATGGTATTCAACCGGTTGCCTTTATCATCAAGCACTACAAATACCGGGTAACCAAAACGTTGCGGGTATCCTAAGCTGGCCAAAATAGCTTCGTTTTTATTTTCCGGACTCCAGTTCACGTGCAGTACGACATAGTTGTCAGTCATGTATTTATTTAAATCAAGATCGGTAGTAACCAGGTCATTGAAAATTATACACCATTTACACCAGTTACCGCCAATTTGCAGCAGCACATTCTTATGGTACTTAGCCGCTTTTTTAACCGCCGCATTTATTGTGGCTCGGGCATCGGCAGCAGGGTTGTAAAGTTTTACACTGTCTTTAGTTTGCGCATTGGCACCAATGGCATATGCGGCCAGCATCATTATAAAAATAGATTTTTTCATCGCTAGATGTTTTGGTTATTTAGTGTTTACTTATTTAATGTTTTTATTAAAAATGCTTTAAGGTCTGCACTTATTATATTCTTGGCAGCTATAATACCCTACGGGTCTATGCTATAAAAACTGAAGAAATTAATAATCTGGAGTAAAGCATTTATAGGTGTTAGGTGAAAAAATTAAAAAATAGCAGGTCTGAATAGTTAGTTCGCTTACATCGGTCCAAATAGAGGCTGGAGCGGAAAGAAATGTTTGATAAGGCAGGTGGCGATATGCACGGCGGCATGGTCAGGGGGTGCGCGGTGATCAATGAAGAAGTCATAAATGTTTTTATTAACAGATGCAGAACTTTATTAAAAGTTCGGGCTGGGATAATAAATAGTCCAAAGTTTTGATAGGTGGAAAGAGGCCGGGCAGCCGATAACTGAATTTGAGCGTAAAGTGCATATATGCTTAGCCTGATAGAATACCCCATATTGGTATTTTAAGCCTTAAAAAAGTGACGTTCGTCCAAACGTTACATCTAATCGTCCATTTACATTCCCCAAGACGAAAAGTACCTTTACCGCCAAAAAAACAACGAAAAGACAGGCCTTATATATAGCCATTAAATCACCAATCTATGTTAAAATCTACAACCCGCTTTAAAAATGCATTGCCCGGACTGCGCCCGAACCCGGTGACAAAAATGCCAAGAAAATTCAACGGTAAATTAAAAAGCATGCTTTCAGTCACCGTCTTTAGTGCTTTGCTGATGGCCTTATCCTCTTGCGGTCCCCAACAGGTTAGCGTTGCGCAAGCGCAGTACTTTAGCACCGACACCGGGCTGCAAACGGGCGGTATTAAGATCATACCAATTAAAACGACGAAAGGCAGCTTCAGGGTCTGGACTAAAAGGATTGGCAATAACCCTAAAATCAAAGTGCTGCTGCTATCCGGAGGTCCAGGGGCGAGTCACGAATACTTGGAGTGCTTCGAAAGTTTTTTCCCGAATGAAGGCATCGAATTTATCTATTATGACCAGTTGGGCACCGGTAATTCAGAAGTGCCGAAAGACACCTCTGTGTATGATCTGAACAGATGTGTTGACGAAGTGGAACAGGTCCGGAAGGCACTTGATTTAAACAAGGACAACTTTTTCCTTTACGGCCACTCCTGGGGAGGGATCGTAGCTATTGAATACGCCCTCAAATACCAGCAGAACTTAAAGGCACTGATCATTTCTGACATGATGTCAAGCGCGTCTGACTACAACAAATATGCGAAAGACGTGCTGGCCAATCAAATTGACCCAAAAGTATTGTCCGAGATAAGGGAAATTGAATCCAAGGGAGATTTTTCCAATCCCCGTTACATGGAATTATTAATGCCGAATTTTTATGCAAAGCACATTTGCAGGTTGTCTGAATGGCCGGAACCGTTAACCCGTTCTTTCAATAAGCTTAATCAAACGTTTTATACCATGATGCAGGGACCAAGTGAATTCGGGCTTAGTGGTAAGCTATCCAATTGGGAGAGGAAAGGCTATCTGTCCCAAATTACAGTACCGACACTCACGATTGGGGCACGGTATGATACGATGGATCCCGAACATATGAAGTGGATGGCATCACAGGTAAAAAGCGGCTCTTACCTCTATTGTCCCAATGGCAGCCACATGTGTTTTTACGATGATCAGAAGAACTATTTCCAAGGTTTAAATAAATTTATTAAAGGAATAGCCGCCGGAGAGCAAACCGTAAAACTATAATTTACTTCGCGATATAATGAATACCCAGATAAATCGGCCGAGTCACTATACAAACTACTTCAATGAAAAGTAAAGGGAATGTTCAGCGAGAAGAAACTCATTTAAATATTAACTTTTTGTTTCAAAAATTTAATCCTTTAGTTCAGGCACTGGCGCTAAAACTCTGCGACAATACAGCGGAAGCAGAGGATGCAGTTCAGGATGCCTGGATCACCGTATTTACGCATAGCCATCAGTTAAGGCATGCAGATTCATTTTTACCCTGGCTAAAGCGTATTGTGATCAATTCATGCCACCAGTTAACGCGGAAAGGAAAACGCATGGTTTTCGTTGAAGAATTGCCGGACAGCGATAAAATGATTGAAAATAGCGTTGAATTAAAATTTGAAAAGAACGGCAACCGGGATGCATTATATAGCATCTTGGCTGAGCTGCCTCTCCAGTTAAGAGAAACGGTAATGCTGCGATACCTCACCGGTTATAACTCTTATGATCAGATTGCTGCTATTACCGGTGTGCCGGTCGGGACGGTGCGTAGCAGGCTTAGTGACAGCAAAAGGAAGTTATCAAAATTATGGCAACGATCTGATGATCTGGATTCCACCGCATTCGAACTCAATCAATATTGGAACAGGTACTATCACGAAGTCTGTCCCGGCGCCTACACAGATAAAAATCTGTTGGCCGATCTTTATGCTCATATAGCCAGGGATTTAAAGCTCGTTTTTACCAGCGGAAAGACAGTTGTCGGCCGCAGCGTTTTCAAATGGGGTGTCGAAGACGACCTGGAGCATGGCAGTTCCATCAAAACCGTTGATGTTTGCAGTACGAGCGGAGATCTGAGTGTACTTAAAGTCTCGTTTTCCAATAGTCATGATTTTCCTGACCATTGTCCGCCGAACTCCTATATGACATTTTTACGTAAGGAAAATGAATTATCAGAAATTAGGTTATATCATACTGAACGGGAGATTAAGAGTGAACTCTGTTAAAATATCTTCCTGTCCGAACTTTTATGCGACGGCCTGCATCTTAAACTAAAACTTATGATTGATCTATTAGCCAATTTGCAGCCCATCGTGCTGATTATTATGCTTATTCTAATGTACTGCATTGAAAATATGCATCCCTATTTAGTCCCTGCACCAAACAAAAAGAAGCATTACGCAAGAAATTTTACAATTTCGCTCGTTTCGCTCCTTTTAAATGCCGTTCTCGGGACTTTAGTGGTTATGATCGTTGAACTCACGGCGAAAAATCATTGGGGGTTATTAAACCAAATACATCTTCCTTTGACCGTCCAACTGCTTTCCGGCATATTGCTGTTTGACCTCGGCAGTTACCTGACACATAATTTACAACATAAAATACCGTTTCTATGGCGTTTCCATCGTATTCATCATTCGGATAATCATCTGAACGTTTCATCTTCCCTGAGGTTTCATCCCGTTGATGTCATCGTCTCCCAGTTTATCTATCAGTGCATAGGTGTTATATTGATCGGTTTGCCCATCACCGCCTTCGTTATTTACGGATCGATCGCCGTTCCGTTACTCATTATGCAACATAGTAATGTTCGGTTTCCAAGAAAACTTGAGCGATTTGCAAATTTAATTTTTGCCACACCTGGCTGGCATAAGATTCACCATTCGTCTGAACAAAAAGAGACGGATTCCCACTACGGGGATGTATTTACTTTCTGGGACCGCATCTTTGGGACATGGGGTAAAAAACAACCGCATGAAATCGAATATGGCCTTACAGAGTTCAACGAGGACATACATCACCGGGTAGGTCATCTCATGGTCTCACCTTTTAAAAAAAGCACGTGAATGTTCCTTAGTAAAAGCAATCAGTATTTGCTTATATTCATTTTAAAGAAGAGCGTTTTACCCAATCTAACATATTGCGCTGGAAAATGCCCTTATATGAAATGCAATATGCGTTATAAATAGCATTTTTTATTTTGACTGCCCGGATTTTCCGGAGCAGTCATTATTTTAAATCGAGTTTCGATATTAGTTTCAGGATTCATCCTCTCCTGCGGAAAACCGCCGGTACCCACATCCGCCTCCGTTATGGTTAGCAATAAAACAGTTCTTTCTTCACCTCGCACAATAACAATAATCCGGGCCGGAGAACAGCAAAATCCCTTTTTTGCGATCTGCCATAGTTGTGTATCAATCCTTCCCGGCCACCTTTATCCCAAATTTTTAAGATTATTTCCCCTGCGATAGATGATCCTATTTTGTTTATATATCATCAATTTTATAAATTCTTTTCGACATACGACTTTGTTTCAAATCGCTAAATGAGCCTAATTATCTGATTTATTGAACGTTGCGACATTGGCATCATCCGTGCATAAAAGGGATGAACCGCTACAGAGCGGGGTATTGTAACTACATCCATTAATTAATAAAACGATGAATGAAAACACCAATTAAAAACGTAGTCCTTGTTCATGGTGCATTTGCAGACGGCTCAGGCTATGAAGCATTGTATCATGTCCTTACTGCTAAAGGCTTTAACGTCCTTGTGGTACAAAACCCTTTAAGTTCACTGGAAGCGGATGTCAACCAAACAAACATTGTATTGGACCGGATCGGAGGTCCTGCAGTGCTTGTGGGACACTCATGGGGAGGGGCAGTTATCACCGAGGCGGGCAATCATCGTAATGCTGCAGCATTAGTATACGTAGCCGCCTTACAACCAGATAACGGCCAATCAGCGCTGGATTGCATTACATCGCTTCCGCCTTCAAAAGAAAACGGCATTTCGCCTCCTGACGACAACGGTATTGTTTACAACGCCAAGGAAAAATTCCACGCCGGTTTTTGCGCTGACATAGATGCCAAGAAAGCAGCATTCATGTGGGCTTCACAAGGCGCGTTTTACGCAAGTGCATTTGCAACCCCGATCACCAATGCGGCCTGGCGAAATAAACCATGCTGGGGATGCGTAGCTATTGACGATAAAACCATCAATCCAGATATCCAACGCAACATGTATAGCAGGTCTAATACAAAAATTACAGAAATCAAAGGCAGTCATGTGATCTTCATGTCGCAGCCCGAATTGGTGGCCGAAGTCATCATTGATGCAGCCGAAAGCGTTGCTAAATAATTAATCCTATACAACAATCCATGTCTCGGGAAGCTAAATTCTTTAGGGCATACCATATTCATTTATTAAAAATTAAACAATATGAACACACCAAAAAAACCTTCAATCGTATTCTGCCACGGCATTTGGGCAGACGCTTCATGCTTCAGCAAGGTAATTCCAGGGTTAATTGCCGCAGGCCATGAAGTAATCTCGGTTCAGTATGGACTGACCTCCTTTGAACACGATGTTGCAGCAATCAAACGTACAATCAGCCGGGTAAGCAGCCCTGTAATCCTTGTCGGCCACTCGTATGGTGGCGCTACAATCACAGCTGCCGGAACTGATGAGCGTGTCGCCGGACTCGTGTACATTGCCGCGGTAGCGCCTGCTGTCGGGGAAACGGTTAATGATCAACTCAATAAATTCCCTTCAGATATCTTTGGTCGTATTGAAGTTGCAGACGGCCGTGTCTGGATGCTTCCATCTGCAACCGAGTTCTTTGCCGGTGACCTTTCTGAGGAAGAACAAAAAGTGGTATGGGCTACACATTATGCACCCGACGTTGATCTGTTTAACCAGCAAAAAATAACAAGTACTTCCTGGGATACTAAACCGAGCTGGTATATTTTATGTACAGAAGACCACACGGTACACCCCGATCTGCAGCGTTGGGTTTCCAAGCGCATGGGAGCAACAGTGACCGAGTTAAAAAGCAGTCATGTGCCTATGCTCTCAAACCCCCAGGTTGTTATAGATGTCATCTGTCAGGCGGTATCATCCTGTCATGCAGTATCAGCTGTTTAGAAAATTATTCCATTCATAGCAATAGAGACCGCTGAAGGCGGTCTCTATTGCTATTTTAAGCGCAACCTGATAAAGTAATTATTATTCTTTATTACATTCTTTTGCAGCTTGAATTGGTGGCAATTGTGATCGTAACAGCAGCTGAAGCGGTAGCATAATCACCATTAAAATTGGTAAATTCGGGTATCGTTGAGATGTACGGATTTTACCTTATTATAAATTACAGTGTTAATGATGGCTTTTGGAAATTTTGTCGGAAGGTCTCAAACGCACTTTTTCGATATTGAGTTTCTTCAGGCGGGAATTAAGGGTAGGTACTTTGATCCCTAATATTTCGGCAGCTCCCCCAGGTCCGTATACCTTCCAATTGCACTTTTCTAAAACAGCTACAATGTGTTCCCTCTCCACTTCCTCTATCGTTCTCCTATAGTCACTTTCCGCATTTGGTTTGGCTGGGTGTTCCATAAGCGTTCCGAATGTAGATATAATCGGTTCTGTACTCAGTAAGATGCTGCGATGAACCAGGTTTTCCAGCTCACGCACATTTCCCGGCCAATCATAATTCAGGACCTCCTGCATTGCCTGGTCACTTACACGGGAAACATTACTGTTTTCAATTTTACTCAGTTTGGTTATAAAATGGTTTACGAGTAAGGGAAGGTCTTCCTTTCTTTCACGCAAGGGCGGTGAAACCAGCGGGAAAACATTCAGCCGGTAATAAAGATCTGCCCGGAATCTTCCTGCAACCACGTCTTCCTGCAAATTGCGATTTGTAGCCGCGATCACACGTACGTTGACCCTTTTATTCTTCCCCCCGAGCACCTCAATTTCTTTTTCCTGCAAAACTCTCAAGAACTTACTTTGAACATCCAGCGGTAATTCGCCTATTTCGTCCAGGAAGATCGTTCCACCTTCTGCCTGCTCGAAACGGCCGATACGTTTATCGAGTGCACCGGTAAAAGCGCCTTTTTCGTGCCCAAAAAGTTCTGATTCGATCAGGCTTGGAGGCAATGCCGCGCAGTTGACGGAAACCAGGGCCTGTCTGGCGCGGTTGGACATCAAATGAATATTGCGTGCTATCAATTCCTTACCGGTTCCACTTTCGCCAAAAATCAGTACAGAAACCTCGGATGTAGCAATGCGTCTCATATGCTGTTGCAGCGTAAGCATTGGTTTTGAATGCCCAATCATGTCAGAAAAGGCGTGGTTATTGCCTCCTGCGTCTGCAGATGGATTAAGACGTTGCCGGGTTAATGCAAGATTTTCTTTATGTGTATATAAGGCAACTTCAAGCATAATAAGTATATCCTTTTCACGAAAAGGTTTTGCCAGAAATCCATACGGACGAGTAATTTTTGCAGCATCAAGAAATTGCTGCTTCGAATTTCCCGACAGGTAAATGAAAGCAATATTTTTCCGCGACAGCAATTTTGCCAAATCGATCCCACTTAATTTGCCTTTTAGCTGGATGTCGAGGAGGACAAGGTCAGGATTTTCTTTTTCAATTATCTTAACGGCTGATGAAACGGAACGGGCGATGGTACATACACGATAATCAGCCCTCTTCAATAGGACTTCAAGATTATTAGCTTCTAAATATTGATCTTCTACGATCAGAATTTTAGCCTTGTAGTTCATCCAGATAAATTCTTTAATTTTTTATATAGGTCACACTCATTCGGTGCAACCCTATTTTAAACGACATTTTAATCGCCCATCGATTAATTCTTGAGTAATAATAACAAATTTTAAGCATTAATTCAGGGCCTGATTTTATGCGAAAGTACTTTTCAGACCAGCAAAATTATTCGAATCTCCTATTTGTTCAAATATCACTAAATGCCAAGTGATATTTGATGTTATATCATCAAATTAATTAATTTAATATATTATAAGTATCTGATTATTAGTATTTTAATTCAAGGCATGCTGTTTGCAAAATTTATCTCAAAATAGATATAGTTTATTGATAAAAATGATTAAAAATGAGTTGGAAAAGGCTAAAAGTGGTATTAACGCAGTATCCACAGGAAGCGTTTTTCAGAAATATTGGTTATGAAAGAGGTTACGTATGAGAAAAAAGGTATCTACCTAAATTTTGTTTCAGACTTAAGGAAACAGATTGCAGCAGTCAGGGAGCGCAATGACCTTCTTAACCTGCTGGCCACATCAATGCTGCGCCTAAATGAATTTACAAGCGTCAGTATTCATTCGGTCGACCACCACACGAACACATATTTTCCCTTTTTTTTCAATCAAAAGACAAGTGGCAGAAACCTGAGCGAATTTAAGGCATTATCAAACGCAAGGGCGCCGTTGGACGATATCATTGTACGTGATGCAATATTGGCAGACAAAAGCTTTGTAGTTTCTTTGAATGACATTGTTAAGTCCGAATCAATTCCATTCTGGCTCCAGGTTAATTATGATTATGGCCTCCGGGAAGTATTAGTCACACCGCTAAAGATTAAAAATGGAATGGTAGGGATTTGCTATTTCTGGTCAAAAAAAGCAGGGTCATTCGGCGACAGGTTTATCAATGTTATAGATCATCTTTCAACAGAACTTGCGTACGCAGTATCGAACACCATTATTCATGAAATGCTGGATCCGCGGGGATGGATCAACGAACTGCTTTTAACGTTCAGTCATGACCTTTCTGAAGTACGAACGCGTGATGGTTTGAACCGCGTTATTGAGCGCGACCTCAGGAATTTTTTTCATTTTGACGAATTTCTGATCACAGCGATTGTTCCTGAAAATAGCAACGAATGCATTTTCCTGACCAGTCTAACTTCCCACCCGGATTTATTAGACTGGATCCGGTCAAATCTGGCCCGCGAGAGCGTTTGGGGCAAGGCAAAGGATACAAGCAATCCGGTAATCATCAATATTGAGGATTTTGAATTCAATTGTGTTCCTCCATGCCTTGATCCTGCCGATGCAGATAAAGGCGGTGAAATCATGCTGAAAATACTTTCAGAAGGGAATGAGCCGAACTTCGGTCTCATCCTGTTATCATATAGACAAAATGTATTCGATCCGGCCGACAGGCAAATCATTCAGTGCATATCGCGTCATTTATCTACCGCTATTTCAAATATACTGGTTAATGAAAACCTTGAGCGCAAAGAAAAACATAATGCGCTATTGCTTTCTTTCAGCCACGATATTGCAGCAGTCCGTAACAAAGATGATCTGACCATGGCAATTGAGAAAGCTGTGAGCCAATTATCAAACATATCAAGATTCGTCATTCGCGGAATAAATGAAGATGAAAAAACAATGAGCCTTTTTCTCTTCGACCATCACGTAAAAAGGGCCATTGAAGAATTGGGACATCATTTTGTGCTTGACGCTGTCTATCCGATAGCTGACGGTATATCTGATGCTGTTCTGGCCGGCAACGAGACTATCGTTTATAAGCTGCAAGATTGGATAGATAGCGGTAATGCCCCATCATACTTTCACTTTTGGAGGAGCATGAATGTAGAAAAGTGTGTAGCAACGCCCCTGCAGACCGGAACCAGAAAACTGGGGATTTTTTGGGTAGATTCAGATGAACCTGACGTCAAAATGATCAACAGCATGTGTGCTCAGATTTCCATAGCGATGTCAAATATTATTGCAAATGAACAGTTAGTTAAATATAAACAGCAACTGGAGATAGAGAACGAGCATTTACAAGAGCAAATACGCTCAATCTACAACTTCTCCGACATCATCGGAACAAGTACGCCCATGCAGCGGGTTTATCAATTAATGTCATTAGTGACGCATTCAAACGCAACTGTACTTATCCTGGGAGAAACAGGGACAGGTAAAGAACTAATCGCCAGAGGCATTCATGAATCATCGCCGCGTAAAAATAAGTTAATGGTAAAAGTGAATTGCGCTGCACTTCCGGTAACACTTATTGAGTCTGAACTTTTCGGATATGAGCGGGGCGCATTTACAGGCGCATTTGAAAGAAGGATTGGCAAGTTTGAACTCGCTCACAACGGCACACTCTTCTTAGACGAGATAGGCGAACTACCTTTAGAAGTTCAGGTGAAACTACTCCGCGTAATACAAGAACGGGAGTTCGAAAGATTGGGAGGAAAAGTTACTATAAAGGTTAACGTCCGTATCATTGCGGCAACTAATCGCAACCTTTTCGCTGAAGTAGCCGCAGGGAGATTTCGTTCAGATCTTTATTACCGGCTGAATGTTTTTCCGATCCTGATGCCTCCGTTGCGTGAGCGGCGTGAAGACATTCCTTACCTCGCTCATTTTTTTCTGAAAAGATATAATAGAAACCACCTATGTAAAGTCACCGGGATATCGGCAGGCGCGATGAATGAGCTTAAAGCTTACAATTGGCCCGGGAATGTTCGCGAACTTGAACATATGATCGAACGAAGCGTGCTGCTTTCAAACAGCAAAACCCTGACCAAGATATGTCTATCTGATGTTAATGAGCAAAATTATATCGGGCAGACGAATGAAGTTACTAACCTGGCGGGCGTTGAAAAACAGCATATCACCGATGTTTTGCGTCGCTGTGGCGGAAAGATTTCCGGCAAGGGGGGCGCTGCAGAATTATTAAAGCTCCCTGCCTCAACGCTGAACTCAAAAATGAGAAAACTTGGTATCACCAAAAATTCTATATAGAATAATTCAGGCAATCCCGGCCTGCATTAACTTCTGTCCATTATTGTTTGAGACTAAAGGGTTCGACACAGTATTCATCCGACGGAACGGCCGCAGGTTTTTCGGATAATTTTAAAGTCGTATTGGTTAAACATCCAACAAGTACTACCATTCATCCATTGTCCTTCCCTGGTATGACGACTAATTTCGCCCTAATTAATATCACCTAACATATTCTTTATGACATCCGGAAAAACAATTTTTATTGTATCAATCCTATCGTTCAATTTCGCCCTGAAAGGTCATGCACAACATGGAAAAGGCACCCTCGAAAAAATATCTGAAGAAATTGCCCAATCAAACCTATTATACAGTCAGGCGTTTGAGAAACATCAGGCTGCGCTTGTTGTAGAACGGTACAGCGCCGATGCCGCCATTATGGCCCCTAACACCCAAGCTATCACAAGTCGAGAGGGCTTTCTGGTTTTTTTTAATGGCGGCTATGAACATGGAATCCGAAAGATATATTTTCAAACCATCAAAGTATTTGGCTTTTCAGGCGCGTTTGTGAATGAGGAGGGCCTTTACGAGCTAAAGGATGAGAAGGGACAAACTATAGACCGGGGTAAATATATAGTAGTCTGGAAAAAAACGAAATCAGGCTGGAAAATGTACCGGGATATTTTCAATACCGACGTTAAGACTTCAAAATTGGCCACGACTTGAAGGTCTTTTTTTTGATAAAGAATTTTAGGAGCACATCGCAGGAATAGATGGTTTCCATTTAACTGTGCCCAATACCACAGATTTCATAAGTCATGACTTTCACCAGGATAACAATCATGACTTGAATGTAATTAAAAAGGAGGAAATTAGACATTAAAATTGTCTGCTCACCTTTGGAGTCATTACTAAAGGTATTTGAGCTTTTTGAAATCGTGAGCAAATGAGCATGCTGACCTTGCTTCATAACTCAGTGTCTGGCAATTGTTGCTGCTTGCTTAATCGGTATTGCTGTGGAGATAAGCCCTGGGTCTTTGAAAAAATTCTTGAGAAATAAGCCTGATCCAGGTATCCTAATTCATGTGCAATATCTTTTACGGGGTTTAACGTAGAAGACAACAATACTCTTGCTTCATTCATAATCATTTTTTGAATCCAATAGCTTACGGTGAACCCTGTTGACGATTTGATGACCTGATTCAAATAGGGAACAGACAAGCTCAATGCATCTGCGTATTCGCCCGGTTTTCTCATCTTTTTGAAATTGTTTAACAGTAATTCCTTGAACTCGCGGGTTATTTCAGAAAAACGGCTATGTTCACCTTGCAGCACGGAAGTTGCTATTACATATTCTTCTGTGATCATACCCGAAATAACATCGGTCAACCCCTTTCTCACCGCCATTTTACAAAGTTTATAATTAGGGTCCAATAGCTCTTCGGCAAGAAAAGACATGCATTGCGTAAACCGTTCTGCCTTTTTTTTCGATATAGATACCGCTTGATTTCTATAGTAATGTTCATTAAGTTTTAAGCGAAGGACTTCTTGTAATAAGGAAGCGTTCACTGCCAATACCCAGGTATCTGTTTTCGAATCGACATGATAGCGTAACTGTCCCGGTAAAATAAAAAACACGGATCGGTCTTTCATTTCGATCAGTTTATCATCAACCATCAGGCTGAGATATCCCATCTTTTGAAATAAGAAAACATAGTCTGAATCACGGTGTGGTAAATTTACCGGATCAGCAGCTTCAACATTTGTAAAATGACTGATATCTATTTCGGGCATTAACATGTCTTCTAACACATTGCCTGGATTAAAACTTCTAACTTTCATGACTTGATATCTTTTTCGCGTTATTCCTACGGTGACGGTAGGAGGCCATCAAAATTCCTTTAGTATTGCTATCAATAATGTAGACTGCAAATATCACACAAGTACTTTCCAGACAGCAGTTGTTTACGATCTAATGCTTTTCGGTGATCTCAAATCCCACCGGCTTTGTTAAGGACCGTATCCTGCACACAGGAGATAAACCCGTTGTTCAAGACCGGTATTTTTGAGTTGGGAAAAAACTCTTGTTGAAATTGCCAACGTCGGTATAGATAAAAATGCTGATTTCATGATGATTATTTGAATGTGGTTATGGTGCGTAGCCAGATGATGGTAGTTAAAGTTCACGCACTTACTACAGTCAAATATTCAAATGTAATGCCATGTGTTAATTGGTTGAATAACAGTTAATTGTAAGATTATCTATCTTTAAATCCTGCGAAATTCCGTTGATATGATCTTGAAATTATTGATATGTAACCAATTATGTTGAGGAATAAGTGTAAAATTGGCGTAAGACTTCCATTACTTCCGAATGCGCTGGCTATTCTTGATAAATACAACAATCATCCCAAATGCTTAACCACGGGCACTCTCCTACCCATCTTAACTAATCAGAAAATGAATTCTTACTTAAAAGAGATTGCTGATGTGACTGGTATATATAAAAAGTTGACTTTCCATACCGCCAGACATACTTTTGCCACTACTATCACGCTTACCAACGCCGTGCCAATGGAAACAGTGTCGCCGGCGAAATTTTGTATTTGCTTTTAACATATGAGCTAAATGGGCAACACTTTCAAAACCTGCGTCAGAAATATTGATGCCTACACTAAGTCGTTTGAAATTGAAAATGATTTTAAAATCAAAAAAAATTTTTATCTTAGACTTAACAATTAGAGTAACTTGCTAATGCGTTATACGTAGAGTAAGGAACACTTGAGAAATGCAACATATTGACTATCAGCACATAAAAACAAGGTTCAAAAACCCTGTTTGGAGTTGAGGGAATAGAACAAAAGGAACTGCGTCATTCGTAGAGTCTTTTCAAAAAAAGACACTAAAAACCACGTTTCCAGTGCGTAGAGGCACATAGTTCTGAACCCTAGCTCTCCGCATCAAGTGAACAAAGTTTTTGTAAAACGCCTCAAATCATAGGATTTGGGGCGTTTCTTGTTTACAGGCAATCCATCCAAACCCAAAGCTTCTCAATCTGATCGATACCTCTTGCGAAGACCTGTTTCAGGCTCCTAATTTTAGGACTCGCTAAACCGCTAAATGTTTTATTATTAACATTTAATTGTTAAAGCGATGATCAGAACGGTTTGTATAAACTTTTCTTTGAAAAAGCAAAGCCCTGAGCAACGGTACTGCAGACAGATGAGCCATGCGTATAAGTTTTCGCGTTACATTTTATTTTTTTAAGTTCATCGCTCAGGGTCGGACCGGAAAATCATTGCGGCTTATTTTTGAAATCACTATCAAATACCAGCTAAAAGATCATGCCAACCAAACCAAGTCCACCGCCAGGTCTTATTATCAGAGAAGGCAGTACAAAGACAACCTATATCGCGGCAGCTGCTGTCCCCCCAAATAAATAAATAAATCAGATTTTATTTGTTGCTCAATAAATAATAGTCACCGAACCGCTATGTATCTGTTTGGAACCTAAGCTATTGATCAGGTAATAATAAACTCCGGGAGCCAGCCTTTTACTTTTGTAGCTGCCATTCCAGGGTACAGGATAACCAACGGATTGAAAGACCATTGAGCCATACCGGTTATAGATACTGACCTTGTCGGTCTCATTAAGCCCGCTGATTACCCAATTATCATTAACGCCATCTCCATTCGGGGTAAAGGTATTAGGTATATGGATATCATCGCAGTGGCTGGTAATATGGATCGTTTGCGTGGCGCTGCAACCATTATGGTCAGTCACCCGCAGATTAACAGCGCCCAAGGTACCCGTGATGAATTCAGCTGTGCCAGGTCGCCCGTTCCATTCATAGCTTACAAAGCCCGGAGGCGCTGTCAGCGTAATGGTTTCA
Organism: Mucilaginibacter pocheonensis; assembly: GCF_031456535.1. NCBI lineage: Bacteria > Pseudomonadati > Bacteroidota > Sphingobacteriia > Sphingobacteriales > Sphingobacteriaceae > Mucilaginibacter > Mucilaginibacter pocheonensis. The sequence goes on from NZ_JAVDUU010000003.1 coordinate 1,095,276, forward strand.
TTGTTGTAGGGGCACATGCTGGCATCACGGACCGATAAGGAAGGTTTGGGTAAAAAGCTCACCATCATGCTTTTCGATGCCATACAGCCCCCCGGCGTACTCACTGTCGCCGTATAGGTTCCCGAGTGTGTCACATTGATCACGTCGGACGTTTCGCCGGTTTGCCATTTAACCGTACCGTTGGAATAACTAACTTTCAGGCTGACCGTTTCTCCATCACATAAACTGGTATTGACGACCTGTTGGATGCTCACATCGGGCACAGTGTCAAAGTTTAAGGCATAAGACGCCGAAAGTGTACTACAGGCTGTCGCATTGCTGCTGATGCCCAACCTATAATTACCGGGCTGGCTCGCTGCTATGTTGTTTTTGTTCTGTTCCTGGGCTAATAAACTTCCATCCCGGAACCAATTCAGGGTATAACTGCCGTCATTAATAAAATCAGTGGATAAATGGGCGATCTCTCCCGCGCAATAGCCAGGTTTATCTGCCTTGATCAGCGGCGGCCTCAGCTGGATAAAATCAATATTCAGTTCATCAGAAGCTACCCAGTTATTGGAGCAGCCCCGGACTTCCACTTTGTACTTCCCGGGTTGGCTGACCTTAAGGCTGGCCGTTGTCTGACCGTTTAAAACCCCGTCCGTATACCAACGGTACGCATAAGGGGCCCAGTTGATGATATCTGAAGCATCGATAGGCACCTTGCTGCTGATCAACGCCTGTTCACCGGCACAATAAGCTGCCTTATCCTGCTGAAGTAGCGGCTTGGGAACGGGCACAAAATTCACCTGCACTTCCTTGGAAGACACCCAACTGTTAGTACAGGCGCTTACCTCCACTTTATACCTGCCGCTTTCGCTGATGTCAAGCGCGGGGCCGGTATTGCCGTTCAGCACACCATCCTTATACCAGCGGTAGGTATAACCGGCCTTATCATCCGTTTTAAGGTTCGCTACGGAGCCCTCGCAGTACTTCAGCTGATCAGAGTAGTTAAAGGCGAATACCGGGGCGGCTATTTGCATCACTTTCATGTGGTTGCTCTCCAGGTGCAAGGGTGAGCAGGGGTCATATAATACAACATAATAATCTCCGGGCGCATGGATAGTCAGCTTGCTGCTGCTTTCATTGGGTATTTCCTGCCCATTCCTGTACCATTGCATGGCGTTGCCGGAATAAGCAGTGTTCTGAACGATCGCGTTAACCGTCGTATTGGCACATATTTCCAGCTCACTTTTATTGAAAGCCTCGTTTTCAAACTGTATACTGCTGAGCCGCTGAGCCGGATCGATATATGGCCCGTAATCCGGTTTGAGTAAATAGAGCCCATTGACTGCCGCTACCCACACGCCATCCTCACAGATCGGGCTAGTATAAGACGTAGCATTTACGCAAATGTCATTGATCTTAACATTACCCAGCAGATTATAATGAAACAGCGAATAATGAAAGAGATCATAATGAGCATAGCCTGAATTACTGTAGTAAAAGCCCAGGTCTGTACCGATCAGCATGTTTTCTTTGATCAGTCCATTGTTCTGCGAGGTGCCAAAAGATCGTAATCCGTAGATCGAAGCAATCTTGTTGACATTAATACCCGGCAAATATTCATTATGTCCTCTGTCGGAGTAGTTAGAATAAGCCCTGCTGTTTTGAAAGAACCCATTTTCAGTGCCCCAGAACTGGTTCATTAAGGAACCGGAAAGCTGCCCATAGTCCATCAAATCAATGACATTGCCAAACGTGGTATAAGCCGTATTGATCTGGTTCCCATAAACACTATTATTACCGTACCATAAAAAACCACCCCATACGGTCAGGTTCGTCAATTCGACCACGGCATATTGCTGCACGACATCCGGATAGCTTCCAAACTCAAGGTTACTGAAAAGTTCCGAACGATAAGTCGCGTCAAAGATTCGCGAGGGCGAATGTGAGGGGAACGGCATCATCAGCTCCTGCGCATAATCATAATTACAACGGCCATTGTCTGTACCGATCAGTAAAATATGGTCTGCCTGCGGATGACCGCCCGCTCCGTTCGTATTATCTCCGAAATAACTCCCGGTGTAGTCTATCCCTATAGAATGAAGCTTACCCGGTACACCTTTCGCCGCTCCAATGGTTTTGATAATACCGTTCTTCAGCTCCAGGATATCGCTTGAATTAGTGGCTACGAATACCGTATTCCCGTCTGCACCGGCGATATCAATAAATTGCAGGTTATGGTACTCATTAAAATAAGTACTGTAATTATCGACAGCTCTGGTGATGCTGTTGATCCGGTAAACCTCCTGATTCTGCGCCAGGATCCATAAGTACGGATCCTTAAAATCACGCTTTACCTTCAGGATATTTTTGCCGGGCAGGAACGTCCCGTTCAAATGAAAATCCACGTCCTGCCCGCGGGCAGCATAGGCACAAACAAGAATCAGGGATAACAGCAACAAACGAAAAAAACGCATGATAAGGTTTTACATGCAAAGTTAAATAAATAAGACAACGAAATTTCCTGGCCGGGTTTATTTAAATTCTATTTTTACGCTGTTCAAATCCATATCCATCGTGCTTTTATTTTTCGCAGGCTCAGCCAGCACGCAGACGGATTCCGTCTTGGCTATCAAAGCAAAGCCGCCGGTCAGATCAGCGAACCTCTTGCAGAGGATAAGTTAAAAGTAAGCCTTTGTAAACCTTTTCCGTTATCATTAACAAAGAAATAATTCTTGTTTTCGTTTATCAGTTTGAGTAACTTGAATCGATTTGAGAGGGTACTACGAGAGACCACTTTTATAAAAACCATCGTATTGAGGCGAGAGTATAGAATTTGATGAAATTACAAATCCTTAGCTCTCTGCTTAAAATATAAAGCCCTGTAATCAAGCATTTACAGAGCTTTTTTTATGAGCGTAAATCTCCCGAACCTAACTTTTAAAAATGAAAAACCCCTTAATTTCAATAATTAAGGGGTTTTTCATTTTTGAATACCGTAAAAACACAAAAATAGTAAACCATTCGTAGCGTCATTGAATCTGCAATGTATTTGATCTTTTTATTTTCCTGGTTCCGCTTGTAATGGATTTTGCATTTTATTAGGTCTTATGCATTTTTACTATAATGCTATTGATTGCTTTTACTGTTTTCCTCATCCCGTTATTTTGGGGTTTGTAAACCAAATCACTTTTGGGTAATTCCTTTCCATCCATCTGTTCTAAATGGCACGGCTGGCAGCCCTTCTTTGTTAACAAGGTTACAAACGGGGTTGTCGGCCCATGCGTAACGTACGGCTATCGGTACATTTACTTTATCCGAACTAACTATTACTTTATCACCTTTGATCCTGGCCGATGCCCAATAAAATTTTTTATCATCTCCGGCAATTGAAAATCCTTTTAGGGAAGCTGAATTGCGGATAGCAAGTCCCAAACCGGTCTCGGTAAAGCTTATGATTATATCTTTGCCCTTGACAACGAAGTTTTTATACATTGGTCCCGAGGCATTAACATTTTTCCCATAAGCTTTTTTTTCCGCTGTCAGCGCCAGCCTGCGTCCTACCTCCTGCTTATTCGTTGGATGAATACTGTTTGCATCGCCGATATCTATAATGCAAGCCATACCTGTATTGGGTTGTGACAATGTTAGTGTTTGCGCTTCTCTCAGTTCAGCCCATTCGCTTTCAGAAGGAAGCGGATCTTCTTTTTTGAAGTTTGCCAACTGAACATATAAAAAAGGAAGATTACCATGATGCCAGTGTATTCGCCAGTCGTTGATCAGCATAGGAAATAATTCCCTATAAAGGTAAGCCTCCGTATCATTTGCCTCTCCCTGGTACCAGATAAACCCTTTGACCCCAAAAGGAATTAACGGATTAATCATGGCATTAAACAGCATCGCAGGATAATTTTGATAATTGTGGATTTTAGGAATGGCCGGTTCAACATTTGTTTTATACAACCATTTTCCTGCTAAAGAAATCTTAGTGTTTTCATCACCAATATAAATATTTTCGGCTGGAGGGTTCAATCCGCCACCGCCCCACAACATAGCCATTCTGATAGCAACGGTATTTTCTCCGTTCTTAACCAGGCCGGCAGGAATGGTATAAGATTGTTTTGGATTGCTATTCCAAATTGTTTTGCATATTTCGACACCATTAAAATAAAGGGAGTAATTCATTTCAGGGTGACCAATATTCAACACCAAATTTTTCCCTGCAAAGGATCGCGGTAACACAATTCTTTTACGCAACCACATCATCCCTTCATATTTTCCAATTCCAAAATCTTTAATCACACGGGGCATCTCAACCGCCGGCCAACCAGAATCGTCATAATCCGGTAAGGGAACAGTTTTATCAGCATTACCCTGGGGATGATAAACGATGTCCCAAAACCGTATCATATTCAAGCTATCCTTTGCAAAATCATTTCTAACCAGCGTATCGTTGGCAAGTATTTTTGCCTTGGTAGCAGGCGATGAAAGCTGCATTTCCCGGCTTGTCCACGATTCTATCGGTGTTCCACCCCAGGTACTTTGAATGATACCGATTGGTACGTTTTGTTCTTTATGTATTTTACGGGCAAAATAATAGGCCACGGCAGAGAACTGCTTTACATTATTTGTGTCGCATAGTTTCCACTTACCCGCTAAAAAATCAGATTGAGGAGTAAGTTTAATATCATGTTCTACCATAAGAAAGCGGATTTGGGGAAAATCTGCTTTGGCAATTTCATTCGGAGCATCCCGCGCCTGCTGTACCTGCCATTCCATATTGGATTGACCCGAAGCCAGCCATACATCTCCGATAAGAATTCCCGTTAATTTGATTGCGGAGTAGGGCTTTCCTGACTCAGAAATTTTGAGATCATAAGGGCCACCTGCGCCAAACTTCGAAAAATACAATATCCATTTGCCGTCTTTATCGGTTTTTGCATTTGTACTTACCTTACCAAGCGTTGCAACAATCAAAGAACCCGGAGTTGCGTTACCCCAAACAGGTATATTTATACTTCTTTGCAAAACCATATTATCGCCAAACACTTTTGGCAAAGTTACCTGGGCATAACCGGATGTTTGAAAAAAGTGGAATAGTGTGAAAAACACCAATAATGTCCATTTGTTTATTTTCATTGCTTTATTCGAATAGCGTGAACTCTGATTTGCTTTCATTAATTTAATATGCTTTATTTTTTCGACGAAATGGAACTTGTTATATGAAAAAAATCAAAGTCAGCCGCCCCTCCTATATTTTTTGTGGCATAATTAAACAAAGCAAAACGATAGCCCATAAAATGCGGGAAGGTATAGGCCATTTTTAATTGTGTGCCTAATGGCATCCACGTTTTCCCGTCCAGGCTGTAAAAAAAATCGGCCACGTCTTTCTGTTCGTAAAATTGCATTCCGCCTTAAAGTATACTACCTTTTGATCCAGGGGGATTTTTTGTGCTTCCTCAGGTTTTCCGGTGCTTGCATTGATCATTACGATAGCTTTGCTATCCCCGGTTATTTTTACACCAGCCAATCCGTAATTTTTTTGCAAAAGGCCTAAACCCGCAAAATCACCATCTTTCATATTAGAAACATCGAGCGAAATTACCCCGGAGCATACCGGGCCGATAGTGCGTTGTGTCAGTGAATTTCGCGCCATCAGGAAATTGGTGTCAATCCTGCCGGTGGTGAGTCGTAAATACCCTTTCCGCGCCGTTACAGACCACAAGCTATTATCCGGGTTATGGTTCCATTGCCAAACCAGTGGTAATACCCGTTCGTCTTTTTTGCGGGTAAATTCATCCGAGGCGACGATGCCCGGGATCAAACCTTTGCCGGCCGGCAGATCGAGTGTTTCGGTCACTTTGCCGTCAGTGCCCAAAACAGGCCATCCATCCACCCACTTTACGGGCACCAAATAGGGAATGCGGCCCACCGAGCCATAATCACGGAACAAATAAGAATACCAGGCCCCGTTTGGCGCTTCAACCAATCCGCCCTGCGCCACACCCAGGTCCTGGAGGCCGATTCGTCCTTCGTACGGGCCGGTGATTTTATCTGCCCGGTGTATGATAACAGTGCGTACGTTGCCCTTTGGCCAGGTAATATTGAAAAGGTAATATTTACCGCGGATCTTAAAAAGTTGGGAGCCTTCGGCGGCAAGACCGGTACCGCCTGATGGCAAGCTTGCATTTTCAATAATGGTTTCATCAGTTCCGCCCGGTTTTATGCCCGAAAGATCTTCTTTCAGTTCAACCAACCTCAACTTTCCACCCCCGCTAATCATATAAACCTTGCCGTCATCATCAAAAAACAAGGAGTTATCGCCCATTAGGGGGGTAAATGACCTTGCTTTCCACGGGCCTTTTTCGATATCCTTTGTAGAATAGATGTGAGTTTTGCCTGTGGTTGACGCAAATGTGCTTACATAATAAGTGCCATTATGGAAACGGATAGAACTTGCCCACGAACCCTCCCCATACATATTTTTGCCATTTGTGAGATTTGTTGCATCAACATTTGCTAAAGTATCATATGCATAACCCACCGTCTTCCAGGTCACCAGGTCGTTCGACTTCATAATCGGTACACCGGGACTCATATGCATGGTTGTACTGCTCATGTAATAGCTATCGCCTACGCGTTCTATCGATATATCCGGTACATCTGCATAAATAATGGGATTAGTGGCTTTTTGCGCGTATAAACACGGCACTATAAGCGTGATAATTAAGGCCGTTGCCCATAACCTGTAAATCGCATTTCTCATATTGACATTTGTTTTTTTGTCCTGGCATTCTTACCTGGTTTTATTTATTTAGTTTCTTACCTGGCTTTAATTATTTATTTAATGTATTTATTTGAAGCACGCTTACTGAATATGGATCGAATGTTCTTGTAAATTTAGCGCCGGGCACTTTTATTTTGGAGGTAACCGGAACTATTTTGACCGGATCGCTGATCGTGTTGGTATCTTCGGGTTTATCGCCTTTTATGACCACAATAATACCCTCCGGAGAAAGCTTTCCGGCCCCCTTTAAATCGATATCAACCTGCTGCGGCTTTCCTGTTGCATTTACCACTTTAAGAAACAGTTTTCCCGTTTTGGTGTCCTGGGTAGCCACATAAAACATGCCTGGTATAGGTTGGGGCATTTTGTTCGCCGCGCTGTCCTGCTTGGTGGCAGGCCTGATTTGGGTGGGGATATTGGCGGCCGCTACAGGCACCACTTTATTGCCGATATAGCTGTTAAACATTACTTGTACATAGTACGAAGGTGAACCAAAGCTTTTTAGAGCATCGTAACCTATCAGGTCCGAGTCCCATTGCCAGGCCTTTGGCGCAGTTGCCGTGGCTTTATTTATGTTTACAAATAATGGCGCGTAGCATGACAAGATAACCAGGTCTGAATTTCGTTCCATGCCCGTCATCCAGGCGGCATCGCCCAGGGCGGCGTTCATATTGGTGGTTGGTTCGCCTTCACGCGTTGCCCACTCACCTACAAACACTTTATATCCTTTGCGGTCGTACTTATCATAACGTGCTGCATCCTCTTCCATTTCCCAGGCATTGCGGTAATAATGTTCATCCACAATTTCGGGCTTGCGAATGGTTAATTTACTCCTGGTCCCAAGCCAGTCCTTACCGCCGATGGTTGCGATACAGTGAAGGTTTGGGTATTTGGCTTTAATGCCATCATAAAACTGGGCGAAACGCCCGTCGTAACTGCCAGACGCGTCAAACCCGTCTTCGTTACCAATCTCTACATAGCTGAGTTTAAAGGGTGCCGGGTGCCCGTCTGCCGCACGCTTGGCGCCCCAGTAGGTGTGTACGTCGCCCGTAACATATTCTATTTCATCAAGCGCATCGTCTACATATGGCTTTAAAAGCGGGCCTGCGTCCACATGGTCGCCATCGAGTGAATAGCCGGCATGAACGGCAAGCAGCGGTTCCATTTTAAGGTCTTCGCACCATTCTAAAAATTCAAGTAAGCCCATTCCGTCAGTGGGGCGGTAACCCCATGAACCGGTATGGCCCGGGCGCCGCTCAAGCGGTCCCAAAGTAGTTTTCCACGGAAATGCATCGGTCAATTTCGGACCTTCAAGGAAATTACCACCGGGAAAACGTAAAAAACGCGGTTTCATATCAGCCAATAACTTCATGATATCTACCCGGTTCCCATTCGGGCGGTTATGATAAGTTGGCGGAAATAAAGAGACGAGGTTAAAATAATAAACCCCGGTACGGTTTGTTGAAATAACAAAACGGGCGGCAGATGTTGGTTTAACATCGGCCCTTGTTGTTAATTTAAGTTCATATTTTTTCCAAAAGGCGCTTTTTACCAAATTAATAATCCCCGAAGCATATACCGTTTTACCCTCATTGCTTTCTATACTTACGGTGATAGGCCCGGCGGTGTTATCAGCAATTACCGGAACAGCAACTGTAGATTTGGGAGCCCATGACTCGTTAGGCAATGGCTTGCCTTCCGTACCCTTCATATAAAAAGAGGCGTTATATGTTGTATTAGGCAAAACAGGTATGCCCCAATAACCTTCATTTGCAATACCGGCCCGGCCGCCGCCGGTATCCACCAACAGTCTTAAACAAGTAGTTAACGCGCCATTAATTGCATGGCGCCGCTGATCAACGGGTACATAGTTAGGGTTTGGGGCAACTAATTGAATTGTGGCCTTCGCACTACCTTCTTTGATTATGCTCCAGGCTTCCGGCGTATTTGGATTGTCCTTAAATATCCTGTTCCTGATCAGCTCGGCATACAAACCTCCATCGTACGAATGGTTAATCTCTTCGGTCATCAACCCATACAGTTGCGGACTTACATTTGCGCCGGGTTTAGTTAAATCAAGCGTAAGCTTAGGGTTTTGCGCTTTTAAGCTTGTTGCAGTGAACAGGAACAGGCACAAACTTAAAATGGGTAATAACTTTTTCATCATGAAATTTAATATTATTTATTGTGTTTTTTACACTTATTTTATAAAAGCCAACGGGGCATTTACATTGGAAATTATTTCTGAGTTTATTGAGCTTATTTAACTGATATTTTCACTTTCTGAATGATACTGCGTGATGAATTACCTAATTGAAGGATGTATTCACCGGCTTCGGCATTCCATGCTTTTTTTGTTTCGTCATAAAATGCCAGGTCAGCAATTTTCACCTGCATTTCTACTGTTTTTGTTTCACCGGGCTTTAAAAATATCTTTTCAAAACCTTTAAGCTCTTTTTCCGGGCGCAAAACAGAACAAACCGGATCGCTTACATATAATTGCACAACCTCGGCGCCATAACGGCTACCTGTATTTTTGATGGTGAATTTTGCACGGATGGTTTCATTTTTCCCGTAGCTTAATTTATCAGCCGAAAAGTTGCTGATAGAAAAATCAGTATAGGAAAGCCCATAACCAAAAGGATATTCCGGTTGAATCTTTTTAGTATCGTACCAGCGATATCCAACCAGTATGCCTTCTTTATATTCTGCCGTGAGGCCTTTGCCTGGATAAGTATTTAAAGCGAAAGCAGGAGAATCTTTTAACGATACGGGAAAAGTAAACGGCAGCTTTCCCGACGGATTGATGACACCTTTTAATACGTCGGCCAGTGCATTGCCGGCTTCTGAACCGTTAAACCACGACCAAACAATTGCGTGGTTGGATTTTTTAATTTCATTCAGATCATACGGTGCGCCGGCCATTATTACAATAACAGTATTGGCATTAACCGCCGTAACCGCGTTAACCAATGCCTGCTCTCCGAAAGGCAGTTCCAGGGTTTTACGATCGTGGGCTTCACTCTCATATTCCCGATTTGAACCGATACATAAAATGGCGACATCGCTGGTTTTCGCAAGCGCTACAGCCTCATCAATCAGTTTTTGATCGGGTTGGTCATAGCCACGATTTTGTTCATCACTATTACTTGCCAGGTAGTTTGCTTTATAGCCCCTGGAAAAACTGATTTTGACCGTTTTACCGAACCTCGATTTTATACCGTCTAATGCTGTTATCTCATGTTGCGCTTTTACACCGGCGCCATATCCCCCTAAGGCAAATGTGCGGATGGCATTATCGCCAATAACGACAATACTTTTAATACTACCCGCTTTTAAAGGCAGCAAATGGTTGTCGTTTTTTAGCAAAACGATGGATTCTGAGGCAATAGCATAGGCGGCCTTGGCATGCGCCGATGTAGCGATAGATCCATTTGGATGATTGGCGCTCATAGAGGTATGACACATCACCCACAAAATCCTGCGCACCTTATCGTCAATTGTTTTTACCGGAACTCTGCCTTCCCGAACAGCTTTAAGTAACGGCTGGGCAAAATACCACTGATCATACGGCCCGCTTGATCCCATTTCAATGTCCAGCCCATTGTTGGCGGCAGCAACGGTATGGTGCGTCCCGGACCAATCTGATATGACCACTCCTTTAAAACCCCATTCGTTTTTCAGCACCTTATTCAATAAAAAATCATTCTCGGAACACCAATAACCGTTCAGCTTATTGTAGGCCGACATAATGGTATAAGCATTCCCTTGCTGTATGGCTGCTTTAAACGCCGGGAAATAAATTTCACGCAATACCCTTTCATCAACTATGGTGTTTACGCTATCGCGGTTAAATTCCTGGTTATTTGCGGCAAAATGTTTTATACAAGCAGCCACATGCTGGCTTTGAATGCCTTTTACAGACTGAACAGCCAATTGACTGTTCAAATAAGGATCCTCCGAATAATATTCATAGGTACGGCCACAAAGCGGCATCCGGCAAATATTAAATGCCGGAGCAAGCATTACATTTTTTTTGCGCGCGTTTGCTTCCTCTCCAATAACTACGCCATACCCGTTTGCCATTATGGGGTTCCAGGTAGCCGCTATTGCCGAGCCGTTTGGCAAAAACGTGGCAGAATCTGTTGTCCAGTTAGCCGATGCCCAATCAAAACGCTTTATTTCTTCGCGTACACCCAACGGGCCATCATCGCACGTTAGTTCCGGGATATCTAAACGTTTTACGCCTCCCGAAGAAAATAACGCGTTGCCGTGAAGCATTTCTATTTTTTCTTCCAGCGTCATTTTGCTGACTATCCGGTTGATCTTCGCATTAAGCGCAGCCTCACTTTTGTTTTGTGCCGAAACTCCGCCGGCCACAAAAAATGCCATAAAACAGGCAATGATATATTTCATAAATTATTAGTTCTCTTTTTCTTGTCGATGCTATTTGCCTGCCGCTGTAATTTAACCGGGCCTTGCTTTAAGGCCAGCCAGGCGAACCATTTTCTTGTTTTAATTTTTCAATCTGTTGCCTGTTTAACTGGGCGGGCCTGCCCATATCAACATAAGTGCAATTGAAATCTTATTTTAAAAATTACATCCCGTAATGCTCTAAACATTTTTGAGTGAACTTCTTAATAAGAACCAAGCCCTCGTTACACATTTTTCTTGATGTAGGTGTTAAGATCGGGTTACTGAAGATAACGAGGTGCTCTTTAAGCAACAGACCAATCGTATCAAAATTCTCTATCAAAGCTTTAATTTCACTTTCATCTAATTCCGGCGCTTTTGAAACAATTTGATTTTCCATGTTCTCTTTTTTTAACCAGGTGACAATTGCCGCGGCAATTGTCATGCGTTCAATAGATCACTGTTGATTTCCGTTATGTTGAAAGCAGAATTGTTATGGTTAAAAATGCCGGGACCTCTCGGTAAAGGCCCCTGGCATCTACTTATAAACAACTAAAACTCTCGCTTATTTAATTTTCATCACTTTTGATAGGGCATCCATCACACGCTGATCAGGCACCTTACCCGGCTCCCAAAAGGAAGGCTTAAGGGTTTTACAGAATCGGCAGTAACAGCTCGTTTTGATCGAACATCTACTATAAATAGCATCAATAAACCAGCAACCGGACTTAATAAAATTTCCATTCATCAAACAAAAAGCCCTCTCCATTAAATATGAAATAGATGTTCCCTACTCCTTTATTTATGTTCAGTTCTATTTTCTTTGAGAGCGTAGTCCATTCCTTCTCATCACATGTAAGGGAAACAAGAGCTGGGCCTTTAAGATTATTTACGTAAACATCAATTTTACCTTTTCCCTTCACCCGGGCTTGGAATTTGGCAGGAATCTGTTTGCTAAAATCAGCTCCCCGGACCATGAGGCATTGTTTATCTATTTTTCCTATGGCAACCATATTACCCTCATTACCATCGGCTTCGAACTGAACCTGTCCGGAAGTGCCTGCGGTGGTTTCTGCTTGCTGAAGAACGAATGGATTTAATGGGTTAAGTTGTGACGGACCTTTAAAAGTTGCGTTGACCATTGGGATATTCACGTCATTCCCTTCATCCACCGATGCTTCTTCGATATCCACATTACGAAAACCACCTTTAGTGCCAAAATGATCCTGCAAATACATAGCATGGTAAGCAAGATAATATTTCCCTTTAAACTTGAACAAGTGAGTGTGATTGTTTGTTAAAGGCCCCACGTTAACGTCGCCAGTATTCTTAAAATAGTTATCGCGATACTTCCAACTATCCTGATTTAAGGGTGTTTTACTCGTCATATAAGATATGTTGCATGCGGTTGGTTTAGCAATACTGCTATAAGGCCATTCAGTGCGTTCATCCCAACTCGTACAATAACTATAAACCCAGGTTCCATTGATAAAATTAAGGTCACTGGCCTCATTAAAATAGGGAGCGGGTATCTTAGAAAAATTGCTGGCCAAACTGATCATATCTGCTCCTAATTTGACGATTCTGGCATTATCCGGCATATATTTTGTTTTAGGCGTTCCTGCTCCAAAAACCAGCCAGCCTGTACCTCGGTCGTCAATCACAACTCCGGGATCGAATGGAGCACCGACATCCACACCGGGTACAGAGTGGTCGACTATGTTCTTTCCTAATGGGTCTTTCCAGGGACCAACGGGAGAGGTAGAAGTAAGCACGGCTGAGCCAGCACCGCTATTGGAGTAATACAAATAGAAGTGTGTCTTACCATCTGCTTCCAGTCTTGATGTAATGGAAGGTGCCCAGGAATTCTGACTCCATGGTGCTAGCTTTGCTGTATTTATGAGACCATGATAAGTCCAATTAACCATATCATCAGAAGACATCATGACCAGTGAACGGATATGCTCGTATGAATTTTTCCCATCCTTTCCTACATGCTCATACTGTTCATGATCATTCGTGGCATACACATAAATTCTGCCATCGTATTCTATAGCTGTCGGGTCGGCCGTAAACATAAAATCTAATAAAGGATTCGCATTACTGGAGGTAAGTTTCGGCGAAACATTTGCGAATTTTTCTTCCAGTTTTTCATTAATCCCTTTCGGTTTATGCGCATTAGTCTGAGCTTTTACATCTTTTTCATATCCCAAAAAAGAGATAGCAAGAACCGTAATTAACAACACTTTTTTTTTAATCATACTTTTTTTATTTTATTGGGCCGTATAACCATGATATTTCATTTTTCTCTTCTCGGTTTGGATTACGATCGGGTCAATAGTAGAGTGGCACCTACCCCCAAATAGTAAACCAGTCGCTCTATGGGGGCAGCTATTGCCTGTAATATTATCTTTTTGATATTCATTGTTGTTCTAAATTTTTAATTAAGAGGATGAATGATTCTGGAAGATATTATTTATCGAACTTCCACCAGTTGAAATTGAACAGATCGCCTTGACTGCCTTTAAAAACAAAGTACAGATCGCGAACCCCCTTTAACTTATTTACTTTAGTTGAAACGGTGGTCCAACTTTGCAAGCCTCCTGTATTTTTCACCTCACAGAACCCTAATAGTTCTCCTTCGTGACTATCCACATGTATTTCGATAAAACCACCTGAGGCAGATGCAACATTAGCCTGAAATGATCCTGCTCCTTTCTTAAAATCAACACTTCGGACTTTGATAAAATCACCATTGCTGATTTCCGTTACATAAACTCCGGCGTTGGTGCTGCATTCGGTTTCAATTCCCTCCCCCCAGGCTATGGTTTCCGCTTCCTGGCGGATGAATGGATTTAAATGTTCAACAGGTTTTACACCTTCGGCTGTTGGAGTTATCCGTGGAATGCTCCCATCTTTACTATAGCGGAACTCCTCCACACAAACGGAGCGGGTAAAACCTCCGCCACCTGGCAATGCACCGTTATGATAGAACAAATACGATTTCCCTTTATAATCGATCACACCTGGGTGATTGGTAAAAGCGCCTCCCTTTTCAATTATCCGCATAATGGTATCGCGGTAAACCCATGGTCCGGTAGGACTTGCGCTGGTCGAATAAGCCAAATGTTCCGGAACACCTCCTGCAGCATAATGCATATAGTACAGGCTTTTGCGTTTGTAAAACCAAGGCGCTTCTTCGTATGCTGAAGGTCTTTTATCAACGTCTTTATATCGTACATTAAACCCTTCTTTACTCAAAGGCACTGTAACTGCCTCTCCAGTGTAAGAGATCATATCCTGGTTCAACTTTACGTACTTAAGATAAGGGTTGCCCCAATAGAGATATGCCTGACCATCGTCATCAACAAATACCGTGGGATCAATATCCCCGTAACTGATGTGAACCAGTGGTTTTCCAAGTGCATCTTTAAACCGGCCGGTAGGGCTATCAGAAACAGCCACCCCGATTGACATTCCCATCGTTTCATGGGTCATAGGTACATACCAGTAAAACTTCCCATTCCGGGCAATGCATTGCCCGGCCCAGGCATCTTGCTTCGCCCAGCTGAAGGTTTTAACCGATAGGGGCGACCCGCGGTCTGTCCAGTTCACCATATCGGTAGACGAGAAACAGCGCCAGTCTTTCATGATAAACGTATTTGATTTATCTTCATCATGCCCAGTGTACAAGTAAACGGTGTCTTTGTATACCATCGGCGCCGGATCGGCTGTATAAATGGTTTGTATAATCGGGTTTTGAGCCTGTGCACCCGCTACAGCAAAAAGAGCTGTTACCTGCAATACTATCTTTCTAAAATTCATTGTTGTGCTAAATGTGCGTGCGTGATACTGTGAAAACCCCTGTACTAAATTTAATCTGAGTTTGTGTTTAAAATTTAAAAGCACACAATACTTTCATTCACCCTGTCAGGCGTTGGATCTTATCATTGAATCGTATCCGTAATATGAAAGAAATCAAAATCAGCATAACCGCCTATTTCTTTTGTTGCATAATTAAACAAGCCAAAACGATAGCCCATAAAATGCGGAATGCTATATCTCATCTTCAAAGGCCGACCTATCGGTTTCCAAACTTTTCCATCAAGACTGTAAAAGAAACTAGCTTCATCTTTCCCATTAAGAGCATACAAGTTATTAGCTTCATCGTTCATGCCGGTAAAATCGCAATCAATTCTAAAGTAAATTTGATCTTGATCCAGTGGAATTCGCTTTATTTCGACAGGCTTATCATTATCAGTAGTGATCATTACTATCGACTTTTGACCCGCGTCAATTTTAACCCCCACTGATCCATACTCTTTTTGGAAAGCTGAGAATCCGGCAAAATCGCCGTCTTTCATTTTGGAAACATCCAGGGCAACAGAAGCTGAGCTGGTTGGACCAATAGTGCGTTGTGTAAGTGTGTTTCTGGCCTGAAGAAGATCATTGTCGATTCTTCCTGTTTTGAGCCGCAGGAATCCTTTTCTTTCAGTTACAGACCACAGCGCATTATCCGGATTATGATTCCATTGCCATACTAAAGGAAGCGCTGCTTGTCCTTTTTTTCGGTTGAATTCATCAGAAGCAACCAAATTCGGAATCAAACCTTTGCTGGCTAGCAGGTCTAATGTTTCCGGGACTTTGCCGTTTTCTCCTAATACAGGCCAACCGTCTTCCCACTTGACAGGAACGAGATAAGGAACGCGGCCAACAGCACCAAAATCGCGGAAAAGATAAGAGAACCAACGTCCATCGGGAGTATTTATCAATCCTCCTTGAGCAATTCCTCTATCCTGTAAGCCAACTTTTCCTTCCCAAGGACCGTTGATATTATCTGCCCTATGTATAATTACAGTTCGCATTCCACCGCGTGGCGCACAAATATTAAATAGATAATATTTCCCCTTCACTTTAAATAATTGAGATCCTTCAGCTCCTAGGCCTACTTCTTTTCCTGTTGGCGCACTGGCGTTTTCGATGAGAACTCTCTCCGTAACGCCTTGTTTAATTCCTGTTAGATCATCATTTAATTCAACAATTTTAAGCCGGTCTGCGCCATAAATTAAATATACCTTGCCATCATCATCAAAAAACAAGGAATGGTCATGGAGGGATGGCTTAAAAGAAACTCTTTGCCAATTTCCCTTTTCTATATCTTTTGTTTTAAAAATATAGGTTTCACCGGGTATGTCCTGTGCAAAAGTGGTTACATAATACATACCCTTGTGGTAGCGCAAACTACTTGCCCATGAACCTCTGCTATAGATGTTTTTTCCGTCTGTCAAATTTAGCGCCGGCAAGTCTGCCAAAATATCGTAGGCATAGTTGATGATTTTCCAATTAACAAGATCTGTAGATTTCATAATGGGAACACCCGGGTTCATATGCATCGTTGTGCTGCTCATATAATAATTTTTACCAACCCTGATCATCGACATATCGGGGACATCAGCAAAAATGATTGGATTGCTTGCTTGTTGTGCATGAACAGTATTTGAAAAAAACAGGCAACTCGAAAGCGCAACGCAGAATAAAAAAGTTTTGATCATTATTTAAAAATGGATATTTGTGATAACTGTTATTTTTATATGGAGACGGTCGAAAAGAATTGATGGATATTCTATAGAACCTGTTTCACTCCTGAATCTTTTATTTACCTCCCTAAACAAGGGCATCTATTATACGCTGGTCCTTTACCACATTATTACCTCTGTCTAAAGCATTACCACCTCCCAATAGAATGGCAGAATACCATGTGCTTTAGCCTGTTTGGTTATATCAGTTGTTCAGTAATCCATAGATTTATTGTGCATATCTAAATCCTTGGGAACAAATTTGCTACTGGCGGTCTGCCTAAAGGTTGCATATTCAGCCAGCACTACTGGAACACCTTTATCAACAAACTTCTCTTTCATCTTTTTGAATTCAGAAATAATCGCATCCTCTTCTCCCCAGGTGGCCTTCCGGCTCAAAAACAACTTTATCATATTTTCATTTTGCTAAATTTGTCTTTTCACAATCAATACCTACATATACGTCAAACTAAACTTTTAAAAATTCTGTGATCCATTAGGATCACAGAATTTAATGGCTTTGATAACGAGTGTTAACAACACCCTTATTCATGGGAAAGCTTAAAATTGAATGTTACTTTTTACTTATATCCTTCCTTAAGGGCATCATACATACGCTGGTCCTTTACCACATTATTAGCTCTATCTAACATAAAACCTATCTCCCACCAGAATGGCAAAAGGCCATTCGCTCTCATAGTTTTGGTCGTAAAAGTTGTCCAGTAATCCACCGACTTGTTGTGCATGTCCTGATCCTTAGGAGTAGGCTTATCGAGGCCAGGAGCCCGCCTCCAGACTGCATATTCACCCAGTATCACAGGGATACCTTTATCAACAAAATTCTGTTTCATCTTTTGGTATTCAGCAGCGATCACGCCCTCCTCTCCATCGGTGGCGTTGCGATCTGGTTCAATAATAGAATGATTCCCAGCTCCCCAGTAGTAAACCATTTTGCCCCAGCTTACATCTCCATCCGTTAATATCGTAAAAGTAGCAGGCGTGTAGTCATGCACCTCAAGCATCATACGATTAGGTGTCGGGTCGTGAGGCATAGTAGTCATCAAAGTAGCGGTTAGAGAAGTATTAGTGTGAGGCCCCTGCACAACCAGCACCCGGTTACTGTTTCTGCCCCCGGTAGAGCGAACTGCCTTGATGAATGTTTCGTGATAACCATTAAGTATGGCCATCTGCCCGGCATTGTCAGCCGAAGGTTCATTCGCGCCGGCAAATATAAGGTGTTCATCAAAATCACGCATGGTTGTAGCGATCTGCTCCCAAATCGCCTTTTGCATTGCATTAACGGAATCTTTCTTGAACGCATTGATATTATCTTGCAGCCAACCACCATCCGCGTGAGCGTTCAGTATCACATACACATCATTAGCCACACACCATCCAACCACTTCTTTCACCCGCGCAAGCCATGCAGGGTCAATTTTTGCCTTGCTCCTATCGCTTAAATGGGTCCAAACCCAGTTACAGGGAAGCCGTACAGAATTGAAGCCTAAGCTTTTTATATATTTTATATACGATTCGGTAACTTTACTATTAACCCAGTCGGCTTCGTTTGGCGATTCCATAGTATTGCCAAAATTTATTCCCATTCCCGTACGCATTTTTGCCGCCAGTTGCACGGCGTTACTGGTCATTCCAGTCATGTCTGGCGCTTTGGGCGATGTATTATAATTGGGGTATAAGGTGGGGGCCTGAGAAACTATCAACCTTCTTCCCTGGCCATTGGAAGAACTTATGTATAAAATACCAGAGCGGGTTGCCGCTGTGCCATTTGGCGATAATGTTGCTAAATGAATAACAGTACTGCCGCTTTTGCCTGATGTTGTACTTACTTGCAACCACGAAAAAGCAGGATTGTCGATGCTCCAATCGGCATTACCTGCAACGGTTACGTCCTCGGTACCCCCATCACCTGTAAAAGTTATTGTGGATGCACTAACTGTTAGTTGCGGGGCTGGGTTTGTTTTTTTACAGGACAATAAAAATATCACTGCAATAAGCGATATCAATATTGTAAAAGAATAGTTAACTTTCATTTTGATTTTATTTTAATTAGTTAAAAAGCCCCACGGCGATATGCTGCCGCAGGGCTGTAGACTATTTGATTTTCACACACCTAATATTGTCAATAGCGACATAAAAACCAGTTGCAGTTGGCGAAGTATCGAAATTTTTAAGGGTCATGTTATAACTATTTGCACCAGTAGGCCCTAATAATTGGCTTATTTGACTAATTGATGCACCATCCCCTAATTCGTTAACTGTTGATTTGAAGGCAGATAAAGGAATAATTACGGTTTCCCAACCTTTCGTTATAAAAGCTTTGGTAACATTTGAACCAGGAATTTTCCATGGCTCATAACGCGCAACATAACTGTCGCCTGCAAATTCAGTTCTAATATAAAGCGTACCTCCATTCCATGGTTTAGCCACACTTATGTCAAATTGAAGAGCCCAGTTTGCAGGAGGATCTATAATATTTGCCACAGGCAACCAGTGATTACCCGTATTAGAATTACCCAATGGGATGTACACACTTGCACCGCCAGCTAAAACAGGATTATCAATATACATAAACTGACTATTATTTGTTCCCATCGAACCATTAAAATCAGCTTGGGCATAAGTTAAATGTTCACTTGCGCCCCAGCCAAAACCAAAATTATCACCCCACTCCATATCTCCTAAAAGACCTACTTTATCGATATTTTGAGTATTTACTTTATAAACAGTAGAAACCGTTCCATAACTGGTAACAATGGTCACTGGTCCACTAGCGTAGCTGTTCGAAGCTGGAGCCGCAAACTTAACATAAACGCCATGTGGACCTTCGGTGAAATTTGTAATACTAGCACCGCCAAAAGAAATTGACTGAATAGTCTTAAGGTAAGCACCATAAACATAAACCGAATCACCAACGTTGGCATTACAGTTGGAAATGCCGTAAATGATCGGCTTCGCATTTATGGTATCCCGGGCAGTACCAGATTTAGTAGTTACTATGATTAACTTGTCGGATGTTGTTGCCGGCATCAGAAAACCAAGAGAGGTGCCATTGACATTTGAGTTAAATCTGGGAATATTGGTTCCGCCGTATGTTAACTGTTGAACCAATACCAAATTTGAACCATAGAGATAAACCGAATCGCCCGGGGCGGCAAACACATCGGATACTGCGCTAATAATTGGCGCCGCAGGGCCTAATTTAAAAGCGAACGTTGTTGAACCTGCCAGTGTACTATACTGTATAGTATAGAGTTTAGCAGTATCAATTGTTGAAAACTCAATGTAAGGTATACTCACCACTGCACTGTTCGGCGCAAATAAAGCAGTGTTAAAACTGGTAGGAACCCCATTAAATGTAATATTGGTTGCATTTTGCAAATTATGCCCAATTATAACCACATATTTTCCTGAGTGTCCGGTAAAGGAAGTATCAGTATTAAGATTACCAGTACCTATAAGCGTATCCTGAGGTGACGGATGATACAATCTTACGCTTGTAATACTAGGAGCACCAGCATTGCTGCTATCGTTGATCTTCTTGCAAGCAGGCAGTAAAGCTACTATCATTAATAAAAGCAGCAATAAACACAAGCGGGCATTTAAAATCTTTTTCATATAATTTATTTTTAAATGTTAATTAATAATAAGGCACTGGTGGGGCTGCCAATTTAGGGTTCATTGTTAGCTCCGATCCCGGAATTTGTATTGTAAATGAACTGATAGTTGCCGGAAGAGTAGGTGCAGGGGCAGTCGTATCCCTTTTAGCTATATGGGTAGTAGCATCATAACTAAATGCGGCCCGATCTTGTTTATTGATCCAATCAACAGCTTGTTGCGGTTGGTAATAAGACCACCGTACCAGGTCCATCCAATATTGTCCTTCAAAAGCAAATTCAATTCTTCTTTCCTTCAGTATTGTGGCAGCGTCCAAAAAAAGCACAGGGGCCACACCGGCCCTTGACCGCACTTTATTAAAATAAGTTAGAGCGTCACCATCGCTCGTAGTGCCATTGTTACCCAAAATAGCTTCGGCATATACCAAATACACATCGGCCAACCTAAGGATTGCATTGTGTTCAGGGGATGACGTAGGGTCCATTGTTGGCGCATTGTTATCTTTTTCGTTACCAATAATGTGTTTTTTCATACAAACCTGGTCTGCCTTATAGCCACCACCGGCTGCATTTAATTCGGGATACGTATCCCCGGTCAGCATAATAGTGGCTTTGCGCCTTACTGAATCCTGGGTTGTGTACATCTTATATAAGTCGTAGCTTGGATATAATGCAGCATATGCGCCTGACTTTTGAGGATTTATATCGTTGCTTGGCGAATAGTTTAAATTACGGTTGCCATTTCCCCAAGTTACGCCTGGCGCCCATTGAAGGGCAAATAATGATTCAGGGTTATCATTGTATTGCGACCTGAAAAGATTATAATAACCGAGATGCTGCGAATCATCTTGCCCAAGAAGCGTTAACGCGCTTTTGCACACATTGCCCGCGTATTTTTTGGCGCTATCCAACAATGCCTGGTCGCGCGTGCCACTTTTGCCCAAACCTGCCATTGTTAAATATACTTTAGCCAGCATTCCTTGCGCCGACCATGTGGTTACCCTACCTGTTTCACCTTTGATTGGAAGATTTTGCACTGCATAAGTAAGGTCTTTAGCAACGAATTTGTAGACATCCGAAACAATATTACGCGGAAGCAATGGTTCCTTTATCAGCTTGCTGTTATCCTCAATAATAGGCACTGCACCCCAATAAATAGCCAAATGATAATAAGCTACGGCACGAATAAACTTTGCTTCGGCAATGGCGGCATTTTTGTCTGCTGCCGAGATAGAAGCAGAGGCTTGTTGCTGTATGGCATTAATAACCCCATTACATTGTCCTATAACATTATACAGGCCCGTCCAACCGCTTGACACTACGCCGTTATTCGCTGTAATTGCGCGTGTATAAAGCTGACTCCAGTCGCCAATCCATTGGCGATTAGCAGTTCCGCTCAATATGTCACCAAGTTGTAGCAAAGCCCCATTATGCCATTGCGACCACGCCGTACCGCCATATAAGCTTGCTGTAGCCAGCCGCAAATCGGAGGTGGTTTTGTAAAAATTATTAGAACTTATCTGCGAGGTAGATGGACGGTCCAAAAAAGCCTTTTTGCATCCGGCAATTGCTGCCGCAAATAGCAAAATAAATATAATTTTATTAATTGATTTCATAATACCTTATTAAAATGGTGATTGATCTATTAGTTAAAGGTTATGTTTGCACCAATAGTAAATACGCGTGGCTGAGGATAATAACCATTGTCCCACCCAGCCTGAAGTGGATTCCATGAGCCAATTTCAGGATCCATGCCCGAGTATTTTGT
Source organism: Mucilaginibacter pocheonensis (assembly GCF_031456535.1). Classification (NCBI taxonomy): domain Bacteria; kingdom Pseudomonadati; phylum Bacteroidota; class Sphingobacteriia; order Sphingobacteriales; family Sphingobacteriaceae; genus Mucilaginibacter; species Mucilaginibacter pocheonensis. The sequence continues at coordinate 1,117,440 of NZ_JAVDUU010000003.1, forward strand.
AATTGTAAACACATTGGTCACAGTACCGTATATTCTAAAAGCACTCACGTGTATTTTTGATAAAATATTTTGTGGCAACTTATAACCTAATGTGATGTTTTTGCACTTCAGGAATGAACCATCTTCGAAAAACAAAGTGGAAGAACGATTATTATCGTTGGTATTATCCTGTCTCAAACCTACAATAGTGGTATTTGGGTTGGTAACGTATACATTGTTAACATCAGATGCAGAGCCGGCAGGATTTATTAAAGCCAATCTCGCGTAATTTAATACCGATGAAAAATAGTTAGTATTGTTTTGCGAATTGGTTTGTGTTACAGCCAATTGATTAAATACTTTGTTGCCATAGTTGCCACTGAAGAATATATTCAGGTCGAAATTTTTGAAGGTAACTGTATTGTTAATCCCACCCTGAAATTTGGGGATCGGGGAACCCAAAAAGGTTTGGTCTTTTGAGTCGATAACACCATCGCCATTCAGATCCCTGAACATACGGTCGCCGTACCAAATACCTCCACCTGATGCCGAAATTGGAAGAAGTTTACCGCTTTGGTCAACAGGCAAGGCATGTGTTTGAAAATCACTTGCCTTTGAAAATATGCCATCGAATACATAGCCATAAAATTCGCCAATGGGCTGCCCCACTATCGTTTTTTCGACTACGATTTGTGAGTTACCTACATAGGCTGTCTGGCTTAAGTTAGCATCAGCTCCGCCCGCACCTAAACTGAGCACTTTATTAATATTCCGCGATACGGTAAAATCAGTTTTCCATGTAAAAGCTTTAGAACTAATATTGGTAGTACTGATTCTTAAATCAAGCCCTTTATTGCTCATAGAACCCACATTGGCATAAGGCGCTTGCATGGATCCCTCGCCCTGCTGGGAAGCACCACTATATAAAGGAAGTGGAACTCTTAATAATAGTCCGTTTGTTAAGCGGTTATAAACACCAAATGAAAAACTTAAGCGCCCATTAAAAAACGTCCCGTCAAGGCTGGCATTGAAATCCTTTGTTTTTTCCCATGTTATGTAAGGATTTGCTAAATTACCTTGAAACTGTGCTATACCCGATAAGCCATTAACCACCGTATTAAGTTGGGTTGCAAAAGTATTGCCTGGTATGTTTTGATTGTTGGTAAGGCCATAACCAAGTCTCAGTGTCAATTCATTTATAGCATTTACACTTTTCAAAAATGACTCATGATTGATTTTCCAGGCAAATGCCCCTGAATAGGTAGTAGCCCACTGATTGTTGGTTGGAAAATTTGAAGAGCCATCGCCTCGTATATTACCGGTGATCAGATACTTATCATAAAAGTTTAAATCAACCCGACCGAAATAGGCTTCCGATGCATTGCCGAGACCATTATCGCCTGAGTTTTTGGCCGAGATAGCATCGCCGGCATTGAGGGTCTGCACATTGTTTGAAGGGAAATTATTCCGTGAGCCGCCAACATTTTCGAAAGAGTTTGACTGCGCTTCGTGCCCTGCTAAAACTTTGAAATTAAATTTACTGAAATAATGGCTATAAGTTAGGTAATTGCGTAATACCGTATAAAAGTTTTGGTACGTGTTTGAGCCACCATCGTTAGTGCCTTTAACATATTTACCAAAAGCAAAAGTTGGATAAAAATAATCCCGGGTACTAAAATCGAAATTACCGGATACTTCATTGCGTAATGATAAATCTTTAGTAATCTGTATTTCGGCATACGCGTTGCCAAACACTTGATTTCTCTTGCTAACGTTTTTGTTAAGTTGGGCTAACGCCACAGGGTTGGGAACTTGAGTCACATAACCGGCCGTGTTGGTAACCCCACCCCAGGAGCCATCTGCGTTTTTTACAGGAACATCGGGTGTAAGGTATAGCGCACTGCCAATTACAGCAGATGCAGTAGAATTTTGGTTTTCATAAACGTGAGCTAATTGAAGGCTGGTCCCTATTTTTAGCCATTTAGTGGTTTTATTGTCAAGGTTCAACCGTACTGATGATCTTTTAAATGCAGACCCAATAGCTATTCCTTGCTGGTTAAAATAAGAGCCTGAAAGTGAATATTGGGTCCTATCATCGCCGCCGCTTACTCTAACTGAATTACTGTTCATCGGAGCTTTTCGGAATAATTCTTTTTGCCAGTCGGTACCGGTACCTAAATATTGGGGATTGGCAAATTCGTCCCTTGTATCGAAGCCCCACGCCTGTGCCCTGGCATTAATGAAAGTAGCAAACTGCTGCAATTTCATTGTAGGGAGTGCTTTTGGCAACTCCTGGTAACCGGCATAGAAATCATAAGCGACCTGTGGCACCCCTGCTTTACCTCTTTTTGTAGTAATAACAACAACGCCGTTGGTTGCCTGCGAACCGTATATAGCTGTTGCCGACGCATCTTTCAATACATCTATCGATTCTATTTCAGCAGGATTAATAGTATTTAATGGATTGGAGCCATTACCAGGGTCGCCAACCGGCGGGATAACAATACCATCAATTACATATAATGGCGAATTTGAGCCAGTTATAGAAGACACGCCATGTATTTGAATAGATACGCCGCCACCAGGTTGGCCCGACACCTGTTGAACCACAACTCCTGCAACTTTTCCCTGCAGGGCCTGGTCAAAGGTGGTTGGTTGTGTTTGGCGTAGGTCATCTCCCTTTATTGAACTTATTGAGCCGGTAGCATCTCGTCTTTTCGCAGTACCATAACCGACAACCACAACTTCGCTTAAGTGGCTGGATGTTGAATTGAGCTTGACATTAATTGCGCCAGCTTGTTTTACCGTTATTTCCTGAGATACAAATCCTAAAAAGCTAAAAACGAGCACTTTGCCCGGCTCAGCGGCTATATTATAGCTACCATCAATGCTGGACACGGTGCCCAGGCCTGTCCCTTTAATCTTAATGCTTACGCCTGACATCGGCTGACCATCGTCGGCGCTTGTTATTTTCCCCGTAATACTTACGGTTTGTGCATGGGCAGATATATAAAGAAATATACCCGCAATAATTAATGAAATCTGGTATTTCACTCTCTTTTGTAAATTTTTATCCATCTTTTAAAAGGATTTTAAGGTTTGATAATTGGTTCATTGGTGTTTGGTTAGTAATTAATTGGTTTTTCTTTCATTCATAATTTGTTTTGTTATCATATCTTTTTAGATAGCCCAATACCCAAAAACAACCTTTGAAAACTACTCTACTGTTAGTTTCTTCACATGAAACGGCTACCCGAACAATCAGTTAAAAAACCTCAGGTGCAGTCAGACGCATGTTTACTAATTCAAAAAAGTTAACTGTTGGTACTATTGGTTATTGGTGGAACATTGTTTAAAAGCAACATCTTTAAATACATTGCATTACACTTATATTCCCGACGATGAAACTATGATTGTTAAAAAGAAAGGACTACCGAATTTGATAATGAATGGGGGTTAAAATGTTAACCATTTTGTAACTGTATAAAAATCAGCACTTTACATTGCAAAAAACACTCCACGTTCACGTCTTTTTTATTTTTTTTTCAAAATATTGACTTAAATCACAACAAATCGAAACTAATTGGTTGTCATGACGCGGACAAGAAGAGGTTAGCGATAATCGGTTAAATTTAATTAACTGTTCTTTTCATTCAGTTTCTGTTGGCGAATTGAACTGAGATAGTTGGAGGGAGTGGTGTTATACTCATCCTTAAATGCTTTTGTAAAATATTTAGGCGAATTAAAGCCAACTTCGTAGCCAATCTGACTGATTGTCATTTGGCTGGTCTCGAGTAGATACACCGATTTTTTAAGTCTAATAGAACGAATAAAGTCAACAGGCGACTTATCTGTAAGCATTAAAACTTTTTTATAAAGCGATACCCGGCTCATATTCATCTTGCGGCTCAATTCTTCTACCGAAAGGCTTTCGTTTAATATATTCGATTCTATATATTCAACAATACACCTTAGCAGTTTTTCATCTTCGTTTTCTAAAGGGGTTTCCTGCAATTGCACATCAATCTGCTTTTTGTACGTGCGTTTATAGGTATCCCGAAGGGTTAAGATATTTTTGATTTTTGAAAGAAGTATTTCAAAATTAAATGGTTTTGTCATGTAATCATTAGCGCCAATTTCCAGGCCCTTTATCTGTTCTTCGTCACCCAATAAGGCCGTTAGCAGAACAACGGGAATGTGTGAGGTACGTTTGTCCTTCTTTAGCTTTTTGCACAACTCAATTCCTGTCATCTCGGGCATGCTGATATCACTTACAATAATATCAGGATGTTGCGATAGGGCTTTTTGCCAGCCTTCCCTCCCGTTTGAAGCTTCGATTAAAAAAAATACATCTTTTAAATTATCTTTCAGGTAAAAGCGAAAGTCATCATTATCCTCAACCAAAAGAACTACCTGTTTTTTATTTGATCGCGGCTGTTTAACGATAGTTTTACTTTCGTTATGAGTAATTTCGTTTACGCTATCGATGTCATCGTCAGATGGCAGGTCCGTTTCCCCACCGTTATAGATAACAAACGGCAGTTTAACGGTAAAACAACTGCCGTGCTCAGGCTCACTCTCAACTGTTAATTCTCCCCCATGCATCTTCACAAACTCATAGGTAATTGCGAGGCCGATGCCGCTGCCCTGGTTAATCATCGACGCCGGAATATCGTGTTGAAAGAACCGCTCGAAAATTTTGTCTTGTTTTTCAAGCGGAATACCAATACCCGTATCAATCACCTTAATTTCAAGCGGGGCATCAGTAGTTTCGGTATCTACGTTAAGCAAGACGCTTACCTGGCCGCCAGGCAGTGTAAATTTAAAGGCATTTGATAGTAGGTTAAACAATATCCTTTCTATTTTATCATGGTCAAAATCAGTAAACAGCGAATCAATCGTGGTATCAAAAATAAAATTAATCTCTTTTTGTTCAGCGATATCAGTAAATGAAAGGTATATCTCGTTGATGAACTTCACCATATCCCCGGGCTTGCTATGCAGTTTCAACTCTTGTACTTCCATCTTCCTAAAATCAAGTAATTGGTTTACCATGTTCAACAATCGCCTGGCGTTTTTTCCTATCATGCCCAACTGTTGTTTCTGTTCCTGATCAGCACTGATAAGCATTTTTTCGACTGGTGCCATGATCAGCGAAATCGGTGTCCTGAACTCGTGGCTTACGTTGGTCAAAAATTTAGTTTTCAGTTGATCAAGATCTTGCATTCGCTTAACCTCCTGCCGCTCCTGTTCAATTAACAGCTTTGCTTCCTGCTTTTCTTTCTCTGCTATGAATTTTTCTTTCTCTGCTATGAATTGTCTCCTTATTTTTTGTATTCCACGCCGGCGTATCAAAAAAAGTGTTCCGGTTATGAGCAACAAGTAAATGACGTAAGCTAAAGTAGATTTCCAGAAGGGGGGCAATACCTTAATTTTTAATTTTATATAGCTGGGTCTCCATTTTCCGTCCCGGCTAATAGCCCGTACCTTAAACGTATAATCGCCTCCGTCAAGGTTGGTATAGGTTGCTTTTCGGATAGCATTGTTTGCGGTAAGCCACCCTTTATCAAAACCCTCCATCATATACTGATGCGTTATTTTATTAGTGTTAAAGAAATTTAAGGCGGCAAATTCAATTGTAAACACATTTTCGCTATGGTTCAGCGTTATCTCCTGTGTGGCTGAAATTGCTTTAGATAATACCACATGGCCGTCAACTGCTTCATTGGCTGCTATGCTTTTGTTGAATAATTGAAAACCGGTGAAAACTAATTTAGGCTCATCTATATTCGGATGTATGTTCAGCGGGTCGAAAATGTTAAAGCCGTGCGAGCCGCCAAATACCAATTCCCCTTTATTTGTTTTTAAAGCTGCATTTACAGTGAACTCTCTGCCTTGCAGGCCATCTGTTTCATCAAAGCTTTCAAAATGAAACTTATAGGTACCATTGCCTGGTGCCAATATTATCCGTCCCAGCCCGTTTGATGTACTTAGCCACATGGCCCCTCTGTTATCTTCCAATACATTCAAAACCTGGTTGTCGGGCAGCCCTTCCTTTTTCGTTAGCGAGATAAAACGGTTGGTTTCGGGGTTCAATATGCTTAGTCCGTCCCTTGTCGCTATCCACATCAGGCCGCGGCTGTCCTGCGTGATATTATGAATGTCATCATTGATTAAACTGTTAGGGTCGTTTTTCTTTTTATTATAATGTATAACACCACCTCCGTTCTTTAATATTTCATCTACCCCCAAATATCCTCCTACCCAGAGATTCCCTCTGGTGTCCTCAATGAGTGCGGATATATAAGGCGATCTGATATCTGTTTGCTTAAAGGGAGAGGAAAATATTTTTTTGTCCCTGTCAAACATTTGCAACCCCGCCGCAAACGTGCCTATCCATAACCGGTTTGATGAATCTTCCAGGATATTCCACACCCGATCATCAGCAATGCTCGTGGGTACCTTGTCATTATGTTTGTAATGAATAAACTTTCTTCCGTCAAAATGATCCAGTCCGCCAAAATATGTACCTATCCATAGTTGCTGATCCTGGTCAATACACAAACTAACAATAATATCACTGGTGAGGCTATTCGGATTTCCCGGATCATGTTTATACTGGGTAAACTTGCCTGTTTTGCGATCAAAATAAACTAAGCCGCCTCCATTGGTCCCGATCCATAAGTTACCGTTTTTATCTTCGACAAATTTATTGACGTCTTCAAACTTAAGGCTAGCGGGGGCTGAAGCAAAGTGCCTGTATAGCGGGAACCTGATAATATTTTTATGATAATAACTTATCCCCTCTCTGAGCGTACGGGCCCACATAATACCTTTGTTGTCTTTGTAAAGCGCTACAGTGTTCTGTCCCAACGATTTTGGGTCATCTTCCCTATTTAGTAAATAAGTAATTTTTTTCCTTTTTTTATCCAATAAATTTATTCCGCCATGATCGGTAGATATCCATATAAGGCCGTCGTCGGCTTGAATAATATTAGTGATGTTGTTCGATGTAAGCGGCGTTTCTGCCGATTCTTTTGTGATGTACCGAAACCGTCCCGTACGGCGACTGTAATAATAGACGCCGGAATCCATGTTGGGGCTAAACACCCAGAGATCGCCTTCACTGTCAATGGTTAGCGAGTAATTCCTACCTTTATTATCGGCAGCCTTTTTAAAAATATCTGTATGATAAGTAATTGCATTGCGTTTTACATCAAATAGCTCTATTACGCCGTCGTCATAAGCAAGCCATACGTTGCCGGTTGTATCCTGCACAATGTCTGTAACAAAACTTGAATATAATGACGGGCTTGAACTATGGTAATGATAATAATGTGTGGTAGTTTTTTTCAATTCATTATACCTGTAAATGCCTGAATCGGGATACAGAAACCAAAAGTCGCCTTTGCCGTTGTGAAGTATCTTGGAAACGGACGGATACCCCGGAAGTTTAAGAGAATAAAGTACTGACGATACATCATTGTTAAACTGTTCCGTTTCGGGATCATAAATAGAATATCCGGCCGGGGTTGTTATCCATAATTTTTTGTCAGGCCCTTCAAAAATATTAGTTATGTAATCATCATTAACCGAGTTTGTATTATTTACGTCGTGCTTGAATACTTTAAAAGTATAACCGTCATAACGGTTGAGACCAGAAGAAGTACCAAACCACATGAAGCCTTCAGAATCCTTAAAAATACAGGTGACTTGGTTGTGTGACAGCCCGTTACTTATATTGAGCCGTGAAAATTGGTATTGGCTGTTTTGCGCAAAATTGTTGGTGTAAGCAAAAAGCAACACTGAAACGACAATATAAAGTTTTATACGCATTAAAATTTAGTTGAGATCTTCGAAATCAGTAGCCTGACGCTTAGCAAGCCAGTACACCTAGATAGCATAAAAGTAAAATAAATTCATAATTAAAGACATAAAAGTATCGATTCCTTCGTCCTCCCACTATAGGCAATCAAAGTTGACTACCTCTTAGGGTGGTTTATCCATTTAAATTCAACTCTTCACCAGATTCGCCTGTATATACTCTAACTTGAAACTCTGGTCTTATTGTAGACCAGTTAGCTCAAAATTTCAGCCCCTCTTCGCCAGATTGACAGGTTTCCTCTTTGGCCTTCAATAATTAAAATGAGTTTTCGAACATTATATTACTGAATATCAATATGATAAAAATTGAAAAAAATTGAATTTTAAATGAATTGGTATAGATAATTAGCTCACGTAAGTTTATATCATAAAGCAAAAATCGCACATGGTAATTAGGGCAATTTAAAACTAATGAAATGAACAAATTAAAATTTTCATCCATAATCATCCTATTGGCAGCTTGCTTACATCTTAATGCCCAAACGCTGTATCCCGGGATCAGCAGGTAATGATCTTCATGCGGGAATCTTTAAAAAAGAAAAAAAATAGCGAAACCAGGAAAATGAAACTGATTAACTCGCAAATAAATCGACCCCACATTGCTTTGAGAAAATTTGCATAACATAACTGGTAAATCTTATCGGCATAGCTATTTCCGGACCGCTCGATCGGAATTCAAAACCGGACGACCTGATGTTCGGTTTCGTTACAAGAATTGGTGTCAACAATTCATTGCTTACTATAAATCAGGAAGTTAAATACTTGGAACAGAGATTGAAGCAATAAGGTAACTTGAATTCATATACATTTCATATTAATCTGTATGACTTAGCCTTCCTGGGAACGATATTTAGCGGGCTAAATTTTGCCCTGCTCCTTTGGTTCACCAAAAGGAGCAACCAGCAAGCAAACCGATTTATTAGCCTGGCCCTGGTCGTCACGGTTTTGTGGATGATCAGCGTATTGGGTATTAACATTCGGTTGGGGACCTATCTTCCGCATTGGAGCTGGGTACCGTTCCGGTTCTCATTGGCACTCGGGCCGTTGATTTTCTTTTATGTGCTTAAAATAACCCGGCCGGAGTACAAATTCCGGTTTAAAAACATGCTGCATTTCAGCCCGTTATTGTTGGAACTTGGTGTTCACATTTTGGAGGTTAAGGAGGGTTTCAGGACGGGTGGGGCCACTTATGATACACGGATCTTTCAGCAACTTAATCCGGTATTACAGTTGCTGGCTTTTGTTTCGGTCGTTACCTATCTGTACCAATCCCACAAGCTGATAAATCGCTTTTACCGGCAGCTAAAATTTAATGAGTTGAGCGACCGCTACCGGCACCAATTGCGCTGGTTGCGTAATTTATTGACAGGTTTTGGTTTATTAGGCCTTTTGTGGATACCCTTTATAGCTGTGGACTATTTTTATTACAACAACCGGTTAGGCATTCAGGCTTATTTCCCTTTGTATTTTCTTTTTGCGGTCATGGTCATCTGGATGGCAGTCATTGCTTTTTTAAGATCAGAAATCAACGTAGCGGCGGATACGCCGGCTTTTTTAAAACCAATAGCCGCAGCAGCGCTAAAACAAAAAAGCATTTTGCTAAGGAAAGCCGTTAAAGAGAATAGCTATTACCTTGATCCGGAATTAAACCTGCCCTCACTTGCTGAAAAACTGAAGATACCCGTCCACGAACTATCCCGGATCATCAATGTGGCGCTCAAAAAAAGCTTTAGTGACTTTATTAATGAATACCGGGTAAGGGATGTAATAGCGAAAATGCAGAATTCAACTTATGACCACATCACCCTGCTGGGCATTGCTTATGAATCAGGATTCAATTCTAAAGCAACCTTTAATCGCATATTCAAGCAAATGACAGGAGGAAGTCCCATAGAATATAAAACTCATCTGAAAAAAGAGGTCTCATCCTATAACTTGAGGCGTAATCCTCAATTTGCTGTGGTAATTTCGAACAATGAAACCATGCCAAAGTGGTATTCTGGACAAATAAACCACAATTATATGTTAAGAAATTATCTCAAAATCGCCTGGAGGAACCTCATTAAAAACAAGGCCTCATCGTTCATTAACATCTGTGGCCTTGCCGTGGGCATGGCAGTAGCGATGCTCATCGGCTTATGGATTTGGGATGAATTATCATTTAATAGATACCATCAGAACTATGACCGCATTATACAAGTGATGCAAAAGGAAAAGTCTCTCGGCAATATCAATGTATGGGACCATATGCCTTACCCGCTGGTTAATGTGCTTAAAACCAATTATCATAAAGATTTTAAACATATAGTAACCGCCACGGAGGCCGATAATTTCTACCTGTCTCAGGGTGAACATAAAATAGTGCAAACAGGGCAATACATTGAAGCCACTGGCCCCGAAATGCTGACGTTGAAAATGCTCAGTGGAACATGGGCTGCACTTAGTGATCCGCACTCCGTTCTGCTTTCAGCATCTGTGGCAAAAAAGCTTTTCGGCGATACCGACCCTTTGGATAAAACGATGAAAGTAAGTGGCACCTGGGACGTACATACCACCGTTGATTTGAAAGTAACAGGGATATATGAAGACCTGCCGCAAAACACCAGATTTCACACAACGCAGTTTTTTTTGCCCTGGGATCTGTATGCCACGGCTGATAAGCGTCTAAGTACCATGGCATGGGATGATCATCGTTTTTTGATCTATGCCGAGATCCTGCCCGGTGTTGACCTTGACAAAGTATCAGCTCATATTAGAGATGCTGAACTTAAAGTGATCAGGCACATGGACAATATGAAACAAGAGGTGGTTGCGAACCCGGAAATATTGCTAAATCCCATGAAGAATTGGCACCTGTATTCGAACACTAAGGATGGCGTTGTCGATAAAGGCCCTGTTCAGTTTGTGTGGATAGTTGGTATAATAGGTGGCTTTGTATTGTTATTGGCTTGCATCAACTTCATGAATTTGAGTACTGCGCGTTCCGAAAAAAGAGCATCTGAAGTAGGCATACGTAAAGCCATAGGCTCAACCAGATCGCAACTAATCAGCCAGTTTTTTAGTGAATCATTACTTATGGCTCTTGTAGCATTTACAATCGCACTGTTATTTGCCATACTTACTTTGCCATTGTTAAACGATCTGTCAGCAAAGCAGATTGACATACCGTTCAGCAATATATGGTTTTGGCTTGCTTGCCTTAGTTTTATCTTATTTACAGGTTTGCTGGCCGGAATTTACCCCGCTTTGTATTTGTCATCTTTCAGGCCTGTAAAAGTTTTAAAAGGCTCGTTCAGGGCAGGCCGCATGGCTTCAGTGCCGCGCAAAGTACTGGTAGTGGTGCAATTCACAGTCTCCATGGTATTGATCATTTGCACTGTTATCGTGTATAACCAGCTGATTTTTGCTAAAAGCCGTCCCGTTGGATACTCCCGTGATGGGTTGGTTATTGTACCAATGCAGTCAATAGACTACCAGGGAAAACAGGATGTCCTTCGTAACGAGCTGAAAAGTACCGGAGCGGTGGTCGAAGTAGCTGAATCAGAAAGCCCGGTTACCGGAGTATCCTCCAATAATGGTGGCTTTACCTGGAAAGGCAAGGCCGCCGGTACAGAAGAAAGATTCGGAACACTAACCGTAACAGCTGAATATGGAAAAACAGTCGGCTGGCAATTTGAGAATGGCCGCGATTTTTCAAAAGACTTCAGTGCTGATTCAGCAAGTTTTGTCATAAACGAGGCTGCGGCAAAATACATGGGCTTGCAAAACCCGATAAACGAAACCATACATTGGAAAAGTAAATGGAATAATGTCGATAAAGATTTCAGGATTATTGGTGTAATAAAAGATATGGTGATGGAATCGCCATACAATGCTGTTAAGCCTGTCGTTTTCCGTTTGGGAGGCAATCCGAATTGGATATTTATCAGGATCAACCCGCAGATAAGCGTTAGCAGCGCGTTACCCAAAATAGCGGGTGTTTTCAAAAAGATCGTCCCCTCCGTTTCATTTACCTATAGTTTTGCAGATGAAGAATACGCCAAGAAATTCACAGCCGAAGAACAAATTGGCAAGCTGACAAGGTTCTTCTCGGGCCTTGCTATTTTCATCAGTTGCCTGGGGCTGTTCGGCATGGCGATGTTCATGGCTGAGCAACGCACCAAAGAAATAGGCGTGCGAAAGGTATTGGGCGCAACAGTATTTACATTGTGGCGATTATTATCAAAAGACTTTGTGACGCTGGTTATTATCTCGCTTTTAATTGCAGCGCCCATGGCTTGGTATTTTATGGTGAAATGGCTTCAGGGTTATCAATACCGTACACCAATATCATGGTGGGTATTTGTAATCACCGGCATCGGCGCTTTGGTTGTTACTTTATTTACAGTGAGCTATCAAGGCATCAAAACAGCACTGACTAACCCGGCAAAGAGCTTGAGGAGTGAATAAGGTAATATTATACATCTGTTTTTCTCATAAGATGCAAACCTTTATCGTTCCGGTTTCAGGTTTTTTACCCGGATTTGCCAAAGCTGCCTTAATTGACGGAGGCTATGCTCATATACAGAACAGGAAGCCCGCGGGTTAAAAAAAGATCAAAAGATATCAAAATGCCATGGAATGGATCGTCAATGTGCTAAATTCCATCCAAGAAATTTTGATAGAGAAAGTTAAGATAATGTTTGGCAGCAATCCCAATCGGATGTTGAGATATAATGATCAGCTCATTTGCACCCCCACTCCACGCAGGTTGTTTCTATATTATCATTTAAACTGGTTAATGTTGACCTGAATTCTATATAAGAGGTTAATTTCCGGCGCCAGTGCTCTGAACATCATCATTACTGATACCTCTTTTGTTTTTCTTTATAGCCTCTTTTAATTTACCGAAGCGGTAGTTAAGGCTAGTAGTAAATCCCCTGAAGTAGGCGATGTTGTTATTTGTCTGCATGAAATCGGGACCGAATGATTCTCTGATATTATGCCTGTATTTTGTGAAAGGGTTATTAACTGTCGCAGAAAACGAAAGCTTATCCTTCACAATGTCTTTATTAAGGCTTAATGATGTACTGGCATACGGATTTGAAGTCCCCTGTATAGACAGGTTGGGTCCATTTAAAAATGCATTAACACTAATGCGCCAGCCTTTTTCAAAATTATAGGCACTGTTTAAAGATGCGCCGTACATAATCCCCTGGTTCTTCACGAGCACGCCATTTACCAATCCCTGCACCCGGCCATGCGCTATTCTTCCGTTAAAAGATGAACTCCATCTTTGGGTGATCGGGTAACTGATATTGGCATTGAAGGTAAACAACCGGGCTTTGCCTGTATTGTCAAAACTGCTGCGTGTAATATTAGTGGCCGGATTAAAAACCACAACAGGCATAATGAGGTCGTTAAAATAATTATAACCAAGCATTATGTTCAGAGAAGCTCTTTTTGATCTGCTGTATCCCAACTGCACATTATTTGATACCGCGGGCCTGAGATTTGGATTTCCCGATGATTCAAAATTTGGATTCGACCGGTCAACAAAGGGGTTAAGCTGATAGATGCCCGGGCGCTGGATTCTTTGCGAGAATCCAAAGTTGATGGCGCTCATGTTCTTAAATTTCTTATTAATACTTACAGAAGGAATTATATTTAAGAAGTTTTTGTTCAATTGCGACGCCGTTGAAATGAAATCAGCGTCAATAATAGTCTCTTCAATTCGTGCGCCTGCCTTAAAGGCCCAACTTTTTAAGGTGTAGGTATAGCTGTTATATGCGCCGAATACATTTTGATTATTATCGAACTTATTGCTCCGTACCGGGTCAATTTCGAAATTACCAGTAACTGAATTATACGACTGATATTGAAAATCGCTGTTATTATCCCTTATAATTGCTTTAATCCCCCCTTCTATATTCAATTTTTTTACAGGATGCACATAGTCGATCTGGAAAGTGTGTTCAGAAGACTCCCCTTCGTTTTGCTGGCGATAATCAGGCGTAGTATAGTTCACTCGATTTGATGCGGTCAGGTCTGCATTTTGCCTGTTGTTGAATGTAAAATACTGGTAGGAGAAAGTGAGCAGCCTTTGCTTGCTGCTTTTAAAACCCAGCTGGTAATTTAAACTGGCATTTATACCCCTGCCATTAGCCTCATTATTATTAAACAGATCATACCGTTGGATAACGCCGCCCGTCCCGTTCAGGATAGAATTCTGTAGGTTTGTGCCATCCTGGTTATTGCCGTTGAGGTTAAACTGACCGGAGATGAGGTTGAGGCTATCTATTTCATAGCTAAGCCCTGTTTCGATATAACCGTTTTTGCCATTAAACTCAAGCGCGTTATTCTGGCTCAGGTTAGTAGGGTTGTTGCCGGTAGTTAATCTCACTATTGAATTTCTTACCACTGGCGAATTTGCAATATTAGCACCAAAAAATCCGGACACTTCTAACTTGCCCTGTTTGGAAGAGAATGATCCGCCTGCCCTGGGGCCGCCCACAGGAAATACATGACTTACATTTATGGAGCCATTGTACCCGTTATCCACTTTTTTATTGGTTACAATGTTGATGATACCGCCAATACCTTCCGCATCATATTTTGAGGAAGGATTGGTAATCACTTCGATGCTCTGGATGGTTGAGGCAGGCATGCTTTTCAGGATATTTTTAGCGTCTCTTTCCATCATGCTGGAAGGTTTCCCATTAACCAGGATCTTATAACCACCTTGCCCCCTTAAAAGGATATTATCTTCGGCATCTACAGATAACAGAGGAACTTTTCTCATCATCTCCAACACACTGTTGCTTTTACTGTCGGGGTCTGCCTTAAGGTCATAAGTGAGTTTATCAACTTCCTGTTTTATAATTGGCTTATCGGCAGTAATAGACACTGCTTTGAGCTGCGTGATTCGCTCGCTGATAGTGATAGTTCCCAGGTTTATTGTAGGTTTTGTATTATCTGTAAGATCAACAGGTACTGATTCTGAATTATACCCAACACTCACAATTGAGATCAGGTATTTTCCTGGCGGCAGCTTCTCAAAATTGAATATTCCGTCTGTCTTTGTTGCCGCAGTGCGCACAAGCTGTTTAGCTGTATTGCGCAAATTAACTGTTATGTAGCCGACCGGTTTCCTTGACACAGAGTCAATTGTAATTCCTTTAACTCCAAACAATACCGGCACTGTCTGTGCGAAGACCGGGATGATCGCGATTGAAAAGAAGATTATGATGAGTATAAATTTTAGTTTCATGCCTTTTTATTTAAAATTTAATTGAAAAAGAAGTTTATTGACCGGGTTATACTTCGCAACGAGGTATGCATTATTATAATACCATGCTATGCATAGTACTATGACACTTCCAATAACTAATAAGTTACAGTGAAACAAAAATTTAAGAGAGGATTGTAGCGGTTAACAGCCGGTATTACAACACATAAAATCTTATTTGCGTTGAGTTATATGAGTATTCTTATTAACCTTTTAAATCGTGAAAAATGGTATAAAAAAGCTTTGGGTTATTATTCTTTCTAACAACCCAAAATCAAGGTGATGACAATAGGTTAATTTATATGAAATCACTGTCGACGGTAAATCAAATGAACTATCGACAAAGTGAAGAGCGCTAAAATGAAAGTATAAATTTTGTATTGCGTGCATTATGCCCGGCAATCGCCGGTTAATTGTGATAAGTTTAGCTTGAAAGTCCCCCATAGCGGTTATTTGGAGTCCTTTATTTTATCAGGGTACCAGTTGCTTTTCGATCTCTGCTTTGTCTATCACCGACCAAACCTCTGCGATCTTTCCATCCTTGTACCTGTAGAAAACGTTTTCATGAAACTCGACCTGTTGCCCGTTGATCTGAAGGCCCTTAAATTTCGCTTTTGGCTTACAGTTAAAATATAACCGGCTCGCGACGACAGAGGTTTCTGCGACCAAAAGTTCGACTTCAAAACGGAGATCGGGTATATCATGGTAATTGCCCGCAAGCATATCGCGATAACCATCCAATCCAATTGAACGGCCATTATGAACCACGTCCTCGCTAACGAACTCACCAAGACGGTGCAGTTCCCGGGCATTAATGCATGTAATGTAGTTGTGATAGTTCTCCGACAGATCCATGGTCTTTATTTTAAATATCCTTTTTGCTCAGCCATTCATGAACTTTTAGCACCGCTTCGGCAAATACATGCGGTGCTTCCTGTGGCAGGTTATGCCCTGAAGTTACGGTCAGATGTTCGTGCCGCCCCGAGAACAAGGGAGCATGCGCCTTCGTACCACCAGGTTTGAGCGGGTCAGTTGTGCCGTCAAGCGTTACCGAAGGTATGGTGATTTTTGGCTTTTGAACCAGGATGTCCTCAAAGTGCTGTAACGCCGGATCTCCTGCTTCATTTCCAAGCATATGTCTGTAATTATGTATGACTACATCTACAAAGTCAGGGTTTTCGAAAGCAGCGGCCGACCTGTTATAGGTGGCCTCATCGAACTTCCAGTCCGGTGACCATTCGTTCCACAGTATCCGGCATAGCTCCCGGCGACTTTTGGTCAGGCACTCGTATCCGCGTTTACTTTGGAAAAGGTGCTGATACCAGCAGATACGTTCAAGTGAGGGCGCAAATGCATGTGTCTGTTCCTGTATATCAATGATATCGTAACTGGCATAAGATACCAAACCGCCGATCTGTTCCGGCCAAAGTGCTGCCGCTACGCAGGACGCGTTCGCGCCCCAGTCAAAACCGCCTATTATAGGGCGGTCCAAACGCAAAGCATTTATTAACTGAAGAATATCTAAACCGCGGGCAGCCTGCTGCCCGCTTCGCATTACTTGATCGGAAGCAAACCGTGTAGGACCAAATCCCCGGATAAACGGCGTAATGACTTTTGCTCCAGATCGCGCCAGTATGCTTACCACTTCATCGAACGCATGGACGTCGTAAGGAAATCCATGGGAGAGTAAAACCGGCCATCCGTCTGCAGTACCATTTTCGGTGTAGGCGATCCGAAGCATATCGGTATTAACAAACTTAACATGGTGTTGAACCTGAAAATCGTGATCTGTTGCTGTCATAATAAAAAGCTTAATAGCATAACACAATCCACTGTTTCAATATACAACACAAAAATACAGTAAGCAGCACATCATAGGAAATCTTCCGATTTCCTTTTGATTATTTAAAACGGGTTATGGAAAGCATTTTTCTCTTTCAAGTTCTTATGGTGTGATAAAGACTGAGCTCATGGCCGGCATTTTTCTTTTCTAACTGGAGCAATTCTTTTAAGACCATCGTCATTTTCAGACATGCGTCGCCGGCATCAGCAAATGAATTATACCGTTACGAGATTTATTTTAGCGCATCAGGCGTACGCCATAAATAGCAGCAGTTTTATTACCTGGGGTAGCTACAAACTTCACCAGAATACTCCCTGCATTGGCCTTGACACTTTCAGATATCGTATATTCTTTGGTTATAAACGTATCGGGTCCAGTGCCGTCAAGCGAAACATGCGTCAACTTAAAATCGTTCAGGTAAATATCAAACTCCCCGCCACTTTCCTTGCCATAATAAGTTATGCCCAGGGTTTTAACAGTGGGATTTGAACGCATTCGATAACTGAAGAACCCGGCCGAGCTGCGCCAATGCATGTTTCTGAATATACCGGTTTCAGATTTTTCGGCTATCATGCCATGGTCGTTCTCCGGCTGCTGTTCGCCAGGTGCTACCGCATCGACCGAGCGAGCGGCCAACTTTATATAACGCTCATCAAGCGAGGCCAGTTCCTGCTCTTTTTGTTGTATACTATCGGGTTTTGCTACCGGCCAATACAACATGTACCGGCTGTCATGCACTTTATAGAATGGGATCAGTTTAAGGCTTTTAAAATTTGGTTGAACAATCAGATCGCTTATCTGGTAAGTTAAAGGACCTGTGCCGGCGGTCGCTTTAATTGCGGTACCCAAGTCCCTGCTGTTGCTGGCCAGCAATGGCGAACTTGGCAACGGATACAGCGGCCCTCCTGCTATGTGCCCCCAGCGGCTATCGTCTGCAAATAAGCCGGTAAGTTGAGTAGTGTCTGTTGGTGCGGCGAGTACTATAGGTCCATGTAGAAATGATACCCAGGCGGAGTTATCGGGCAAGTACTCGACACTATTTTTCATTGGTAAGGAGACAGTTATACGGTCGCCCGTCTTCCAGGCGTGCATCAACTTTACGTAACCTTCGGCACTCTCGCTGAATGTAACAGACTGGTTGTTTATTGTAATAGCAAAGCCACGGTGTCTTAGCCATTCGGGTTTGCGGATATAGATGGCGAATTTACCCGGACGGCTTAATTTAAGCGACAAGGAAGTATTCTCGGCTTCCGGGAACTTTGTGCGCTGGGTTACCTCGATACCTTTCTCTTTCCAGTTAAGTACAGATGGGATAAAAAGGTTTACATACAGATCGTCACCTTTATGCGAATAGATCAGTTCGCCGTACTTCCCATGGTTTTCAATACCTGTTCCTACACAGCACCAAAAACTTTGGTCGGCAGTTGAGTAAACACGGTAATGCTGTGGGTGTATAGGCGTGAAATAAACAAAACCACCGGTTACCGGGTGCTGCGATGACAGAATATGGTTATACAGCAAACGCTCGTAAAAATCAATGTAGGCAAGCCGTGTATCATCAACAAAAAGCATTTTGCTCAGTTTAAGCATATTATTGCTGTTGCAAGTTTCGGGCCCCTGCTCCGACTCTAACATTGTAGCAAAATTATTAACGGGATTAAAATGTTCGCGCACACTGTTGCCGCCAATAGATATGGTACGCTTATTTACCACGGTATTCCAAAAAAACTTAGCAGCGGAACTGAAACTGGTATCGTTACCCAGTTCGGCTATACGCTCAAAGCCAATAACCTTGGGTATTTGCGTATTGGCATGCAACCCGCTCAACTTATCCTCGTGTTGCTCCAGCGGTGCCAGTATAGCCTTGTGAGAAAATTTCTCGGCCAGTGTAAGGTATTTCTTATCACCGGTAATGGCATAGGCGTCTGCGAAAACTTCATTCACGCCGCCATGCTCAGTGTCCAGCATACGTTGCATCTGGTCGGTGTTCAGCCCGGCTACTTCTCCATCGGCCCAATCGCATAATTTAATGAAAACCTCTTTCGCCTTTGCATTGCCTCCAAGCAAATAGGCGTCGCGTAAACCGGCGTATAGCTTGTGCAAATTGTACCAGGGCACCCATTTTTTATTAAAGTCACTCAGGTCACCTGTTTTTACCTGCGCCCACATTTTGTTACCTCCCGGAACACCGCCCACGTAACCGTTACCGTTGCTTTCTTGGCAGCGGGCCAGTTCATTTACCATATAATCCAGTCGGCGCTTACATTCCATATTGCCGATCGATGCATACATTTGCGCGAGGGCGGTTAAGTAGTGTCCACCGGTATGGCCATCCAAACCTGAATTTTCCCAATTGCTATAGCTTTTGGCTTTGGGGACAAGCCCTGCTTCGCGCAGATATGGAGCCAGCAACCTATCGGGTTCCATTTTCAAAATATAATTTAAATCAACCTGTTCGGCCTGCTTAAACGGGCTTTCCAATAAGCGCACATTACCTAACTTAAATAACTGCATTTTGCTTTGTTGGCCATACAGTGACGACCCCGATAATATTAAAACAGTAAGTATTTTAATGGTTGCAATAGTTTTATTTTTCATGTATAGTTTTACGTTCCCTCCCGAAAAAACTTTTAAGGTTATAAATCTGCGGTTCAATGCAATGTCATTAGCGTAGCCTGATCCCCGAGTTAGTGATCTGCTCAATAAGGCACCAGTACATAACCACTTTTCGAAAATGCGATTAATTGTTAAAAAAACACTTATAATTGATTGCAGGCAAATATAGATAATTGGAAGGTTCTATCAAGGTCAAATATTTATATTTTATGATAAATGTTCGCTCAAAATCAAATTTGGGAGCGGCGTGGTCATACTATCATAACCGCCTTATGTAGATCGGTTAATAAAAAACCCCGGCATTAAATCAATACCGGGGTATAGCATATAAACTACGGTTTATTTATCCCAAAAAACTGGAGTATCTAAGTCGTCTGCTCCCATACTGGCTACTGCCGCTCTATAGTTGTCGGCATTAATGGCCGATTCTGTTTGCGGGTAAGTATACCTGCGTACAAAGTTCCCCTTTATTTGCTTGCCGGGATATGTATTGGGCGATAATGCCGGGAAACCGCTTCTTCTGAAATTGGCCCAGGCTTCCGCACCGTTTCCAAACGAAGTTATCCAATACTGGGTATTAATTAGTTTCAAAGCGTTGGCATCGGAATATGCATTTACCGGGTTATTTAAATAGGCATTTTGTGCATCGCTGCTGATAACAGCTGTAGCATCATAACTGGCAAATTGATCCATAGCCGCCTTTACACCATTGTTATAATAAGTACTTGCTGTGCCGCTGATATAACCTCTGAAAGCGGCTTCGGCCAGTAAGAGTTGTGTTTGGGCATACGTTACAAAATATTGTGGTGCGGTCACTTTACCAAATACGCTGTAATTAACCTGCGAATATTTGAAACCTGAACCACTCACTCCGCGAAATCCTGGAGCGGTTGGCAGCGTACCGCTGTCGTAACCTATAGGCAAACCAAACTGGTTGGCAGATATTGTATCCGGCACGAGTGATAATGCTTTCCCAGGGTCGGCATACATTGCTGAAATGTACTTCAGCCTCGGATCGCCGGTAGATTTTAATTGTGTCACAAATGGCTCGGCGAGATAATAAGTATTGGTTAACTGTTGAATTTGCTGTGTAACAGGATTAGGATAAGCATTGTTATATTTCAGGTAACAATTGTCGGCATTGGATTGCATTACGCCTCCGGCAACAGCTGCCTGCACAATTATTTTTGCCTTGCCAGCATCTATTTTAGAGTAACGCATCCCTATACGCAGCAACAGTGAATAGCCCAGCCGTTTCCATTGCGGAATATCTCCTCCAAAAAAAACATCCCCTTTTACAACATCCCTGGCAGCGTCTAAAGCTGCCGTTGCTGTAGTAAGTTCCTTCACTAAATCATTATAAATATCCTGTTGCTTATCATATTTAGGCAAAAAAACCGAGTTCAGATAGGCTTGTCCGGCCTGGGTGTAAGGCACATCTCCATAAGTATCCACCAACATCATATAATTGTATGCCCTCCATATTCTCGCTTCATTGTATAGGTTAGTGCGGGCCGCATCACTTTTGGTTTCCGATAAAATATGTTCCAGGAATTTTATACTGTTTGGATACGCATTATTCCAACGCATTACAGTATATGTTTGATTTAACACGTTGAAGTTGAATGCAGAGGTAACACCGCCAAAAGGATCGATGAACTGCTGAACAACTGTTGCTTCGGTTTCCATTAACGATGAATATGTTAAAAGCTCAGCGTTGGAAAACAAGAACATGGGGTCGAGGCTGGTTGTGTTATTTGGATTAACATTTAACTCCCTGAACCCTTTGTCGCAACCTGCTGCCGAACACAGGCAGACAGCACATAATATGATCTTTATATAATTTTTCATGATCGTACTCTTTTAAAATTTGACATTAAGGTTAAATCCATAAGTGCGGGTTGTGGGCAGTGAACTTTGCTCGTACCCGGTTAAGATATCACCACTTGAAGAAATTGCTTCCGGATCAATATTAGGTGTATACTTCTTGATGATTAGCACATTGTGGCAAACTGCAGAAAGCACAAGCCCTTTGATAAACTTGGCTTTCATCATCTTAGAAAAATCATAGCTTACAGAAACGTTTCTTAACTTGATGAAGTCTGACTTATAAATAAAGGGATCCAGGATGCCCTGTGAACGATAATTGGCATAAAAGTCCTCGGCATTAACGGCCGTAGTGTTAGGTGTGCCGTCAGCATTTACGCCATCAAACTTAACACCGCCTTCCCTCCCAACCAGCGATTCTTTGGATAAACCTTCTCTCAGGAAGTTAAGGTTTGAGCTTGACAATATCTTACCGCCAACTTTATAATCGATGTGTGTCATCAGGGTGAACCTTTTATAAGTAAATGTATTTACCCAACCACCGGTAGCTTTAGGTAATGCACTGCCAAAAAGCGCGGGAGATGTACTGGCCATTGGTTTACCCCCTGATACGATGATCTTCCCGTTGGCATCTCTGCGGTAAGTTGAACCCTGTATCTGGTTTAAGGGGAGGCCTACCTGGTCAACAATGGAACCAAAGAATTCCCCTGCACCAAGGGTTAGTTGATTTTGACCGTTAGCCAGCGCTAATACTTTTGAAGAATTTATGGCAGTATTAAACGCGGATCGCCAGGTAAAATTCGGTTTTCTAATAGCTATTAACTCAAGCAAAAATTCCATCCCGCGGTTTTGCAGCTCGCCGAGGTTTACAATAGTACCGGTATAGCCTGACGCGTTGGAAATAGCCACACTTAAGATCTGGTTTGTGGTGTGCTTGTCGTATGCAGCCACATCCAGATTCACCCGACTGTTGAACATTCGCAATTCCAAGCCAATCTCCTTCTCTTTTACGCTGTAAGGTTTGATTGCCTGATTCGGGGTGGTAACATTGCTGATGCTTCCAAGTGGAAAGCCATTGAATGCATTTTGTGAAACGGTAAAGGTTAGCGAATTGCTATAGGGGTTAATACCATTTGCACTGCCCACATTAGCATATGTCGCCCTGATTTTTCCGAAGGACAGCCACGAAGGAGGGTTCTTTAAAAATTCCGAAAAAACAAAGCTACCACTTACAGAGGGATAAAAATAATGGTTATGTTCGGGACTTAAAACCGAAAACCAGTCGTTACGACCAGTTAGATTTAAAAACAAATAAGATTTATAACCAAACTCAGCAGTTCCATACAAGGAGTTTACTGTAGATTTAGACACTGCAAAGGCCGAGGTGTTGGTTACGCCATTTCCAAGGGTATAAAAATCTCTTACATAGAAGTTTGTCGCGGTAACGGTATATCCTTGCGATGATGATGGGAAAGTATTTCCACCTATAGTAGCGTCAAAAGAAAAATCTCCCCATTTGTGACCACCTCCTAATAAAAAGTCGGCATTTAGAGCGCGGTAGCTATTGTCGTTTGAATTATAACTACCATTATAAAGGCCAACAGGCGCAGCAGCATTTGCCAACGTGCCGGTTGGCGCGTTTTGTTCGTAAAACGATGTGCTATATTCCATATTCACACGACCCTGCAGATAAAACCAATCAAAAAACTGGTAGCGCAGGGTTGCAGTACCTAAAAGGTGGTCTCTGGTTTGTCTTGTGAATTGCTTGTTCATGATCCAATATGGATTGGTAAGGGTAGTGAAACGAGATGTGGGGGTTTCGTTGCCATTAGCATCAACCGCGGCTGCTTTTAATACATCTAAACTAACCGAGTTTGAGTAACGGTAGATATAATTAGTAACCGATGATCCCTGAATACCAATTACCGGCGGATTGTTGTTATTCTCGTGGTCATAATTCACATAGATTTGTGCGGACAACTTAGGGGTAAAGTTATAATTCAAGCCAAGATTGAATATTTTTTTGTGATAATCGTTGTTAGGTACTATGCCCTGCGCGTCCTGGTTTGAATAAGAGAATCTAAAACTTCCTTTGTCATTACCGCCGGAGAACGCGATGGTATTTGTCCATGCATTGGCAAGTCTGAAGAATTTACTGATCCGGTTTTTCTCCGGCGCGTAGGGACGTTGTACTCCATCAAACTGATAGGTAGGAGCATTATCAAATTTTTCTCCAAAACTCCATGCGCCTGAACTTTGTGCCTCACCCTGCGTTTTGGGGCGCACGTTATTTTCGCCCTGTCCATACTCATATTGAAAGTCAGTAAAGTCAAGTGCCTGATTTTGGGTAAAGTTGGAGGTAAACTCAATACCAATACCTGCATTTTTATTACCGCTTTTAGTAGTGATAATTAACGCGCCGTTGCTTGCCCGTGAACCGTAAAGCGCCGCAGCTGTGGCTCCTTTTAATACAGTCATCGACTCAATATCATCTGGGTTTATCTGCTGCATGTTGTCGCCAAGATCAACAGACTGGGTGTAACCGTTGGTGCTCGATGGGCTTTGCGATAAAGGAAGGCCGTTTAACACAATTAACGGAGCATTATCGCCCTGAAATGCAGACTGCCCGCGCAACCTGATCTTGGTACTACCGCCAGGGCCGCTTGCCGGCGGCGATATATCCAAACCGGCAACCTTTCCCTCAAGTGAGTTAACAAAGTTTGTTGAACGGTTGGTGGTTATCTCACCCACCCGTACATTTTCAGCTGCGTAACCCAATTTTTTTGATTCGCGCTTTATGCCTAAAGCCGTTACTATTATTTCGCTAAGGGCATTTGATTTTGGCTCCAGCGTAACATTCAGGGTAACGCGCCCGTTGAGCGACTCGGTTTTGGACTGGTATCCTACGTAGCTGAATAATAATACCGCGTTATCCGAGGACACCTGTATCCTGTAATTTCCATTTGCGTCGGTCATAACGCCGTTTTTAGTCCCTTTTTCGCTTACGCTAACGCCCGTAAGGGGACTACCTTTTTCGTCGAGCACTTTGCCGGTAACTGTTTGTACACTCGCTTCGGTGCTGGCGCTAACGATGACGGCTTTCCGCGCCTGTACATCCGCCACAAACATAAGTGTAAAAAGAACACTTATTGTAATGGACAACATCATCCCGGATGCTTTGATTTTTTTTTCCATGATTTTAGGTTTAATTCTGTTGATAATCTTCATTTAACCTCTTTCTCAAAATTGGTAATTGCGAAAGAGCTTCTTGCAGGTGGCACTTTGAGGGCCGTTGTTTTGTTTTAGTGTAGTTTTTTTTTCATTTTACGCAGGTTTTTTGTTTGAAATTGATTATATGCATTTATGGATATAGGTCTATTTATAGTAAATAATCTAATGATAAGACGCCTGCAAGCCCTATTACAGATACCAGGCTTTCCATTACCGTCCATGAACGGAGTGTTTCTTTAACCGATAACCCGAAATATTCTTTGCATAGCCAAAAAGCCGTATCATTTACATGCGAGCCAAACAGGCTACCCGCCCCGATCGCCAGCACCAGCAAGTTGGTGTTAACACCCGAATGATGGGCGATTGGAAACAATACTCCTGCGGCAGTTACACCCGCCACCGTGGCTGAGCCCAGGCAAAGTCGCAAACAAGCTGTTGCCAGCCATGCAAACAACAGGGGATGCATGGTGCTATTGACCAGCATACCGGCCAGCACATCGCCCAGGTGGCTATCTACAAATATTTGCTTCAGTGCTCCTGCGCTGCCAATAATGATCAACACCATTGCTATGTCTTTTACGGCACACACATAACTATCCATTATTTTTGCCAATGGCCTGCCTTTATGCAAACCAAGTGTATAGGTGCTTATAATTAAGGTGAGCAGCATGGCTATAACGGGTTCAGCGAACCAAGACGCTAAGTTTTTTATAAAGGGAACTTGCCCAAAAAACACAGACGGTAAATGAGCAAGACAAATCAGTACAACCGGTAAAAGAGATGATAGTATGCTGTTAATAATACCCGGTAACTCATTAGCCGGCAACGCGGCCGAACTACCGGCAAATTGCAAACCGTTGGGCCCTATTTTTTTGAGGGTAGTCGAAAACACCGGTCCAGCTATAATGATAGCAGGGATAGCGATTATCAGCCCATAGCCAAATGTTTTTACAACATCTGCATGAAAAACGCTGATGAGCGTCATTGGTGAAGGATGCGGGGGTAAAAAGCCGTGCATTACCGATAAGGCGGTAAGCATGGGCATACCCACATATAACAACGGCAACCGGTAGCTGGAGGCAACCGAAAAAATGATGGGCACTAACAATATGAACCCCACATTATAATATAAGGGAATACCAACTATAAAGCCGGTTATAGCCATGGCATAGGTTACATATTTGGCACCAAACAACCCGTGCATGAAGTGGGCTATGCGCTGAGCGGCACCGCTTTCAGCAACCAGCTTGCCCAACATTGCTCCCAATACAATAATGATTGCTACTGACCCTAATGTATCACCCAGCCCTTTATTTACAGATGCGATAACTGTAGTAAAAGGCATGCCGAAGAAGCAGCCTGCCAGCAGCGCTACGATAAGAAAGGCAAGAAACGCATTAACCTTTGCCCAGGTGATCAGCGCTATGAGCAGTAAAATACAAAAGATCAATACAAGTATTGTCATCGTTATCCCCAGTTAATTAATGCGAATCGCGGGTTACAACAGATCCGGAATTCCCCACAAGAAAATCGAGATCTGCCCCTTTATCAGCCTGCTGCACATGGCGCTGGTACATAGATACGTAGCCCCTGTCTGTATGATAAGCTGGTTTTTCCCATAACAGCCGCCGTCTTTCCAGTTCGACCTCATCTACAAGCAGGTCTATCCTTCTCGCGGATACATCGAGGTGTATCAGATCTCCGTTTTTTACAAGTGCCAGGTTACCGCCGATGGCAGATTCCGGTGATACATGGAGCACAACGGTACCATAGGCGGTGCCGCTCATCCGCCCGTCAGATATCCTTACCATATCCGTAATGCCTTTCTCCAGCAGTTTTTTTGGCAGCACCATGTTGCCAACTTCGGGCATACCGGGATACCCTACCGGGCCAACGTTTTTCAGCACCATCACGCAGGTCTCATCAATATCAAGCTCCGGTTCATCAACCCTGGTGTGATAATCTTCAATGGTTTCAAAAACCACTGCCTTGCCCGTATGCTGCATCAGTGATGGTGTTGCTGCCGAAGGCTTGATGACCGCTCCATTAACAGCCAGGTTGCCTTTTAAAACAACTATGCCTGCCTCGGGGATAATAGGGTTGTTATAACTTGCTATAACCTCATTATTATAGCAAATACCTTCGTCCTTTATGTTTTCTGCATGTGATTTACCGGTCACAGTTATAGCATCCATAGCCAATTCCTGGCTTAGTTCTTTTAGTATAACCGGTAACCCGCCTGCATAGTAAAAGTCTTCCATCAGGTATTTCCCCGAAGGCATGAGATTGAGCAGCAAGGGTATTTTGCTACCCAGCCTGTCGAAATCGTCCAGGCATAGGTCTACCCCTACGCGCCCGGCAATTGCCGTAAGATGTATAATGAAGTTGGTAGAACCGCCGATCGCGGCGTTTACCTTAATAGCGTTTTCGAAAGCGTCGCGGGTAAGTATTTTTGATATCGTTAACCCTTCTTTCACCATTTCTACAATACGCCTGCCTGATAACTGCGCTAACACCTTTTTTCTCGAATCAACCGCCGGTGTGGCCGCGGCCTGTGAAAGGCACATACCAAGCGACTCGACCATACACGCCATGGTTGAGGCGGTACCCATCGTCATACAATGGCCCGCGCTTCGTGACATGCAACTTTCTGCAGCGAGGTATTCGTCGTTGGTTATTTTACCGGTTTTCAGGTCATCAGTTAATTTCCATACTGCCGTTCCCGATCCGATATCAGTACCTCGATATTTACCGTTTAACATCGGCCCGCCCGGAACTACAATTGTAGGCAAGCCTACGCTGGCAGCTCCCATCATGGTAGATGGTGTAGTTTTGTCGCAGCCGGTTAGTAATACAACCCCGTCTATCGGATTGCCGCGTATGGATTCCTCGGCATCCATACTGGCCAGGTTCCTGAAAAGCATAGCGGTAGGTTTAAGCAAAGTTTCGCCTAACGACATGATGGGAAACTCCACCGGGAAACCACCGGCCTCATACACACCGCGTTTAACAGCTTCCGCCAAGTCGCGTAAATGTGCATTGCAAGGGGTTAGCTCCGACCATGTGTTGCAAATTCCGATAACCGGCCTTCCGTCGAAAAGGTCGGTCGGCATGCCCTGGTTTTTCATCCAACTCCTGTACAAAAAACCCATTTTACCTGTTTTCCCAAACCAATCAGAACTTCTGAACTGTGACATTTTATTTTCTTTTATATTTAATTTATATCGTTGCCGTGTTTCAATTATTTGCCTACCCCGCTTGTAAGTGTTCCTATACTACCTATAGTAATATTTATCACGTCGCCATAACTAAGTGTGAAAGAATCAGGCGGCACGATACCGGTACCAGTCATGAGGTATGCTCCTGTCGGGAATGACATCTCCATAAAAAGATAATGGGCAAGCTCCTGATGTGTGCGCTTCATCCTGCTGATCAAAATGGCATCAGCAAACACTTTAACATCACCTCTCCATATTTCAATTTGAATTTCTGTATCCGGCGAAATAGGTTCGGCCGGCGCGTAAAGACATGGGCCAACGGCGGCTGCACCGTCGTATGACTTCGCCTGAGGAAGATATAAAGGGTTTTCGCCTTCAATATCTCTTGACGACATATCATTGCCGATCATATATCCCTCAATGGTGCCTGCGCTGCAAATGAACAACACCAATTCCGGCTCCGGAACATTCCATTCCGAATCTTTCCGGATACGAACGGTACCGCCAGGCCCAACTGCACGATATGCCGAAGATTTAAAAAAAAGTTCAGGGCGTTTTGCGCTATAAACCCTTGCATAGAAATCGCCTCCGCCGGCATCCTTTGACTCTTCCATGCGGGCATCTTTGCTGCGCATATAGGTGACGCCTGATGCCCAGATCTCCTGATTGCCAATAGGCGCAATTATGTTTTCCAGATCATTGGCCAGCAAAGGATCGGTTGTGATACTTTGGATGTCGTTCAAAACCTCACGATGCAACGCTTCGCGGTTAATAAAACTGTCCCAGTCCCAATCCGGCGAACTGTATAACAGGCCGGCGTATTTTACAATAACTTTATCGTTAGTCTTAAATATATGCATAGCTATTTATTGCTGCCCGCGTTTATGCGGCAGTTATTCCGTTATCAAAAAAGTGTAACAAATCGGTTACTTGGTTATATACAAAGAATGTTAAAGCAAATCGCTTAAGCTTCCAAAAAAACACAGCGTTGATTTTTGCACAAAAAAACTTTGGACAAAACACCGCCGCCACTTCACTGCCCGGCTGAATCCGGTAAGGTAGCCTTAGGAGCCACAGCGGGTGTTTTTTTATGCCAGTAAGAGGCCAATAACGAGCCTGTAATATTCATAAAAGTTGAAAAGATGACTGGGGCAAGGCCCAGCGTAGCAATTTTGCCCATTCCTTTAGCAAGCCCCGCGGCCATGCCGCCGTTCTGCATCCCCACTTCTATAGCAATGGTACGGCAGTCCCGTTCTTCCATCCCAAACGCTTTTGCCGACCAAAAACCAAGTAAATAGCCGCCAATATTATGCAGCAGTACCAATACTGCCAGCAACAAGCCAACTTTAAGCAAGCTTTCTCTGCCGGCGGCAGTTATAATAATGATGATACAGATGATGCCACCCATTGATATAATAGGCATTACCCTTTTTAGCCAACCGCTACGTTCATTTGCTATTGACGAAAACAGCACGCCCAAAGCAATAGGTATCATGACCATTTTAAAAATATCTGCCACCATAAGCCAGGGGTCTATCTTCATGAGCGGCCCGGCAAGTAAATTCATTAAAAAGGGGGTTAATACCGGTGAAAGCATTGTGGAAATACTGGTTATAGTAACAGATAACGCGAGGTTGGCCCTGGCCAGATAGGATATTACATTAGATGCCATACCATTTGGGCAACAGCCTATCAGCACAATGCCAGCTGCTACCTCGGCAGGCATCCCGGTTAGCTTTACGCTAAGTGTAGCAATACTAAAGCCAAGTAAGGGCATAATCATAAAATGGCTCACCACTCCTATAATTATTCCCCTGGGCGATTTTAATACACCCAGGAAATCGTGATAATGCATGGAAGTACCCATACCAAACATAATAAGCTGTATAAGCGGAATAATAAGCGTGGCGTATTTGAAATTACCATAACTGATAAAAAGCGCCGGATAATATAGCGCCATGGCTGCCGCTCCGAAAATTAGCGCCGTATAGGCAAAGCTTTTAGTTTTGGAGGACGCACAAAGGCTTATGGCCAGCAATACAAAAAATGCAAGCACATAAGGCCCTGTATGCGACAAACCTTTAGAAAGCATGATGAATACAGCGGCAAATGCAGCAATGGTGAGTGTGGTTGTGGCTTTATAAAAAATGTTCATACATGGTAGCTGATTAAGCAAAAAAAGGAACCCCGGGCATTGCGTACTTTTTCAATCCTTCCTCGTTGATCTCAACCCCTACGCCGGGCTTATCAGACAGTACCAGGAAGCCTTTTTCGATAAAAGGTTTATCATAGTGTACTATTTCCTTCCATTTGGGCTCAGTATCGCTTAGTGTTTGCCACTCCATGATATGGAAATTGGGTACCGAGGCACAAACATGCGCAGTTGCCATAGCGCCCAGGAAAGATCCTACCATATGCGGCGAAAACGGCACGTAATATAAATTGGCAAGGTTCGCTATCCGTTGCCCCTCGCCCAACCCGCCACATTTTTGAAGATCGGGCATCACAATGTCGATCCCGGCTTCCGAAAGCAGCCTTGTATAACCATAGGCCAGATAAAAATTCTCTCCGGCACAAATTGGCGTACTTGTTTCCTGAGTTATTGTTTTATATACATCAATATTATCTGCGGGTATAGGTTCTTCCAGCCACATTAAATTAAGCGGTTCCATCATCTTAGCAACCCGGCGGCCGGTTGTAGCATCGTACCTGCCATGCATATCCACGCATATATCAATGTTTGGCCCGGCTTCTTTTCTAACTGCAGCAATGGCATTATACATTCGGTCCAGTTCGGCGTTACTGGCAGTCCAGTTATAGCGGTCAAACTTATTCGGGTCGCGGGCATCGTCTATATCAAACTTTACCGCCGTATATCCCCGGTCAATCGCGCCGCGGGCAGCCTTTGCATAATCTTCGGGCTTAGGGTTTGTGGCGGTGTACAATTCCGTATCGCAGTAAACACGGCATTTATCGCGGTATTTACCACCTAATAACTGATATACGGGCACTCCCAATGCCTTGCCTGTAAGATCCCAAAGGGCCGCTTCTACCGCAGTAAGCACTGCAACAAACATACCGGATTGCGCGCCGGCAAAAAAATTCGCTTTTCTGATCTCCTCGGCTATTCTGTTTGGGTTTAACGGGCTACGGCCTTTCAGCATCCTTTCAAGCCGTTTAACCAGGTAATAAGTTCCAGCTATGGCATCAACACCTTCGCCCGAACCCCAGATATCCTGATTGGTATAAATTTTCACAAAAAGTCCACCGCCCGCATATGCGCACTTGACTTCCGTAATTTTAAGGTCGGATGGAGACGATGCCCGCGATGTACGGTCTTTGGCATCGATCAACCCTTGCCCAAATGTTTTATTTAATGGCGTTGCCAGCATAGCGGCACCGGCTACTGCAGCTTTCGAAAGAAAACTGCGCCTGTTTTGATGGTTTGACATATTATATATTTTAGCGATAGATTTATTTACCAGGTCCGGTTTTTAAGGATGTTCTGTATTTGCTCTTTGGGTACCGGCAATTCATTGATGTGCGTGTTCAGCCACGCTGAAAAATCTTTTTCAATATCAGCACTCCAGCGGGCGTCTATTTGCCCGGCAGTGTATTTACCTTCTTTTAACCGCAGGTGACCAAACATATCCCTTAACCTGACAACTTCAGAGGTGGTTACCACTTTTTCGGCCAGGTGCGGCGGAATAAATATCACTACGCCATTCTCTCCCAGTACCACATCTCCCGGCATGACGGTGACTTGCTTTATTCTGGTGGGCTGATTGATGCCTACAATCATCGTATTCAAATCCCCCGGGGGATTATGGTACGATGGATCGTAGCTTTCCACAAAGGATGTGAAGCCTCCAATTTCTTTCAATCCGCGCAGATCCCTTATTGCACCATTATAAACTATGCCGTTACCGGTCTTCGCGTAGATAGCATTACCCACATTATCACCAATAGTAGGCCCGTTTTTGTGGGCTCCGAACTGATCTGCCACATATACATCGCCTTTTACCAGCAAGTCAACGGGCCAGGTGTTTTGTCCTTTTCTGCCCTCTTTTTTTCCCCTGTCATCGATCGCTTTCCATACATCGGGGCGAGCAGGCATAAAAATTGCAGTTACAGCGCGGCCTACCAGAACGCTATCTGGGTTTATTACCAACCAATTCTCGGCAAGCTGATAGCCATAGCCTGCGTTTTTCAAAACCGCCCAGGCTTCTTCAATACTTACCTGCTTCATGCGGGCCAAAATTGCATCTGATACTTTGGGACGGCCATCTGCAAAGCGTTCACCCTTCCACTCCGGAGTTAGGAATATCAACTCGTCCCTGGAAATTTGTTGTGCAAAAGCGTTATGAAAAAACAAACAGCATTGCAGCAATGCAATACCCGCTGTGCGGGAAAGAAGACACCATTTTTTCATTATAAATTTTAATATGCGCACTAATAAGGGGGATGTAGCGGCTTGGTTTTTTATTGGACTTGGTTATAATGTATACAAAGTATGATAATATTAAACCGGGAAAATACCATTAAAAAACAGTGATGGTTTTTATACAAAATTTAGTTTTATATTATGTAAACTTGCTTTTCAGGGACACGTCTTGGGCTTCCCTGATACCCGTGGCAATACGGATTGAGCGCAACGCAGACCAATTATTATACTGAATGAATCAATTGATACTTCAGCAGGGGGCATCTAAAGAACTTGCGTATTTTCCGCATATTCTGGAGTTTGCCCACAAAAAGAACAACACTATACAACTTAACTCCTTTACCAGCAGTGTTATGGACTGCATTTGCCTGTACTATATTTTAGAGGGAAAATTTACCTGGATAATTGATTCGCAGGAACATACATTATATCCAGGCGACTTTGCCGTAGTATTGCCAGGACAACGCATTGGTGGGGAGAGCGGGATATTAAATATCGGGGCTTTATTTTGGATCAAAATTTCTACGGAAGATTGCGGAAAGCTTTTACTGGGCAAATGGAGCGGACTCACCAAAAAGGAAAAATTATCTGTTAATCAAATTTTACTGGTAAACAAGCAACAGCTTGTTTTAAAACTGAAGGATGCGCAAGTGCTATTACACAACTTACAAGTAGAATTACAAAATGAGGAAGTAGGCTTTTACACCCGGACAAACCAGCTGCTCGATGAGCTTTTTGTATTGATTAGCCGGCAATTAATCAGGCAAAACAATTCCAGAAGAGACTTCCCTCAAACATTTTTAAAGCTGGAGCAAACATTGCGACAAAACCTGGCCCATCAATGGACGGTGGAAGAAATGGCTGCACTGATTGGCATGGGGACTACCGCTTTCACTGAAAAGGTTAAAAACTATTCCGGTTTTTCACCCCTGAACTATTTGATCAACATCAGGATAACTGAAGCTACCAAACTGCTTAAAAAAAACCAGGCAAATGTTACAGATATAGCACTAAACACGGGCTTTTATTCGTCGCAGCATTTCTCTACAACCTTTAAAAAACTTACGGGGTATACCCCAAGCGAGTTCAGAAAAAACAAAACATCAGATCAACAACATACATCATGAATTGTATCATCATTATAGAAATGGGCACAGCCGCTGTACGGGTTTTTGCCTTTGATCTTTCCGGTAATTTAATCAGTTCGTCAAAGGGGCATTACCCTACCTTTCATGAACAGCCCGACCATAGCGAGCAGGATCCCGAGCAGATGTTTATTACCATGCTTTATATATTAAAAAACCTGCTTATTGAAGAGATATATCCTAAAAAGTACATCGTGACCTGTATTTGCTTTGGCTCGTCTATGCATAGTTTGCTGGCGGTAGATAAAGACGGCATACCTTTGGGCAATGCTATAACCTGGGCAGATAACAGAGGCAAAAAAGAAGCTGCGGAACTTAAACAAAGCAACCTTGGCGAGGAAATTTATAAAGCCACGGGAACGCCCATCCACCCAATGTCGTCGCTAATAAAAATTGCCTGGATGAAAAATCATGAGCCGGAGAAGTTCAGTCTGGCGAGGAAATTCATGCCTATAAAAACCTATATCATTCAACAACTTACAGGTGCCTGTGTAATAGATTATAGTATAGCATCTGCAACGGGGCTAATGAACATCCACAATCTATCCTGGGATCAGGCAGCACTGGAGTTTGCAGGAATTACACCTGCGGAACTTCCCGATCTGCACCCTGTTTTCTATTCGGGCGTTACACTAAAAAAAGAGTATCAAAGGGTTTTAAAATTATTGCCTACTGTTAAAATCCTGATTGGTTCCAGCGATGGTTGCCTGGCTACACTGGGCGCCGGTGTATGGGACAATGGTATGGCTACAATTACTATTGAAGATAGCGGCGCATTCCGGATCATTGGCGATAAAATAATAGAAGACCCTAAGCAACAAATTTTCAATTACCTACTTACTGAGAAGCATATCATCACTGGCGGTCCTACAAGTAACGGGGGCGTAATATTCAATTGGTTCACTAAACAATTTGGTGATTTTCAAAAAGCTTTCGACGTGGACCAATCAATGGAGATGCTGATAGAGGAAGCCGCAGGTGCCGAAGTTGGATCGGGTGGATTAATATTCCTTCCCTTTTTGCATGGCGAACGAGCCCCAATCTGGAACCCTAATTCAAGGGGCTGTTATTTTGGTATAAATATCAGGCACGAGCGTAAACATTTTATACGGGCCACCATAGAGGGAATTTTATATGAGATGTACAGCATTGGACGCACACTGGAAAAACACCGTCATATTAAAAGTCTGTCTATCAACGGCAGTTTTGCGTCTATTCCCTTTTGCACGCAAATAATTGCAGATATATTTAACAAGCCGGTATGCACTCTTAGTTATGGCGACAGTATAGGCAAAGGCGCGTTCCTGTTAAGCGCAACCGAGATGGGCATTTACCCCTCTTTAGAAGAAGCCTCAAAGACAGTGACCATACACCAAACATATTTGCCTAACGTCCAAAACCACCAGGTATATGCTGAATACTTTAAGGTATTCGAAAGTTTGATAACAAAAGTGGCTAATGAGTTTGATATTATTTCTGACCTGCAGGAGCGGTATAGTCAATAAGCATACCGCCGCCTGTGCTTACCGAGGTATTATTGCATTAAAGTCACCTGCTTCAATCTGGGCCAACCAATATCGGCAACGGCCGTCACATTTAGTCACCAAATTTTTACAATCAAAATAAAAAAGTTTATTCGGAAGCTAAATCACGTTCCAACTGCTGTAGTGACGGAGGTTGATCTGAATTGCGATGTAAGTTGACAAATGTTGTGTTTTTATGGCAAAATGTTGGGTACCCGTACCCGCCGCTAAAGTAATTTTACTCCTATAAAGCTGCTACAATTCTAAATAAGGTAGCTGCTAAATCATAAACCAATAAAGCCGACCGGCAAGTTCTGTCAAAATTACGATTTAAGTATTAAGGCTTGATCGACCCTGTATACTATAGTGAGTTGTATTCAGGGAAAGTACAAACCGGCCCGGCCTACAATCGATTGCAAACCTTTTATGAGATAATATTATGAGAGAATAAATCAAAGAGAACTTGTTTCACCGGTCACAGATAGTGACCCGCAGTAAACTACATCGGTATCAATATTATGGATTCTGTAACTAACAAATCCGAACCTGATACGAGCTACCGGTTAAGCAACCAATTAAGTAAACCGCTCTTTATTAAAACACGTGAAGTCTTCTTAAAACCGTATGGTTTATAATCCCGGATGAGGCTAATTCATCTATCACCTAACCATCACATAATGCAAAGACCTGTTTGATATAAGTGCTGAATCTTACCAATTTCTCAACCAATGTTTTCAATTAATAAACCACAATATGAAAAAAAAATATTTACTAAGCACTTTCATGAGAATGACGGTTATAATAGTATTTATAAGTATTACTATTATAAATTCCACGTTTGCGGCTAATGATCCGGCTCATTTGCGGCATACGGATCCTGATGTGATCAAATCAGCCATAAGCAAGGTTATAACAGGTAAAGTAACCGACGAAAGCGGTTTAGGATTGCCGGGGGTAACTGTTACTTTAAAAGGCACTACCAACGTGGTGGGAACCGACAGCAACGGCGCATTCCGAATTGAAGTACCTAACGACCAGGCAGTACTCGTTTTCACCTTTGTAGGCTACGTGTCAAAAGAAGTTCCTGTTTCGGGCAAATCAGTGATTAATGTATCATTAAGAAGTGATTCCAAATCATTAAGCGAAGTAGTTGTTATAGGTTACGGAACACAAAAGCGCGCCAATGTAACGGGCGCGGTTTCATCTGTGAGCGGCAAAACAATATCAGCTTTGCCCGTAGGCGGTGTCGACCAGGCTTTACAAGGCCGGGTGGCAGGTTTAACGGTTACCAATAATGGCTCGCCAGGCACCGCGCCAATTATACAGATACGTGGTGTAAGCTCTGTAGGTTACGGATCTGATCCATTGTATATTATTGATGGTTTTCCAGGTTCTATCGGCAGTCTTGATCCAAGAGATATACAATCAGTTGATGTGCTTAAAGACGCGAGTGCCGCGGCAATTTACGGTTCACGCGCAACTAACGGCGTTATCATCATCACAACCAAGAAGGGCTCCAGCGGCAAAGTTGTGTTAAGCCTCGATTCATATGCGGGATTTCAGGAAGTTACTAAACAGTATGACCTTCTCAATACAAGCCAATATTTACAATATGAACGGGCTTTGAACGGGGCCGCCGGGATTGGCATACCCCCGCGTTTACAGCAGGAAAATTTTAATAAGCCTATTTATGCGGGTTCTTCGCAAACCTTTGCCCAAACCAATACAGACTGGCAGGATGCATATTTCAAAAAAGGAGTTGTGCAACAGCATTCCGTTTCATTAAGCGGTGGCAATGAGAATTCACGCATATTTACATCTGCCAGTTACTTTGATCAGGATGGTATTACCGTTGGAACTAATTTCAGCCGTAAAAGCTTCCGAATGAATTCAGATCATAATTTGAACAAGTTTATTACAATCGGCGAAACATTCAATGCTTCAGTAACCCGCCAACGCTTTGGCATTCCCCCGGGCAACAGAACGCCTATTACCAATGTGATCAGGATGCAGCCATACCTGCCTGTTTACAATCCAAACAATGCGGGCGGTTTTTTTGGCCCTCAAAGCAGTTTTGACGGCGCCGACCCGGTAAATCCGATAGAGCAGGCATTAATTAATGAAAACCGCAATTTTGGTATTGGAATACGCGGTAACGCTTACTTAACGGTAAAGTTTACACCATGGCTTAAATTCAATTCTACTTACGGCATTGACTATGGAACAAACAGGCAAGAGCAATATACTCCCATATATAACGATGGTGGTACTTCAAGCAGCCCGCTTGCTTCAATAACCGAAAATACCGGAAGCGGCACAACTACCCTATACACACAACAACTAACTTTTGACCACACTTTCGCCAGCAAACACCACGTTTCGGCATTGGCAGTTTACGAAGTGCAAACCAATCGCAGTGATAGTCAAAACTCTTTTGGCAATCAAAATAATAACACAATACGCACACTAAATAACGCCACAAATACAACTACCAATTACACTTATGGTACTAACGTTCTGCATTCATTAGTAGGCAGGATGGGATATGATTTTGAGGGTAAATATTTAGTTTCCGGATCAATACGCCGCGATGGCTTGTCGGTTTGGGCTCCCGGTCACAAATATAAAAACTTCCCCGCGGTTTCGGTGGGCTGGAAAGTTGACCAGGAGAATTTTATGAAAAGCCTTAGCTCAATAAGCGAATTAAAAATACGGGGCGGTTACGGCGTTACCGGGATAAACGGAACAGTATTAGGAAATTATCCTTATGTTTCCAATGTTTCTGCGGGTGGCACAACATATCCGTTTGACAACCTGGCTACGGATAAAAACTCAGGTAACGGATCTTTTTATAGTGCGTTGAGTAACTATTTCCTTCATTGGGAAATAACAAAATCAACCAACATAGGTTTTGATCTGGGCTTATTCCAAAACGCGTTTACATTATCGGCCGAGGTTTACAAAAGAAAAACTGATGACCTGATCTTAACTGTACCGGTACCACCCAGCTTTGGAGTTGGTGCCCCGCTTGCTAACGTTGGTTCAATGCAAAACAAAGGTTTTGAGTTAACCGCAGGGTATCACAAAACAACCGGCGAGTTTAAATATGATATAACAGGTGTGTTTGGTTTAGCCAGAAATAAAGTTATATCATTAACCGGATCTGCAACAGGCACGATAACCGCAGGTGGCGACGCAGATTTTGGCGGTGGCGGGCCACTTACCAATACATCAGTTGGTCAATCTATCCAGTATTTCTACGGCTATGTAGTGGAAGGTATATTCCAAAATGCTGCGGAGGTAAGCGGTCATGCAACTCAAACAGGTGCAGCACCGGGCGATTTGAAATTTAAGGACATTAATAATGATCATGTAATTGATGCTAATGACAGGGTTAACCTGGGTAGTTACCTCCCTAAATTTACCTATTCATTAAATTACTCTGCCAATTACAAGAATTTTGACCTTGCCATGTTTTTCCAGGGGGTGTATGGCAATAAAATATTTAACGCCGAAAGGATCATCGCTGAAGGTATGTCGAGGTTATTTAATTCGGATGTTAATGTACTTAAAGCCTGGACTCCAAATAACACAGATACCAATATTCCGAGGGCTATTTCAGGAGACCCAAACTCGAATGTAAGGCCATCCACTCGTTGGGTGGAAAGTGGCTCATACCTTCGTCTGAAAAACCTACAGTTAGGTTACAATTTGCCAGCGCCGTGGCTTAAAGCGGCCAGTAACAATTTGGTAAGCAAAGTGAGGATCTATTTATCATCAACAAACCTGTTCACTATCACAAAGTACACCGGGCTTGATCCTGAGGTGGGTTCCAAAAACGGAACGCTTACAAATGGTATAGACTATGGTCAATACCCATCGCCAAGGGTATTCCAGGTAGGTTTACAGGCAACATTTTAATAATCATAAAATTGGTATATTATGAAACGTAAAAAAATTTATTTATTGTCAACTGTTATCTTACTAACGATAACGGTGATCGTATTGTCCTGTAAAAAAACAGCGTTAAATACATCTGACCCAAACAATCTTACCACGGGTAACTATTATAAAACTTCAGCGCAATTAAAGTCGGGAGTTAACGCCATCTATGCGGTTATGCACCAAAACAACCTCGTATCCCGGGAGTGGTATTACTTGCACGATACAAGGAGCGACGAGGTAGCAGCAGGCGGCGGACAATTGGAAGCTCCAAGGCTCCAACTGCTCAACAATACCGACGATCCTACAAACTCTGTGATGAATTCTGTATGGAACGGCTGGTACACGGTAATTTTCCGTGCAAATGTTGTAACAGATAATGCGCCAAATGTTACGGATAACGTAGCTGACGCGCAAAAATCAGTGGGCGAGGCAAAATTTCTACGTGCCTGGGCTTATTTCGACCTGGTTAGCATGTGGGGCGGTGTGCCGCTGGTAACATCAGTGCCCAAAAGTCCTACCGATTTTAAACCTCGCGCAGATGTTGCCACCGTTTATGCGCAGATAATTCAGGATCTTAAAGATGCCGCAGCGGTACTGCCCGGAAAATCAGCTACTGATAAGGGACGGGCCACAGCATCAGCCGCTTACGCGATGCTGGGCAGGGTGTTAATGCAACAAGGTAATTATGCTGATGCGAAGGCCGCATTTCTTAAAATACCTACCAGCGGACCCGATGGTTATTCATTAACCGCCCGTTATCTCGACAATTTTGAGTTAGCCACAGAATTTAACAATGAATCAATTTTTGAAGTTGTATTTGTGGATAAAGGAACTAATGGTTACAACTGGGGCGGCGAAAGCGCCACTGAAGAACAGTCGACAGTTAGAAATCAGGAATACTGCCCTGTTGCATGGAGAAATCTTATTCCGTCAAACAAATACCTGAATGAATTTGAAAATAAAGCTACGGGCGCAGCAAAAACAGATCCTCGTTTTTCATATAGCGTTTATCAGACCGGCGACCTTTATAATAATGGCGAAAGCACTTTAACCGATGCTGATCAAAACGGCAATTCGTCGGTATTGAACGGCGTTACCAAAAAAATTAGCTGGCGTAAATTTATGATCATATACCAGGAAAGTGCAACTAAAGCAAGCTTCCACCCTGGAGGTAACAACCAACGTATTATACGCTATTCGGAAGTTTTACTTGACCTTGCTGAATGTGCTAATGAAATGGGCGATATAGCCGGAGCCGTGGCATACCTTAATATGGTGCGTGCAAGGCCAGATGTCTCCATGCCTCCTTATCCAACAGCTCAATTTCCGGTTACTTCCAAAAGCGACGTGGTTAAGGCTATCATGCACGAAAAAATGGTGGAATTAGGCGATGAGCAAGTGCGTAATATTGATATTTTAAGATGGCGCAAAAAAGGGTATTTCGCCACTGAGCCAATTGCTTCATTCCACGCTAACAGAGATGAGTTGTTACCTATACCACAGGCCGAGTTAGATAATAACCCGCTTGTTACAGGGCACCAAAATCCCGGCTATTAATTTATTGAACCAATTTTTAAAGCAGGCGGCCCATAAGCCGCCTGCTTTTATTAATATTAAATTATGAAAATCCTCCTTATTGGTTTTACTGTAGCAGTGCTAATTTCTTCCTGTAAAAAACATACACTATTTGAGCAGATACCATCTTCTGCTTCGGGCATTGTGTTTAATAACCTGATTACAGAAAACGATTCGATTAATCCAATCGATAATGCCACAGTATACAATGGCGGAGGCATTGGCATAGGCGATTTCAATAACGATGGCTTACCGGATATTTATTTTGTGGGCAATATGGTGCCGAATAAGCTATATCTTAACAAAGGTAATTTTAAGTTTGAGGATATTACCGCCAGGGCTGGAGTAGATGGCAAAGCCCGTTGGGGCCGTGGTGCTGCTGTAATTGATATCAATAATGATGGCTTATCAGATATATACGTGTGTAATTCTTTTGCAAATGAACCGCAAAAGAGGCAAAATTTATTGTATATAAATCAAGGAGTTAACGGAAACGGCGTGCCCGTATTTAAAGAAGAAGCCAAGGAATACGGTCTTGATAGTCGGTTATTTTCTACGATGGCCAGCTTTTTTGATTATGATAATGACGGCGACCTTGATATGTACCTGACTGTTAATGAGCCGAACCCTGCTGAGTTTCCCAATCAGTTCAGACCTATTAATATCACCGGCACCGGCAGAAGCATGGGACGGTTGTACCGGAACGATTGGGACACGAGCCTTAAACATCCTGTGTTTAAAGATGTATCATTAGCTGCAGGGATTAAAATAGAGGGGTACGGACATGCGTCAACTATTGCTGATATTAACCTCGACGGCTGGAAAGACATATATGTTACGAACGATTTTCTATCAAATAATATATTGTATATCAATAATCATGACGGCACTTTTACTGACAAGTCAAAGGAGTATTTTAAGCATACCTCTTTCAATGCAATGGGTCAGGATATTGAGGACATAAATAACGATGGACTGGCTGATATAGTTGAACTGGATATGAACCCAGCTGATAATTTCCGAAAAAAAATGATGTCGGGCCCAAGCAGCTATACAACTATTCAAAACTTTGACCACTATGGTTATCAATATCAATATGTTCGAAACACCCTTCAGCTAAATCAGGGGCCGTCTGTTGGAGAAAATAACCAATTGGGACATCCTGCTTTTAGCGAAATTGGCTTTTTAAGTGGTGTGGCACAAACAGATTGGAGCTGGACACCGATGGTAACCGATTTTGACAATGACGGTTACCGGGATATTATAGTTACGAACGGGTATCCCCGCGACGTTACAGATCATGATTTTATCGCTTATAGATCCAATGCATTTTTAGTTGCACCAAAAAAGGAAGTTCTTAGCCAGATACCCTCAGTGAAAATTCACAATTATGCATTTCGCAACCATGACGGTTTGCAATTTAACGATGTGAGCATGGATTGGGGTTTGGGTATTCCCTCCTTTTCAAATGGCGCCGTATATGTCGACTTAAATAATGACGGCGCAATGGATGTAGTAATTAATAATATTAATGATGAAGCGTTAATTTATAAAAATACCGCCGGAGAAGATAAAAAAAACGCACACCATTACCTCAACATAAAATTTGAGGGTCCCAATCAGAACCGCGAAGGAATTGGAACTTTTGTTGATGTATATTACCAGCATGGTTTACATCAGGTTTATGAAAACAACCCTTATAGGGGCTATCTTACCAGCATCCAACCTATTGCACATTTTGGGTTAGGCGAATGCAAAACCATAGACTCAGTGGTTGTTAAGTGGCCGGGCAAATACAGGCAAACATTTTTAAATGTAGATGCAGATAAAACTTTATTGGCAAATATTAATAATGCGCATCAAACCTATACATGGACAAATCCAGTACTGTCAAAAACTCCACTATTTACAAATATCACGGGCAAAAGCGCGATTAAATACATTCATCGCGACACAGATTATGCTGATTTTAATATTCAAAAGCTTTTGCCGCACAAGCTTTCTGAATACAATCCTGCACTATCCGTAGGCGATATTAACAGTGATGGCTTAGATGATATAGTTGTCGGTGGAAATTTGACCGAGCCGGCACAGATCTTTTTTCAACAACAGAACGGAACATTCATACAACGGGGCCTCTTGGAAGGAAAGAAGTACGATCGCCCCTATCTTGATGGGGGAATTCTCATTTTTGATTCAAACGGCGATAAATTTCCTGATATATTAATTACCGGCAGTGGTTATAAAACCCCGGCAAATGATCCGGCATACCATGACCGCCTGTATATTAATGATGGCAAAGGCCATTTTACACTTGCAAAGGATGCCTTACCCGTGTGTTTTAAAAGTAAGTTATGTGTAAGGGCTTTTGATTACAACAACGATGGCAAATCAGATCTTTTTATTTCAGGGCGCGTAGAACCATGGAGATACCCTGAACCGGTAAATAGCTATATTTTGAGAAACGACACCAAAAACGGGAAGGTGAAATTTACAGATGTGACCAATGAAGTTGCTCCCGATCTGAAAAAGATCGGATTGATATGCGATGCCATCTTTAGTGATTTCGACAACGATGGTAAAACAGATTTGATATTGGCAGGAGAATGGATGCCATTAACTTTTTTGAAAAACTTAGGCGGAAGATATGTAAACGTTACAGCAAAGAGTGGTGTTGATGACAAATCCGGGTGGTGGACCTCAATAATTGCAGGTGATTTCAGGCATACAGGCAGAATGGATTACATAGTTGGGAATGTAGGCTTGAATACCCTTTATCAGGCCAGCGCTGAATTCCCGGCCTTTATTACAGCAAGTGACTTCGACAAAAGAAACCGGTTTGACGCATTTCCGTCATTGTTCCTTCCAGGCAAGGATGATGTTAAACGGGAATATCCGGCAAATGTAAGGGACGATGCCATTAAGCAAATGATAACTTTACGTGCAAAATTCACTAACTATCATTCTTATGCTGAAGCCACTATGCAAGATGTGCTAAGTGCCGACCAAATAAAAAATGCACTGCGGCTTAAAGCTACAGAGTTAAGGTCCTGCTATTTTAAAAATGATGGCGACGGTAAATTCACGGTAGTTCCCCTACCTGTTGAGGCACAGGTTTCAGCATTAAATGGAATGGTGGCTGACGATTTTGATGCGGACGGCAATCTTGATTTATTGATTAATGGAAATGATTTTGGTACTGA
The DNA here is from genome assembly GCF_031456535.1 of Mucilaginibacter pocheonensis. Taxonomy (NCBI): domain Bacteria; kingdom Pseudomonadati; phylum Bacteroidota; class Sphingobacteriia; order Sphingobacteriales; family Sphingobacteriaceae; genus Mucilaginibacter; species Mucilaginibacter pocheonensis. The sequence continues at coordinate 1,161,140 of NZ_JAVDUU010000003.1, forward strand.
TGTTTCAATTGGCAGATATGATGCCTTAAATGGATTGCTATTGAAAGGTAATGGCCACGGCGAATTTGCTCCTTTATCAATTGCACACAGCGGAATATATTTACCTGGCGATGGAAAGGCGCTCGTAAAATTAAGGGGCACAGCCAATAACTATCTAATGGCATCAAGCGAGCACTTAGGGCCGCTCCGGATTTTTCAATTAAATGCTAATGTATCTATGTTAAAAATAGATGATAAGGATCAAAGCGCTGTTATCACGTATAAAAATGGCAGTCATACCAAGCAGGAATTTTATTATGGTAGTTCATTTCTTTCTCAATCGTCCAGATTTATCCTCATCAATGATAAGATAACACAGGTGTCAGTAAAAAATAATAGAGGAATAACCAGACTTGTTAAATTTTAATTAAACATTGTTGCCGGATAGTTACCGACTACTGTTTTTAATAATATGTTTTATCAGTGCAAATCTAAATTATCGACCATCACATCCTGCACGGGAATTTAGATTTGCACTTTTTTTACAATACTAACATCTTTGCTTTCTACATATCAGCCATCTTCATTGACATTGCAGGCTCGCTCGTATTAAATTTAAGTATCTTTAGTTTAAGCGGTGTTACCTTACCGTCTTCTGTTATTTCCAGGAACTGGTTAGGCGTTATTCTTTTAAGATGCTGCACAGTCCCGCTGCCCGCCCACCGGATTTCGATATCGTCGATGATACTGGCCTGCCCTACTCCTATTTCTTGCCGCAGAGGAGATGAACCAAAGCTCCCGCCGGAATTTACATCCTTAAACACACTTCTTTGTAAACCATTCTCTGTAAAAGTGATCTTAACTCGTGATCCGATAGCACACCTGTTTGACTTTTTACCAATCAGTTTTAATCCGATCCAATTATTACTATTTTGGCCGGGGTTAAGGTATAATGCACTTTTGTAGGCATCACCTATATAAGCTCCACCCATTTCGATAAAAATATCCTGCAGGCCGTTATTCCTAAAATCGGCAAATGATACACCATGACCTTTTTGCAAATTGCCAGTACGCGACGAACCAGTTACATCGGCAAACTTTTTGCCCTCTATATTCCGGAAAAGCTTATTCGGTATAAGCGATCCAAAATCCGGATTGCCGGTACCAAAATAAATATCGGGATAGCCATCGTTATCAATATCACCAAAATTACCTCCCATGCTAAACACTACCTTGTTCAGTCCTACCTCACGGGTTACATTTGTAAACGTGCCATCGCGGTTGTTTTTGAAAAGAAAAATATTGCCATTATCTGTTACGGGTGTGCCCAAAGCCTCCAATGCGGCATAATAACCCAGGGTTGTAGTAAAATTGTAACTGCCAACTAAAATATCAGGCCATCCATCATTATTGTAATCATAAAACCAGGTGGTAAATGTATTTTGTGTGATATTAATGCCGGCTTTTTTGGTAACATCTTCAAAATCTACATCTTTACCCCTATTACACTTATTCTTCAACAAATATTTTCGTCCACTCATGGTGGAAACAAAAATGTCTGGCCAGCCGTCATTGTTGTAATCCGCAGACGTTACCCCCTTCACAAAATCGTTGATCCGGCAATGAGCTTTTTGAGCCATTTCTTTAAAAGTACCATCATGGTTATTTATATAAAGCGCCGATGGATGATTATTCTTACGATCGGCTTCACCATGGCTTTCCATCCCGATAAAAACATCAAGCCAGCCATCGTTATTAAAATCGTTCCATACTGCCGTTTGTGTAGGATGCATAAATTTCAGCCCGGACGCGATGGTGACGTCGGTAAACCCGCCATGTCCGTTGTTTTTAAGTAACGAACTTGGCTGGTTACCAAAACCATCCCTAAGCCAGCCTCCCCGCATTATAAAAATGTCTGGATGGCCATCATTGTTATAATCGGTTTGTTCGATATTAAGGCCGCCCACCATATCTTGTAAGCCGCTTTGAGCGGTGCGGTCACTAAAAGTACCGTCTCCGTTGTTATGAAAATAATGCATGTGATCTTGCAGATCCATCCCTGAGGTAATGAGGTCTATATAACCATCACCGTCAAAATCATCGGCTATGGAGCCGCCTGCCCTGCTATTCAGATTAATACCAACATTTGCTGCTACATCTGTAAATGGCTTCACTTTGTACTGCCCGTCGTCGGCATTTAAATTGGGGATCAGATATTGAGCGGGAACTTGCATTGGATAACGACCTAATGTCATATAAGCTATATTTAACAGCCATCGGGACTGGGCATCGTGAGCATTACTTTTCAACATATTTTCCAGTGTTTCAATTGCCTGCAGCGATCCTGTTTGAGCTTGATGTATGCCTGCTCCTTTAATAGGGAATATGCATGATGATCCGTTGTGGCTAAGCATGCAGTTAGCACGTTCGCCTAAACGCATATAGGCCACAGCCTGATCAGGCATTATGTTTACGGGGTTCATATAGCGGGGCAGTTTTGAAATTTTTGAATATATATCAACAGCCGCTTGTTCATGACCTTCCTGTAATTCAAACAAAGCTTTTTTTGACAACAATTGAACGTCATAGTTTGGCGAATCAGCATTTAACAGCGAATCGCAGGCGGCAAGCCGGGCATCTGAGCTAAAAATGTTTTGAGTATTATAATTTCGCTTTTTAAGCTGTTGCAGCAAATCTGCCATTTTCAGCGGGGATTGTGGCTTACATGATATTATTAAACCACAAATACCTGCAGCAAAAAACAGGGTCATTTTTGCAAATCGTGATAACATGATAAATTATTAAAAAAATTCGACACGGATTTTTGTTCCCTAACTTATGAATGGCTACCAGATATAATATTGCTCGTAAAACGGATAGAAATGCAACTTAAAATTATATCTGATAACTCTTGTTAAGAAGCGATTATCAAAGATAAAAAGCCATGATACCTTCAAACACAACGTTTGTTTATATTCATATAACATTTGTATAAGCTTCCGGAAGCTTATACAATAGAATTTGAAAACATTTTCTCCTTATAAACTCCTCGGGTCAATGCAAACTTTTATTAACAATGGTATATGTTTTACCCGGACGCGTAGCTACATCATACAGCCAGGTTTTAGGTAAGGCAGGTTGAAGATTTTTGCTATTGTTTTTGATTATCGGCATTTTTAAATCCATTGTCTGATAAAATGGGTTTTTATTTATACCGTTTCCTGCTGTGAGTAATAGACTGTTGATTTGTTGATTAACACGCAGACGGCAGTTGCCGCCAATTGAGGAATGTATCACCAGTTTAACAATCTTATGGTTAGCCCATTTTATATCAACTTTAAAACCGCCCCTTGCCATTAATCCCGATACGCTGCCATCCTTACATTCATCCGGCAATGCAGGGAGCAAATAAATCGCACCGTCATGACTCTGCAAAAGCATTTCAGCTATGCCGGAAGTACAGCCAAAATTTCCATCAATTTGGAAGGGAGGATGAGCATCAAATAAATTGGGATAAGTGCCGCCCGAGTTAGCGCTTATTGGTTTTATTTGATCTTTAATAAGCTTGTAAGCGTGATTCCCATCCAATAAACGTGCCCAAAGATTGATCTTCCAAGCCATGGACCATCCCGTGGAAACATCACCACGATAGGTAAGCGAGTTTTTTACAGCGGCAAAAAGTTGCGGCTGCCTAAAAGGAGATATCTGATTTCCCGGAAACAAACCGTATAGATGAGAAACATGACGATGATGATCATCCGTACGGTCAACATCCTCCAGCCACTCCTGTAACTGCCCGTACTTTCCAATTTGCATTGGAGGTAATTGGCTGCGATAGATGGCGAGGCTATCTGCAAATGCTTTGTCGATATTTAATTCAGCTGCGGCCCTTATGGCGTCGGTAAATAAGCCATAAACTAACTGATTATCCATAGTAGCACCGGCAGTAACAGAAACCTGGTTTTTCCCATCAATATATTCGTGTTCGGGCGAAATTGAGGGCGATACCACCAACCAGCCATGTTCACGTTCTTTTTGAAGAGCATCAATGTAGTACTCGGCAGCACCTTTAATTATGGGGTAATATTGTGTTAAAAATTTCTTATCGCCCGAGTACAGATAATGTTCCCACAGATGTTGGCAAAGCCATGCATTTGACGTTGGCCACAATCCCCAGAAAGCGCCGTCTACAACACCGGTTATACGCCAGATATCAGTATTATGATGTAATGCCCATCCACGTGCCCCATACATTATTTTTGCTGTTGGCTTGCCGGTAACAGACAAATCGCTGATCATATTAAAAAGCGGAGTACTTAATTCTGGCAATTGGGTCACCTCACTTGGCCAGTAATTCATTTCTGTATTAATGTTAATCGTATACTTACTGTCCCAGGGACCTTTTACCTCACCATTCCAAATGCCCTGTAAATTGGCTGGCTGCGATCGCGGTTGAGATGAACAAATCAACAGATAGCGACCATATTGAAAATATAGTTCAGCTAATTGCGTATCGTTATTGTTGGCGAAATTTCGGATCCGAACGTCTGTGGGTTGTTTTGCAGCACTATCTATACCTAGGTCGAGTTTAACCCTGTCAAAATACGAGCGATAATACTTGATGTTATCCGTTAACAACTCGTGGAAGCTGTGTTGGTAGGCCTTGTTTAAAATATTTTTTGCCCTAAGCATGGAATTTGCTGAAACATCATGATAGTTGACAAAATTGGTGGCAATAGAAAGGTATATCACGGCCGTATCTGCATTGGCAATAGTAATGCCCGAAGTATCTGCAACGGTTGTGCCGCCAGAATTTTTCACCATGGTGAGCACATTGAATTCTATTTGCCCTTTTTGCCCCTCATGCTCACTACCCTCGCCGGATAAAACCAACGTCTTTTCGTCGTTTACGACGACTGACGATTTAAGAGGGCTTTGAAGTTTTAGCCTACAGTTAATCATCCCACGTTTATTAGCTGTAAGTCTTACCATGAACGTGTTTGCACCGAAGGACGTGAAAAATTCTCTTTTATAGTTAATTCCGTTCATGGTATATTTTACCGTAGCTGTGGCATTAGCCATATCCAGATCGCGATAATAGTTGCTAACGGTACCTGTTTCAGGAAAGCTGAGGTATAAATTGCCTGCCAGTTGATATGGCATGCCGCTATTGCCCTTTGGCCCAAGTTTACTGTTAGCTAATTCCTGCGCTTCGGCATACTTTTTCTCTGCGAGCAGACGCCTCACCCGATCAATGTACGGCTTCGCATTTGAATCAATTGTATTATTGGGGCCTCCTCCCCATATGGTTGACTCGTTAAGCTGAATACGTTCGTTTTTCACGTCGCCAAACACCATCCCCCCGATAAACCCGTTTCCAAGAGGAAGTGCCTCATTCCAGTTTTTAGCGGGTTGGTTATACCATAATTTATATCGCCCGGTGCCATCAGGTATGCTGTTTTTTTCACCTGCATATTTTTTTTGTTGAGCCTGTACCGATGAAACAATCAATAACGACACAGTACATAGGCACGTTATTTTATTAATTAATCCTGTCATATACTTTGGTTTGTAATACACAATCCTCATTGTACTGCAATTATTATATCTTTTATTCTATTCCGTAATACCTACTAAACCATGCAGCCTACCCCACAGCTTTATGGTTTTCGGCAGCATACAATGAATCAGGCTCACGCGTACAGCAGGCCGGCTGATCACCTTGTTCAATAATGCCCGACTAAAAATTCACGACAGCCCAATAAGCATTTTTGCGTTGCCTGTTTTCGTCAAACAATAAGGGATAGGCTTTGATAACCGCGCGGGGCGCATTTAACCCTGCAGCAGCTCCGCCCATTAATCCTCCTCCTCTCCCATCCAACCAGCTGTATCTGTCAGATACATTCCAAAAAGTAACGTTTGTTATAAACTTTTTATATTGCCGGAAAATATCGAACGCCATTTTGTATTGCGCTATTTGTCTGGCTTCCAGTTCTGGCGTATAACCTGGGTCAGTTCCTGGCGGCGTTATAGCGGCCTGAGGCGCTGCTCCGGGCGCAGGTGCTGGATGTGGTACGCGTATAGTAATATCCAATTCGGTAAACTGTACTTTTAAGCCTAACGAGGTTACTTCATCCAAAGCCTTACGCAATTCAGCGGGCGATGGATCATTCAACTTCCAGTGCGCCTGCATGCCCACACCATCAATCGGCACGTGATCCTCAATCAATTTTTTTAACAATTTATATATTTTTTCTCTCTTTACAGGATGTTCACTGTTATAATCATTGTAGTATAGCTTGGCCTGCGGATCGGCTTCATGCGCATATCTAAAGGCCGCTTCTATAAAGTCGGGCCCATTGCATATGTTGTACCAGTTGCTTTTACGATATATTTGCGTTGTATCATTGCCGTCGTCAACAGCCTCATTAACCACGTCCCAGGCATAAATTTTCCCCTTATACCTCCCTGCTACAGCAAAAACATGATCTTTCAAACGCTGTAACAGCAATTCTTTGGTAACCGGTTCACCATTCGGCCCTTTAAACATCCACGCTGCTTCCTGGTTATGCCAGAGTAAGTTGTGCCCGCGTATTTTAATATGATGGCTCACTGCAAAATCAACAATTTTATCCGAATTTTTCCAATTATAAACACCTTCTGATGGATGTATCGGGCCCATCTTCATATCATTCTCAGGTGTTATGCTATTAAATTCTTTTACAATTAATGCGGAATCAGGGCCATGCAAGGAAGCCATATTAACCGCAACACCAATTGGGAAATAGTTTTTATAATAATCTTTTAAACCCTTATCCGGATGATCGGCTATAGCACGTGTCTGGAATGATGACGCTACCTGATGCTTTGGCGTACATTGAACAAACAATAAAATAATAAAGGTAATCACCGGGAGCAGGATGCCCCGATCAGTTTTTTTATTGACAATTGAAAAATTCATGAATCATTAATGTTTTATTGAAATGTTAACTGTGTGCATCGTTAAGCGTTGTTCATTTTTAACTGATTAAAGTTTAATGGTTTCTTTAAGCTTGTAACCCAATAAAGAAAGCATCTCCTCGCCATATCGTTTTCCTAATAACCTGTATCCCTGGGCAGTAAAATGCAGATGATCTGGGGAGCTGGCGCAACCTGCTGAAGAAATGATGTATGAATTAGCAACTGTTTGAGGTAATGTTGCAATAATTTTGTTCATCATAGCGCAGGCGCCTGCCTGGTCAGCATTTACTAATTCACCAGCAAGTAAAGGCACTTTTTTAGGCTTCAGGTTTAAATCGCTGATCAAATTATCATAAATTCCCTTTACTTTCTTTGTCCATAGCGTATCATTAGGATTCGATTCTCCCTGATGTAACAAAACACCTTTAATCACACCCGACTTTTGAGCTAATCTGGCCAGTTCTATCAACCTTGCATATGGATTTCCACCATATTCGGCAACTATCCCTTTCATCCACCCGGTGGCTGTTGCAAGATATGATTGGTAACTATCTTTTTCAAAAACTTCGATTTTGGCACCGGCGACAGAGACATTTATTATACCAACCCTTATTTTTTTAGGCAGGTTAGCCACCAAAGTCCGACCGAAATAGTCAGCCGGAGTTAGGCCTGTTTTGCACCTCGCCAACGGCGGTATGGCCGTATACCAATTATCTTTTACCCTACCTCTGTCCGCGCAATCAACAGCCTGTAACATCCGGAACCTGTTATCAACAGCGATGGTATCCTCGGCCTCAACTTTTGCATTACCCTCCATATTTGATTGGCCAAAACAGATAAATATGTAAAAATTCTTGTCTTGCGAAAAGCTTTTCAGACTCAACAATGTGAGACATGTCACCGCCATTAATCTAAGCTTCATTTTCATGTTTGAACTCATTTTTTGAAAATAAGACTTGCAAACTGATTTAAGGAGCGCCTCCATGATTGCCATTCGTGTGCAGTGCCCGGGGATTCATAAAACACCTGTTTAATGCCTGCTTTTTCAAGCGCCTCATGAAATCCTTTTACGGTGATTTGCATTCTTTCCGGTTCTGTAGTTCCGACACTTAAATAAAGCACCTTAACTTTTTTGTTAAATGCATTTGCATCGGCAAATACGCCGTTGTACATTTTGGTTACATCGGTTCCTGGCTGCATGAAGGCAGCGCCGCTAAAACCTCCCACATAGGCAAACTTATCAAGGTTGGTCATGGTAGTCTGAAAGGTTTGAAACCCTCCCATTGAAAGCCCAGCCATAGCACGGTGATCGCGATCAGTAAGCGTTCTGAATTTTGCATCAACCATCGGGATAATTTCCTTTACAAGCACATCCGGAAAAACATTGCCCGCCATACTCATTCCCCGGGGTGCGCTGGTTACCGGCTGTGTTGGATCTGTAGCGTATCCCCTATCCATAACAACTATCATAGGCGTTGCCTGTTTGGCGGCAATCAGGTTGTCCAATATAAAATTCATTTTCCCTTGAGTAGGCCAACCGGTTTCGTCTTCGCCCGAACCATGCTGTAAGTAAAGTACCGGATATCTTTTATCGGTTTGTATATCATAACCGGGCGGCGTGTATACGTTTGCCCGCCTCCATGCCTTTGTTATGTTTGAGTAGTAATTTACTGAACGTACCTCGCCATGAGGCACATCCTTAATAGCATAAAAATCGCCATCCGGATCAGGAATATCAATACCGCTTGCCATCCGCCCCATGCCGTAAAAAGTTTGACTGGCGGGGTCGACAACGGATACGCCGTCAATTATCAAAGAGTAGTAATGGAACCCCAATACAATTGGATCAGTAGTTACCGTCCAATATCCACCGGTGTCTTTAGTCATTGGGTATTTTTTCAATAAATCAATCTGAACACTCTTGGCCTCCGGTGCTTTTACGCGAAAAAAAACTGTGTTATCCGGAAATATTTGAGGGTACTTTACGCCCGGAATATTAGTGGGCGCCGGTATGCCCACTTCATTATAAGAATATTGAGGGAATGTTGAAACATTTACTGGCTTAAAAATCAGTTGTGAAAACATATATAAGCCGTTTTTCCAAACCTTAAAGTTATGAACACCCGGCTCTATATAATAAATATGCGGCACGTTTTTTTCTGTCAGATAGTCATGAGTCCGTTTGCTGAATGCAATTAACCCGTCACTTGATCCACATGATATCCAAAGTAATTTTAGCTTACTTTTTACCGCATCAGGGTTGGGAACCAACTCTTCGGGCTTTTTGGTATTAGGCGCTGCAGAAAAACTACCGACCCATGAAAATACGTTAAGGTTTCCCAAGCCGAAATTTAATGATTGTCCACCACCCATTGACAGGCCGGCTACTGCCCTATGGTCCTTATCGGTATAAACACGGTATTTAGTATCAATAAAAGGTATCAGATCGTTCAACAAATCTTTTTCAAAAACGGCAAAACCTTGCACCTTGTCAGGCGCCATAATATTTCCAGTAGCGCGGTCGTCCTTAATAGCCCTGCCGTTCGGCAACACTACTATCATGGGTACAATTTTACCATGTGCGTAAAGGTTATCTAATATAACCTGGGGGCTGCCACCGTTATACCATTCTTTTTCATCACCACCAATACCATGCAAAAGATACAACACGGGATATTTTTTGCTCTTAGAATATCCGGGAGGCGTATAAATAAGCGCGCGGCGGGTGTTGCCTACGGTTTTTGATTGATAAGTGATGGTATCAATTTTGCCGTGCGGAATATCGGCACGAAACACATCAAAACCCACTCGTGCCTGGCTAACTATGTCTTGTGAATAAACCTGCAGGTTAAACAAAAGAACGGCACACGCCGCAAAAAAAAATTGCTTAAAATATTTTAATCTGTTCATATTGTTTATAGATAAATTATCAATTGGTTTGTGGTTGTATAAGCTGGTATTTGCCGCTCAGATGCATCAGGCTGAATAAATATAACAAGCCGTCATAATACGGATCGAAATATCCATCTACATAGGGCTCAAGCTTGGCGTTCCAAAGGGGTCGCACAAAATCGAATTTCGTGTTGTCCGTAATCATGAGCGAAGCAGCAGCAGAGGTGGCCACCAATCCTAATGAATGCCGTAATTTCCTAACTCCTCCTGCTGGCAGAATGAAGGCAGGCCTGGAGCCATCTGTATTAAACTGATCCTCAAAATCATTTATTCCCTTTGATCGTAAAAAGTTTTGAAGACGTTTGGCATAATTTTGCTGCCACTTTTTGTCCTTACCAAACCACACATAATCCATTGTAATATTCATTGGCACGCGCCAGGAGTCAAAACGGAACGCAGACGGAAATCGGCTCCCTCCGAGTGCCTTACCATTAAAATCGGTATTGTCAGGGTTAAGTGATGTAACGGGGTCGCAGGCCCGGTGTAAAAACACTCTGGCAGTATCTGCACAGTCCCGGTAAAATTGTTCATGGCCGTCTTTTGCATAAAGTGCCCACACCTCGTAAAACGCAGGTAAATCATAAGATGGATCTGTCCATCCATACCCGGCGCCTTCAGGCACAAATGAAATTTGCTTCGCCGCAATGTTTATTAAAGGATGAACATTCCCGGTACCATCTTTTTTCCACATGGCATCCAGTATTATTCTGGCCTCGTCATAATAATTAATGCCTGTATTATTTCCCCACCGGTTAGCGGCAAAAAGAAGGTCTGTGATATAGTATAATTCTCCGTCGGATGCCGAACCTTCCGAATTATGCTTCATTGTTTGAGGATTAATGCTCCAGGCAAAATATCCTTTGCTTGGCCCGTCCTGGTGTTGAAGATATTTTTTTGACCAACGCCATATGCGGTCAAAAACATCTTTTTTATTAAGCTGCACCGCGACCATCATACCATACGAAAGACCCTCTGTTCTGGCATCGTGGTTTTTCACATCAGACACATATGCCATTGAATCGCCCACCTCAAAATAAACTTTGTTGGGACCTTCAAACACATCATGATAAGCCTTAGCGACTTTAATGTTTATATCATCTTTGCTATATCCGGCTTCATGAAAAAGATCAGGATAAATACTAGAAGCAAAAGCCCCCTTACCTGACACTTTTTTTAAAGCTTTCTGACTTTGACCATGGGCCAAAGCAGGCAGCAAAGCAACCATTACGCACAACAACACTAATTTTTTCATATTTATGTAGTTATAAAGATTTGTTTACTATTTTTCTCATTGGTTAATAACTAAAGCAACTTTACTTGCCGGAAAACCTTATGCTTTTAATAAAAATGGCTTGTGGAACGCCAGCAGGATACCGCACAAAAACATCATGTTGTCCGGTAACATTTTTAAGTCGCTGGCTGAATGTTTTATAAATACCGGTGCCTGTAGCGCTTAGCGGTATTGTGGCTATCAATTTACCGTTTCGAAGATCATCAAGCCAAATTTGAAGTTTACCCTTGAGTTTTGAGGAAGCAACTACCTGTACCGAAGATGGCGAATGTCCGGTTTCCACACCAGATATCATAAACCATCCGCCATGCAAGGATGTATTGGTTACCGCTTTAACCTTATCTTTATTTACGGTTGCTATTCCATAGTAATTATTATAGCCTGCTGCAGGCAATAAGGAGGAGCCATCCTTACAAATAAAACTATCAAAGTCTGCCGGCTTGCCCTCAGCAAATAAACCCACGCTTGTGCCCACCCATGAATTAAAATTTGGTTGGGCAGCATCAAGTTTAACCGCATTAATTGGTCTGCCTAAAGAAACCCAGGCTTTCCCATCGCCGCTATAATATCCGGTTAGCTCGTGGCCGTTTCTTTCCAGTTTCAACCAAACAATGTTTCCAAAGTTGTTTGGCGCGCTCCGAGTGGCGGTATCCATCGTAAAAACAATTTTCCTCCCATTATTATAACCGCTATAAAGCCTCACCACCACCGCCTGGTTTCCGTTAGTAAGATAAATACCCGCCTTAACGCTGTCATTGATTGCACGCAGGTCAACCTTTGTCACAGCAGAATAATAGTGGTCTGTTTCCTTTTGAACAAGGTGCGTGCGGCCAGAATCGGGCGTAAGCCTTATCCACCCCCTGCGGCCGGTAAGCGAATACGAAGCCGAAGCTTTTTTAGTGAGGAAATGCCAATTCAGGCTTAACTCACTGCTGTTAAAGTAATCTGTTTTTACACTTGTCCATAAAATACCCGACTGTGGCAGGTTCGGTTTCCGGATTGGTGAAGCAGTTGGCGCCATGCCCCACGGCCTGTCGCTCTCCCATGTTACAGGATAAAGAGCTGTTTGACGTCCGGCGCCTGACCAATCATCGCCGTCGTATTTCTCATAACTTTGTCCGATAGTCCACCAGGTGCCATCGGCTAATTGAACGGGAGCCGAAATATGGTTGGGGCGCCGGAAACCTGTCTTATTATCGGTAATCGGCTTAAAAAAATCACCTAGCCTTTCCCATTTGGTCGAATCGCCGGTCAATTCTCTTCCTCTTAAAACATATTGTCCGCCGGTAACATCACCGGCCGGCAGGTAATAATAATAACCATTCCGTTTACACATTACCGGGCCTTCTGCCCAGCTATATTGTAGTTTTGCATTTACCCAGTCGAGATTAATCACATGATCAGTCAATTGCCCATCTTTACCCAAGGCTTGTAAACGATTAACTTTTTGACCGTTTTTTATTACCATGTAGGGCTTTCCGTCGTCATCCACAAAAATTGAGTTGTCATAACCAAGGTTACCTGTTTCAGGGTTGGTTTTTACCTGTACGGGGGCAGACCACGGCCCCTTGGGAGAACTTGCCTTACAAAACCACTGCTCTCCGGCCGAGAAATATATCCAGTAAGAGCCGTAAAAATAGGTTATAGCACCCTGCCATGCACCAGCTGAGGGCCGGTCACTAACCCAGGCCGCTCTTGATGATGGCAGCACCCTGCTTATCACTTTCCAATGAACGAGATCTTTTGAGTGATAAATGGGCAAATAGGGGTTAAAATGAAAGGAAGACCCGCAGTGATAAAAATCATCTCCCACTTTAAGTAAGGTGGGGTCCGGGTGGTCACCAGGTAACACCGGGTTTACATAGGTGTTAACTGCCTGATAAAACCAGGTGGAATCTTGTATATTTTCCTGGCCGCTTACAAACGATACGGAAAGTGTGAATATGGTTAAAAGGCCCGCGATCCGGATGAACTGGTTCATGATATAAATATTAGCTTTCAGAAACTTTTCTTATTTGTTTAAATTTTTCCCGATGTTATTCGATAAATACCTCGCGCGGAAGCCGAACAGGTTGTAATTCTTTTTTTGCCTTCCACAGCTTTATATCTCAACAATTTACGCGTTAAATTTTGACCAAAAGTATTTTGAAAATAGAACTTGACGTGCCACAAATGTTGAATAAATTAACACTTTAGTTGAAATCAGAAGTTTTTGAAACAACAGATGTCCGGATTAGGCAAACAATGTTATATGTCGTAAATCAACTTTAATTTAAGCTATCCTTTTCCAATACCATAAGCAATCCTTATATCATCGGCTTGTATCAATTATAATAAACGTTGCCCTCTCCCATTCCGATAATAATTAATCTTGTTATCTGAGAAAACTATCACTTTTTCTATCAGATATGTATCGGTCCTTAGAAATGCAGTCTGACAGATAACTTTAATATTTTATTACGCAATCGATTGCTTTTTATTAATTTATAGCTTAGATTTACGTTGTGCTATTTTAATAATGTTTGAATTCGCACCATTATAAACCTCTTGTTTTCGAAAATATATTTATCAGTGCACTCATCTGCCAATAAAGCGGGATGTCTGTACAATTTTTAAAAAAGTAATGGCATTTGACATGTTAAATCTTCGATTATCACTTAAGCGAACTACGGTTACCCGGTTCTTTTTAATTATCTTAACGGCATCACTCAGTACCTCTATACAATGTAGCGGGCAGGCCATACGGTTTACTGTAATGACCTCTCACGATGGTTTGCTCTCGAATACAATTAATGCGATCATAAAGGATCGTTACGGATTTTTATGGTTTGCAACTGCCGATGGCCTGGACAGATTTGATGGTATGGAACACAAGCCATATCGCTTTGATCCGGCAGACAAATCAGGTTATCGCTCTAAAGAAGTATCGAGCATGTATGAGGATGAAGCAGGGCGGTTTTGGGTAGCTACAATGGGTGGCGGGTTATATTATCTCGACCGTTCTCACGATCAGTTTCGCCCCTACCTGGAGAGCTCCGCAAACGGACGTTTGGCAAACAGCTATATAAAGTCAATCTATGGTGATAATCATGGCCGTCTTTGGATTGGTATGATAGGAGGCCTGTGCGTACTTGATCCTAAAACAAAAAAAGAAATATTTTACAAAGCCGACGAAAACAAGCCCGGACAGCTCAATTCGGGTATCATATTATCCATCTTCAGGGACAGCCAGGGGCGAATGTGGGTTGGTACTGATAAAGGACTCTATCTTTATAAGGAAGAATCAAACAGCTTCACTGCTTTTAGGCATGACAACAATGATCCATCAAGTATCCCAAATGACGGAATCAATACCATAGCCGAATGCCAACACAGGTTATGGATAGGAACTAATGATGGACTAAGCTGTTTGTCAGCGGATTTAAAAACTTTTAAAACTTTTAAATACAGGCCCAGTGATGATAGTACGATAAGCGGCAACCTTATTTATAGTATAGCCGCAAACGGTAATAAAATTTGGGTAGGCTCCGAAGGCGGTTTGAATATTTTAGATCCGGTATCCGGAAAGGTAAAACGCTACAATCATGACGACCGGGATAAATTCAGTGTGAGCAGCAAATCTATTCGCTGTATTTATAATGATCCACAGGGAATTTATTGGCTTGGCACTTACCAGGGCGGTGTGGATAAGTATGACAGAAACCTTACCCTGTTTAATTCAAAGCAAAATAACGCGTATGACCCCGCCGGATTAAGTGCGCCTTTCGTTTCATCGTTCGCCGAGAATAAGGACGGTGATCTGTTTGTTGGTACAGATGGCGGAGGCTTGAACCTTTTTCACATCAGGAGCGGTTTGTTCAGTCATATTTCTATAAAATCTAAAACAAAAAGTAATTCTGCCGGTCTTCCGATATTAAGTATGATGCTTGACCGCAGGCAACAACTTTGGATCGGCACTTTTCAGCATGGCCTGTTCATTTACAATACAAAAACTGGAGAGTATCAACAGTTAAATGCGGGAACAGATGATGCACATATAAACCACAACGAAATTTTTTGCTTGAAGGAAAGCAGCAAAGGTAAGATATGGATAGGTACCAATGGTGGCGGGGTTAATGTGTTTGATCCCGATAAAAAAACTTTTTTTAAATACGTATCAACCCCAACCTCTGCCGGCGAAAAGCAGTTACCTGTTAATGGTTTTATCAGAGCGCTTGAAGAAGACAATGAGGGGAATATTTGGATAGGTACCTATGGCAGTGGAATAGCGGTGTTAAATCCTACAACTCAAAAGTTCCGGGTGTACAATAATAAGAATACCGGAATGGCGATAGATCGCACATTTTCGCTGTTACAGGATCATAAGGGCAATATGTGGATTGGCACTGCCGGGGATGGATTATATCGCTTTAATATCAACCAAAAAAAATTGGTTAATTATTCCGCGCCAGACGAACTGCCAGATGGAGTAGTGCACAAACTGCTGGAGGACTATAGGGGTAATATATGGTTAAGTACTGATAAAGGAATATGTATGCTTAATGTTGCATCTAAAAAGTTCACACATTATTCAGCCTACAATGGCCTGCAAAACGATGCGTTTATCGATGGCTCTGGTCTGCAGTCAAGTAAAGGCCTGCTTTTCTTTGGCGGAGCCAAGGGCTTTAATTATATTGACCCACAGCAGGAGGTAAAAAGCAACAGCAACGCTCCTCCGGTATTTTTAACCACTCTCAAAGTAAATAATAACCTTATATTGTCTGGCAGCCACTCGCCACTTAAACAAGATATTTCGGTAGCTAAGCAGATTGACCTGAATTATAAGGACAACTTTTCAATAAGTTATTCAACAATTAATTTTACGCTTCCCCAACAGAACAGATATGCCTACATTCTTAAATCGTTCAATAAAAGCTGGAATTATGTAGGTTCGGCTGCAACAGCGTATTATACCAATTTAGACCCTGGAGAATACGTGTTTGTAGTGCGGGCTTGCAATAACGATGGAATATGGAACAACTCAGGTGCACAAATCCGCATCGTGATTCATCCTCCGATATGGATGACCTGGTACGCCTATTTGCTATATGCCACCGTGGCTGTTGGCACGCTCCTGATCATCCGTCGCCGGGGCATAAAAAAACTAAAAAGCAAACTTGCCCTTGAACAGGAAAGAAAGGAAGCGGAACGACTACGTGAACTTGATTTACTTAAAATCAAATTCCTTACCAACCTGAGCCATGAGTTCCGCACGCCAATCTCACTGATCATGGCGCCTGCAGATAAGTTATTAGCAGAACATAAGGACGAGCAAACCACAGGCCAATTGGCGGTGATACGACGAAATGCGCGGCGGCTGTTGAATTTGGTAAACCAACTTTTAGATTTTCGCAAATTAGAGGAACAAGAATTAAAGCTTAACCTAACTGAAGGCGAAATAATGACGTTCATAAGCGACGTTGTAGATTCTTTCCATGACTTGTCAGAATCGAGAAGTATCACTTTTGATTATAAGGCACCTCAGGAAAAATTATTCGTACGTTTTGATCACGACAAAGTGGAGCGTATTTTATTTAACCTGCTCTCCAATGCTTTCAAATTTACATTACCCGGAGGTAATGTTTCTGTAAATATTACTAAACATCCCACATCCAACATAGATAAAACGGTATTGGAATTTAAAATAAGTGACACCGGTATTGGTATCGACCCCGAGAGAAAACATTTAATATTTAAACGGTTTTATCAGGTGGGGGATCCTAATATAGCAAAGATAAATCCGGGAAGCGGAATCGGTCTTTCAATTACTAAAGAGTTTGTTGAAATGCACGGCGGTAACATTACTGTTGAAAGTAAATTAGGAAAAGGCTCAGATTTCAGCGTGTTAATTCCTTTTGAGGTTTTTGCTGATCATTCAATAGAAACTCAGCTGCCGGTTAAAACAGATGTCAAAGAAAAAGATCTTCACATAAAAAGAAATATTGCACAGGCAATTACAGACATGCCTGTACTGCTTATTGTAGAAGATAACGATGAGTTTCGCTATTATATTAAAGATAGTTTAATGACTCAATATAAAATTGTTGAGGCTTCAAATGGTATCGAAGGTTGGGATAAGGCCTTATCATGCCATCCTGATTTGATCATTAGCGATATAACTATGCCATTTATGAATGGCATTACACTCAGTAGGAAAATAAAAGCCGATAAACGTACCAGCCACATTCCATTGATAATGCTTACCGCCTGTACACGCGAAGACGAGCAACTGAGAGGACTTGAATCAGGAGCAAATGATTATTTGACCAAACCCTTTAATTTTGAAATTTTAAATGTCAAGATCAAAAATCTTTTACAACTCAACACCATGCTTAAAAACACCTATAAAAAGCAATTAAAAGTTATTCATCCAGACATGGAGGTGGCGTCGAGTGGAGAGAAATTTTTGAAAAAGGTGATCAATTACATAGACAACAACTTAAACAATCCAAAATTTTCTGTTGTAGATCTCAGCGAACATTTGGCAATGAGCCGGGGAGCACTTTACACAAAAATATTTGAGCTTACCGGCCTTCCCCCTGTTGAATTTATCCGTTCATATAAACTCGATCGGGCCGCAATATTACTTCTGAAGAGTGATATGACCGTTACACAAATAGCCTATGAGGCAGGTTTTGCTACACCGCATTATTTTTCACGATCGTTTAGAGAGAAGTTTAATATGCTTCCGTCCGATTATAGAAAGGTGGAGAATAACAACGTGGCGGATAGAAAAGAGGCTCTTATGTCAATGTAACGACGCCTTTCTATGCCAGGCAGATCCGCGCACCTTTACATTGAGCAAACAAAGCATAAGGGAAGCAAGGAAAAGTTTGTTGATAATTTTTTGTGCCATTCAATTTTCTTATGCGCTTATGGGATTATAAGGCTATTCGAAACTTATCCAGTCAACTTCTACCTGGCCGCTGCCTTTTAGTTGTATTATAAGGTTACTGACACCGCGGGGCATGGATAAAACTGCTTTTTTTACCACATTCCAGTTATTCCCTTTTGGTATAACAAGGTTTGCTATGATCTTATCTGGTTTATCTTCAGTACTCACAGATAAAGTCCCTCCGGTTGTTGAACAGGCGTTTATATTAATGTGCCCCGTAGTTTTTTTGCCAAAAAACACACTATTATATTTCACCCACGAGTTGGTTTTACTGAAAATAATCTTCCAACCCTTGAATTTGTTTACTGTGTCAAGAAACCCCACCTCTACCCCATCTGCGCTTTTAGCGCTAAATCTATCGATCTGTATTTTTTTTGATGAGCCGGTTACACCAACGCCACGTAATGTGGGAACAACCTTTCGGATAGTGCCATCTTCATTAAAAAACAAACTATCGGCCCTTACAGCCCGGTTTTTATCAAAGCTTGGCGATAGGTCGTCATTATGATAAAACAAGTACCATTGGTTTTTAAATTCGATAATCGATTGGTGGTTTGTCCAGCAGCCAGATGCTGATTCGTCCATAAGCACGCCGCTGTATTTAAAAGGCCCCAAAGGGCTATCTGACATGGCATATTCAAGCCGTTCTATTTTATTGGCCACATGCGGATAGGTCATATAGTAAATACCCTTCCGTTCAAATAAGTAAGGCCCTTCCTTTAAGCCCTTGTCAGGAAAGCCTTCAAGTTTTACAGGTTCTGATGCAAGTTCAAGCATATTTGCTTTAAGCTTAGCGCCGTATAGGTTTCCCTGCCCCCAATAAATATAGGCTTGTCCGTCTTTATCTATTTGCACATTCGGATCTATGCCATGAATCCCGGCTATGGGCAAGGGCTGCGGAACAAAGGGGCCGTAAGGTTTGTCGGCTATTGCAACACCAACTGAAAACCCTTTGGGATTGCCAGGCTTTGCTGTGGTTGGAAAATAAAAATAATATTTTCCGGCCCGCTCAATACAATCAGGTGCCCACATGCTATACGCTGCCGAATCGGCCCAGGGCACCTTATTTTGACTTACTATTACGCCGTGATCGGTCCAATCAGTTAGATTGGATGATGAAAATACATGATAATCCTGCATACAAAACCAGCCAGGTTTGCCATGCCCGGGCGTAGCCTGGATATCGTGTGAAGGATAAAGATATACCTTACCGTCAAAAACACGGGCTGAGGGATCGGCCGTGAACTGGTTTTGTATGAGTGGGTTTTGTGCCATCAAACAATTGAACCATAAGATAGATATAATTAGCGCTGCGCATTTCTTAAAATCCTTCATTATTTACAATTTTGGGGTTGAAATTTTATCGCCTAACCGGAAATAATCGAAGTCGGCATATCCTCCTATAACTTTTGTGGCGTAGTTAAAAAGACCAAACCTGTAACCCATAAAGTGTGGAATGGTATAAGCCATTTGAAGCGCAGTGCCAATTGGTATCCAATTATTTCCATCGGTGCTGTAATAAAAATATGCTTTGTCAGTCCGATCTTTAAAATCACACGCTGCTTTTAAATACACCAGGTTTTGAGTTAAGGGAATACTTGCCGACTCTGTTGACGAAGCACCCTGTGCATTTACCATAACGATAAATTTATTTCCGTTTATCACCTTTACGCCTACCCATCCAAACTTTTTCTGTAACAATGCAAGGCCGGCGTGGTCGCCATCTTTAAGTCCGGATACATCAACAGCCGTTATAGCTAAACATTCCGGGCCAAACGTGCGTTGTGTGAGTATATTTCTCGCGGCAACCAAAGTGGTATCAAGCCTTCCTGTAGTTAGCCTGAGATATCCTTTATGCTGCCGTACAGACCATAACTGATTAACAGGATTATGGTTCCATTGCCAAACCAGTGGCAAATCGCGCTCTCCGCGCTTACGGTTAAATTCATCGGGGGAGATTATACCTGGCATTAATGATTTATTTGCCGGTAACGCTACGGTGTCGGAAGCATGATGATTTATGCCCAATACAGGCCAGCCATCCTCCCAATTCACAGGAACCATGTAAGGCACCCGGCCTACTGAGCCAAAATCGCGGAAAAGATATGCAAACCACTGGCCGTTTGGTGTATTTACTAAACCACCCTGAGCAACGCCCTTATCCTGTAATGCCAGGCGCCCTTCGTAAGGCCCGGTAATATGATCTGCGCGGTGAATAAGAACACTTCGCATTCCGCCGCGTGGCCATGAAATATTGAATAGGTAATATTTCCCCTTAATTTTAAACATCTGAGAGCCCTCTGCCGGCAATCCTAAATTTGGCCCGGCAGCCAGGCTCGCATTCTCTATCAACACTTGTGGCTTTGTGTCAGGTTTTAGTCCCGAAAAATCATCCTTTAATTGAGCTAACATAATGCGCCCGCTCCCATAAATCATATAAACTTTACCATCATCATCAAAAAACAAGGAATGATCATGCAGACTTGGTTTAAAGGATATAGCCTTCCAGGGGCCTTTTTCAATATTATGAGTGGTATAAATATAGGTCTTGCCAGTATTGCCCGCAAAGGTAGATACGTAGTAAATGCCATTATGATATCGCAGGCTGCTTGCCCACGAACCTCGTCCATAACTGCTCTTTCCATTATTCAGGTTCAGGTCATCGGTATCATCCAATACATCATACGCATAGTTAACAAGTTTCCAATTGACTAAATCCGTAGATTTCATTATCGGTACCCCAGGACTCATATGCATGGTAGTACTGCTCATGTAATATGTGTTACCTACCCTGATTATTGACATATCAGGCACATCTGCATAAATAATAGGATTATGGGCCGTTTGTGCAAAAGATACGGAGGCAGCCAAAAAAAACATTAATCCACAAAAAAGATTATTAAAAACTTTACTCATAGGTTTATTAGTCATATTATTAAGGGGTTGCGGTTAAAGCACCATTTGTACCGGCGGTAGTTGAGATTTGCTGATGTTATACACATTTTATGCTTTTCACTATATTATAAACCGATGAGTTAATTGCTTTACTCCCAATTAGGCGCACTTAACTAATAGATCAACAAACAGGGCCGCTCAATCTTTAAACAGCAGTGGTGCAAGTTCTTTGAGGCTGCGGCGCCAGGTTAGAAACTCATGAGCAGTATTCTCTGAAATAAAAGACACAGCATTGTGGCCTGCTTCTTTTAATGCAGTGGCAGCTTTATTTACACCATCTGGATTTTCTTTACTGCCGCAACTCAAAAAAATAAGCTTAGCCTTAGGTTTATCTTTTAACTCAGCAAGTGTATAAATTCCCCCGCTTAAAAGACCGTAGTAAGCAAATTCATCGGGCTTGGCAAGTGTTATTAAATGCGTTTCCATACCGCCCATTGATAAGCCTGCCATCGCGCGGTGCGCCCTATCTGCGACCGTACGGAAGTTGGCATCTACATAAGGCACCAATTCATCTGTTAATACAGTTTCAAAAGCATCTATCTTGAAATTCCTCAAGCCGCCCGCTCCTATTTTAACATCGTTGGTCATGCCATAGGTCATCACAATAATAAAAGGTTTTATTTTGCCTTCAGCAATTAAATTGTCCATGATCAGATTGGCATGCCCCTGATTGCTCCAGGCAGTCTCGTCTTCGCCCCAACCGTGCTGTAAATACAGTACCGGGTA
Source organism: Mucilaginibacter pocheonensis (assembly GCF_031456535.1). NCBI lineage: Bacteria > Pseudomonadati > Bacteroidota > Sphingobacteriia > Sphingobacteriales > Sphingobacteriaceae > Mucilaginibacter > Mucilaginibacter pocheonensis. Next base: position 1,182,937 of record NZ_JAVDUU010000003.1, read on the forward strand.
TTTCTTCGATCTTTCCTTATCATAGCCCGGAGGTGTATAAACGAATGCCCTGCGCTGAGTATTTGTACTTTTTGAAGGAAAAAGTATTTGCTGTACATTACCGTGTGGTACATCTTTTAAGGCATAAAAGTCCTGGTCATGAGCCGGTATTTCTATACCGCTTTCCCAACGGGTAGAGCCATAATAATTCAATGTGCCCGGGTCATTAAATATGCCTCCGTCAACTATCAAATGGTAGTAGTGAAAACCCTCGTCCATTGGCCCTTCCGTTGTGCCCGAAAAGTAGCCGTCAGTGCCTTTTATAAGTTTAGTACCCCCACGCCCACCCAGGCCCAAAGTAACCCGTATACTATCGACATTAGGTGCTTTTATACGAAAACGTGCATAACCTTGCGAATTAACCTGGGGATATTGCTGCCCGGGCTGATTAAGGCTGGAAGCTTGAAAATCTTCTTTGACCTCTACAGATGTTTGAGCCTTACAAAGGCTACCAGTCAGCGAAGTTGCTAACACAACAACTAAACATTTAAAATTCATATCTTCATAATTTAAGTTTCAAGATGGTTGAGTTTTTAAGATTGTATTTATTGCACCAAGTGCATTTTACTCAAATAAGTTAGTGGGACCTAAAATTCCACTTGGAATTATCACTATTCATATCAAACCTGGCGAGTGTGGGTGTGCTGTCGCCAGAAGACACTAAAGCCAGCTGCTCCTTCGAGTTCGGAACCTCCTTTGGCATAATCCTGTAAGTTCCATCAGTTAACTGATCGATTCGCCATAATTGTTCCGGCGTACCGGTAAACGATGGAACTGTTATCAGTTCAGCTTCTGCCGTTGCTGCTAATGCACGGTCTGTTCCGGCAATTACTATTTTATAATATGGCCCACCCAAATATCCTCCAGCGCCGGGAACTTGTGAAATTGCCCATTTTTGATGAGGACGAAACATATAATCACTTATCCGTACGCCAATATTTCCGCCTGGCCAGCTTTTAATTACATCTGCTAATTCTTGAGACGGCACCGGTTTTACCGGTTCATCATTATTTCTATTAAATCGCATTCCACCCGGCATTCTTATAAAATCAACGCCTAATTCTAAGGCATATCCTCTTCGTTCAGACTCGATCTCGTAGGTCCCGTCTTTAAAATTATCACCAGCAACGGGCCATCCATTTTTCCATAATAAGGGGCGGATACCTAATACGCTGCGGCCACTTTGATCCAAATCAGCCTCGTAATGACAAGACATCTTTTCAACACCATCGGCAACTACCGTACGTCCAAAATGTCCTGGCCCAATCAACCTGTCGCCAGCTGCAACTACCATTTTACCACCACCTTTTAACATATCTCTTCCCATATTATCAAGGTATGGACCCGTTACCTTTTTTGAGCGGCCAACAACAATATTATAGGTTGAGTTTGGGCCGTCACAACAAGTGCCGTGTGTTCCAAGCAAATAGTACCATCCATCCCTATATAACATATCTGTGGCTTCACAATCGATAGCTATGTTTAATGCTTTATTACCTTTCACACGCTTACCTGTTTTGGGATCAAGTTCCACGAGGCGTATATAACCAAAATAGGTGCCATAGGATAACCATAATCTGCCATCGGTTGGGTCCAGAAGAAGCCCCGGATCTATCGCATCATTATCTTCTATACCATCGGATGAGGCAACTTTGACAGCCTCTGAATACTTAAAGTCCGGCGATTTTGGATCAAGCGATTTATTCCACATGGTAAGTATTGTTCCATTATGCCCCCCCGCCAGGCCGCCGCCTGTCGCGCCATAAACAATCAGGTAGCGGTCTCCAATTTTTAATACATCAGGAGCGGCCCCGCCACCGGGTCGTACTCCGCCCCCATTCCATGTCCAGCCATCGTCGGATATTAACCCGCCTCCAAATGTTCCAAATGTGTAATACTTCCCATCACATTCTGCGATAGTTGAGGGATCATGTATAAATGGCTTACCAATTTGCGCTATCGCATTTCCGGATAACCACAATAAAAACAGGGCTATAGTGCTTATTACCTTTAATATTAATAATTTCATAATAACTTATTGCTATACAAATTCGACGTTAAATGGGATGATCAACTGATTATTGCAGGGTGATGGTGAGACCTTTTATCGGATCTCCTTTTTCGTCAAGCAGACGAACACAAAAGTCACTAAGACCAGGCCCGTTGATTACTGCTCCCCGTATTATATTTTTCCCCTTGTTGAGTGTCAGCCGGGTCGATACACAATCATCCATCACCATGCGTCTATCGCCGTCAAGAATCACTGCTTCTTTTCCGTTTAGCCACCACATTGATCCTCCGTTTGACCCTACAGCCAGTCTTACATTTTTTATTTCCCGCGGACTGTTAACTATCGTTACCGCCCAAAATAAAACTGCATAGGTCTGTTTCTTTAATCCATAGGCAAAACGAAATAATTTGACGTTAAAATTCGGACTTTCCAATGCATGCCATAACAATTCCTGTTCCCCAACTTTTACTTTTTCCCCATCCTTCGGAATAACCGTAAACTGATTTGGAAAATAACTGGTTTCAAATTGTGTCTTCAGATAGTTATCTGTAAAAACGAGATTGCTCCGTATTGATTTGTTAATAGGTTCCATAAGCAACCACCGCTGAATAAACCCCTCAGAATTCGGAGTCTTTTTTGATGCGGTTGCGGGGATAAAGAATGGTGTGAGGCTTCGCGCAGTATCATTTTCGGTTATAGGATCAATTTTGCCCGAGGCTGCAGACTGTCCTTGTGACCTTAATCCGGCCAAAATTACAAAGCCAACGGCCAGTAATAACGCACTGCATTTAATATTCATAGTAGATATTTTAACTTAAATCAATTTTGATAAATAATAAACTGTCGAAAATGCAAGCGAAGTTTCGGCCGTTTGATTGATTGTATGGAAATTGTTTAAGCCAAAACTATACCTTCAGAAAAGGACTTTATCACACTATTGAGCAATAAAAGTCAACTTTTGTTTATAAGGCTGGATGAAGGACAGATTTATATGGGTAACAAAGATCAAATCACCGGGTTTGAGGTTAATTCGGGGCGGATAAAGCACTTGCTGTTTAAAAAACAACCTGGATTAAGACTAGAAGAATTTTCAAAAGAGTAAGCAGGGCGTAAATCAACGCTTTTGCTTCCTTTTTAACTGATAAAGTTGTTCAAAAAGTTATTCGTGCCTTATTTGAACATTCTAAATAAGATTTTTTCTTTGTGGCACATCTGCTCGCACAAAAGAACAGCCCCAGTCTGGCAGCGTAAATTAACGAAATACCGCCATTAACGAAACATTAACAACACATCTAAAAACCTGACATACAACACAATAGTCACATGGCATACAAATCGCAAGTCTAAGGTCAATCATCACACTTATTAATCATACTTATAACTTGTAAAAAACATGAAAATCACAGTAAAAGACGGAACTGAAATTTATTACAAAGACTGGGGCACCGGCCAACCAATAGTATTTCATCATGGCTGGCCTTTATCAAGCGATGACTGGGATGCCCAAATGATGTTCTTTTTAGAAAAGGGCTATAGGGTTATTGCACATGATCGCAGGGGTCATGGCAGATCAACTCAAACGGCAACCGGCCATGACATGGAAACCTATGTTGATGATGCAGCAGAACTTTACGAGTTCCTGGGCCTTAAAGACGCTATACATGTTGGTCACTCAACAGGCGGTGGCGAGGTTATTCGCTACGTTGCAAAATACGGTAAAGGGCTTGTGGCCAAAGCCGTGTTAATTAGTGCGGTTACACCGCTTATGGTGCAAACTGAAAACAATCCAGATGGTATTCCCATGTCTATATTTGATGAAATACGCCAGGGCACCGCATTTAACCGGGCACAGTATTTCCAGGACTTTACCCTGCCTTTTTACGGATTTAACCGTGAGGGTGCAAAAGTGTCACAAGGGATAAGAGATAACTGGTGGCGCCAGGGCATGATGGGCGGCGTTAGGGCGCATCATGATGGCATCAAAGCTTTTTCGGAAACGGATTTTACTGAGGATCTGAAAAGTGTAGATATTCCGGTTTTGGTGTTACATGGCGAAGATGATCAGATTGTGCCTTTTCCAATCTCCGGCGCAAAGGCGGTTAAACTCCTTAAAAATGGAAAACTGATTTCTTATCCGGGGTTTCCGCATGGCATGCCAGCTACAGAAGCTGCGACAATTAATGACGATATTTTAGCTTTTATAAAATCGTAATATACAATCAATCTGATAAATAAGGGTATTCTTGAAAAAGGTACCCTTTTTTATTGCCTGTAACCGGCGGTACGCAGTGAATGCCCTTTGGCAGGTTTTTAATATCTTTACATTTTGAAACAGCCTTCCTTTGGTAGCATAATATCGGGATTCAATTAAGCGATGGCTTTCTACCTGGTTCACCCCCAAAGTGTATTTAATTTTAGTGTTCATAGATGCAATCAAGGAATTATACTTTAAAGTTTGGATTTACCTTCTTATTATTCATACAGGGAATGGTTACCCTGGCACAAGTCGATCTTAAAAACTCTTTGTCTGATCTGAATGCGAAATATGTTAAAGCATCGGAAGACAGGGATAAAATAAGGCTCGCATTAACCATAAGTAATTTTTATTTGAGCAATAAGGCCGCTGTTAGGGCTAACCTCGATTCATCATTCAGCTACGCCACAGTTGCGGAAAACCTGAGCCGTGCAATACAATTTAACCACGGAATTGAAGATGCACAGGTGCTTAAAGTAAGCCTCTTACTTGCTCAGAACAAACTTGTTGAAGCTCGCGAAGAGGCCGCCAAGGCTACCGGCACTTTATTTTGTCGCCTGCATATTATTATAGGGAAGTTTTTCCTTGAGAAAGGAGGCGAAGAAAAAGCTGATCTGGACATTGCAGATAGAAATTTAACGAGCGCACAAAGATATGCAGATGCCCACCACATGCCTGTACTCTCGCTGCTGGCCCTCACCTACCGGTACCCGCTCCAGATAGAGCAGTACATGGACCGTCAGGCTTACGAGAAAACGTTTGCTCAAATCATCAGCGCCTGTAAACAATATAATCAAAAAAATATCGAAGCCCGAATTTGGTACACCAAAGCAGCTAATGAAGACGCCGATAGCATTGCGCTATCCTATTATAAGAAAGCTGTTGGCATAGCCTACGCTGCAAAGGATACAGGATTGGCAATCAAGGAGTTGAAAGTGATAGCTGATTTTAATTTCAGGCAAGGCAAATTAGATACGGCAGAAAGGCAGCTTAAAAATGTATTGAAACTATATACAGCGGCTGGCTATAAAAATCTGCAGTATACCTATGACCTTTTATCTGCAGTTTACATGGCTAAGGTGAATTTTGAGGCAGCTATGCGCAGCAGCCTGAATGCTGTAAAATATGCCGGTACGACGGGTACTGATTACCAACTTAATTTCATCCAATTCAGGTTAGCTAACATTTGTCGGGATATGGGCTTAAAAAAAGAGAGTATCAAATGGAGCCAAAAATGCCTCGATAATACTATAATATTAGAAAAACGCTTCCCCTATCTCGTTTTCAGGGAGCTGGCTACAGATATGATCGCCGAAGGCAAAGCAGATTTAGTATTAAAAAAGGTGGCATATGCTGTAAAAAAATATCCTGACGAAAAACAAAATAAGGTTTTTGTGCCGATGATCAAGGGCGATTGCTACGCAGCTATGAACAAACCTGCAATTGCAGAAAAATATTACCTGGAAGCAATAGCGATGTTTGAAGAATTAAAACGGATAGATTCGTATTACAATCTATGCTGCAAAAGCCTCGCTGAATTCTATGTAAAGCAAAAACTTTATAATAAAGCGGCACCTTATGTGCAAAAAATATTCAAAAACCCCAACCCGATTTTTTCAATGGCAAATTTAGCCGCTGCTCATCAGCTTCAGTTTAAGATTGATTCGGCAAAGGGGAATTATCTGGCTGCCATCAGAAATTTTGAAACTGCAAAATCCATAACAGATTCCATATTCAACAAGGTAAGGTTAAAACAGTCTGAACAGCTACAAATTCAGTTTGAAACCGCTCAGCGTGATCATGAAAACCTTGTGCTGCGTAACAATAACAGCTTACAGCGCAGCGAACTGGAAAAAGCAGGGCTTAACCGCAAACTGATAGTGACCGCGCTGCTGGGCTCCCTGTTGGTCACAGGACTTATGGTCTATTTGTATCGCGAAAAGCAGAAGAACAATACCGTTCTGAAACTTAGGCAGGATGAGATCAATGAACAAAACAATCAGCTTAATGTATTATTGACCGAAAAAGAATGGCTGATGAAGGAAATGCACCACCGGGTTAAAAATAACCTGCAGATCATTTCAAGTTTATTAAATACCCAATCGTCCTATCTGGATAATGAACAGGCACTCTCAGCAATAAGGGACAGCCAGAACCGGATGCAGGCAATATCAATTATACATCAAAAACTTTATAAATCGGATGATTTATCGACCATTAATCTTCAAAAATATATAATGGAACTTGCCGAAAGTATCCAGGATTCTTTTCATTCCAAACACAATATAACGTTCAATTTTAACCTGCCGGGGATCCGCCTGATCACTGCTGATACTGTACCGTTAGGCTTGATTTTAAATGAAGCGATCACCAACTGTGTCAAATATGCATTTAATGAGGGCGAGCAAGGCATTATTACTATCTCGATGTCCGAAACCAGTGAAGGACAATGTCAGCTAACTGTGCGTGATAATGGCAAAGGCCTGCCTGACGGCTTTGATGTCGCTTCCTGTACCTCTTTGGGGATAAATTTAATGATTGGATTAACAGAACAGCTAAATGGGAAATTCAATATCGATTCAAATCAGGGTACTGTTGTCAGCGTAATCTTCCATCCATCGTCAGCAGAAATGAGGCTATAATCAACCTCATCCCAACAATATCTTTTTATGTTGCGGCTTTGGCGACTATTTTACATACTCATATTTAATACCAAGCTTTTTGATTTTAGAATTGAGTGTAGTAGAAGGTATATTCAACATTTCTGCGGCACCGCCTTCGCCATAGATCTTTCCCTTGCATAATTTTAAGATCTCCAGGATGTGTTCCCTCTCCATTTCCTCCATCGTCCTTACCCGGTAACCCTCCTGTACCTGAAAAGTACCGGCCGAAGGCAATTTGGCCATCTCTATGTTTTCTATAAAATCACCAGTAGCCATGAGTATGCTTCGCTCGATAAGATGTTCCAGCTCACGGATATTACCAGGCCAGTCATAATCCATTAACGTTAGCATAGCTTCACCGCTGATTCCTGTTACATTTTTATTTGTTTTTTTAATGAAGCGGTCTAAAAAGTAGTTCGCCAGTATTGGTATATCTTCCTTCCGCTGCCTTAGTGAAGGTAATTCTATAGGAAAAACATTAAGTCTATAGTAAAGATCCAGCCTGAAACGCCCCTCGGCAACCTCCTTTTCCAGGTTGCGGTTGGTTGCGGCAATAATACGGACATTGACTTTTTTGGTATAATTGCCGCCAAGCCTTTCAATTTCCTTTTCCTGCAGAACACGCAATAATTTAACCTGGGCTTCCAGTGGCAACTCGCCTATTTCGTCCAAAAATATAGTACCGCCATCCGCTTGTTCAAATTTACCTGTCCTTTTCTCGGTAGCGCCGGTAAAGGCCCCTTTTTCGTGACCAAACAACTCAGATTCTATCAGGTTGATAGGCAACGCGGCACAATTAACAGTTACCAAAAGCTTATTTTTTCTTGGTGATAACTTATGGATTGTTTGTGCAATCCGTTCTTTACCGGTCCCGCTTTCACCCATAATCAACACCGAAGTTTCATCAGGTGCAACAATGTTTATTTTGTTAAATACGGCTTTGAGCAGTGGGCTTTCCCCAATAATACCATTAAAGCTTTGGTGAGTGCTCACTGCGGCAACCGGGGCCGGGGAAACTCTTGCAGTGCGTACCTGTTTTACTTCTGCATCGTTTTTCAACAGAATATCGGAGATTAATTGATTAAAGGCTGGTGCATTCTTCTGCAGCAGGTCCAGTTGCAGCTTGTTATAACTATCCAAACCGGTACTTAAAAAAGTCAGCTTGTAAACGTAGCCGCTTTCCAGACGAATATCATAGCATAAAGCAGACTGGTATTTATAATGGTCACTTAGGGCCTTTAACCATAAGCTGTCCATTTTTAAACGCCGGAACTCAAAGTTATTGTAAAACTGGTTCCCGGTATCCTGGGGCGATGATCTCCATGACCGGTAATTCCTATGTGAAACACCGGTTACATCCAACGCCGCGTTCAGCGACAATACCTGGAAAATGTTCAAAGTATTCTTAATCAGGTAAACCTGCTCGCTCTCTATCGATGCCTCGTTTTTGTTGATATTTAAGCAATTAAAGGGAATGATGCTTTGTAATGCAGTCGCAACCTGTTTAAGCTTCTCATCCTTGCTGTCGGTTTTGGCAGCAATTTGTTCTATCTGTTCCCGGAGGGTTGCTTCTTTCGGCTGATTGAATTTCCGGCTTTGCTGATGCCTGTAAAGCGCAATATCAAGCATCACCACCAGATCTTTTTCCCTGAACGGCTTTACCAGGAAGCCATAAGGTTCAGTGGCCTTTGCCGCTTCCAGTATGGCCTGATTCGTATTGGCAGATATATAAATAAACGGGATACCCATTTCACTTAACTGGTTGGCCAGGTCAATACCTGTCTTTGTGCCCTGCAAAAATATATCCAGCAGTACCCAGTCAGGGTTTTTAGCCTTGATGAGATCTATAGCCTTTGCAACCGATGGTGCAATACCGCAAACTTTATATCCTGCCTTCTGAAGCATGATCCTCAGATCGTTTGCAACTATAAACTCATCTTCAACTATTAAAATATTTTCTTTCATTTTATTTATACCCAACGGTTGATCAGGCAACACATTATATAATCTATTAAAATTCCATGGCCTTAAAGGTAACACAAACCCTTAATCCCTTTTCGTTTTCCAGCAAAAAGTCACCGTCAAGCTGTTGGCTTAACCCCTGCATAAGGCTCATTCCAAGCGACCCGGTATTATACAGATCAAAGCTTTCAGGCAGTCCCGGGCCGTTATCCGATACACATAACAGATACCTGTTATTTCCTACCGGTTCCAGACCGATATCTATCTTCCCTTTTGTGGTGCCTTTAAAAGCATATTTAATAGCGTTGCTGATGGCCTCATTCAATATTAATCCCAATGGAACAGCCTGCGAAACATCCAGCTTAACAGGACTGACCTTAATATTCATAATTACATTTTTGTCCCTGCCAAAACTATCACTTAAGTATTCCACCAGTTCCCGGATATACACAGCCATGTCAATGGTCGACAAATTTTCTGACTGATAAAGTTTCTGATGGATCAGCGACATGGTTTGCATCCGGTGCTGGCTGTTTCTGATTGCATCCAAAGCAACTTCATTCTCGAGGTAGGCCGATTGGGTATTCAGCAAGCTTATAACGATTTGGAGGTTATTTTTAACCCGGTGATGAATTTCTTTAAGCAGCCACTCCTTTTCTTGTAAAAGCTTAAGCAATAACTCATTTTGGTTATTGATCTTGGTTTGTTTTATAGTGAGTAATATATTACTCTTATTTTTAACATTGTAACGACTGTATACCAAACCGGCAAAGATCATCACTATAACCAGGCCCCCAATCACAACATTGCGCAGTACTGTTTCGTTATTGATACGATTTTGCTGCAGCTGTCCTTTTTGTTTAAGCAACAGTATATCCCTATCCTTGTTATCAACATCAAACTGAAACTGCAAAATAGAAAGTTGCTTTTTCAGATCCAGGTCTTTAATAGAGTCGCTCGTAATTTTATATTTTTTATAATGCAGCAGAGCCGAAACTGGTTTACCTAAGGCTGAGTCCGTTCTTGCCCAATTGAACTCGTTTGTGGCAATGGTAGTCAAATTATGCCTCATCCTGGCAAGACTATCATTGTTTTTTAAATAAGGATACGCTTTAGCGAACTGGCTGCTTAAAAAATAATAATTAATGATAGGCTCGTTAACAAAAGGGGCATACCCAAATTCTTTTCCAAAATCCGGATAATAATAAAGCAAGGAATCCACGAACCTTTTAGCTTTCGGCAATTGGCCCATGTCCATATATATTTTTGCAAACAGCGATAAAGCAGTTATTGTAAGCCTGGTGTTGTCTTTTGGTGGATATTTTTTAACAACATCAATCAATGTTGCCAACGATTGCTGAGGTTTATGAATACCCATTAACAATATGATCTGGTTAAACTTAATTTGCTGTATGGCATTGGTCTCCTTATAACGTAACGCCACATCTAATGCCTTTTGATAATAAAGATATGCCTGATCATATTTCTTTAAACCATTATAAGTTATTGCCAGGCGATTATATATGGTACACAACTGCATACTGGTATCCCGTACCTCCCTGGCAGTTTTAACAGCCATGAGTCCATATTTCAGAGAAAGTACATCGTTGCCCGTGCGTGCGTATAAATAACCCAGTAAATCGTACACACCCTGTACTTCTTTAAAATGAATAGCCTGATATACAGCTAACGATTGCTCCAATAGCTTTAACGCTTTAGAGTTATCAGCCTTTAAGTGATAATAATCGCCCAGCGATTTTAGTGCACCAGCTTCCTCCTTTTTAAAGCCACCTCTTTCATATAAGCGGATAGCCCGTTCTGTATATTTTATGCGTTCGGCAAGATCATTATTCTCAATGCCGTAAAAATCACAAAATGCTAAATAAGCGTCGGCAGTTTCTTTTAGCAAACGATGCTGAATGGCAAATTGCAGAGCACTTTGGGTTAGTTCCATGGCTTTAGGTTTATCCCCCTTTTCACGATAAATCCGGCTTTCCAGGATGATACACTCACCTATACCGGCGTTATACATTAGAGACGAACCCAACCCCCTAGCCTGGCGGTTAAATAATAACGCGCTATCCAGGTCGTTTGTAAGTTCGCCGGGTTTGTTTAAATAATATTTCCCCAGCTCAATTAATAAATTGACCCTCGCGGTGTCCGGCTTACTTATGTTCAATTTTTCCCGTATCATTTTTGGCTGTTCCCATTGCGCACCAGCACAGACAGGGACAAAAATCATTGAAATAAATAAACAGATCTTTAACCGCATAATGTGTAAATACCTCGTGATCTTATGTATACCCGCTAAACGAGGCTGCCAGGTAAAAACGCTTTTCAGTTTATAAATCAAGCATTAACACCAACAAGAATACCACCCGGTAATTGACTGTTATTCTTACACTTAAGCCTTAATCAGTTTTAAACAATTGATGATATGTCGTGAAATTACGATAAGGCGTACGATTAATACATTAACGAGTGGTTTATTTAATAATATTAAAGGCCATTTCAATGGCCTTTAATATTATTAGGTTAACTTACCGTAACTGGTGCGTTTTTATCGGTGCTAAAATAACAAATGACCATACCTGCTCCCGGCAGGATAATAACGGTTAAACCGAAACTTTTGGCCAGCAACGCTCCCGCCAGACAGCCTAATAAAAAGCCGCCAATAGTTAAGCTTTGTTTTTTAAGGCTTTGAACGGATATGAGATCCTTAAAAGCCGAGCCGATGGAGTTGCCAAGATCGAGCGAAGCCTGTGTTACATTACCCGTCATCATGGTTGTGGGACCATAGGTTTCTTTAGCGTACAGCTTACCAAATGCATTTTGAAGCCCCATGGCAAATACCACCATCATAACAACCACATAGGTTTCCCAGATAAGCCCGGGAGTATGAATAAAAACTTCCGAAATAACCCCGCTCAATAACAGAATTATCCCTTCGGCAAGCAGTATTTTGTATCTGTTGGCCGATTTTGCAGCTATTAACCCGCCAATGATCACCGATATAATAAACACCGGAAAAGTCAGGAGTTTGATCCAGGCCTGTACGTCAGAACCCTTTATAATCTGGTAGGCAAACACAATAAAGTTACCGGTTACATGGGCAGAGAAGATGGAACCTGCGGATACAAAAGTGACGGTATCGCAGTAACCTGCTACTGCAGATAACATGAGCGTCACAAGCCAGATGCTTCTTTGATTTTCCATAGTGTTATCTTAAATGTGACCGCAGCATCCAGGCCATTTTTTCATGCGTTTCCATCAACCCTGTAACATAATCGCTTGTGCCCAAATCTTTGTGGTCATTTGCAAAAATATTTATATTTTCCCTTAGGTGAATGATCAGGCTTTCATGGTCGTTCAGTAATTCTGTGATAAAGCCGGCACCGTCATTTTTGCTATGCAGTACCTCAGATAAATGGGTCAATCCCAAAAAGCTTTTCAATGTAGCGGGCGCATAATGTCCAAGCGACCTGATACGTTCTGCAACGCTGTCCATGATTTCATCAAGTTGCTGATACTGGCTTTCAAAGAAAAGATGTTTAGAATGAAAGTCGGGACCTTCTACATTCCAGTGTGCGTTCCTGGTTTTGGTGTAAAGCACATACTCATCTGCAAGAATTTTGTTTAATGCGTGGGCTACCTGGCTAAGGTTTTCTTTTGAAATTCCGATTTTTGGTTCCATTGTTATAAATATTTAAATGTTAAAAAAGTGATTGAAAATATAGTTGTCGAGTGATATACTACCCGGTCCGGTTGCCAGCAATAGCAAAAAACAAATGGTATACATAAATGGAACGTCCCTGACTTCGGGCGAGTCGTTTTTATGCACTACAAAATAACCGACCGACGTAATGCCGATAGTTGGCAAAACGGCCATACGGGTAAACACGCCCAATATCACCAGCACCGGTACAACAGTGTCTGAGAGTGTGGCTACCAGGTTGTTTATAAACTGCGGCAAACCAAGCGGATTGGGCACAACTTCGGGTTTGCCATCGCTACCCCTGAATTTTTTCATCCCGTGCACACGAAAAAGTTCTGTGGCCAGCAGTATACGAAAGGCAAACATAGCCCAGTTAGATAAGTCCGATCCTAGGTCTGAATAAAGCAACAGTTTAATAATATCGTACATAGTTTCTATTATTTAAAATGCAAAACATGAACAACCTAAAGCACCCCAAAAGGCAGTATAATCGACAACTGGAATATTGCTCATGCGTGCATCATTATGGCTATGGCCATGTACATTACAACTGCCAACGCATGAATGGACGGCAGTAGCTATCTGTTGCCGCAGCATAGCTTCATCTGATTTGCGCTTTTCGGCCTGGGCCTGTTTAGAATATGCAGGAGCTAAATGATTGCTGCCCGGGAAATAGCCATTGTAAATTTTTGTTGGCGACCAATCCGGCAATATGGGCAAAGACGGCGGATTATGTGGAGCGAAAACGCCTTTAGCGTAAACTACTTTGCCGCCTAATATAGTCATGTCTGCTTCGATAGACTTTATCGCCTCTTCATCAACGGTAAAGTAATCATTGTCAAGTACCGCGAGATCAGCCAGCTGACCGACTTTTATACATCCCTTTTTTTGCTGTTCGTTGCTGAACCAGGCACTGCCCCGCGTGTAAAGTTCAAGCGCTATTGCGCGGCTTAGCCTGCTATTATCATCATATATGGAAGTACCTCCCACGGTTTTACCTGAAGTAAGCCAATACAACGCCAGCCAGGGGTTATAGCTTGATACCCGTGTAGCATCGGTGCCACCTCCTACAGGCACCTCCATATCCAGCATCTTTTTTACCGGCGGAGTTTGTAGTGCCGCTTCTTTGCCATAACGGTCTGCAAAATATTCGCCTTGAAAAGCCATCCTGTCCTGTATGGCAATGCCCCCGCCGAGTGCCTTAACACGCTCGATATTTTTTTCGTGAATAGTTTCAGCATGATCAAAGATCCACGGAAGGCCGTTAAATGGCATATCACGGTTTACCTTTTCAAATACATTTAAAAACCGGGTGATACTTTCGTTGTAGGTAGCATGCAGGCGGAAAGGCCAACGGTTTTCAACCAGCAAACGCACCACACGTTCCAGCTCACCTTCCATTTGTTCGGGCAGTTCGTGGCGTGGCTGTAAAAAGTCCTCAAAATCGGCGGCCGAAAATACCAGCATTTCACCTGCACCGTTATGGCGGTACATGTCATCGCCCTGGTATAGCTTTACGTTTTTTGTCCAGGTTTCAAAATCTTCTTCTTCCTGTTTGGGCCGCTGCGTAAACAGATTATAGGCTATCCTTACAGTTAGTTCGCCCTCATCGTTCAACTCCTGGATCACGCGGTAATCATCCGGAAAATTCTGAAAGCCGCCCCCGGCATCAATTACACTGGTAATACCAAAACGGTTCATTTCGCGCATATAGTGGCGGGTGGAATTAACCTGGTGCTCATATGATAATTTGGGACCTTTAGCCAGGGTGGAATACAGGATTAAGGCATTGGGTGTAGCCAGAATCAGGCCGGTTGGTTCTCCATGCGAGTTTCTTTCAATATGTCCCCCGGGCGGCGGCGGCGTATCTTTAGTATAACCAACGGCTTTCAGTGCTGCCCGGTTCATAAAAGCACGGTCATACAAATGCATGATAAAAACAGGCGTATCCGGTGAAATCGCGTTGATCTCTGCCAACGTAGGCATGCGCCTTTCAGCAAACTGAAACTCAGACCAGCCGCCTATGACCCGTACCCATTGGGGTGACGGCGTACGGTCTACCTGTTCTTTAAGCATCCGTAATGCATCGGCCAACGACGGTACACCATCCCAGCGCAATTCCAGATTATAGTTAAGTCCCCCGCGGATCAGGTGGGTGTGCGAATCGTTAATGCCAGGTATAACCCTTTTCTTTTGAAGATCAATGAGAATCGTGCCTTCACCGGCATATTTTAATACAGGACCATCCTCGCCTACGGCAATGAACTTGCCATCATATATTGCTACGGCTGTTGCCACCGATAGTCTGGCATCAACGGTATGGATCTTACCGTTGAATAACACCATATCTGCTTTCTTCATAACCGCATCTATTATTTTCTGGTTGATAAATAGGCTTTAATGGCATCGCCCGATGGTGTAAAAAATGCCTGCCCGGCTAACAGGGTAACTTTTGTTAATGGCTTGTGGGAAGATACTTTTTTATTTACCAGGTATGTTTCTGTTTCATACGCCTCCAATGCTCCTTTTACCACATTAACCGCAACAGTGCCAGTAGGTGAATCAATACCACCATCTTTGAGATCGCTGGCATGTGAATAGCTGCTTACACCTAAACGTAAGGCTTCACGCATGCCAACCCTGCCGATGTCTGTCATCAGGTCCGGTGTAAAATCCTTACGATTACCCAATCCAATCATTAGTAATTTTTGCGCCGGCATGCTGTCTTTGGGCGGTGTAAGCAACATGGTTTCTAACCGGTGCCCTAAAAACTTTCCGTTTTTGCGCAGATCTGTTATCAGGCCGCTTAAAGCCTCGTCAACATGTAGAAGACCATTGGCAGCGGCAGGAAGCGCCTGTGGACTGGTTAGATCACCTTCTTCGTACTCAAAAATGCAGACGATCTGGAGCGGCGTGGACTGCCCCGAGGGGCTCTGCACTTTGCCTTCTATGGTTATACCGTCTGCCTTCCCTAAAACAGCGGTTGTGCCAACGGCGACCAGCTTCGGTTGTGCGTCTTGGGCCAGCAAGGTTGTACCGGTACTGATTAGTAATAATAATAAGGTTGCAGATAGCCTGATAGTTTGTCCCGGCATTTTAAACCGGGTTAGGATTGATGTTTTCATGATATTATACATTGAATTAGTTTTAAAACTTAAAGGTGAATTGAAGATTATAGAACCAGGAGTTTGCTGTCGGCTGTATCACATCGGCAATAAAAGCCCCTGTTTTAAAATATTGTATACCGCTGCTCAGTGAAAAAAACTTGCTGAAGCGGTAGTCGGCGCTTACGAGGTAGGTGGTGCCAATGTACCTTTGTGTACTACTTGCTCCCGGAAGGTTAAAGTTACCACTTGGCCGGTACAGTCCGTCCTGTGTTGAATAACGCCAGTTGAAGACGACATCGGCCTGGATATCACAATAACCTGTAAGGCTGTATGTTACGTAGGGGTGCAGATCGATCAGGTTGGCCGGCCCTATAAGCGGATTGAACCCGAAGTACCCCCCCTTTGGATAAAGCGGGTTGAAGGTTTGCAGGTTTCCGTCGCCCTTCTTCTTGTCGCCCGAGATATAATCATTCCTGATATTGATACTTGGTTTACCTTTTAAGGTATTGAAAACGTAACCCAGATCGATAGCGGCTGTCCAGGCATTGATATTCCCCGTCCCAAATTTACCGAACTGGTATGCCCCTTCGAGGTTGTAAATAAAGCCGCCTCCGTATTTCCAGTACCTGGCAGCAATGGTATGCCTTGTTTCACGGGCGGTGCCTTCTTCAAACTCTTTATCGTTATTTTTTGTCCCCAGATAATAAAAATCAAAATTGCCGCGTTTCGGAATAATAAGCGTTGAATACCCTCCCCAAAGATTTACCTCATGCGTGGGCTTGTTATCAAATACGCCCGGATAAACATCATCTGCCATCATGGCAAATCCGTCGACGGTAAAATTTTTGGATTTGTACATGACTTTAGCGCCGGTAAAATAAAGACGCAGGTTAGTGCCCTCGCGAACTGAGATCAGCCTGCCGGTACCGTAATTGAGCTCCTGCCTTCCCGCTCTCAGCGAGAAACTTTGATCATCCTTTTGCCAGACCTGTAGCTCGGCGAATAGGTCCTGCACGTTTAGCTTATCCTCGTCAACCGGGGCAGGGCCGTATTTGCTTCCATTTTCGAGGGCGCTGTTAACCTGTGTAAATACCCTCAGGCGGCGACCTAACTGTAAATTGGTATTTAAAGAATAGCGTTGTAACAGACTATAATTGTAGTCCTGGCCTGTTATCCAGTTCTCATCAAACCTGCCGGCGTATTCATAACGGATCTCGCCGCCGAAGGAAAGATAAACGCTGCGGTTTGCCGATAACCCAATGTACTTTATCTTATTATAAATTTCACCGGTAGTATCCGATTTAAAAGCACTGTAATCCTCATCATAACGCATCAGTTTGAATGATTGTGCCATAGTGGCCGGCCGGCAAAACGAGCATAGTACAAATAATAATAAGAGTATTCTCTTCACAGAAAAAAGATGATATAAAAGGTTAGAACAGAAACCGCAGCATTATTTTAGTGTGCCAGCATCCGGTGAGAATACTGAATGCCGATGCCGTATGCACCACCATATTTTTTCATCAGGTCGGTTACGGCTACATAAGTTTCCTGCCGGGCCCAGTCACGCTGGAGTTCCAGCAGGTATTGAATAGATGTTATCGGTTTAACACCCGAATGCACCATGCGCTGCACAGCACGCTCGTGTGCTTCTGTGCTCACATCGCCGCAGGCATCAGTAATGGCATATACCTCGTACCCTTCGCTTAATGCAGATAGAGCCGGGCCTACAATACAAACGCCCGTCCATAAACCAGCCAAAACGATTTTCTTTTTGCCTGTACCAGTGATGGCCTTGTATGCAGCTTCATCCTCCCAGGTATTCATGGATGTACGGTCTATGTAGCCTGAAGTTGCCTGCGGATAGAATTCTTCTATTTCCGGGAACACCGGACCGCTGAACGATTCTTCGGCAACTGTGGTAATGATCGCATTAACATTAAAGATTTTCGAAGCTCCGGAGATGATTGCCGTATTTGTACGTAATTCACTTAAAGCGATGCTTTTTGTGGCGAATGCCATTTGTCCTTCAAAATCGATCAGAACCAATACATGGTTATCGGGAGTTAACAAGTCTGGTGATGGTTTCATAAAATAAATTTTTACGCTTATCATCCACGAACGATGCCAACAGATCAACTACTGATATTAAGACACTTAACGATAATTATTAAATTTATAAATTATGATATTTCGTGAATTAACGATGTAAACCGGCCATGCTGCCAATGCAATAAATGGAAAACAGTTCATGAAGCCAGGTCTAAAAAACACCTAACTGCCCAAAAAAGCAATAAATTGATCATATTTGCTGCGTTGTCATCTTCTTTTCCTTCTTAGTAGTAGTTTTTAATATTACCATAAATAACTGATCATATGCATGACGCATCCGAATCCACCTTTTCAAAAATAAGTTTGCATTCATCAACGGATGTGTCATCACAGCTGTTCACAGGTGATATATTGAGCAATTCTGTTTCGCTGATTAACCTTTTTAATGTTATTTTCACAAGGCTTCACCCCCTTTTCTCTATCGATTGTGGTGCGATACTGGTCTATGACGAACAAATAACTGTTATCAGGGAAGCATACATCTCTACCTGTATAAGCGGTACTTCAGAAATACATACAGAAACGATAAATCAACCATCCGAACTAAGTGCACTGCAAAAAAATATTGCCGAATTTTCCTTCCCGGTCATTAAATCAATTGACGAATGGCAAGAGGAAGAAGGCCAGAATCATTGCCTGGTGAACGGGGAAGCCCATTATAAATATCATTGTTACATCCCGCTTGAAAAAGGCAACAAAATACTTGGTACGCTTGAACTCCATAACAACTCTGGAGAATTCAGTGCAGAATGCCTGACGTTTTGCAGCAGCATTGCCGACTTGCTCTCAGACATTTTTTATTTACCGCATGCGCAACTAATAACGCCGGACAATCAGTACGCAAGCTCCGGTAATAATGACCAGGAACAGATCTCCAAAGGGAGACCGAAATCTGCCGTCAATCCCCACCTGTTATCTAAACTGGCTGAACGGGTTACTCAAATAAACGAGACCAATTCGCTGGATGATTTTTTTAACCATGCGGGAAAACTGTTTCCCCGGGCCTATAAAAAGATAAAAGCCCAGCTCGACGAAATAAATGCCTTTATAAGGCAAAAGGAAGACGAAGCTTTATATATACCTCAGGAGGACACAGCACTTCATAATTATCCTGAAATTATAGGTGCCGGCCCCAAAATGCGCAAGGTTTTTGCACTTATGGATCAGGTAGCCCCCTCAGCATCATCTGTCTTGATCATGGGTGAGACCGGAACCGGTAAGGAACTTATAGCAAAGGCCATACACAAGGCGTCAACGAGAAGAGACAGGGTTATGATCAGCGTAAACTGCGCCGCAATTCCTGCAAACCTGATAGAGAGCGAACTCTTTGGTCACGAAAAGGGAGCATTTACCGGGGCGACAGACCGACGGATTGGGAAATTTGAGCTTGCGGACAACGGTACGCTTTTTTTGGACGAAATTGGTGAACTGCCATTAGATCTTCAGGTAAAATTGCTTAGGGTACTGCAAGAAAAAGAGATCGAACGCGTTGGCGGGAAAGCTACCATAAAAACAGATGTCAGAATCATCTCTGCAACTAACAAGGACTTACTTACCGAAGTTGAACAAGGCCGTTTCAGAAGAGATCTGTATTACCGCCTCAATGTTTTCCCTATTAATTTGCCTCCGCTGCGGGACAGGGTTGAGGATATTCCGTTATTGGCTGCTTATTTTCTTAACAAATACGGAAACAAACTGACTGGCTTTGCTCAAAAAGCGATAAAGCAAATGACCAATTATAGCTGGCCGGGTAACGTGCGGGAAATGGAGCACTTAATTGAACGGCAGATATTGCTGAGTACAAAGCCGGTTATCCGCGAAATCAATATTCCAACTATTTTAAAAACTATTGCAGATAGTGAAGGCGCCCCGCAAAAAATAAAAACCATTGAAGAAAATGAGCGCGACCATATTTTCGCCGTTCTGCAGATATGTAACGGGCGGATCTCCGGCGAGCAGGGTGCTGCTAAACTTTTAGGTGTACCGGCCACAACGCTAAACTCCAAAATAAAAAAGCTCGGCCTGAATAAAAAGCATTTTTAGTCCCTCAAACTTACATCCTGATCGTAAATCAACGGTATAACGTCAGGTTCAAAATCAAAAAATAAAACCAACACACTGATTAACAGAATTTTAACTCATGGTATGTTTATAGGTTATCTGTTGCCAGATAATCGAAAAATGAAGACAAATTCTACAATCAAAATGGCAGCCACTGCAGCAGTGGCCATTTTACTATCAGCAGCTAATCCATCAGTATCCAACGCTCAATCAACCGGCATTAAAAACATTGTCATCGTGCACGGTGCATTTGCAGATGCTTCGGGCTGGGAAGCAGTTTACAAAATACTGGTAAAAGACGGGTACAAAGTTACTTTGGTACAAAACCCTACCAGCTCTTTGGCTGATGACGTTGCCGCAACAAACTTTGCACTCGGACGCCAGGACGGACCTGTAGTTTTAGTTGGCCACTCATGGGGCGGTACAGTTATAACAGAGGCAGGAAACGCCGATAATGTTAAAAGCTTGGTATACGTAGCCGCGTTTATACCCAATGACGGCGAATCAACGCTTGATCTTGTACAAACCGTTAAAGAACAACCTAAAGGTATACTTGCGCCGGACGCAAAAGGCAACGTTTATTTAGGGAAAGCCACTTTCCAGGAAACTTTTGCCAATGGGCAAACCAAAGAAAAATCAGACTTTATGTATGATTCGCAGATCCCGCTTACTGTTAAAGCATTTACAGATAAAGTAACAGCAGCTGCCTGGAAAAACAAACCGGTATACGCGGTAAAACCATCAAATGACGAAACCATCAACATGGGTCTTGAGGATAACATGTACAAACGCGCCAACGCTAAGATAACCAATGTAACCGGCGGGCATACGCTATTTATGACCCAGCCAAAAGCAATTGCAGCAGTTATTGAAGCAGCAGCCAACGGCAAATAATATTATTGCATGCTTTATAAGGCATGCTTAGTTATTAAAGCAATAAACTCATCCCCAAAAAGCTAAATGCTTTTGCATTGAGAAGAGTTATTGTTCTTAAGATAAATGAAAAAAGCCTTTTTGGGGCTTTTTTCATTTATTAAATTATTGCTGTCCTATTTCCTGCAGGATTCCACTTAGTTGGTATGGCCTGGAAAGTAATGGTGTGTGCCCTGCATTCAACTCGTAAACATTTTTGATGTGCGCTGCAGCAATCATTTCTTTCTGGAGATCGTTACCTATTCCGTGATCCTGCAATGTTTCAATATAATACTTGGTAACTTTTCCAAACCGTTCGTCACTAAGCATTACCGGATCGGAGAATGGTGCAGCCGGCTCGGATTTGTAGTTATCAAGGATTAGTTTTTGAATGTCCTCTGCCCCGTCCTGGCAAACTATGTTGATAATATCTTCCTGTTTAATATCAAATTCAGACTGATCATCCGATACCAACAGGGAAGCACCAAGCAGTGATTGTTTATCCAGCAAAGAAATTGCATACGCTGATTGCCCGTTTTGCGGTACGTATGCCGCAACAAATACCAGTTTTTCAATCAGGTCAGGAATTTGTTCCGCAACACCTGAAATAACCACACCAGAAAGGCTGTGACCCACAAGGATTACTTTTTTGCCAATGTTGGTAATAACGTCGCTTACATGTTGTATGTAGGAATCCATGTGTAGGGTTTTGGGATCGGCATTGTCGTTGCCATGTCCAGGAAGCTGAACCGCCCAAACCTGGTTTCCTGCAGCGGTGAGTATTTCTTTAACCATATCCCATGCAAATGGCGCTGCCCAGGCACCGTGAACCAGTACAAATGTTTTATTTTGAGCGGGAATATTCTCTGTGTTTTTTGAAGGTATATTTTCCATGATTTGATTTGCTATGCGTTTGATTTTGTTTTAAGCAGATACTTATGTGTACCGGATAGTACCAGGTCGCCATTTTGATTATGAATGGTAGCGGCGGTTTCCACTATACCCGTATTCCCCTGTGGCGTCAATGAGATGATTTCCAGCGCAGCGTACAATGTGTCGCCTGCATTTACTTCTTTTAAAAACTTGCAGGATAGTTCTGTAAAAGCAATGAATACTTCGCCAATTACATGCGGGAACATGGTGGCACCGGGAGCTGTAAAAGCCAATACCTGGAGCCCATGGATAACAGGGGCTTTATGCCCATGCTTTTTTGCCCACACTTCATCATAATGCACGGGATGGTTATCGCAGGAAACGGTTTGGAATGCAGCCGAATGAGCATTGGTCAATGTGCGGCTTGGGGCCCTGAAAATCTCCCCGATCTGAAGTTCTTCAAAAGTTTTGGCTGGTACGATCAGGAAATCATCAGGATTAAATACTGCTGGTGCATTTGGATTGTTTTTCATGTTGTTGTTTTTTCAGCATCCGTTCCAAAAAAGCAACCACATTTTAAACTATTGAATATCAACAATTTAAATAAAAATCAAGTCTAATAACAATTACGATATAACGTCAATTTATGAAGCGGAAAAAAAGAGCATTGCTTATAAATGCGCCGTATTAAAGTTTAAACACAGGCGATAAGTACCGGGTCAGGCATTTAATAAGGATCGGTATCTATCATCTGACCATCAGCATAGCAGTATGCCCAATATTCACCCGGCTCAGCCGAGATCGCAACCGGATGATGGGTGTGCGCAGCATGTTTGGATGCATGCCTGTTAGGCGAAGAATCACAACATAGTGTAACCCCACAGGTTTGACATTTTCTGAGATGTACCCAGGAGCTTCCTGTCTTTACACATTCTTCACAAAAATATTTATCAGGTGGGATCACTACTAACAATTGCAGATGCTTACAAATATTATTTTCCATTTTATGCGTGTTTTTCAGTTAAATAACGGTGTACAAAAGTAACAGCCATTGCGCCCTCTCCTACAGCAGATGCTACCCGTTTAACAGAGTTGTGGCGTACATCGCCTGCTGCGAAACAACCGGGAACACTTGTTTCCAAAAATGCCGGAGTAAAGGCACTTTTCCACCTGCTTAAGAATGGTGGTTTGTAAAGATCCGTTCCCGTAACCAGGTAACCAGCATCATCCCGAACAATTGCGGTATCTTTTGCCCAATCGGTATTGGGTGTACCGCCAATACATACAAAAACAAGCCTGGTGCTGTAATTGGTAGCCGTTTGTTTAACAGTATCTGTTACTGTAATTTCATTCAGAATAGTTTCACCGCTTAGCGCGGTGATGGTAGCATTGTAAAGCACTTCGATATTATTTGTTTTTAGAATGCGCTTGAGCAAATAATCAGATAATGTTGCTGCCAGATCTTTACCCCTGATTACCATCGTCACCTTCTTAGCATACCCGGAAAAATTAAGCGCAGCTTGCCCGGCCGAATTACCTCCGCCAACAACAAATACATGTTCGTTTGCACATAACACTGCTTCGCTGGAGCCGGCGCCATAGTATATGCCCAAGTCAATAAATTTATCCTCATGGGGCAGTTCGAGCCGGTTATATTGAACACCGGTAGCTGATATATTTGTTTTGGCTATTATTTTACTGCCATCAGTCAAATCAACGTGAAGTTTGCCGTCAATAAATTGCGCCTTTATCCCTTTCCGGATGTGAAGTATCTCCGCCCCAAACTTTACAGCCTGTTGCCGGGCCCGCTCGGCGAGGTCGGCACCGGCGATGCCACCGGGAAAACCGAGGTAATTTTCGATCCGTGAGCTGGTACCAGCCTGGCCGCCAATGGCCTCGCGCTCTACCAAAACTGTTCTTAAACCTTCGGAAGCAGCATAAACCGCTGCACTTAAACCAGCAGGTCCGGCTCCGAATATAGAAACATCGTATTCCTTTTGTTTTGGCTTACTGATCCAGCCGAGGTTAAAGGCAATATCTTCAATAGTTGGATCGAATAACAGTTTACCGCCGGGTAATTCAACAATCGGTAGATTGCAATCAGCCGGTACGTTTAATGAAAAGTTAGAGCGTAAAGTGTCCACATCCGAAACCGGCACCCATTCAAAAGTTACCACGCTCCTGTTTAGGAAATCCCTGATCACATAGGCATCTCTTGATTCCTGTTTGCCATAAACCTTAACTTTTTCCAATATCGCCCTGTTAGCTTCCATAGGTATAAGTATTCAGACTAAAATGCTCTTTTATATTGAAAAGGTACAGTTGCGGTACCGCCAAGTTCTTTTGCGGCATGCAGAGGAAAATACGGATCTCTTAAAAATTCACGGGCCATAACTGCCAAATCGGCTTTGCCCGAAGCAATGATATCATTAGCTTGCTGTGCTTCGGTAATTGCTCCCACAGCACCCGTAAGGATTCCCGTTTCGGATTTGATCTTTTCGGCAAAGGGTACCTGGTATGATGGAAATACCCTTGATTTATCAAGAAATACAAAACCACCGGCCGAGGCAGTGATCAGATCAACCCCGATCTGTTTCAGAATATTTGCTAATATGATACTATCTTCAATTTTCCAGGCCTTATCATCTTCAAGGTAATCTACCGCTGAGATCCGTACCATAAGGGGCATGGCTTCAGGAATAATGCTACGTATCTCTTCTGCCGTTTCTACCAACAGCCGGATCCGGTTCTCAAAGCTGCCGCCGTATTGATCTTTGCGATGATTGATGATATTGGAATAAAACTGGTGAAAAAGATAACCATGACCGGCATGAAGCTCAATGGCGTCAAAACCAGCTGAAACCGCCCTGCGTGCTGCAGCGAAAAAGTCTTTTTTAATTTTTCCAATATCGCGTAAGGTAAGCTCCAGGGGCAGGCTCATATTATTAAAAGGCGCCACGGCCGACGAACTTTTGGTTACCCAGCCACCATTTTCGGGTGTTAAATATTGCAAGCCATCATTAGGGTGCGATCTGCTGGCCTTGCTGCCGAAATGTGCTATCTGCGCTGCTGTTTTTGCGTCCTGTTCATGAATAAATTTATTGATCGTTCTCCAGCCTGGAATATGTCCGTCATTCCAAAGACCGGCATCGTAATGGGTGCTCCGTCCCTCTTTGTTCACTGCCAGGCTTTCGGTGATAATAAGGCCTGCACCGCCGACTGCTCTGCTCCCCAAATGCACCATGTGCCAATGCCCAACTTTACCGTTTACGGCGCTGAACTGCTGCATTGGCGATACAACTATCCTGTTTTTTAACTCTATGCCCCTGATTCGAAGGGGGCTAAAAAGATTTGTCGCTGACATGATGATTGAAATTAATATAAACGTTCCATATAAACCCGGCTTTGCTGAATTATTTTTGATAGTTTTCGATAGTGTCGATGTCCCGTTTCTCAGCATGATCAGGGTTTTCGTTAACATCCCTTAACGCCCGCCTTTGCCTCAGCATATCCCAGTACTGGTCAAGTTCCAGTTTTATTTGATGTAGCTTTTTCACATCCTGTTCCGAAAGGTTTTCTTTCCTCCAGAGCTCTTCTTCGCCAGTTGTTAAATTTTTGATGTGATTAAGTACGTGGTTATCTTCCATGATTATAGTGATTTAGTTTTTTTATTACGATATCCGATATGCCGCTGGTTCCGCAACCTCCGCCGGGTTTTCCGGTTAGGTGGCAATTATCAGCGAGAGTTCCACTCGCAGGACGTTTGGCTGAAAAAAAGCTTCCTCCTTCGAAAGGTTGTTTTTTAACTCGTCGTAAGATTTTATGCCCTTATACAGGAATTTGTTGGCAGTGGAAATGCTCATAACGCCGTTGTGCAAAAAAAGAACCACTATTAACAAATTGAATATAAACTACTTAGATTTATTAAAACAAAAACGCACCAACGACATTTCGTGAATTTACTAAAGTGTACCCGACCGGTTAATAGTTTCATCCGGGTATTTCTTCCGACGGGCTTATTGTGTTCTTAAACTTCGACTAAGTAAAATGTATATCCAGTTAAATTCTAGGTTCGATGCACAAAGTGATACACCAGCCTATTTTCAATTTAAAGCGGGTAAGAAATAGCGAACAGGATTTATTCTACAATCCATTCCCATGCAACCGAGTACATTCTGAAAACACCCGTTACACCTTTCCAGTGGCGGTTTGCATCTGCAGTGGTTTTGGTTTTTCTCCGCAGAATCGCTGATAGACAACACAATCGGTGTACTCCAGGATAACTGCAATACCGGTACCGTTACCTGCACTTCGCATTCTGCCAGATGAATCAAAAGGAATAAGATGGGGTAACCTAATAAAATGGTACTTATATTTGCATATTATATCAGTATTTATCTATGAAATTATTTGTCAGTGGTTTTCCCCTGGACATGACAGAAATGGACATCGTCAAATTGTTTAATGTACATGCAACCGTAGGCACCATCAAGATTGTCCGGGATAAAAAGACTAAACGATGCAAAGGCTATGCTTTTCTCGAAATGACCGATCAGGCCGGGGCGGACCGAGTGATTGAAGCGCTTGACGGGAGTCCACTTGGCGACCGGTTGCTTACCGTCAGGCAAACTGCAGAAAAGGTTCCGGTGACTGAGCTTCCCTACAGGGCTGATCGTGATGGCAGGCGTCAAAGTTACATTGGAGTTACTGAGCCAACACCTGCCCGCAGGAATAAACGGCCACGAAAAACATTTTAAAACGACAGCTTTTCATTACTATATAAAACATTTCACCTTTAAAAAAACAGGCGGAGGGTACCTCCTGTCCTACTGCTTTGCCTGTATAGACCAAGGACTAATAAGATGGTGAATGAATATGCCGCCAGGGTCATGAGCGCCGTTCAACAAAAATGACATTGCTTTAAGATCCGAATAGCGTCTTGCGGTATTACATACAGCCTTTCCCTAAACCTTATATATCCCAGCCCACCTTCTACATAAGTCAACTGACTTTACTATGCTTGTGAAAGAGAATAAATTTCTCACACTTTTCATGCATCACAAATATCGAATCGTCACACAATTCTATCTCTTTAAAAGACGTTATCGTACTCGATTTTTTAACCTTTTGAGCTCCGGAACCTAATTAAAATAGTTATCAACCCGCTTTTAAATCAAAGATAAAAGTATGACCTGCCCCACAATGCAGGGGCAGATGCATTCAAATCAAAACAACAATAAAACATCAATCACTCTCAGTCCTCCCCCGGCACTTTCTTTATTATTACTTAAGCCGGATCTCACTCAAACTGCAGCCCTGCGGCACCATCCGGAAAACGTTATTTTCTTTGGTAACCATCACTTCGAGCAAAAACGGGCCGCTGCTGTTCATCATTTCACTTAAAAGTTTTCACATCGTTCATCTATGCAAAATTAACAGATAAGTACCGTTTTTTAGGTATGCCTGTTTATTTGTCAGAAATGAAGGGATTCTTACAGTTGCGAATAAATTAATATTCAATAGAAACAAAGTCGTTTATATCTAATACCCGTGAGTGATGATGCGCGTATATCACTTTATACTTGGTAGCGTTTTTATTCACCTGGAGGCATCCAAAACCGCACAAAAGTCCAAGTTTTCTTGTATTGAGCGCTGTTAATTTCCCCACTCGAAACTGAGTGATTTAATAAGTCAAGGCAACTGGGTTGAATTCGAGTTTTTTATAACCCATTCAAAATCTTTCGACCCCCAAAATCTAATATCATCGATGTTATAATGAATATTGCCTTGTTTACTTTCGCTGGATAGCTGATAAAACAATAATTATAGAGAGCATTTTTAATTTCATGGAGATTATAAAAATACTTTAAATTAAAATTACTAAATTCAAAAATCTTAATTTTGCCTTGAGTATCTTTTAAACAGAAAAAATAATTCGAATTATAATAATACCTCTCTTTATTTTCTTTTTTCAACAATTTGTCAGTACTGTTTTTATTAATTATAAATGTAATTAATCTGTTTTGATCCTGATTATAAATTATGGTATCAACCATTATTTGGGTATTTTGATCATATTCTTTAGGAGCATCAAAAGGTTCGGTTTTGTCATTTATCATTTTTTGGATAATTTGATAAATTTGCTCTTTATCTTTTAAGTAGACCTTTTTATCAACTTCTACTCTATTTTTAAATTCCTCTGGCGTTATTCTATAATTTTTGTCACCACATGAAAAGACAATAAACACTGATATCCCAATTATCATAATCATTTGAATTATTTTCATTAGTATACTATATATTGTAAAACCAAGCTTCGTTAACAAGTATATATTTCCTTTTTTTCAAATCGTTAATATTATTAAAGAATGTTAATATTGAGTGATCGGTCTTTGCTGCGTCTTCAGTATAGGAGTTCCCGTCTTTTAAAACTCTGTCAATTAAAATATCTCATCACGATTTTGGGCGAGCCGCTTATAGAGGTAAGCAGGGTATTGCTTTTAATTGCAGTTCCTAATTGCGCAGCCTGGTAAACGGTAAACTTAGCATTTAGGTTGCTGACTCCAATGCCGACATTCCCGGTATACTGAAAACAGTGTTAGGATTCGCGTGTGTCCACTGAGCATATGAAAACTAGCGGGTAGCAAGAAATACGATAAGGGGTAAGGTTAGTTTTATCATGTGTTAAATATAGGATCTGTTTAACAGGATTAGAATTTCTTTAGGCTTTTATTTGTGGTTAACGCTTCGATCTTCACTGTTGTTTCTTTATACAGCAAGTTGGATAATTACGATCTACTTTTTTCATACTTATCCAGCAGGCCATAAGGTCAATTCCCATCCCGATGTTTCTAATCTTACCTTAAAACTTAAATCGGGCTAAATTTATTTACTCCAGATGAAATACGCAAGATAGTTGTCGAATAGGCCTTACTCATATTGAAACAACATCGTTCTACTGATTTTGGCAAAACAATATATAGTGTCAGAACGGATAATCTTAGCCTAACAAGTGACGGAGAATTTTTTATTGCCAGGTTATAGGTTTCTTGAGGTTAATTTAGAATATATTCATTTGCCTGGTTTGGCTATTTTTGATGCTTCCAGAACCTACCCTTTCCGTCTGCAATCCACTCTAAAGCCTCAGTAATTCGCTTTTGCCTGGTTTCTTCGGTTTTTGCATCGGTAAGCCAGATAACGTATTCTTTGCGAAATGAATTTGATTTACTTTCAAAAACTTCTTTTGCTCGTGGATTGCCTTCTAAAGCTGTTTGGAAATAATCTGGTGTTTTCAGAATTTTAGGCTTCTCAGCTTCAGGTCTTACCCGTTTTATTTTAATATCCCGCTCATTCAATTCCACTGCTTCCCGGATCAGTGCATTGAATTCCGCGTCCGGAGGCAAATCGTTAAGCTGGTTAATCTTTCCAAGAAACCTTTTAATGGGTTTAACATCTTTATTGGCCTTAAAACGCGAATCGCCCATCAGTTCGCCCTTCATGAAAGTAAAAGAGCAATGCGCTTTGTACGCTGCCATCACAAACATGTGGTCACCCTTATAGTCAAAATGAGGTATTCCCCATTTTATAGCTTCTTCTACATCCGGGCAATTTTGGTGAATAAGCTGACGGCAATGTTCAAGGATGGGTTTCGCAAACCCTTCTGCTTTGTTAATATAATTATCAACCGCTGGATTATAACTCATAGCTATCTTTATGATTGTGGAAACTGGCTCATATCAACGTAGGCTATTTCCCATTTATGGCCGTCGAGATCAGCAAAACCGTGTTGATACATAAAACCATGGTCTTTGGCTTCTGCATATATTCTCCCGCCCAGTGACTCGGCTTTGCTGATAAATTGTTTCGCCTCATCTACCGATGCTGCATCCAGGGCAATAAGTACTTCAGTTTGACGATGTGCATCGCAAATATCCGTGTCTATAAAGGACCTGAAATAGGTGTCTGTAAGCAGCATTACATATATGCTATCGCTCACTATCATGCAGCCGGCCTTTTCATCGGTAAATTGTGGGCTAGATGAAAAGCCTAAATTTTGAAAAAAATCTATAGACCTTTTCAGGTCATTTACGGGTAGGTTAATAAATACTTTACTTGGCATATGGTTCAATTTGAACCACAAAGAAACCAGGTTTGATTAAAACTTACTTATCAAAATCTTGGATTATCCGGTCAATTTCGTAAATCGCGCCGCTTGCGAAATTCAGATGGTGACAAACTGGTGTGCTTCCTGAAAAAACGGCCAAAGTTTGCAGGATCTGAAAAATTGAGCTGATACGCTATCTGGGCTACTTCGAGATTAGTATAGTGTATTAAGGATTTAGCTTCAGTAATCAAACGCTCCGCAATAAAATTGAGTGCGTTTTTACCGGTAAGTTGTTTAACTACCTGCGAAAGATGGTTTGACGTTACAGACAGCATATCTGCATACTCCTGCACGGTATGCTTATCAATATAATGGTTGTCAATCAATTGCATAAACCTTTTCAGCAGATGTTGTTGCACAGTTACATGGCGGTTCACCCGATCCTGTTCTAAAGCAAATTGTTCAAGATGGCTAAACAATCCCAGTGCCTTTAACCGTGCTTCAAGATGATTGTCTTTGTTTGATTCTTCATAGGCGGTAAAAACATATTCCAATTGAGGGACAAGCTTGTTAAAGGTTGCATGATCGAATTTGAAAAGGTTGGTGTGTAACAAGTCAAACAACGGAAACCGCTGATGAAAATCGGGTTTGAAAAATGAAAAAGCTTCAGGTTTAAAATAGATAATATAGCCCTCTAATGCATTATTGTGTGCAAAGCTGTAAATAAGATTAGGTGAATGAAAAACCAGATATGAATCAGGATCATAAACCTTTTGATCGCCATAATCAACCTCAATTTTACCCGAATTACGAAACAACGCAAAAAAGTAAAAGGAACGTTTAAATGGCGGCCGGTAAACCAATTTCTGCCCGGCAACTGGCTTTAATCGCAGGCAATAAAAATTGGGGTTTTCGGTTTTTGCCGGCCAGGGTATCGAAGCGAGAAAGTCGTTTATTTCAGTGTAATAAGGAAGCGTAGTCTTTGTTTTTTGCATTGAGGGCACAAAAGGAAGACCAAATTAAAAAATGTTTTTGATGATTAATATTCTCTTTTTAATTACTCCGATACTAAGCACTTAAAAAGCTTAGAAAATGAAGGTACCGTCAGTTTCAAAATGCCTAAGTGTACCAAGCAAATTAAGAGCGGCTTAAATTTGGGCTTGGTATGATCATCATTTGAGACTTTTCATGATAGTATTTTGGTTATTATATATTCGAGGTCTAAAGGAGCGGATACATACGCAGACAAACCATACCTGCTTTTGATAAACGAGGCATCATTGTAGGCTATATAAACTGCTTGTTGTTCATCCTGCCAGGCGATCACTTTCAATGGCAAATCAAGGGCTGCAACGGGATTTTCAGCCATTACCTGTCCGCCTGCATTCGGGTTCCCGAACAGTAAAAACTCCAGTGGAAGTATCTTCCGGCCCACATTTAGCAGTTCTTGCTGCTGGTTGATGCGAACGTATACCGTTACACGACGATCTTCCAAAAAAGTCTGCAGACGGTCTATCGTTTCCTTTACGCTGAAAGGGCTTTTGCGGATAGTTATTCCGTTAGGTGTAGTCATCAAATTGTTTTTTAAAGGTAAAATGAAGTAAAAGCAACCGCCTTGATTTTTTATGATATATTTTTTAACGATTAAGCTATGAGCAGCTTAGATCCGCTCTGCCGGCGGAAAATCAACCGGTATTTCGGTCAGCGCGAATACGTAATTTGTAAATATCCTGACGGTCACCAAACCGATCAACTCCATTACTCCATCTTCAGCAAAACCTGCGGCGTAAAAGTTTTCCAGTGCTTCCACATCTGCGTGGCCCTGGTTAACCGTAACGGATTTCGCTAAACCGATAATGGCATTCAGCTTCGCATCGGCAGTTACTCCCCTGCGAATATTTAGCGTATCTTCTTTACTAAATCCATTTTTCATAGCGGCTAAGGTATGGCCGGCCAAACAGTAAGCACAACTGTTAATCTCCGATACGATAAGCGCAATAGCTTCCCGCTCTTTACCGCTGAATACGCCATGGTTAAGTGCGGCTTCGAAATCAACAAATCCTTTAAGGGCACTGCCTGAGTAACCTATAGTAGCATATAGATTTGGCACCTTGCCCAGGCGTTTTTGCATCTGGTCGAATATGGTCTGCGATTCCGGACTTACCTGTTCTCTGACAGGAACTTGAATTGTTTTCATGTTATTAAATTAAGGTGGTTGTCTATAATTATTTTGCTTTCCGACGATCCAGGTAGATTCTTGCTGTTTCGCTCATAGTGATGATCGCACCGCCAAGTATGACAAGATCTTTAATCACCAGGCGGCCACGACCCGACAGGTAAGGAAATCCAAACTGATCGTCGGTAAGATGCGGCACCCAACTTTCGGGGGTTGTGATCAGAAAGGACAGCGTGCCCAGGGTAACTATACCAATCAGCAAACTGGCGATCAGACTTGGTAGCGGCGTTACTTTATATAACGCGACGAATATGGCCAGCGTTACCAGGAATGCGCCCAGTCTTTTTGAAAAGCCGTAGGTATTATTATCAATATGCCATTGATGATTAGCTGCGATCAGCTCGCCTTCTTTATTCTGATGGGTTTTATATTCGTCCGGGTGATGGTAAAATAACGACATGAACGGACTGTTGGCTACAAAAGGCACAATACCATCGGCCTCGTAAGTGAAAAATTTTAGCCCCCCTATCCAAAGAAAAACAACTACGATGCCAAAGCGAATAATCTTTTTGCCGAATTGGTCGAGATTGGCGATAGAACTTATGATTGAAGTCTTCATGATGTGATTATTGTTTGAATCAAAATTACACCAACCCGTTACCGCCTGACATGGACAAAAATGGCTATTGCTTGGACAAATCTGCCACGATGGATATACCGGTCTTATCACGAAAAGTTTGCGGGGAAACCCGGGTCACTTTTTTAAAAAACCGGCTGAAATAAAATTCATCTTCAAATTTCAAAGCATAAGCAATTTCTTTAATGCTCAGCCTGGTCAGGTGCAATTGTTTTTTAGCTTCGAGTACGATCCTTTCCTGGATCAGCTGCGAGGGCGTCTTTTTAAAATACCGGCTGCAACGTTTGGAAAAATAATTGGGCGACATAGCCAGCAGCTCTGCGTAATCATTGGGTTTGTGCAGGGTGAGATAATGCTTATCCAGCAATTCCCGAAAGCGTTCCATCTGTCCATCTCTTTCCTTTGTCCCGTTTTGGTTATCAATTAATTTGACCTTGATGCTGCTTGATTTGGCCAGGAACAGTTGCAGGTACGCCCGGAGCAAGATTTCTGACGGAGAATCCTGCCGAAACTCTTCCTCTATATCCTGTAACAGACTGGCATAAACATGAACATCTCTGTTTGTTAATGTTATACAGGGTTGCATGTAAATGTTATTAAACAGCAGGCCATTACAGGCCACTTCGATTCGGTGGTATTCAATGCAATAAAAGTCGCCGTGGAATTGCAGCAGGGTTACCGGGCCGGGCTGGCTTTGTTCCAGATAAATTACCTGCAAAGGTGTTGAAAACAAGATTACCGGGCCGGAATAATTAAAAGTTCCGAAATCGGCGCGATAGACCCCTTCTCCTTCCGGGATAAACAGCATAGTGTATTCCGAAAATTGTACGGGGGTACTTAACAGACCGGTATCTGTTTTCTTTAAACTGAGCAAATACTCCCCTGCTCTTGATAAGACCTCTTTCATAATTAATGGATGCTGTTGTGATGATAGTCGCTACCGCG
This sequence comes from Mucilaginibacter pocheonensis, assembly GCF_031456535.1. Taxonomy (NCBI): domain Bacteria; kingdom Pseudomonadati; phylum Bacteroidota; class Sphingobacteriia; order Sphingobacteriales; family Sphingobacteriaceae; genus Mucilaginibacter; species Mucilaginibacter pocheonensis. The sequence continues at coordinate 1,216,508 of NZ_JAVDUU010000003.1, forward strand.
TTTTAAAGTTATGATTTTCTTACGCTTGTCTCTTCTATATCCAGGTCCCTTTCCTTTGCACGCGATATCTTACAATGAATGAATGCACTATTGCGAATTGGCCTAAATTGACTATTTTATGTCCTTTGAGACAAATCCTTAATATCATACCTTTACTATATGAATGGTAACACTCAAAAAAAGAAAGTTGTCATTGTGGTCATGTCCGGCAATATGTTGCTTAATTTTTCGGGACCATCTGATGTTTTTACTACCGCAAACAGATGTTTGATAGACTCCGGTAAATCAGAAGGATATGAAGTAATGATCGCTGCTCCAACACGAAACCGCAAGGCAATTACCGAAACAGGTGTTGAGATTCATTGCCCCTACTACGCTGTGGAAATAGAAGAGCCTATAGACACGCTGATCATCGCAGGAAACGATATGAGTGCAGATGCAGTAACTCGATTTGCTGATTTTCATCATTGGCTTAGCAATATCGATACTTTTAAAACTCGGCGGATCGCCTCAATTTGCGGTGGAGCTTTTGCTTTAGCAAAAGCAGGATTATTGGACGGAAAAAAGGCGACTACTCACTGGGATCGTAGCGAAAAGCTGAAAAAGGATTACCCAAACGTCCTTGTAAATGCCAACCATTTTCATACAAGTGACGGAAACATATATACTTCAGCGGGCGTTTCATCAGGCATCGATCTTTCCTTGGCAATGGTTGAAGAAGATCATGGCAAAGACATTGCAATACGAGTAGCAAGGAAACTGGTTTTCTACTTAAGCCGTCCTGGTTTCCAGTCGCAATTCGGGAATTTGCTTCCTGTTTATGAATCTGAAAACATTGCTGAAAAACTTCAGCTTTGGCTAAAAGATCATTTAAATGAATCCCTTGATATTGCTCGGATCGCAGATCACTTAAATATGAGTACCCGTAATTTTACCAGGGTATTTCATAAACAAACCGGGCTGCCTCCCGCAAAGTTTATTGAGAAGGTACGCGTGGAAGCGGCAAGAAAATTATTGGAAGATACTGATGTTCCTTTGGAAAGGATTGCTGAAGATTGCGGGCTGATCAACCTGGTTGGTATGCGGCGCACATTTTTAAGGCATTTGGATATTACTCCCTCCGACTACAGGCGGACCTTTCGCACGGCTCTAAAGGCTGCAAACATGGACGATTTACTCCTCACTAAATAAATATAACACCATGAAAATCGCGATAAATGGTTTTGGCCGGATAGGCCGCATGACTCTAAGAGCGCTTCAGCAACATCCCGAAATCGAAGTTGTTGCTATCAATGACTTAACCGACGTTGATACTCTTGCTCACCTCTTAAAATACGATACGGCGCATGGGCGCTTTCCTGGCGATGTTCGTTCAAAAGGTGAAACCTTAATGGTTAATGGAAAAAGCATTGTCATGTTTAAGGAAAAAGATCCGGCTAAACTACCATGGGCAACCTTAGGAATTGATGCGGTTATTGAATCCACAGGCCGATTCACAGACAAGGCCTCAGCACAGGCACATATCACGGCGGGCGCAAAAAAAGTTTTAATCACCGCTCCGGCAACTGGTGGCGTTAAAACTATTGTTCAAGGCGTAAATAATGAACTGATAGGCGATGACCAAATCTATTCAACGGCATCATGCACAACCGGAAGTATAGCACCTGTACTTTATGCGTTGGACAAAGAATTCGGGATTGAATCGGGTTACATGGTAACTGTTCACGCATTTACTGCCGATCAGAATTTACAGGACGCGCCGCATAAGGATCTTCGGCGGGCAAGATCTGCTCCATATTCAATTATTCCAACCACTACTGGTGCAGCCAAGGCTATCGGTAATGTCCTACCTAATTTGCAAGGTAAAATGGATGGATATTCATACCGCGTACCGGTTATAGACGGCTCTATTGTGGACCTTTCGATCAACTTACAAAAAGAGGTTACAGCATCAGAAATCAATGAAACGCTTAAGCGTTATGCTGATACCACGTTTAAAGGAATTATGGAATATACTGAGGAGGAACTTGTATCATCGGATATTCTTGGCAATACCCATTCATCTATAGTAGACGGTGGTATGACAAAGGCCATGGGAAAACTGATAAAGGTTGTTGCCTGGTATGATAATGAAGTAGGCATATCAAACCGGATCGCTGAGTTGATATCACAGATTTAATTAAAGTTTAAAAGAATAACATAGAGCCCGTAATAAGGTTACCCGGCTCTATGTTTAGCCGTTATATGAGCTACCTTGTTTATCTGGAGTAAAGTCTTTGTGTCTTAGCATAAAACGCGACTAATTTCTATTTTATCATTTTTTAAAAAGCGTACAATATCTTTCACCGGCAAATGATCACCCAAATACTGGTTATAGTAAGCATATTTAATATAACCATCTTCATCAATAAGAAAATCCGCCCCTAAGGTATCTTTGCGACCTTCGGGACAGTAATTTTCCTTGAATTTCCGGTTTCCTTCCAAGCGTTTAGCGTGCGCACCTTTATACATGGAGTATAATATTTTCAGTGCATTTTGCTCAATTTCATATAAGTAATAAAGCCCGTAATCCGGATCAGCAATCATCCGGGCGTAAAAAGATTCGTTACGACTGTATCGTTGAAGAGTCTCGCTGCTACTTTCATAAACTGCAAGCACAACCAAGCCCATTTTTTTAAAATAGCTGTCGAGTTCCTGTAGTTCCAGAAAATGCAGGTTGGTAAATGGACAGGCGACGTGTCTGTAGTATGTAAGCAGAATCTTTTTTCCTTTATAATCACTGATGTGCAGGGTGTTTCCCAGAATGTCTGCGGCCTGAAAGTCAGGGGCCAATTGATTTTCAATTAGTGCCATGTTAGTAGTTTGCTAGATGTAGGATTAATCGATAATTCTTTTAACTGCTCATCACAAACCTATGGTCATTTAAACTAATTGTTTTTCACTTAAGTTAATTTAGGTGTTTTATCTTCTTTTGCCTCGTTTATCTCACCACTCGCAATCGTTCTCTAACTTAATACTAATCCCTCTTTCAATGCCAGTTCATATCTGACTTTATCAAAACTATACAAATGAGGAGAACGGTGTGCTCCTATGCTTCTCTTTTCATCCAGTTTTTTTAACAGGCCGAGCGTTATCAATTTTTTTGGAAAATTACTGATGTCTAATTTCTTTTCCAGCAAGGTTTCATACAACGCATGAATCTCGCTTAATGTAAACTTCTCCGGAAGCAGATTAAGGCCAATTGGATAGTGATAAAGATGCAAGCGCATCGCGTGCAGTGCGTCTCGTACGATATCCTCGTGGTCGAACTCTAATGGGGGTAAATTGGCAAGGTCGTGCCATGCGCACTCACCAATGCTAATATCAGATTGAAGTACCGTTTCGGAAAAATCTGTTACCGCGTAAAAACCGACAGTAACAGTTTGATCCATAAGCCAATTGCCTTCCCATGAAGGTAGCCCTGTAATTTCAGTCCATTTCTTCTTGTCAAATCTGTCAAATTTCATTCGGTCGGGACCGCCAAAAGTTTTAAATTGCTGTAAAAAAAGATTTTTTAACCCTGTGCGGATTTTCACATTGCGATAAGCAGCCTCTTCCAGTTTTTCAGTACGTTTAACGTGGCCTCCCGGTAAACTCCATCTGTTCATGTTCCTGTGTCGTATAAGCAATAATCTAAGCTGGTGTTTTTGATAACCAAAAATTGCACAATCAATTGCTATATTAGGTATGTAATGTAGATGCCCGTTAAGTATAAAATCCCTAAAGTCCTCTTCCGTTTGCATACTCAAAAGTAATATTTTCCGTTGGCAAAATAATGTTTAATCATTTAGTGATAATTACTAATTAATGATTATTTTCGCTTATCACATTTTGTAAAAAATACTAAATGAAAAACATTTTGTTATGACTGAAAAAAATGAAATTTTAGCACAACATCTGCGCAATTTTGCTGCACTAACAGAAAAGGATATAGCAGACAGCCAACCTTTTTGGAAGACGCGCAAGATTAACCGGGGAGACTTTTTCAATATGCAAAGCATGGTTTGCAACGACCTTGGACTGGTCATTAAAGGAATATTCAGAATATACTATCGTGATCCCAATGGTGTTGATGAGAAAAATCTTTTCTTTTTCTCAGAAAACCAGTTCGTGGTGTCTTTCCGAAGTTTTATCTCACGAAATCCATGCTGGTATTTTATTGAGGCTATGGAAGACGCTGAGGTAATTTTCATTTCCTATCACGACCTCAACAGCTTATACGAGAGAAACCTCAACTGGGGAAAATTTGGCCGGCTGCTGGCAGAAACATTTTTCGCGTACGCGCAGTCGCGCACAGAAGAATTTATATTTTTCTCTCACGAGAAAAGGTTCCTGAGATTGTTAGAGGAACATCCTAATATTGTCGAAAGAATTCCCTCATATCATATATCTTCCTTCTTGGGCATTACAAATCCCTCTCTAAGCAGGATAAGAAAACGCATAAAAGATAATGAAGCAGCAGCTCTCGCCTCCTGATTATTCGCCATGGAATTTCGTTCAATTCCTTTTTATCATGTGGAATTTATGCTGTCTGGGATCATGGATGCAATTGATTTTCGCTTATAAATACTATTGGGCTCATTTTCGGAAAATTGATTGAATTAAGATGCTGTAACAGTGAAGGAAGCTATTTTGGGCAAAAGATTGGCAGAACGATTTTATTAAATATAAACTGTTTTTCCCTAAGGGCGCCGCCAGGATGTTCCTTGCCGTGTCAGTTAATATCCTGGCCCTAATGTATATTAACCCCGTTTATCAGACGTATTCTCTACAAAATATTGTTGCGCTTATAAAATAATGGTATGTGCGCGATGCTGTTACGAAATTAGCACACCTTTCTTATGTACCTTCCCTGCACTATTTTTTGAAAGATTAATTAAGACATTCAAATGACAGCTTATTTTGATCGAATTTAACTTAAGTGAAAAAGGCTATTTCAGATTCGTCAGACTTTTGACTCAACAAAAAATTATATCATGAAAAGAATGGCAAAAGCCTTTTGGCAAGGAGACCTAAAAGCAGGTCATGGCTCATTAACTACTCAAAGCCGGGTGCTTGATCAAACTCAATATTCATTCAATACCCGTTTTGCAGACGGCACCGGTACTAACCCCGAAGAACTACTTGCAGCCGCACATGCCGGTTGCTTCACTATGGCTATCGCCCACGCCTTATCTCAAAAGAGTTATTCTCCGGGCGAGCTGAATACAACTACTGCAGTGACCCTTGATATGTCAACGGGTTCTATCAGCTTGATTGAGCTTGAGCTTTCGGCAACATTAATCGAAGGCCTTTCGCCCGAAGATTTCCAGGAAATTGCTTTACAGGCTAAAAATAACTGCCTTATCTCAAAGGCATTAGCAGGTGTTAAGATCGAACTTACTGTGCAATATCAGCAATAACCACTGTATATAATTTGAGCGGCGGCCGCCATGGCCGCCGCTTATTCAATTTATATTATGCTAGTACAAACAGAATATGTAAAGTGCCTGATCATTAGATCAGGACCGGCAGGATATACTGCAGCAATTTGTATACCCAAGGCGAGTTTAAACCCGGTTATGTACACGGGAATAATTCCCGGATAAACTACCGAAGTAGAGAATTTCAAATTCCTGTGACCGGGTTTTTCGTAGCTATTGGCCATCAACCAACTACCGAAGTATTCGGAGGTATGCTGGACATGCACGAAACCGGCTATACTATCGCCGGTTCAACCACTACCTCAAAAATTGCGAAAACAATAGAAACCGATTTGATAGCTAATTAGAAGCTATTATTATTTCATTTAAATCTGCTGAAAAGAGCTTATTATGAAAGGATAAGCTTTAGCGATTACAGTAACGGCTATGGAAACAACGGAAAACGTACTTGTAGAGTATGGCTTCAGACGAATAATTATCACAGTTACCGCTGTGATATGTGCACTGCTTGAATTGATAGACACAACGATTGTTAACGTGGCATTAAACGACATGCGCGGTAATCTCGGTGCCACTATTAACGAAATTGCCTGGGTAATCACGGCTTATTCATTAGCAAATGTGATCATTGTACCCATGACGAGCTGGCTTTCACAGCAATTTGGCAGGAGAAACTACTTTGTGGCTTCTGTGCTCATCTTCACGATCTGTTCTTTTTTATGCGGCAATGCAAACAGTATTTGGGAATTGGTTATCTTCCGGTTTATACAGGGCCTGGGAGGAGGCGCACTGCTGGTAACGTCCCAAACGATCATTACGGAAAGCTGGCCAAAAGAAAAAAGGGCCATTGCACAAGGAATATACACACTGGGTATAATTATAGGGCCTACGATTGGGCCAACACTTGGTGGCTACCTGGTTGACAATTTTTCCTGGCGCATCATCTTCTATATCAACATTCCGATAGGCATACTTGCAGCTATGTTAGCGCTTCAATATGTACGAAGTCCAGTTTATGAACAAAAACGCCCGGCCAACCAGGTGGATTGGCTCGGAATATTCTTACTTACTGTCGGTGTGTCTTCCCTTCAATATGTTCTGGAAAAAGGCCAGGAAGACGACTGGTTCAGCAGTAAACTTATTATTGCACTTACAACATCGGCCGTTTTGGGAATTATCTGTTTTATATGGCGTCAACTTGAATACAAGTATCCGATTGTAGAGCTGCGTGTTCTTAAAAACACAAACCTTAGGCTCGGGGTGATTCTGACGTTTATTATTGGTTTCGGTTTATTCGGAACTACGTTTGTGATTCCACTTTACACGCAATCCCTGTTAGGCTGGACGGCATTACAGTCCGGACTACTGCTCCTGCCGGGAACCTTATTTGTTGCCGTTGTTATCGCTGTCGTAGCGCAAATAATCCAACGCGGTATGCAAGAGAAATACCTGATCGTTATGGGAATGATCGTGTTTTTTATATACGGATATTGGTCTTATCATTTGCTTGCATTACAAACCGGTAGTGGTAACTTATTTTGGGTGCTAATCATTCGCGGTCTTGGTTTAGGCTTGATGTATGTACCGGTCACGAACATGTCGTTATCTACCTTAGACGGGAAACAAATTGCGCAAGGAGCCGCACTTTCTGGCATGGTGAGACAATTAGGCGCATCATTTGGAGTAGCACTCATTTCAACATTTGTGTCCCGCCAAATGCAGCAACACCGCATTGATCTAGTCAGTCATATATCAGTGAGTGACCCCGTAGTTATGCAACGTGTAACATTGCTTAGCGCCAGATTTCAGGCACGTGGCTATGATGCAGCAAATGCCCGGCAAGCCGCCTATACTTCTCTGGAAAATATTATTCAAAGCCAGTCAACATTGCTATCGTACATGGATGTTTTTTTATGGGTTGGAGCATTGTTCCTGGTCTGTGTGCCATTTGTGCTGATCTTTGTTAAAAAATCAAAGCGTAGAATGTCGCTTGCCGATGCACCGGGTGATTAAACTCCATTTATAATGAGCAAGCAAAAAACCAGGCAGATAAGATTTATAAATCCCGAAAGCCATTCATAAAACGTTTGTCTGCCACCCCGGCAGGCAAACGTAATTAGAGATCATTCTGGTGTGAAACAAAAAGCTACAGCAAAGGGTAGTTAGTAACTTTGAGATTAACAGAAGATCTCCTTCCCCTGTTAGCGCCCGAGTTTCATAAATAAGTTATTCAAGGATTCTGAATAGCTGGGATGAGCGAAGATAAAATATTGCAAACGATCGTAAGTGATCCCTCCTGCCATAGCCATTTGCAATACAGTAATAATTTCGCCGCCCTCCTGACCTAATACTGCAGCGCCTAAAATTTGTTTAGTGTCGGCATCGACAACGGCCTTGAGAACACCGCGGGTATCGCCTGTTTCAATTGCACGCGCTACACTGGTCATCGGCAGCTTCGCAACTTTAATATTGAACCCTTGTTCTAATGCCTGCTTTTCGGTTAAACCTATACGCCCTAATTGGGGATCAGTGTACATAGAGTACGGAATCTGCCGACCCGTTGTACGCTGGTCGGCACCTTCAAAAAGGTTTTGATATACTATTGCATAGTCATTATAGGCAATGTGCGTGAATGCAGGTCCGCCATTCACATCACCTAAAGCATAAATACCTGGAATATTTGTTTCCAATCTGTCATTGACCGTAATATACCCCCTGTCATCAAGCTCAATCCCCGCCACCTGCGCATTCAGCGCTTCAGTAAGCGGCCTTCTACCTGTTGCAATCAGGATATCAGAGCAAAAGATCTCTTTTTGACGACCATCCACAATGATTGTTGCTTTGATATCACCATTTTCCCGCTCAAATTTAACAGCTTCTGCATTGGCATAAATATCCAAACCTTCGGCCAATAGAATGTTGGTCAGCTCTTCAGAAATATCCTCATCTTCGCGGGCAACAAGCCTCGGCCCACGTTCTAACACTGTTATCTTACTTCCAAATCGTCGAAAACTTTGTGCAAATTCCAATCCTACATAATTGCCGCCCAGTACTAATAAATGCTCTGGTATATACTCTACGTCCAGAAGTGTAGTCGAGATAAAATAACCGACCTCCTGTAGCCCCTCAATATTCGGAATAACGGGTGTTGTACCAGTATTAATGAAGATCAGATCGGCCTGTATATCTAATTCGCCGCCGTCATTTAATTTTACTTTGACGGTCTTCTGTCCTGTAAAACTCGCTTCTCCAAAAACAAGGTCAAGATTCTCTGTGTTTTCTATAGCTTTTTGACCACCGTTTCGCCAGCTTAATACGATTTCATCTTTGCGTGCTTTGATTTGCTTCATATCAATTTGATAATTATCAACATGAACACCAAGTGCTTTACTATGATTAATAAGATAAGCAGCTTTAGCAGAGCCGATCACAGTCTTAGTGGGCGTACAGCCATCATTTACACAAGTTCCTCCTATAAAACGTTTTTCAATAAGCGCTGTTTTTTTACCGGCTTTGGCAAGTTGTTTAACTAATGGTGATCCGGCCTGTCCTGAACCAATCACAATTGCGTCGTAATATTTCATTTTTTTATGCTTTTATTAAATATTAGTTTATGTCAAAGGTGGCCATTCTGAATCCTGTTATTTTTAACTTAAGTTAAGAGTCTGATTTTTTTGACAATAAAGCTGGCAGGTTTCAAACCTATCTGTCATTTCATAACGCTTTAACGGATTGAATTTTAACTGATCTTCATGCGTTGGAAGAGTGAGACCGATTTTCATCAACAGTAATTATCAATTACTCATAGGAAATGGGATGGTCTTACAAAAGTTTTATATTATTTCTTCCGCAATTAACTTAAGTGAAAAATGCGGCCTGGACTTCACCATAACTTTGTGATAACAAATAAAAAAACATCAAAACATGAATTCAGCAAATCAAATCAACACCAGTTTCTCAGACGAAGCTGTTGAGACTGCAAGGTCATTACGCAAACTTTATTTCACCCGTGTTGCATTTTCTGTACTATGGATTATATCGGTAGTTACATTAGGCAAAACGAATAGTACAGCGGCCACATTATTGTTCATTATTTATCCGGCATGGGATGTTTTAGCAACCTTTTTTGACATTAAAGCCAACTCGGCTAATACGAATAAAACACCACAATATGTCAATGCAGGAATCAGCATTTTGACAACAATTGCTGTGATCGTGGCATTGCAGAAAGGTATACCAGAGGCATTAATTGTATTTGGGGTCTGGGCATCGCTAACCGGGATTATTCAATTGATACTGGGTTTACGTCGTCGAAAATATTTTGAAGGCCAATGGCCAATGATACTGAGCGGTGCGCAATCAGTTTTAGCTGGCGGGTTCATCATTTATACTGCACATGTTGCTGTTGAGGGTGTTGTATCGCTTGCAGGATATTCCGCCTTTGGCGCTTTCTATTTTTTGTTGGCTGCGATTCGTTTGGGAAAAACTATCAAAAATTCGACAGCTATTGCTTAACCAGCCGTTTTTTTACGCTGCCGGTAAATACAATCACCGGCAGCGTAATACCTATATTGATCAATATCCAACTTTAAGATCCCTACGATTGTATACTTCCATTGCACTACGATCTGCGGCAGCAAGCCGTGTGCCCTTTAATTACCTTCCGTCCGCCTTTGTTATTATTGATAATCACCTGTGCGTTCGGCTTTCCGTTATTTGAGTTTACTTAAAATTTCACTTATTGAAAAATGTGCGCCACATACAAACTCATCTGCTGCGCCGTAATACATAGTTAACCGGTCACCATCTACCAAATGGCCATTGGTAAAAACTACGTAACCGAAAAATCCGCTCAGTTCGTAAGTTTCAGTCGGTACCATAATTGGTTCAATAGTCCTGGAAATTACCTTTGAAGGATCATCAATATCCATCAAAAATGCGCCTAAACAGTACTGATGCTCCAAGTTCGCGCCATGGTAGATCTCCAACCAGCCTTGCGCTGTTCGAATCGGCGCAGCGCCGGCACCAACACGTGCGCCATCCCATAAGCCGTGGCGGGTTTTGATCAGGCATTGATGATTTCCCCATTGCCGCCCGTCGGAAGATTCGGCCAGCCAAATATAATTACCGCCAATCTCTTTACTGCTGGGCCGGTGCAGGCAATAATATTTCCCGCCAACCTTTTCTTCAAAGATGGCACAATCCTTATTATGCGGCGGCAGGATCATTCCACCAGAGTCAAAGTGCTGCCAGTCTTTGGTCGTTTTCAGCCCTACCCCTACGCCACTATCAGATACAGCAGTATAGGTTAAATAATAAGTATCATCCATTTGCGAAACCCTGCAATCCTCTATTCCAAACCGTTCGAGATATCCGCATCCAAACAGAGAAGGATAATTCTCCTGTTCTTCAAAGTGGATTCCGTCATCGCTGGCCAGCAAACGCAAATGCGAAATGGTTGTCAGGTAGTCCAAGCCTTTATAACTGATCACCCGGGCATCCGCAGCGATAAGGTCCGGGTCGTTTAACGGAACCTCTATGATTTCGGTATTTCCTGTCGCATTCAGGGCAGGAAAAAAAAGTGCGCCCTCCTTTTGCGCTACGCCCTCCGCCACTCTGACCAGGAGCCAGGTTTTTCCTCCATAACGAAAAACGCCTGGATTCAGCAAACTGATGATCTGCAGGCCGTCTGCACTGGGTTGCAGGTCTTTGGGTAACAACAAAGGATTTTCGGGAAAACGCCTGGCAATATCTTTCATATCTCCTGCTGACTTATCCACGCTTTTGTTTCTTCAAGGTAGTTATGTGCGTCCGTATCCAGCACCGAAAGATAATTGATCTTACCCGCATGTTGCAACGATAATGCCTCCGCCAGACCGTTAATACCGCAGCCGACAATAAACGCATCATAAACACTATTCGCCTTAAATAAGCCTTTCGAAGCCATCATTGTCGCTCCGTACTGCAAAGAGAGGCCCTGTTCCCAGTCGCAGGCTAATATTGAACCAGTCTTTGTTGTCATACTTTTACTACAAAAAGTGTCGCCGCTATGTTTCAAAATATCACCTATTATTAAATAAACCTTTTTCTTACAAGTTAAATACTAAAGTCTCTGTTTGATCCCGCCCTTTAACTTATTATCCTTCATTTGTACCAGCTTCCGGCTATCTCCGGTAACGAGACAATTTTTGATGTCTGATTTTTTGTTTTCATGATTATAACCTTCTATGAATCAAAGGTATTGTCGCGGTCAACGATTCACTTGAACATTCAAGGGAGAAACGTATACATTCCACGGAAACGTTCGTAATCGCTAATGCGTCCGCGACTTTAACTGATAATGGTGTTTAAAAAAGTTATTTGTATCTTATTTGGATTTATTCTAAATAAGGCTTTTCTTTGCGCCGCACCCATTTGCATAAAAGAACAGCCCATGTGTAAAGCCCCGCCCTGATCATTTCCTGTTAAAAAAAGAACCCGGTGCTTGGTCGCCAAACTTCACACCGGGTAACGTTAACCGATCCTTTAATCAATTAATCATTTCAACAAAACTATGAAATCTATTTTATTATGCACTTCTACTTTTACGTCTAAACATTTTACGTTCCTTAGCATACCGCATCTTGTTTATAAAGCCGCAACCGCGTTATTGCTTTGCTTATCTTTTTCAGTATTAGCTTTCGCGCAGCAACAAACCGGTACCGTTAAGGGCACAATAACCCTTGCCAATGGCAACGCAACACCATTTGTAAGTATTACGTTAACAGGTGTTAAAGCAACTAAAACAGACGAGAGCGGCAATTATATACTTACCAATATCCCTCCAGGTACTTATATCTTAACTGTAAAGCACATTGGCCTTGTTCCGCAAAACAGACAAATCAGCGTTAAAGCCAACGAAACGATTACGGCTGATTTTGTACTGCATGAAGACAACCAGGCGTTACAGGAAGTAGTGATCACTTCGGGTTATAATAAGTTCGCCAAAAAAGAGACTGATGGCGTGGCAAAGCTACCCCTCAAAAACCTGGAAAATCCGCAGGTTTATAATGTAGTACCTAAAGACCTTCTGCAGGACCAGGTAATTGTGAGTTATAATGATGTTTTAAAAAACGTTACTGGTGTTAGTCAGGGTCTGGTTAATGGCAACAATTCATTTTACATGAGGGGTTTCTCGAACCAGAGCTTACTCAGAAACGGCGTTCAGGACAATAAGGACAATAGCTTAGAGGTAGCGAATATCGAGCGTATTGAGGTAATAAAAGGGCCATCGGCAACATTATTTGGCAATAGTTTAACTTCATTTGGCGGTTTAATTAACCGGATTACCAAGAAACCGTTCGACACATTTAAAGGAGAGATTAGTTATACCATAGGCGGTTATGATTTAAGCAGGATTACCGCTGATATCAATACCCCATTAAATAAAGAAAAAGGCTTATTGCTGCGTGCAAACATCGCTTACCACGACGAGGGCAACTATATGGATGCTGGTTTTACCAGGAGATTATTTATAGCCCCATCCCTGCTTTATCAGGTAAATGATCGTTTATCAATATCGTTAGATGCAGAAATTTATGAGCAAAAGTCAAATGACTTTCACCGCTTGTTTCCTGAAAATTCATTTACGCAAACAAATCCAAAAACTTTGGATCTGAACTGGAAGCGATATTATCAAGGCAATGACCTTACCGAATCAAAACCTTCGGTAAGTTTGATCGCTGAGGTGAATTATAAACTATCAGATAGGTGGAAATCGCAAACCATTTTATCTCAAACCAAACACTCAAATGATGGCTACCGCGTGTGGAATGAAATTCATGGAGATTCAGTGAATAGGAATATCAGGTACAGTAATTCAAATTATAATGCCATTGAGGCTCAACAAAATTTTACGGGTGATTTCAAGATCGGCAACCACCGAAACAGATTAGTTATTGGGCTCGATTATTATACCAATAGAGCCAATGAGAATTTTTTAATTGCTTATCCTTTTGATAAAGTAAAACTAATAGGAAAAGATCCGGAGTATACCAACATCAGTAAACAAACTGTTGATGCCGCTCTGGCTCAGCTAAGCCCCATCAGAAATATATCCTCGCAAAGTACTTACAGCGCTTATTTTTCTGATGTGTTTAATATTACGTCTGATTTTATGGCTATGGTGAGCCTTTGGTTTGATAATTTCAGTTCGGGAGGATCATACAATGTTACGGCTGATACAACCACAGGAAAATACAATCAAACCAATCTATCACCCAAATTAGGGCTTGTTTATCAGCTTATTCCTGAAAAGGTGTCCATGTTTGGAAATTACATGAATGGTTTTACAAATAACGGACCTATAATACAACCCGATGGCGAGAGAAGTGCTTTTAAACCCAGCAATGCAAATCAATGGGAACTGGGTTTTAAAATTGACCTCTTTGATGGAATGTTAAATTCAACGTTTAGTTATTATGATATAAAGGTAAAAGATGTAATTCGCCTTGATCCTAACCGGGCTGGTTTCAGCGTTCAGGATGGCGGACAAGCCAGTAAAGGGTTTGAAGGAGAGCTGATCGCTAACCTTGCTAAAGGGTTCAACATAGTTGCCGGCTATTCGCATAATAAAGCATATATGATCAATACAGATCCGGATATTGATGGATTAAGGCAATGGACGGGCCCCGCCGAAACAGCTAATTTATGGCTTAATTATGCCTTCCAGAAAAAAACTTTAAAGGGACTGTCATTTGGCATCGGAGGTAACTATAATAGCAAGGCGTACATTAGTCAGTCTCGCGGCACCGGAGATTTTACATACCATCCTATACCGTTTTAAATGCTGTAACCAGCTATGAGAACAAGGCTTTCCGTTTGAATCTTAAGTTAGATAATCTCACCAATGAAGTTTATTGGGGCAGTTACGTCAATCAGATGATGCCGCGGAGGTTTAGCGCAATGGTAGCTTTTAAATTGTAAAGCTGCGTAGCCCAGAGCTTTTAGTATATAAGATTGATCAGCCGGATAACCGGCTGATCAATCTTATAACATGATTTAGCTGGCTTTTTTGAGATTACTTCCGTTGGTCGGTTTGCGTTGGGCTGTTCTCACAACTACCGGGAGAGAGGCTAGTTTATGCCAAAGCATATTCATATCATCACTAACCTTCTGTTCTAAGATTTTGGTGTAAATTTGCGTCGTTCTGGATTTGATGAAAACAAAAACCATGTAAATGAGACACTTACATGATTTTGATACTTCGTGATATCGCTTTTGTCGCCCCGCCTGTACAAATTTCGAACCTTTTTCTGCATGATTTGCGACTGTTGGCTAATTTGGTGTTGTGATATTATATCCATTTCCTGCGTTAAAGCCCGATTTAGATTTGATTACTCATAAGGACTGCGGATTTTTGTTAAAGTATCCAATTCTTTTAGGAGCTTGGGAATCCGGAATTTTCCATGCATAGATTTAATGTACTTTGAAGCGTCTTCCAGATTTACCCCAGCCGATGTTACGAAAATAGGCTTTCTGCTTTCGCCTCTTAAAATTGATTTTTTGTTTTCTTGAATTGCTGCGAAATTTGTCTTTGCAACGCCTATTACTGGTATCTTTTTTTCCAAACTGTGATAAAGATGACCTCCTAAACCTAACCTATTATTGTCGTCCAAATAGACAAAGCCGTCGATAACGATGAACCTTACAAATGATAAATCAATCTTAGTAATTAAATGTAAAATGCATGGCAATTCTCTCTTATAAAATTCTCCAGAAGAATAATCCTCAACATCCGAAACAGTATCGACATAAGTGGTTAATATATTTTCGGACTCCCATTGTTCAAAACTTATACAAATAGTTTGAGCGCGATTATCGTAATAAAAGGTATCAAAAGCCAATATCATTAATCGAAGATAATTTTAACACATTCGTCTGTGTGATATGGATATAATTCAATTATCCTATCCTCCTCTAAATGCTTTTTGAGAGATAAATAGTTGTGAATCATAACGCTGTCATCTGACGACATGATGAGGTTACTATCTTTTCTTTTGACTGCGTCGTCGATTATTTGCTCAGTGATATTAATAGATTTAGATTTAAAGCCTTGGCGGTATAAACAAATGATGTAGTGCTTTATTTGGTAACCTAAATTAGTTCTAGAATCACGATTATCATCCCCGTTGTTATATATATTTTCAAACAAATCTGAAAGAAAAGCGGTGATAATTTTATCAAAAAAAGTGGTTTTATTGCGACATGGGGATTTTTCCCCTAAAAATGGTGAAATGGAAATTGCGATATCCCCATTGGGCGACAAGAAGTAAGTGCCAAATTCATCTTTCTTGGTTTTAGGATTACCATTTTTATAAAAATATATCCAATCTTTTCTGGTCAATAATCCGTCAGAATCCCAAATAACTTTGTCGTCGTTACTATCATAACGTAATTGTCCATTGTCATACCATTCTTTTCCTGAAATATAGGCACCGTTTTTATATATAGCGTCTTCATGGAGCATTCCATTTTTATGATATGAAATTCTACGCCCGTCGTAATCTCCATCTGTGTATTCCTGAAATGAATTTGGAGTGGTGTCGGTGTAAATTAATGTACCTGTAAATAGCTTACTTTTATACTGAAGGTAGCTAACATCATAAGGATTATATTCAAGTTCCGGATCTTCAGAATCAATAAGCGGCTCTTTCATCAATAATAATATAATTAGAAAACAAAGTAAATATACTTCAATCTGCATTTCTTCCCCTAAACAAGAAAAGATATTTTGACTTAAAGTCTTAACAGGATTCGAATCATTAATTCACTGTACAATAACGATTTGCAAATGTCATTAAACGAGACAAAGCCTGTAAATCATTGATCTACAGGCTTTGAAAGATATCGTCGGGATGGCAGGATTCGAACCTGCGGCCTCCACATCCCAAATGTGGCGCGATACCGGGCTACGCTACATCCCGTTCCCGATTGGGTTTGCAAAAGTAGGATTTAAAATCAAGTTACAAAACTTTTTTTCAAAGAAGTTTAAAGTAAAATTATAACCCGTTCATTTGCACCGGATTGAACTTAAAAAAAATTTTTAAATCTTTGCTTTGAAGATGTTTTTATAGCAAAAAGAACACTCCATGACACATTTTAAGACTTTACGCAACAAAAGGAACGTTAGTAAATTAGGTTTAAAAGATAAGCAGGTAATCATTCAAACTTATTTGACCTGCTCATAAGCGTAATTGATACTATTACGCAAATTAATATCCCAATCAACGATCCGCCCAATAAGCGGCCCGAAAAATCAAGAAAATTATTTCCCTGATCAACATAGTTAAGATATATGAGACCTGCAAGGCAGGCAAAAATGCCGCCTATCACTAATATTTTAAAACTTTGAAATAAAGCTTCAAAAAAACTAAGGCGGTTACCCATATCGTTTTCTTTGTAATTTTTTACGCCGATATAAACGCCAACCAAAGGTATTAATATAGATAAATATTCAACAGGATACACATGGTTACCTGAGTTGGAATATCCAAATGTATGCATTACAAACAACCAAGTTCCGCTAAAAATACCAATAACCAAACCTGTTACAAATGCGTTTTTCATAAATCAATTTATTAAATACCCCATATAAATTTACATATAATGAAAAGAAATACCAAAGTTATTTGTTTGAACACGAATGATCTTTTAAGTAAAGACGAATGCATGTATTGGGGTATCTACAACAGTTAAATTTTGCGAATGCGTTAAGGATCATCCGGTTACTTTTTTATCACCAATTTTTAAAAAATTCTCAAAAAATAGGACTATCCTATTATAGCCTCCATTATATCGGAATAATTGTCAACGCTCCCCGACGCAGAAGATTTTACAGGGATAATGATCTCAACAACAGCTTTGTATGCGATAAATTATTGATGTAAATAAGTTTCGTATAAGATTAAAATTTTTCAACAAACAAAAAAAGCGTAGTTTTCGATGTCATGGTTTATTGTTTTTTGCTTAATTTTAGCGCCAGATGATACCTGTTGTTTCAAAACTCCCCCAAACCGGCACAACCATATTTACCATTATGTCGGCCCTGGCCAATGAGATTGGTGCAATAAATCTTTCGCAAGGTTTCCCTGATTATGATTGTTCGCCTGAGCTTATTGAGCTTGTAAATAAGGCCATGAAAAACGGCCATAACCAGTATGCTCCCATGGCGGGAGTAATGAGCCTGCGCGAAAAGATAGCCGAAAAAACAGAAAAACTATATGGCGCCGTTTACAACCCAGATACGGAGATCACTGTAACGGCCGGTGGCACGCAAGCTATATTTACTGCTATCAGTGCGGTAATAAATCCAAATGATGAGGTAATCATTTTTGAGCCCGCTTTTGATTGTTATGCTCCAGCTATTAAGTTAATGGGCGGTGTTGTAAAATCACTGGCACTTGAACCACCTAACTATCGCATTGCCTGGGACATGGTAAAAAGGCTGATCAATCATAAAACGAAGATGATCATCCTTAATTCGCCTCAAAACCCAACATCAACCATACTGCATAAGGATGATATTGATGAATTAAGTGCTTTAGTAAAAAATCAAGATATTTTGATATTAAGCGATGAGGTATATGAACACCTGATATATGATGGCGAAACCCATCACAGCATGGCGCGATATCCGGAATTACAGCAGCGCAGCTTTATAGTAGCTTCGTTTGGCAAGCCGTTTCATGCTACGGGCTGGAAAGTTGGATATTGTATGGCCCCGGAATACCTCATGAACGAATTCAGGAAAATTCACCAATTTTTGGTATTCGCGGTAAATACGCCCATACAATATGCCATTGCCGAATATTTAAATAACGAGGCTACCTACTTGGGCCTTCCTGACTTTTTTCAACAAAAGCGAGACTACTTTCGTAAAGGTCTGGAACAAAGCCGATTTGAGTTATTGCCATGCCATGGATCATACTTTCAATCCGTACGTTACAGCAACATAACTGATGAAAAAGATGCGGCCTTTGCTATACGGGTAGCCAAAGAAAATGGTGTTGCCTCTATACCGGTATCGGCCTTTTATAGTAAAGGGATTGACCACCATGTGTTAAGGTTTTGTTTTGCCAAAAGGCAAGAAACTTTGGATAAAGCCGTTGATAGGTTAATAAAGGTTTAATTTTTTGTTAACGGATGACAACCTCTTTCCATAACAAACTGAAGAAACAAAATGAAGGATAATTACATTATCATCCATTAACTTTAAAAAACTATGGGCAATTAATGTTGGCCCATATACTAAATGTCGCTTATGGATAATCTTAAAATTACTGTTTTTCAAGGCTACCTTTTTTGGGAAAATACGGATAAAAACTTACAAAATATCTCATTGAGATTATCGGGCGGTATACGTGAAAAAACTGACCTTATTATTTTGCCCGAAATGTTCAGTACCGGTTTTACTATGAATGCCGAAAAACTGGCAGAGCCCATGGAAGGTAAAACCATGAAATGGATGCACAAAACCGCCCAACAATATGATTGTGTAGTAACAGGCAGTATTATCATACAGCAAGAACATAAATATTACAACCGCCTTATCTGGATGCGGCCTGATGGTACTTATCAATATTATGATAAACGCCACCTGTTTGCCCTGGGCAAGGAACATAATACCTATACAGCCGGAAATAAAAAGCTTTTTGTTGAACTTAAAGGATGGATAATTTGTCCGGTTATCTGTTATGACCTACGTTTCCCGGTATGGTTGCGCAATGTTGACGACAACGCTTACGACCTGCTGATCGTAGTAGCCAACTGGCCCGAGCGCAGGGCCTTGCACTGGCGTACCCTGCTCCCGGCGCGCGCCGTTGAAAACCAGACTTATGTAATTGGTGTAAACCGTGTGGGGCATGATGGAAACGAGGTTTATCATTCCGGCGATTCAACCTGTATTGACCCTAACGGCAATGTGGTATATTATAAACGCGATGAAGACGATGTGTACACCTTCTCCATTATAGCCGATGAAGTAAAAAAGGCGCGCCGTGCACTGCCTTTTTTAAAAGATGCCGATAAGTTTAAAATAGACCGCTGATTCCATACATTGTTTTGGTCTTGTGATTTGTGTAAACCATGATTTACCCGAATCACCGATTGTTATTCCCCCAAATGAGCATTTATTTGATTCGGTTAATTTTTAACTAACTTGTTTGCCCATTTTCTCACCACTCACCACTCACCACTCACCACTCACCACTCACCACTTCGTCTTCATAGAAAATTCATATCTGTTGTGAATTTTTGTTGCGTTGATAGACGAGGATCATGTATAAAATAAAAACCCTGCTTTTTTTATTAGTTGTATTTTTTAGTTTTACTTCTAACCGGGCCAATGCCCAAACCGACACCGTTAAGCTTACCTTTCAAGACGCCGAAAAACAATTTCTTGAAAATAATTTGAGCCTTTTAGCTCAAAAGTATAACATTGAAGCATCAAAGGCGCTGATACAGCAAGCCAAACTTTGGGACAACCCTGTATTGAGCACCGATCAAAATATCCATACCGGTGGCAGTAACAAGTTTTTTGATCACAGTAAAGGTAACGGGCAAGTATTTGTACAGTTAAACCAGGTGTTTACCACAGCCGGTAAACGTGGCAAACAGGTGCAGATGGCTAAAGATAACGCCATGGTACAGGAAGCTGCTTTTAATGACCTGATGCGAAACCTGAAGTATAACCTGCAGCTTGATTTTAGTGAACTGGCAACTTTGAACGCCCAGGAAAAAGTATATCAAAACGAGATCAGTTCGGCTACGAGCCTGGTTAACGCTATTCAAAAATCATATGATACCGGGAACACCTCCATGAAGGACCTCATCAGACTTAAAGCCTTACTATTTGGTTTGCAAAATGACATGGTTGAGAACAGCCGCCAGATAAACGATTTGCAAACAGAGCTAAAAACATTGCTGCAAACAAAAGAAACCGCATTTATTGACCCAATTATCAATAATAAACCAATCGAGACAGTAGCGCTTGACATCCCTGCCTTAATTGAGCAGGCTAAAGCTAACCGTCCCGATTATCTGTCAAACCAATATCAACTCAACTCAGCCACACATAACCTCGCATACCAGAGGGCACTGGCTGTTCCTGATATAACCATTGGGGCATCATATGATAAGAACAGTAATTACGCTCCAAATTACTACGGTCTGGAAATTGGCCTTCCCCTGCCCTTTTTTAATCGCAATCAGGGTAACATCAAATCGGCAAAGTATAATATCCAGAGCCAGGAAAGTACTTTAAAACAAAGTGAGCTGCAACTTAAAAACGATGTAGTAGCTGCTATAAATCAATATAAATTAAACCAGCAATTGTTTTCAACGCAACAAATTGAGTTTAATGAACAGTATGACAAATTATTTAACAGCATGCTCAAAAGCTTTCAGCAAAGGCAGATTAGCCTTGTAGAGTTTGTTGACTTTTTTGATACGTATAAAGACACCAAACTTAAAATACTGCAGCAACAATATAATCTGCAAAAAGCTATTGCCGATCTCAATTTCGCTACCGGCACCACCGTAATTAAATCCTGAAAATTTTTATAAATATAAATAATGATGAAAAGAGAAACGCTGTTATCCGGCATCTCCGCTTTACTATTGCTTGCCGCCTGCAAAGGCAAGCCGCAACCCGTAGCAGAAAACAAACAGGTTTGTGTGAGCGATTCCATGGCACACATGATAACCATTGACACGGCCAAAACCACAACCATGAAAGATGAACTGAGCCTTTCGGGCGAGGTTTCATATGACGATAATAACGTGGTTAAGGTATTCCCATTTGCCGGTGGGCAGGTGCTGGATGTCAAGGTTTCCCTGGGCGATAAGGTTACTAAAGGTCAAACGCTGGCCATTGTGCGCAGCGCAGATGTTGCTGGCAACTACACCGACCTTACCGCAACCAGATCAGATCTGGCCATAGCCAAACGTCAGCTGGAACAAGCCGAATACTTATACAAAAACGGCATATCAAGCGAACGCGATTATACCGAGGCTAAAGAAAACTACAATAAAGCTGCAGCCGCAAACACCAAAATACAACAACAGATAGCCATTAACGGCGGCGGTAATACCAATGCCGGCGGCTCACTGGTCATCAAAGCACCGGAGAGTGGTTATATTGTTGAAAAAAATATCACCGCAGGCAGTTTTATCCGCCCGGATAACAACAACAGCATGTTCACCATTTCAAACATGAAAGATGTTTGGATATGGGCAAACGTATTTGAATCAGACATCAGCAAGGTTAAAACGGGTTATACAGCAAAGGTAACTACCGTAGCCTACCCCGATAAGGTTTTTACAGGAAAGGTAGATGCTGTCAGTTCGGTTTTAGATCCTGATAACAAGGTAATGAAAATAAAAATCGTATTGCCCAATACCAATATGATGCTAAAACCCGAAATGTTTACCAATGTGGTAATTACCAATAGCGATAAAGCACAATCTGTATCGGTTCCGGCAAAGGCGGTAGTATTTGATAACAGCAAGAACTATGTGATCGTGTATAACGACAAGTGCGATTTAAAATTGAGAGAAGTGGGTATCATCAAAACCGTGGCCGATACAACCTATATATCATCGGGCCTTAAAGCCGGCGACAGGGTGATCTCCAAAAATCAGCTGTTATTATATGATTCGCTTACCGGGGAAAATTAGTAGCAGTTGCGAGTATGGTTTATGAATTTAATTAAATCCATAAACCATACTCACCCCATACTCTGTACTAATAACTCTTTACTCAAATTACAATGAATAAATTCATTAAAAATATAATCTATTTCTCGCTCAGGCACCGCTATTTTGTGTTTTTTATGACACTGGTGCTTGTTGTGATCGGTGTGTGGAGTTACACCAACACACCAATTGAAACATTCCCTGATGTAACCAATACCCAGATCATAATTATTGCCCAATGGCCGGGGCGCAGCGCCGAAGAGGTTGAAAAAATGATCACCATCCCTATGGAGACGGTTTTAAACTCGGTACAAAAAAAGGCTAACCTGCGTACTACTTCGGCGTTCGGCCTATCGTATGTACGTATCATATTTGACGACGACGTTGACGATGCCTTTGCCCGCCAGCAGGTACTAAGCCGCCTTGGCAATGCCGACCTGCCTGATGGCGTAAAACCCGAAGTAGAGCCACCATACGGCCCTACCGGCGAAATATACCGTTATACACTTAAAAGCCACACCAAATCTATCCATGAATTAACGGCTATTCAGGATTGGGTGCTTGACCGCCAGTTTAAATCAGTGCCGGGCGTTGCTGATGTAAACAGCTTTGGCGGCGAAGAAAAAACATATGAGGTAAGCGTAAACCCTTCCTTGCTGCAAAAATACGGACTCACCTCGCTTGATGTTTACAATGCCATAAACCGCAGTAATATCAACGTTGGTGGCGATGTAATTGAAAAGAACGACCAGGCTTACGTTGTACGCGGCATAGGTATTATCAATAACATTGAGGAGATACAGAACATCATCATTAAAAATGTAAATAACGTTCCCATACTGGCTAAAGATATTGCCGAGATCAAAGAAAGCGGTTTGCCGCGTTTGGGCCAGGTAAGCCGTGATAAACAGCAGGATGTTTTAGAGGGTATTATAGTGATGCGTAAAGGCGAAAATCCCGCCGAAGTTTTAACCCGCATACGCGATAAGGTTAAGGACCTGAATGAAAACGTTTTGCCAAAGGATGTTAAGATAGACACATTTTACGATCGCACCAACCTGATGGATTTTTGTACCGAAACGGTAATCCACAATCTGTGCGAAGGTATTATCCTGGTTACTGTGATCGTGTTCCTGTTCATGGCCGACTGGCGTACCACCCTAACAGTGGTTATCATTATTCCGCTATCCTTGCTATTTGCCTTCATATGCATGCGTATAAAGGGAATGAGCGCCAACCTGCTCTCCATGGGTGCTGTTGACTTCGGTATTATTATAGACGGTGCCGTGGTAATGGTTGAGGGCATATTTGTAGCGCTTGACCATAAGGCCAAAGAGGTAGGCATGCAAAAATTTAACGGCCTGGCTAAACTTGGCTTATTTAAAAATGTAGGTGCCGAAATGGGGAAAGCTATCTTCTTCTCTAAGCTCATCATCATCACTTGTCTCATCCCAATATTCGCGTTTCAAAAGGTAGAGGGTAAAATGTTTAGTCCGCTGGCTTATACCCTGGGTTTTGCTTTGTTGGGCGCGCTTATATTTACCTTAACACTGGTACCAGCCTTATCAAGTATCCTGCTCCGCAAAAACGTTAAGGAAAAGCATAACCCGGTAGTTTTATTTTTTGAGAACGGCATTCGCCGCATGTTTAATTACACTTATAAAAACCCTAAATTAAGTTTAATTGTAGCGATATCATTCATGGCGCTCACCTTCTTTTCGGCAAAATTCCTGGGGTCTGAGTTCCTGCCCGACCTGAATGAAGGCGCCCTTTGGGTAGAAGCCGAACTGCCCATGAGTGTTTCCCTATCTGAAGCGGAGAGCATCAACCAGAAAATGATGCAGATACTGGCCAAATTCCCAGAGGTGAAACAAACCCTGGCTCAGGTAGGCCGTACCAATGACGGTACTGATCCAAAAGGATTTTTTAATGTGCAGATACAGGTTGACCTGAAAAATAAAAAAGAATGGCCGAGTGGTTTATCCGAAGATGCGTTGATAGACCAGATGGATAAACAGCTGAGCAAAATCCCCGGCGCTGTCTTCAATTACTCTCAACCCATTCGTGATAATGTGGAAGAAGCCGTTGCTGGCGTAAATGCCGCATTAGCCGTAAAAATATTCGGGCCCGATTTTCAAACACTTGATGAAAAGGCAAATAAGGTAATGAATATCCTTAAAACGGTAAAGGGAGTTGATGATCTCGGAGTATTGCGTAATCTTGGTCAGCCGGAGTTCAGGATAGAACTTGATCAGCGTAAAATGGCATTATATGGGGTTTCAACAGCCGATGCTAACTCGGTAATTGAAATGGCCATTGGAGGTAAAGCCGCTACTGAGCTTTATGAAGGCGAGCGCAGGTTTGACGTCAGGATCCGTTATCAAAAACAATTCAGGGACAACCAGGAGAAGATCGAGAACCTATTGGTGCCTACACTTAACGGTGCAAAGATCGCCATAAAGGAAATAGCAACCATTAAAACCATTACTGGCCCCGCTTTTATATATCGCGATAACAATACCCGTTATATAGCGGTAAAATTCTCGGTGCGTGGCCGCGATTTAGGCAGTACCATTGCCGAGGCTCAAAGAAAGGTTAATCACCAGGTAAAGCTTGGTCAGGGCTATTCTTTTGTTTGGGCGGGCGAATTTGAAAACCAGATAAGGGCCTCAAATACACTCGCGCACGTGGTGCCTATTTGTTTGCTGGTTATTTTCCTGATACTTTTTGTAACCTTTGGCAATGCCAAAGATGCCACATTGGTAATACTGAATGTGCCATTTGCGCTCATTGGAGGTATACTGGCTTTACACATCACCGGTACAAACTTCAGTATATCTGCTGGTATTGGCTTTATTGCTTTATTTGGTGTGTGTATTCAAAATGGTGTTATCCTTATTTCGGTTTTCAAAAAGAACATTGAAGAACATATGCCACTTAACCAGGCCATATTAGATGGTGTAATTTCAAGGGTACGGCCTGTTGTAATGACCGCCCTTATGGCCGCCATTGGCCTAATGCCTGCAGCCATATCAACCGGCATTGGCTCCGAAACTCAAAAGCCGTTAGCCATAGTGGTAATTGGCGGTTTAGTTACATCAACCATACTTACTTTATTGATACTTCCTATTATTTATGCCATAGTTCACCGGCTTATTCACCGGCGCGAAAACAGGAAACTATTGAAAAAGATGGGTGTTGTACGAAATGCCTGATCTGCATAAATAAAAAACGCCCCGGTATTTGCCGGGGCGTTTTTTATTTATGTAATATTAAAGCTTTAATTTGCGTGATATAATAAACAGCATTTACTCACATGCCCGCAATAAGATCAATACATCGCAGCGTTTTAACATTCGCTTTATTATCGATAACGTTAGCTGCATCGGCCCAAAAAACGCCAAAGGCTGAAAAGAAAAAAATAAAAGATTATGCCCAGCTGGTTGATCCCTTTATAGGCACTGGCGGGCATGGACACACCTACCCCGGCGCGGTTATGCCTTTTGGTATGGTGCAGCTTAGTCCTGATACCCGCCTTGAAGGCTGGGACGGCTCCTCGGGCTATCATTATACAGACAGCCTTGTTTACGGTTTTTCGCACACTCATTTAAGCGGCACCGGTGTGCCTGATTATTGCGACATATTGTTTATGCCTACTACCGGCGACCCTCAATTTAAAAACACCGAATACCGGTCAGCATTTAAAAAGAAAAATGAACAAGCTTCGCCGGGTTATTACAAAACCCGTTTAGATAAGTATAACATTGATGTGGAGCTTACCGCCACGACAAGAGTGGGCGTACACCGCTATGATTACCCTGGCGGCACATCAAAAGCAAATATCATTATTGACCTGCAACACCGTGATGAGGTGCTTGATTCCTGGATAGAAGTAGTGAATGATCATGAAGTGCGTGGCTTTCGCAAATCAAAATCATGGGCAACTGACCAGCAGGTATATTTTTATGCTAAATTTTCAAAGCCTTTTAAAACATATGGCATAGCTGGTAACGACCAGGTACTGCAGGGACAAAGCAAGGCAGCAGGTAAAAACATAAAAATGTACCTGCAATTTGATAATCCCGGCGAGGTGATAGCAAAAGTAGGCATATCGGCGGTAAGCGCTGATGGCGCCTTAAAGAATCTGGACGCAGAAGTACCTGATTTTGATTTTAAAAAAATACAAAAAGCCGCAAAGGCTGCATGGAACGCCGAATTGAACAAGATACAGGTTGAAGGAGGCGCCCCTTCTGTGGCGCAGGCTACACAAGCCGCTCAAACAGACCTGCGAACAAATGCCGGTCCCTATGGCAGCGCTCCAAATGGAAAAAAAACTGCTATACTTGATTATGCTAAAATTAAACAAACCATATTTTATACGGCTTTGTATCATACCATGCTTGCGCCCAATGTTTATAACGATGTTGACGGACAGTATCGTGGAATGGATCAGAAAATACATACCGCGCAAGGCTTTAATTATTATACCGTGTTTTCTTTATGGGATACCTTCAGGGCCGAAAACCCATTGCTTACCCTGATAGATAGAAAACGAACGCTCGATTTTATTAAAACCTTTTTGGCGATGTATGAACAGGGCGGTTTGCTGCCTATATGGCCGTTGGCAAGTACCGAAACCTATTGCATGATTGGCAACCACGCTATCCCGGTTATTGTAGACGCTTATGCTAAAGGCATCCGCGATTTTGATGCTGCTGAAGCATTTACTGCCATGAAAGCCGCCGTAAACCGAAACCAGTTTGGTTTGGACAACTATCGTAAAAATGGCGCTGTGCTGGCTGATACCGAACATCAGTCTGTTTCAAAAACGCTGGAATATGCGTATGACGATTGGTGTATAGCCCAGATGGCCAAGATGCTCAACAAGCCGCAGGATTATACCGAATACATACAGCGTGCCCAATACTGGAAAAACGTGTTTAACGATCAGAATGGTTTTATGCAGGCCCGCGTTAACGGCGGCTGGTACACCCCATTTGAACCAACGGAGATAAACCACAACTATACCGAGGGCAACGCATGGCAATACTCATTCCTGGTGCCGCAGGATGTAGAGGGTTTAATAACCCGGATGGGTGGTAAACAGGCATTTGAAGCCAAACTGGACGAACTGTTTACTACCGAATCAAAACTAAGCGGCAACGCGGTGCCTGATGTTGCCGGTTTAATTGGCCAGTATGCCCATGGCAACGAACCGAGCCATCACATGGCTTACCTGTTTAATTTCACCGACTCGCCTGACAAGACCCAACTTTATATTGACCGGATACTGCGCCAGGAGTATAGTGAAAAGCCGGATGGCCTGGCAGGTAATGAGGACTGTGGGCAAATGTCGGCCTGGTATGTGATGAGTTCTTTGGGCATTTACAACATTGCTCCCGGGCAAAACCAGTTCCAGGTAGGCATACCACAATTTGATAAAGCGGTTATATACCTGGAAAATGGCAAAAAATTTACCATTATCAATTCCGGCGCCAGCATAACCCGCAGTAATATTTATTTACAGGGCATGAACCTGGCAAAAAAAGCCTACAACAAACTTTATCTTAACAATAGTGATATTGCAGACGGAGGTGAATTTGAGGTCTTTACCGGCCGGCTTTCAAACAAGCTGTTCCTGCAGGATCTTGAAAAACCGCTATCTCAAATAACCGATGATCCCATTGTGGCCAATCCTTATATCATAGCGCCGGCTAAAACCTTTAAACAACCCGTCAGCATCCAGATAAAAAGTGCCGACACCGATGCTAAAATATATTATACGCTTGATGGTACAACCCCATCTGCAAGTTCAACGCTTTACACTCAACCTTTAAGTATTTCGGCAAATACAACTGTTAAGGCAATAGCGGTTATTAATGGGAAAAGCAGTTTTGTTGATGAGGCCGTTTTTGTAAAAACCAATTCAAATAATTAAGCAAAAAAAATTAAGTATTTGATTATAAAAATATTAGCTTTAATTAATCAACACACATTAATTAACCTATCACCATGAACGAGTTTCCACCTAAAGACGACGGCAAAACAGCCGGTATTGTAAGTTACTTTACCATTGTTGGCTGGCTTATCGCCTATTTCGCTATGTACAAGGATAATAAAACCGAACTGGCGAGCTATCAGCTAAGGCAAACATTGTTATATCACATCGCCTCAATAATTATTTATTACGCGGCAGCGGCAATTTTCGCGGCGATGGTTTTTTCGGGTGGTTTCTCCTTTGGCTATTCCATTTTTTGGATAATCAAGGTTGGCTTATTCGTTATCTGGATCATCGGCTTAATTGGTGCCATTAACGGGGAGAAAAAACCAATTCCTTTTATTGGCGATAAAGCACAATCGGTATTTTCGAGTATCTGATCGTAATTACAATTTATTTAAAGATTTACGAAGTTTTTAAAACTTCGTAAATCAAATCCCAGCTGTATCGTTCCCTGCGGTATTGGCGGGCTTATTCCCTTTCCAGCAGTTTTTTTGATTCATCCAGCTTTTCTTTTTCTTCTTTTGGTAAAACCGGGTATTTTAGTTTCAGATCTTTAAGGGTTTGCAGGATAACTGATGAAATGGCTATCCTCGTGAACCATTTTCTATCAGCTGGGATCACATACCACGGACAATTATCAGACGCCGTTTCCTGGATGGCTTTTTCATAGGCGTCCATATAATCGTTCCAGTGTTTACGTTCTTCAATATCACTCGCCGAAAATTTCCAGTTCTTCTTAGGGTCATCTATCCGCTTCAAAAAACGTTTTTTTTGCTCGTGCTTTGAAACATTCAAAAAAAACTTGATTATGACCGTTCCATTATCGGTAAGGTGATTTTCAAATCCACGTATACTTTCGTAGCGCCTGGCCCAAAACCGGCCATCAATATCTTTAACATCATCAATACCCGGCAAGTTCTCGTTTAATATTAGCTCCGGGTGCACCTTTGTTACCAATACATTTTCATAGTGCGAACGATTATGAATACCAATACGGCCGCGCTCAGGAAGTGCCTTATAATGCCTCCACAAAAAATCATGTTCATAATCTTCGGTACTGGGTTGTTTAAAACTATATACCTGGCAGGCCTGCGGGTTTAAACCTGAAAACGTATGGGCAATGGCACTATCCTTGCCGGCAGCGTCCATAGCCTGGAAAATAATAAGCAAAGCGTATTTGTTGGCCGCGTAAAGTTCGGTTTGCAAATCAAAGGTTTCTTCAATTAAGCCCGCCAAAACATCCTTGGTATCTCCTTTTTTAAAGCTGTTGGCGTAACCGGGATCAAAATCTTTAAGCGAAAATTTTTTTCCGTTTTTTACCCTGAATTTGCTGGTCAAATCACTCATAATAAAAAAATTGCTTTACACTTTGTTAACTTAAAATTTAGATGTTAAAATTGCGTTGATAATAATGCTGTTTAATCAAAAGCCGGATATTGTTTGTATCCAGTATTTAAACCGGTCAATATCAGGCTTTAAAGTGAGTTTAAAGTAATAAAAAATTCCGATTTACGCTTTACAACTGACAAATGACCAACTTATCTGCGCTTTATGTAAACTGCATATATTAATATTTGTTTGGGACTATGATTTAGTGCCATAATTTTACATCTTTACCCAATGTTCAGACGTATACGAAACCGATTTCTGAGATATTTCGCCATATTTATTTACTTCGTTATTATCTTTTTCTGTTCTATTGAACTTAACTTTTTGTGGCTCTCTGGCTACTCGCCTGATATGCAGGATATTAAAAACCCCATCATGTCAGTTGGCTCAGAGGTTTACACTGCCGACGGGAAGCTTATAGGCCAGTATTATAAAGAAAACCGCTCACCTGTGGAGCTAAAAAATATCTCTCCCAATCTTATAAACGCGCTGGTTGCTACCGAAGATGTTCGTTTTTATAAGCATCACGGGGTTGATTTTTATTCTTTTTTTACCAGCATGCTATCCACCGCAAAAGGCGAACGCCGGGGCGGCAGCACCATAACTCAACAGCTCGCAAAAAACCTGTTCGAAACACGTAAAAGAAAATCCCAGGGTATTATTAAGCGCATACCGGTTATCCGAACCATAGTTTATAAGTGCAAAGAATGGTTAACCGCCTTTAAAATTGAGCATGTTTACAACAAGCAGCAAATACTCACCCTATATTTTAATACGGTACCATTTGGTAATAATTCGTTTGGTATAAAAACCGCCTCATTAAAGTATTTTAATAAAACACCAGATAAGGTTAGTCCGGCGGAGGCTGCCTTACTTATAGGGATGCTCAAAGCCACATCGAGCTATAATCCCATTAAAAACCCTGAGCGGGCACTTGAACGCCGCAATACGGTTTTGGGTCAGATGCAGAAATATAATTATCTTACAAAAACAGGGTACGATACCAGTGCCCGGTCACCTCTCAAGCTTGACCTGAGCTACGTGGAAGAGGATTCGCATGGCGACTCCTACATACGTCGCGCCGTTGAAAAATGGCTGGATAAATGGTGCAAGGAAAATGACTATAACCTGTACGAAGATGGCCTTAAAATATATACTACCATTGACTCGCGCCTGCAACGGTATGCCGAAGAAGCTGTAGCAGAAAAAATGAAGATGCTGCAAAAGCGCTTCAATAACCTTTGGGGTAATAAAAACCCCTGGCGCGATTCGAAGGGCGTAGAGATTAAGGATTTCCTTTTGAAAAATGAGCAAAGGCTGCCAATATACAAGCTGCTTGATAAAAAATATAAAGGAGATACTACCCAGATACAGCAATATTTTAAAACGAAAAAGCGGATGACCGTTTTTACCTGGAAAGGTGAGCAGGATACTACATTTTCAACTATAGACTCTATAAGGTACTACGCCCGTATTTTAAATACCGGCATGATGACCCTGGAGCCGTCAACAGGTAAAATAAAAGTTTGGATAGGTGGTATCGATCATCGCTTTTTTAACTACGATCACGTAAACCAGGCACGCAGGCAGGCTGGCTCAACCTTTAAACCATTTGCCTATTTAACCGCGTTGGACAATGGCTATACGCCTTGCGATAAATTTACTGATAAACCCGTAACCATTAAATACAAGGATAATGGCAAAGATGAGGTTTGGCAGCCTAACAATGCCGATTTTAACTTCTCGTACCGCGAAATGTCTTTACGCTGGGCGATGGGAAAATCAGTTAACTCCATAACCGCGCAATTGACAGAAAAAGTAGGCTGGGATAAAATTGTTGAATATGCTCATAAATGCGGCATAGAAAGCCCGTTAAAATCAGTGCCTTCGGTATCTTTGGGATCAAATGATGTTTCGGTTTATGAAATGGTAAGGGCATACAGCACCTTTTTAAATAAAGGCGAAAAGTTAGACCCGATACTGGTTACCAAAATAACCGATCAGCAGGGCAATGTATTGGAGGAGTTTAAGTCAAAATCAGAAAGGGTAATAAGCGAGGAAACTGCCTGGCTGATGTTATATATGTTCCGCGGGGGCATGGAAGAGCCCGGCGGTACCTCGCAGGCTTTGTGGGAATACCCCGGCCTGTGGAAAAAAGACAATCAGATAGGCGGTAAAACAGGCACCTCGTCCGACTATGTTGACGGCTGGTATATGGGCATAACCAAAAACCTGGTAACCGGTATCTGGGTAGGTGCTGATGACCGCAGTGTGCATTTTACCACATCAGAAACCGGTGAGGGGTCACATACGGCGTTACCTATTTTTGGCAGTTTTATGGAAAAAGTTTATGCCGATCCTAAATCGGGCTATACTTACGGAGCATTCCCTAAGCCCTGGGTTAAAATAACCAAGGAATACAATTGCCCATCGCCCAGAATAGTTGTCGATACCACATCAACTGATAGCACAAGCACGCCTGTTGATACAACCGGCGTATTACCTGCACCAGTAACAACAA
Source organism: Mucilaginibacter pocheonensis (assembly GCF_031456535.1). Taxonomy (NCBI): domain Bacteria; kingdom Pseudomonadati; phylum Bacteroidota; class Sphingobacteriia; order Sphingobacteriales; family Sphingobacteriaceae; genus Mucilaginibacter; species Mucilaginibacter pocheonensis. The sequence goes on from NZ_JAVDUU010000003.1 coordinate 1,248,615, forward strand.
CACCCGAAAACCCTGAAAATACTCCGCCGGGACAGTAAGAGCGATTTCAGGGATTTCGGATGTGTGAGTTAGGATTTATTTTGATTTTGGATAGATTATTTTGGATTTGGCATCTTCAGATTTTATTTTTTTAAAAATTCCGAAATTACACAACCAAAATCCGAAATCCCCGGCATTTCATTAAATTAGCCATATCTATTAGTTAAGCTATGAATAAACACTACTCCTTATCAGGCAAAGCCAAAAAGCTCACCGTAGTATTGATATGCCTTATCGGTTCGCTGTTAATAAGCACCGGAGCCAGTGCGCAGTACTTTGGCCAAAATAAGGTACGTTATAAAAACCTAAAATTTAATGTTTATAAAACCCCGCATTTTGAAATTTACTATTACTTAAAAAATGATAGTATGGTGAAGCGGTTTGCCCAGGAAAGCGAATTGTGGTACACCCTGCATCAGCAAATTTTCAGGGATACTTTTAAAACGGCTAACCCTATCATTTTATATGCCAATCACCCCGATTTTCAGCAAACCACTGCCATTGACGGCGAAATTGGCGTAGGAACAGGCGGCGTCACCGAAGGATTAAAAAACCGGGTGGTAATGCCCGTTATGGAAACTAACCAAACCACAAGGCATGTTATTGGTCACGAGCTGGTACATGCCTTTCAATACAGGGCCCTGCTGGGTAACGAAGGTGAAAGTTTTGAAAATATAAATAACATTCCTTTGTGGATGATAGAAGGTATGGCCGAGTATCTGTCTTTAGGTAAAAAGGACTCGTACACCGCCATGTGGATGCGCGATGCTTACCTGAATCATGATATCCCATCCGTGCGCGACCTTACCGAAAGCAATAAATATTTCCCTTACCGTTACGGCGAGGCCTTCTGGTCGTTCTTAGGATCTACCTATGGCGATACGGTAGTTGTCCCTTTCTTCAAAAACACGGCTCGTTACGGCCTGGAATATGGCATCAGGCGCACTTTTGGGTATGACGATAAAACCTTGTCGCGCCTATGGAAAAACTCGATAGAAAACACCTATAAGCCTTATTTAAAAGATACGGTTCAAAAACCGGTAGGCTTGAAACTTGTGGACAGTAAAACCGGCGGCGACCTGGTGGTGGCGCCGGCCGTAAGTCCCGATGGTAATTATGTTGCGTTTTTATCGGCCAAAAGCTTGTTCTCCATTGACCTTTACCTCGCCGACGCGCATACCGGACGGATATTGCGAAAGCTCACGAGTAAGGTTTCAAACACACATATCGACGAATTTAACTTCATTGAATCGGCAGGCGCGTGGTCGCCTGATGGTAAGCGGTTTGCCTTTAGCGTGTTCAGCAAAGGCCGTAACAGGATGATCGTAGTTGACGTAGCCAGCGGCCGCACGCTTGATGATATTTCGATGGAGAAGGCAGAACAGTTTAGTAACCTGTCATGGTCGCCTACGGGAAAAGATGTTGTTTTCCAGGGATTATCTGAAGGCCAGGGCGATCTTTACTCCTATAATTTCGATACTAAAAAAGTAACACAGCTCACCAATGATAAATATTCTGATTACCAGCCAAGTTATTCAAGGGACGGTAAAAAGATCATTTTTTCGAGCGACAGGACAACGTATGATCAATCGTTAGAGCAGGACATTCCCTTTAATCTGGCCGAACTTGATCTGGCTACCGGGAAGATAACTGATATAAAAATATTCAACGGGGCCAATAACCTTAATCCGCAATATTCGGCCGATGGCACACAGATCTACTTCCTGTCAAACCGCGATGGGTTCCGCAACTTGTACCGCTACACTATCAGCAGCGGCAAAATTGAGCAAATGACCGATCTGTTTACCGGTATTTGCGGCATAACTGAATATTCTCCGGCTTTAAGTATCTCTAACAATGATGATGTGGTTTACTCTTATTACAGAGCTCAAAAATATTCATTGTATAACGCTAAGTCATCAGAATTTAAACCTGTGGTTTTACAACCAACAGACGTAAACTTCAGCGCCGCCATGTTACCCCCCCCCCGTGCGGCCGGTGTCGACCTGATCAACTCTAATCTGAACAATTACCTTGCTTACAAAAAAATACCAACCGATTCAGTTATCAGCATTCCTTTTAAGCCTAAGTTTAAACTTGATTACCTTGCAGGCAGCGGCATTGGCGTTGGTGTAAGCAGCTTTTACGGCACAAGCCTGTCAAGCGGCATACAGGGCGTTTTCAGCGATATACTGGGTCGTAACCAAATATTTGCCGCTGCCTCTGTTAACGGGCAGATATATGATTCAGGTGCCGCTATAACCTACGTAAATCAAACCGGCCGCTGGAACCTCGGCTTTGGTGTATCGCACATCCCTTACCAGTTTGGTTTGCAAACCAGTACATTCCCGGTAAAAAATGTAGGTGGTAAAAATGAAACGGTATTTTCAGACAATATTGACATTATCCGGAATTTTGAAGACGCGGCCAGGGTGTTCACCTCCTATCCTATCTCTAAAACCACACGTTTTGAAGTTGGCGCTGGAGCATCCTACAACTCTTACCGCGTTGACCGTTACAGCGATTACTATGCGCTTGACACCGTTGTAAATGCTGATAACAGCAAAAGCATCAGCACAACCTATTTAACATCTGACAGAAAAAGGGTATCAAACAAGGAAGAAGGCGACCTCATCGGCACCAGTTTAAGGTCTTATTCCCTTTTCCAGGTTTCAACGGCCCTTGTTGGCGATAACTCCTTTTTTGGGGTAACCGCACCGCTCAATGGTTTCAGGTACCGTTTGGAGGCCGAATACAATTTTGGCACGTACCGCTTTTTTGCACCTACTATTGATTTAAGAAAGTATGTACGGGTTGAACCGGTAACCTTCGCCGCCCGACTTTATGGTTACGGCCGCCTTGGCGGCGATGCCAGCGGGCTTTACCCCCTATATGTTGGCTATCCCTTTTATATTCGTGGTTATGAGGGGCAGTCGTTTTATAACAACAACAAATCCACAACCAATGGTTTCAATATCGACCAGCTATCGGGCAGCCGCATAGCGGTGTTTAATTTTGAAGTAAGGCTACCATTTACCGGCCCCGAAAAACTGGCACAGATCAAATCAAAATTCTTGTTTACAGATTTGAACTTATTTTTTGATGCAGGCTTAGCCTGGAACGCAGGCGATCATATTTATTTTCAGAAAAACCCACCTGTAATAGGCCAGGCCCCGGTACTTAATGACGACGGCACTCCAACCATTATTAACGGACAGCCTGTTACCCAACCCATATATGGCAGGGTGCCCGCCTTAAGCGCGGGTATATCATTAAGGGTAAATGTTTTTGGCGCTTTTGTACTTGAGCCATACCTTGCAGTTCCATTTAATCGCAGTGACGTTACCAAGCCTTTATTTGGCTTAGGATTTACACCGGGTTGGTAGTTATTAAACGATAAAAAATTAAGCGGTCTGGTACCGCTTTTTTTATTTAAAACCTAAATTGCTAAAAAGTAGTTAGTTAATTGTAAGCCATATATAATGACCTGCACACCATGAAAAGAATATTGCTATTGAGCTCTGCCTTTATGATAAGCATCGCGGTTTTTGCACAAACTGCCGATACAGCCGCCAACATAGCTGGCAATACCCCCGCAATTGGCCCGCTTAAAACTACTGCTGGCGATGGCATGCAGCCAACAAATAACATCGTTAAAAACATTGCACTTTCTAAAGATTTCTCTGTGCTATCTAACTTTATTAAGCTGGCAAACCTTACAGAAACGTTTGAAAGTAAAGGCCCAATTACCATATTTGCGCCGGTTAACTCTGCCTTTGACAAACTGCCCGTTGGTGAGCTTGATTCGCTCTCAAAACCATCGCATGTGTGGAAACTTACACATATCATTACTTATCATGCCGTAGCAGGTAAATTAAGCGCCAAAGACATCCAGAAAAAAATAAACCAAAAAAAGGGAGCTGCTACTTTTACTACTTTAGGTGGTGGCGTGCTTACTGCAAAAATTGATAGCAACCGTAATATTGTACTGGAAGACGAAACCGGCGGTCAAGTTATCATCAGCCGGTTTGATATTGAGCAAAGCAATGGTTTGCTGCATGTGATAAACAAGGTTGCCATTCCAAAATCCAAAGCCATATAATAAAGTACAGTGCAATGACAATCCGTTAAAACCAGTACTACGTATTTAAGTATATTATAATTGTAAGGATTGGCCACAGTTTACGACTAACATTCAAAGTAAACATGCGGCAATGCCTCATGAATATATTTATGGTTAACTAAATAATTAAAAATGAAAAGATCAATTTTAGCAGCAGTGCTATTATGTATTTTAACCGCGTTTGGCTGTCAGAATAGCAACGGCCAGGACAGCAAAAGGAAAATGAGCAAACCAGCTGCCGAATGGAAAAAAATATTAACGCCAAATCAATACCACATTATGGTTGAAAGCGGTACCGAGCCGCCATACAAAAATGAATATTGGAACAACCATGAAAAAGGTATGTACGTAAGTGCGGCCACAGGCGATGTGCTATTTAGCTCTGATGATAAATTTGACAGCGGCACCGGCTGGCCAAGCTTTGTTAAAGCTGTCGACTCAAAAAAAATAGCGATAGTACATGACAACAGTTACGGTATGAGCCGCGACGAAGTTATTGAAAAAAGTACAGGCCTGCACCTGGGACATGTTTTTGACGATGGCCCTGCTGACCGCGGCGGCAAAAGATACTGCATGAACTCAGGCGCGTTAAAATTCATTAAAAAGTAACTGCTCTTCTGTTTACGTTTACTGATGGGCGCAACTGCGGCCTTACACGTAAACCATTTTCAAACTTAAGGCCAATGGTCAGATCTATCCAGTCAGGATTAACAGGTCTGATCATTTTTTCTTTTTGCGGGCGGGTATAAGTGCTCACCACCTTAAAGCGCTCCATGGCCTGCTCTTCGGTATTGATCTCCTCAAAATAAACCAAACGGTTAAGCTGTTGCGCGCTGTCAAAAAACAAAGTAGGCATATCGCTGTAAAACTGCAGCGTTTTTACAAGGTCTGAGCATAAGCCAACGTGTAAATTCTTCCTGTTTCTGTCGGTGATGATATATACAAAACGTTTCATTTTATGATAAAAAATTTGGTGAACCAATAATTATTACTAACTTTATGAGCATAAAATTACTAATTATTTTAGCAAATGCAAATTTTATGTCAATAATTTCACAAAATATTAAGTATCTCCGCAAAAAGAAGGGTTTAACCCAACAGCAGTTTGCCGATGAATTAGGTATAAAACGCTCATTAGTAGGCGCATATGAAGAAGAACGCGCCGAACCCAAATATGAACTACTAAAAACATTAGCAATATTTTTTGACATTACTATTGATGATTTTATCAATGAAACCATCAATGACAAATGGGTACCCAAGCCCAAAGGCAACCCGGCCAACCTGCGCATACTCAGTATTTCTGTTGACAAGGAAGACAATGAAAATATTGAAATGGTGCCGCTTAAGGCGAGCGCCGGGTATTTAAACGGTTATGCCGATCCCGAATATGTATCACAGCTGCCTAAATTTTATTTACCCATGTTTAAACAGGGCACCTATCGCGCGTTTGAAATAAAAGGCGATTCGATGCTACCTATCTTATCGGGCGATATTATTATAGGCGAATACCTGGAAAACTGGGGCGATGTTAAAACCGGCGAAACCTATGTGGTGATATCAAAAACCGATGGCGTAGTGTATAAACGCATTGGTAATAAATTTAAAGAAAACAAAAAACTGAAGCTGATATCTGACAACCCGGTATATGAGCCCTATGAAATAAATGGAGAAGACGTACTGGAAATATGGAAAGCTAAAGGTTATATATCTACCCAATTGCCGCAGCCTACACCTGAGCCTACCATGGAAAGCCTTACCAATATGATGGCACAAATGCAGCGTTCTATATCAAACTTACAGCAAAGCAACAATTAAGTTACATCGGCTTATTTAAACCTTTACGGTATATCTTTATCATAAGATTATAAAACGTAATAAATTAAAAAAGAAGCTATGAAAAAAATTTTGTTGATGTGCTGCTTCCTGATGGGGATTGCAGCCGTAAGTCATGCACAGGGTGGCGGTATGAGAAAAAGTCCGGAAGAAAGAGCTAAGGATCTGCAAACACAGCTAAAACTTACTGACGATCAAACCACTAAAATAACTGCTATATATAAAGAACAAGCAACCAAAATGGATAGCGTAAGAACTGCCGCCAACGGCGACAGGAGTGCCATGAGAGGTGCCATGCGCCCAATGATGGAAGCAACCAATACAAAGATCAAAGCCATTTTAACACCCGACCAGGCTGCTGCTTATGACAAAGCAATGAAGGAAAGAATGGACAGGATGAGACAAGGCGGCGGAGGAGGCTCGCAAAATTAATTTATAATAAAAAGCGGCGTTAAGCCGCTTTTTTTATTTTTGCAGAAATCATTTCCATTTGACATCTGCTGAAAAATATATTAAAAGCAAACTTGATGAAAGGCGGCGCTCAGGCTTGTACAGAACGCTAAAGCCGGAAAACAGCCTTGTTGATTTTTGCTCTAATGACTACCTCGGCTTTGCGCGTTCGCCAATTTTAAGGCAGAGCATCGCCGCCGAAGTACAAAAGCATCCGGAAGGCTTAAACGGCTCCACCGGATCCCGGCTTTTATCGGGCAATATAACCTATGCAGAAAATCTTGAAAAAGAAATAGCGGCGCATCACCAATACCCTGCCGGACTGCTTTTTAACTCGGGTTATGATGCCAATCTCGGCCTGTTATCCTCACTGCCACAACGCGGCGATACCATTATACTTGACGAGCTTATACATGCATCTGCTATTGACGGTGCGCGATTAAGTTATGCCAATCGTTACAGCTTTCGTCACAATGATATGGAGAGCCTTGAAGCTAAGCTAAAGCAGGCCAAAGGCAATTGCTACGTTGTGATTGAAAGTATTTACTCGATGGATGGTGACACTCCGCCAATAGCCGGGATATTGAGCCTTACTAAAAAATACGGCGCGCACTTAATTGTTGACGAAGCACATGCAGTAGGTTTATACCCCGCGGGTTTAATAAGTAAACTTGGCTTGCAAAACGAGGTATTTGCAGTTATTGTAACTTTTGGCAAAGCCCTGGGCTGCCATGGAGCTATTATATTGGGCAGTAATCAGCTAAGAGAATACCTTATAAATTTTTCCCGTTCGTTTATTTATACCACTGCTCCTTCCTTTCACCAGCTGGCAGCTGTAAAAATGGCTTATTGGCTATTAAGTAATGCCGACAGGGAGATCATCAGCCTGAAAAACAATATCGACCTGTTTAAAAATCAAATAAGCCCCAATAACACCTTTACGCTTATTAACAGCGACAGTGCTATTCAATGTATCGTATTAAAAAGCAATGACAAGGCGCGCGAAACTGCAAACATTTTGCAAAATGCCGGGTTAGATGTTAGAGCGATACTGAGCCCCACTGTACCGCCCGGAACCGAAAGGATAAGGATATGTCTGCACGCGTACAATACAACCCATGATTTAACCTTACTTACTGATATTTTAACCAGCTTATAAATGCTTCCTAAACAGCCTATATTTATTACCGGAATAGGTACCGGTGTTGGCAAAACATTGGTTTCGGCCATCATCACTGAAAAACTGCAGGCCGATTACTGGAAACCTGTACAATCTGGCGACCTGGACAATAGCGATACCCAAAAAGTACAAAGCTTGGTCACAAATAGCGTTTCGCGATTTTTCCCCGAAGCTTATCGTTTAACGCAGCCATATTCTCCGCACAAATCAGCGGCCATTGATAAAATTGTTATAGATGTACAAAACATCATTGCTCCCGAAACTAATAACCAGCTGGTGATTGAGGGAGCCGGCGGTCTTATGGTGCCTTTAAATGATAATTTTTTAATGATAGATGTGATCAAACAATTAGATGCGAAAGTGATCCTGGTATCGCAAAACTATCTGGGCAGTATTAATCATACCCTCCTATCGCTTCACGCGCTAAAAAAATACGGTATCCCCATGATGGGCATCATATTTAACGGGCCTAAGGATATTTATTCAAAAAGCTATATACTTGATTATTCGGAAGCTGACGACCTTGGCCACATCCCTGAATATGAAGAGATCAGCAAGAAAACGATAATTGAGGCGGGTAAATTCATTACATTATAATACAGCTGTATTTGTAAAGTAAAAAAATTGCATCAACTTAGCTTATGGGTTTTAACATTTACATAACCCAATAATCATTATGAAAAATATTACTGTAATTGGTTCGGGCACAATGGGCAATGGCATAGCTCATACTTTTGCACAGCACGGCTTTGATGTATCATTGGTTGATATTGATCCCGGTGCTCTGGATAAAGCGGTACAAACCATTACCAATAACCTTGACCGTCAGCTAAAAAAAGGCGCTATTGACCCGCAGTTAAAGACTGATACGCTTAACCGCATCAAAACCTTTACCGACCTGCAACAGGGTGCAGCCACGGCCGACCTCGTAATTGAAGCCGCCACGGAGAACCGTGATATTAAACTAAAGTTGTTTAAACAGTTAAGCGATATTTGCGATGATGATGTTATCCTGGCTTCAAATACATCATCAATTTCCATCACACAAATTGCTGCGGTTACAAAAAATCCCGAAAATGTAATAGGCATGCACTTTATGAACCCGGTGCCGGTAATGAAACTGGTGGAAGTGATACGCGGTTATGCTACTACTGATGTGGTTATGCAAACCGTTATGCAACTGGCTAAAACTTTGGAAAAAGATCCTGTTGAAGTAAATGATTATCCGGGCTTTGTGGCCAACCGCATCCTGATGCCTATGATCAATGAGGCTATTTACACCTTATATGAAGGTGTTGCCGGTGTTGAAGAAATTGATACCGTAATGAAACTGGGTATGGCCCATCCTATGGGTCCGCTGCAACTGGCCGATTTTATTGGCCTTGATGTTTGCCTGGCTATTTTAAAAGTATTGTATGACGGGTTTGGCAATCAAAAATATGCGCCATGTCCATTACTGGTAAATATGGTTGCTGCAAAACACCTTGGCGCAAAATCTGGCAGTGGTTTTTATACTTATACACCGGGTAGCAAGGAATTAGTAGTGGCTGCTAAATTTGCATCAAAAAATTAAACTATCCAGCGCTTTTTTGTCAAAAATTCTGTAAATAATTGTTAAAATAAACATTTTACAGATGAAAAAGATAGCGAAAATAGGATTATTACTCGCCTTAACCGGCACCTTATTCACATCATGCGCTGCTGATTATTATGTTGCCGAGCAACCTGCCGAGCCGGTATATGTACGCCCTGTAGCCCCTTATCCCGGTGCTTATTGGGTGCCTGGTGAGTGGGCCTGGCGCGGTGGAAGATACACTTATATAAACGGCTACTATGCCCGCCCACGCCCCGGTCGCGTTTATGTACGGGGCTACTGGCACCCGGTTAGGCATGGTTATGCCTGGCACAGAGGCTATTGGAGATAAAATTCAGCCCACTGTTCCCGTAAAAGGAAACTTTTGAAAAGTTTATTTAAAAAAGATAAAGCCTGATTCCAAAAGGAATCAGGCTTTATCTTTAATATCTGTACTTCTGAAATCCTCACAAAAAGCTCCCATTTAGGAGATTAGGGCTCCTACATCCTTTCGGGGACATCAATACCCAGCAGGTTCATCGCTTTGCTGATCACCTTGGCTGAGGAAGCCGAAAGCTGCAGCCTGAATTGCTTTGATACCTCGTCCCCAGCTTGTAAAATCGACTTTTCGTGATAAAATTTATTGTAAGCCTTCGCAAGGTCATATACGTAATTGGCTATAACAGCCGGACTGTATTCAGCTGCCGCCGTACTGATTACACCGGGAAACTGGGTAAGCAAAACGATCAGATCGCGCTCAACGCCGTCAAGCTCAGTTATTTCAACTCGGTTATTCACCTGATAATTGGCCTTGCTGAGTACAGATTTGATACGAGCATGGGTATACTGAATAAATGGCCCAGTATGTCCTTGAAAATCAACAGACTCATTAGGATCAAACAACAAGCGTTTTTTTGGATCAACCTTTAAAAGGAAATATTTTAGGGCCCCCATACCAATGGTATGATAAAGCTGAAGTTTATCTTCTTCGCTAAAACCATCAACCTTACCCATGGCTTCGGTTTGCTCTTTAGCGGTAGCCTCTATTTCCTCCATCAGATCGTCGGCATCAACTACCGTACCCTCACGCGATTTCATTTTACCCGACGGCAGATCGACCATACCGTATGATAAATGAAACAACCCATCAGATCCTATTTTACCTAATTTCCGTAGTATCAGAAACAACACTTTAAAGTGATAATCCTGTTCATTACCAACCACATAAATAGATTTATCCATGTGGAAGTCGTTGTATTTTAGCTGAGCGGTGCCCAGATCCTGGGTTATGTAAACCGATGTACCGTCTGAACGCAACACCAGCTTTTCATCCAGTCCATCAGCTGTCAGGTCTATCCACACTGATCCATCCGCTTTTTTAAAGAATACACCTTTTTCAAGGCCTTCATCAATAATATCCTTACCTAAAAGATAAGTATTTGATTCGTAATAGTATTTGTCAAAGCTAACGCCCAACTGCTTGTAAGTATCTGCAAAACCGACATAAACCCATTCATTCATGGTTTTCCACAGGCTAATCACTTCTGCATCGCCAGCTTCCCATTTTTGCAGCATTTGCTGGGCTTCTTTTATAATTGAGGCATTCTTTTTAGCTTCTTCTTCACTTTCACCTTCTGCTTTCAGCTCCTCTATCTGGGTTTTATAAGCTTTATCAAACAGCACATAATACTTACCTACTAAATGATCGCCTTTTAAGCCTGATGATTGCGGAGTTTCGCCATTGCCAAACTTTTGCCAGGCCAGCATAGATTTACAAATGTGTATCCCGCGATCATTCACCAGATTGGTCTTAACCACCTCATAACCGGCAGCATTCAGGATCTGCGCTACCGAGTATCCTAAAAGGTTATTACGGATATGCCCAAGATGAAGCGGTTTATTAGTATTGGGTGATGAATATTCCACCATTACCTTTTGTCCGTTTGGTTTTGCCACCGCAAAATCATCGCGCAAAATGTGGTTGTATAGCTGCCCTATCCAATATTCATCACTTATTGACAGATTAAGAAAACCTTTGATCACATTAAATGAGGCTATCTCTTTTAACTCACTTTTCAGCAGCTCCCCTATTTCGTTACCGGTTTGCTCAGGTCCTTTGCGAGAAAATTTGGTAAACGGAAAGATCACTATAGTTATTTGCCCCTCAAATTCTTTACGGGTTTCCTGTAAACTTATAGCTGCCGGAGCCACATCGGTTTGGTACAGATGTTTTATAGCTTTAACGGCTGCATCAATAATAAAATCCATGCGGCAAAATTAAATAAATTGCCAATATCCTTGTTATAATAAAATATTGATTATTCTGAATAGATTTGTTTTTCTTATAGCCATTTATGACACTAACCAACAACGATTTTAAAATAGATGTAACATCCGAAATTGGAACGCTCCGCACCTTACTGATCCATAGTCCGGACAGCGGCCTGGGTAAAGTGGTACCATCAAAAGCCCAGGATTGGTTATTTGAAGATATTGTTCACCTGGATACCATGCGTAAAAATGAGTACGATCATTACGTAAAACTATTGCTTTACTTTTTAGACCCGGACAAAATAAGGGGCAAACTACAACAGATTGAAAATGATGGTGATCGCCTATTTTTTAAACCGGATAACTCCGGCTTTCATGCCTCAAATAAAGTAATTGAGATACAAACCCTGCTGGCCGAGATTTTACAACAGGACGATATACGCGAAAAACTGGCGGCCTCTGTTTGCGCCATAGAGAGCTGCAATTATCGTTTGCAGCAGCAACTGATAGAAACCGACCCCATTGAACTGGCCAAAATATTTATATCGGGATCATTAAATACCGAAGAGATGATATTTGCGCCAATACCTAACCTGATTTTCTCAAGGGACATTGGCATAGCAGTTAATAACTATATGCTGCTGAACAAACCGGCAAAAAAAGCGCGTTTCCGTGAAACTTTGCTGGCGAGATATATTTTTTTTAATCACCCGCTGTTTGCATCGTATCGCAATAATATACTGGAGATACCCGAAACAGCGCAACATTTTTTACGTCCCGGTGAAGACAACCTCGAAAAGACAACTTTGGAGGGTGGCGATGTAATGATGGTAAGCCCGCAGCATTTAATTATTGGCTGCAGCGAGCGTACCTCTATCAGCGGCGCTAATGAAGCCATCAAATTATTGTTTGAGCATAACGTAGTAAAAAAGGTAACTATTGTAAAAATACCGCACAAGCGCGATTACATGCATATTGATACTGTATTTACCCAAGTAAAGCGCGATACGTGGGTGCTGCTCCGCTCGCTGGCAGTAGCCGATGCTCCTTTGGAAGAACAGGAGCCTATTTCATGGTTTGCCGACAAAAAACAAAAAGACAAGGCTGAAATTGTGCAGTTTGAAAAAGATGAAAAACCAAGGCTTTTTGGGTGCATTGAAGACCTGCTGGCCGACATCAGTGAGAACGACTTGCAAAGCGGCTCAAAAACAAAGTTCATTTATTCGGGCAATAACAGTTTTCCCTTTGATGCCCGTGAACAATGGACCGACTCCTGTAATTTACTCGCGTTAAAAGAAGGGGTGGTTTTGGGTTATGACCGAAATGATAAAACAGTTGATGCTTTTAAACAAAACGGATTTGAGGTAATACGGGTGAACGACTTGCTGCAGAAATTTGAAACCGGCGAACTTGACCCGCAAAAAATGAAGGATACGCTGATTTTAATGCCATCTGCAGAACTTTCCAGGGCCCGGGGTGGTTTTCATTGTATGAGCATGCCGCTTTTAAGGGATAAGGTAATTTAATTGTATTAACCGGGATAAGATGTTTGAGCCGGAATGCAAAATCTAATAGATCTGCTTAATCCCGGTTCAGACAAAACCCCAATGAACTAAAAATGAAGCAATCAACCAACAACATATTGATGATAAGGCCGGTAAGTTTTGGCTTTAATGAGCAAACTGCCGGGAGCAATGCTTTTCAAAACCGTGATGCCAACCAGCTGGCCGTTCAGGATAAAGCTCTGGCCGAGTTTGACGGTTTTGTTAAAATATTGAAAGAAAATGGGGTAAATGTCACCGTGGTTGATGATACCGTGCAACCTCATACGCCCGATTCTATTTTCCCCAATAACTGGGTATCGTTTCATGCAGATGGTAATGTGTTCCTGTACCCCATGCAAGCCGAGAATCGCCGGTTGGAGCGCCGGGAAGATATCATCAATAAATTGGAGGATAATTTTAAGGTTGCCCATGTGATTGATCTGAGCCGCTTTGAGTCCGAAAATAAATTTTTAGAGGGAACCGGCAGTATGGTGCTTGACCGGGAGAACAAAATTGCCTATGCCTGCCTTTCGCCCCGTACCGACAAAGAAGTGCTTACTCTGTTTTGCGGGCAGGCTGGCTATAAACCCATCAGCTTTGAGGCCGCCGACGCCAATGGTACTGCCATTTACCATACAAATGTGCTGATGTGCGTTGGCAGCGGGTTTGCCGTGATCTGTTCAGACAGCGTCCCTAATCCACACGACAAGGTTGTGGTTTTGGAATCACTGCGGTCGGCTCATAAAGAAATTATTGAAATAACCTTCGACCAAATGAACCGCTTTGCTGGCAACATGCTGGAAGTGAAGAACAACAAAGGGGAAAACCTGATCGTGATGTCACGAAATGCTTACCAGGCGCTGGACGAAGAGCAAAAATCCACCCTGAAGAAATATGGCAAGTTAGTTTATGCTGATATCAATACCATTGAAACCAATGGCGGCGGCAGCGCCAGGTGCATGATGGCCGAGGTGCATTTGCCGGTTGGGGAATAGTTAGTATTATTTGACGTGCGGCCCGGGTAAAATAATGTCATGCGGAATGTTCACGGTGTTCACGTTCACGTCGCGTGAACACCGTTAACATTCATGAACACCTGATAATCAAGTGTTTAAAAATTCAGGTTAAAAATAAAACACTGTACAGGGGGGCGACCAGGACCAATCGTATAAGATTTTCCTGTTTTTTGAGGTTTTGAAGATTTGGCCTGTGGTAATTTATAAAAACTGAATCCATGGAATATTCCCTCCACACGGGAGGGGTGCGCCGGATGGTGTGGTGGCAGGGAGGGGTTTATTCATGCGATACAAGCTTGCCACTTTACTAAACCCCACCTCCCATTCCCCGGGGAAAAATCGCACCATCCGGTTTATTTTTAAGAAGCTCCAAAATCCGTCTTGAATGTCCGTTGTAAAAGAGGATAACCAATTCTAACTAACCTTTTAAACACATTCTATTAAATTTTCCTCACTAAGGATATTTTAACATTCGTCTTCACTGGTATTGTCTGCTACAAAATAACCAGAAATCGAACTCACTGCTAATGCTACTATTAAAGCTATCATAATGATTAATTTTAGGTAGGTTTATAATATTAACTATAAATACCACAACAGAAATAGGTTATGGTTTTATGAATTTGTATTATCATCAGTTTGACAATAAAACAGGTCAATCGTTAAAAATTAACCCTTATTTACCTATAAATATTAATAAATACCAATCGCTGTTAAATAATTATTTCTATTTATTGCCCTGATTGTTTTTAATCCAGCCGATAGGTAAACTGCTTATATGTATCGATATATGATGGTTTTCTGAAGGTTGAATCCGTTAAGTATTCCCTCCTCACGGGAGGGATGCGCCGGATGGTGTGGTGGCAGGGAGGGGTTTATTCATGCGATAAAGCTTGCAATGTTTACTATGCTTAATGAACCCCTACCTCCCCCTTCCCCAGGGAAGGAATCGCACTACCCGAGGCTCCTTTTTATTTTTCGAACACCTCCTAAGTTCAGAAACAAATAATAATCAAGCATTTAAAAAATACAGGCTAAAAATAAAAAGGTATATACGAAACAGTCATGGCAAATCGTATAAGATTCCTTCGTTTTTCGAGGTTTTGAAGATTTGGTATGTGGTAATTTATAAAAACTGAATCCGCTACATATTCCCTCCCCACGGGAGGGGTGCGCAGGATGGCGTGGTGGCAGGGAGGGGTTTATACATGCGATGTAAGCTTACTATGTTTAATAAACCCCTACATTCCCCGAGGAAGGAATCGCACTACCCGAGGCGATTTAATTTATAAAATAATGAATTTAATTTTTCCAATACCGTCATTAACCAGTTTTAACTATCAGCCGTGCAGTCAACGCTTATCCCTCACCCAGCTAATCTATATAACCACTATTTCAACCCAGTTCTCCTATCTCTCCCGAACCCCGCAACTCGCCCCACGAACCCGATACAAATAAATTACATTCAGACTATAAATTTTATATCAATATTTAGCCATTAATTCCTTTTAAAATCACATTTTTGCCCCAAATTTTTTAAGGATGCAGAGTTACCAGGAATTTCTTGATTTAAGTGTAGGTTTCCCACAGGATGGTTTTGAGATCATCGATGATGAACTATACTTTCAGGACCTTAATTTAATGGAGATGATCGAAACGTATGGCACTCCCCTGCGCTTCACTTATCTGCCCATGATAACCAAGAAAATACAGCAGGCTAAGCTGTTATTTCAGCAGGCTATCATAAAAAATAATTATCGCGGTAGCTATAAGTATTGTTATTGCACAAAAAGCTCGCATTTCAGGCACATTGTTGAAGAAGCGCTTAAAAATGAGATCCACCTGGAAACGTCGTCGGCTTTTGATATGCCGATGATCGATGCCCTGGAGAAAAAAGGAGTGGTTAATAAAGACATTACCGTGATATGTAACGGCTTTAAAACCTTCCAGTACAAAACTTACATTATTGACATGCTGCATGATGGTTTTAAAAACATCATCCCGGTATTGGATAATAAAGAAGAGTTTAACCTGTATGACGATGAGATAGAAATGGACACACCATGCAACCTGGGTATCCGTATTGCGGCTGAAGAGCAGCCCGACTCTCAGTTCTATACTTCGCGTTTGGGTGTGCGCATGGAAGATGTGATCGACTTTTATCATAATAAGATTGAGGATAATCCTAATTTCCAGGTTAAGCTGCTGCATTTCTTCATCAACTCAGGTATCTCCGATACCCCATATTATTGGAATGAACTGGAAAAATATGTAACGCTTTATTGCAAGTTTAAAAAGGTAAACCCAGCGCTTGACACATTGGATATTGGTGGTGGTATGCCATTTAAGGATTCATTGGTTTTTGATTTTGATTATGAATACATGATCAACGAGATCGTGAGCCGTATCAAAGAGATCTGCGCCGAGCATGATACCATTGAGCCGGATATTATTACCGAATTTGGTAAATATACCGTTGCCGAGGCTTCGGGGATATTATATAAGGTTTTGGGCCGTAAACAACAAAACGACCGTGAAAGATGGTTGATGCTTGATGGTTCATTTATTACCAATCTGCCCGATGTTTGGGCACTTAACCAGAAATACATACTATTGCCGGTTAACAACTGGGATTCTGAATACGAGCGTGTAAATCTGGGTGGTATAACCTGCGACGGTCAGGATTACTATAACCAGGAAGCACACATGAACAGCGTATTTATGCCCAAAACCCGTAAGGTGCAGTACCTGGGCTTTTTTAATACCGGGGCTTACCAGGAAGTGTTGAGCGGCTATGGGGGCATACACCACTGCTTACTGCCATCGCCCAAGCACGTTATCATCCGCCGCAACCGCGACGAGACTTTTAACTTTGAAGTATTTGGCGAAGAGCAAAACAGCAAGCAGGTATTGAAGATACTGGGCTATACTACCTAAAATTATTGGCTCTCAGTTGTCAGTTAACGCAACCTTATAATATTTATAGCGATGAGTCCCTGATTCATCGCTATTTTTTTGACCGTTGATTTAAATGATTAGTAATCGAGCCTATTTTATATGAACCTTGATTTACACGATCAAATGATTATCATGATTCCTGATCGCTGATTAAATAATTATGTGATTAGCTGATTTTTGACTAAATTGTTTGTCAATTTTACTCACCACTCACCACTCACCACTCACCACTCACCACTCACCACTCACCACTCACCACTCACCACTCACCACTCACCACTCACCACTCACCACTCACCACTC